>NZ_VWWQ01000010.1:0-145298 GCF_011752915.1 Comamonas sp. Tr-654
CTGCAGCCACCATCTGGCCCCGCGCCATCCCTGTGAAGTGCAAGGACAGGCAGTGCGAGGGCTATGTGATCACCCCGCAGATGGGGCCAGGTGAGTACCTGTTTTTCGTGCCTACAAGCGAGTAGGCCGCTCAAAGCCATCACAGCGCAACAGCACCCCCATTGTGCTGACCGTCAGTCAAGCAACCAGGGCGGACTCCCCCTCCCTGGTTGTTTTGCATCGCGCAAATACACCCTCACCGTGTACTGACAGCAGCAACCCGCATACCTTCAGACAATGCAAGCCAAGCAAGGCGAGGCAGCACGCCCGAGCTCATTCGGCGCCAGGTGTTTTTGCCAGAAGAACGCCTGGAGCAATTCCAGCACCCCAATATGGGCTAAAATCCGCCTCCCCATGGACAAGCGCCAGGGCCCAGGAATCCCATGCTTTCAAGGCATATCACTGATTCCGGGCATATCCGGCCCAGAGCTAGCTTCGCTAGCGCAGCCTCCTTTCTCCGTGTGAGAAATCGGAGCATCCAATACGCCACAGACACCTGTCTTTCCCGCCTGATAAGGCTGGGCCGATCTTGTTCGCTCATTTTTTCGAAGTTGCACAGCCGCTGTGCATAACTTTGCCCAATCTGGTGCATCCACCTGCTTTCGGATCTCATGTCTGGTCGGGATCGCATCCTTGTTCCCTACAGATGTCGATTCGCTCCGAGCGGACTGCGCATGCCCGTCCCCAGGATCTTTTCCCTCTCAAAGATCTGTTTTAAGCACCTCCAAATCTGGACTGTCAGCCAGAGCTGTTGCTGTCAATCCTCGCAAGCCTAGCTTGATTCAGATCATAAAAAAATCGCTGTTGACGACAGCGATTTTTTCCACAGTTCATGTGCATAAGATTGTGAATATCCAGTGAAATCCTGGTGATAAATACTCACAATCCCTTGTGCTTGCAGCCCGAAAGGTAGGTTGCCTTCAAATCAGGCAACTGCAACCCCGGGGTTAACCCTTGAGCTTTTCAGAGCTGGCGCCGGATCACCATACGCCCCGACTCGGTGATATGCCAATGCTTCTCAGCATCCTGCTCCACCAGCCCCCGCTCCAGCAGGCGCCTGGAGAGATACTCCTTGGCCGCAGACCATAAGGAGACATCCTCGCCCAGCTCCAGCTTCTTGAGTGTTTCCAATTCATCGACCGTAGGTTCATACACAGGTGCGCGATAGACTGCGGTTTGCATGGTGACTTCTCCTAAGCTCGTGCGATGACTGGCCGCTTCGGCTCCGAAGCGCCTGAGACCCAAGATAAACCTGTCATCCGCGACACGCAATAGTTACCCGCCGGCTTTACCTTTATTCACCCAACCCATACCCCACCCTTACAGAGCTGGCTGCCTGGCAACAGGCTGCCAGCTCATTATTCAGGAGCTGACCACCTTTATGCTGTATGCGCTTGCTGTTCTTTTCGCCTTTCAGCTACTGGGGGAGTTCCTGGCCCGCGTCACGGGCTTGCCTCTGCCCGGCGCGCTGATCGGCACCCTGCTTTTGCTGCTGGGCCTGCTGTTTTACAAACGCCTACCCAAGACACTGGAAGACACGGCTCAGGTGCTGTTGCAGAACATGATGCTGCTTTTCATCCCCGTGATTGCGGGAGTGATGCTGGAGTTCGACCATCTGCGCCGTGAATGGCTGCCGTTTGTGCTGGCCTGCATTGCCGGAGCTGCCATCACATTCACCGCGACCGCCCTCACCTTCCGCTTCTGCCTGCAGCGCCAGCGCACTCGCAAGCCGGATGACGAGTCCGCCGCAGAGCAGGAGGCCAGCGTATGAGCACCTCACTGCCTGAGCGCCTGCACACCGCCTGGCTGAGCCTGGCCGAAGGCTCGCCCCTGCCCTGGCTGGTGCTGACCATGCTGGTCTATATGGCGGCCATGGCCATCTACCGAAAAAGCGGCAACCGCCCGCTGCTGATACCGGTGTTCACAGGCGTGGTCGTCATCGTCGCCATTCTGATGATCACGGGCACGCCTTATGCAACCTACCGCAGCGGCGTCTCCCTGCTGGGTCTGATGATAGGGCCGGCCACCGTGGCACTGGCCATCCCGCTGTACGCACAGCGCGAACGTATCAGCCAGTTATGGCTACCTATCAGCGTGGCACTGCTGGTGGGCTGTCTGGTCGCACTGCTTTCAGCCCTGGGCATTGCCTGGGCTTTCGGCGGCTCTCAAGCCACGCTGATCGCCGTGGCCCCCAAGTCAGCCACCATTCCCATCGCCCTGCCCATGGCCGAGCGTTTTGGCGGAACGCCCTCGCTGGCCGCCGTGGCCGTGGCCATTACCGGCATCAGTGGCACCATGATGGCGCCGCTGCTGTGCCGCGTCCTGCGTCTCAGGGACCCGGCGGTCGAGGGCTTTGCCATCGGGCTCACGGCCCATGCCATTGGCACGGCACGTGCCATTCAGCTCAACCCCACGGCCGGCGCGTTCTCCGCCCTGGCCATGGGCCTGAACGGCGTGGCCACGGCCGTACTGATGCCACTGGTGCTGGCCATTACCCCCTGGATTTAAAAACAATAGCTACCAGCGCTTTATACATAAGCGCTGAAGGCCATTTTCACTAGGTTTTTCGCTCGCTACGTCGGTAGGCAGCAAGCGCGCCCAGAATCAGTGCCATGCCCAGCCACTGCACCGGCTGCGGCCTGGCGCCAAACCAGAGCAGGTCCACCAGCAAGGCCATGACAGGGTAGATAAAGGACAGGCCGGCGATCGCCTGCGCTTGCAGTCTTTGAAATGCCGTGTACATCAATGTGTACATCCAGGCCGTATGCACCAGACCCAGCACCAGCACCGCACTCCAGGCCCTGGGGCCGAAGACCGCCTGGTCGCGCAGCCCCCACACCCAGGGCAGCAAGCTCAGCGCTCCCGCCAGCATCTGCAGCATGGCAATTTGCGCCGGCGCAATCCGCTTGAGCCGCTGGGTGGCTAAGGTGGCCAAGGCATAAAGACCGGCCGCCAGCAGCGCCAGCCCAATACCCAGCAATTGCCCTTGCGATGCGCCCTGGCCGGCCAGCCCCAGCAAGCCGCTGCTCAGACCCACGCCAACCAACGCCAAAACCAGCCAGGGCAGGCGATTGAGCGGCACTGGTTCACGCTGAAGCAGGGCTGCCAGCAGCAACAGCAAAAAGGGCTGCACGTGATAAACCACCGTGGCGATGGCAATGCCGCTGTATTCATAGGCACGGAACAGGCACAGCCAATTGACGATGAGCGCCGCAGCGCCAAGCAGAAGCCAGCCGCACTCGCGCCAGCTCAGCCGTGACCACTGACCCGACCACCCGACCCAGGCCGCCAGCCCCAGACCACCAAGCAAACAACGCAGCCACACTACCCACAGCACGGGCAGGCCGCTTTCCACCACCAGCAGACCGATGGTGCCAGAAAGGGCCATGGCCAGCATCATGCGCCAGGTGCCACCAGACGGCGGCGCAGCGGCCAAAGCCGGCTTGGAAGCCAGCGCTTGCAAAGAGGAGGAGATCTGGGAAGTCATGACTGCATCGTCCATCAATCACATTTATGCATCAATACATACCTATTCCACTTACTATTGCCCTTCAATCAACAATCAAGTAAACCCATGAGCACAGAACCCGGCTTGCTCCCTGAAATGCTGGTTTTCGCCAAGGTGGTGGAACTGCGCAGCTTTGCCGCTGCTGCACGGCAACTGGATCTGACCACCTCTGCGATCAGCCGCAGCGTGGGGCGGCTGGAAGCCCATTGGGGCGTGCAGTTGCTGCACCGCACGACCCGGTCTCTGTCCCTGACCGAGCTGGGCGCCGAGGTCTATGCCGCCTGCAGCCAGCTGGCGCAGACGGCCAGCGATATCCACGCCATTGCCGGCCATTACAGCGGCGTGCCGCGCGGCACGGTGCGGCTGACGGCACCGACCATCTTTGGTGAAATCTGGCTCAGCGCCCAGCTGCCTGCGCTGCGCCGCCAATGGCCGGAACTGGAGATCGCCGTCAGTCTCAGCGACCAGATGCAGGATCTGGCCCAGCAAGGTCTGGATCTGGCCATTCGCCTGACCCGCCCGGAACAGCTGCCGCCCCATATGGTGGCGCGCGAGCTGCGCCAGGTACGCTATATCGCCGTGGCCTCGCCCGCCTACCTACAGGGCCTGCCCAAGCCACCCGGCCATCCGCTGGAGCTGGATCGCCAGCATGGCGTGGCATGCATCACGTTGGGCTATGGCGACTTTCAGAGCCGGCTTCAATGGGTGCACGACCAGGATCGCAGCCCGGCGCCTGCCGTGACCGAAGTCGCCATTCACGCACCACTGTCCATGGACAGCAGCACGGGCATCATCAATCTGGCGCTGCAGCATCAGGGCATAGGCCTGGTGGCAGACTTTGCAGCCCAGGCCGTGCTGAGCAGCGGCGCGCTGGTACAGGTTCTGCCCGACTGGCAGTTGACGGGCAACTACGCGCCGCGCACCGCCTATGCACTGTACATGCCTTCGCGCCACCTGCCACTCAAGGTGCGGGCGCTGATCGACCACCTGGTCGAGGCGGGCCGGCGCCATAGCTTCTGAAGATTGGGCGCTGCCGTCCACAAAGGAGCGAGTTCTCCCCACCCAGGCACTACAAGCTTGTGGACAAGACTCGGCAGTGAGCGGGATAAGCAGATCAAGTCTTTGTTTTCAAATGATTTCCCAACAACCGCCCATTTTTTAGGCAGAACACCCCCTGCAGGGCCTGGCACCCTCAAACTCTGCATTTCATAGCAGCTCAGGCAAGTCTGAATTGGGCTGCAGAGCAGTTCTCCCCAACAAATCGCTACAAGCTTGTGGACAAACCCCGGCAACGCCTTGAATAAGCGAGATAAGTCCTTGTCAGAAATGAATAATCGGAGTGCTGATTATTTTTTAATCAAAACCACATTGGCATCACCAGGCTCTCAGCGCAGCGACCCTTGCCAATCGGCGAGGCGATAGGCACTGTCCCAGAACAGCCATTCCAGCCGGGCCGCATCCTTGTAAGCCGCATGCATGGCCGCGCGCGTGGTCTCGGTGGCCTCTTCGGCCAGGCGATCCACCGTGGCGCAGACGCCCCGCACCGCCGCATGAAACTCCTCGCTGGCATAGGTATCCACCCAGGCCTGAAATGGATTGTCTTTGGCCGAGCGCGCATGAATGTCGCGCCCTACCTCGGCATAGATCCAGAAGCAGGGCAGCAGCGCGGCCACGGCCACCGGGTAAGTGGCGCTCCAGGCCGTGGCCAGCAGATAGCTGGTGTAGTGATGGCAAGCCGGCGTCAGCGGCGTGCCCGCAAACTGCTCGGGCGTAATGCCGAAGTCGCGCATGAAGCCGCCATGCAGGGCGCGCTCCACCACCACGGCTTCATTGGCGGCACTGGCAAACTGCACCACGCCTTCGGCGTTATCGGATTTGGCCGCCGCGACAGCCAGCGCGCGGCCATAGGCGACGAGGTAATGCGCGTCCTGAATCATGTAGTGGCAAAAACGCTCCCGGCTCAGCGTGCCGGCTGCCAGTTCCTTGTTGAAGGGCAGCTCCAGGGTGCTTTGAAACAGCGCCTGATTGGCATTCCACAGACTTTGACTGAAAGACATGATTCAACTCTCCACTGCAAGAATTCATAGCAGCCAGCGCTTTGCTGGCTGGGCTAACAATCATTCTTGCTGAGATACATGCTATTGCAGCCCAAAGCCCGGCGGATATTCGGTCAAAGCTGTATTTCAAGGCTGGCGCTCTGGCTTGCGGCCAGCGGCCTCCTGCGCCTTGTGCTGCAGCCACTGGCTGAACACCCGCAGCGCCGGCGAGGGCTGAGCATCGGCCGCCAGTTCGGGTGTGACCAGATAGTAGGCGCGGTTGCCGCGCAGCGGCTGCGGGCAGGCGACGATGAGATCGCCACGTGCAATCTCTTGCTCGATCAGCATGGGCGGGATCAGCGCCACGCCCAACCCCTGGCTGGCGGCCACGGCCAGCATGGAGAACAGCTCAAGCCGCATGCCGTCGAGTGCCCGCGGCGCATCGACATGCATCGCGTCAAACCACTGGCGCCAGCCCTGGGGACGCGTGCTTTGCTGCAGCAGCGGCAGGCGGGCGATCACCTCGGGGCCCACCGGCAGCCAGGCACGGCCCGGATCGCGCTGCTGGGCCGTGGCCAGCAGTTGCGGGCTGCACACGGGCACGACTTCCTCGTCCATCAGCCACTGCGCCTGCACGCCGGGCCAGCGTTCCACCTGCCCAGGCGTGCCCGCATAAAGAGCTGCGTCGAACACGGTGTCGGCAAACAGAAAAGGCCGGGTCTGCACATCAATGTGGACGGTGATATCGGGGTGCTGCTGGGCCAGCTGAGGCAGGCGCGGCAGCAGCCAGCGGGTGGCAAAAGTAGGCACGGCTGCCAGATTGATGGGGCCGCCCTCGCCCTGGTGGCTCATCAGATCCAGGGTGTCACGCTCCAGCCCCTGCAGCCAGCGCCCGACCTGGATGGCGTAATGCCGGCCCGCATCGGTGAGCAGCACGCCATGGCGCGTGCGCCTGAACAGGGACAGCCCCAGAAACTCCTCCAGCGCAATGATCTGGCGCGAGACCGCGCTTTGCGTCAGCGACAGCTCCTGTGCGGCCTTGGTGTAGCTGATATGGCGGGCAGCCGATTCGAAGCAGGCCAGGGCCTGGGTGGAGGGAAGCACTCTGCGCATATTACGTATTCCTTGGGCGCATTCATAAAAAATAGATCAAAGTCAAAATATGACCCATTCGACTTATACATGCATTTTTCTCATCCATAGATGATTATTCATCGTTTGCCACCCTCTGTTTCGGCCACCTAAGATGTGTGCAAGCACTCAGGCAAGAAAGCGCCTGCAGACCGACACCTTGCATTCAGGAGACGAACATGGCCAATGGCTACCAGTGGGACGACTGCTTCCAGCTCGACCAGCAACTGACCGAAGACGAGCGCATGATCCGCGACGCCGCACGCGAGTACTGCCAGGACAAGCTCAAGCCCCGCGTGCAAGCCATGTTCCGCAATGAGTCGGTGGACATCAGCATCTTCCGCGAGATGGGCGAGCTGGGCCTTCTGGGCCCCACCATCCCCACGCAATACGGCGGTGCAGGCCTGAACTATGTGAGCTACGGCCTGGTGGCGCGCGAGATCGAGCGTGTGGACTCCGGCTACCGCTCCATGGCCTCCGTGCAATCGTCCCTGGTGATGGTGCCCATCAACGAGTTCGGCACCGAAGCGCAGAAGATGAAATACCTGCCCAAGCTGGCTTCGGGCGAATTCATCGGCTGCTTCGGCCTGACCGAGCCCGACCACGGCTCCGACCCCGGCTCCATGGCCACGCGCGCCTACAAGGTCGACGGCGGCTATCGCCTCAAGGGCAACAAGATGTGGATCACCAACAGCCCCGTGGCCGACGTGTTCGTGGTCTGGGCCAAGGAAGTCTCCGAGGACGGCACTGTGGGCCAGATCCGCGGCTTTGTGCTGGAAAAGGGCATGAAGGGCCTGTCCGCCCCCGCCATCCACGGCAAGGTGGGCCTGCGCGCCTCCATCACCGGCGAAATCGTGATGGACGATGTGTTCTGCCCCGAAGAGAACGCATTCCCCGATGTGCGCGGCCTCAAGGGCCCGTTCACCTGCCTGAACAGCGCCCGCTTCGGCATTGCCTGGGGCGCGCTGGGTGCGGCAGAGGACTGCTGGCACACCGCCCGTCAGTACACGCTGGACCGCAAGCAGTTCGGCCGCCCCCTGGCCGCCAACCAGCTGATCCAGAAGAAGCTGGCCGATATGCAGACCGAGATCACGCTGGGCCTGCAAGCCGCGCTGCGCGTGGGCCGCATGAAGGACGAGCACCAGAACGTGATCGAGATCACCTCGCTGATCAAGCGCAACAACTGCGGCAAGTCGCTGGACATCGCCCGCATGGCGCGCGACATGCTGGGCGGCAACGGCATCAGCGACGAGTTCGGCGTGGCCCGCCACCTGGTGAACCTGGAGGTGGTCAACACCTACGAAGGCACGCACGATGTGCATGCGCTGATCCTGGGTCGTGCCCAGACCGGTATTGCGGCGTTTAACTGATACCCCCTGAGCCGCTGCGCGGCTTCCCCCTCTCTCTACGCGCTTTACGCTAAGGGAGGGGGACGGAAACCTCGCTGCGGAGCGGCCCTTGCTCGTTTCCTCTTGCGAAGGGGTGGTGGCAACCACCACTATTCATCGCTATTCATTTATTAGCTAGTACCGCTTGATTTGTCTGGGTTTTGAATAGTTTTCAGCTCAGAACCCAGACAAATAAAGCGCAAGCAGCTATTTATTTCATTGTTTCGCTTTACGGGATCATCCGACATGAACGCAAGCTCCACCACTCCCACCGGCGCACTGGCAGGCATCAAGGTGCTGGATCTTTCGCGCGTGCTGGCGGGTCCGTGGGCCACGCAGATGCTGGCCGATCTGGGCGCCGATGTGGTCAAGGTCGAGCGCCCTCTCGCCGGCGACGACACACGCCACTGGGGGCCTCCGTTCCTCAAGGACGACGCGGGCAACGATACGCGCGAGGCCAGCTACTTCATGGCCTGCAACCGCAACAAGCGCAGCATCACCGTGGACATGGCGCACCCCGAGGGCCGGGCGCTGCTGCAGCGCATGGCGCAAGAGGCCGATGTGGTGGTGGAGAACTTCAAGACCGGAGGACTCGCGCAATACGGTCTGGACTATGAGAGTCTCAAGGTACTGAACCCGCGCCTGGTGTACTGCTCCATCACGGGCTTCGGCCAGGACGGCCCCTATGCCGAGCGCGCGGGCTATGACCTCATGGTGCAGGCCATGTGCGGCCTGATGAGCATCACCGGCCATGCCGATGGCGAGCCCGGCGGCGGCCCCTTGAAAGTGGGTGTGGCCGTGATCGATGTGTTTACGGGGCTGTATGCCAGCAACGCCATCCTGGCCGCGCTCAACGCCCGCGACAACGCGAGAAATGGCAGCGGCCAGGGTCAGTACATCGATATGGCGCTGCTGGATGTGGGCATGGCCGTGCTGGCCAACCAGGCCGCCGGCTTTCTGGCCACCGGCCAGGCGCCGGGCCGCGCCGGCAACACCCATCCCAGCCTGGCACCGTATCAGGACTTCCCGACGCTGGACGGCAATGTGCTGCTGGCCATCGGCAATGACGGCCAGTTCGCGCGCTTTTGCGCAGCGATCGACGAGCAAGCCTGGGCGCAGGATGCGCGCTTTGCCACCAATACCGCCCGCGTGCGCAACCGCGCGGCGCTGCTCGAGCTGATGAAGCCGCAGATGCGCCAGCGCAGCACTGCCGACTGGATTGCGCTGCTGGAGGACAAGGCCGTGCCCTGCGGCCCCATCAACACCATCGCCCAGGCTTTTGAAGACCCGCAGGTCAAGGCCCGGGGCATACACAAGACATTGCCGTCGAGCGCGGACCATGGCATCTCTGCCATGGCCACCGTGGCCAGCCCCATGCGGCTGTCGGCCACGCCCGTGACCTACCGCAATGCACCGCCCGCACTGGGTCAGCACACTGACGAGGTGCTGCTGGAGTTGGGGCTGAGCCCCGACGATCTGACGTTGCTGCGGGAGCGCGGCGCGATCTGACACCCTTTTCACATGGGCAGAGCACGGCATAGATCGGTGCCTGCCTTTCACACATCACACCAAGGAGACAAACATGTTCAAGTTCACCGCCACCGTCGTGGCCGCCCTCGCCGTTTGCGGCGCAGCCCAGGCACAGAGCAACTACCCCAACAAGCCCATCAGACTGCTGGTGCCTTTTGCCGCAGGCGGCACGACCGACCTGATCGCCCGCATCATTGCCGAGCCTCTGAGCCGCGAGCTGGGCCAGTCCGTTGTGGTGGAAAACAAGGGCGGTGGCGGCGGCAGCATCGGCGCCTCCGAAACCGCACGCGCTGCACCTGATGGCTACAACCTCGGCATTGCCACCGTTTCCACCACGGCGACCAATCCTGCCATCAATCCCAAGATTCCTTACAACGTGGCCACCGACTTCACGCCCATCGTGAACATTGCCGCCACGCCCAACATCATTGCGGCCAACCCCAAGTTCGCCGGCAAGGACTACAAGAGCTTCCTGGCCGAGATCAAGAACCATCCGGCCAAGTACTCCTACGCATCGCCTGGCCTGGGCTCCATCACCCATCTGATGATGGAAATGTACAAGCTGGAGACCAAGACCGAGATGACCCACGTGCCCTACCGTGGCTCGGGCCCTGCGCTCAACGACACCGTGGCCGGTCAAGTGCCGCTGATTTTCGACAACCTGCCCTCCACTCTGCCCTTCGTGAAGGAAAAGCGTCTGACGGCCCTGGTCGTCGCCGCTCCTCAGCGCATTGCAGCCCTGCCTGATGTGCCAACCTTCAAGGAAGTCGGCCTGCCTCAGGTCAACCGCATGGCGTACTACGGCATCGTCGGCCCCAAGAACCTGCCCAAGGATGTCGTGGCCAAGATCAACGCTGCCGTGCGCAAGGCCGTGCAGGACCCCAACGTGAAGAAGCGCATCGAGGAAAGCGGCTCCATCATCATGGCCGACACCCCCGAAGCCTTTGCCAAGCAAATGGCCGAGGAACTGGCCGTCTACAAGAACGTGGTGCAAAAGCAGAATCTGAAGATGGACGAATAAGCGTCTACTGCACATGAAAAAAAGTCCTCGTCGGCACATACCGGCGAGGACTTTTTCTTTGCCTCGCCTCATGCACAAGCCAGGTGCTCATGCATGAAACTGGTGCAATGCAAGACCTGTTCTCAGAAGCGGTGGCGTATACCCACCAGGGCGCTGGTGCCGGACTTGTTGGGAACGTCCATGCTCACGCGGTCATACATGGCCACGGCATAGACATCGGTGCGCTTGGACAGGAAATGGTCGTAGCCCAGGCTGACGGTGGTGCGTGTGCCGCTGACGTTGCCCACTTCCGACTTGGTGCGTGCAGCCGCTGCCTTGAAGGTGCCGGGCGTGCCGCTGACGGGAATGTCCAGACCCAGCGAGTAGGTGGTGTTCTCGCGATCCTGGGCGTTGATCTTGGCCTGGCCGTAAGTGGCATAGAGCTTGGCCACGCTGAAGTCGTAGCTGCCGCCCACCATCCAGTTGCTCTTGGTCGGCATCACCGCCAGCGATACAGGGTTGTTGATCTGCGCACGCTCGTAGAAGGCCGTCAGGCTCAGCGGGCCGCCCGAGTACATCAGGTTCAGGCCCACATTCTTCTTGCCCTTGTTGCCGCTGCTGGTCTGCTCGCCGAACTGGTAGTGCACATTGGCCCTGAGGCCGCCGAAAGTGGGCGTGGAATACAGGATCTGGTTGCTCCAGCCGGTGTTGGAGGCCGTGGTCAGGCTGTCCGTTCCCCAGGCCGCGGTCGTCATATTGGCATGCAGCACCAGTGGCGAGACCGTGAAGGAGTCGCCAAACGGATTGGTCAGCACCGTGGGCAGGAAGTTAGGCGCCAGGCCACGGCCCAGGCTGACACGGCCAAAGCTGCCAGCCAGACCCACATTGGCATCACGCGAGAAGAAGGGGTCGGCATCAAAGCGGCCGGGGGTACCGGTATCGGCCCGGAAGAAGCTCGTGATATTGAAGTCGGCCTTGAGGCCGCCGCCCAGATCCTCCACGCCCTTCACACCCCACCAGGAAGTGGTCAGACCGCCGGAGCCGACCGAGGCCACGCGCTGCTGGCCTGCCAGCTTCATGGAGCCGGCATAGCTGTCGATGGTGCCGGTGAGCTGCACGGAGCTCTGGGCCTGAGCCGACAGGCTGGCTGCGGCCAGGGCGATGGTGGTGAAGGTAGCGGCAAACGCTTTCATGGGTGGTTTCCTCTCTAAAAAAGTTTGAGACAAACCACCCATGCAAGAGTCAGGCCAGTTTTGTATACAAAACTATGGCTTCAAACGAAAGCTGTCGGCCAGCTTCAGCATCATGAACAGCCAGAGCGCGCCGCCCAGCGCAATCAGCAGGCCGCCCACCAGGCCGATATGCGTCATGCCCCATTGCTGGCTGACGATGCTGCCCAGCAGCGCGCCGCCGCCAATGCCGATATTGAAAATGCCCGAGAACATGGACATGGCCACATCGGTGGCATCGGGCGCCAGATTCAGTACCTTGGACTGCATGGACAGCGCAAAGCAGATCATGGCAATGCCCCAGACCGAGCTTTGCAGATACAGGCTCCAGACATGCGTGCTGCTCATGACCAGGAGCAGCAGGCTCAGTGCCAGCACGCCGATGGACGCCAGCAGAAAGCCCCGTGGAAAACGCATGCCGAACCAGCCGAACAGCACGCTGCCCACAATGCCCATGCCGCCATACAGCAGCAGCACGGCCGTGGTCACATCGCCGGCGTGGCCGGCAATGTCCTGCACAAAGGGCTCGATATAGCTGTAGGCCGTGAACTGACCGGTAATCACCACCACCAGCAGCACATAGATACCGACCAGGGCCGGGCGCCTGAAAAGCATGGGCACACTGGACAGGGAACCGGCGTTCTCGCTGGGCAGCAGAGGCAAGAGCTTGCCCAGCACCAGCATCACCGCCGCCGCCACCCCACCGATGGCCAGAAACGTCATGCGCCAGCCAAGCCACTCACCCACGATGCGACCCAGCGGAATGCCCAGCACCATGGCCACGGAAGTGCCCGTGGCCAGCAGGCTCAGCGCCATGGCCTTCTTGCCCGGCGGCGCCACGCGCACGGCCAGCGAGGCCGTGATGGACCAGAACACCGCATGCGACAGCGCAATGCCGATGCGGCTGATGACCAAAGACGCATAGCTCCAGGCCACGCCTGAGAGCAGATGGCTGATCACGAACACCGCGAACACGCCCATCAGCAACTTGCGCCGCTCCACCTTGCGCGTGAGCAGCATGAAGGGCAGCGAGGCCAGCGCGACCACCCAGGCATAGATGGTGAGCATCAGCCCCACCTGCTCCACCTGCATCTCGAAGCTGGCGCCAATGCTGCTGAGCAGACCGACGGGCACGAACTCGCTGGTGTTGAAGACAAAAGCACCCAGCGCCAGCGCAATGACGCTGAGCCAGGCCTGGGCGGGAGATCGGGCAGGAGATATCGAGGTGGAGATCGGAGAGGCTAAGGGCTCTGTCATGAATTTGCAACTTGCTGCAACGCAGCATAAAGACCGAATTGTGCGCGCCCATGCGTCAAACAGGACGCGCAGTCCGCTTATTCCGCAGCCATTGCAGGGACGTGGGCCTGCCTGCGCTTCTGGATGAGCCTGGCCAGCAGCACCAGCACCAGTGCAATATTGAAGGCCAGCACCAGCATCGCCTGCCAACTGCCGCGATGCAGCAGATGGAGCAGTTCAAACGGCAGGTACACGGTGCTGGCCAGTACGCCGAACCACTCGCCCCAGGCCTTGTCCTGCCACAGACCCCAGGCCTCGATGACGCGCACGACCGCATAGAGACAGCCGAGCAGCACCAGCGTACTGACCGGGGTGACATTGAGGGCATCCGCGGCCTGCAGCAGCAGAGCCGGATAGCGTTGCTGAGGTGACAGGCCCATATGGCCGATCAACTCCAGCACCAGGCGATGAATATCGTGGTGCAGCAGACTCAGCACGCCCCACAGCCCCAATAGCGCCGCCACGCCTTTGGTGGCCTCGAACATGGCCATGACCCTGACTGCTGTGCGCAATGACGACTGTGAACTCATAGGCGTTTCCGTCGCTGAAAGCACCACTATAGAAACAACTGCCGGATAGCGCTCGCGCTTACCTTATGCAGACACGCACCGCCATCCGCGGCAGCTCAGGTGGCTGCCAGGGCGCTTGCGCCCCAAGGTAAAGCGCAGGCCCAAGCTGCAGCAGGATCTACGGCAGAATCAATAAGCCACAGTGAAGCGCTCACGCACATGGAGGCCCTGCTCCAGTGCATCGATCAGCGCCACGGCCAGGTCCTGCACCGAAATATCGCCGGGCTGACCGTCGGCCTGCATTAACGGCTCATCCTTGCCCGTGCGGTACTCGGCAGTGCGGCCCCTGGATTGCGCATTGGAGCCGCCATGAAAGCCCACGGCCGGGCTCAGCATGGTCCAGTCCAGCGCGGACTCCTTTTGCAGCTCGGCAAACATGTCGCGCGCCGCCGAGGCGCCAGGCTTGATGAACGCCGGAAAGTCGGGCGAGTCCACCAGTTGCTGGCCATTCACATACAGGCTGCCGGCGCCGCCCACGACCAGATAACGCTTGATGCCCGCAGCCTTGACGCCTTGCACGATGGCACGCGAGCCCTGCATGAAATCGTCATAGATATTGGGATTGTTCCAGCCTGCGTTATAGGCGCTGACCACCGCGTCGCAGCCGGTCACTGCGCGCTGCACCTCGTCGGCGTTGAGCACATCGGCCTTGACGAACTGCACATGTTCGCGCGCGGCAGCGGCCTCGGGCTTGCGTACCAGGGCCACGACATCATGACCGCGACGCAGCAGCTCATCCAGCAACCCGGCACCGACAAAACCCGTGGCGCCAATCAATGCAACCTTCATGGAAAAACTCCTTATATCTTCAACAGGACTAAAGATTAACCGGCATTAGTAGCGAGAAAAACCCCTTTTAGCCACCATGACCTTGAAGTAGCACTTCAAAATAGCTGCATGGAAGATTTCAGACGCATGGCCATTTTTGCCGCCGTGGTGGAGCGCGGCAGCATGAGCGCAGCCGCCCGCCAGCTCGACATGACGCCCTCGGCGGTCAGCCAGCACATCCGTCAGCTGGAGCAGGAAGCCGGTCTGACACTGCTACACCGCTCAACGCGCCAGCTGACGCTGACCGATGCCGGCCAGCGCTTCTACATCCAGTGTGCAGCCATGTGCGAAGCGGCAAACCGGGCTCGCGCCGAGCTGGCCGCCGAGCATCAGCGCCCCAGCGGCGAGCTGCGTCTGGCCGCCCCGGCTGGCTTTACCCAGCACGCGGCACCGGCGCTGGGCAAGTGGCTAGCCATGCATCCCGAGCTGCGACTGCGCCTGCTGATGGATGATGCCCCCATAGACCTGATCCAGGCGCGCGTGGATCTGGCGCTGCGCTTCGGCAATCTGCAGGACTCCAGTTGGGTGGCCCGCCATCTGGGGCGCAGCGCCACCGTGCTCTGCGCCTCGCCACATTGGATCAAGGCCCACGGCAGCACGCCTAGACACCCCAGCGAGCTGGCGCAGCTGCCATGGCTGGAGATGAGCCGCAGCGACGATGCCCAGGCCGATTTTCTCTGGCGACAGCAGAGCACGGCCCAGGAGTTCCGGTTACAGGTGCGCCCGCTCATGGTCAGCAACCACCGCAGCGCCGTGCAGCAGTTCTGCGAAGCGGGTCTGGGTCTTGCCCTGCTCTCGGCCCATGACGTGGCAGCTAGTCTGGAGTCTGGCAGTCTGGTGCGCCTGCTGCCCGACTGGAATATGGGCATGCTGGACATCTGGGCCGTCACCGCCAGCCGCGACACCCTGCCCGCCAAGGTACGCGAGGCCATCGAGGTGCTGCGCCAGTATTTCGCCCAGCTCCAGGGCATGCAGAACTAGCGCAATGCTCAAGCACGCAAGGACCTGGCAGCCATCCAGGTCTGCCGCCCAGGTGCTGAAAGCAAAAAAACCTGCAAATGCGATGCATCTGCAGGCTTTGCAAAACAGGCCACACCACATGGCCCTGCGCACTCAAACCATCATTTCAGATCGATAGGCGTCTTGTTGCCGTTCACATAGCGGCTCAGCGTATAGCTGGGGTTCTTCATTTCGCCATTCTTCTCGAACTGGATCTTGGAGGTCACCCCCGAGAAGTCGGACTTCTGCAGGAAGGGGATATAGACCTTGGGGTCCCAGGAGTTGGCACGCTTCATGGCGTCGGCCAGCAGCATGGTGCCGTCATAGAAATAGGGGCTGTAGACCTGGAACTGGCCCGGGTACTTGGCGTCATAGCGCTTCTTCCACTCCGTGCCACCAGGCATCTTGGCAATCGAGGCACCGCCGTCGGCGCAGACCACGTTCTCCAGCGGCTTGGCGCCTGCAGCCACCTTGGCCAGCTCGGTCACGCAAATGCCGTCGCCACCGAACATCTTGACGTCATTCATGCCCAGCTGGGCCATCTGGCGCAGCATGGGGCCGGCCTGACCATACATGCCGCCGTAGAAGATGGCATCGGGTTTCTTGGCCTTGATGGAGGTCAGAATGGCCATGAAGTCCGTGGCCTTGTCGTTGGTGAACTCGTTGGCAACGATCTTGATGCCCTGCTTTTCGGCATCCTTCTTGAACACATTCGCCAGACCCTGGCCATAGGCCGTGCGGTCGTCGATCACGGCCACGTTCTTGAGCTTGAGGTTCTTGGCCGCATAGGTGGCCAGTGCGGCGCCCAGAGCGTTGTCATTGGCAATCACGCGATAGGTGGTGTTCCAGCCGGGCTTGGTCAGGTCGGGGTTGGTCGCCGCGCCCGTGATCATGGGAATGCCGCAGTCCTGGAAGACCTTGGACGACGGAATCGCCACGCCGGAGTTCACAAAGGCCACGGCACCCGCGACCTTGTCATCGCAGAGCTTCTGCGAAGCGGCCGTGCCCTGCTTGGGGTCGGCCACATCGTCTTCGGCCACCAGCACGAACTTGACCTTCTTGCCGCCGATTTCCATGCCCTTGGCGTTCAGGTCCTCGATGGCCATGCGCACGCCGTTTTCATCGTCCTTGCCGAAGTGAGCCTGAGGGCCGGAGGTCGGGCCGATGTGGCCGATCTTGATGATCTGCTCCTGGGCCATCACCCCGCCTGCCATACCTGCTACGACTGTCGCGATACACAACTTGCCAAAATTCTTCATTGCGCACTCCACTCGGTTGAGACAAGACGCAACCTTATGCCCCACGGCGGGCAATTGGCAATGAGGCAATCACATAGGTGCAGGGAGTGCTACACCGGCACAACAATCAGTGTTTTCAGGGATCGGCAAGCTCGCCGGGCTGTGCTGGAAAAGCCGCCGCCGCCCCATGCTCGCGAAATGGCAGCAGGACCCAAGAAGAACGCCCCAGACTGGGGCGTTCCTTTATCGACAATTGCCGCTCAGGCTGCCTTGGCCTGGAGGAACGCATCCACCTTGGCATGCTGGTCCAGCGTGCTCAGGCAGGCATGGGCCACTTCCACGCCCTTCTTCACGAAGTGCTGGCGGAAGAACTCCACATGATCGCCATGTTCGTGGAAGTCGCGCGGCGTCAGCACGGCGGAGAACACGGGCACTTCGGAGTCCATCTGCACGCGCATCAGCCCGTCGATCACGGCCGTGGTCACGAATTCATGGCGATAGATGCCGCCGTTGACGATCAGTGCCGTGGCGATCACTGCATCGAAACGACCGCTTTGTGCCAGCTTCTTGGCCAGCAGCGGGATTTCAAAGGCGCCGGGCACGCTGAAATGCGTGATATTGCCTGCCTGCACGCCTTGTGCCTGGAGCTCGGCCTGGACGGCATCGCGGGCCTGGTAGACCACTTCGGTATGCCAGCTGGCACTGATGATGGCAATGCGGCTGCGGCCGGCCACAGCCTTCCAGGGCGTACCGTCGGAAGTCGCGTGAGTGGCAAAGTTCATGGAGATGGGGGTCTGATTCATGGTGGTATTTCCAGAAAATTCCAATGAATCAGGGCGTGCGCAAGAACACCTGCCCATGCGGCAGCGACAGCTGCACCATGGACGAATGCTGCGCGATCTCTTTCATCCGGACTATGACCGTCGGCTCTGGCATCTCACCAGATCTGCTGACCCTGCAGGCCCTGGCGAGACTGCAGGCGCTCGCGGGCTGCTGCAATCAATGCAAGGCATTGCTGCAGATACCGCCGGTGGGGAATTGCACCCCGCCCTGAGAACGCTGCTTTGCAGTGAACCTGGATTCACCGCAAGACGAAGTCATTCTAGCGAGGCTTTGGCTGCGTGTTTGGCAAAAGGGTCACTCTGGTGTCATTTTGAAAAATCAAGGCAAATACACCTCAAACGACCACCCATCAAGCGCAAGCAGCTCTAGTTTGATGAGCAGACAACCCCATGCGGTCAACCTACAACTGCCGCCGGACGTTGAGAGCACAAAGCCTTGTTTCCATCCACACCTCCAACCGAGCCGCCATGAAGTCATCCCCGCAGGCAATGATGTCCACCTCCACACGCTGGGCCAGCATGGGGGCCTTGGCGGTGCTGTGCACGGCCTGCGCAGTTCCTGGCGAGTACGACTCCGGCTACGGCGGCGGCTACGGTGGCAGCTATGGCTCCACCACCATCTATAGCACCCAGCCTGCTTATCCGGCCTATCCCGCCTACCCGGTGTACCAGGGCCAGGACCGCAATGACTGGGCATGGCGCGAACGTGAACGCCGTCAATGGGAGCGCCAGCGCGAGCTGGAACGCGATCGCGCCCAGAACATGCGCGATCGCGAGCAATGGCAGCGTCAGATGGAACGCGACCGCGCTCAGCAACAGCGCGACCGGGACCAGCAGCGCCGTGAATGGGATCGTCAGCAGTCCCAGAATCGCCGCGATCAGGACCAGATGCGACGCCAGCAGGAGCGCGAGCAGCAGCAAAATCGACCGCGTGACCGGGGTCAATCCCTCCCGAACCAAGAATGGAAGCGACAATGGTATGTATCTCCCCATAAACAGGCGGATGGGGATTAAGCAAATACTGGATCAAAACAATTCCATAGCAGTGATGGCCAAGAGCAATCAGTTGCCTGTAATCTCCTGTAACTGATCTCTACCTCTTTCTTGGTATCAAGTGAGGAGTCTTATATGTCACAGCTATCTGGCGACAGCCTCGGTCTCAGTTATTCCCATGCTCGCTTCGCCATAATAGGAATTGGATTCGTCTTGGCTGCTCTGCTAGGAACGATGCCCAACGCCCAGGCTCAAGTCATGCGCTGTGTCGACGCCAAGACCGGCGAGGTGACCTATACCAACGGCCGCTGCATCTCGGGCGAAATGAGCACACAGATTCAGGCGGCGCAAAGCGCCGAGGAAATTGCGTCCGAGCGTGCCAATGCCAGCCAGGCGCGGGAGCGCAGCAAGGCCCAGATGGCGCACGACGATGCCCAGCGCCGTCAGCGCGAAGAGCAGGAGCGCAAGGAGCGCGAAGCCGCCGAGAGAGCCCAGGTCCGGGCCGGTGCCAATCTGGAAAACACGGCAGCCTGCCGCCAGGCCCGCGAGCGCTACAACGCTATACTGGCCGAAGCCAGCCCCGACCCGGCCACCTGGGGAGAGCGCAGTCAGGCGGCCCAGGCCCAGATGGAGATGAGCTGCCTGGGCGCAGCCGCCTACCAGCAGCTGCAGCAAAGCCGGGCGCTGCAGCCCAATGCCATCAACCGCCCGCAGTGGGGCTATGGCCATCCCAACCGCTACCCGCCGGCACGTCCCACGCCATCGCAGCCACCCGCCAAGATCGTCAACTGCAATGTCTTCCGCTGCTATGACAACCGCGGCGGCGTTCATCCGATACCGTAATCCCCCCTGAGGCGCCGTGCGCCTTCCCCAGGGAGCGACAGCTTCGCTGCGCGGCGGTGCTTGCTTGCCGCCCAATGCCTGGCCGCGCCAATTCTGGACAGTCGTGCTCTTGGCCCTGCCTAGCTTTGCAGGCCCTCGGTCACCGTGGGATAGCGCAGCCTGAGCCTCAACTCACGCTTGAGCCGCCGATTCGACAGCCGCCGCGACTCGCTCATGAAGCTCAGCAGACTTGCGGGCAGTTCGGTCTGCGCCTGCTCGCGTGAAATGCGCGGCGGCCTGGCCAAGCCGTAGAGATCGGCCGCCAGATCGAAGTAATCCCCCATCTTCAACTGCGTGTCGTCGCTGGCGTGATAGATGCGCTGCGCCTTGCCGCGCCACAGCGCAAGCAGGCAGGCACGCGCCAGGTCATCGGCATGAATGTGGTTGGTATAGACATCGTCTTCCGGCTGCAGCACGGCGGTGCCACGCTGCAGACGCGTGCGGGGCGTACCGCCCTCCCGATCTGGGGCATAGATGCCGGGAATGCGCAACAGGCTGGCCCGCAGACCCGAGCGCCCTGCAAAGCGCACCGCAAGTTCGGCATTCACGCGACGCTGAGCTCTGGCAGTCGTCGGCGCGACAGACCGGGTTTCGCTCACCCACTGCCCCTGGCAATCGCCATAAACGCCCGAGGTCGATGCATAGACCAGGCTGCGCGGCAGGCTGCGCAGGCGCAGTGCCCGTAGCAGCGCCGTGGTACGGGTGTCCAGCCACCAGCGTTCGTCCCCGGCAGCCGGTGCCGGAGGCGGCGCCAGGTGCAGCACACGCGTCGCGATACCTGCCAGTCTGCGCAGACTGGCCGGATCATCCAGATCCCCCCACAAAGGCCTCACGGCCTGGGCATGCAGCAAACCAGCCCGCTCCGGATTGCGGCTCAAGGCCAGCACCTGGACTGCCTGCCTGTCGCGGCCCGAAGTGAGCAGCAATCGGGACACGCGCTGACCCACATCGCCGTGACCGACGATCAATAGACGTTCACGACGAAAGCGCGCTGGCAGCGCGCCCAATGGGCTTTGGTTTGAGGGCAAAATCGGGACCTGGTGCGTACAAGTTCTAAGGAGCCACTGGCGTTGCTGCGACAGCAGCAGTGCCGACAAAAAAGGCTGCCGGATACGCCTTCAAGGATAACCAAAACGTCATGACCGAGATTGCCCACGCTTCGTTTGAAATTACCGTCCAGCCCAGCGGACGTGCTTTTGCCACTCAGGGCGCTGAAACCATTCTGGCTGCGGCGATTCGTACCGGCGTCGGCCTGCCCTACGGCTGCAAGGACGGTGCCTGCGGTTCCTGCAAGTGCAAAAAGCTCAGTGGCGAAGTCAGCCACGGCACGCACTCGGACAAGGCTTTGAGCGCCGAGGAGGAAGCCAGCGGCTATGTGCTGACCTGCTGCGCCACACCCCACAGCGATGTGGTGCTGGAGTCGCGCCAGGTCACGGATGCCAGCTCCTTCCCCATCAAGAAGATGCCCGTACGCGTGGCTGCGCTCGAAAAGAAGTCGCATGACGTGATGCAGGTGCGCCTGCAATTGCCGGCCAGCGAGAAGTTCCAGTACCACGCCGGCCAGTATGTGGAGTTCATACTGCGCGACGGCGCCCGCCGAGCCTATTCCATGGCCACCGCGCCTCATGTGCAGGAAACGGCGCCCGGCATCGAGTTGCATATCCGTCACATGCAGGGCGGCAAGTTCACCGACCATGTCTTCGGCGGTATGAAGGAAAAGGAAATCCTGCGTGTGGAGGGCCCGTTCGGCAGCTTCTTCCTGCGGGAAGACTCGGACAAGCCCATCATCCTGCTGGCCTCGGGCACGGGCTTTGCCCCTATCAAGGCACTGATCGAGCATATGCGCCACAAGGGCATCAACCGCCCCGTCGCTCTTTACTGGGGCGGCCGCCGCCCTTCCGATCTGTATGACGCCAGCTGGATTGCCGAGCACACGGCCGCCATGCCCCAGTTCAGGTATGTCCCCGTGATCTCCGACGCCCTGCCTGAGGATGCCTGGACAGGCCGCACCGGCTTTGTCCATCAGGCCGTGCTGGACGACTTTGCCGACCTGTCCGACTACCAAGTCTATGCCTGCGGTGCTCCCATCGTCGTGGATTCGGCTCGCGCCGCTTATACCAGCGAACGCGCCCTGCCTGCCGAAGAGTTCTACGCCGACGCCTTCACCTCCGAAGCGGACAAATAAGAGCGCTGTTTTTCGCAAACCCCGATGCATTCCATGACGCATCAGGGTTTACGCGCAATTTTCTTGCACAAGTAACCGCCAGTTCCGGAGTCGATGCAATTTTTTGCACAATAGAGCTCTATGAACCGTAGAAACAGCCTTCTCTCGGTCATGGCGGCCGTTGCTGCCTTGGCCTCTCCTCTCTCTCAGGCCCAAGAACCCATCCGTCTGATCGTGCCCTATGCGCCCGGTGGTCCGCTGGACATCACCTCGCGCGCACTGGCAGAGCGGGTGCGCGATTCCCTGGGCGTCGTCATCATCGACAACAAGGCCGGTGCCGGCGGCAATATCGGCGCCGACGCCATTGCCAAGGCACAGCCCGACGGCCTGACCATAGGCCTGGCAGCAACGGCCACCCATGCCGTCAACCCCTGGCTCTATACCAAGATGCCCTATGACGCGGGCAAGGACTTTGCCGGCATCACCCAGATGGTGCGCGTGCCCAATGTGCTGGTGATGAATGCCGCCAAGGCAGAGCAGCTCAAGATCCATAGCGTGGCCGATCTGATCGCCTATGCCAAGGGCCATCCCGGCAAGCTCAACTATGGCAGCGGCGGCAATGGCTCCGCAGGCCATCTGGCCGGCGAGATGCTCAAGCAAAAGGCGGGCATCTTCGCCCTGCACGTACCCTACCGTGGCGCCAACCCCGCCCAGCTGGCCCTGCTGTCTGGCGAGGTGGATTTCAATATCGACAACCTGGCTGCAGCCGCTCCCAATATCAAGAGCGGCAAGCTGGTGGCCCTCGCGGTGACTTCGCTCAACGCCTCGCCGCTGCTGCCCGGCGTGCCCGCTCTGTCCAAGACCTACCCCGGTTTTGCCATCGACACCTGGTGGGGACTGGTTGCCCCGGCCGGCACCCCCAAGCCGGTGCTGGACAAGCTGAGCAAGGCCTTCAATGATGCCCTGCATGCACCGGAAACCAAGACCCGCTTCAACGCCCTGATGGCCGAACCCGTGGGCTCCACGCCTGCAGAATTCGACAAGTTCATGGCCGCCGAGCGCGCCAAGTACCAGCCCATCGTCAAGGCCTCCGGCGCCAAGGTCGACTGACGCGGGCCCTGGCACTGATAAAAAAAGCCCCGGTAGCCTGACGGCTCCGGGGCTTTTTTAGGTAGTTTCAGCCTCAATCGCTTGCCAGGCAAGCGCAAGAAGCTATCAAATCTGAACTACGCTGACTGCTCTATCCACCAGCCCTGAACCAGGCTGCGTTCTATGCCCTGATCTGCCACGGCCTGCAGTTGTTCCGCGCTCACGCAGCCAGGCGCAATTTCGGCCAGCGGCAGCAGCACAAAGGCGCGCTGCCACATGCGCGGGTGGGGAAGAATCAGCTCGGGAGCCTGCGACTGCCGGTTGCCCCATAGCTCGATATCCAGATCCAGCGTGCGCGGCGCATTGCGGTAGGGCCGCTCGCGTCCGGCCTGCAGCTCGATCGCCTGCAGCGCGTGCAGCAGATCCATCGGCTCCTGTTCGGTGCGCAGCAGCGCCACCGCATTCAGGTAGTCAGGCCCGGAAGAATCAATGGGTTTGCTGCTGTAGAGCGAGGACACGGCCAGCAGCTCGGTCCGGGCCAGCCCGGCCATCGCCGCCACGGCCCAGGACAGGGTCTGGCGCGCATCGCCCAGGTTGGCCCCGAGACCGACGGCAACCGTGTCTGCCGCCAACGCCGCCGGTTTACTCATCACCACCGGCTGCAGGAGCAGCACCGGCGGATGGTTTGCGGCGACGGCGGCGACGCTTTTTGGGAGCTGCTGCATCACCTTCCCCGGCGACCTGATCCAGCGGACTGTCCTGGTCGCCTTCGGCTTTTTTCTTCGCCACGCGATGCACCTTGGGAGTCGTTTGCTGCTGGGCACGCTGGCGGGCGCGCTGCTCGTCGCGGGCCTGGGCAATCAGGTCATCGCGCTGGGCATCGTCGGCCTGCTGGAATTCCTGCCACCAGCTGGCCAGGCTTTCCTCGACCTCGCCAATATCGGCACGCAGGCGCATGAAGTCAAAACCGGCCCGAAAGCGCGGCTGCGCCACCATGGAGTGCGGAGTGGCTCCGGTGCGCTTGTCAAAGCGTGGCTGCATGACCCAGATCTCGCGCATATCGGCGGCCAGCTTGCCCCGGCCCGAGACATCGCCGATACGCTGATCAAACACCTCGTCGATCGACTCCTGCAGTGCAGGGAAAGGGTGATAGCTCTTGGCCAGACGCTTTTCCCAGCCCTGCTTGACGTCCTGCCACAGCACGCAGGCCAGCAAGAAGCTGGGCGCAACCGGCTTGCCTTCGGCCACGCGGCGGTCGGTATCCATCAGTGCGGCCTGCACGAAGGGATGGTCGGCGCGCTCCATGACAACGTCCAGCAGTGGATAGATGCCGCGCGACAGGCCCAATTCCTTGAGCTGTGCCACCGAAGCCAGCGCGTGACCGGTCTGCAGCAGCTTGAGCATTTCGTCGAACAATCGGCTTTGCGGCACTTCCTGCAGCAGCGGCTCGCACTCGACCAGAGGCTTGGCGGTCTTGGCTTCGAGCTTGAAGCCCTTGCTGCTGAGCTTGGCGGCAAAGCGCACGGCACGAATGATGCGCACCGGGTCTTCGCGGTAGCGCGTGGCCGGATCGCCGATCATGCGCAGCACCTTCTTCTTGGCGTCCGCAATGCCGCCGTGATAGTCAACCACGATCTGTGTCTCGGGGTCGTAGTACATGGCGTTGATGGTGAAGTCGCGGCGCGTGGCGTCCTGGTCCTGCGGGCCCCAGACGTTGTCGCGCAGAACGCGGCCGCTGGCATCCACGGCATGTTTCAGCCCTGCGAGCTGATTCTTGCTGGTACGTTCATTGCCGCTGACCTGCTCGGCCGCACTGTTGTCCAGGAAGGCCCGGAAGGTGGAGACCTCGATGACTTCGTTTTCCCGGCCACGGCCATAGACCACGTGCACGATCCGAAAACGCTTGCCGATGATGAAGGCGCGGCGAAACAGGTTCTTGACCTGTTCGGGCGTGGCATCGGTGGCCACGTCGAAGTCCTTGGGGCGCAGGCCAAGCAGCAGGTCGCGCACGGCGCCGCCGACGATATAGGCCTCGTGGCCCGAGCGCTTGAGCGTCTGCACCACGTCGATGGCGCGACGGTCCACCAGATTCGGGTCTATGCCATGCACCTGAACCGGCACTTCCTCACGCTTGCCGAACTTGGGCTTGCGCGAGCGGGGGGCTGCGGGCGCCTTGCCCAGCAGCTTGTCAATAATGGTCTTGATCATGGTGCTTCGCTAAATAGGTCCACGATGCGCCAGCCGCGTTCCTCGGCCAGGGCACGCAAGCGCGCATCAGGGTTGGTGGCCACCGGGTGATCCACTTTTTCAAGCAGCGGCACATCGTTCATGGAGTCGCTGTAGAAGGTCGCCTCGACGTCCTCCCAGCGCAGGCCGCGCTGGGTCAGCCATTCGGTCATGCGCACGACCTTGCCCTCGCGCATATTGGGAGTGCCGGCGATCTCGCCGGTGAACCAGCCGCTGCCATCACGCACCAGCTCGGTCGCCAGCAGATGCTGCACGCCGAAGGCCTGGGCGATGGGGCGCGTCACAAACTCGTTGGTGGCCGAGGTGATGACCACGGTATCGCCCGCATCCAGGTGCTGCTGCACCAATGCCAGGGCGGCGGGCTTCATGGCGGGACGAATCACTTCGTCCATGAAACGCTGGTGCGCAGCCGTGGCCGCAGCCTCACCGCGCTGAACCACGGCAGCCGTGGCAAAGCGCACATAGTCGGGGATGTTGAGACGGCCGGCCAGATAGTCGTCGAAAAAGGCATCGTTCTGGCGCCCGAACTCCTCGCGGTTACACCAGCCGATGGCGATGGAGAACTCGCCCCAGCCATGGTCGGAGTCCAGCGGCAGCAGCGTATGGTCCAGGTCAAACAGGGCCAGCCTGGGCTTGATAGCCAATTCAGAAGTCGACATTCAAATCCAACAAAAAGTGCTGTGGCATGGCCAAAGCGGGGAGCGTGGCTGGAGGCCTCACTCGGTTTCCAGCATGGTCTTGAGCAGCGGGATGGTGATGGCGCGCTTGTTGCGCAAGGCAAAACCGTCCAGCATGTCCAGCAGCTGCATCAGCGAGCCCAGATCGCGAGAAAAGCGTCTGAGCATGTAATCCATCACTTCGTCGCTCAGAAACACGCCACGGGCATCGGCTTCCTGACGCAGCACGGCACGCCGTGCCGATTCGTCGAGCAGATGCAACTGATAGACATGACCCCAGCCAAGACGGGTGCGCAGGTCCTCACGCATCTTGAGATCGGCCACCGGCAACTGGCCCGCAGCCAGCACCCAGCGCGGCAGGCCGGTAGCTGGGCTGGTGGCATTCACAAACCAGTTGAAGGCACGCGCCTGCTGGAACGGTGTGTAGATATCCACATCGTCCATGAGCACGGCGGCCCAGCGCTCGTCGAACTCGGGCGGGAACGGCGTGGATGCATCCATCCAGCCCACCATCGCGCCTTGCTCGCGCAAAGCTTCTCGCACCGCCTTGAGCAAATGACTCTTGCCGGACCCCGCCTCTCCCCAGAGATAGGTGGGCACAGGCGTGCGCGACTGCTGCAGCTGACCATCGCCCACCCAGTGACGCAGATGATCGATCAGCGCAGCATTCGGGCCGACGAAGAAACGCGCAAGCGTCGGGCCGGGCGCCATGCTGATATCCAGAGCCAGCTGCTTCATCTGCGACATACGCGCAGCGCCCCCTTTCTTGGGCATTCAACAGCCCATGCGGCGAAATCTGGCAGGAGATTCATCAGCATCAATGGTGGAAGATACAAAGGCCCGGACGCGCATTTAGATCAGGCCCTGCAATATGCCCTAGCGTGATCACTCGGTAACAAAGACACCAATTTTAGTCTGCACTCGCAGCCCCGAGCGGGTTCGGGCTGATTTTGCCTACTGCCGTTGTTGTAGTCAGACCATGAATGCTCCAGCAAAACCCTTTGACGCATGTCCAGCCGCCCCCGCTGCACGGGCAAGCGCCGTAGAATCCCGGGGTTTCCGCCCAGCAGGGCGCCCCCGCACCGGATCCATCGATGAGCTCTTCCGCACCCTCCTCTACTCCCATTTCCTACAAAGACGCCGGTGTTGACATCGACGCAGGCGACGCCCTGGTCGAACGCATCAAGCCCCTGGCCAAGAAAACCATGCGCGAAGGCGTGATGGCCGGCATCGGCGGCTTCGGCGCCCTGTTCGAGGTGCCCAAGCGCTACAAGGAACCCGTGCTGGTGTCCGGCACCGACGGCGTGGGCACCAAGCTCAAGCTGGCATTCGAGTGGAATATGCACGACACCGTGGGCATCGACCTGGTGGCCATGAGCGTGAACGATGTGCTGGTGCAAGGTGCCGAGCCTCTGTTCTTCCTCGACTACTTCGCCTGCGGCAAGCTGCATGTGGACACGGCCGCTGCCGTGGTGGGCGGCATTGCCAAGGGCTGCGAGCTGTCCGGCTGCGCGCTGATCGGTGGTGAAACCGCCGAGATGCCCGGCATGTACCCCGATGGCGAATACGATCTGGCCGGCTTTGCCGTCGGCGCGGTCGAGAAGTCCAAGATCCTCAGCGGTCAGAACGTCAAGCCCGGCGACGTGGTGCTGGGCCTGGCCTCCCACGGCGTGCACTCCAACGGCTTCTCTCTGGTGCGCAAGTGCATCGAGCGCGCCGAAGCCCAGGGCAGCCTGCCCGATACCCTGGACGGCAAGCCCTTCAAGGCCGCCATCATGGAGCCCACGCGCCTTTACGTGAAGAACGTGCTGGCCGCACTGGACAAGCACCCCATCAAGGCCCTGGCCCACATCACCGGTGGCGGCCTGCTGGAAAACATCCCCCGCGTGCTGCCCGAAGGCACGGCGGCCCATCTGAAGGCCGGCAGCTGGCCCCAGACCGAGCTGTTCGCCTGGCTGCAAAAGACTGCCGGCATTGACGATATCGAAATGAACCGTACGTTCAACAACGGTATCGGCATGGTGGTGGTGGTGGCGGCCGAAGACGCCGAAGCCACGGCAGCCACACTGGCCGAGCTGGGCGAGAAGGTCTACAACATCGGCGCCATCACGGACATCGGCTCCGGCAAGCCCGTTGAAGTGCGCTAAGCAGGTCTTCATCACAGCCCCTCTACCCCGAGCCTGAATGACGCAGCATTTGCCCGCCCCCATCACTACGCAACCGGGTGCCTCACCCAAGGTCATATTGGCCAGTTACATATTGATGGGAGCAGCGCTGCTGCTCGTCATGCATCAGGGCATTCTTCCCGGACTGCTGTGTGTGTGCGTGGGTTTCATGCTGACCCGCGCCCTGTCTCGCCTGCTGTCCCGGCTCAACCCTCGCGCCTTTGCCCGCAATCAGCTTCCGCACTGGGCCCAGGTGGTGGCGACCACCGTCGTGATTCTGGCGCCCCTGGCCCTGCTCAGCGGTGCCCTCTCCCAGACCCGCACCTATATCACCGAAGCACCCGCCCAGTACAAGGAACTGCTGGACTACCTGGCGGCCACGGTGCTGGAGTTGCGAGAGAAACTGCCCTCGGACATTGCCGATCAGCTGCCTGACGGCGCCCAGGAAATTCAAAGCAAGCTGGCCGGCTATCTGGCCGCCAAGGCCGGCGTGCTGGCCACTGCAGGCCGCGCCTGGCTTACCGGCCTGCTCTATGCCTATGTGGGCCTGATCATCGGCGCTCTGGCCGCCGTACGCCCCATCGCCACGCGCCACCCGCCGCTGGTGCAGGCCCTGCAGCAGCGCATCGGACACTTTGCCCTGGCCTTCAAGCAGATCGTGGCCGCCCAGTTCTGGATTGCTGCCTTCAACACCTTGCTGACTTCCATCTTCCTGCTGGCAATACTGCCGATCTGGAAGCTGCAGCTGCCCTACACCCCCGCGCTGATCACGCTGACATTCATCGCCGGACTGATCCCCATTGTTGGCAACCTGCTGTGCAATGCCGTGCTGACACTGGTCGGCCTGTCGGTCTCGCCCGTGGCCGCCGCGGCCTGCCTGGGCTTCCTGATCCTGATCCACAAGGCCGAATACGTGATCAACGCCAAGGTCGTGGGTACACGCACGCACATGGGCGTATGGGAGCTGCTGGCCGTGATGTTCGTGGCCGAGTCCGTCTTCGGCCCCGCCGGTCTGGTGGCTGCGCCGCTGTTCTATGCCTATCTCAAGAAAGAGCTGGAAGCCGCACAGCTGGTGTAGGCCAGCAGCTTTCAGCCCGTGCGGCGCAGCCGGGCGATGGTCTTGACGATGTAATCGACCTCCTGCCCTTGCGCAGCGGGCGCATAGCGCTCCAGATCCGATAGCGCTCTTTCAACCACCCCCCATTGGGCATAGGCCATGCCTCGGTCCCGGTACAGCTCTTCGCGACCGGGCTGCAGCAAAATCAGGCGATTGAGCACGGCCACCAGCATGGGCCAGTCCTTCTGGACCTGATGAATCTCCTGCAGATTGCGCAGCATGCGCGCCACGACATCACGCGGATGGGCTGCCTGCAGATACAGCCCCAGCGGCGGCGCATCGTCAGGCGTTATGCCTGCCTGATCGAGAAACGGCTGCAGGCGCTCCGCCAACGCGCTTGCAGAATAGGAATCGCCCGTCAGCGGGTCCTGCACCACCTGGCCCTGCGGCAGCATGGCCTTGACCAGGAAATGCCCCGGAAAGCCTATGCCCTCCACCGTCAGACCGATGCTGGCCGCCAGTTCCAGCCAGATCAGCGCCACGCTGATGGGAATGCCGCGCCGCGTCTGCAGCACATGGTGGATATAACTGTTGGCGGGGTCGTAGTAGTTGTTGAGATTGCCAGCAAAGCCCAGCTCGCCATAGAAGAACTTGTTGAGCGCACTGAGCTTGTGCAGGCCGTCTTCCTCACCAGCCAGACGCTGCACCAGACGCACCTGCAGCCTGTCCAGGTCGGCCTGCACGGCCTGCAGGTCAAGATCAGGCTCGGCATCTTGGGCAATGCTGATGGCCGCTTCCATCAGGGCAAAGTTATCATCGCTCTGCACCAGGGACGCAAAATACTGCAGGGCCGTGGGGTACTCGTCAATCGTCCAGCTCATAAACCGGTTTGTAAGCCGCCTTGGCAGGCCACGCAAGCGGAATGCCCTTGATACGCCTGTAAAAACTGCACTGGCCGCTCACTTTTCCAATAGCAGCGCGAGCTCTAGCGGCGCAGCAACTGACGCAGATTCAGGCCTGACAACCTCAGCGCGCCGAAGTAGAGCACGGCGGCGCCGGCCATCATGGCGGCCAGCAGCGCTGCACGCAGCAGGCCATTGCTGCGCAGGCCCACCCAGTCGAAGTGTTGACTGCCCCAGAGCAGCAGCACCGCCAGCAAGGCACTGGCAGCGATCACCTGCAGGATGAACTTCAGCCAGCCCGGCCCGGGCTTGTAGGTGCCGCGACACAGCAGGCCGATGAGCAACCAGGTTGCATTGACCAGCGCAGCCAGGCCGATGGACAGGGCCAGTCCCGTGTGCTTGAGCCAGGGCACCAGCACCAGATTGAGCAACTGCGTGATGACCAGCACCACGATCGCGATCTTCACGGGTGTGCGGATATCCTGGCTGGCGTAATAGCCGGGCGCCAGCACCTTGATGGCCACCAGGCCAAGCAGGCCGGCGCCGTAGCCCATCAGCGCCAGGGCGATCTGTCCCACATCGCTGTCGTGCAAAGCACCACGATGGAACAGCGTGGCCACCAGCGGCGTGGCGAAGGTCAGCAGGCCCACGGCGCAGGGCACGGCCAGCAACACCACTAGGCGCAGCCCCCAGTCCAGCATATTGGAATAGCGCTCGCCGTCACCGGCCGCCCTGGCGGACGCCAGCTGCGGCGTCAGCACCACGCCCAGGGCCACGCCCAGCAGGGACGTGGGAAACTCCATCAGACGGTCGGCATAGAACAGCCAGGTCACGCTGCCGGGCGCCATATAGGAAGCGATCTGGGTGTTGATCATCAATGAAACCTGGGCCACGCCAACCCCCAGCAGCGCCGGCCCCATCAGCGCCAGGATACGGCGCACGCCTGCCTCGTCCCAGGCTGCGCGAATGGCCGCAGACGAAAAGCCGATCCGGGGCATCAGCCCCATGGAGCGCAGCGCAGGAATCTGCACCGCCAGCTGCAGCACGCCGCCCAGCATCACGCCGCCGGCCATGGCGTAGATGGGCTCTATGCCCTGCTTCTCGAACCAGGGGGCACCCAGCAGAGCCGCCACGATCATGCTGAGATTGAGCAGAACGGGCGTGGCGGCCGATACCGCGAACTTCTTCCAGGTATTGAGAATGCCTGCCGACAACGCCACCAGCGACATGAAGCCGATATAGGGGAACATCCAGCGCGTCATCACCACGGCGGCGTGATAGCCGTCGGGCGACTGGCGCATGCCGCTGGCCAGCAACCAGACCAGCAGCGGAGCGCCGATCACGCCCAGCACGCAGACCACCAGCAGCGCCCAGAACAGCAGGGTTGCAACATGACTGATCAAGTGGCGTGTGGCCTCCTCGCCATCCCGGGTCTTGCTCGCTGCCAGCACCGGCACAAAGGCCTGACTGAAAGCGCCCTCGGCGAACAGACGGCGAAAGAGGTTGGGAATTCTGAAGGCGACGTTGAAGGCATCGGTCAGCGCATTGGCGCCGAACATGGAGGCCATGAGCAGATCGCGTACCAGCCCCGAAATACGGGAGGCCAGCGTCAGAAGAGATACGGTGGAGGCGGCTTTGAACAGTGACACGCAGCGAAGTGTATGCGTTCATGCCAAGCGCTGCAGACTGATTTGCGGCGCTTTTCACTCTGTAGCAATCCAGCGATCTCAAACCAGACACGGCCCAACACAGAGACATCGAGCAAGGGCCGCCCCGCCGCGAGGATGTCGTCCCCCTTAAAGGGGGAAGCGGCAAAGCCGCACAGGGGGTGATACAATCCACGGTTTTGCTGACATCATCCTCAGACACACAAGGAAATAAATCATGGCAACTAAAGCCAAAAAGAACCCCCGCCTGGCTTCTGGCCGCAAGCGCGCCCGCCAGAACGTCAAGCTGAACGCTGCGAACACTTCGCTGCGTTCCAAGTACCGTACTGCTGTCAAGAATGTCGAGAAGGCTGTTGTGGCCGGCGACAAGACCAAGGCAGCTGAACTGTTTGCCAAGGCTCAGTCCGTGATCGACGCGATCGCTGACAAGGGCATCTTCCACAAGAACAAGGCAGCTCGCGATAAGAGCCGCCTGTCCGCCAAGGTCAAGACCCTGGCTCTGGCTGCTTAATACCAGCCTCCCTCAAGCACGGATGACTTCGGTCATCTGCCGTTTGTAACGGGTGCGCTGTCAGCAAAAACATCAAAACCGCCTTAGGGCGGTTTTTTTGTTGTCCGCGCTCGACAGGTGACTGATTGATCAGCGCATGCGCACACAGTCTCTCCTTTAGCACAAAGCGCCCTAATACGAATTGATTAGCGTCAGATTTTGACTTCCCTAGGACAATCCCCAGGTCGGGGAGTCTCATGTCTTTTATAGGACTTGCCCCGTATCTTCGCAAAAAGCCTGCTGCCTGCCCGCAGGCTTTTTTGATACTCAAGTCTAGAAAAAGTCATGAAAAAGTCGATCAAAGCAGGACTGGGAGCCGTCGCGGCCCTGGTCCTGGCCGCGCTATTGTTTTTATTTTGGCCAATATTTCCTCGCTCCGTCCCCAAGGCCGAGAACGAGCAGCCCGTTGATGTGGTGATGGTGGGTGCCGGCGTGATGAGCACGACGCTGGCCACCTACCTGCAGGAGCTGCAGCCCGACTGGAAGATCGAGGTCTTCGAGCGCCTGGACGGCGTAGCTCTGGAAAGCTCCAACGGCTGGAACAACGCCGGCACGGGCCACTCGGGCTTTGCCGAACTCAACTACACACCCCAGCTGCCCGATGGCAGCGTGGAAACCAAGCGTGCCGTGGGTATTGCCGAGCAGTTCGAGGTCACGCGCCAGTTCTGGGCTCACCAGGTCGGCCGCGGCCACCTGCAGTCGCCCGAGACTTTCGTGAACGCCACGCCTCATATGAGCTTCGTCTGGGGTGATGACAACATCGCCTTCCTCAAGAAGCGCCAGCAGGCCCTGGTCCAGAACCCCCTGTTCTACGGCATGGAGTACTCCGAAGACCAGGCACAGATCAAGAAGTGGGCCCCGCTGATGATCGAAGGCCGTGACCCGGCCCAGAAGATCGCCGCCACCTACATGCCCCTGGGCACCGACGTGAACCATGGCGTCTGGACCGAGCAGCTGATGGCTTCGCTCCAGAAGGGCCCCAACTTCCAGCTGCATCTGCAAAGCGAAGTCACGGCCCTGCGCCAGAACGCAGACAAGACCTGGAATGTGACCGTGGCCGATCTGGCCAAGGGCGGCCAGGAAAAGACCGTCAAGGCCAAGTTCGTCTTCGTCGGTGCCGGCGGTGCCGCACTCAAGCTGCTGCAGGCCTCGGGCATCCCCGAATCCAAGAACTACGCCGGCTTCCCCGTGGGCGGTCAGTTCCTGGCCATTGAGAACCCCGAACTGGCCAAGCGCCACGACGTCAAGGCCTACGGCATTGCCTCCACCGGCTCGCCTCCCATGTCCGTGCCCCACCTGGACGCCCGCCAGCTCGACGGCAAGCCCGTGGTGCTGTTCGGCCCCTTTGCACTGGCCACCACCAAGTTCCTCAAGAACGGCTCCTGGTGGGACCTGTTCTCCTCGGTCACCCATGACAATCTGATGGGCATGCTGCGCGTGGGCATCCACAACCTGGATCTGGTCCAGTACCTGATGCAGCAGGCCGAGCTGACCGACGCAGACCGTCAGGCCGTACTGGCCCAGTATTTCCCCGAAGCCAAGCGCGAGGACTGGAAGCTGGTCACCGCCGGCCAGCGTGTGCAGATCATCAAGCGCGACCCTGAAAAAGGCGCCGTGCTGCAGTTCGGCACCGAAATCGTGGGCTCTGAAGACGGCAGCATTGCCGCCCTGCTGGGTGCCTCGCCCGGCGCCTCGACCGCTCCCCACATCATGCTGAACCTGCTCAAGAAGTCCTTCCCCGAGCAGATGGCCAGCGCCGAGTGGAAGGCCCACATCCAGCAGATCGTGCCTTCCTACGGCCGCAAGATCAACGAGGATGCCGCCTATACCAACGAGATCCGACGCATGACCAGCTCGGCCCTGAAGCTGCCCTATGTGGATGTCCCTGCCGATCTGGGCAAGAACGCCGAAGCGGCTCCCGCGCCTGCCGCAGCTCCCCAGAACCCCACACAGCTGAACAAGGAAATGCAGGCGCTCTAAGCCCTGCTCTCCCCGCACCGGCCCGCCGGTGCCCGCCCCGCCGGCCTGTGCCGCGCGGGGTTTTTTCTTGCAGAGCCCGCCGCTTGGTGCTCTGCAGCCTCCTTCACCCCATGCACCAGCCACTGACCCACGCACCGATAGGCCGCGCCCTGCTGCGTTTTTCCCTGCCTTTATGGGGCGGTTATGTGCTGCAGTCGCTCAATACCTCGGTCAATGCCTTCTGGATCGGACGCCATCTGGGCGAAAGCGCACTGTCTGCGGCCGTTCATGCCAACAATCTGCTGTTCGCGCTGATCGCCCTGGTCTTCGGCATCAGCCAGGCCGCCAATCTGCTGGTGGCTCAGGCCGTGGGCGCGGGCCGCTGGGCCCTGGCCCGCCGCATCACGGGCACCAGTGCCAGCCTGTTTCTTGGCATGTCCATGCTGATGGCCGCCCTGGGCTGGCCGCTGGCCGTCCCCATGCTGGGCGCCATGGGTGCCGAGCCTGCCACCGCCGCGCTGGCCGTGGACTATCTGAGAGTGCTCTTTCTCGCGCTGCCGCCCATGCTGCTGCTGATCTTCGTGGCCGCCGTGCTGCGCGGCACGGGCGACAGTCGCACGCCTTTCGTGGCCCTGCTGGGCGTGGCCCTGGGCGATGCCCTGCTCAACCCCTTGTTCATCTTCGGCGCCGGCCCCTTGCCCGGCCTGGGCATGGCCGGCTCGGCACTGGCCACCCTGGTGGCCAACAGCCTGGGCCTTGCGGGCCTGCTGGCCTGGCTGCGCTGGCAGCGCCTGCCGCTCTGGATAGGCTGGAGCCAGCGCCGCCATTGGCAGCCTGTGCCCGAGCTGCTGCGCTGCCTGATCATCAAGGGCCTGCCCATGGGCTTGCAGATGCTGGTGGTCTCGCTCTCCCTGGTGCTGATGCTGGCCCTGATCAACACCCATGGCGCCCAGGTTTCGGCCGCCTACGGCGCGGCCCTGCAGCTATGGGCCTATGTGCAGATGCCGGCCATTGCCGTGGCCTCGGCCTGCACCACCATCGCCGCCCAGAACGTGGGCGCCGGCCACTGGCCGCGTGTGGCGCGCACGGCGCGTGCCGGCGTGGTCTGCCATCTGCTGCTGACCGGCGCCTGCGTGGCCCTGATCCTGGCCTGCGACCGCTTCGTGCTGGCCCTGTTTCTGCCCGAGGGCAGCACGGCCCTGGAGCCCGCGCGCCACCTCAACCGCATCGTGCTGGGCTCGTTCATGCTGCTCGGCGTGAGCAGTGTGCTGGCCGGCGTGGTGCGTTCCACGGGCGCGGTGCTGGCTCCTCTGGTCATACTGGCCCTGGCGCTGTGGGGCCTTCGCCTGCCTCTGGCCTGGGGGTTGCAGCCTCTGTGGGGGCAGGATGCGCTGTGGTGGAGCTTTCCGCTCAGCGCGCTGGCATCCATGCTGCTGTCCATCGCCTACTACCGCTGGGGCCCGTGGCGCCGGTCACGGCTGCTGGACGGCACGACAGCGCAGAACTAGCCCCGCCCGCTGCACACAGATACAAAAAAAGCTTCCCGTGGAAGCCTTTGTCGTTTGCGCGGCGCCTCTGGGCACCTGAAAAATCACTTCTTGCCGGCTGGCAGCTTGTCGGGCAGCAGGCAGGCCTCGGCCACTTGCAGATCGTTGTCCTTGGCGAAATTCAGGCAGAAGTCCCAGGCCATGGGTTCGTAGTCGCGCAGATCCCGGTTGATGACCACGCATTTGGTGCCGTTCATCACCGTGGGCACGCACCAGGGAGAGTAGCTCAGATGGCTTCCGGCGCAGGCACCACCAGGGCGAAACTGACTCATGACACCGGCCAAGCGCTCGGCCCAGTCGCTGGGTCGAAAGGTTTTTCCGGCATGGGTCATACCCATGATGAACAGTTCTTTGCTGGAAGGGGTAACCATCAAATATTCGCCAAAAAGATCCGGCAACCAGGCGGGATCCCCGCCAACATGCCTAAACGAGCATTCTAACTCTTGTATAAGAGCCATGCTGTCAACCCCACAATGGCGTAGGTTGATTGCATAGCAGCGATGCGCAATCCGCAATGTTGGGGTTATCCGGGCACTCTAGAATCAAAGCTCTCATTTTTCAGGTGCCGCTGTGCGCCGTTGACCTTCCTTCTCAGGAGATTCTTGCAATGACCGCTTTCATCGAGGCAGCTTCGCCCCACGTTATGCCCACTTACGGCCGCGTACCCATCGCGCTGGAGCGCGGCCAGGGCTGCCGCGTTTGGGACGTGAACGGCAAGGAATACCTGGACGCGCTGGGTGGCATCGCCGTCAACACCCTGGGTCACAACCACCCCAAGCTGGTGCCCGCGCTGCAGGATCAGCTCGCCAAGCTGATCCACACTTCCAACTACTACCATGTGCCCGGCCAGGAGACTCTGGCCAAGCTGCTGACCGAGCGCTCGGGCATGACCAATGTGTTCTTCTGCAACACCGGCCTGGAAGCCAATGAGGCGGCCATCAAGATCGCCCGCAAGTACGGCGTGGACAAGGGCATTGCCAAACCCGAGATCGTGGTCTACGACCACGCTTTCCATGGCCGCTCCATCGCCACCATGAGCGCCACGGCCAACCCCAAGGTACGTAACGGCTTTGGCGATCTGCTCGCAGGCTTCACGCGCGTGCCCCCCAATGACTACGAAGCCCTGATCGAAGCGACCGAAGGCAATCCCAACATCGTCGCCATCATGATGGAGCCCATCCAGGGCGAAGGTGGTCTGCACCCCATGCGCGCCGACTATCTGAAGAAGGTACGCGAGCTGTGCGATGCCAATGGCTGGCTGCTGATGATGGACGAGGTGCAGGCCGGCATGGGCCGCACCGGCAAGTGGTTTGCCCACCAGTGGGCGGGCATCACCCCCGATGTGATGACCCTGGCCAAGGGCCTGGGCTCTGGCGTGCCCGTGGGTGCCGTCGTGGCGCACAAGGCCGCTGCCGAAGTGCTCAAGGCCGGCAACCATGGCTCCACCTTTGGTGGCAACCCGCTGTCCATGCGTGCCGGCGTGGAAACCATCCGCATCATGGAAGAAGATGACCTGCTGGCTCATACCACTGAAGTGGGCGAATATCTGAAGGCTAAACTGCAGGCTGAACTGGGCAGCCTCGAAGGCTTTGTCGAAGTGCGCGGACAGGGTCTGATGATTGGCGTGGAGCTGACCAAGCCCTGTGGCGAGCTGATTGGCCAGGCCGCAGAAGCCGGCCTGCTGCTGAGCGTGACCGCCGACACGGTGATTCGCCTCGTGCCGCCGCTGATCCTGAGCAAGCCCGAAGCCGATGAAATCGTCGCCAGGCTCAAGCCCCTGGTTCAAGCCATTCTGGCCGCCTGATCCTCAAGGAATACTGCATGAAGCATTACCTGCAATTTAGCGACTTCACCGCCGACGAATACGACTACCTGCTGGAACGCGCAGCCCTGATCAAGAAGAAATTCAAGGGCTACGAAAAGCACCACACGCTGACCGACCGCACCATGGCCATGATCTTCGAGAAGGCCAGCACGCGCACGCGTGTGAGCTTCGAGGCCGGCATGTACCAGCTCGGCGGCTCCGTGGTGCATCTGACCACGGGCGACAGCCAGCTGGGCCGCTCCGAGCCCATCGAGGACAGTGCACGCGTCATCAGCCGCATGACCGATCTGGTCATGATCCGCACCTTCGGTCAGGACAAGATAGCGCGCTTTGCCGAGTACTCGCGCGTGCCCGTCATCAACGGCCTGACCAACGAGTTCCACCCCTGCCAGATCCTGGCCGACATCTTCACCTTCATCGAGCACCGCGGCTCGATCAAGGGCAAGATCGTGGCCTGGGTGGGCGACGGCAACAACATGGCCAACACCTGGCTGCAGGCAGCTGATCTGCTGGGCTTCACGGTCCATGTCAGCACGCCCGGCGGCTACGAGGTGGACGAGCAGCTGGCCTTCAACGGCAAGCCCGTCAATCCCGGCTGCTACAAGGTGTTCAAGGACCCCCTCGAAGCCTGCAAGGGCGCCGATCTGGTCACCACCGACGTGTGGACCAGCATGGGCTACGAGGCCGAGAACGAGGCGCGCAAGAAGGCTTTTGCCGACTGGTGCGTGGATGCCGAGATGATGGCCTCGGCCAAGGCCGATGCCCTGTTCATGCACTGCCTGCCCGCCCACCGTGGCGAGGAAGTGGAGGCCGAAGTCATCGACGGACCGCAATCCGTGGTCTGGGACGAGGCTGAGAATCGCATGCATGTGCAAAAGGCGCTCATGGAGTACCTTTTGCTGGGTCGCGTGGACTGATGGCGCAGACATCGGTCCACGCGGCGGCTCGCCAGAGCCCGCATGCGATTCGGGCGCAGGTTCATACCCGAATCGCGGGTGTGAAGCGGCAGCATGCCGCGTGCCAAAGCCAAAATCGCATGCAGGTGCAAAAGGCACTCATGGAGTACCTGCTGCTGGGCCGCCAGCAAGGCTGATTCGGCACGTCCGGGCTCATCTGCATACCTTCACCTCCATGCACCTGAGCCACATCACATCCCCACACCGCCAGCGGGCCCTGCGCCAGCTGGCGGTGTTTCTGTTTCCGCTGCGCCCCACCCAGGGCGATGCGCGCTACGGCCAGCGCGGCGGCCTGCTGGCGCTGCGCCAGCCCCATATGGCACGCCACACGCGCGTGCCATCCGTTTTCGGACCGCGCAAATCCTTTGCAGCGCGCGTGCGTGCGCTTTATGTACGCATCCACACCTTCTATCTGAAGTTTCTTCAAGGCCATACCTAGTGGCCCGGCACCGGAAGCCGCAGGCAGCCCTGCGCGCCGGCTTCTCCTCCAGACCTCAAACAGCCGTCCTTGCCCGAGGAGGACGGCGTGACCCCGATGCCTGAATCCTTGAAGAAACACGATGTCCGAATCCGTCCACCCCTGCCTGAACTGTGGCGCCTGCTGCCAGAACTACCGCGTGGAGTTTTCCATATACGAGCTGCAGTCCATGGGCGGCACCGTCCCCGACGAGCTGACCCATGAAGTGCCCGGCAAGGGCAACCGTGCGCGCATGAACGGCACGGAACGTCACCCGGTGCGCTGTGTGGCGCTGCGCGAGCTGCCCGAGGTCGGCGCGGGCTGCATAGGTTGCGGCATCTACGAACAGCGCTCGCGCCCCTGCCGCGACTTTCCGTTTGCCTCCTACGGCTGCCACGACACACGTGAGAAGTTCGGCCTGTCGGCACTGAGCGAGGAAGATATCCAGCCCTGGCTGGAAGCTGCCTGAGCTTTCGACAAAGCAACAGGCGCTATCAAATAAAAAGCTGCCTGCGCTTTCCATTCAAGCATTTCAGGTGCAAAAACATCTGAAATTCAGAGATGGCAAGCGCAGGCAGCTATGTTTTTATGTAAGGTCGGTATCGGCCTCAAGCCTTGCGGGTATCCGAGCAACTGTCGCCGCCACAGGCGCTGCAACCGCCGCAGCTACCGCTCTTGGCCGCCGGCGCCAGCGAAGGGTGAACCCGCGTCAGCCTGCGGCGCAGGCCGGCCGGCATGAAACGCCAGGTCAGCGATACGGCGGCCACCAGCACGATGGCGCCCACTATCAGTTCCTGCCACATAGACAATCCTTTCTCAGCCCCAGCCCAGGGCCACGGCGACGCGATAGGTCACGAAGCTGGCCAGATAGGCCAGACCAAACAGATAACCGGCCATCAGCAGCGGATAGCGCCAGCCATTGGTTTCGCGTTTGACAATAGCCAGCGTGGAGATGCACTGGGGTGCAAACACAAACCAGACCAGCAGCGACAGCGCAGTCGCCAGCGACCAGCTGCTGGCGATCAGCGGGCTCAGTTGCTGGGCCATGGCATCATCGCCCACAGCCGACAGCGCATACACCGTGCCGAGCGCACCCACCGCCACCTCGCGCGCGGCCATACCGGGCACCAGCGCAATGGCAATCTGCCAGTTGAAACCGATGGGTGCCAGCACCACTTCCAGCGCACGTCCGATCTGGCCCGCGAAGCTGTAGCGAATCGCACCTTCGGTCACGCCCTCGGGAGCACCGGGGTAGCTGGAGAGGAACCACAGCACGATGCTGACGGTCAGGATGATGCCACCGACTCGGCGCAGGAAGATCATCGCCCGTTCGTACAGGCCCAGTACCAGACTGCGCAGACTGGGGATGCGATAGGAAGGCAGCTCCATCAGCAGCGGCGTGCGGGTCTTGACCTTGGCGGCCAGCTTGCCCACCCAGGCCACGGCCATGGCGCTGGCAATGCCGCCCACATAGAGGGCAAACAGCACCAGGCCCTGCAGATTAAAGAAGCCGGCCACGGTCTGCTCGGGGATGAAGGCACCGATCAGCAGCGTGTAGACGGGCAGGCGTGCCGAGCAGGTCATCAGCGGCGCGATCATGATGGTCAGCAGACGGTCGCGCCAGCTGGAAATCGAACGCGTGGCCATGATGCCGGGCACGGCGCAGGCAAAGCTGGACAGCAGCGGAATGAAGGAGCGTCCGGACAGCCCCACGCTGCCCATGATGCGGTCCAGCAAAAAGGCGGCGCGCGGCAGATAGCCCGAGTCTTCCAGCACCAGGATGAAGAAGAACAGAATCAGGATCTGCGGCAGAAAGACCACCACCGAGCCGGTGCCGGCGATCACGCCGTCGACCAGCAGGCTGCGCAGCACGCCATCGGGCATCACGCCATGCACCCACTGGCCGAAGTCGCTGACCAGGCCTTCGATGCCGTCCATCAGGGGCTGGGCCCAGCTGAACACGGCCTGGAACATCAGGAACAGCGTCACCACCAGCAGCAGCGTGCCCCACAGCGGGTGCAGCACCACGGAGTCAATGCGATCGTCACGCTGCGTGGGAGCGGCGGGCTCCTGCACGGTCAGGCGCATGATCTCGGCCACCTGCTGGTGCAGGGCCAGCAGCTGGGCGCGCGAGTTGCTGCCCGTCACGGGCTTGAACTGGCCTTCGAGCGTCGGGGTCTTGAGCTGCCTGGCCTGATCGCTGTCCAGCCAGGCCAGCAAATCCTTGGCGCCGGACAGATGCACGCCCACGCTCTCCACCACGGGCACGCCCAACAGCTCGCTGAGCTTGGCCTTGTCGATGACCAGGCCCTGGCGACGCGCCATATCGCTCATATTGAGCACCACCACCATGGGCAGGCCCAGGGCGCGTGCTTCCAGCACCAGACGCAGGTTCAGGCGCAGATGGGTGGCATCGGTCACGCAGACCAGCAGCTCGGGCGGCGCTTCGCGCGGATGCTGGCCCTTGACGATGTCGCGCGTGATGCGCTCGTCCTCGCTGTGCGCATCCAGGCTGTAGGTGCCGGGCAGGTCCAGCACGCGCACACGGCGCTTGCCGGGCGTGCTCAGCCAGCCTTCCTTGCGCTCCACGGTCACGCCTGCGTAGTTCGCCACCTTCTGGCGGGCGCCGGTCAGCAGATTGAACAGCGCCGTCTTGCCGCAGTTCGGGTTGCCCAGCAGCGCTGCGCGCAGGGGTGCCTGCTCCGCAGCTTGAGAGCTCATCATGGTGATCTGGGATTCGCGCGCGTTCATGCTGCGGCCTCCAGCTGCACTAGAACCTGGGCCGCCTCGTGGCGGCGCAGGGCAAATGTCGCCTGACCTATGCGCACGGCCAGCGGGTCGGGGCCGGGAAAGCCGGTGGCGACGACGCGCACGGACTCTCCGGGCAGAAAGCCGATTTCCATGAGTCTGAGCAACAGGCTTTCATCCTCGCCTTCGGAGGAAGCCAGATCCACCACCCGGGCTGGCTGATTCACCACCAGCTGATCAAGGCCGATGACGGGCCCGGTTGCGGCGGCCGTGGCTGCAGCGCTGGAAGATGGCACGCCGGATTCAGACGCTTGAACAGGAAAAGCATTCATGGACGAAATAACTGACACCGGCTCAGAGATCGCCGAGGGGGACTGCAAAGAACTCATAGCGCATTATTAATTGATTTTGATTCTCATTTTCCATTTACTGTAGGCGATTGGTGCACAACGGTGGCGAATTGACACCAGCAGCATGGATTATTGGGCGGGTATTGCGCAACGCGGTTGACAAATCGGCAGCCCGGCACAACCCAAGGATTTGCACAGCTGCGAAAATCACCGCCCCACCGGAAAAATTCCGCCTCCCCCATGACTCATCCCTGCCTCAGCTGCGGCGCCTGCTGCGCGTCCTTTCGTGTCGACTTCTCCGTGCATGAGTCCCAGGAGCATGGCGGCAGCGTCCCCGCCGGGCTGGTCGAGGAGGTCACCGACTACACCTGCCGCATGCGCGGCACGGACTGGGCCAGGCCGCGCTGTGCCGCCCTGGTGGGCAAGGTGGGAGAGAAGGCCAGTTGCGGCATCTATGAATGGCGCCCCTCGCCTTGCCGCGAGTTCGCCGCGGGCTCGGATGCCTGCAACCGCGTGCGCCAGCGCCATCAGCTGCCTGTGCTGGAAAGCGGCCTGATCTAGGAGCCCCGGCCAGATTCGGGCATCAGGCGTCCTGCTCGATCAGCACCACGCCGATATTGTCCTTGCCGCCTGCGGCATTGGCCGCCTCAATCAAGGCCTCCTGCAATCGCGCCAGCGGCAGGTTTTCATCGAACAGGGATTCAAGGCTGGCGTCGCTGAGCATATCGGTCAGGCCGTCCGAGCACAGCAAAATGCGATCCCCCTGCTGCAGCAGCCAGTGACTGAGCTCGGGCTCCACCTGGGGCATCACACCGAGCGCTCTGGTCACCAGATGGCCGTAGCGCGAGGTCCTGGCATCTGCCTCGGAGATCAGGCCCGCATCGATATCCTGCTGCACCAAAGAATGATCCCGCGTCAGGCGCTGCAGCCGGCCGGCACGCCAGGCGTAGGCCCTGGAGTCGCCCAGATGGGCGATCAGCACCTCGCTCGCCAGTACCAGGACGGCCACCACCGTGGTGCCCATGCCTCTGCAACCGGGCGTGGACTGCGCGGCCGCATAGATGGCCGTATTGGCCATGTGCAGGGCGTCCGTCAGCTCGCACTGCGCAGCCAGCATGGATTCATCGGCAGCCGGGCCGTGCTGCACGCTGGTCGTGATCAGCTCCACGGCCATCACGCTGGCCACCTCGCCCGCGTTATAGCCGCCCATGCCGTCGGCCAGCACGGCAACCGGCCAGGGCCTGGCCTGCGGCTCCAGCCCCACCGAGTCTTCGTTATTGCTGCGCTGGCGCCCCATATCGGCACGCCCCACCATGCGTACGGCCGGCCAGACTCGGGATGGGCTAGAAGCTGCTGCGGATGACATGAAGATGGAGACGGGGAAGCTGGGGGACGGATTCGCGAAAAGCATTCAAGCGTAACGCAAGTCCCCTTCCTGTGTCGGTCGAAAAGAGCCGTTTTGCACTTGTTAACCAAGCCAAGGCGCAATTTTGTTCAATACCCAGGTGGGCCCATGGCTCAGACTGGCGGCCTCTTGTTTCGGGTTTGCCCATGCTTTCTTCTGTTCTGGCCATGGCCGGATTTGCACTGGCCGGCGCCATCACACCAGGCCCGGTGAACGTGCTGGCCCTGCGCCATGGCAACGGCCGCGCTGTGGCCGCCTTCTGCTACGTGCTTGGCGCCAGCGTCAGCTATGCCGTCATTGTCTGGCTGATGGGCCAGAGCGGGCAGTGGCTGCTCAAGCAGCCAGAGCTGCTGCGCTGGGCGCCGCGCGTCTGTGCGGCCTATCTGCTGTGGCTGGCCTGGCAACTGGCCAAGGCCCCCGAGGTCCATGGGCAAGCGGCCAGGGCGAGCGCCCCCGCATCGCTGCCGATCGGCCCAGGCGGTGCATTTGTGCAGGGCATTGCGATTCAAAGCCTCAACCCCAAGGCCTGGCTGGTGGCGCTTTCGGGCATCGGCATGTTTGTGGCTCCGCTGGCTGCCCAGCAGGTCTCGATGCCAACCGCCTTGCTGCTGTTTTGCGCCGTCTCCTTGCTGGCCTGCCTGCTCGGCGTCGGCTGCTGGGCCGCTCTGGGCCATGCACTGACCCGGTGGCTGAATACGCCACTGCGCTGCCAGCGGCTGAACCAGGGCCTGGCCATGGTGCTGGTGGCAAGCGTGGTCAGCATGCTGGCATGATGAGGCCGTCATGCCAGCCCCCAGCCACCATTTCCACCGCCACCCGGCCCTGCCCTGGGCCGAGCTGCGCATCAGCCGCCAGTCCTGCTACAGCTACCGGCTGCATGCGCATGCCCAGTACTCCATCGGCATCGTGGATGAGGGCGAGACCCTGTTTCTGCACGACGATGGCCCCGAAACATTGAGCGCGGGCAGCGTGGTGCTGATCGAGCCCGGCCACTGGCATGCCTGCAACCCCGAGACATTGCAGCCATGGTCCTACCGCATGCTGTTCCTGCAGGCCGACTGGGTTCATGAGCGGCTCGGCGTCGGCGCCCTGCGCTTTGCCCGGCGCGCCCTGAACGAGCCGGACATCTCGCGCTGCGCCGACAGTCTCTGCCAGCCGCTTGCCAGCAGCGCCACGGACTCGGACCTGCAGCAGCACGCGCAATCGCTGGCGGATTTTCTGCGGCAGCTGGGCCGCGCCGCCGACTCCGCTGCCCCAGAGCCCCAGCCCGCCGATGCCGTGCTACCCGCGCTGCAGCACATGCACCGCAGCCCCGAAGACGAAACCAGCGTCCAGGCCCTGGCCCTGCGCTGCGGCATGAGCCCCAGCCGTTTCATCCGCCGCTTCAGGGCCGTCACCGGCGTCACGCCCGGGGCCTACCGCCTCAACCTGCGGCTCAATGGCGTGCGCCACCTGCTGGCACAGGGCGAGCCCCTGGCCTCGGTCGCGCAACAGATGGGCTTTGCCGACCAGGCCCATATGCAGCGCGCCTTCAAGGCCCATCATGCGCTGACGCCCGGCAACTACGCAGGAATGCCGCGCTGAGACGGCTGGGCCTGCGTCAAGGACATTCGCCGTCATGCCGCCGCAGCCGGTCATTCGCGGGATACTTGCCGCTTCGACTTTTTCGCATGCGCAAGTCAGCAATGGCCAACTTTGACAGTATTCAGCAACGCGAGACAGGCTTGCAGCAGCACCTGAACTCCGCCCAGATGACCATGATCGCCATCGGTGGCGCCATCGGTACCGGCCTCTTCATGGGCAGCGCCTTTGCCATCGGCTTTGCCGGCCCCAGCGTGCTCATCAGCTACGCCATAGGCGCCTTCATCGGCCTGCTGCTCATGGGATGCCTGGCCGAGATGACTGTGGCCCACCCCACCTCGGGCTCCTTCGGCGCCTACGCCGAGCACTACATCAGTCCGCTGGCCGGCTTTGTGGTGCGCTATGCCTACTGGGGAGCCGTGGTGCTGGCCGTGGGCATGGAGGTCACGGCCGTGGGCAAGTACATGGCCTACTGGTTCCCCACGGTGGACCCATGGATCTGGGTGGCGCTGTTCTCGGTTCTGCTGGCCGCCGTCAATGCCACCAGCGTCAAGGCCTTCGGTCAGGTCGAATACTGGTTCTCCATGGTCAAGGTAATTGCCATCGTGGCCTTCATCCTGATCGGCGCCTATGTGGTCTTCGGCACCCGGCCCGAGGGCGTGGGTTTCGACAACTACTTTATCGACGGCGGCTTCTTCCCCAACGGCTGGTGGGGTACCTGGGTGGGCGTGATCGTGGCCATCTTCAGCTATCTGAGCCTGGAGTCCATTGCCATTGCTGCCGGCGAGGCCCAGAACCCCAGGCAGGCCGTGACCCGCGCCTTCCGCACCACGGTGCTGCGCCTGGTGCTGTTCTATCTGCTGTCGCTGGCACTGATGCTGGCCATCGTGCCCTGGAGCCATGCGGGCACGGACAAGAGTCCGTTCGTCAAGGTGATGGAGATTTTGCAGATCCCGGGCGCGGCTGCGGCCCTCAACTTCGTGGTGCTGCTGGCCTCGCTGTCGGCCATGAACAGCCAGCTCTACGTCACCTCGCGCATGATGTTCAGCCTCTCGCGCGGCGGCTATGCCCCCAAGGGTCTGAGCAAACTCAGCAAAAGCGGCGTGCCGCTGGGCGCGATTGCCGTCTCCTGCCTGGGCATGGCCGTGGCCATGGTGCTCAACGTGCTCAAGCCCGAGCAGTCGCTGGAGTTGATGATGTCGATCGCCATGTTCGGCGCCATGTTTGCCTGGTTCATGGTGTTCGTGACCCATTTGTTCTTCCGCCCGCGCTGGCAGCGCGAGCACCCGGGCCAGAAGCTGGAGTTCCGCATGTGGGGCTTTCCCGTGCTGACGCTGGTCGGGGCGCTGCTGATGGCGGGCGTGATCGTCACCACGCTGTTTACCAAGGAATTCCACACCACCGTGCTGGTGGGCGTGCCGTTTCTGATCGTGCTGGTGCTGGTCTATGCTCTTTGGTATAGAAAGAAGAAGGTCACCCCCTGAGCGGCTTTGCCTAGGCGGCCCCGCCGCTTCCTCCTCTCTCTGCGCGCTGAGCGCTACGGGAGGGGGACGACACCATCGCTGCGGGGCGGCCCTTGCTCGGTGTCTTTGACATAGGCTGCGCTACTTGTCGCGCTCTCGCTGAAATACACATATTGCTAGTTGCACCATGACACGACAGATCTGGGATATTTCTCCTGCCATCCATCCTGCCGCACCGGTGTTTCCGGGCGACACGCCCTATAGCCAGGAATGGGTGGCCAGCATTGGCCCGGGCTGCCCGGTCAATGTCAGTGCCATTCATCTCTCACCCCATGTGGGCGCGCATGCCGATGCGCCGCTGCACTACGACCCGCAGGGTACGGCCATTGGCGTTGTCGATCTGGATGCCTTTCTCGGCCCCTGCCGAGTGATCCACGCTATGGGCTGCGGGCCGCTGATCGAATGGCTTCACATAGCGCACGCCATCGATGCCGGCCTGCCCAGTCGCGTGCTGGTGCGCACCTACGAGAAAGCGCCCACTGGCTGGGACGCCGAGTTGGCCGCCTATGCCCCCGAGACCGTGCAAAAGCTGGCCGATCTGGGCGTCAAGCTGATCGGCATAGACACTGCCAGCATCGACCCCGCCAGCAGCAAGAGCCTGGACAGCCATATGGTGATCCGCCAGCGCGGCCTGCGCGTGCTGGAGAACCTGGTGCTCGACGAGGTAAGCGAAGGCGACTATGAGCTGATCGCTCTGCCGCTCAAGCTCACCGAAGCCGATGCCTCACCGGTGCGTGCCGTGTTGCGCAGCCTGCTCTGAAGCGCTGGGCGCAAAGAAACCGATGTCCGCGCTGCAAGGCGGCCGGGCCGCCCCGCTCTCGGACACAATAAGCGGTTCCCAGCCCAGCCAGATTTGAATCAAAACCCGCTTCAGCGCAGACAAAATCAGCGTCAGAAGCTATCAAAATGAGAAAAGGAAGACAATGACCACTTTGCAGGACTGCCAGGTTCTGGACGCCCAGGACCCGCTGCGCGCGCTGCGCGAACGCTTTGCCCTGCCCCAGGGCGTGATCTACCTGGACGGCAATTCCCTGGGTGCCCAGCCCAGGGCCGCCGCCGCGCGCGCGGCCGAAGTGGTGACGCAGGAATGGGGCCAGGACCTCATCACCTCCTGGAACAAGGCCGGCTGGATCACGCTGCCCGAGCGCCTTGGCAACCAGTTCGCACCCTGGCTGGGCGTGGGCCAGGGCGAGTTGGTGTTCACCGACACCACCTCCATCAATCTCTACAAGGTGCTGAGCGCTGCCGCGCGCATCGCCCGCGAAGACGCGCCTGGCCGCAAAAAGCTGATCAGCGAGCGCAGCAACTTCCCCACCGACCTCTATATCGCCCAGTCCGTCTGCCAGGAATACGGCCTGGAGCTGGTGCTGCTAGAGCCCGAGGAAATCGCCGGCGCGCTGCAGACCGATGTGGCGATCTCCATGCTCACCCATGTCAACTACCGCACGGGTGCCATGCACGATATGGCCGCTGTGACGGCCGCCGCCCATGCCAAAGGCATTCTCTGCGTCTGGGATCTTTGCCACAGCGCAGGTGCCGTGCCCGTGGACCTCAAGGGCGCCGATGCCGACTTTGCCGTGGGCTGCAGCTACAAATACCTCAACGGCGGCCCCGGCGCACCGGCCTTTGTCTGGGCGCATCCGCGCCTGATCAACCGCTTCTGGCAGCCGCTGTCGGGCTGGTTCGGCCACGCCGAGCCGTTCAAGTTCGTGCCCGACTACCACCCCGCCCAGGGCATACAGCGCTATCTCTGCGGCACACAGCCCATGATCAGCATGAGCGTGCTGCAGTGCGGTATCGACATCTACACCGAGGCCGAGGCTTTCGGCGGCATGGCCGCGCTGCGCAAGAAATCGCTGGCGCTGACCGATCTGTTCATCCAGCTCGTGGAAGAACGCTGCCAGGGCCACGGCCTGGGTCTGGCGACACCGCGCGAGCATGCGGCACGCGGCTCCCAGGTCTGCCTGACCCGGGAAGAAGGCCTGGGCCTGGACGGCCAGAACAGTGGCGCCTACGCCATTGTCCAGGCGCTGATTGCACGCGGCGTGATCGGCGACTTCCGCAAGGGCGATGGCGGCACGGGCCAGCACAAGGACATCCTGCGCTTCGGTTTCACGCCGCTGTATGTGGGCTTTGCCGATGTCTGGAATGCCGTCGAGCATCTGCGCCAGGTGCTGGAATCGGGCGAATGGAAGCAGCCCGAGTTCAATACCGTGCATGCCGTGACCTGAGGCAGGCACCTGGGGCGGGCCGGCCAGCATACGGTCAGGCCCGCGCCCAGCTCCAATTGAGCACGCCCATCAGCGCCACGGCGACCAGGTCCAGCATCAGCACGCTTTGCTGCACCCAGCGCCGCTGGTCAGCCCCCTGCGCCAGCAGTTGCACTGCCATCTCCACCTTGCCGGGCGAAGCCATGAGCAGCAGCGAGGCACTGACGTTGTGCACCGCCATGAATGGCAGCAGCGGCGCGCCCAGCGCATGGGCGATCTCGGCCTGCGTGGCTGCGAACATGGCATTGGCCCCGGTATTGGAGCCGGTCACGAAGCCTCCCAGCGCTCCCACAAACGGTGCGGCAAACAGATATAGTGGCCCGCTGCGGGCCAGCGCCTGCGCCAGCTGCGCGGCCATGCCCGAAACCGCCATCAGCACGCCCAGCACAATGAACAGCGCCGTGACCGGCGCCACCTGCAGCCAGGAGCGCCAGACCTTTTCCAGCGATGGGCGCGCCGGCCGGCCTCGCGTGAAAAAAACCGCCGCCACCAGCAGCCACAGTCCCGGCGAAGCCAGCCCATGCAAGGCAGCGGGCAGATCCAGGGAGCGCAGCAGCGCTGCGGCCGCCAGCACGCCGCCCAGCAGCAACGCATAGGCCGCCAGCGCTCGCCGCCCCGGTGCGCTCAGGGGCGGCTTGTCCGCGTCCGTTTGCGACACGCGCAGGCGCAGCAGATGCCAGCCCACCACCAGCAACGCCCCTAGCGCCCCTGCGGGCGCCGTGCCGGCCAGGGTATTCATCAGAGCCACGGCCGCCGTCAGCAACAAGCCCGACAGCAGGCCCTGCAGCAGAGCCGGCCAGCGACGGCCCGGCGCACTCGCCAGAGCCGCCGCGGCCATGCCGGTGATGACAAACGGGATCACGCTGACCAGGGCCGAGGCCTGACCCAGCTCCTTGAACGGCAGACCCGCCATGGTGGCCGCCACCAGCGTCCCTGGCCCCATGGAGCCCCAGGGCACGGCGCAAAGGCCCAGCAGACCGATGAGCACCACCTTGCGCGGCGGCAAGCCGAAGTGCGCGAGCAGCGGTATGCCGATGGTCACGCCCACGCCAAAGCCGGTGACCGACTCGGCAAACGGCGTGATGCCATGCACCACCAGCAGCACGGCGCCCGTGCCGCTGCCGGCCCTGGCCAGCAGCCAGTCGGCCAGCGCCTTCTGCGCCCCTGACTCGCGCAGCACCTCGGACAGCAGCAGCCCTCCGCCCACGATCAGCAGCACTTCCAGCAGCACCGGCGCCCAGTGCATGCCCGCGGCCAGCCATGTTGAAGCGGGTTGCGCAAAGGCTGCGGCAATCACCAGCAGCGCCACCGCCACGCCCAGTGCTGCGGCATGCAGCGAGCGCCAGCCCACCAGCAGGACGGCGATGACGGTGGCCACGGGCAAGGCACTGATAAACATGTACATTGCATTCATTCTCGAAAAATAATTTCCTATACGAAAAATTATTTTCTCATAGGAAAATTTTCAAAACAAGAACAGACGCCATGACAAGGAGCCAGACTTGAACTCCACCACCGCATCGCAGGCATCGGAGCAGGATGCGCTTTTCGGTGCCGCCGTCCGCGCGCGCCGCGCCCAGCTGGGCATCACACTGAATCAGCTGGCCCAGGCCAGCGGCGTCTCGCCGGGCGCGCTGTCGCGCGTGGAGCGCGGCCTGCTGGCCACCAGCCTGCGCAATGCCATGGCAATTGCACAAGGTCTGGGCTGCGAGCTTGGCGAGCTGGTGCAGAGCGCACCCAGCGCGCAGATCACGCGCGCCGGCGAGAATCTGCGCTTTGTCGACGAGGTCAGCGGCGTGGAACGCCTGGCCCTGGCCAGCCCCAGCGCGGGCGTGAACCTCGTGCATTACCGCTTTCCGCCGCACGCGGTCTCCAGCCATTTCGCGGCCCATCGCGCAGGCACGCGCGAGGTCTTTCATGTGCTGGAAGGCAGCATCGAAGTCTTTACCGCCCAGGAGCAGGTGCTGCTGCACGCGGGCGACACGGCCACGCTGGTGGTGGACAGCGAGCACCGGCTAGCCAACGCCTCGGGCCAGCCCGCACGTTTGTTGCTGCTGGTGCTGTCGCCGCCGCTCTGAAGCGCTGCCGCCTGTCGCCTCTCAATAGGCGCTGTCGGCCAGCGAGGCCCACAGGTGCGCGGCCACCAGCGCGCGCCAGGGCTTGAACTGTTCCAGCCAGTCGCTGGCGGCGCGCGCATCGGGCTTGTCGCTGCCGGTAAGCAGACCGATGGCCCGACGCACCGCCACATCCCCGTGCAGGCTGCCGTCGGGCCAGCCATAGCCGCGCAGCAAGGTGTAGTTCACCGTCCACGGCCCTATGCCCTTGACCGCCAGCAATTGCGCCGAGGCAGCCGCCACATCCTCCTCGCACCAGTGGCCAGCGGCGCTGCGGGCGGCCCAGTCGTCCAGCGGCAGCTGCCCCTCGGCAACGGCCTGGGCCACGGCCAGCAGGGTCTGGGCCTTGGCCTGGGAAAAGCCCGCACCACGCAGCGCGTCCAGCCCCAGGTCCGCCACGCGCTGTGCATCGGGATAGGCGCGCAGCGCCGGCATGCCCCCGTCTTGCGCCAGCGGCTCGCCCGCCAGCGCTATCAGCTTGCGCCGCAGCGAAACGGCCACGGCCACCGTGATCTGCTGGCCGGTGATGGCCCAGGTCAGCGCCTCGAAGGGCGTAGGCGAGCCGGGCACATGCAGGCCGGCCTGACGCGAGAGCAGCGCGCCCAGCTCGGGGTGGTCGCCATGCGCCAACTCCAGCTGGCCGGGCGCGTAGATCAGCCCCAGCATGCGTTTCACCATGGCCTGCAGCGCGGCCCGGTCTGCCTCGGCCGGCTCTGCGTACGGCGCATGCAAGCTGGCCTGCACCTCTCCAGTCTGCCATTGCAGCTGCAGCAAGGCGGGGCTGTGCTTCCACATGATGGCCTTGTGCAGGCTGTGTGCGCCGGCATCGACCCGCTCGGCCAGTTGCTGCTCGTCGCGATCATGGAAATGCACGAATTCGTCAAAGCGGTAACGCGCGGGAAGGGCAATGGAGACTTCAAGCAGCATGCGGTTTTCTATCACAGCGGGCTGCGCTGAAGCGCGTCTGTGCTTCAATCATGAAATTCATAGCTTCTATCGCTCATCAATCAAAGATTTCAGATAGATATCCATCAAAAAGCGTTGAATAGCATGCGATAACAGCTCTCTTTATGAGAGCTTGGGTTGGGCCTGCTGGGCCTCGCGCAGCAGCAGCGCACGCTTGCGCTCCACGCCCCAGCGATAGCCCGAGATGCTGCCGTCGTTGCGCAGCACACGGTGACAGGGCACGGCCACGGCAATCGGATTGGCCGCCACCGCACTGGCCACGGCCCGCGTGGCGCTGGGCTGGCCCAGATGCCGGGCCAGTTCGCTGTAGCTGACGGTCTGCCCAGCGGGAATGCTCTGCAGCGCCTGCCAGACGCGCTGCTGAAATGCCGTACCCTGAATATCCAGCGGCAGGGCCAGCCCCAGCCTGGGCTGCTCCATCAGTGCCACCACCTGGGCCACGGTCTGCTCATACTGGGCATCGGCTCCGATCAGTTGCGCCGCCGCAAAACGCTGCTGCAGATCGTCGACCAGCGCATGCGGGTCATCGCCCAGCAGCACGCAGCACACGCCCTTGTCGGTGCTGGCCACCAGCAGGCTGCCCAGCGAGCATTCGGCCAGGGCGAAGCGGATGCGCTGGTCCTGGCCGCGCTTGCGATAGGACTGCGGCGCCATGCCCAGCATGGCCGGGGCATCCTTGTAGAAGCTGCTGCTGGCTTCATAGCCGCTCAGATAGGCCGCATCGGTGACCGACTCGCTGCTGTCCTGCGCCAGCGCGGCGCGCACATGCCTGCCGCGATGGGCCTTGGCATAGGCCTTGGGCGTGAGCCCCGTGGCACGCTTGAAGCTGCGGTGCAGCTGCCAGGGGCTGAGCCCCAGCCGCTGGGCCAGCTCATCCAGCGCGGGCACGGGCTCTTCGCTCTCCAGCCAGCGGCAGCACAGGACCATGCGCTCATCGATTGGCGGGTTGGCGGCGGCTGTAGAGTGCAGAGGACTGGACATGGCTTGAATCTCGGCTGAGTGCGTTTTCCGTCACGGGTCTGTGACTGGCCTGACTTTACGCAAAGCTTTGGCAGCTTGCATCCACGTTCTTGCAGGCTTTGCGGGCCCGGATTCGGTTACGCTGCGCGCACCGATCCAACAAACATGATTTCACCATGACGAACGAATCCTCCGGCTGCCCTCTGCATGGCGGCGCAGCCATCGTCCGCGACGAGAAAGCCCAGCTCGACTTCAGCCGCGACATGAGCTATGGCGACTATCTGCATCTGGACCAGATTCTCACGGCCCAGCACCCGCTGTCGCCTGCACACGACGAGATGCTGTTCATCGTGCAGCACCAGACCAGCGAACTGTGGATGAAGCTGATGCTGCACGAAGTGCGCGCGGCCACCGCCGCCATTGCCAATGCCTCGGGCGCGACCAAGCCCGATGCCTTCAAGATGCTGGCGCGCGTCTCGCGCATCATGGAGCAGCTGGTCAGCGCCTGGACCGTGCTGTCCACCATGACGCCGCCCGAATACTCGGCCATGCGCCCCTATCTGGCCAACTCCAGCGGCTTCCAGAGCTACCAGTACCGCTGCATCGAGTTCGCGCTGGGCAACAAGAACGCGGCCATGCTCCAGCCCCACGCACATCGCTCGGACCTGCTGGCCCAGGTACAGGCGGCCTACGAATCGCCATCGCTGTACGACGTGGCCCTGCAGCTGCTGGCGCGCGAAGGCATCGCCGTGCCTGCCGACCGCCTGCAGCGCGACTGGACCCAGCCCTATGAAGCCAGCGAAGGCGTCAAGCAGGCCTGGATCACCGTCTACCGCGATCCGCACAAGCACTGGGATCTGTACCAGTTGGGCGAAAAACTGGCCGATATCGAAGACGCCTTCCGTCTCTGGCGCTTCCGCCACCTGACCACGGTGGAGCGCGTCATCGGCTTCAAGCGCGGCACGGGCGGCACCGGTGGCGTGAGCTACCTCAAGAAGATGCTGGACGTGGTACTGTTTCCCGAGATCTGGAGCCTGCGCACCGAGCTGTAAGCCGCTTTGGCCATCGCCACTCAGGCTGCCCCTGCTGCTCTTTCGTGACAGCGCGGGCAGCCTGAATTATTTAGGCTCCGTGCAAAACCTAACATCACAACAAACTGCCCATGCCTTCCGATCACAGCGCCGCCCCGGCTGCGCCGAACACCAGCTCCAAGCCCGACTCCTCCGCCTGGGCCATGCTGGTCTGCCTGCTCACGGGCTTTGCACTGAGCCAGGCCTTTCGCACGGTCACCTCCATCATCGCCGACGGTCTGCGCACGGACTTTGGCCTTTCCGCGCAGTCGCTGGGCTCGTTTGCCGGGCTGTTTGCGCTGTCCTTCGGCGTGGCGCAGCTGCTCATGGGCATAGGCATGGATATATACGGCCTGCGCCGTACCGTGCTGCTGGCCTTTCCCCTGTCGATTGCGGGCGCCGCGCTGTCCGCACTGGCACCCAGCTATTCCTGGCTGATGCTGGGCCAACTGCTGATCGGCGTGGGCTGCTCGCCCGCCTTTCTGGCCAGCACCATGTTCATAGCGCGCCACTTTCCGGCAGATAAATTTGCCTATCTCTCGGGCATAGGCCTGGGTCTGGGCGGGCTGGGCCTGCTGTTCACCGGCACGCCCATGGCCTGGCTGGTGCAGCATCTGGGCTGGCGCGCCGGCTTTGTGCTGCTGGCCGTGCTCAGCGCACTGTCCTGGCTGCTGATTTTCTTCAAGGTGCATGAGCCCGAGTTGCCCGGCGACGCCCTGCCCAAGCCCGGTTTCATGCAGGCGCTGCAGGGTTTTGGCAGCCTGCTGCTGCTGCCCCATACCTGGGGCATCGTGCTGCTGGGCATGGTCAGCTACGCATCGTTTCTCACCGTGCGCGGGCTCTGGCTCAGCCCCATGCTGATGGACCGCTACCAGTTTTCATTGGTCACCACCGGCAACGTGGCCCTAGCCAGCTCCATCATTTCGCTGTTCGTGCCCTCCATGTTCGGCAGACTCGATCCGGGACCCGCCAGACGCCGCCAGCGCATCGCACGCTTTGCACTGCTCATGGCCGGCGTTTTTGTGGCCCTGGCCCTGGTCCACCAGTCCGTGGGCAGCGTGGTGCTGCTGATGGCCATGAGTGTGCTTTCGGGCTACGGCACGCTGATCTACGCCGATGTGCGCTCCTCCTACCCGCCAGCCACGACGGGACGCGCCCTGTCCATCTTCACCATGGCCATGTTCCTCGGAGCAGCACTCATGCAGTGGCTGTCGGGCCTGGTCGCAGGGGTTGCGGAGCGCCAGAATGCCGACATCTACCAGGCCGTGATGCTGATGATTGCCGCCATGCTTGGCGGCGGCGTGCTGGCCTACCGGGTCATCAAGCCTTCGCCACTGCTGCTCAAGGCCGACCACTAGATCGCTGCTGGCGCGGTGCACGCAGCGCTGGAAACTGCGCCCGCGCTAGAGCGCGTTTTCGTAGAGCCAGGGCACATCCATGATGCGCCCCCCCAGAGCGCGCAGCGACAGATCACGTCCCCAGCGCAGCGGCCCTGTCGCATGGAAGATGCGGCCATTGCGTAGCGAGCGCTCCTGCACCCTGGCATTGCGCTGCCAGCGATTCAGCGCATAGCGCCGCAGCCGCAGGCTGACGTCCAGATCATGCATGGACAGGGCGCTTTGCAGTTCGGCCGCATCCTCGATGGCCATGCCGGCGCCCTGGGCCAGATAGGGACGCATGGGATGGGCGGCGTCGCCGAGCAAGGCCACGAGACCCTGCGCCATCTGGGCCTGTGACGAGAGCGGCTGGCGGTCGGCCACCGGCCACAGGCGCCATTCACCGCCTCCACCGGGCACATGCTGTACCAGATCCCGCAGATAGCCACATGTGCCCTGAAGATGCTGCAGCAGGTCGGGCAGATTGGCGGAATGGTCCCAGTGGTCGAGATCCTCAGGCGCCGGCCCCTGGACGATGATCACGAGATTCTGCAGCTCGCCTCGGCGCACGGGGTACTGAATCGCGTGCAGCTGCGGCCCCAGCCATGCCGTGACCTCGCTGGTGCGCAAGCGCTTGGGAAGATTGGCCTGATGCACCATGGCACGATAGGCCAGATGTCCGGTCACTCGCGGCGGTCCGTCGCCCAGCATCTGGGCCCGCATGGCACTGCGCACGCCGTCCGCTCCGATCAGCGCATCGCCCTCGATGAGCTTGCCGGAGCTGGTGCGAATGGTGACCACACCGTCCTGCTCGCTGTAGCTGCTGACGGCCTGGTTGAGGTTGAGGTGAACCCCTGCCAGACCCTGCAGGGTCTCCAGCAAGATCCCGTGCAGGTCGGCGCGATGAATGGTGAGATAGCTGGCCCCGTAGCGCTGCACCATATCCACGCCCAGCGGCAAACGACCCAACTCCTGCCCTGTCACAGCACTGCAGGCACGCAAGGCCTGGGGAGACGCCACGACCTGCTGCAAGGATCGCTGCAGCCCCCAGGCCTGAAGACGACGCACCACATTGGGCCCGAGCTGAATGCCGGCACCGACTTCCGAAAACTGCGTGGCACGCTCGAACAAACGTACCCCCCAATCGGCACGTACCGCCCCTATGGCTGCGGCCAGACCACCGATACCACCACCTGCAATCAACACCTGCTTGTTCATGGACTCTTATTGTGCCGCCTAGTCAGCTGCATCGACGAGAACTCCGATTTGCGCTGCCGCAAACTTTGCCCCATGAAAAAAGCCCGCCAAGGCGGGCTCTTTCAACGTGCGCAAGCAGATCAGATAGCGAACTTTTCGCGGTCCTGGTCTGCAATCCACTTTGGCGGCTTGCCGCGGCCGGTCCAGGTCTGACCCGTTGCAGGATCACGATACTTGGGAGCCACCTTGGCGCCAGCATTGGCGGAAGAGCGTGCGCGAGCGGGAGGGAAAACATCTTCAGCAGTCAAGCCATACTCAGCAATCAGGCCGCGAACCTTGCTCACGGCTTCGGCCAGTTCACGCGAACGGGCTTCATTGATTTGCTGTTCCAGCTCTTCTCTCTGCTTCAGGAGTTCCTTGTAAGTGCTCATGATTTGCGCTTCTCGGTTGATTAAAGTGGATTCATTATAAATGCGGGAATTTCAAATTCATCTTTTTCCGAGTAAGCAGAAACCACAATTCAAAATATTTTATAAAATGCAACCATGTGTTAATAAATAGCTATTCTCTCTGGGTAACCGCCAATATCCTGTCGATGCGCTTGCCATTCATATCAACGACTTCCGATATCCAGCCGCTACACCAGACCTTCTCGCCCAGAACGGGCAAATGACCGCTTTCGGCGAGGCATAAACCGGCCAGCGTGTCATAGATACCTTTGTCTTCATCGGGCAATACCCGAATCGCCAGTCTGCCCTTCAATTCGGCGACAGGCATCAGATCAGCCAGGCACCGTCTTCTCTTCGGGCTACCCAGGCCTTGGCTTCCTTCATGCAGCGAAGCCTCCGGTAATCACCTCCAGCAAGTCCCGCAGCATCATGATGTCCTGAATCACGCCATATTCATCGGCCACAAACACCATGCGCCCTGTTTTGGCGCACAGCTGATTGAGCCGCCCCATTCCGCTCAAGATTTCAGGCAAGAATGTAGAAGCCAGTGCATGCTCTCACAGCAAGTCGCTTGATCTCTCGCCCAGCGCCAACATCCTGAACACGCTGGTGATGTCCTGCACCCCATCTAGTGAACCACGGTTCTACCGGATACCACAAACCCCCACCCATCGCCCAGCCTTCGGCGCAGGCATCCAAACCTGCGACATCGTCACTTCGCCATCCATTCAATGCATATCGGCGCGGTTGAGCATTAAAGATATGAGATGTCTGTCGTCTAAATGTAAAAAATTCGCACCATCTGGTGCTCATGCGCCTCAATCGAACCCGCATCACGCCCTGCTCCAAACTGGCCACAACTTCCTCCTCGCTCACCGTCGTGCTGGTAGATTCATTAATACTGAGTGGCGTCAAAATGACATGCGTAGAAAATGCCAACAAACGCACAAAGGGCTTTGCAACAGAGGCAATCGAGGCCATAGGTCGCGCCGCCAATACCGAAACCGGCTTGGGATGGAGCTGCCCTATACGCACAGGAACCAGTTCGCAGAAGATAATCGTTATAAATGTAATAGCAGTTACGACGATAGGCATTGCCGAAATGGTGGAAACTCTCTCCGATATTCCCAGCCGTACCAGCCAAACTGCCTGCCCAGCACAGAAGGCAGCCTCGCCAAAATGCCGTTGGGCAGCCCGATGGAAGTAATCCCCACTTGCATGGACGACAGAAATGGCCTGGGGTTCTCGAGCAGTTCCAGCGCAGCCTGCACACCCTTGCCTTCGCCTGCGCCAAAGTCAGCAATCTTGCCTTGCAGTTGGAGGTCAGTGCCAATTCCGACATTGCAAACACCCCGTTGAGCAGCGGCAGCTATGCAACCAGCAGAAAATCCATGACTCGTCCATCAGAAAGAAGACCATGGCACTTTACTGTATCGGGGACATTCAGGGCTGCGATGACGCCTTCGAGCGCTTATTGCAGACCATTGATTTCTCCGTAAGTCGGGACACACTTTATGTGCTCGGCGACCTTGTCAATCGCGGCCCCAAATCCGCCGAAGTATTACGCCGCTGCATGCAGGCCGGCGATGCCATGCGCCCGCTGCTCGGCAATCACGACCTCCATCTGCTGGCCGCTGCTCAGGGCCTGCGCCGCCAAAGCAAGCGCGACACATTGGCCCGGGTTCTGAACGCACCCGACCGTGATGCCCTGCTGCACTGGCTGCGTCAGCAGCCTCTGGCCCGGCTGCACACCAATGCACTGGGCGAAAAGCTGCTCATGGTGCATGCAGGCGTGCTGCCCTCCTGGAGTGCCCAGGACGCCATGGCTTTGAGTGCCGAAGTCGAGTCCGTGCTGCAATCTGACGAGCACACGCGCTTTTTGCAGAATATGTATGGCAACCAGCCCGATCGCTGGTCCGCCGAACTGCAAGGCGATGGCCGGCTGCGCTGCGTCGTCAATGCCTTTACCCGTCTGCGCTTTTGCAGTGCCGAAGGCGTCATGGACTTCGAGAGCGCGGAATCCGCCGATCAGGCACCCGAAGGACTGATGCCCTGGTTCGATGTGCCGGGCCGGCTCACTGCTGGTACGCCCATGGCTTTCGGCCACTGGTCCACGCTGGGCCATGTCAACCGACCCGATCTGATGGCCATGGATACCGGCTGCGTCTGGGGCGGCTGCCTCAGCATGATGAGAATCGGCGAGCGCATGGGCGAGCGAGAGCTGATCCAGCTGCAGTGCCCGCAGGCCCAGATACCCGGCGCCAAGGGATAGAGCAAAGAAAAACGCCTGCATAAGGCAGGCGTTTTCTGGGGCGATTACCGTGCGCTCAGGAAGCTACGACAGGCGCTCTGAACAAGGCCGCGACCTTGCGCTTGGGCTTGATGCTCGCGCTCTTGACCGGGGCGACATGCTTGCTGTCCCAGGATGCGGTCTCGGCCACGCTGCTGGCCTCATAGGGTTTGTCAAAGAAAGGGTCGACATTGACAGGACGCTGGGCCATGCGTGAGGGACGATGCGCATAGCCGCCGCGGGGCGCTGCATCGAACTCGCGTTCGCGACGCGGACGATATTCCTCATCGCTGCGGCTGCGGCGTGCCGGACGGAAGTCCTGCATGGGCGCGGGTTCGACTTCGATCTTCTTCTTGGTGAGCTTTTCGATGTCGGCCACATTGCGGCTGTCATGGTCGGTCACCAGGGTCACGGCCAGACCGGATGCGCCGGCGCGACCGGTACGGCCAATGCGGTGCACATAGTCTTCGGCGTTGAAAGGCACGTCGTAGTTGAACACGGCGGGCACGTCCTTGATGTCGAGGCCGCGCGCGGCCACATCGGTACAGACCAGCAGATCCACCTCACCGGCCTTGAAGGCTTCCAGCGCCTTCAGGCGTTCGTCCTGGCTCTTGTCTCCATGCAGTGCAGCGGCGCGCAGACCGTCACGCTCCAGGGCACGCGTCAGGCGCGCACAGCCCAGCTTGCTGTTGGAGAAGATGAAGGCCTGGCGAATGTCGCGCTCCTTGAGCACGGAACGAATCGCATAGCGCTTGTCGTCATCCGTGACCTTGTAGAAGCGCTGCTCCACCGTGGATGCAGTCTCATTGGGACGAGCCACCTCGATGGTCACGGGGTCCTGCAGATAGCTGCCGGCCAGACGCTTGATCTCGGGCGAGAACGTGGCCGAGAACAGCAGCGTGGTGCGGCTCTTGGGCAGATAGGAGAGGATGCGCTGCAGATCGGGCAGAAAGCCGATATCCAGCATGCGGTCGGCCTCGTCCAGCACCACATATTCCACCTGGTTGAGCACCACATTCTTGGCTTCGATGTGGTCCAGCAAACGGCCGGGCGTCGCTACCAGCACCTCGACGCCTTTTTTCAGCTCGATGGTCTGGGGCTTCATGTCCATGCCGCCAAACACCACGGTGCTGCGCAGCTTGGTGTGCTTGGCGTACAGGGCGATCTGTTGCGCCACCTGATCGGCTAGCTCACGCGTGGGCAGAAGCACCAGGGCGCGCACCGGATGGCGGGCAGGCGACGCTGAAGCGTTTTCATGGCGCATCAGGCGCTGCAGCAAGGGCAGGGAGAAAGCCGCTGTCTTGCCTGTGCCGGTCTGGGCTGCGCCCATGACGTCCTTGCCGGTCAATACCACCGGAATGGCCTGCGCCTGAATCGGAGTCATGGACTCATAGCCCATGTCGGCCACTGCGCGTGCCAGGGGCTCAGCCAAGTGAAGATTGGAGAAAGAGCTTGTCATTGAGGGCGTTATTGTCGCACCGAGTGGGTTTTTCGCGTTGGCTTTGTGATTTTCTTCAGACGGAAAGCCTTCGCCCCCTCTGTTTTCACGCGTAAGAAGCCTTGCCAATATCCCGTGCAATCTATCGGGATAACCCGGGTTTTCACATTCTGCCGCTCCAAAAACAAAGGCGTGTGACAAAGCACACGCCTGCATCCGTGGGCTCGTGACCTACAGCGACTGGGCAGAGAAGGTGTCGCAGGCCCTGACGCTGCCGGTCTTGTAGCCCTGGGTGAACCAGCGCACACGCTGGGCGCTGGAGCCATGGGTAAAGCTGTCGGGACGCACCGTACCCGTAGCTTCACGCTGCAGCTTGTCGTCGCCGATTTGCTGGGCGGCATTCACGGCCGACTCAATATCGCCCTGCTCCAGCCAGCTCTTGGCCTGCTGCGACTTGTTGGCCCAGATGCCGGCCAGGCAGTCGGCCTGCAGCTCCAGGCGCACCGACATGGCGTTCTGCCGGGTCTCACTGACTCGACCGCGCATGGCATCCACCTTGCCCGAGATGCCAAGCAGGTTCTGCACATGGTGTCCCACCTCGTGGGCAATCACATAGGCACGCGCGAACTCCCCGGGCGCGCCCAGCTGGCGGCTCATGGTGTTGAAGAAGTCCATGTCCAGATAGACCTTGCGGTCGCCCGGGCAGTAGAACGGCCCCATGGCCGACTGCCCCGTGCCGCAGGCCGTGGGCGTCACGCCCGTGAACAGCACCAGCTTGGGTTTCTGATACTGGCCATTTTCCTCGCGGAAGATCTGGGTCCAGACATCCTCGGTCGAGGCCAGCACCGTGGAGACGAACTTGGCGCCCTGGTCGTCTGCTGTCGGACGATGAGCGGGCGCCTGCTGCACCTGGGGCGAGCCCCCGCCGGAAAGCACACCGATGGTGGTCAGCGGATTGATGCCGAACACGCCCCAGCCAATCAGCGCCAGCACCACGGTGCCTATGCCTATGCTGCGACCACCAATGGGGAAACCACCACCGCCACTCTCTCCACGGCGGTCTTCGACGTTGTCCGACTCGCGGTTACCTTCCCATCTCATGGTGCTTTCTCCTTTGCTGTACTGCACGCGGCCTGCGCCGGGTGGCGATATTAAGGGCTGCGGCTGCGACCGGAGGTATCAAGCTGTGCTTTTGCCACACCGGTCAAGCTGCAGTGCAGCATTGTTAACGTTTGGCCCGGTTCTCAGCGGCCGGCAGGCACGGAGATCAGGGTCATGCCCGGCGCGCCGGGCGTGGACTGGGGCTGGTTGCGGGCGACCTGCTCTTCCACCACATCGACCATGCTCAGAAACAGGAAAGCCACTGCCAGCAGGCCCACCACGGCCAGGACGGCCGATGCCCAAAGCCGGGCAGAAGAGGACTTGCGCGGCGTAGCCGCCTGCTGTTGGGTCGGCTCATAGGGCGCGGCCGAGCCGCCATCCCGCCAGACAGGCTCGACCGGGCCACGGCTGGAGGGCGCTTGTGTCCAGGTAGGGTCCTTGCGTTGCCCGGAGCGGGAAGAAAAGCCAAACATGAGTGCACAGAATCGATGAATAAGACAGTGGCTATTGTGCGCTCTGCCAGCCCTTGCTCCCGGCGTCTATGCAGCGACCTGCTGTCGGCCAACACCGGGCCGGGCTTGCAATTCTGTAAGCTCGAAGCCCTGTCCGCTGCCCTCATACGACTGCCCATGAATGCCCTGACCCAGCCCTCTACAGCGTCTCTCGATGCCCGCGCCACTGCCGCACTGCTGCCATGGACCGCCCTGGCCGATGAAATCGAAGCACTTTTGCTCCAGCTGCAAAACAGTGGCGGTGTCACTGTTCCGCCACGCATCGTCATGCCCACGGCTTCCGGCAACTGTCTGTTCTGCATGCCGGCCACCGATGGACAGGTGGCCATGACCAAGCTCATCAGCTTCACGCCCGGCAATGCCCAGGCAGGCAGGCCCACCATTCAGGGCGACATCGTGGTCTTTGACGCAGCCACCGGAGAGCGCCAGCTGATTCTGGACGGCCCCACCGTCACGGCCAGACGCACCGCCGCCGTCTCGCTGCTGGCTGCGCGCCATCTGGCCCCTCAACCCCAGGGCCCGCTGCTCATCATCGGCGCCGGCGTGCAGGGCTGTGCCCATCTGCAGGCCTTTGCCCAGGGCCTGGGCACGCAGGAGGTCTGGATTCACTCGCGCAGCGCCGACAGTGCGCAGCGGCTTGCAAACCAGGCCCGCGACCTGGGTCTGCAGGCACGCATCACCGACGACCTGAAGGAGGCTGCCCGGCACTGCCCACTGATCGTGACCTGCACGCCCGCACAGGCCGTGGTGCTGCACGAGGCCACGCGGCCCGATGCCTTTGTCTGCGCCGTGGGCGCCTTCACGCCCAAAATGATGGAGCTGGCTCCGGCGCTGTGCCAGCGCTTTCTGCGTGAAGGCCAGATCGTCGTCGACACCGAAGATGCGCTGCACGAGGCCGGCGACCTGCTGCAGGCCGGCATTGACGTCAGCACCCTGCCCACATTGGCCACCGTGGTGCAGTGCAACTGGTCGCGCCCCACGACCCCTGTACTCTTCAAATCCTGTGGCTGGGGAGGCTGGGATCTGGCCGCCACACGCCTGGCACTGCGCCAGCATCAGCTGAACCCCCTCGGTTAAGCAGCTTCCACACGCTCATTTATCAGAAGCATCAACCCTTTGATGAATAAGCATCACAGCGATTTTTCGTAATTCCCTGCTGATCACCCCCCTCGCCAAAAGGCGGCGGTCGGCCTCCTGATTTGTCTCTCAGGTGACAAACGTCAAAAAAGCGGTTTTAATAATACTCAAATTGAGTATAAATATTTAACAGCACAACTCAGGATGGAGACGATGACGATCAGAACCGTGGAATTCGACCAGCCCGCACCGGGCAGCAGCACCCAGAGCAGCACAGGCCAGGCCTGGGCCAGGGTGCTGCCGCCGCAGGACCGCCAACAGCAGCGCGAGACAACACAGCGCATCAAGGCCTTGCTCAGGGAGCGCAATGCCGTCATGGTCGCCCACTACTACGTGGACGGCGCACTGCAGGATCTGGCACGCGATACCGGAGGCTGTGTTGGCGACTCGCTGGAGATGGCGCGCTTTGGCGCCAACCACCCAGCCAGGACCCTGATCGTGGCCGGCGTGCGCTTCATGGGCGAGACCGCCAAGATCCTGAGCCCCGAGAAGACCGTGCTCATGCCCGACGGCGATGCCACCTGCTCGCTGGACTTGGGCTGCCCGGCCGACGAGTTCAGCAGCTTCTGCGACGCCCATCCCGATCGCACCGTGGTCGTCTATGCCAATACCAGCGCCGCCGTGAAAGCCCGGGCCGACTGGGTGGTCACCTCGTCGGTAGGTCAGGACATCGTGGCCGCCTTACATGCCCGCGGCGAAAAAATCCTCTGGGCACCCGACCGCCACCTGGGCAGCCATATCCAGCAGCAAACCGGTGCCGACATGCTGCTGTGGCAGGGCAGCTGCGTGGTCCATGACGAATTCAAGGCCGACGAGCTGCAAGCCCTGGCCAACGCCCACCCTGGGGCCGCGATTCTGGTTCACCCCGAATCGCCGGCCGCCGTCACTGCGCTGGCCGATGTGGTGGGCTCCACCACCCAGCTGATTGCCGCCGTGGGCAAGCTGCCCACCAACACCTTCATCGTTGCCACCGATCAGGGCATTCTTCACGATATGCGCCAGCGCTATCCGGGCAAGCGCTTTCTGGCAGCCCCGACGGCTGGCACGGGCGGCAGCTGCAAAAGCTGCGCCTTCTGCCCCTGGATGGCCATGAACAGCCTGCCCGGCGTGGAGCGGACGCTGCAGCAAGGCAGCGGCGCCATAGAGCTTGATGCGGCGCTGGGCCGGGCCGCCCGCAAGCCCATACAGCGCATGCTGGACTTCGCGGCGGCCCAGCGCCAGCCGGTACGCGCCAGCGGCGAGCTGGAACGCGACGCGGCCCTGTTCCAGAACTTCGGTCCGGCCTGAGAGAGGACAAGCACCATGCCCCAATCCCCGACTGACTGCGATGTGCTCATCATCGGCTGCGGACTGGCCGGCCTGACGCTGGCGCTCAGCCTGCCCAGCAGGCTGCGCATCACCGTGCTCAGCAAAAGCCGTGCCGACGAATGCGCCAGCGCTTGGGCGCAAGGCGGCATTGCCGCCGTGCTGGACCCTGTCGACAGCCTGCAGTCCCATGTGCAGGACACGCTGATCGCCGGTGCCGGCCTCTGCGACGAAGCTGCCGTGCGCCGCATCCTGGAGCAAGGCCCCCAGGCCATCGCCTGGCTGCAAGCCCTGGGCGTTCCCTTCAGCACCGATGCCGAAGGCCGCCTGCACCTGACGCGCGAAGGTGGTCACAGCGCGCGGCGCATCGTGCATGCTGCAGACCGCACCGGGCAGGCCGTGCACCAGACCTTGCTGCAGGCCTGCCAGCGCCTGAAGCACATCACCTTGCTGCAGCATTGCAGCGCCGTGGAACTGCTGCAGGACGCTCAGCAGCGCTGCGTGGGCGCCAGCGTGCGCAATGCCGATGGCCAGCAGCAGAATATGCTGGCCAGCCATACGGTGCTGGCCACGGGCGGCATGGGCCAGATCTACCCCAGCACCACCAACCCGGCCACGGCAACCGGCGACGGCATTGCCATGGCTTGGCGTGCTGGCTGTGTCGTGCGCGATCTGGAGTTCATGCAGTTCCACCCCACGGCCTTGCAGGTGGGCGGCCGGTCCGTGGGCCTGGTCTCGGAAGCGCTGCGCGGCGAAGGCGCCCTGCTGTGCCTGCCGGACCGGCAAGGCCAGTCTGGCGAGCGCTTCATGCTGCGCCATGACCCGCGCGCCGAGCTGGCGCCGCGCGATATCGTGGCCCGTGCCATTGATGGCGAAATGCGTGCCCACCAGTTGCCCCATGTGCTGCTGGACATCACACACCGCAGCCGCGACTGGCTGGCCCGGCATTTTCCCGGCGTCATGGCACTGTGCGCGGCGCACGGCATAGACATCGCCACCCAGCCCATTCCTGTCGCGCCCTGTGCCCACTATGCCTGCGGCGGCGTGCAGGCCCATGTGGACGGCCGCACCGCCGTGGTCGGGCTGTGGGCGATCGGCGAGGTGGCCCGCACCGGCCTGCATGGCGCCAACCGGCTGGCCAGCAACTCTCTGCTGGAATGCGTGGTCATGGCCAGGTCTGCCGCCCTGCGCATGGCCGAGCAGCCACTGCACCGGCCTGCGGCGATTCATGGCAGGCCGCGCAAGTCCGGCAAGAGCCTGAGCGCTGAAAGCCAGCAGGAGATGCGCCACGTGCTGCAGCAGCTGATGCTGCACAACGTGGGCATTGTGCGCAGCAACCACAGCCTGATTGCGGCGGCCAAGCAACTGGTGCTGTGGCGCGCCCAATGGCGCGGTGCCGACCCTGCACTGCGCAACCAGCTGGCCCTGTGCAGCCTGATGGTGGACGCGGCGCTGCAGCGCCATGCCAGCGTGGGCGCGCACTGCAATCTGGACTGGCCGGCGCTCGAAGCGGCAGCTGCCTGATCTGGTCCAACAGCCCAGGAAAGCAAAAAGCCCGCTGTATCCGCAGCGGGCTTTTTTGGTGAAGCAACAGGCCTCAGGCCTTGGGCAGAGTCACGCCATGCTGGCCCTGGTACTTGCCGTTGCGGTCCTTGTAGCTGACTTCGCATTGCTCGTCGCCCTGGAAGAACAGCACCTGGGCGCAGCCTTCGCCCGCATAGATCTTGGCCGGCAGCGGCGTGGTGTTGGAGAACTCCAGCGTCACATAGCCTTCCCACTCGGGCTCGAAGGGCGTCACGTTGACGATGATGCCGCAGCGCGCATAAGTGCTCTTGCCCAGGCAGACGGTCAGCACGTCGCGGGGAATGCGGAAGTACTCGACCGTGCGGGCCAGTGCAAAGCTGTTGGGCGGGATGATGCAGTAATCACCTTCGAAGTCGACAAAGCTCTTCTCGTCAAAATTCTTGGGGTCCACCACCGTGCTGTGGATATTCGTGAAGACCTTGAATTCGCGGGCGCAGCGGATGTCGTAGCCATAGCTCGATGTGCCGTAGCTGATGATCTTCTTGCCGTCGACCTGGCGCACCTGGCCAGGCTCGAAAGGCTCGATCATGCCGTGCTGCTCCGCCATCTGACGGATCCATTTGTCGCTCTTGATGCTCATTAGAAATCCTGTATCGCTTGATTTTTCATAGCGTTGTGCGCTCACAAATCAAGCGCAAGACCGCTATTTTGCTTGAGAAACAATGGTTTGCTCAATCAGGCGGTCATCTCCGAGGATGATCATGGCAAACAGCAGCTCGTCCAGATTGCGTGCCTGGGCCGTCTTGCGCGCCAGCAGCGGTGTGCAGCCGGGGTTGATGACCACCAGATCGGCCTCGCAGCCGGGCTGCAGATTGCCGATCACGCCCTGCAGGCCCAGGGCTCTCGCAGCGCCTGCCGTGTGCTGCCACCACAGGTTCTGTGGCGACAGGCTCTGGCCCTGCTTGGCATGGCCTTCGCGCCCCACCACATAGGCGGCCTGCATGGTGCGAAACGGCGAGAAGCTCATGCCACCGCCCACATCGCTGGCCAGGCCGTAAAGCATGCCGGCCTGGTCGGCCTTGAGGTAGTCGAAATAGCCGCTGGCCAGAAACTGGTTGCTGGTCGGGCTGATGGCCGCCGCCGATCGCGTGTCGTGCATGAGCTGGCGGTCGGTTTCATCGAGCCAGATGCTGTGCGCATAGACGGCGCGCTCGCGCATCAGACCGAAGTCGTCATAGACGGCCAGATAGCTGCGCGACTCGGGGAACAACTCCTTGACCCAGGCAACCTCGTCAAGGTTCTCGGCCACATGGGACTGAATCCAGACATCGCCATACCTGGCTGCCAACTCGCCCGCACCACGCAGCTGCTCGGGCGTGCTGGTGGGCGCAAAGCGCGGCGTGATCGCATAGCCCAGGCGGTCAACGCCATGCCAACGCTGGATCAGCGTCTCGGTGTCGATCAGGCTTTGCTCGGTGTCGTCGCGCACGCCATCGGGGCTGTTGCGGTCCTGCAGGACCTTGCCGGCAATCATGCGCATGCTGCGCTTTTGCGCTGCCGTCATGATGGCGTCCACCGAGGTCGGATGCGAGGTTGCAAAGGCCAGCGCCGTGGTCACACCGTTGCGCAGCAGCTCGTTCATGAAGAAATCGGCCACGCCATCGGCATATTCGCGATCGTGGAAACGCGACTCGTGCGGGAAGGTGTAGTTCTCCAGCCAGGGCAGCAGGCCCGGAGCCGGTGCGCCAATCACATCGGTCTGCGGGTAGTGGATGTGCAGGTCGACAAAGCCCGGTGCCAGCAGCTTGCCGGGCAGGTGAATGACTTGCACGCCTTCGCGCTCAAGATACTGGTCGGCCAGCGCCTGCCAACTGCCCGCAGCCACCACACGCTGCACGCCCGCAGCATCGGAAGCAATCGCCAGCAAGGCGTCGGAGTCATAAACCGCTTGGCCGTCATCGGCGAAGCGCAGCAGGGCACTACGATAGATTTTCATGGACCAGAGCTTACGCGCCCGATCTTGCCTGCGGAACACGGCAGCGCTTATAGAGGCTATACGGCTGCGCGCAGGCCAGGGCTTGCGCTATCAATAACAAAGCTTATTGCGCTTTTCATGCATTGAATTCAATGCAATTCATATCCAAAAACCAATATCAGAAGGTGATAGAAGCTATCACTTTAGGTAGTTAAACACCCGAAACCCGGAGCTGCAACACCGCCCTGCCCGCAGCCGCGTAACTAGGCGGCACAGCTTCTGGCCACGGCCAGAAAGGCGCGCACCGCGGGCGAGTTCTCGCGCTCGCGGTAAGCCAGCGCCATGTGCACGTTCTCCTTGAAGTCGCGCAGCGGCCTGAAGGCCACGCCCGGCTGATTGAGCAGTCGGTTCGACTCGGGCAGCACCACAATGCCATAGCCCGCGGCCGCCAGACTGGTTGCCGTGACGAAATCGTTGACGCGATAGGCCTCGCGTGCCGAAAACCCGGCCGTCTCGGCCAGCCGCGCCAGCACCTCGGCAAAGCCTTCGCTTTCGTTGATGAACTGCGGTGCAATAAAGGTCTGGCCGCGCAGATCGGCCACGCTGATGGATTCATGGCGTGCCAGCGGGTGGTTCTCGGCCAGCGCGACCATGAAGGGCTCGCTGTGCACGATGACCGCCTTGACCCCCTCGGGGTAGCGCCGGCGAGGCCGCAGCAGACCGGCATCGATCTCGCCCTGCTGCAGCGCCTGCAGCTGGCGCGGCGTCTCCATGGCCAGCACCTGCATATGCACCTGCTCATGGCCGGGGCGGAACTGAGTGAGCATGCGCGCCAGCACACCCGAGGTCACGGACGAGGAGATATAGCCCAGCTTGACATGGCCGCTCATGCCCTGGGCCGCCAGTTGCCCGATCTGCTGGGCCCGCTCCATATGGCGCAGCACGGCCACGGCCTCGTCATAAAGCAGCTCCCCCGCATCGGTCAGCGTGATGGGCTTGCGCTTGTTGCGCTGCAGCAGGCGCACGCCCAGCTGCTGCTCCAGCTGCTGCACCTGCACGCTGACGGCGGACTGGGCCACGCCCAGCTTGTCGGCGGCACGCGAGAAATGCAGTTCCTGGGCCACGGCGACAAAGTGCTCGAGTTGGCGGTAGCTGAGCATGGTTTTTTAATCTGAATTTCTTATCAAAAAATGCTTTTAACCCCGTAGATCGTATCAAACAAGAAGTGTTCAATCACACCATTCCTGATTGAAGCACCCGCCCACCATGAACGCTACTACCCCCCAGCACCTGATCCAGCCTGCCGCCTACGAGATCGCCGCTCACCCCGAGCATCCCCGCCTGCTGAAGCTGACGCTGAACACCGAAGCCCTGAACGCCTTCCTGGCCGATGTGCGCGATATCGACGTGCAGAACCTCGAGTACGTTCCCTTCATGCGCTTTCACCTGGCGCGCCGGCTGAAGGCCCACATGGGTGCCGACTTTGGCGAGACCCTGGTGAACATCATCAAGGACCGCAAGCATGGCGGCTTTGTGCTGGGTCTGGAACGCGTAAGCCAGGATAGCGACGACTACGTGAAGTTCGGCACCGCCATCGGCCATATCCTGGGCCCGGCCAACCACGACTCCATGTCCAACAAGTACTACGCACGTTTCCTGGTCAAGCACACCGACGCCAGCGACTCCTATCTGCGTCAGGCCTACCGCCTGTTCACCATGCACACCGACGGCACCTTTGTGACCGAAGCCACCGACTGGCTGCTGATGATGAAGTTCGACGAGCAGAACGCCGTGGGCGGCGAGTCGCGCTTTCTGCACCTGGACGACTGGAGCGAGCTGGACCTCTTCGTGCAGGATCCACTGGGCGCCAGCCCCCTGCTGTACAAGGCCCCCGGCTCCAAGAACGTGAACGAGCGCGTGGAACGCCCCGTGTTCTTCCACGGCGAGTTCGGCCTGTCCATCTCCTTCATCGACCAGTTCGTGCAACCGGCCAACGATGCAGAAGCCGAATATCTGCAGAACCTGTCGGAATCGATGGAAAATTCGCCCGGCACCCGCACTGTCAGCCTGCCCGCCGGCGACCTGGTGGTTCTGAACAACTACTTCTATGTGCACGGCCGCGCGCCGTTCGAGCGTAACGAGCAACTGCACCGCGAGCTGATGCGTCAGCGCGGTACATTTGCTCAGTAAACCTTGAACACCTGATGTTTCTGTCACGCCCCCGTGCACCGCAAGTGTGCGGGGGCGTAGCCAGTTAAACCCCTGAATTTCGCTCCCGAGGCGCCCTACCATGGCATCGTCACAAGCCCCTGCTGCAAACGCAGCCCCCGCCCCCAAGGCACAAGCCGCCTACGGCCAACGTGCAGGGCTGCCCCGTCATCTGCAGAACATCCTGTCGCTGCAGGACTTCGAGGCCGCAGCACGCAAGCACCTGCCCCGCCCGCTTTACGGCTATGTCTCCGGCGCGGCCGAAGACTGCGTCACGCTGCAGGCCAACCGCGACAGTTTCAAGCAATACGGCTTCAGCTCCAGGGTCATGGTGGATGTGTCCAAGCGCAACCAGAAGGTCGAGCTGTTCGGCCAGACCTGGGACTCGCCATTCGGCGTGGCCCCCGTGGGCATCAGCGCCATCTCCGCCTATCGTGGCGATCTGGTGCTGGCGCAGACGGCGGCTGCCAACCGCATTCCCGCCATCATGAGCGGCACCTCCCTGATCCCCATGGAAGAAGTGGCCAAGGCCGCGCCATCGACCTGGTTCCAGGCTTATCTGCCCGGCGACACCACGCGCATCGACGGCCTGATCGAGCGCATTGAGGCCGCCGGCTTCGGCACCCTGGTCATCACCGTGGACATTCCGGTCTGGGCCAACCGCGAAAACAATGTGCGCACAGGCTTCTCCATGCCGCTGCGCCCCTCGCTGCGCCTGGCCTATGACGGGATCACCCGCCCGCGCTGGATGGTGGGCACCATGCTGCGCACCCTGATCAACCACGGCATGCCGCACTTCGAGAACTCGTTTGCCACGCGCGGCGCGCCTCTGCTGTCGGGCACCGCCATCCGCGATACCACGGGCCGCGACCACCTGAACTGGAAGCACATCGAGCGCATCCGTCAGCGCTGGCAGGGCAACCTCATCATCAAAGGCATCCTCAACGAAGACGATGCCGTGATGGCCGCCGATATCGGCGCGCAAGGCATCGTGGTCTCCAACCACGGCGGCCGTCAGCTCGACGGCGTGGTTGCCCCGCTGCAGATGCTGCCCTATGTGGTGGACCGCGTGGGCCACCGCACGGCCGTGATGATGGACAGCGGCATTCGCCGCGGCAGCGATGTGCTCAAGGCCGTGGCCCTGGGCGCGCGCATGGTGTTTTTGGGCCGCCCCTTCATGTATGCCGCTGCCGTGGGCGGTGCGCAGGGCGTGGATCACGCCATCACGCTGCTACGTGACGAGGTGGACCGCAATATGGCCATGCTGGGCGCCAACTCCATGGCCGAGATCACCCGCGACTGCCTACGCGCGACGCTGGCCTGAAACCGGTCAGCCTCTAAGATAGAACGCTTGAACCATAAAAAAGGAGAGCGTCATGCCCATGTTTGTAGACCACTCGCTGGCTGGTGAGTGCATTTTCTGCAAGCTCGTCAAAGGGGAGATTCCATCGGCCAAGGTCTATGAGGACGAGCTGACCATCGCCTTCATGGACATCGGCCAGGCCACACACGGCCATGTGCTGGTGGCCAGCAAGCGCCATGCCGTCAATCTGCTGGAGCTGACGCCCGAGGAAGCCGGAGCAGTGATGCAGACGGCCCAGCGCGTGGCGGCCGCGGTGAACAAGGCCTTCGATCCCGACGGCATCAATATCTTCCAGGCCAATGGCGCGCCGGCGGGGCAGACAGTATTCCACTTTCATCTGCATGTGCTGCCGCGCTTCGAGGGCGATGGCCTGTCCGTGGTCTGGCAGCGCGAGGAACCGGGCTTTGCCGTGCTGGGTGAGCTGGCCGAGAAAATCAAGGCGGAATTCGCTTAAGTCGAATCACTATTAAAAAAAGAGCTGCCAGCGCTTGATGGATAAGCGCTGGCAGCTCTTTTTACTTGAAACCCCTGCTTTAGTGGGATTCAGCGGTCTTGATGACGTCGGCCACTTGCGCCGGCGTCACATCGCCCTTCTGGCGGCCCCAGCGCAGACGCATGTAGTTGACTAGGTCGGCCATGTCTTCATGGCTGAGCTGATCGGCAAAACCGGGCATGGCCTGCATGCGCTCGCCATGGGCCAGATCACGCTCGGGCAGGCCTTCGCGGATCACGCGCACCAGATTCAGCGGCGTGGGGAACATGGCCGTGGTGTTGGTGTCGAGACGCAGCGAGGAATGCGGCTGACCCTGGCCATCGACGCCGTGGCAGCCTGCGCACAGACCGACGTAGATGCGTTCGCCATTGGCTGCAGTCTGCGTTTCAGGCGCTTCGGCAGTTGCCTTGGGCTCCGGCTTTGCAGCCGGCTTTTCACCCTGCATCAGATAGGCGGCCATGGCCTTGAGGTCGCCCTCCTCCATATGCGCACTGGAATGCTGCAGCACGGGGAACATGCCCATGGTCATCACGCCCTGGGGCGAGAGGCCGGTGCGCAGAAACTGCACCAGATCCTGCTCGCTCCAGCCGCGCTCGGCCATGGCCTTGGGGCGCAGGTCTGGGGCGTAGGCGCCTTCGATCACATTGCCCGCCAGCGACTTGCTGAGGTCCATGGCAAAGCTGCTGGTGCGCGGCGTATGGCATTCGCCGCAGTGACCCAGGGTGTTGACCAGATAGGCGCCGCGATCGAGCGTATTGGCTGCCTCGGGGGCGGGCTCGCCCGCAGGGCGCTCCAGCGCATTCCACAGCGCGAGACCGGGGCGGATGCTGAACGGGAAGTGCATCTCCGGCTGACGGTTGGCCACTTCCACGGCCGGTTGGGCCTGCAGCCAGACCCAGAGCGCATCGACATCGGCGCGCGTGATGTCGTGGTAGCTGGCATAAGGCATGGCGGGATAGAGGTTCTTGCGCCCCGGTGCCATGCCGCGCGCCACGGCGCGGTACAGATCGTCAGCCGACCACTTGCCTATGCCATGCTCCTTAGAAGGCGAGATGTTCGTGCCGTACAAGGTGCCCATGGGCGTGACCATGGCCATGCCTCCGGCCAGCTCGGCGCCCGTGGTGGGCGAGCTGTGGCAGGCCGCGCAGTCGGCAGCGCGAAACACCTGCAGGCCGCGATCGAACAGCTTTTGCTTTTGCTCGGCACTGATGTTGGCAAAGTCCACCGTGGCAGGCGGCACGCTGCCGCTTGCACTGCCCGCGATATACATGCCGCCCAGCACCACCACGGCTGCGGCGGCAATGCCTGCGGCGATCTTGGTGAACTTGCTGCGTTGAGCTTTATCCATGACGGCTGACCTCCCGCGTGCGCTGGCCCGTGGTCAGGCCTGGCGTGCCCAGAATCAGGTCGCGCACGGCGTGGTAGTAGCGCACATAGCCGGTGCAGCGGCAGATATGCTTGTCCAGCGCGGCTTCCACGGCTTCTTCCACGGCGTTGGCATCCACGGGCCTGGCATGCAGCTGTTCCATCAGCACGGTGGCCGAGTTCACAAAACCCGGCGTGCAATAGCCGCACTGAAACGAGAAATGCTCGAGGAATGCTTTTTGCACGGCAGAGGCCGTGATCTGGCCGGTGTCATCGGTGCGGGCCGCACCTTCGATGGTGCGCAGGCTTTTGCCATTGAGCCAGGCCACGCCGGTTACGCAGGCGGGCACGGTGTGCGAGCCCTTGCCGGGCTCGTCCACGATGATGGTGCAGGCGCGGCAAACACCCTGACCGCAGCCAAGGCGCGTACCGTTCAAGCCCGCATATTCCTGCAGGAACTCGATCATCATCAGATCCTTGGGCAGCTCATGCGGGCCGGTCTTCTGACCGTTGATGGTGGCGGAAAACTGGATACGTTGCTGCATCACAATGCCTTTTTGATTCGCTCCGCGCTCAGCGGCAGTTGATAGAAGCGCTTGCCGATGGCGTGGGCCACGGCATTGGCGCAGGCAGCGACGACGGGGATCATCACCACTTCGGCCATGCCCTTGGGCGGGTCGGTGCGCGATACCGGAGGCAGCACATGGCCCTCGGCCGTCCACACGGCCAACTCGCTGGCGCGCGGCAGGTGGTAGCGGTTGAGGTTCCAGCTGCCGTTGCCGGGGCCGCTCGGACCCAGGGGCAGCTCTTCGTACAGAGCGTGGCCGATACCCATGGCCACGCCGCCCTGCAACTGGCCAGAGACCAGCTCGGGCACGATTTGCGAGCCGCATTCCAGCCAGGTCTTGTGCCCCAGCAGCGTCACCTTGCCAGTGCCCGTGGATACGGCCAGCTCCAACAGCGTGGCGCAAGGCGCGTAATACACCGCGCCAGCCGCCAGACGATGCACCGGCGGATAGCTGACCTTGACGCGCGGCTGGAAGACATAGCCGGCGCTGTCCATCGCGGCCTTTTGGGCTGCGTCGGCACCATTGCCAAAGCGAACGGACAGCGCATCGATCTCGGCGGCAAAGCGCTTGCCGCCCAGCTCGAACTCGGCACTGGCCCAGGAGCGGCGATTGAAGGTGTGGACGCAGACACCGGTGATCAGCCCCAGCTCATGGGCACGTGCGGCCAGGCGTTCCAGCGTCAAGGGCTCCATGGCTCCGGCCACCAGCTTGCCATCCTTCCACTCGGCTTCATCGAGCGAGACCGGCATGCCCTGCAGCGGCCCGCCAAACGGGTTGCCCCAGATGGACAGCGCCGCAGGCCACAGACCATGGGCCAGCAGCAGCTTGGCGGCCTGGCGCGTGGTGTGGGTGAAGTAGTAGGCCGAGTTGGAGGCCGACTGCGGCGAGGTGAAGCTAGGCACCCAGTACGGATCCTGCGACTGGCGATCCTCATCGGCCTGGGGCGTGGAGTTGGGTTGCTCCTGCGTATGCACGGGCATCTCGGGCCATTTCTGCGCCGCAAACTCCACCTCGTCCACAGGGCGGCCGAGAAAGGGCTCTGCCGCCAGCATCTGCGCCGTAGTGGTGCCGGTGCCGATTTCTGCCGTGATGTGCTTCATCTTGAGCTTGCCTTCGGGCGATAGCTCGATCAATGCCAGCGCGGCTTCGCCAGCGGTACCAAAGCTTTTTTGCACCGAGGCAAAACCCACACCGTAGCGCACGCCGGGATTGGCGGCCTCGTACTCGGCCTTGCGTTGGGCACGGTTCACCCACACCGGATCCTTGGCAGCCAGGGCCAGAATCTCGCCAATGCGCAACTGGCCCGCAGGCACGGCGCCCTGGGTGTTGCGCAAACCTGTACGCAGCATGTTCTTCTGGCGCAGCGCGATGGCATCCATGCCGATCCGCTCGGCAATTTCATCGACCAGCATTTCGGTCGGAGCCATGGACTGCAGCGTGCCGTAGCCGCGCACCGACCCTGCCGTGACCTCGCTGCTGGGGAAGACGGCCACCGACAGATCGCTCTTGGGAAAGTAGTACACCGACTGCGAAGACGCGACACCGAGCGTGCCCACCGAGGGGCTGAAGTTCATCGTGCCGCCGCCGTCGCCGCGCATATCCACCGAGAAGGCCTGGAACTGCCCCTCGGCATCCACGGCAATCGTGGTCTTGAGGTCGAAGGGGTGTCGCTTGAGCGCGAACTGGAAATGCTGCCAGCGGTCCAGCGCCAGGCGCACCGGGCGGCCTTCGGCATACAGCGCCGCCAGTGCCACGTAGTATGGGAAGGAGTGGTGCTCCTTCTGCCCGTAGCCCACGGTGTAGGCACTCAGGTAATCCATTTCCTTGAGCGCAAAGCGACTGGCCTTGACCATGCCAACCATATGGCCCGCCGTGGCGTAGGGCGCTTGCGTGGCACCCACCATGTGCATCACGCCCTTGGCGGGCTCGTACCAGGCCAGACCGTTTTCGGGCTCCAGTGCGGCGGGCTCCATAGACTGGCTGTGATAGCTGCGCGAGAAGACCTGGGTGCCCTCGGGCGGCTGCCTGAGCAGTTGCTGAATCTGGGCCGAGTACTGCATGGCCTTGCCATGTTTGAGATCGTCTGCGCCGGGCCATTGCACCTCGGGGCCGGTCAGCTGCGGGCGCACGATACCGTTGTACAGAGGTGCGTACAGATCGGGCTCGTCGTGCTTTTCGGCACCCATGCGCACATAGCGCGCGGCCACATAGGGCTTGCGTCTGGGCGGCGTGGCGGCAGCGCCCCACCGGAAGATTCCGTCATTGAAACGCAGCAGGCGTACGGCTTCGCGGTAGTGCTCGTAGTCATGCCAGATTCCCAAGGCCACGGGCTGGCCCAGCATGGGCGAGACCTGACCCTTGGGCAAGAAGTAGCTGCCGTAAAAACCCGGCTCGGGCATGTGCACGCCATCGGCCTCGGCGCGCTCGGCATCCACCAGCACATCGGGAGCAAAGTCCTTGCCCAGCACGGACAGGTCCAGACCTTCGTAGATGCGGTCGGCACGCGGAACCATGATCAAAAGCGCATAGGACTGCTTGTCAGGCCAGCCCGCCATGTCGCGCGCGCGCAGATCGATGGCAAACAGCTTCTGGCCCGTGACCTTGGCCATGCCGTCGCGGCGGTAGCGGAGCTGGCCGCCGTCCATCCAGCCAGCGTCCTGACCACTTGCCGGCTCGACCATCTGCGCCAGCGCCTGCTCCAGCGGGCGTACTCCGGCAAGCACTCCCAGGGCGGCTGCGGCCTTCAAAAAGCTGCGCCGGCTCAAATCCGATTTGGGCACATTCATTCTCCAGTGAGCAAACCGAAGCGGCGGCAGGCCAGCACCCCGGTCGCAATTGACTCGCAGCGCTGCCCGACAACCAGGGCAACGCTCGGATATCTGCACATCGGCCGGCACTGCGGCCGAGCGGCATATGGATATCGTTTTCAAAAAGAAAATCGATTTGGCATCTGGACTGCATCAATTTTTCTTATGAATAATTGATGCAAAGCCAAAATAACCAAATCGATTTGGGCAAAGTAAAGTATACAAAAACTTCAGCAATGCCTGCCGTGCGCTCCGCAATGACCGCCCGCACTCTTGAGGAATTCCATGGCCGACATCCCCAGCCAACGCATCACCATCTCCGACGTGGCCCGTGAGGCCGGTGTTTCACGCACCACGGTCTCGCACGCGCTCAATGGCCGCGGTCAGGTCGACCCGGCCACACGCCTGAAGGTGGAGGAAGCTGCACGCAGCCTCGGCTACCGGCCCAATCGCCATGCGCAGCGCCTGCGAACAGGCGGCGCCAGCATGATTGCGCTGATGTCGTCCATGCCATTCACGGTCTCGGGCGGCCCCTCGCGGCTGGGGTTCTTCATGGAAGTGGCAGCTGTCGCGGCCTCGTCGGCGCTTGAACGCGGCCTGGTCATGGCGCTGGTTCCGCCTCACCGGCCCGGCCAGACTTCGCTGAACCTGCTCGATATCGACGGCGCCCTGGTCATAGAACCACAAGCCGGCGACCCCCAGCTGGCAGAGCTGCTGCAGCAGGGCCTGCCGGTGGTGTCCATCGGCCGCCCCGGTGGCGACAATGTCAACGTGCCCTATGTCGATCTGCTGTCGGGTCCCGCCACGCAGATGCTGCTAACGCATATGCTGGCAGCCGGAGCCAGGCAGATCGGGCTGGTGGTCGGCGCCTCGGAACGCACTTCCTACAGCCAGGCCGAGCAGGCCTATGCAGCCATGGCAGCCGGTCATGGCATGCAACCTGTGGTGTTGCGCATGGATGAAGCCGAAGGCGAAGATGGTGGCCATGCCGCAGCCCAGCAGTTGCTGTGCGAACACCCCGAGCTCGACGCGCTGCTGGTCATGGTCGATGCCTTTGCCGTGGGCGCTGCCCGCTACGCTCAGCAGGCAGGCCTGCGCATTCCCGAAGATCTGATGCTGGCCACGCGCTACGACGGCCTGCGTGCGCGCAGTTGCGAGCCACCGCTGACGGCACTGGACCTGCATCTGGAAGACATCGCCCAGCAGGCGGTCGATCTGCTGTTCGAGCATCTGCGCGGCGACACCACGAGGCGCATGGCCACCGGACCTTTGCCGGCCCTGGCACTGCGCCGCTCCACGCAAAGAAAGCCCGGCTGAATCGCTTCAACCGGGCTTGCAATTCTCGGAACCCAGACTATGGACGCTTGTGAAGACGGCCGCTGCGCCGCTCAGCAGTCACTTCGTCAAGCCGCGGCATATTCCCGAAACACTTCGTCGAGACGTGCAATCCACTCCTGCTTCTGCGCCTGGCTGGCAAAGCTCGCTTCCAGACTGTTGCGCGCCAGCTGGTAGGCCTCGGGCGCACCCATGCCCGTAGCGGCAAATAGCTGGGTGTAGTTTTCGTTGACGTAGCCGCCGAAATAGGCCGGGTCGTCCGAGTTGATCATGACCTTGAGCCCGGCCGCCAGCAATCGCGGCAGATTGTGATCGGCCAGGTCCTTGATCACGCAGAGCTTGAGATTCGACAACGGGCAGACCGTCAGCGGAATCTGCTCCTTGACCAGCCTCTGCATCAGCAGCGCATCCTGCTCGGACTGCACGCCATGGTCTATGCGCTCCACATTCAGCACATCCAGTGCGCCCCAGATATAGGCGGGCGGCCCCTCCTCCCCGGCATGGGCCACCAGGCGCAGGCCCAACTGCTTGCAGCGTTCAAAAACGCGGGTGAACTTCTCGGGGGGATTGCCCAGCTCGCTGCTATCCAGCCCCACGCCGATAAAGCGATCACGCAGCGGCAGCGCGGCCTCCAGCGTCTGCAGGGCGCTTTCTTCGCTCAGATGGCGCAGAAAGCTCAGAATCAGCGAGGAGGAAATGCCCTGCTCGATCTGCGCGTCACGGCAGGCGCGGTAAAGACCGTTGATGACGGTCTCCATCGCCACGCCCCGCTCGGTATGGGTCTGCGGATCGAAGAAGATTTCCGTGTGCACCACATTGTCGGCCACGGCACGATCCAGATAGGCGCGCGCCATGTCGTAGAAATCCTGCTCATGCAGCAGCACGCTGGCACCCGCGTAATAGATGTCCAGAAAGCTCTGCAGATCGGTAAATGCATAGGCTGCGCGCAGTGCCTCGACGCTGTCATAGGCCAGAGGTATCTGGTTGCGCTGCGCCAGCGCAAAAATCAGTTCGGGTTCCAGCGAACCCTCGATATGCATATGCAGCTCGGCCTTGGGCATGGCGCGCAGCAGCTCCGGCAGACGGGCAGCATCTAGGGCAGGCACGGTGTTCATCTTTATTCTCCTTGGCGCTGCGCGCCATTCAATGTCTAGCCTATCAAACCGGCACAGCTCGTGCCATATGGTCAGCCCGACAGGTCTGCGACTTCGGTCTTGCCGCCGCAAGCCCGTGGCTCAACCGCATGTACGACCATGCGGCAAAGGCTCTCAGGCCGGTCTCAGCAGGTTCCGAAGCCTATCGCCTGGGCCTTCAGGAAGCGGCGATAGGCCGACGACATGCGGTCGGCCGCCGAGTGCATTTCCGCACGTGGGTCCAGCGGCAGCGCCTTGGGCAGCTGCGACTCCAGCACTGGCTGGTCCTGCACAAAGATGGTGTGCTGGAAGGTCTGCAACTGCTCGTCGGTCGATTCAAAGTCCGCGACCGCCAGCCGGAACCAGACACGGCTGGTTTCGGGAGTGACGGGACAGATGAACAGGCCGATCTGCTCGCGCCAGCCCTGCTTGGAGCTGCCCTCTTCGGGAATCTTGGTCAGCACGGCGGTGTAGGCAGCGGTCACTTCGTAGGTGTATTCCACCTCGGCCGCCTGGGTGGAATGCAGATTGGACTGGGGCTGCACGGCCTTGCAACCCGTCGCCAGCACGCCGGTGGCGGTGGTCTCCACCTTGTAGGCGGCAATGGCCGTGGCGTCACGGCTGCCCAGCCAGCCTTCGTGCACAAAGCCGAAGTGGGACATGTCGAGAAAGTTCTCGATGATGCGCGGCGCACTGGCCGCCACATCGTAGGGCCCGCAGTTCACCTTGCGCAGATGCTGGTCCGTTTCGGCAGCGAACATCGGCAGCTGGCTGTCGGAAGGCTCAAGCCGTACCCAGATCAGGCCATAGGCTTCCTGCACCTCGAAGGCCTGCACGCGCTGCGATGCAGGAGGCGTGAAATCGGGCACGGCTGGCACCTTCACGCATTGGCCTCCCGATGAGAATTGCCAGCCGTGATAGGGGCATTCCAGATGCCCGTTCTCCACACGCCCCATGGACAGGCGTGCACCGCGATGCGGGCAGCGGTCCACAAAGGACTGAACCAGTCCCTCGGCACTGCGCCACAGCACCAGCGGCTGTTCCAGCAGTAGCACGGAAAACGGCGCGCTCACCACATCGGAGGATTGGGCAACAGGATGCCAGAGGGTACGTTCAGTCATGGGGATACTCGTCATTATCGAAATACAAAGGGCCGCTCTGCGGCGGCCCTGTCGCTGCAAGTCGTGTCTGGACGACTGTTAACAGCCAACACTACGCGGCAAACCAGGGGTCTGCCTTGAAGACATGCGCCACAGGCCGCAATCGGAGCGACAAGGCAGCGCGATGCCTGATCGGCAGTGCTTACTTGGCGTCGCCGCCGGGCACTTTGCCTTCCACGCCCTTGACGTAGAAGTTGATGCCTTTGAGGAAGCCGTCGTCGGCAACCTTGTCGGCAGCGATCAGTTCCTTGCCGTCCTGGCCGGTGATAGGACCCTTCCAGATGGTGAATGTACCTTCCTTCAGTCCCTTTTTCACGTCCTCAACCTTTGCCTTGATCTCGGCGGGAATGTCCTCGGCCAGAGAAACAATGTCGATCACGCCTTCCTTGACGCCCCACCAGGTCTGGCGGCTGCTCCACTTGCCATCCAGCGCGCTGCGCGTGGAGTCGATGTAGTAAGGCGCCCAGTTGATGATGGACGAGCCCAGGTGAGCCTTGGGGCCGTAGGCCGTCATGTCCGAATCCCAGCCGAAGGCGCGCTTGCCTTTTTCCTCGGCCGTCTTCAGCACCGCAGGCGAATCGGTGTTCTGGAACAGGATGTCAGCGCCGCCGTTGATCAGGCTGGTTGCAGCTTCGGTTTCCTTGGGAGGGCTGAACCATTCGTTGACCCAGACCACCTTGGTCTTGATCTTGGGGTTCACGGACTGGGCGCCCAGCGTGAAGCTGTTGATATTGCGGATGACTTCGGGAATCGGCACCGAACCCACCACACCCAGGGTGTTGGACTTGGTCATGCCACCAGCAATGATGCCGGCCAGATAGGCGCCCTCGTATGTGCGGCTGTCATAGGTGCTGACATTGGCAGCGGTCTTGTAGCCGGTGGCATGTTCCCACTTCACATCGGCGAACTCGGGGGCCAGCTTCTGGATCACGTCCATATAGCCGAAGGTGGTGCCGAACACCAGCTTGTTACCCTGCGAGGCCATGTCGCGCAGCACGCGCTCGGCATCGGCACCTTCAGGCACGCTCTCCACGTAGCTGGTCTTGATCTTGTCACCGAACTCTTTTTCCAGGGCCTTGCGGGCCTGGTCATGGGCAAAGGACCAGCCACCGTCGCCCACCGGGCCGACATAAGCAAAAGCAATCTTCAGAGGTTCCGGAGCAGCGGCGGCAGGTGCGGCTGCGGGGGCAGCAGCTGGCGCCGGTGCTTCTTCCTTCTTGCCGCAGCCCACGAGAGCGGCCGAGGCCACAGCCGTCAGTGCGGCGACCTTGATCAATGAACGCTTGTGCAAATCAGTCATTAAAGTTTCCTTGAAACAAAGAGTGAGGTTTGAAACCGGCAACAGCGCAGTACCTGGGATGCCGGTTACACCTTGGGCAATATATGCATAAACCGAGCCAAATTGCAGCCCGGTATCCTGAAAACGACAGCGCAAAAAGAAAGGCCCCTCGGGGCCTTTGATCGGACGTCGGTCGGACGTCCCGCAGTCAGCGCTTATTTGGCGCCGGGCACCTTGCCCTCGATACCGTTGACATAGAAGTTGATGCTGCGCAGCCAGGCGTCATCCGCCACCTTGCCAGCTTCCAGCAACTCCTTGCCGGTGTTGTCCTTGATGGGACCGGTCCAGACGGCGAAGGAGCCGTCCTTCAGGCCGGCGCGGGCCTTCTCCACCTTGTCCTTGATTTCCTGGGGCACGTCGTCGGCGATCTTCTTCAGATCGATGGCGCCTTCCTTCACGCCCCACCAGAAGTTGCCGGTCTGCCAGTTGCCGGCCAGCGTGTCTTCCACCACCTTGCTGTAGTAGGGAGTCCAGTCGATCACGGCCGAGCCCAGGTGGGCCTTGGGTGCGAAGCCGCTCATGTCGCCGTCCTTGCCAAAGGCACGGGCACCGCGCTCTTCGGCCGTCTTCAGCACGGCGGGGGAGTTGGTGTTCTGGTACATCACGTCCACGCCACCGTTGATCAGGCTGTTGGCGGCTTCGGATTCCTTGGGAGGAGCGAACCACTCGTTCACCCAGACCACCTTGGCCTTGATGGAGGGATCGATGCTCTGGGCGCCCAGCACGAAGCTGTTGATATTGCGCACCACTTCGGGAATGGGCACCGAAGCCACCACGCCCACGGTCTTGGTCTTGGTCATGGCGCCCGCCACGATGCCGGCCAGATAAGCACCTTCAAAGGTCTTGGTGTCGTACACGGCTGCGTTGTCGGCTGTCTTGTAGCCGGTGGCGTGTTCAAACTTCACATCCTTGGCGTCAGCAGCGACCTTTTGCACAAAGTCCTGATAGCCGAAGCTGGTGGCAAAGACCAGCTTGTTGCCCTGACCGATCATGTCGCGCATCACACGCTCGGCGTCGGCAGACTCGGGAACGCTCTCGACCATGGAGGTCTCGATCTTGTCGCCGAACTTTTCCTGAATGGCCTTGCGACCCAGCTCGTGCTGATAGGTCCAGCCGCCGTCGCCGATGGGGCTCACATACATGAAGCCGATCTTGAGCTTGTCGGCAGCAGGTGCTGCCGCAGGTGCGGCGGCAGGCGCTGCAGGAGCCTCTTCCTTCTTGCCGCAAGCGGTCAGCACCGCCATGGAAACAGCCGACAGGCCGATCATCTTGATCAGAGCGCGTTTGCCCAGAGTCGTCATTGGAGTTGTCCTCTCGTTATTTTTGAAAAGCGGATTGCACCACATTTGGGCATCACGCTCCAGGGTAGAAGGGTTTTCCCAGGGAAGCTGGCATATTGGCCCGAATCCAGGTCGGATTACGCGAGATCAGCACCAGCACCACGATGGTGGCCAGATAAGGCAGCATGGACAGAATCTGGCTGGGCACCTGAACCCCCGTGGCCTGCAGATGGAACTGCAGCATGGTCACCCCGCCAAACAGATAGGCGCCCAGCAGGACCCGAGCCGGCCGCCAGGTCGCAAATGTCGTCAGCGCCAGAGCGATCCAGCCACGACCCGACACCATGTTCTCCACCCACAGCGGCGTGTAGACCACGGAGATGAAGGCGCCCGCCAGACCGCACATCGCACCGCCAAACATCACGGCCATCAGACGGATACGGCGCACGGGGTAGCCCAAGGCATGGGCCGAGGATGGCGACTCGCCGACCGAGCGCAACACCAGGCCCGCACGCGTGCGGTACAGAAACCAGACCATCAGGGCGGCCAGCACGATGGCACCGTATACCAGCGGGTGCAGCGTGAACAAGGCCGGGCCCACGACCGGCAGATCTGCCAGACCAGGAATGGAGTACTTGGGCAGCTCGGGCAGCTTGGCCTGTACATAGCCCAGGCCCACAAATGCCGAAAAGCCCGCGCCGAACAGCGACAGCGCAAGACCGGTTGCGTACTGGTTGGTGTTGAACCAGATCACCAGCCCGCCAAAGATGGCGGCCAGCAAGGCCCCGGCCAGCATGCCCGCACCAAAGCCCACCCAGGTATTGCCGGTGTGCACGGTAGCGGCAAAACCGGCAATGGCGGCGCAAAGCATCATGCCTTCGGCGCCGAGATTGACGATGCCCGATTTTTCATTGATCAGCAGGCCCAGGGCCGCCAGCGCCAGAACAGTGCCGGCGCTGAGGGTGGAGCCCAGCAGCAGTGCATAGGATTCCATGGATCAGGCTCCCTTCACTGCAGAAATGGCGCCGCCGACCTTCTTCGCCACCCAGCGGATGCGATAGGCAACCAACGTGTCGCAAGCCAGCAGCGCGAACAGCAGTAGACCCTGGAAGACGCCGGTCAACGCCTTGGGCAGGCCCAGACGCGACTGCGCCAGCTCGCCACCGATATAAAACATGCTCATGAGAATGGCCGAGAAAATCATGCCCACAGGATGTAGGCGCCCCACAAAGGCCACGATGATGGCCGCAAAGCCGTAGCCAGCGGGCACATAGGGCGTGAGCTGACCCAGGGGGCCAGCGACTTCCAGCGCCCCCGCCAGACCGGCTGTAGCGCCGGAAATCAGCAGCGCCGTCCACAGCGCCTTGCGCGAGGAAAAACCAGCATAGCGTGCCGCCGACGGTGCCAGGCCACCGACCTGCAGCGCGAAGCCGGCGCGCGTGCGAAACAGAAATGCCCACAGCAGACCGGCACCCAGCAGCGAGATGACGACGCCGATATTCATGCGCATGCCCTGCACCAGCCGAGGAATCTGAGTGACGCGTTCGAAGCTCTTGGTCTGCGGGAAGTTGTAGCCCATGGGATCCTTCCAGGGACCGTAGACCAGATAGCCCAGCACCAGCGTGGCCACATAGACCAGCATCAGGCTGACCAGGATTTCGTTGGCGTTGAAGCGGTCGCGCAGCAAGGCGACGATGCCCGCCCAAACCATGCCGCCCAGCATGCCGGCGATCAGGATGGCCGGCACTATCCAGGGTCCTGTGGTCTTGTCGGCCAGCAAGGCAATGCCGCCCGCAGCCACCGCTCCGATGACGAACTGGCCTTCGGCACCGATATTCCAGACATTGGAGCGAAAGCACACGGCCAGCCCCAGCGCAATCAGCAGCAAAGGCGTGGCCTTCACGGCCAGCTCGCCGAGGGCATAGCCCGATTTGATGGGCTCCCAGAAAAAGGCCTGCAAGCCCTTGACCGGATCCTTGCCCAGCAGGGCGAACAGGCAGACCCCGACTAGCACGGTGATCAGCAACGCCAGAATCGGCGAGCCATAAGTCCAGAATCTGGATGCCTGGGGACGTTGTTCCAGCTTAAGCATGGGCACCTCCCTGCACCGCCGCCGCATCCCACAGGCCGCTCATCCATTCACCAATCTGCTGCACCGTGGCAGCCGCTCTATCCACCGAAGGACTCAGGCGGCCCTTGGCCACCACATGCAGGCGGTCACAAATCTCAAACAACTCGTCCAACTCCTCACTGACCACCAGCACGGCGCAACCCTGGTCGCGCAGCTTGAGAATCTCGCCCCGGATCTGCGCCGCAGCCCCCACATCCACCCCCCAGGTGGGCTGAGAGATGATGAGCAGACGCGGCTTGGCATCAATTTCACGACCCACGATGAACTTCTGTAGATTGCCGCCCGACAGCGACTGCGCGGCCGAGTTCGGACCGCCTGCCTTGACGTTGAAGCGGCCGATGATGTCCCGCGCCTGCGCTTGCAGCGCCGCCATGCGGATCCAGCCGCCCTTGCCCACTGCGGTCTTGCGCGTCAGCAACAGGTTGTGGGCCAGGCCCATGCTGGGAACGGCTCCGCGCCCCAAACGCTCTTCGGGCACGAAATGCAGGCCCATGCCACGGCGCCGACTCGGCCCCATGCGTCCCACGCCCTTGCCGAGCAACTGCACGGCCTCTGCATCGGAACGTGTGTCCTCGCCGGACAGCGCATACATCAGCTCTTTCTGGCCGTTGCCGGAGACGCCTGCAATACCGACGACTTCGCCCGCACGCACCTGCAGCGCAATGCTCTGCAGATCGACACCGAAAGGGTCCTGGCTCCTGAGCGACAGCCCCTGCACACGCAGCACGGTATCGCCTGTATTCGCCGTGCGGTGCTCCAGCTCAGGCGGCTCCGAGCCTATCATCATGCGCGACAGCGAAGCATTGGTCTCGTTGGCCGGGTTGCACTCCCCCGTCACCACACCGCCGCGCAGCACCGTGCAAGCCGTGCACAGCGAGCGGATTTCATGCAGCTTGTGGCTGATATAGAGGATGGAGCAGCCTTCCGCTGCCAGGCGGCGCAGCACCACAAACAGCATCTCCACCGCCTGGGGCGTGAGCACCGAGGTGGGTTCGTCCAGAATCAGCACCCGGGGATTGGTCAGCAGGGCACGGATGATTTCCACACGCTGCATTTCGCCGACGGAAAGCGTATGCACGGGGCGATGCGGATCCACCTCCAGTCCGTAATCGCGGGCCGTGGCCTGAATGTTCTCGATCACCTTGGCCAGTGCAATGCTCTTGTCCAGGCCCAGCCAGACGTTCTCAGCCACGGTCAGCGTGTCGAACAGGCTGAAATGCTGGAACACCATGGCAATGCCCAGTGCCCGGGCTTCCTGCGGGTTGCGGATCTGCACCGGCTTGCCGTCAACCAGGATGGCGCCCTCGTCAGGCTTGACCGCACCGTAGATGATCTTCATCAGCGTGGACTTGCCAGCGCCGTTTTCGCCCAGGATGGCGTGGATCTCGCCGGGCTTGACTTTCAGCGATACCTTGCTGTTTGCAACCACAGCCGGGTACCGCTTGGTAATACCCTCCAGCTGCAAGCGCGCATGGGCACTCGCAGAGGGGGAATGTGTCGGGGGGGGATTCATCGCTGGATTGTCTCTCAATTCAAATAACAAATTGACTCAAACAGGCTCTATGCGCTGAACAGGAATACGATACAAGCTATTGATTTCGCAGCGTTAGTGCAACATTGCGAACCACCTCTCGCAGCCAGCGTGTAGCGGCACCAGCATGCGAACGCGCATGCCAGAGCTGGTAATAGACCAGCGGAGGGAATTCCACAGGGCAAGGCAATATGGCCAGGGACAGACGTTCGCTGAAACGCTCGCAGAACAATCTGCCCGAGGTCATGACAAGCAAGCTTGATGCCACCATGTCGGGTATCAGACTGAAATGCGCGCAGCGCGCCACGACCTGGCGACTCAGACCCATGCCCGCCAATTGTTCGTCTATCACGCCCAGGGCACCGGGATAAGCCGGCGTTGGCGCAATGTGCTCGGCCTCCAGCCATTGCTGCACATCCCAGCCCCTGCGCACTGCCGGATGCTTGGGGCTGACCAGGCAGACCACCTCGTCCTCGAACAGCTTGGCCATGTGCAGACCTTCCGGAGGCTGCGGCCAGTTGCCTATGACCACATCGATCTCGCCATCGGCCAGCTGCCCCTCGTAATGCGCCTCGGCGCTCAGTGGCAAGAAGTCCACCGGACAATGCGGTGCCTGCGCTTTCATGGCCGACATCAGCCGTGGCAGGAACTGAGGATCCAGATAGTCGCTGGCCGCGATGCGGAAAGTACGCGTCGAGGTCCGCGGGTCAAAATGTCGCGCATCGCTGAACAGTCCTTCAGCGGCACGCAGAATGTCTGCCGAAGGCTGGACCATGCGCAGACCCACATCGGTAGGCTGCATCTGTGCCCCGGACCGCACCAGCAAAGGATCACCCGCCAGCTCGCGCAGACGCCGCAGGGCGGCCGACACCGCCGGCTGATGCATGCCCAGCCGCAGGGCCGCCCTGGAGACGCTGCGCTCCGTCAGCACGGTGTGCAGCACCCTGATCAGGTGCAAATCTATCTTGTCGAACAAGGTCTGGTCGCGCATAGGTCACGGCCATCCGGGCACTTGGCACGGCCAGCCTCATCCATTTTTGTATACAAAGCAGCCGCAGAGCGTAACTCAGTCAGCCCCTTTGAGCAGCCAAGGGATTGCCCTCTAAGCCGTCATATCTGCCTTGAATTCAGCATGCTCAATCCGGCTCAGACCGCCGCCGTCATCACTTCCACGCGGTTGCGCCCTTTGCGCTTGGCGGCATAGCAGGCCATATCGGCCCCCTTGAAGGCGCTGGCCGCGGTGTGGTAGCTGGCATCCAGCAGCAACATGCCGATGCTGGCACTCAACATATAGCGCTGGCCCTGGTAGGAGCCCTCCCAGTCCTGGATGGCCATGCACAGCAGTTGCGCATGGCGCATTCCTTCCTCCCGGCTGATTCCGGCCATGAGAATCGCAAATTCATCGCCCCCCACCCTGGCGACCCAGCCATGGGGGCGCACCGTGGACTCGATCAATCGGGCGATATGACCAAGCACCTCGTCGCCCACCTCGCGCCCCCCCTGACGGTTGACCTGGGAAAAGTGATCCAGATCCACATACAGCACGATGCCATGCACCAGGGGCTCGCTTTGCGAGCGCGCGATCGCATTCGCGCGCCCCATGCTTTCCAGATAATCGCGGCTCGTATATTCCTGCAGCCATTCCTTGAGCCGCAGGGCAAAAGCCGTCCGGTTGGGCAGGCGCGTCAAGGGATCGTGCATGGCTTTCCAGCTCGATTGCTCACGCAACTGGCGCTGAGTGGTCACATCCTCGAGCTCCCAGACCAGATATTGGCCATCCAGCGCCTTGCCCGACTGTTCCCAGGCCCGGTGCATGCGCAGCATGCTCTGACCGTGAATACGCACCCATATCGGCCTTGAATCTTTGCGCATCAGGCAGACTTCGCTATCAAACTGTCCGTAGGTATCCAGTGCCCGCCGGACCCGCCCCATCAGATCCTCATAGTCGGCCTCGCTGGCACACAGGTCACGCACGGCCAGGCCCTGCATTTCCCGAGGCTGATAGCCCAATACCCTGGCGGCCTGCATGCCCACACGCTGCACCTTGGAGCCATGCGTCACGATCAGCCCCACGGGGGCATAGTCCATCAAGGTCTGCAGCTGCATCTGCAGTTCACGCTCCTGCTCGCCATGCGCCTCGTATCCACCACCCAGGGCCTGCAAGGCAGAGCGCAGGGTCTGGGCCTCTCCCCAGTCATGATCGGACAGGCCATGCCACCAGTTGGCGCCCCGAGTGGCCGAATCCATCTCCAGCATCAAGCCGCGTCGGGAAGCCCGTTCCGCCGAGCGAAACAAGGCCGTCAACGGATAGGCGATCAGGCAAAGCACCACCCCCAGCAATCCAGCCAATGCCAGCAAGGCCGTAGCCAGCCAGCCCATCATCCTGGCCGAGACTCCGGGTACCCATTCCTGAACATCGCTGACCTTCAGCAAAGTCCATTGCGCCCAGGGCAAGGGCATGGCGCTCCAGAGCTGGTTGTTTCTCTGCTCGCTGACTGCACCGGCCTGAGCCATCTTGAGCCAGGCCCGGTCGATTCCGCCCGGCAGCACGGCGTCGCCCGCAGCGGCTGGCAATTGCCACTGTCCCTTGCTGCTGAAGGCCAGCGGACGCAGATCGCGGTCAATCAGCAGCAACTGACCGCCCGCTTCAACAGAAGTGGATTCCAGCGAAAACAAGACCGACAAGGGCGCCCGGTAGCTGCCGCCGAGAACCCCCAGCAGCTTGCCTTGCAGATCACGCACCGGCACCACGTTCTGAAACTCCAGCTGCAGCCCCGCATCACCGGGACGTACCCAGGCCTGAGTAACGGGCTTGCCCTCTGCCAGCGATCGCTTGAGCACTTCACGCAGCGGCTCGTCGAGCTGCTCTGCGGAAAGCGCCTGCTCCTGGCGTAGATTGACCAGCAACTGCCCCTTGCCATTGGCAAGCTGGATCTGCTCGTACTGCTGCGCCATGGATGCGGGCTGCCTGAGCAAGGCCTCCAGAGACTCCTGGGAGTCGTGCATATGCCCCGCCAGCACAGAGGACAGGGCATGCAAGGGTTTTTGCTGCTGTTCGACCCTAAAGGCCAGCGAACGCGCCGCGTACTCCAATGCCTTGGTCTGTGCCGGCAAGGCTCCATCCATGACGGCCCGGCGCAGGGAGTAGGCCACCCAGCCCGCAGCGCCGGCGCCGGCCAGCAGCACAGCGATCATGGCAACCAGCACCATGCTGCGCAGCATGGGCCCGGGCCCTCTGCGTACCCGGCCAGCATCTGCTGCGGCAGCAGCCTCCTGCGGCTGCGGCGGCGCAACCCAGGGCGGCTCTGATGGCAGTGAGAGGACAGCATCTGACATGGGCCTCAATATAGAGAGCCGATGTCTGCAACCCAACGAGAGGAAACCCCGGAGGTTGTCGATAAATGCTACGCCGAGCGGCTCCAGTCAGCGCATTGCCAGACGTTGCAGGGGCTCAAAAGGCCAAGCCCGGTATTTACCCCAGCGCCAGCACTTCCAGGGCGCCCGGCCTGGGCAATTCAATGACATTGCCGCGCCCGGCAATCAGGCCATGCTCGCGCAACTGCCTGAGCACTCGCGAGAATGTTTCCGGTGCAATCCCCAGCTGGGCGGCAATCATGCGTTTGCGCGCCTTGAGGGTGACACGCAAGCCAATGCCGTTTCCAGCCGGACTGGCATGGCTCAGCAACCACTGGGCACAACGGGCTTCTGCGTCCTGCGCCAGGCGACTGACCGCCAGGTCGGTCTGCGAGCAATAGGCCTTGGCCATATCCTTGAGCAGGTACTGCACGGCCGGAGCCAGATCCGCCACAGCACCGAGAAAGCGCGCCAGAGGAATGATGTAGATGCGCCCTGCCGTCTGTGCCTGCATATCGAGGCAGGACGGACGATCCTGCAGCGCAAAAGCCGCATCCAGCCAGGCCGGCCCTTCCACCTGTCCGAGGTGATGGCGCATGGCTGAATCCTGTCCCACACCCAGCATCACGCTGCCGCTTTCCAGGTACAGCACCGAATCGAGGGATTTGCGACGTTGCCTGAGCCAGTAGCCTGGAGCAAAGCTCTCGGGCTGCCCAAACGTGGAAGCGATTTGCGACATGGAGGGCATGGTGAACATAGACTGCACTGTGCCGGTCTTTTCGCCGATTCATGTTGAGCCACGTCAACAAGGCATGGTAAGCAACAAAAAAGCCGCAGTAGAAACTGCGGCTTTTCGCTTAGCAAGCCAATACTCAGTTCACGGCGGCGCCGGACTCGTACCAGGTCTTGATCAGATTGCGCTCGTCCTCGGACAGTGCGCCAGGGTTGCCGAAAGGCATTTTCTTCAGCTGCACCACCTGTTGGTAGATTTGCTGAGCATGCGACTTCACAGCTTCGGGCGAATCCAGACGGACAGCTTTTTGCTGAATGGCCGTGCCGTGGCATACCACGCAGTGCTGCTGGAAGATGGCATTGACCTTGGCGAAGCCTTCGCCACCAGCGACAGCTGGTGCTGCGGCTGCAGGTGCCGTGGCTGCGCCTTCGGCGGCGGGAGCTGCTGGCTCGGCAGTGGCAGCAGGTGCTGCAGTCACGGCCGCAGCAGGAGCAGCAGTCGCGGCCGGAGCAGGAGCGGCAGGCGCTGCAGCAACGGGAGCGGGAGCGGGCTTGAGCCAGACAAAAACGGCCAGCAGAGCAGCCACGCCGACAGCAGCGTAAGGCCAGGGGTGGTTGTTGCGACCCAGCTTGTAACCGTGGCGCATCACGAAGAACTGGCGAATGGCAGCGCCGGCAAACATCATGCCGATCAGCACCAGCCAGTTCATCTTGTGGCTATACAGCCAGCCATAGTGGTTGGACAGCATGGCGAACAGCACCGGCAGCGTGAAATACGTGTTGTGCACGCTGCGCTGCTTGGCACGTTGGCCGTGACGCGGGTCCACGGGCTCGCCAGCCTTCAGGGAAGCCACCACCTTGCGCTGGCCAGGAATGATCCAGAAGAACACGTTGGCGCTCATGGAGGTCGCGATCATCGCGCCCATCAGCAGGAAGGCAGCCTGGCCGGGGAAGATGTGGCAGGCCAGGTAGGCTGCGATACACACCAGCACCAGAACCATGGCACCGACGGTGGCGTCGCCATTCTTCTTCTGACCGAAGGTGCGGCAGATGAAGTCATACAGCAGCCAGAAGACCACCAGGAAGCCCAGAGCCGAAGCCACGGCAGCGCCGGTGCTCATGGCATTGGGGTCACCGGGAGTGACCAGATAGATATTGGCGTTCCAGAGGTAGGAGACCGTCAGCAGGGCAAAACCGGACAGCCACGTGGTATAGCTTTCCCAGTAGAACCAGTGCAGGTGATCCGGCATCTTGGGAGGAGACACATTGAACTTCACGGGGTGGTAGAAACCGCCACCGTGCACAGCCCAGAGTTCGCCGTTGACACCCTGCTTTTTCAGGTCGTCGTCCACGGGCGGCGTCAAGCTGCTGTCCAGGAACACAAAGTAGAAGGAGGAACCGACCCAGGCGATCGCGGTAATGACGTGGAGCCACCGCAACAGCAGGCCGGCCCAGTCGAGAATGTAGCTTTCCATAGCTCTCAACCTTGGCAGCGTGGGGCTGCCGAACAACCTGCTCACCACTGCGGGCGCTCTGAGCAGAAGAAAAGGCCGCGCTCCCGGACGTTACACACGGGGCACCGCTGCGACCATTCTGTCGACCGAAAGTGTATGCAGTTTTTGCCACTACAACTCTCGAATTCGGGATAAACCACCCTAGAGATTTCCCTAGTACAAGAGCCATGAGCAAGTATCGGGCCTGATTTTTAGGGCATGCAACCGTCTGTTTGCATGCCAGATGCACCAAGTCAGGGCACACCCCGCACCATCAGCTCGCAGGCAGGCGCTGCAGAAGCTGTGCCGCCACAGCGACCGCGATCACCTCGGGCTCCTTGCCGGTAATGCCCGGCACGCCGATCGGGCAGGTGATGTGAGCCAGCTCCTCATCGCTGAAGCCTCGGCTGCGCAAGCGGCTACTGAAGCTCGCCCATTTGGTCTTGCTGCCGATCAGCCCCACAAAAGGCAGATCTCCTCGCTCGCGCTGGCGCAACAGGCATTGCGCCACCACTTCCAGGTCCTCGGCATGGCTGAAGCTCATGATCAGCACCTGGGACTGCGGCGGCAGCTGCCCCACCGCGGCCTGCACCGGATCGGAATGCTCGCACTGCACGCCAATCTGCTCCTGCACAGGAAAGACTGCATCGCGGCTGTCCACCCAGATCACCCGATACGGCAGGCTGCGCAGAATGCGCACCAGTGCATGCCCCACATGGCCCGCACCGAACAAGGCCACGCATTGCGAGGGCTCTGGCATCAAGGCCCGCAGACGCTGGGCGTCGCGGGCCTCAAACCATTCGAAGTGCAGCTCCAGAGCACCGCCACAGCATTGGCCCAGGCTGGGGCCGAGGGCATAGCGCTGGACATGCTCGCGCGAGGCGGCGCAATCCTCGTCCCACTGCACCAGCAACTGACGCGCCAGAGCAATGGCCTGCCATTCCAGATGGCCCCCGCCTATCGTCCCCATCACCTCATCGGCAAACACAGCCATCCAGGCCCCCTCCTCACGGGGCACGGAGCCACGGGTGGCCTGCACCTGCACCCGGCACAGCGGCTGCTGCGCCAGACGGTTCAAGATTCCTTGCTGTGTTTCGCTCCACATGACTGAACGCCGATTGCTTTGATGACCGATATTCATGCATTTTCCGGTCCGCAATAGACAAACAAGCGTATGAGCACCTTAATCGGATGCATATCCGGGCCCTGTCTGACGAGTGGTTGCAGATTTTTCACGAGGCAGCATCGGAATTCAGCCCCAAGGCTGCGGCCCTCACCCATTTGCGGCTACGCTTGGCGTCATGCCCGAAACCCACGAACCCTCCCGCGCCAAACCAGCCCGCCGTCCCCTGAACTGGCTGCGGACCGGGATGATGGCTGCCGTTGCCGCAGTGCTGACCGCCTGCCAGATCGCGCCTCAAAGCCCATCCATAGGCACGACGCCTGCCGACAAGGCCAGTCCAAGCTATCGAAAGCAGGCTGCCCAGCATCTGTACGAGCACAACTCGGGCCGCATCTACAAGGGCATGCTGCCGCCCATGCTGTATGCAATCGGTGTGCTGCAGGTCCAGCTTGACGGCCAGGGCCGCGTGAAAAACCTGCACTGGATGCGCAAGCCCAGCCACGCACCCGAAGTGGTGGCAGAGATCGAACGAGCCGTGCGCTCCGCCGCACCCTTTCCTGCGCCGGGTCGCAGCGTGACCTATACCGACACCTGGCTGTGGGACAAGTCGGGACGCTTCCAGCTCGACACCCTGACCGAAGGGCAGCTGGGCGAGTAACCCCGCATAGCAAGCGGCCCGCTCAAACAGCGGGCCGAAGTGCCGGCGTTGCGCCGGCTGCTCTCCTGGTTCGTGACGCCGAGGATCACCCGGTCATCGCAGCGCTACGGTCCCGGCGCGAGAACAGCGAGATAAGTACCGGGAAGACAATCAGCACCAGCAGCGGCGCCATGCTGATGCCGCCGACCACCACCAGTGCCAGCGGGCGCTGCACCTGCGAACCGATGGCCGTCGAGAAGGCTGCCGGAAGCAGCCCTACGGCAGCCGCCAGACAGGTCATCATCACGGGACGGAAGCGCACCTCGCAGGCCTCGAGCACCGCAGCCGAGCGTTCTCGCCCTCGCGCCATCAGCTGGTTGAAGTACGACAGCAGGATGATGCCTTCCATCACCGCGATACCAAAGAGCGCGATGAAGCCGATCGCCGCCGAGACGCTGAAAGGTGTGCCTGTGACGAACAGCGCAAATACACCGCCCACCATGGCCATGGGAATCACGCTCAGGCCCAGCATCGTGTCCGTGAACGATGCGAAAGTGGCATACAGCAGCAGCGCAATCAGGACCAGCGTCACCGGCACGATCACGGTCAGACGATCGATGGCGTCCTGCAGATTGCCGAACTGACCGGCCCATTCCAGCCGATAGCCCGGTGGCAGGTTCAGCTTGGCGATGCGCTCCTGCGCCTCGTGGATGGCACCGCCCAGATCGCGGTCTCGCACGCTGAACTTGATGGGAATGTAGCGCTGCTGACCTTCGCGGTAGATGAAGGCCGGACCCGAGACCAGCTCCACCTTGGCGATCTCGCTCAGAGGGATCTGATGGACGCGGCCTGACTCTTCGTCCTTGGCGCCCACGGTCAGACGCTTGATGGCCTCGATGTCGTTGCGGTACTCGGCTGCCAGTCGCACCCGGATCGGGAAGAAGCGGTCGCTGCCTCGCTCGAACAGATTGCCGGCTTCGGTACCACCTATGGCCGCCTCGATGGCGGTATTGATTTCCCCTGTGCTCAAGCCATGGCGACCCGCCGCAAGCCGGTCCACCTGGATATTGAGCGTGGGCTGGCCGAGCAGCGTATACACACTCAGGTCAGTGATCCCCGGCACCTCGCTCATTACCTCCTTGATCTGCTCCGAGGTCGCCTTGAGCTGGTCCAGGTCGTAGCCGAACACCTTGACCGTGTTCTCGCCCTTCACGCCCGAAATCGACTCGGCCACGTTGTCCTGCAGGTACTGGGAGAAATTGAACTCCACACCGGGGAACTCCTCCTCCAGCTGTGCCCCCAGCTCGCGGATCAGGCGAGGCTTGTCCATGCCGGGACGCCAGTGCGACCGGGCCAGCAAGGGCACATTGAACTCGGCGTTGAAGAAGCCGTTGGAGTCCGTGCCGTCATCGGTGCGGCCTTGTTGCGAGACCACGGTATCGACCTCGGGCAGCGCCGAGATCTGGCGGCGGATGCGGTTCACCGTGTCATTGCCGGCCTCCAGCGAAATCGACGACGGCATGGTGGCGCGCACCCACAGATTGCCCTCCTCCAGTGTCGGCAGAAACTCCAGCCCCAGTCCGCGGATACCGATCAGCGAGGCCAGCACCAGCACGGCAGCCCCGGCCACCGTGGTGAACTTGTTCGCCATGGCAGCGCGCAGCGCCGGCAGGTAGATGCAGCGCAGCTTGCGCACAAACCAGGTTTCGCGGTGCTCGGCGTTCTCCGACAGCAGCAATGCGCTCAACGCGGGAGCCACCGTGAAGGTGGCGATCAGGCCGCCGGCCAGCGCATAGGCATAGGTTTGCGCCATGGGCCCGAAGATATGGCCTTCCACGCCACTGAGCGTGAACAAGGGCAGGAAGCCGGCCAGGATGATGATGGCCGCGAACAGGATGGGCTTGCTCACCTCGGTCGAGGCGCGGTAGACAGCAGCCAGCTTGCCGGTAAAGCCGGCAGGCACGGGCGCCAGCGGTGCCTGCGAGTCCCCATGCTCGCCGTCGTTCGCATGCCCCGACAGATGCCGGAAGATGTTCTCCACGATGATCACCGTGGCATCGATGATCAACCCAAAGTCGATCGCCCCCAGCGACAGCAGATTGGCCGACTCGCCTCTGAGCACCATGATCCCGATGGCGAAGAAGAAGGCGAACGGAATGGCCGATGCGACCACCACGGCACTGCGCAGATCGCCCAGGAACAGCCACTGCACGCCGAACACCAGCAGCACACCGAACAGAATGTTGAACAGCACCGTCTTGGTGGTGATTGCGATCAGCTCGCTGCGGTCGTAGATGCGCTCGATGCGCACGCCCGGCGGCAGCAGGTCGGACGCATTGATGCGATCCACCTCGGCTTTCACGCGGGCCATGACCGGCGTGCTCTTCTCGCCGCGGCGCATCAGCACCGTACCTTGCACGATGTCGTCGTTGTCGTCACGGCCCGCAATACCGAGACGCGGAAGCTGGCTGACCTTGACCTCGCCGATGTCGCTCACCCGCACCGGATTGCCGTTCGACTGCGTGAGCAGCGTGTTGCGGATGTCATCGATATGCTGGATCAGGCCCACGCCGCGCACCACGGCCGACTGCTGACCCACGTTGACGGTCTGGCCTCCCACGTTGACATTGCTGTCATTGAGTTTTTCCACCAGCTCCGACATCGTCAGGCCGAAGGCCGCCAGCTTGTTGGTATCGACCTGGACCTCGAAGACCTTGGTCTTGCCGCCCCAGCTCGACACGTCCAGCACGCCGGGCACGGCGCGAAAACGCCGCTCGACCACCCAGTCCTGCAGCGTGCGCAGATCGAGCACGCTGTAGCCGGGAGGACCCACGAGCTGATAGCGGTACACCTCGCCAATCGGGCTCCAGGGCGAGATTTCGGGCTGCACGCCATTTTGCAGCGGCGGCAGCTGGGCCAGCAGATTCAGCACTTTCTGCAGCGCTTCCTCGTAGGTCAGGTCATAGGTGAACTGCAGGCGCACATCGGACAGGCCGAACAGCGAGATCGAGCGGATGGCGCTCAAATGTTGGGCCGTGGTCAGCCCGGTCTCGACCGGAATGGTGATGTAGCGCTCGATGTCCTCGGCCGACTGGCCTTCGTTCTGCGTGATGACCTGCACGGCAGGCGGCACAGGGTCCGGGTAGGCCTCGATGTTCAGCTTGGTGAAGGCAATCACGCCCACTCCCAGCAGCACCAGGAACATGGCGATGACCAGGCCCCGCAGCTGCAGGACCGATTTGATGAGTGCGTGGATCATGGCTTACCTGTTGTCTGCGGCAGAAGCCAGCGCGGCTGCGCGATCGATGAACAGACTGCCCGCTGTGATGACTTGGTTGTCGGGCTGCAGTCCTTCGAGCACCTGCATCCAGCTTCCGTTGACCAGACCGGCCTTGAAGCTGCGCAGCTCGGCGCTGCCGTCGGCGTTCAGGATCCAGACACGGGTGGCATCGCCCTCGTGGATCACGGCCTCGCGCGGCACAGCCAGGCTGGGCGCGGTTTCTCCGGTCAGGATCCGCACCTGCGCGAACATTTCGGGCTTGAGCAGGCCGTCGCGGTTGTCCACCACGGCGCGCACGAGCAGGCGGCGGCTGTCGCCGTCCAGCGCGGAGCCCACATAGCTGACCTTGGCGTTGAATGTCTGCCCGGGCAGCGTCAGCACCGTGAAGTCCACGGGCTGCTGCAACCGAACGGCTGCGGCATCGCTTTCGCGCACATAGGCCAGCAACCAGATCTTGGAGATGTCGCCGATCAGCAGCGGCGCCTCGCCTTCGCCCGAGCCGCCGTCCACGAACTGGCCGGGGCCCACATTGCGTTGCAGCACCACGCCGCCGATGGGGGAGTAGACCGGGGCATCCGATGAAATGACACCAGTGTTCTCGAATTTCTGGATCTCGGACTGCGTCTTGCCCAGCAGCTTCAGGCGGCTGCGCACGGCCTGCAGTGCAATCTCGGCCGAGCGCAGGTCGCTTTGCGCGGCAAGCAGGGCTGCGCGCGCCTCATCCCAGTCCTTTTTCGATGCGGCTTCGTCCTTATGCAATGCATTGAGCCGGGCCTCCACCGCAGCGCTCAGCTCGAGTTGGGACTTGGTCTTGCGGTAGTCGCCCAGGGCGGCGATGAAGTCCTTTTGCGTCTCGATGGAGTCCGAGGCTTCCACCGATAGCAGCTTCTGCCCGCGCTGCACCTTGTCCCCGGAATTGACCAGCAGCTCGGTCACGCGTCCGCCAAATGGCGAATAAATGCGGGTGAGGCGGTTTTCGTCCAGAGCGATCTTGCCTTCTGTCACCACTTCGGCATAAAAGGACCTGCTCTGCACCTGCTGCACGGTAAAGGCTGCACGCTGCTTTTCGCTGGGATGGAAGAGATGCTGACGCGTCTTGGTCGCAGAGGCCTGCGTCGCAGCCGCTGCGACAGGCATGCGCTTGCTTCCCCCCTGCCACAACAGCACCCCGCCGCCCAGCACCACGCAGGACGCCAGGATGGCCAGAACGGTGGCTTTGGGAGATAAGCGCAAAACAGGGTTGTGGTGATGCTTGTCCATATCAGTCGCTAGTTCCAGAAATATCGGTTCTCATCCGCTGCACGGCAGCCTCCCGGCAAAGAGAGGCCGGGAGGCTTGGCTGTCGTGCCGCGTCCTGTCGGTTGTGCCGGTGCTAATCCTTGGATGCCACCGTGTCGGCCCTGGCCTGGTTCCACCAGCCACCGCCTAGTGCCTGGAAGAGCGCAGCGGTATCGGCCAGCCGGGCCGCCTGGGCCTGTACACGCGCGATCACCGCTTCCTGGTAAGCCTGCTGGCTTGCCGTCAGGGCCAGCGCATCCACCTCACCAGCGGTGAGTTGCTTTTGCACCAGCGTCAGCGCACGCTGCGTGGCACGCTCGGTACGCACGGCTGCGTTCAGCGCTTCGGCATCCGACTTCAAGGCATACAGCGTGTTGGACACATCCTGGAATGCGGCGATCACCGCCTCCTTGTAGAGCGCCGCAGACTGATCGAAAGCTGCCTGTGCAGCCTTGCGCTCATACATCAGCGTGCCGCCCGCAAACAGCGTCTGACTCATCTCGGCAACGATGCTCCAGAACGGATTGCCTGTCGCAAACATCTGGCCGAAAACGGCCGCAGCTCCGCCGCGTGCAGCCGTGAGCGAGAACTGCGGCAGCATATTGGCCGTAGCAACACCGATCTGCGCACTGGCGGCCTGCAGCTCGGCCGCAGCCACCCGCACATCGGGACGCTGCTCCACCAGTTGGGAAGGCAGACTCAGCGGCAGCTCCTGCGGCAGCTTCAGCGAATCGATGCTGAACTGGTGCTCGGGAGCCTCGGCCGGCAAACGGCCGATCAACGCAGCCAAGGCGTTGCGCGATTGCTCCAGCTGCTTCTCGAGCTCCGGCAGCTGCTGCTCGCTCTGCGCCAAGGCGGCTTCCACCAGGGCGACATCCAGCCCAGCCACCTGACCCACTGCCAGCTGGCGCCGCAGAATCTCCAGCGCTCTTGTATTGGCGAGCACAATGGCCCGGGTAGCGGCGATCTGATCGCGCACCGACGCCTGCTCGACAGCAGTCGTCACCACATTCGCAGCCAGCGTCAGATAGGTGGCCTCCAGCTGAAAGCGCTGCGCTTCGGCCGAGGCACGCAGTGCTTCGACCGCGCGCCGGTTGCCGCCAAAAACATCGGGCGTGAAGCCAACCGACACCTGCGCCGTGTGCAAGGTGAAGGGTGACTCGCCGGCGTCCTTCTGGCGACTCGGCGTGTATCCGGCCTGCACCCTGGGCAGGTATGCACCGCGCTGCGCCTTCACCATGGCCTGAGCCTGGCGCAGCGCAGCCTGCGCCGCCGCCACGGTCGGGTTGGCCTTGAGCGCCTCCTGCACCAGGGCATCGAGCTCGGGCGACTGGAAGTGCGTCCACCAACGATCCGGCACATCGACTCCTGCCAGAAACTGCTGCGCCTGCCTGGTGCTTCCGGACGCGGCGACGGTGGCGGCAGGAAATGCTTCGCGGGTGAAAACCGCATTGGCGGGCGGTGGCGGCCGCTGGAAATCGGGGCCGACCGCGCAGCCTGTCAGCAGCACCGCCCAGACCGGCAAGCCGAGGAGTCGCAGGCCGCTGTTCGTTCTGAATACTATGGGGCTCACTCTGGAAGTGCTCCTTCCCAGTGCCGCAGGCCTGGGACAAAAAAGGTTCTTACGACAGGGCCGGCACCATTGCCAACTCTGCATCCCACTTATGATCGGTAGCTGCCGGGAGAGTCCCCCAACAGTGCCGACCAGGCCAGGACAGACGGTGTTCTGCAGCTCGTGAGCCGGCGTGACTTCGAAGCAAAACACCACCGATCAAGCGCGGTGCAGGCGTCTGCGCAAAGCAGCAAAGCCAAGGAATCCACGGGCCTTGTTCCCATCGAAGCGCCATGCTCGATCACCATCCGGATTGGCTGTTTTCCCTCTCCGATGTGACAATCGCGGAAGACTTTTTGACTCTAGCAATCGAAGCTTGATCCAGCCCTTCCCCAAGCTTTCTTGAACCTTTCCGGATGACTTGCCATGCGCCTGCTTTTGATCGAGGACGACCTGGAACTGGCCAATGGCCTGGTGAACAGCCTTGCGCAATCCAATTACGCGGTGGACGCGGTGCACACCGGCCACGCCGCCACAGAGGCCTGCAAAACCACGGCCTATGAATTGCTGATCCTCGACCTGGGACTGCCGGATGAGGACGGCCTCAGCGTGCTGCGCCGTCTGCGCAGACAAGGGGTTGCAGCACCCGTGATCATCCTCACGGCCAGATACGATCTGCAAGATCGCATCTCCGGCCTGGATGCGGGCGGTGACGACTACCTTCCCAAGCCCTTCGCGCTGGGCGAGCTGGAAGCGCGCATTCGCGCGCTGCTGCGGCGCGGATCGTCCAACGGCGCGAACCTCACGCTCGGTTTCGGAGACCTGATGCTGGACCCGGCGGCACGCATCGCCACCGTGCACGATCAGGAGCTGATGCTCACGGCGCGCGAGATGGCGGTGCTGGAGCTGCTGCTCAGGCGCCAGGGCCGCATCATCAGCAAGCAGCAGATCATCGAGTCGCTCTACACCTGGGCCAGCGACATCAATCCCTCATCCATCGAGGTCTTCGTGAGCCGCCTGCGCCGCAAGCTGGAGGACGCTGGCGCCGGTGTCGGCATTCGCATGCTGCGCGGACTGGGCTACCGCCTGGAGCAGCAGCCGCGCACTCAAGCCCATGAATAAGTCGACCCGCTTCAGCCTGCGCCGACGCCTGCTGGTGCGCCTGTTCGGGCCCTTGTCGCTGACCCTGATCATTGGTGCGCTGGGCACCATCTGGCTGGCCAGACATATCGCCTCCGTCGTCTACGACCGCTGGCTTTACGACGCAGCCATGACGCTGGCCCAGCAGATCACGCACGACGGCGAGCGCTCCATACTCGACCTGCCCAAGGCAGCCAAGGAGATGTTCGAGTTCGACAGCATCGATGAAATCTCGGAAGAAGTGCGCTCGCTCAAGCATGGCGTCATGCTGCACAACGCCGATTTCCCGCTGCCGCCCAGCGGCCTGGCACTGAACACACCTTATTTCTACGACGGCAGAATCGGCCCGCGCCAGGTTCGCATCGTGGCGGTGCGCCTGCAATATCCCAACGACGAGTTCCTCATCCAGGTGGCACAGACCCGGCGCAAGCACGATTCCATCATCGAGGAAATCCTGCGCTACGCCGTGCCACTGCTGGCGCTGGTGCTGATGCTGGCAGGGGTCGTGGTGTGGCTTGCTGTGGATTCCGGCCTCAAGGTCATTGATAGGCTCACGCGCAATCTGGATCGCTACGAACCCGAGAAGCTGGCGCCGCTGGACAAGGCAGAGGGAGTACCGACGGAGCTCGAACCCCTGCTGAACGCACTGGATCAGCTGATCGCAAGAGTGGCGAACTCGCAGGATGTGCAGCAGCGCTTCATCGCCAACGCAGCCCACCAATTGCGCACGCCGCTCACGACCTTGCAGATACAGACGGAGCGGGCGGTGCGCGAGCCCGACGAAGCCCGGCGGGCCGAAGCGTTCACGCATATCCTCACCGCCGTGACGCGGGCACGCCATCTCACCCACCAGTTGCTGACGCTGGCGCGCTCCGAACAATCCACGCCGATGACGCCGGTGGACCTGGCCGCGCTGGCGCGCGACGAACTCGAACGCTGGGCCGATGCGGCCATTGCCCGCCATATCGACCTGGGCTATGAAGGTCCTGACCGTGGCGTCTGGGTGCTGGGCACGGCAGTGCTGCTGCGCGAGCTGATCGGCAATCTGGTGGACAACGCCATCCGCTATGGCCAGTCAGGCGGCAGGGTGACCCTGAGCCTTCAGTCAACTCCCATCCTGCTGACCGTGGACGACGACGGCCCGGGCATTCCCGCCCAGGAAAGGCCGCTGGTGCTGGAGCGCTTCTATCGCGGCCAGGACGGTCGCGGCGATGGTTGCGGCCTGGGTCTGCCTATCGTCAAGGAAATCGCTGCACGGCATGGTGCGGTGCTGAGGATTCTCGATCATCCGCGAGGCAGGGGAACCTGCATCGAAGTCGCTTTTCCGGAGTGAGCCGGTGGGGTGCGCTGCGCGCTTGCCGCATGACTCACGGTCCCGGCGCGCATGCAGCGCATGCCTGCTGCTGCGGACAACAAAAAACCGGCCGAGGCCGGTTTTTTTGTGGCTGCAAGCCGAGCAAGACTTACTCGACCACCTTGGTGATCTTGGTGCCCTGCAGCGATACCCCGGCCTCCAGGCCCGCGTTGGTCAGCACATAGCTGGTGACGGGAGCCTGGGCAGTCGTGGTGTCCACGCTGCCGTTGGCGCCAATCCGGCCAGCGGCCACGGTGGCATCGGCGCCCACAGACCAGCCATCGCTATGCAGGAACTTGTCCAGCGCTTCCTGTGTGTTGAACACATAGATCACAGCCTTGGACTGGCCACCTGCCTGCCAGCCGATGGAGGCCGCCGTGGTGCTGTAGAAGCCACGGTTCTGACCGCCCACGCGTAGCACGCCACGGCCATGCTCGACCCCCACCACAAAGCTGCCGCCAATCACCGACGGGAAGATCAGCACACCCTTGGCGCGTTGCACCATTTCCTTGGATCCTGGGGCGGTCTGGTACAGGCGCTCCAGCGCTGCATTGGCACGCGTATTGATCGTCGTGGCATCAGCACGGGGCGCCGTTGCGGTTTCAGGCTTGGTCGTGGTGCAGGCCGTCATGGTCAGGGCACCGGCAGCCAGTGCGGCAGCCATCGCAACAGAACGCAGAGAAATTTGACGCATACCTATATCCTTTCATGGGATGAATGTGTAGACACATTTCAGAGGCAGAAGGTCCTGCGGTCCGACATTGGTTCGCTTTTGCACATCCCCCCGATGCAAAGCTGTCAGATGCAGGGTTGGCTCGATGCTAGTCGGCAGCCTTGCCGATAAAACCCGGCAGTTACAGCTTGCGCCATTGGCCTACAGAAGACAAGCGCAGGTGTCGAAAAATACCTACAACAAAGACATGCGCCAAGACCGGGCCTGATCTAAGCGCGATCAACCGAGAACACTGAAATAGGCGCTAGCATTGTTGATGTAGCCATAGCTCGGACCACAGGAAGTTCATGAAGTTCTGGAATTATTTTCACCACCCCAAGGCAGCGCTGGTTGTGCTGCGTGTCACGCTGGCCTTGCTCATGCTGCTGCACGGCTGGGCCAAGATTCGCTATGGCATCGGCAGCATCGAGGCCAAGATCGAGAGCTTGGGTGCACCGGGCTTTCTGGCCTACGCGGTCTATCTGGGCGAAGTGGTCGCCCCCTTGCTGCTGCTGGTGGGTCTGTGGGTGGTGCCGGCAGCCCTGGTGATTGCAGTGAATATGGTGGTGGCATTTGCGCTGATGCACACCCGGCAGATTTTGATGCTCAACAACACCGGCGGCTGGGCGCTGGAGTTGCAGGCCTTTTATTTCGTAAGCGCCCTGGTTGTAGCCATGGCCTATTCCAAAGGCAAATAAGTCATTAAAAACAGGAGCGGCTTGCGCCTATCATCTCTTGGTTTCAAAGCATTTGCATGCTGAAACCTTGAAATGACGTGCGCAAGCCGCTCTTGTTTTTGCCATGTCTCCCGCTTCGAGAGACTTACGTCCCGCTCAGGAGCCGCGATAAGTGGAATAGCTCCAGGGGCTGACAAGCAGAGGCACATGGTAGTGCTGCTCCACATTGGCCACGCCGAAGTCCAGGCTCACCTTGTTCAGAAAGCTGGGTTCCGGCAGCTGCACGCCACGGGCCTTGAAGTAGGCCGCAACGTCAAAGGTCAGGCGGTAGGTGCCGACCTTGAGCGTGTTGTTGTCGAACAGCGGCGCATCGGTACGGCCGTCGTGATTGAGCACCAGGCTCTTGATCAGCGTGGCCTTGTCGCCTTCGGTGGAAAACAGCTCGACGGCCATGCCTGCGGCGGGGCAGCCATTCATGGTGTCGAGAACGTGGGTGCTCAGGCCCATGGAAATCTCCTCACAGGCAGTTTGCCACTGCCCTTGGTTGTATCAAACACACGACTTGCGCAAAACGGGTTCAGCAGGACGTCTGCCTCACAAGGCAGGCCGTTGTTGCATTCCTGTCTGCGCAAGTCCTAAAGCATCTATGCCATCACAAAGTCTGCCCGCGCGCGAGCGCAGCGCTTTGATTTCTAAAGTGTATACAGTTTCTGTACTCCATCAAAGGCTTTTCTGCCTTGACTTTCAGGCACATAGCCAGGTCTGCCCGGTTGGCTTCTTTTCCAGCCTCTATACACTGGTCCGACTCATCAAGCGAACAGGAGACAACGCATGCAATTGCGCACCACCGCCCTGGCAGCCAGCCTGCTCATCGCTCTGACCGGCCTGAGCGCCTGCAGCAGCACCGCAGCACCGGAGGCCGCCCACAAGGACGGCACGGCTCAGGCCAGCGGCAGCGATTCCAGGGCCCAGGCCGCAGCGCCAGCCGTCACCCAGACCGCCGCTGCCCAGGCTGCCGCTGCCGCCTACGACTTCGAACTGGATGTCTTTCACCCCGTCATCGCCAAGAATGGCATGGTGGCCTCGGAGCAGGAGCTGGCCACGCAGATCGGCGTGGACATTCTCAAGGCGGGCGGCAATGCCGTCGATGCCGCCGTGGCCGTCGGCTTTGCCCTGGCCGTGGCCCTGCCCAATGCCGGCAATATCGGCGGCGGCGGCTTCATGATGGTGCACGACGCAAGGAGTGGCAAGGACATTGCGCTGGACTTCCGCGAAGTGGCCCCCAGGGGCGCGTCACGCACCATGTACCTGGATGCCGATGGCAAGGTCATAGACGGCAAATCGCTCCACACCCACTACGCCGTGGGCGTGCCCGGCACCGTGGCGGGCATGACGCACGCGCTCTCGCGCTGGGGCAGCATGCCGTTGGCCAGGGTCATGGCGCCGGCGATTGCGCTGGCGGACAAGGGCTATCCCGTCAGCGTCACCCTGGCCAAGACCCTGGAGCAGGAAAAAAAGCAGATGGGCCGCTGGCCGGCCACCCAGGCCGTTTTCTGGAAGAACGGCGCGCCACTGCAAACCGGCGAGCGGCTGGTGCAAAAGGATCTGGCGCAGTCCCTGCGCCTGATCAGCCAGCAGGGCGCCAAGGCTTTCTATCAGGGAGCGATCGCGCAGAAGATCGCTGCTGAAATGGCGCCGCATGCCAATGCCATCACTCTGCAGGACCTGCGCGACTACAAGGTGGCCGAGCGCGAACCCATACGCGGCAGCTACCGTGGCTACCAGATCGTGACCATGCCTCCGCCCTCCTCGGGCGGCGCGCATCTGATTCAGATTCTGAACATGATGGAGCGCTGGCCCATGAATCAATGGGGCGCCAACAGCGCGCAAAGCGTGCACTACATGACCGAGGCCATGAAGCTCGCCTATGCAGACCGCTCGGAATACCTGGGCGACCCGGACTTCGTGAAGATTCCGCTCAAGGGACTGATCTCCAAGAACTATGCTGGCGAGCTGGCTGCGGGCATCAAGCCCCAGCAGGCGAGGCCCAGCCAAGACATCCGGCCCGGCCGGCCTCAGGCCTATGAAAGCGACCAGACCACCCATTACTCCGTGGTGGACAAGGCCGGCAATGCCGTGGCCGTGACCTACACACTGAACACCAATTTCGGCAGCGGTATCGTCGCCAGGGGCACGGGCATTCTGCTCAACAACGAGATGGACGATTTCTCGGCCAAGCCCGGCGTGGCCAATGCCTACGGTCTGGTGGGCGGCGATGCGAATGCCGTGCAGGCCGGCAAGCGGCCGCTGTCGTCGATGACGCCGACCCTGGTGCTCAAGGACGGCAAGCCGGTCCTCGTCACCGGCAGTCCGGGCGGAGCGCGCATCATCACCACGGTGCTGCAGCAGGTCGTCAATCACATCGACTTCGGTATGAACCCGGCCGAGGCGGCGTCAACGCCGCGCTTTCATCACCAGTGGACGCCGGACGAGCTGCGCGTTGAAAAAGGCTTCAGCCCCGATACGCTGGCCCTGCTCAGGCAGTGGGGCCACAAAGTGGCACTGAAGGCGTCCATGGGCCGCTCGCAGACCATCGAGGTCCGTGATGGCCTGCTGCGCGGTGCCTCGGACCCGCGCAATCCTGATGGAAAAACCATTGGGTTCTGACGCTGAACAAAAAAGCCGCGCTCCCCCGAGCGCGGCTTTCACTTGAGGCGGCTGCTGGCCGTACGCGTGGCCAGTGGCCGCCCTCCCCACCTCTCTTTAGTCAGCCTTCTGACCGATTTCGAAGTTGGCCTGGATTTCCAGGGCACGCACCATGCCAGAATGATCCCAGGCTGCACCTCCGTGGGCCACGCAGCTGTTGAACAGTTCCTGTGCCTGAGCCGTGTTGGGCAGAGACACGCCCAGCTGACGTGCGCTGGACAGGGCCAGGTTCAGGTCCTTCTGGTGCAGGGCAATACGGAAGCCAGGGTCGAAGGTGCGCTTGATCATGCGTTCGGCATGCACTTCCAGGATCTTGGAAGAGGCAAAGCCGCCCAGCAGGGCTTCACGCACACGTGCGGGATCGGCACCGGCGCGCGATGCGAACAGCAGGGCTTCGGCCACGGCTTCGATGTTCAGCGCCACGATGATCTGGTTGGCCACCTTGGCCGTCTGGCCGTCGCCGTTGCCGCCCACCAGGGTGATGTTCTTGCCCATCTTGTCGAACAGGGGCTTGACGCGCTCGAAAGCCGCATCGGGTCCGCCGACCATGATGGACAGGGTGCCGTTCTTGGCACCGACTTCACCGCCGGAGACGGGAGCGTCCAGGTACTGGGCGCCAGCGGCTTCGATGCGCTTGGCGAAGTCCTTGGTGGCCACGGGCGAGATGGAGGACATGTCGACCACGATCTTGCCGGAGCTGCCCTTCAGGCCGGCTGCCACGCCGTCTTCACCGAACAGCACCTTCTCCACGTCGGGAGTGTCGGGCACCATGATGAAGATGATGTCGGCACGCTCGGCCACACCGCGAGCGGTGGTGCACTGGGTGGCGCTGGTTTCGGCGATGTTGGCAGGCACCTTGCCCACGGTGTTGACGAACAGTTGGTGGCCGGCCGCAATCAGGTGGCCGCACATGGGCGCGCCCATGATGCCCAGACCGATAAAGCCCAGCTTGAGAGACGATGCGTTCATGGTTGTACTCCTCAGTTTTCTTGATACTCAAATTCGGCGGCTGGTGGCGCTTTGCGAGCAGGCGCCACAGGCCTTTTCATCCGTTCAGGCAGCCACGGCGACCTTGCTCCAGCCGCCGATCTTCTGCAGCCAGCCCAGGCCGGACTCGGTGCCATTGGCGGGCTTGTATTCGCAGCCGATCCAGCCGTCGTAGCCGATGCGATCCAGATGTGCGAACAGGAAGGGGTAGTTGATCTCGCCCGTGCCGGGTTCGTTGCGACCGGGGTTGTCAGCCAGCTGGATGTGACCGATGCGGGCCAGCTGCTTTTGCATGGTGGCAGCCAGTTCGCCCTCCACGCGCTGGGCGTGGTAGATGTCGTACTGCACAAAGGCGTTGGGCGCACCCACTTCGTCCAGGATGGACAGGGCTTCATCCGTGCGGTTCAGGTAGAAGCCGGGGATGTCGAAGGGGTTGATCGGCTCGATCAGCAGGCGGATGTTGGCGGCGCTCAGGGCGGCAGCGGCAAAACGCAGGTTTTCCACGAAGGTGCGGCGTACCACGACAGCGTCGATACCAGCAGGAACCTTGCCGGCCAGGCAGTTGAGCTGTGGCACACCCAGGGCGTGGGCATAGGTCACGGCCTTGGCCACGCCGGCGCGGAACTCGTCCACGCGCTTGGGGTCGCAGGCAATGCCGCGCTCGCCCGCGTCCCAGTCACCTGCGGGCAGGTTGTGCAGAACAATCTTCAGGCCGGTGGCGTCCAGGCGCTCCTTGATCTCTTCCACGGTATGAGCGTAGGGGAAGAGAAACTCCACGGCTTCAAAGCCTGCGTTTGCGGCACGCTCAAAACGCTCGAGGAAAGGCACCTCGGTGAACAACATGCTCAGGTTGGCTGCAAAACGGGGCATGATAAAAGTCTCCGGTAATCGTTAATAGTTGCAGGCGCTAGACGCCAAGCAAGGGCCTGAGCCGGCCGCGCCGCCCCGCAGCGAAGGCGTCGTCCCCCTCCCGCAAAGAGAGGGGAAGCGGCACAGCCGCTCAGGGGGAGTTTTCCTATCAGTCCAGCAGGGCCAGTGCGCTGGGCGCGTCGGCCTTTTCGGTTGCCAGGTCTTCGAACTCGACCACGTTGTCGATTTCGGCGCCCATGGAGATGTTGGTCACACGCTCCAGGATGCACTCGATCACCACAGGGGTCTTGTGCTCTGCCATCCAGGCTTCGGCCTGCTGCATGGCGGGAGCAAAGTCTTCGGCGCGATGAACGCGAATCGCCTTGCAACCCAGACCTTCAACGACCTTAACATGGTCAACACCGTAGCCGCGGGTCGCATCACCCTCATCCATGTTGATATTGTCGAACGCCAATTGCACGCAATAGTCGATCGAGAAAGCGCGCTGTGCCTGACGGATCAGACCCAGATAGCTGTTGTTCACCAGCACGTGAACATAGGGTAGCTTGAACTGCGCGCCCACGGCCAGCTCTTCGATCATGAACTGGAAGTCGTAGTCGCCGGACAGTGCCACGATCTTGCGCTGGGGATCGGCCACGCGCACACCCAGGGCGGCGGGAGTGGTCCAGCCCAGAGGGCCGGCCTGGCCGCAGTTGATCCAGTTGCGGGGCTTGTACACGTGCAGGAACTGGGCACCGGCGATCTGCGACAGACCGATGGTGGACACATAGGTGGTGTCGCGGTCCAGTGTGTTGTTCATGCACTGGTAAACGCGCTGGGGCTTCATCGGCACGTTGTCGAAGTTCGTCTTGCGCAGGAACTCGACGCTGTTCTTACGGCCTTGGCATTCAGCCACCCAGGCCTTGCGGCACTTTAGCTTGCCGGCAGCCTTCCACTCCTTGGCCACGGCAACGAATTGCTCCAGAGCCGACTTGGCGTCGGAGACGATACCGTAGTCAGGCGCGAACACGCGACCGATCTGTGTGGGCTCGATGTCCACGTGGATGAACTTGCGGCCCTTGGTGTAGACCTCGACCGAGCCGGTGTGGCGGTTGGCCCAGCGGTTGCCGATACCGAACACGAAGTCCGAAGCCAGCATGTTGGCGTTGCCGTAACGGTGGCTGGTCTGCAGACCGCACATGCCGACCATCAGAGGGTGATCGTCGGGGATGGTGCCCCAGCCCATCAGTGTGGGAATCACGGGCACGTTCAGGATCTCGGCCAGCTCGACCACCAGCTCGGAAGCATCGGCGTTGATCACACCGCCGCCGGAGACCAGCAGGGGACGTTCGGATTCGTTGAGCATCTCGATGGCCTTCTCGGCCTGCTTGCGCGAAGCAGCTGGCTTGTAGGCAGGCAGGGGCTCATAGGTGTCGATGTCGAATTCGATCTCGGCCAGCTGCACGTCGATGGGCAGATCGATCAGCACGGGACCGGGACGGCCGGAGCGCATCAGGTGGAAAGCCTGCTGGAAGGCACGTGGTACCTGGGCGGGTTCCAGCACGGTGGTGGCCCACTTGGTCACGGGCTTGGCAATGGAGGCAATGTCCACGGCCTGGAAATCTTCCTTGTGCAGACGCGAGCGAGGAGCCTGACCGGTAATGCACAGGATTGGAATGGAGTCGGCGCTGGCCGAGTACAGACCGGTGATCATGTCGGTGCCGGCGGGGCCGCTGGTGCCGATACATACGCCGATATTGCCGGCTACAGCACGGGTGTAGCCTTCGGCCATGTGGCTGGCGCCTTCGACGTGACGGGCCAGAATGTGACCGATGCCGCCGTGGTTCTTCATTGCAGCGTACAGCGGGTTGATGGCCGCACCGGGCACACCAAACGTCACGGTTACACCTTCTTTTTCGAGCACCAGGACTGCGGCGTCGATTGCTTTCATTTTGGCCATGAGGGTCTCCTAAAAACTTGGTTGAACTTTAGTCAAGACCTTTGCTTGCTGGAAGCCGCTCTCAGACCATAAAATTTATTCCACCCAAGAATAAATAGGAGATGAACCCATGGACAGACTCGACGCGATGCACATGTTTGTGCGCGTGGTGGAGACCGGCAGTTTCACCAAGGTCGCACAGGAATTCGCCACCACCCAGCCCACCGTCACCAAGCAGGTTGCGGCCATGGAGGCGCGCCTCAAGGTGCGCCTGCTCAACCGCAACACACGCGGCGTGAGCCTGACCGAAGCCGGCGCGCTTTACTACGAAAAGTGCAAGATCATCGTCAGCGACGTGGCCGAGGCGGAGAACGTGGTCAAGGTGCGCCAGACCCAGGTCCAGGGTCAGCTGCGCATCGGCAGCTCGGTGGCCTTCGGGCGCCGTGTACTCATTCCGCTGGCCATGGATTTCATGAAGCACAACCCGCAGGTGCAGGTCGATCTGAGCTTCGAGGACCGCTACACCGATCTAGTGGCCAACGGCATCGACGTTGCGCTGCGCCTGGGCAAGCTGGCCGACTCCTCGCTGGGCGCGCGCATGCTGGGCGTCAACCCCTGGGTGCTGGTGGCCTCCAACACCTATCTGCGCAAGCACGGCACGCCGCGCCGCCCCTCGGATCTCAAGGAGCATTCCACGCTGATCTACAGCAGCGTGCAGGGCAACGATATCTGGCGCCTGCGCAATGCCAGCGGCGAGCCGGTGTCGATTCCCGTCACCGGGCGGCTGCGCTCCAACAATCTCTCGGCCCTGCTGGCCGCAGCCCGCTCGCACATGGGCATTGCGGCCCTGCCGCGCTACGTGGCCCAGGACTCGCTCAAGGACGCTCGCGTGGTGGAAGTGCTCAAGACCTGCCGCCTGCCCGAGCAGGAGATCCACGCCGTCTACCCCTCGCCGCGTCTGGTGCCGCAGAAAGTGCAGTCCTTCATCGCCTTTCTGCAGGGCAAGTTCGACGATGCCTGGTGGGAGGATCTGCCACGCGGTGGGTGATTGCATATTGATTCTGCAAAAGAATCAATCCCTGCACAGCGCTATCAAAAACAAAGCAGCTACCGCCCGTTGGGCGGCAACTTCAGTATCGAAAGAACCTGAAATCCTTGATGATCAAGCGCAAGCTGCTATCGATGCAGCGGATCAGAGCACCAGGATGGCACGGAAGTCGTTGACATTGGTATGCGTCGGACCGGTGATCACCAGATCTTCCAAGGCCGAGAAATAGCCATAGGCATCGTTGCGATCCAGGTGATCGCTGATGCGCAGATTCAGCTCTGCCGCGCGCTTGAGCGTGCAGGGCGAGACACGGGCTCCCGCGTTGTCCTCGACACCGTCGATACCGTCGGTATCAGCGGCCAGCGCCCAGACCTTTTCCTGACCTTGCAGGGCCTGGGCCAGACCCAGGCAGAACTCGCCGGCACGCCCGCCGCGCCCCTTGGCCGCGCCGGGTTGGCGCGGGCGGATGGTCACCGTGGTTTCGCCACCCGAGAGAATCACGCAGGGCTTGGCAAAAGGCTGGTCATGTCTGGCCACGGCACGCGCCAGTGCTGCATGGACCTTGCCCACCTCGCGCGACTCGCCCTCCATCTCGTCGGACAGCACATGCACGGCAATGCCGGCCGCGCGTGCGGCGGCCGCCGCCGCTTCCAGCGACTGCTGGGGCGTTGCAATCAGATGCACCTCATGGCCTTCGAAGCGAGCATCGCCGGGCTTGGGCGTCTCCAGCTCGCCGGCTTGCAGCGCAGCGCGCACGGACTCGGGAATGCCGATCTGGTAGCGGTCCAGGATGGCCAGTGCGTCGGCACAGGTCGACGCGTCCGGCACCGTGGGTCCGCTGGCGATCACCGAAGGATCGTCGCCGGGCACATCGCTGATGGTCAGCGTCACCACCTTGGCGGGATGGCAGGCAGCGGCCAGACGACCGCCCTTGATGCGCGAGAGATGCTTGCGCACGCAGTTCATCTCGCCAATCGCCGCGCCGCTCTCCAGCAGCGCCTTGTTGATGCGCTGCTTCTCGGCCAGGTCGATGCCTTCGGCGGGCAGCGTCAGCAGGGAGGAGCCGCCGCCGGAGATGAGGCAGATCACCAGATCATCGGCCGTCAACCCCTCGGTCAGCGCCAGAATGCGCTCGGCCGCAGCCAGACCGGCCGCATCCGGCACGGGGTGGGCAGCTTCCACCACCTCCAGGCGCTGGGCCAGCCCTTCGGGGCGTGGGGGAATGTGCGCGTAGCGCGTCACCACCAGACCCGACAGCGGGGCATCCTGCGGCCACAGAGCTTCCAGCGCCTGCGCCATGGAGCCGCCGGCCTTGCCGGCGCCCAGCACCAGCGTGCGCCCCTTGGGCGGCTTGGGCAGATGACGCGCCAGACCCTCGATGGGCAGGGCATTGCGCACCGCCACGTCATACAGATGACGCAGAAAGCCAGCCGGGTCTTGCTGGGGAACAGGCGTTGCCGCGGCCTGCGCGCGCGAGGATGTATTCTGTGCTTGCATAGCTGCGCATTGTGCATTCGGGCTTTTTTCCCTTACAGAGGGCCCCCAGTCACAACACTGCTGATCTTTGCAATACCAATGTTGCAAGCCCTTGCTCCCATTGGGTTTGCGCGCTTGCGCACAGCTTTCTGCGCCTGAACATCGATACAAACACCATGTTTGGTGAACAGAAACTGTATACAAAACTTGTCTTCAACCGCTATGATGGATTTATGGAAACTTCCACCACCAGTTTCATTGTCGAAAGCCTGACCAAGGCCATCGTCGAGCATCGCCTGATGCCCGGCACCAAGCTGGCCGAGCAAAAGTTGGCCGACCACTTTGGAGTTTCCCGCACCCTGGTGCGCCAGGCCCTGTTCCAGCTTTCGCAGAACCGTCTCATCCGGCTCGAGCCCGCCCGCGGCGCCTTTGTGGCCACGCCTTCGGTGGACGAGGCGCGCCAGGTGTTTGCCGTGCGCCGCATGCTCGAGGCCGAGATGGTGCGCAGCTTTGTCAAGCAAAGCAGCGCCGCCAAGATTCGCGCCCTCAAGCAGCATGTGGCTGCCGAGAAGAAGGCCATGGAAGCCAATGACGTGGGCCAGCGCACCGAGCTGCTGGGCGACTTCCACGTGCGCATGGCCGAGCTCATGGGCAACGAGGTGCTGGCACAGCTGCTGGGCGAGCTGATTTCCCGCTGCGCATTGATCACCCTGATGTACCAGTCTGCATCGGCGGCCGAGCATTCGCACGAAGAACATGCCGACATCGTGACCGCGCTGGCTGCGGGCGATGCCGAACATGCGGTGCAGCTAATGCAGCTGCACCTGGACCACGTGGAAGCAGGCCTGACCTTCGACCGCGATTTGCCAACGAACGATTTGTCGATGGCACTTTCATCCGTATCCCTATGACTTACGATTCCACCGCTTCCTATCCACGCGACCTGATTGGCTACGGCCGCAACACGCCCCATCCCGAATGGCCCGGCAAAGCCCGCGTGGCCGTTCAGTTCGTGCTGAACTACGAAGAAGGCGGTGAGAACCATATCCTGCATGGCGACCCCGGCAGCGAGCAGTTTCTGTCGGAGATGTTCAATCCCGCCAGCTATCCGGCCCGTCACATGAGCATGGACGGCATCTATGAATACGGCTCGCGCGCCGGCGTGTGGCGCATTCTCAAAGAGTTCGAAAAGCGCGGCCTGCCGCTGACCGTGTTCGGCGTGGCCACGGCGCTGCAAAAGCATCGCGAGCTGGCCCAGGCCTTCGACGAGCTCGGTCACGAAGTGGCCTGCCACGGCCTGAAGTGGATTCACTACCAGAACGTGCCCGAGGAGATCGAGCGCGCCCACATGCAGCAATGCGTGGACATCTTTGAAGAGCTCTACGGCCACGATGGCGACCACGGCCTTGGCTGGTACACCGGCCGCGACAGCCCCAACAGCCACCGCCTGGTGGCCGATGCCGGCCGCTTTACCTACGACAGCGATTACTACGGCGACGACCTGCCCTTCTGGATGAAGGTCGCCAAGAGCGACGGCACGACGCACAACCAGCTCATCGTTCCCTACACGCTGGACGTGAACGATATGCGCTTTGCACTGCCCCAGGGTTACTCGCACGCCGATCCGTTCTTCCAGTACATGAAGGACACATTCGATGTCCTGTACGCCGAAGGCAATGCCAGCGGCGACAACGCCCCCAAGATGATGAGCATCGGCATGCACTGCCGACTGCTGGGCCGTCCTGGCCGGATTACAGCGCTGCAGCGCTTCCTCGATCACATCCAGAAGCACGACAACGTGTGGGTGTGCCGCCGTATTGATTTGGCTCGTCACTGGGCCGAGCGTTTCCCTTGCAAGGATTGATTGCGACATGGCTTTGACCCTGGAACAACTGAATGCCGCCGATGCGGCCACCGCCACCGACCTGCTCGATGGCCTGTACGAGCACTCGCCCTGGATTGCCGCCAAGGCGCTGGAGCAGCGTCCCTTCAAGTCCATGGCGCATATCAAGCACGCCATGGCCAAGGTGCTGGCCGAGTCCAGCGAGCAGGCTCAGCTCGACCTGATCCGCGCTCACCCGGAGCTGGCCGGCAAGCAGATGGAGACCAACACGCTCACCGCCGAATCGACGAATGAGCAGAAGAAGGCTGGCCTGACCAACTGCACGCCCGAAGAGCTGGAGCACATCCGCAAGCTCAACGCCGAATACGGCAAGCGCTTCGGCTTCCCCTTCATCCTGGCCGTGCGCGGCGCGCGCGGTCTGGGTCTGAGCAAGGCCGAGATCATTGCGACTTTCGAGCGTCGCATGTTCAACCATCCGGCCTACGAACAGGCCGAGGCACTGCGCAACATCCACCGTATCGCCGAGATCCGCCTGAACGACAAGTTCGGCTACGAACCCGTCGAAGGCAACGAAGTCTGGGACTGGCAGGAACGCCTGTCCACCAACAGCGACCCCGGCTATGCCGAAAAAGGCCAGCTGACGGTGACTTATCTGACCGACGCCCACCGCGCCTGCGCCCAGCGCATCAGCCACTGGATGCGTGAAATCGGCTTCGATGAGGTCGAGATCGACGCCGTGGGCAATGTGGTGGGCCGCTACAAGGCGGCCACCGAAGGCGCCAAGACCCTGCTGACCGGCAGCCACTACGACACCGTGCGCAACGGCGGCAAGTACGACGGCCGCCTGGGCATCTTCGTGCCCATGGCCTGCGTCAAGCAACTGGCCCAGCAAGGCAAGCGCCTGCCCTTCAACATCGAAGTGGTGGGTTTCTCGGAAGAGGAAGGCCAGCGCTACAAGGCCACCTTCCTGGGCTCGGGCGCCCTGGTGGGCGACTTCAAGCAGGAATGGCTGGAACAGAAGGACGCTGACGGCATCACGCTGCGCGAAGCCATGCTGCATGCGGGCCTGTGCATCGACGACATCCCCAAGCTGGAGCGCGACCCCGCCAAGTACCTGGGCTTTGTGGAAGTGCACATCGAGCAGGGCCCCGTGCTCAACGAGCTGGACATCCCCCTGGGCATCGTCACCTCCATCAACGGCAGCGCCCGCTATGTCTGCGAATTCATCGGCATGGCCAGCCACGCAGGCACCACGCCCATGGACCGCCGCCGCGACGCCGCAGCCGGCGTTGCCGAGCTGTCGCTGTACATCGAAAAGCGCGCCGGCCAGGATGGCGACAGCGTGGCCACGATTGGTCAGCTGAACGTGCCTTCGGGTTCGGTCAACGTGGTGCCCGGCCGCTGCCAGTTCTCGCTGGATCTGCGTGCCCCCACCAACGAGCAGCGCGACTCCATGATCAACGACATCATGGCAGAGATGGCGGCGATCGCCGAACGCCGCGGCCTGCGCTACAGCACCGACCTGTCCATGAAGGCAGCGGCTGCACCCAGCGCTCCCCAATGGCAGAAACGCTGGGAAAACGCTGTCGACGCACTGGGCGTGCCCCTGTTCCGCATGCCCAGCGGCGCCGGTCACGATGCCATGAAGCTGCATGAAATCATGCCCCAGGCCATGTTGTTCGTGCGCGGCATGAACGCCGGCATCAGCCACAACCCGCTGGAAGCTTCCACCTCCGACGACATGCAACTGTCCGTGGATGCCTTCACCCACCTCCTCCACCAACTGGCTCAAGAACAGCAATGACCAATATGAATCAAGACAAGCAAGCCACCTACGCCGCCATCGATGCATGGATTGACGAGCACTTCGACGAAGAAGTGAAGTTTCTGCAGGCCATGGTGCAAGTGCCCACGGACACGCCTCCCGGCAACAATGCCCCCCACGCCGAGCGTACTGCCGAGCTGATCAAGGGCTTTGGCTTCGACGCCGAAAAGCACGTCGTGCCCGAGGCCGACGTCAAGGCCTACGGCATGGAATCCATCACCAACCTGATCGTGCGCCGCCCCTACGGTGACGGCGGCCGCACCATCGCCCTGAACGCCCACGGCGACGTGGTGCCTCCGGGCGAAGGCTGGACCAAGGACCCCTACGGCGCCGAGATCGAGGACGGCAAGCTCTATGGCCGCGCCGCTGCCGTGAGCAAGAGCGACTTCGCCTCCTTCACCTTTGCCGTGCGTGCTCTGGAAGCCGTGGCCAAGCCCAGCAAGGGCGCCGTGGAACTGCACTACACCTACGACGAAGAGTTCGGCGGCATCATGGGCCCCGGCTGGCTGCTGGAAAAGGGCCTGACCAAGCCCGACCTGATGATTGCAGCGGGCTTCAGCTACGAAGTCGTGACCGCTCACAACGGCTGCCTCCAGATGGAAATCACCGTGCAGGGCAAGATGGCTCACGCCGCCGTGCCCCACACCGGCGTGGATGCGCTTCAAGCCACTGCGGTGCTGCTCACGGCTCTGTACGCCGAGAACGTGAAGTACAAGCAAGTCACGTCCAAGGTGCCCGGCATCAAGCACCCCTACCTGAACATCGGCCGCATCGACGGCGGCACCAACACCAATGTGGTGCCCGGCAAGGTCATGCTCAAGATCGACCGCCGCATGATTCCTGAAGAGAATCCCGTGGAAGTCGAAGCCAGCATCCGTGCTGTCATCGCCAAGGCCATCGCCGACTTCAACACCCAGGGCGGCTACACCGGTGAAGACGCCGTACGCGTGGACATCAAGCGCCTGCTGCTGGCCAATGCCATGACGCCGCTGGACGGCAACAAGCCTCTGGTCGACGCCATCCAGGCCCACGGCGAAGCCGTCTTCGGCGAAAAGCCTCCCGCAGTGGGCACGCCTCTGTACACCGACGTGCGCCTGTACGTCGAGCGCGGCATCCCCGGAGTGATCTACGGCGCCGGCCCCCGCACCGTGCTGGAATCGCACGCCAAGCGCTCCGACGAGCGCCTGGTGCTGGAAGACCTGCGCCGCGCCACCAAGGTGGTGGCCCGCTCGCTGGTGGACCTGACTGCCTGAGCACCCACTACCGTTTGAACGCCTAGCCTTCTCCAGACTGGACGGAGGTTTTCAAGGAGCCTGGATTCATCCAGGCTCTTTTTTTATGTGTGCGACGCCAGCAGGCTGGCGGGCATTTCCTCAGCATGGCTGAGGTCCACATGTCTGGCCAGAAAATCCAGCACTGCCCGCGTTCTCACCGGCAGTTGGCCGGGCTTGCCCACATACACGGCATGGATGGGCTGCAGATCTCCAGGATTGAAGTCCTCGAGCAACGCCTGCAGCCTGCCCGCGTGCAGATCCTCCCAGGCGTGATAGAGCGACAGCCGCGCCAGACCCGCCCCTGCCTTGGCCAGGTTGGCCATGGCTTCGCCATCATTGACGCGCAGCACCTCTCCCATGCTCACCGTCACCGCCTTGCCCGCCACCACCAACGGCCAGTGCGGAATGGCTCGCGGGTAGTTCCAGCCAATGCGCACATGGCCTGCCAGCTCGTCGGGATGGGCCGGCCTGCCGAGCCGCTGCAGATAGTCGGGCGAGGCCACGATCACCTGGCGCGTGTGACCCAGCTTGCGCGCCACCATGTCCGAAGACGGCAGCTCCCCCCAGCGCAGGGCGATATCGGCACGGGCTGCTATCAGGTCCACGACATGATCGGTAAAGCTGAGATCCAGCTGCAGGCCCGGCCAAGTCCGCATCAACGGGCCCACCAGCGGCACCAGCAGGCGATTGCCGGTGGACGAGCTGGCATTGATGCGCACCACGCCGGTGGGCTGGCCCTGCCGGGTGACCGAGGACTCCAGCGCCAGCCAGTCCGCCAGCAGTGGCCGGCCCTGCTCCAGCAACTGCTCGCCCTCGGCCGTCAACTCCAGCCGCCGGGTGCTGCGACGTAGCAGTTGCACGCCCAGCCGGGTCTCGAGCCGGGCCACGATCTTGCTGACGGCCGAGGGCGAGACCTCGCGCAGGCGCGCTGCCGCCGAGAAGCTGCCCTGCTGGGCCACCAACACAAAGGTCTGCAGCTCCGCAAAGCGGTCCGCTCCCTGCTCCTTAGCGGTCGGCATAGCAATCGATTTCTTCATGAATCACATCATAGAGATGCGATTTATTCCGCACAGGAACAAATGCTTGTCCGCTTCAAGGGCTAGCGCGCCTTCTGCCGCAGGTTCACAGTTCAGCCCTTCGCGGAATTTTCACAAGGACGGTTCTCCATGCCTGCAGCATTGCTTGCGCTGGCCGCCGGTGCCTTCGGCATCGGCACCACGGAATTCATCATCATGGGCCTGCTGACCCAGGTCAGCCAGGATCTTCATATCTCCATCCCCACGGCGGGCACGCTGATCTCGGGCTATGCCGTAGGCGTCGCCGTGGGCGCCCCTGTGCTCACGCTGGCCTCGCGCAGCTGGCCACGCAAGCTGCTGCTGCTGAGCCTGATGCTGCTGTTCATCGCCGGCAATGCCGCCGCCGCGCTGGCACCCAGCTATGGCTGGCTGCTGGCGGCACGCGTGCTGACTTCGCTGACCCACGGCACCTTCTTCGGCGTGGGTGCGGTCGTCGCCACGCAACTGGTGGCGCCCGAAAAGAAAGCCTCGGCCATTGCACTGATGTTTTCCGGCCTGACCCTGGCCACGCTGCTGGGCGTTCCCTTCGGCACCTGGATCGGCCAGCACTGGGGCTGGCGCATGGCCTTTGCCAGCGTCAGCGGCATCGGCGTGATCGCGCTGCTGATTCTGCTGCGCCATGTGCCACGCGCACTGAGCATGCCCAGCCCTCAGGGTCTGACACAGGAGCTGGCCGTGCTGCGCAATCGCGCCATGTGGCGCGGCCTGTTGTTGACGGTGATCGGCTTTGCCGGCGTCTTCACCCTCTATACCTATATAGAGCCGCTGCTGACCCAGATTACGGGAATGGACAACCGCATGATCGCCTTCACGCTGCTGCTGTTCGGGGCGGGCCTGGCCCTGGGCAACCATGCGGGCGGCAAGCTGGCCGACCGCTTTGGCGTGCAGCGCGCGCTGTGGGTGTCGCTGGCCGCCTTGATGCTGGTGCTGATCGCGGGCCGCTGGATGTTTGCGAGCACGCCCCTGGCGATTGCCTTTGTGCTGCTGCTGGGCATTGCCGCCTTCGCCACCGTGGCGCCGCTGCAGATGGGCGTGCTGCAATCTGCGGGCGAGGCCGGCATGAATCTGGCGTCCAGCCTCAATATCGCGGCCTTCAATCTGGGCAATGCCCTGGGTGCCTGGCTCGGTGGAGCGGTGATCGCGCAGGGCATGAGCCTGACTTCGCTGGCCTGGGCTGCCGCTCTGCCCGCGGCCGCAGCGCTGCTCATGACCAGCCTGGCGCCACACCGGGCGAGCTCCGTCCAGTCACCAGCCATGGCGGCAGGCATGCATTAATGGAAGCGCGGCAAGACTGAAGCAAGCGGTGGCTGCCCCGGCAGCCGCTACAACGCATTCCCGCAGCGCATTCCACACCCAAGGCGACCTCGAGGTCGCCTTTTTTGCGTGTGCACCACTTCGGCATGGTTCTTGCACCGCTTTGGCTCCTGTTGCAGCGCAACGCCTCTTGTCGGGTCTCCATGCACGCTTTTGCACGAAGGTGCACCAATTCCGGGCTCGATGCCTTTTTTTGCACCTTCCTCAACGCTAATGCTTGTGATCAGCCTCCACTTGGCAGCCCGCTTTCTTTCACTAGATGTTTCAAGACCCGAAACCTGCGCGCGCATAACCGGAGCCAGATCCGCGCCGATTGCATATCGCGCAAGATTTGCTATGAAAAACAAAGCACCTACCGCTTGATCTCAAAAGGTTTCAATATGTTTTATTCTGAAAATTAGAAAAACAAAGCGTCAGAAGCTACATATTTGATAGCAATCGATAATTACCTTAGATGGTTATGCGTGGAAAACATAACCATTGACATTCCATCCAGAAACTGAAATTTGAGCAGGGTTTACCGCTAGATGCTGTGCGTTATGAGCTGTATACACTTTTTGTATGGATTGCATGCCGTTCGTGAATCGCATGCCAACCTGAAGCCAATATAGAGTGAGGAGACATGTTTTTATGACATCCCAAGTGCATCCCGTGGATGAGGTTCTGCCATTCGGCAAGCTCACCGCCTTAGGTCTGCAGCACGTTCTGGTCATGTATGCCGGCGCCGTCGCCGTGCCGCTGATCGTGGGCCGTGCCCTGAACCTGCCCCCTGAGCAGGTCGCGCACCTGATCTCTGCCGACCTGTTCGTCTGCGGCCTGGTCACCCTGATCCAGGCCATGGGCGCAACCCAGTGGTTCGGCATCAAGCTGCCCGTGATGATGGGCGTGACCTTTGCCAGCGTGGCCCCCATGGTGTCTATGGCACAGAGCACCGGCGGCAACGCCGGCGCAGGCCTGATCTTTGGCTCGGTGATCGGCGCGGGGGTGATCTCCATCCTCATTGCGCCGCTCATCAGCCGCATGCTGCGCTTCTTCCCGCCGGTCGTGACGGGCACCATCATCGCCGTCATCGGCATCAGCCTGATGCGTGTGGGCATCAACTGGATCTTCGGCAACCCCGTGGGCCCCACTGCCCCTTCCGTGCCCAACCCCGAGCACCTGAAGTGGCTGGCCGAGGCACAGGCCATGGCCGGCGCCCCGGGCTCCTCGCTGCCCGCCATTCCCAAGGGATTCTCGGTGCTGCCCACCATGCCCAACCCCAAGTACGCCGATCTGCAAGGCGCTGCGGTCTCGGGCATCGTGCTGCTGTCCATCCTGCTGATCGCACGCTTCGCCAAGGGATTCCTGGCCAATATCTCGGTGCTGATGGGCATCCTGATCGGCGGCGTGATCTCCGTGGCCATGGGTCTGATGAACTTCGAGAAGGTCGCCAAGGCCGAGTGGTTCACGCTGGTGCTGCCCTTCCAGATCGCCATGCCCGTCTTCGACCCCATCCTGATCCTCACCATGAGTCTGGTGATGGTGGTGGTGATGATCGAATCCACCGGCATGTTCCTGGCCCTGGGCGACATGGCCAAGCGCGACATCACGCAGGACGAGCTGACCCGCGGTCTGCGCACCGACGGTCTGGGCACCCTGATCGGCGGCATCTTCAACACCTTCCCCTACACCAGCTTCTCCCAGAACGTGGGTCTGGTGGCCGTGACCGGCGTGCTCAGCCGCTGGGTCTGCGTGGCCGGTGGCGTGATCCTCATCGTCCTGGGCGTGCTGCCCAAGATGGGTGCGCTGATCGAATCCCTGCCCACCGTGGTTCTGGGCGGCGCCGGTCTGGTGATGTTCGGCATGGTGGCCTCCACCGGCATCCGTATCCTGGCCAACGTGGATTTCCGCAACAACAAGAACAACGCCATGATCGTGGCAGTGTCTATCGGCGTGGGAATGATTCCTCTGGTTGCCCCTAATTTCCGTCAGTGGATGCCCCATTCCATCCATCCACTGATTGAATCCGGTATCCTGCTGTCCTCGATTACCGCCGTGGCATTGAATCTTTTCTTTAACGGAGCCGCCAAAGACAACAGCGCTGCCATCAACGCAGCACGAGAGGCTGACGCTCACTAAACGCCAGCCCTAAGCGAACGCTGGCTTACCGGCCAGCCCAAACCCCCTGCCGCCCCACAGTGCGCCAGGGGGTTTGTTGTCGATACAGTTGAAGCAAAACAGACCTGACTCAAAATGCTTCTTGCCATCCGGTAAGCTCCGAGAAGCAACTTGCTGATAAATATTTCGTATGACACAAAACCTGTCCTCCGCCGAACAAGCCCTGCGCGATGCGGCCCGCGAATACCACCGCAGCCCCGTCAAAGGCAAGATTTCCGTCACCCCTACCAAGCCCCTGTCCAACCAGCGTGACCTGTCCCTGGCCTATTCGCCGGGCGTGGCCTATCCCTGCCTGGACATCGAGGCAGACCCCTCGACCGCGGCCGAGTACACCTCGCGCGGCAACCTGGTCGGCGTGATCACCAACGGCACAGCAGTGCTGGGTCTGGGCGATATCGGCCCGCTGGCTTCCAAGCCCGTGATGGAAGGCAAGGGTTGCCTGTTCAAGAAGTTTGCCGGCGTGGACGTGTTCGACATCGAACTGGCCGAGCGCGATCCCGACAAGCTCATCGACATCATTGCCTCGATGGAGCCCACCCTGGGCGGCATCAACCTCGAAGACATCAAGGCTCCCGAGTGCTTCTACATTGAGCAGGAGCTGTCCAAGCGCATGAACATTCCAGTGTTCCATGACGACCAGCACGGCACTGCCATCATCTCCAGCGCCGCCTTGCTCAATGGCCTGGAACTGGTGGGCAAGGACATCGGCGCCGTCAAGGTGGCCGTCTCCGGCGCCGGCGCGGCAGCCATTGCCTGCGTGGACGTGATGGTGGGCCTGGGAATCAAGCGCTCCAATGTCTACATGGTGGACTCCAAGGGCGTGATCTATGAAGGCCGCCCCGGCGGTCTGGACGCCTCCAAGCAGCGCTACGCACAGAACACCGAAGCCCGTACCCTGGCCGACGTGGTCGACGGCGCCGACGTGTTCCTGGGCTGCTCCGCTCCCGGCGTGCTGACTGCCGACATGGTCAAGACCATGGCCGACAAGCCAATCATCCTGGCCCTGGCCAACCCCGAGCCCGAAATCCGCCCCGAACTGGCCAAGGCCATCCGCCCGGACTGCATCGTGGCCACCGGCCGCTCCGACTATCCCAACCAGGTCAACAACGTCCTGTGCTTCCCCTACATCTTCCGTGGCGCGCTGGACTGCGGCGCCACCAAGATCACCGAAGCCATGAAGCTGGCCTGCGTGCGTGAAATCGCCGCCCTGGCCAAGCAGGACGTCAGCGACGAAGTCGCCGCCGCCTACCAGGGCAAGGAGCTGACCTTCGGCCCCGACTACCTGATCCCCACGCCCTTCGATACGCGCCTGATCCTGCGCATCGCTCCCGCCGTGGCCCAGGCTGCCGCCGAATCCGGTGTCGCCACCCGCCCCATCGAAGACATCGCCGCCTACCGCGAAAGCCTGACGCGCTTTGTCTATCAGACCAGCATGTTCATGCGTCCCGTGTTTGCAGCCGCCAAGGCCAATCTGCAACGCGTGGCCTATGCCGAAGGTGAAGACGACCGCGTGCTGCGTGCCGTGCAGGTTGCCGTGGACGACGGCCTGGCCAAGCCCATCCTGATCGGTCGCCCTGCCGTCATCGAGGCCCGCATTGCCAAGGCCGGCCTGCGCATGCAGCTGGGCAAGGACGTGGAAATCTGCAATCCTGAAGATGATCCCCGCTTCCGTCAGTACTGGGAGACCTATCACAAGCTGATGGGCCGCAACGGCGTCACTCCCGAAGCCGCCAAGGCCGCCGTGCGCCGCTCCAACACCCTGATCGCCGCCCTGATGGTGCACCTGGGTGATGCCGATGCCATGCTGTGCGGTCTGGTCGGTCGCTTCGACAGCCACCTGGCCCATCTGGAAGATGTGCTGGGCCTGAAGAAGGGCGCCAACGAGTTCGCCACCGTGAACGCCGTCATGCTGGAGTCCGGCACGCTGTTCGTGGCCGATACCTACATCAACGACGCCCCCAGCGCCGAAGAACTGGCCGAGATCGCCAAGATGGCTGCCGACGAAGTGGCCCGCTTCGGCCTGCCCCCCAAGGTGGCCTTCCTCTCGCACAGCAACTACGGCTCGTCCACCCGCGGTTCGGCCCGCAAGATGCGCGCTGCACGCGACCTGTTCGCCGCCGCCAACCCCGGCATCGAATGCGATGGAGAAATGCACGGCGATGCGGCCCTGGACGCCAATGTTCGCAGCCACTCCCTGCTCGAGTCCTCGCTGACCGGCGCGGCCAACGTGCTGATCTGCCCCAACCTCGACGCCGCGAACATTCTGTTCAACGTGCTCAAGACCACGGGCGGCCATGGCACGACCATCGGCCCCATCCTGATGGGCTGCTCGGCTTCCGCCCATGTGCTGACCCCCTCCTCCACCGTGCGTCGCGTGGTCAACATGACCGCTCTGGCAGCCGCTCAGGCCATCGCACTGCGCAGCTGATCCAGCGAAATCTCTCGGGCATACCGCCCGAGGCAGTCACAAAAACGCCCTTCGGGGCGTTTTTGTTTTGATCCAGGACCTTGAACATCAGACGCTTGGTCCGCCAGCCGTGGACGCATTGCAAGCATCGCCAAGCCAAGCGCAGGCGGCACGATGAAAAGTGGCTTGCACTCCCTATGCAGCAAGCGCAGCACGCTATGGTTTTCATGAACAGGACAAAATACGCGCAATGCCGGACAGCGCACAATCCTTGTGTAGAATCCTCGCATCCGGAGGTTTGGGTGAGTGGTTTAAACCAGCAGTCTTGAAAACTGCCGAAGGAGTGATCCTTCCGTGAGTTCGAATCTCACAGCCTCCGCCAGGACATCGACGCATACAGCGTCAAATCGCTTCAAAACCCGCTTCTCTCATAGGGAAGCGGGTTTTTCTTTGTCGCATGTAATCGCACTACACCCCAGGACAACCCAGCTTTTGTTGGTGCTTTCGTTGGTAGCTCCATCAGAGCCAAAATCAGATACCAACAACTACGACCAGCGGGGCCACATGGCACTGACCGCTACGTTCATCAAAACACCAAGCACAGTGGCGAAGCAGCTGGCGACAAGCACAGCGACTGCTTTGTGGCAATCCAAATTTGGGACGAGGATCGTGAGGCACACTTTCAAGCGCTACGCCGAACACCGCCACATGGCTATCGCATGACAAGAGCGGCTAGGAGACCGCCGCCAGCCAAACTCGCCAGTAATGCTCGGAATCAACATTTGGGTGCCTTGGCTCATCAAGCGGCCGCCCGAGCTAGAAGCGGCGTTCCTCAATGGCAACCAAGGTCTCAGCAGCCAGTGTCGCTGATGGAGCTGCGGTCATTGCCATCTGGAACAGACCTATCCGAACCTGGTTGCAGGCACGGGAATACAGGTGGTCTACGCTCGACGAGCCTTCAACAGGCTCGTTTTCTGCAAACAGGCATTCGAAAGAGATGACGCTGAGCGTTTGCCGCTTCGGCCGGCGCGGTCTACAAACTCCAGCAGGTAGTCGAGCTCCTTGGTGCCGGGTTCGGGAATGGCGGAAACAAGTTCAAACGCGAGTTCTTCGCCCGTCTTCGTGTCCTCTTTGGTACAGCTGTACAGAACTTGGTGCAGGACATCTGGCCAGCCTTGGACCAGTGGAGCAAGCACATTAGCAACTTGTCGCGTGTCGATGTACCCCTTGAGGAACGTGAACAACGAACCATCTAGGGCGAGCTCCAGCAGCCCACCTTATGCCCCCTCCCTCTACGATACCCACTGGCAGCTATCTTTCGGGTGACTTCGGATGCAGTCGGCGGCTACGCCATGTCCGGAGCTTGCGCCATGCTGCTCCAGCCGATCTGGCCCGGACTCATTCTCAGTCCAACATGCAGGCCACATGGTTGGCTTAGCCGTTCAAGTATCCGTAGCGCTTCGGGTGACGAGTCCAAGATTGATGCCGTATCCCCGCCCCAAATACGGCACAAGTGCTGACAAATCGAATTGCAACTTACAATAAGAACTATTCGCATCATTTGTGACTTGTGAACCATTCACAATAAACGTGAGAAGTGGCTTTGCAAGGTTTCTGAGTGGCCGCACAACCATGAAAGCATGCACCCGGAAAATGGACACTCTCTCCAGTCCCCGTATGGCTATCGCGCTACGAATCAGCGCCGCCATTTTTGCGGGCTACGGTTTCACCTGGGGCTTCATCGCAGCGGCAACCGCCGGGCTGTTTGCACTAGGCATGGCCTTTCATGATGCCGAGCACCTGAGCGCCATTTTTGGGCTTGTGATTTATCTTTGCGCATTTCTGTGGTCCTTCGCGGCCCGCAGCCTCGGACGTGTGTGGGTCGTGCTGGTGGGCGGTGGTGCTGCGATGGCGATTGCCGCTTCGCTGCTTCAGCGCCACCTGATCTAAGGAAGGAGACGACACCCGTGTTCCAGAATTTCCGTCTCTCCATGGCATGGCTACATACCTGGTTCGGGCTCGCGCTTGGCTTTGTGCTGATGGCCTGCTTCTTCTTTGGATCGCTGTCGGTGTTTGACCGCGAGATTGATCGCTGGGCGATTCCTTCATCGCGCTTTGAACCACAGCCCATGCCCTCATTTGAGAAGGTGCTGCGTCCTGCTTTCGAGCAGATGCAACCGAGCAAGGCAAGTCTTGATTTCATGCGGGATCGTGTCAACGGCCCCATGCCGGAGCGCTTTGACACAGTCAAAAGCTGGGCCGCATACACAACGCACCGCGACCCGATACTCAGTCTTTTTTCAGGCTACGAAGTGCCCAACGCCAAAGATCCGGAAGAAGGCGTCTGGGGCAACCGCACCATAGATCCGCGCAGCGGAATTGCGCTGCCAGACGACCAGCTCAAGATCGGCAGCCGCTTTTTCTATCCATTGCACTACAGCCTGAACCTGCAATGGAAAAGTGTCGGCTATTGGATCGTCGGATTTGCTGCACTGGCGATGCTTGCTGCATTGGTCAGCGGCGTTGTCATGCATCGCAAGATCTTCCGCGAGTTCTTTACCTTTCGGCCGAAAAAAGCGACGCAACGCAGCACACTTGATCTGCACAACATGACCGGCGTTCTCGCGCTCCCGTTTCACTTCTTCTTTGCATTCACAGGCTTGGTGATTTTTGCTGGCATCTACTTTCCCGTCACGCATACGCAACTTGAGCCACTGCACGAATTGCACGAAAAAATCGAGGCACGGGAGACTGGCCTGCCACATGATCGAGCAGGCATTGCAGCTTCGCTGGCATCGGTCGATGAGATGATGAACGAAGCGCGCCGCCGCTGGGCCGACAAAGGCATGGCAGGTGAAGTGGGCCTGCTCTCACTCAACCACGTTGGAGATGCCAATGGCTACGTCAGCGTCTTCCGCGCAGGTACCGATCGCATCGCGTTGGTGGGCGACGGCATCCACTTCAAGGCCAGCACCGGGGAGGTACTGCGCGAAGATCCGCCTCGCACCGTAGTGAACAGCATCAACACGTTTTTGACAGGTCTGCACCTGCAGCACTTCCGCCACTGGCTGCTGCGCTGGATGTATGTGCTTGGCGGGCTGATGGGCTGTGTGTGCATCGCCACAGGCTTTATTTTCTTTGTGGAGAAGCGCAAGAAGCAGCATGCCAAAACAGGACATCAAGGGGCCCGTGTTGTAGATGCGCTGGCTGTCACCACGGTAACCGGTATGGTGATTGCAACCCTCGTCATCTTGATCGCCAACCGCCTGCTGCCGCAAATGCTGCCTGCAAGCTGGCCCGCTCGCGGCGATCTGGAGCAGTACCTGTTCTGGGCAGGATGGGGCCTGGCATTGGCTCACGCGTTTATGCGCAGTGCCCCCGTTGCCAAGGGACTGATGAATCCCGCATGGCGCGAGCAATGCAGGGCGATTGCGGCTCTCGCCGTACTGGCCGTGCTGCTGAACTGGTTCACAACGGGTGATCACCTTCTCAAAACCGTTTGGAGCGACACTTACTGGCCCGTTGCAGGCGTGGATCTATTCCTGCTCTCGGGGGCCTGGCTGGCGTGGGTATCGGCGCGCAAGCTGAACCAACGCACCGCAGCGACACGTTCCGTCCCCCACATCAAGACCAGCCATGCGTGAAGCCATTTTTCTCGGGGCAGCGCTGATCACTGGCTTGATCGGCATGGGCTGGCTTTCACTGGCCATGGACACGCACTGGCAGCAGGTACGAAGCGAACCGATCTCGCCTCCAACCACCGTACGTCTGCGCATTCTCGGAGCGCTGCTGCTCACATCCAGTCTGGGCTTTTGCCTTGCAGCTGATCACGCGTCGATGGCCATGCTGGTTTGGGTGATGGGGCTGGCCGCCTCAGCGCTCGCCATCGCGTTCACGCTCACATGGCGACCCAGGTGGCTGAAAGTCTTGACGCGGCCAATTCAGCCCTGACTGCGCATAAATGATATTGAATATCATTTGCACCGTATACTCGCCCCGGACGTGGCGGCCGGTCGGAAAGGCCAGAATGCGCTACGAAGACGCCGACATCCATCCCTGATCTTCCTGTGCTCGCACACTATTACCGAGAGTTGTTGAGGTTTCTGCAGGGAGCTGTCAGAGATCGCGATACGGCCGCAGACCTGGCGCAGGAAAGCTATGCCCGAGTGCTGGCCGTGCAGCAGTCCGGCGAGACCATCACCGAGCCACGCGCCCTGCTCTACCGTACTGCTCGCAACCTGGTGATTGATCAGTACCGCCGCAGCGAAGTGCGCAATACCCATGCGGTGGCAGAAGGCGACTCCTCCATCGATGCTGCCGATCTGGCTTCTGGCCCTGAAGCCCTCGAGCCAGAGGTGGCCGCGATGTCATCTCAAACGGTAGATGCGCTGTTGGCGGCTATCGGCGAGTTACCTCTGCGCTGCCGTGAGGCATTCATCCTGCACAAGTTCGATGGGCTGTCTCAGCCCGAGGTCGCGCGTCAGATGGGCATTTCCGTGACCATGGTGGAGCGCCACATCAAACTGGGAATGCAGGCCTGTCGAGCCTGCCAGGAGCGGATGCGGGGAGGCGCAGACTCCCCCTCTCTTGGGGTTCAGCCCAGGAGCGGCCAATGAGAATCTGCGCTTTCTTTTCTTTTCCGGCATTGGGTTTTGGCAGACTCGTGCGTCTACCTTCATATCGCCTCTGGCTTTTCGCATCCGCATGACTGATCGCACTATTGCCCAACCGCTAAACAGCGACCTTGATGCCGAGGCCCTGGAATGGTTTGCGCGTTACAGCGATGCACCCGATGCTGCCTATTCAGACCCGGCCTTTTGCAACTGGCTGACTGGGCACCCTGATCGAGAAGCCGCATTCAGCCGCTGGCAAGCCGATTGGCGGCAACTGGATGCTCTGCCGCAATCGGGCATTGAACGCTTGCGCCTTCAACTGAAGAAGGATCAGGCGGAGTCATCAAGAAAGAGCCGCACCTCGAAGCGCAAACCATCACGCTGGTCTGCACTCATCCCGCAAGCCGCACTGTCAGCCATTCTGATGGCGCTTGTTGTCGGCGGCGGGTACAAGGCCTGGGACCATTGGCAGCAGCAACCCTTGTTTGCACAGATGTACCAATCAGAGCGCGGACAACAACTGAGCGTGCAGTTGCCGGACGGCAGTCTCCTGAGGCTGGATACCGCGACACGCGTCGAGGTGAGCTTTTACCGCCAGCGCCGCGAGGTGAAATTGCCGCAGGGACAGGCCGTGTTCGAGGTGCAAAAAAATGTGGACCGCCCATTCGACGTGATAGCCGGCAACACCAAGGTCACTGTGGTAGGCACGCGCTTTTCCGTGCGCAACACCGCAGGAAGCCCCGTGCAGGTCGCCGTCGAAGAAGGCAAGGTGCGCGTAAGTCCGCTTCAGTCGGATGGCAGCAGCAGACCGGGGGCTGCTGACGTCCTGCTGATGGCCGGCCAGCAGATGGCTGCTGCTGCTGATGGACCGTGGGGCCCCGTGAGAGCGGTTGCTGCTTCCGGCATCGCCCCCTGGCGCGATGGCCGGATCACCCTGGAGAACGTACCGCTTTCCGAGGCATTGGCTGAGTTCGAGCGCTACGCTCCCACACGCATGGTGGTGCGCGATGCGGCAGTGGGCGCACTGCGCCTTTCAGGCACGTTCGACCCGCAAAGGCTGGCCCATTTCCGCTACGCCCTGCCCAAGGTGCTTCCCGTTCGCTTGAAAGAAAACGGGGATGTCACGGAAATCGTGGCCCGCCACTGAAGCATGTCTTAGGCGCCGCACGGCATCGTTGCGGGCTGGGATCCTCGTGACTCCATTTTCAAAAAATTGGTGCGTGCAGGTTGGGTTTTTGCATTGTCATGCGTCTCCCTGAGAACGATTCTTGTTTCGTGTCTTTTGGAGAATGTTTGCATGTCCCGTTTTCGATTCCATCTTGCACCGCTGGCAGCCGCTGTGACTGTGATTTTGGCAACCTCAGGCGCACAGGCGCAATCAGTCAGTGTGCCTGCCGCGCTGACCGGGCCGGTTGAAATCCAGATCACTGCCCAGCCGCTGTCGCAAGCTCTGGTGGTTCTCGCACGCCAGGCACACCTGGAATTGATGGTGCAGCCTGCATTGGTCGAAGGCCGAAGCGCGCCCGCAGTGCAAGGTCGCTTCACCGTACGGGAAGCTCTGAATCGCTTGCTCGCGGGAAGCGGCCTGCACGCCGAAGTGGAGGGAAGATCTGTCGTTGTGCAACGCCAGCCGCAAAGCTCGGACGCTGCTACCATGCCGACGGTCACTGTGTCCGCCCTGGAGGAACGCGGAGCCACCACCGAAGGCTCGGACTCTTTTGCCACGCGTGCGGTAAGCATCAACAAAGGCGATCAGGCGCTCAAAGATATCCCGCAGTCCATCAGCGTGATCACGCGCAAGCAGCTCGACGAGCAAGGCATCACGGACCTCAAGCAGGCAGCCAACATCGCAACCGGCACCGTGGGTGTAACCGGAGTCGGGCAGGGCATGGTGTTGGCGGCACGCGGCTTTCAGATCGACAACTGGCAATACGATGGCGTCGCAATTCCCCGCAACATGTACTCGCTCGGCAACTGGGCTGCAGAAGGGATGGTCTTCTATGACCGCCTGGAAGTCCTTCGCGGCGCATCGGGCCTGTTACAAGGCACCGGCAGCCCTGGCGGCGCAGTCAACCTCGTTCGCAAGCGCGGCCAGAACGAGAAGACCGTGACACTGACCTCGCGTATCGGCTCATGGGATCGCTACGGCGCTCAGTTGGACGCAGGAGGCCCGCTCAATGCAGAAGGGACGCTGCGCGGCCGGGTAGTGGTGGACGAAGCCGGCAGCCATTCTTTCGTCGACTACGTGAACGAGCGTACTCGATCGCTATATGCGGCACTGGACTATGACATCAGCCCAGATACGACGGTTGGCCTGGCAGTGAGTCAGCTGGACAACAAGGGGCGGCCCTTCATCTATGGCGTTCCCCTGCGTGCAGACGGCAGCGATGTAGGCCTGTCCCGCTCCACGTTCACGGGTGCCTTGTGGAACCACGACAAACTCAAACAGACCACGGTTTACGCCGACCTGAATCACCGTTTCAACGCGGACTGGAAGCTCAAGATTTCGGCCTTGCACATGAGCGAGACGAACAACTCCACGCACCAACGCATGCATGGCACCGTAGCTTCGGACGGAAGCGGAATGACCTACGCAGACTGGATCACCCACTTCGACTCCAGCAAGGTCGGACTCGATGCGTTCGTGAACGGCCGTTTCGATGCCATGGGGCTGCGCCATGAAGTGACGCTGGGTGCGGATTACTCCAAGTACAAATCCGATGATATGTACGCCCGCAACTTCACGTCGGGTGGCAACCTCTTTGATATCGATCACAACCGCCCCAAGCCCACCGTTGACAGCCTGCTGGCGGCCGGTGGCCGGCAAGCCTTCTCATCGTACGACGTGCAGCAAAAGGGTATCTATGCCAGCTGGCGCGCGCAGCTCACCGAACCGTTGACTGCCATCGTGGGTGCCCGCGCCAGCTGGTACGACCTCCTCTACAAAGGATCGCTGTTCGACACTCGCGAAGTCATGCACGCGTCGGGAGAAATCATCCCTTACGCCGGTTTGGTGTATGCGCTGACGCCCCAGTGGTCTGCCTACGGCAGCTACACCAGCGTGTTCGAACCCCAATCGGCACGCACAGCCGCAGGCAAGGTACTGGACCCCATCATCGGCTCGAACTACGAACTGGGTATCAAAGGCGAGATGATGGACAAGCGCGTTAACACGTCGATCGCTGTGTTCCGCTACGACCACAAGAACCGCGGCGTCAACGATATCGCATCCGGCTATGCCTGCGACGGCTGGTTCTGCTCCACCGCGTCCGGCAAGGTTCGCAGCCAGGGCCTTGAAGCCGAGGTGAGCGGTGAAGTGATGCGCAATCTGCAATTGGTGGCAGGCTATACCTTCAACACCACCAAATTCTTGCGTGATCCCGACAACCAGGGCAAGGTCTTCAGCACCTGGACCCCCAAGCATATGCTGCGCGTCTGGGCGTCTTACCGCCTGCCTGGCGACTGGAACCACCTCACCACAAGCGCCGGCTTCACCACGCAAAGCCATACGCTTGGCTATGACCGCTCATTCGACATTGCCGGTTTCACCACATGGAACATGCGAGTCGCCTATCAAGTCACGCCCGAGCTCAACGTAGCGCTGAACCTGAACAACATATCCGATAAACGATACATCGTTCCAGGCTACACCGGGTACACCGGCGCCAACTATGGAGATCCGCGCAACATCATGCTTACGTTGAAATACACCCCTCGCCTTTAACGGTTCACGAGGTACCCAGGCCAAAGAGCTGAGCAACCTCTGCGGCCTTGACGATTTATTCTTTGAAGCCACTCAATGCTGCGCTCAGCCACAATCTGCGCTGCAGCATGCTTGGCCACTTCAGTTCGCGCGGCATCACTGAAAAGCCGCCCGATAGTTTGAATTTCATCACGCATGCCAATGTGGGGCATCGTGATGCAGAAGGTAGTGCCCTGCATCACCCAGGAAAGCTTTTTTGCCCGTTTCAGTTCCGGCCATCTACGGCTGCTTCAGTCTGAACAAGGCTGTTCGGATAGAACGAAGCAAGCGAATTGCTCGTTTGATTCATGAGGAAACTCCTTCGAAGATTCAGCACGAGATGTACTGCTTTGTGCGCGCCTGTCACGGCCTTATTTCAGTCATCAATCACTTTCGAATTGGCCTGCTTCGCGATCACACCTGCGCCCGCCCCACAGTCCACCAAACCGGGCACTCTTTCCGCTCGGTAGTGTCGGAAGCAGATCAGCGACAAAGATCCCAATCCAATCCGACAAGTGGAGATGCGGACGAAATCTTGGACTAGTGATCGGTCCCAGAGTGCTGATGCGCTTTCATTCTTTGGAAGCGGATACTTGAAAAGCCAACTGGCACGCAACCTGCTTAAACCAAGCATCTTGTATACATTCGGGTATTCATCATGCTGATTGGTTCATTTGAAGATTGGAAGCGGGCTTACCAAGAAGGCGCTGACCCTGCTGCATTGCTTGAGCAGCAGCGCCGTAGTCTGACCAGCGATGACTCTGCCTGGATCAGCATTGCCAGCGACGCGCAGTTGAAAGCACAGCTGATACAACTAGAGACTCTTCAGCAGACCCAAGGCCGTGAGCGTCTGCCTTTGTACGGCATCCCCTTTGCGGTCAAGGACAACATCGATGTAAAGGGCTTTGTCACCACGGCGGCCTGCCCTGCTTTCTCCTACCAGGCACAGCGCGATGCTGTGGCCGTTCAGCGTCTCAGACAAGCCGGAGCCATTGTTCTGGGCAAGACCAATCTGGACCAGTTTGCCACCGGTCTCGTCGGAACGCGCTCACCATTTGGTGCCGTGCCCAATACGTTTGACAGCCGACTTATTTCCGGCGGCTCCAGCTCAGGCTCGGCATCTGTGGTGGCGCGTGGTCTGGTTCCATTTGCCTTGTCCACGGACACGGCTGGATCGGGCCGAATTCCTGCGGCCTTCAACCAGATCGTCGGAATCAAGCCCACTCCCGGTGCAGTACCCGGCACTGGTTTGGTGCCTGCCTGCCGCACGCTGGACTGCATAGGCGTTCTGGCGCTGAATGTGGCCGATAGCGCTCTGGTTCTGTCACTCATGGAAGGAGCTGACACGCAGGACAGCTATGCCAGATCACGTCCCTTCATCGCCAAACATATCCCGCTGTCTCAACTGCGCGTGGGGGTGCCTGATGCACGCAAGCTTTCCAGCGACTATGAGAATGCATTTGCTGCGTTTCTTGCGCGTCTGAAGCCGCAAACCGAACGGGTGCAAGCCTTGCCCTTTGATGCATTGTTTGAAGTCGCCGATCTGCTGTACTACGGCCCCTGGGTGGCTGAACGGGTGGTCGGAGCACGCGGCATCTACGAACAACAGCCAGAAGCCTTGCTGCCAGTGATTCGCCAGGTTCTGGACGTACACCAGCGCTTCAACGCTGCCGATACCTTCAGCGCCCAATACCGACTGCAAGACCTCAGACAGAAAGCCGAGAATATCTGGCAGCAATGTGATGTGCTGTGTGTTCCTAGCGCACCGCGCCACCCCTCCATGGCCGAGGTGGAAGCTGACCCGATCGGCGTCAACTCGGAGATGGGAACCTATACCAATTTCGTCAATCTTCTCGGTTGGTCGGCGATCGCAATCCCTGCATCGCAACTGCCAGACGGCCTGCCCTTCGGCATCACCTTGATAGCGCCGGGCTGGCGCGAGCCTGATCTGGTGCGCTGGGCACAGCAGTTGGAAGCACAAACCAATCTGTGTGCCGGCGTGACAGGCCTTCCCGCCCAAAACGCTGGCTCACTGCCAGCATGGCGGGTACCGACACAAGGCGAGACCATCGAAGTCGCCGTGGTGGGTGCACATCTGCGTGGCATGCCTCTCAACCATGAATTGCTGGCTTGCGGTGCGCGATTTCGCGAGGAGACGAGCACCGCCTCGGACTACCGCCTGTATGCACTGCAAGGCACGGTACCTGCCAAACCTGGAATGGCACGGTCAGACGAAGGAGCTGCCATCACAGTCGAGGTGTGGGAGATGCCAATTGCCAACTTTGGCCGCTTTGTAGCCGGCGTTCCAACACCTCTGGGCATTGGCTCGGTGCAGCTGCAGGATGGACGCAGCGTGAAAGGCTTTATCTGCGAAGGCCATGCATTGACGCAGGCCCGGGACATCACCACGTTCGGCGGCTGGCGCGCGTACTGCCAGTCTCTGTGAAGCACGCTGCGGTGCACAGCCCCTGTGCTCCGCAGTCAAAGAAAAAACAAGGAGCCCACATCATGTCTTCCACCAGCCTGGCCAGCCTTGCTTACGAAAAACTACGCCAAGCCCTGGACAATTTTCAATATGTTCCTGGTGACCGCTTTAGCGAAAACGAAGTTGGCGCGGATCTCGGCATGAGCCGAACCCCTGTGCGTGAGGCGCTCGTACGCCTGCAGCGCGAAGGATATATCTCCGTCATACCCAAGCTCGGCTGGATAGTGAACAGCATTGACTTCACGATGTTCGAGCAGTTGTACGATGTGCGTTCAGTACTGGAATGCGCAGCGTTGGATCTACTTGTTCAGACCCCCGACCTGGAAATACGCCTGCATGATCTGACCGAGCTATGGTGCATCCCCGCACCACAACGGCTGTCTGAAATAGCCACTGTCTCGCGCAACGATGAGCAGTTTCACATGGCCTTGGTGGCGGCCAGCGGCAATCAGGAAATGGCCCGCATCCACCGAGATATCACGGACCGAATTCGTATCGTGCGGCGTCTGGAATTCACGCGTAACTACCGCATTGACGTGACCTACGAGGAGCACGGCGACATCCTCAAATCATTGTTGAGCCGAGACGGCTTGCAGACCAAGTCGTTGCTGCAGCAACATATCCGTGTGAGCCGTGACGAGGTAAAAAACATCACTTTGCATACTCTGCAGAATGCAAGGCAGAAGCAGCCTTCCCTCTAGGTTTCACGACCACTGTCGTTGATCTTCGAATCACCGATGCCGCAGCAAGGCCTGCAGCAGCACTCCATCCTCTAGAGCCAGCGCATTCAGGATGCTGAAGTGATCAGCACCTTCTATGGCGACTTCTGCATCACCCTCCATGCCGTAGCGATCGGCCGCAAAAGCTTGACTCTGCGCCTGCAACTGGGGAAGTTCTGCCGTTCCATAGGCTGTCACAAACGGCTTGCGTGTTGCAGGCAGGCATAAGGGACTCAGTTGCTCGATTTCATGGGTAGATAGCCGGAGCGCCTGGTTCAGATAGGTATGAGCAATCGGTGCCAGGTCGTAAATGCCACTGATGCCCAGACCTGCAACCACTCCCTCGCAATTCAGGCCCATTGCGGTGAGATGACCACCCGCGGACCAACCGCATAGCAGGATGCGTCCGTTGCCTCCCTGCTGCAATGCATGGCGGCGCACAGCCACGATGCCTGCTCTCACCTGCTCCACGATCTGCGTCAGCGTGGCCTCAGGAGCCAGCGTGTATCCAATCAGAGCAGCATGCAGTCCATGCGCGAGCGCGCCCTGAGCCACAAACCGAAAAGTGTTCTTGTGGCGCATCTGCCAATAGCCGCCATGAATGAACAGCAGCGTGCTGGCGCCGGACTCGCCCTCAAAGAAGTCGTAGCGCAAACGCTCTGCCGTTCCAAACGGCACATCCACTTGTCCAGCAGATCGCTGCACCAGCCCCTCACTACGGGCTTCGAAATCAGCGAGCTGCCGAGCACTGCTGGCGACGGCACGGGTATTGTCGTAGGCCGCATCACGCACGACCTGCGGCTGGTTCAATAAACAGTCCAGCATCAGGCGGCCTTGGCATGATGCGCAACATGACTGCTGAGCATTTCTGTCAACTCTTTGCGCACCAGGTTGAATTCTGGCGCCGTGATATGGCGCGGGCGCTCCAGTGGAATGCGATAGTCACGCTCGACACGGCCTGGACCGGCCGTCATGACCACCACGCGGTCGGCCAGTAAAACCGCCTCCTCCACTGCATGGGTGACAAAAATCACGGTCAGCTTGGTCTTTTCCCAGATATCCAGCAGCTCCTGCTGCAGCACTTCGCGAGTCAGCGCATCCAGTGCACCGAAAGGCTCGTCCATGAGCAGCACTTCACACTCATTGGCCAGCGCTCGCGCGATCGATACGCGCTGCTTCATGCCGCCTGAGAGCTGGTTGGGGAAGTGATCTGCAAACTTGGTCAGTCCCACCATGTGCAGATAGTGATCCGAGATTTCCTTGAGCTTGACCTCCGTCAGGCCTCGCTGCTTGGGACCAAATGCAATGTTCTGACGCACCGTGAGCCATGGAAACAAACCATAGTCCTGGAAGACCATGCCTCGATCCGGCCCGGGCTCGGAAATGGGCGTGTGATACATCTTGGCCACGCCCGTGGAGACTTTCTCAAAGCCCCCCATGATGCGCAGCAGCGTGGATTTCCCACAGCCCGAAGCACCGATCAGGCAAATGAATTCGCCCTTCTGGATCTTCAGGTTCACGTCCTTCAGAGCGTGGATGGGGCGACCATTCAAACTGAAGACCTTGCTGACATTGGCAATGTCCAGAATGGGGGCAGGAGTACGGTGAGCAAGGATTTCAGACATTGTGTTGCGGGCTCCACTTGAGCAGACGATTGTTGAGGGCGACCAGCAGACGGTCGGTGACAAAGCCCGTGAAGCCGATAACGACCATGCCGGCAATCACCACATCAGTGCGCGAGAGCATGCGACCGTCCATGATGGCGGCACCCAGTCCTTCGGGAACGCCCGTCATCTCGCCGACCACGATCAAAAACCATGCAATGCCGTGACCCAGGCGCAGGCCATTGAAGATGGATGGCATGGCTGCTGGCAGCACCACCTGACGAAACATGGAAGCGCCCTGACAGCCCAGCATGGCTGCTGCCTCAAACAGACGAGGCTCCACCGACTTCACGCCAAAGGTGGTGTTGATGACAATGGGAAAAAACGCCCCGAGGAACACCAGGAAGATGGCCGCGTTGGGGCCTACACCGAAGAAGATCATTGACAGCGGAAGCCACGCCGTCACAGGCACAGGGCGCAGCATTTGCAGCGTGGGATCTACAAAACGGCGTACGGCGGCGTTTTTACCGATCACCAGGCCCAGGGGTATGCCCAGCAGAGCAGCCAGTCCAAAAGCCCCGTAAACACGAGACATGGACTTCAACCAGTGAATGCCCAGAGTTTCGCTGAAGGCATCGTCATAGATGCCGCCAAACGCGAAGTCCCACAGCATCAATCCGACTTCCTTGGGTGAAGGAACCAGCATGGTTCCGGTCGCACGCACGGCCAAGTCCCAAGCGATCAGCAACAACAGTGGAAGCACAGCAGGTACCAGCCAGGTTGTCATCCAAACCTTTGCGGCATTGGGTTGCTGCGGCATAACCAGATCCGCAGACGTTGAAGCAGCATGATTGATGGGCACTGCGGGCGCCACAGCCGCATGCGCTTGAGAATCAAGAGTGGAAGATGACATGGCAATAATTCCAAAAGCAGTCAATAACAGCTCAACGGCGTCAAGGCCTGACCGCGTCGTGCACAGCCAGGCCCCGCCGTGTTACTTCGGGTTGAAACCCGTCACGATGAAGCTGCTGTAATCAGGCAACTTCCGAATCTGCCTGCGCTCCAGCATCAGCGAGCCGTAGTACTTGCTGCGGTTGATCCAGTCCTGATCGATCTTCCATGTCAGCTCTACATTGTCTGCAGCCAGATTGGCCACATCGGCGGGCAGACCCAGCCTGGCCCCCGCCATCTGTACCAGTTCGGGACGATGGGCCATGGCATATTCGGAGGCCTTGCGGTGAATCTCCAGGAATACCTTGGTCAGTTCTGGATCACTTTTGACCGTGTCGGCATGGGTGGTCATGACCATGTTGACCTTGCCCGTGGGGGTGCTGTAAGGGAACTCGAGAACCTTGCCCACACCGCGAATGGCGCTGATGGAAGGGCCAGGTTCCGCGCCCACATAGCCATCGATATCGCCACGCTCCAGCGCACCCGCCATCTCGCTGAAGGACACGCGCACCGACTTCACATCCTTGAGCGTCATGCCTTCAGCCTTCAGACGATCCAGAAACACGGCTTCCTGCGTGGAGCCTGGAAGAATGCCCACGCGCTTGCCTTTGAGCTCCTTGAAGTTGCCAATGCCGCTGTTCTTGCCCACCACAATCGCCATACCTCCATTGCAGGTCGGCGCAACTATGACCACAGGCTCACCCGCAGCAGCCCCCAGAGTGGCTGCGGCCAGACCATAGGTACCGAAATCCACAGATTTGGTAACTACCGCATTCTTGCCATCGGTAGGTGTTTCAAACGAGATGACTTCGATCTTGTAGCCCGCCGGCGTGAACTTGTCGTAGAAATAAGGCGTGATGCCATGAATCAGTTTGAGCGTCCCCACCTTGATGACCTTGTCAGCGGCCTGTGCTGGAGCCGTCACCGACAAGGCCATGGCAGTAGTAGTCAAAGAAGCGAGCAAAAGACGGCGAGACAGCATGGCAATTCCTTTGTAGAGGATTCAAAGAGAGAACACGTGTCACTTGAATACATGCCTGTACACAAGTGCATAGAACACTTCAAGCAAGCGTCGTGCCAATCACGTTTTCTCTTTGAAAATTGCCAAATTGCGTCTGCAGCACACTGTTTCCGTGCGTTTCCAGATGCCGACACGCTCTATCCATGCACGCCGTGCACCGAAATGGACTCGGTGCGTCGCCCTGCGCTCTGCGCTGGCCCAGCGTCCAGTGCGCATTCAGCTTGAGTGGACTGCATGTGTTGGCTGCAGTTGACCGAACTGCTCGTCGTGACCGGGTGAATTCGGCCGGCAGCTGTTATCTAGATCAGACCTTCTCAGGACTCGATCTCTTTGAAGTCCAGCTATCAGTGTTGGTTGTGCAATTCCACCTGACCTACCAAAGCACACTCGGTCAATCTGTGATGAATCGGCACAGATCTACCAGGCCGCCTCAGTAGTGGGCAACGTACGGCCGTGAGCGTTGTTGAAACCGATTTCAAAGCCCCAAGAGCAGCATGGGACAGCGATGAACAACAGTGCAGATAGCTCATTTCTGTGAGACTAGTCGGCAGAACATACCGGAGAAGACGTCTTGCGTGACGAGGTTCAATACAGTCACACCACAGCCATACTTGGCCTTGTCTTGAGCACAGCCAGGTTTGCCGATTTTCGTTTCGAGCCTCACTACCACCTCGATTTTCACGTTGCACTGGTTGCAGATGGTGCGCAGCGTCAATCATTCAAAGGCAAGTCTCTATTACTCACCCCGGGCGCCATCCAATTGATGCCAGCGGGAGAAGTCCATGATGGAACTGCTGCGGAGGCGCAGTCCTATACGCTACATACCTTTCGCTTGACGCCCTCGTTGCTCGCAAGCGTTGGGCAGGAAGTGACCGGCAGGCACCATTTCCCATCGCAGGCGACAGTGGTGCTGGAAGATCGCAAGCTTGCTAATGAGCTTCTCAGGCTGCATACCTGCATGACTCAGCCAGCAAAAGAGCCGTTGATGGAAGAAGTGCAGGTTCTCGAATTGTTCGAGGCCTTATTTGCACGCATCCGGCATCCTGCGCCCCAAGTGATTCAGGGGCGACTGACGCATCAACAATTGCAACGTGTGAGAGATTTCATGGAGGCGCATATAGCTGACAAGCTCGCACTCGAAGATCTTGCAACGTTGGTGGGCCTTGATCGCTTTCGGTTTCTCAAGCAATTCAAGAGTGCCGTTGGGATGACGCCTCATGCCTGGCTACTTCGGTTGAGGCTGGAGACTGCCCTGAAAATGATCCACCAGGGAGCGAATATCTCAATGACGGATGTGGCTCACACCGTCGGCTTTTTCGACCAGAGCCATTTCACGCATGCATTCCGTAGCGCTTACGGGACAACCCCTGCACGCTTTCAGCGGTCGCAAGGCAATTTTTTACAAGGCGCCCCAGGCACGCGTTGATAGTCTTGTGATTCGAACCCGCATAGCCCGCAGGGTGTGAAACCAAGACTATTCCAACCAAACATGTTTAGCTTCCTCGACGACTACAGCGAAGGTGCCCATCCAGACATCCTGCAAGCATTGACTGACTCCAATCTCACGCAGGAGAGCCCGTATGGCACCGATAGCCATTCACAGGATGCCGTGCTCCGCATCAAGGACCATCTGGGCACTGGTTTCCAGGGCTCTATTCATTTTGTGGCCAGCGGCACCATGGCCAACATCATCTCAATCTCAAGTTGCCTCCGCCCCCATGAGGCGGTGATTGCCGTTGACACGGGCCATATCGTGGTGCGCGAGGCCGGCGCAATTGAGGCCACGGGACACAAGTTGATTACCGTACCTCCGGTCAATGGAAAACTCACCCCTGATGCAATCGAAGGTGCACTGGCAAGCAATGCGCACTTTCCGCACATGGCGAAGCCACGGCTGATCTATCTATCCAACGCCAGCGAGACAGGAACGATCTACACCTTGGCCGAGCTGCGTGCCATTTCCGCACTCGCCAAAAGGCGTGGTCTTCTTGTTTTCCTGGATGGAGCTCGGCTTGGTGCTGCCTTGGCATCGTCCAAGAACGATGTCAATTTGGAGGACATTGCGTCGTTGGTGGACCTCTTCTGGATCGGAGGTACCAAGGTGGGTGCGTTATTGGGAGAAGCCATCGTCGTCAACAATCCAACGTTTGCCGAAGACTTCGCATTCCACATCAAACAACGCGGAGGCATGTTGGCCAAAGGCCGACTGCTGGGCATCCAGTTCCAGCAACTCTTTGGCCCCAAGCAGCTTTTTACATCCCTCGCCAGCCACGCAAATGTCATGGCAGCGAAGCTGGCGTCAGGCATCCTGGCTACGGGCTACCAGTTGTCCGCAGATACGGAGACCAACCAGCTTTTCCCTATTCTCCCCAATGGGGTCATTGCAGCACTGCAAGCCCACTTCTCCTTCTACGTATGGAGCAAGTTTGACGAAGGCAGCTCCGTGGTCCGTCTAGTGACGTCATGGGCCACAGAGGAGGAGCATGTAAATGCGTTCTTAAGACATCTCGAGCAGGCATCGCACATGGAGCACAGTCACTGACCACGACTCCGAGCCCGCGCAGCGATTGCCGTGACTAGGCGGTGGCCAGTCGCTCTGCGGGCTTGGCTTCCCTGATGGGCAGGTTGACGAAAGCAGCGGCCAGGGCCAGAGCGGCATCTGCCCACCACATCCATTCGTAACTGCCAGTCTGGACAACGGCCACGCCCCCCAGCCAGGCGCCCAAAAATCCACCAATCTGATGGCTCAACAACGTCAACCCAAAAAGGGTCCCGAGGTAGCGAGCACCAAACAGCTTGCCGGTGAGCCCAGCGGTCGGTGGCACAGTGGCGAGCCAAGTCACGCCCAAAGCTGCCGCAAAGACGTAGAACGTCCAAGGCTCTTTCGGGGCAGCCATGTAAAGAACGATGGCCACAACGCGCGACGCATACATCCAGAAAAGAATCATCTTCATGCGCACCCTGGAACCCATTGCACCTGCGAACAGACTACCGAACACATTCGAGAGCCCAATAATCGCCAGTGAAGTCGAAGCAACGCCAGGGCTCAAACCACACAGGTCGACTTCACCAGGCATGTGCGTCACCAGAAATGCGATATGAAATCCGCAAGTGAAGAACCCAGCATGCAAACACCAATAGCTCTTGTCCCTAAACGCAATTCCGAGTTGCTGGCGCAGGGTAATTGCGTCTACGGATGAAGCGGCCGTAGTCGCTGGCACAGGCGTCTTGCGCAGCCACCATGCCATCGGCGCCGTGGTGAGCGCCACGACAGCCATCATCCACATGGCGCTCATCCAGCCATAGGCCGACATCACCGCCTGGTTCAACGGTGCGAAGATGAACTGCCCCAAACTTCCACCAGCGTTGATAACGCCTCCAGCAAAGGAGCGTCGCTCCGCAGGGATGCGCTGCGCGGTGGCTCCAATGAGAATAGAAAAGCTTCCCGCTCCAGCGCCTGCAGCGCTCAACAAGCCCACTGCGAAAATCAATCCCCACTGGCTGGTGACCTGCGTGGTCAGCGCAGATCCCGCTGCCAGCATGAATGCCCCCAGCACAATAACCCGACCAGGCCCCCACCGATCAGCCACTGCGCCAAAGACAGGCTGCACTGCCCCCCACACCAGCTGAGCGACAGCCATGGCAAAGCTGATGTTTGCTATGCCCAAACCCGTATGCGTATTCAAGGGCGAAAGGAACAATCCCATGGACTGCCGTGCCCCCATGGTGACCATCAGAATCACCGATGCCACCAAGACCAGTGACCAGGTTTTTTGATTTTTCATGTATGCAGATGCACTGAGTGAGCAAAGTCGGTTGAGCGAGCCATCGCTGCAGGTTGGGAGAAATTCTCCCGAGAAAGATCATTTCGCACAACCGATTTAAGCTCTCCCATGCAATAGAAAATCTACGCCATGGAATCTTCACTCCCTATCAAATCTTTGCTGGTTTTTGATGCCGTCATGAAGCACCACAGCTTTACCCAGGCTGCACAGGACCTGCATGTCACACAAGGTGCGGTCGGCCAGCAAATTCGGAAGCTCGAAGACTGGCTAGGAGTACTCCTGTTTATTCGGGGAGTGCGGCAGTTGCATCCGACCGCTGAGGCGTCAGCGTATTGGGCCGGTATCAAACCTGCACTTGCCCGTATCCAACAGGCCAGCGATCAGCTTCGGCTCAGCCATGCCAATGAAGTTTGGCTGTCTATGCCCCCCACACTGGCAGCTAAATGGTTCGCCCCAAGGATGGAGGGATTTCTGGCCAAATGCCCAGGCACATCTCTGCATCTGAGTGCAGATACGGCAATGATTGATTTCGAACGAGATCGTGTCGATCTTGCAATCCGCTACTTCGATGGACAAGATCCCACCTTAGACGTAGCACTGCTATGCAGCGATGAAGCACGCCTGTACTGTTCTCCAGAATATGCCGATAAGCTGCACCTAAAAACGCCAGATGACTTGCGTCGAGCCACCCTGCTGCACACAACATTGCAGCCGCATTGGGTATCGTGGCTTCGGCAGTTCAGCACGCTAAGCGATACGCAGATAGCCGCCATACCTGGTCAGCATTTCGATCAGTCCATCTTGGCCATAGAGACTGCCCGGCATGGACAGGGCGTCGTCCTGAGCAGCGCCATACTGACAGAGGTCGAAGTGCGCGAAGGGACACTTTGCGAACCGTTCGATGCGCGCCTGGATGTCGGCAAGGGCTACTATGTGGTGAACGCAAAAGGAGCAGACTTGCGCCCTGCAGCTGCGATGCTGAAACAATGGCTTTTGAGTATTGTGGCTGCGGATAGAAGCCCCAAAGACTGACCATTGCCATATCTGCCTTGGCTCGCGAGCAATCCTCGGTGTTGGCTGCTATCGGCCAGTAGCAGTCCTTGGAGCTGTTCCTGCAAGGGGCTGCTTCTGGCTACGTGAGCGGTCTGTCGTTGAGTGGCAGCCTTGATGGGGCAGCGCGATAAACCGAGGGTGCCCGTCAGCAGTCATTCGTGTCGGCCAGCAATCGACCCAAAGCGGAAGTAGCGAAACTCCGAAACGTGACGCTCTGCTAGGGTTAGCGTGGCTCGGCGACGTCGATGAAACCTCGGCCATCAGCGACCCAAGGTAAGCCAACAGCGGCCTCCCTTTTTGCCGCCTCCAGATCATGG
>NZ_VWWQ01000011.1:0-57238 GCF_011752915.1 Comamonas sp. Tr-654
CTGCAGCCACCATCTGGCCCCGCGCCATCCCTGTGAAGTGCAAGGACAGGCAGTGCGAGGGCTATGTGATCACCCCGCAGATGGGGCCAGGTGAGTACCTGTTTTTCGTGCCTACAAGCGAGTAGGCGGCTCAAAGACGCAGCAGGACGGAAGCACTTCTAGGTGCTGACGGCAACTCACCTAACAAGGGCGGGATTCATCCCGCCCTTGTTGATTGGTGCGGCGCCAATGCGTTGCCGCTCATCATCGATGGATGCAGCCAGCAGCGGATCTGGACGCGAGGACGCTGTGCTTGGGCAGCGCGCCATAACTCTGGTGCAAAGTACGTTGGCAAGAGCAGCGCCGAGGCAGATCTCTGTGCCCGAACACCTACGATGACACTCCTGCCGTATGCGGGACCATAAGAGTTGTGAGTCCGCGTTCACTGCATCAGCCTGCCAATTTGAGGCGGTAGACGATGCGTCCGTCTATTGCATGGCAGCGTGTCAGAAGGCCCGCGTCCGCCATCTCCCGCGCGACGCGGTAGATCGTCTGCTCCGCAAGCGGAGTTCCGGCACTCTCCAGTTGTCGACGTATATCCGGGTATTTTCCGCCGTCCTGACCGAGGCTCTCTATCGCTTTCAGAACCAGTAGACGAGGCTGGGTGGGACGCATTCGGAACTTGTGCCTGCGCCTGAACAGAGTGGAGGCGTCTGCCGATGCGGAGGGTGGAGACGCTGGCTTCTGCTGGATGTCGATCATCCGCCACATGCTCATCTGGATTTGTTGCCTGTCTTTGCCGTTCCATGGCCGTTTGTTGCGCCAGTCAGGCGGTTTTTCGAATGACAGGCCTGTGGTCCGATGCGCTGCCACATTTCGCCACATTGCGGCATAGCTGCGCAATATTCATTGGTAATGATTCTCAACAACCAGTTCCAGACACACACCTGAATCACTCCGCCGGAGTGATTTTTTGTTGAGTTTACAAACCAAGGAAAATTGCATGCGCAAGAACATCAACCCGCGACTCCACCCTCCTGCGGAGGTGACCCAGATCGCCCTGGCCGCCTGCCTGTGCTTGGTCAGCGCGTCGTCCATGGCCCAGGAAGTCACCCTGGATGCGGTGACCGTGACCGAGTCCGCTGCGCCCTCGCTCAAGACGGATGTCGCGCCTTCGGCCAAGTTCACGGCCCCGCTGCTGGACACGCCCAAGACCGTCCAGGTCATCAGCGAGGAAGTGCTCAAGCAGACCGGCGCCACCAGCCTGCAGGACGCGCTGCGTTCCACGCCCGGCATCACCTTCGGCAACGGCGAGGGCGGCAACCCCTCGGGCGACCAGCCGTTCATCCGGGGCATGGATTCTCAGTCCAGCACCTTTGTCGACGGCATGCGCGACATCTCGGCGGGCACCCGCGAGATCTTCAACATCGAGGCGGTGGAAGTGGTCAAAGGCGCGGACTCGGCCTACGCCGGTCGTGGCGGTGCTGGCGGCTCTATCAACCTGGTCACCAAGAAAGCCAAGAATGAGAACTTCATCTCCGGCGACGTCGGCCTGGGCACCGACAACTACAAACGCGGCACCCTGGATCTGAATCGCAAGATCAACGACACGACGGGCTTTCGTCTGAATGCCATGGCCCACGGGGCCGATGTTCCGGGTCGTAACGGTCCAGAGAACAAACGATGGGGCATTGCACCCACAGTGACCTTCGGCATGGGCACGCCCACGGAGGTGACGCTGTCGTGGCAGCACCTGCAGACTGACAACATTCCAGATGGCGGCGTGCCCTATCTCTACACCAACGCGGCCATGGCCAATCTGCCTGGCGGAACCCGGGTCGGGCCGACCTATGGCAACAACCGTGAGAACTGGTACGGCTTGAGCGCGCGCGACTACGAAAAGGAAAAGAGCGATCTGTTCACCGCTTCGGTGGAGCACAAGTTCACCGACACCAACAAGCTGCGCAACAGCCTGCGCTACAGCAAGACCCGGCAGGACTATGTATGGACCCAGCCCGATGACAGCAAGGGCAATGCCATCAACGGCTATGTGTGGCGCCGCGGCAATGCGCGCCTGGCGGAGGTGACCACGCTGCAGAACGTGACCGAGTTCACCGGCAAGGCGCAGACGGGCTCGGTTGGTCATAGTTTTGCCCTGGGCCTTGAGCTTTCGCGCGAGAAGTCCGATGTGCGCTCCACTGCCATCCAGAGCGGCGGTGTCTGCTCCAGTGTCCTGGCGCCGTGGTGTGCCTCTCTGGACAATCCCAACAGCTCCGATGCCTGGAATTTCGCCTGGTCTTTGCCAGCGGAGGCCACGCGCAACAAGATCGACACCACGGCCCTGTACGGTTTCGACACCATCAAGTTCAACGACCAATGGCTGCTCAATGCCGGCCTGCGAGTGGATCACTACAAGGTGAACTCGGCCGGCCCGGCCACCACCGGACGCAGCCCCGCGCCAGCGTATGACATCAGCCGCAGCGACACCTTGTTCAACTACCAGTTGGGTCTGGTCTACAAGCCGGCAGACAACGGCAGCATCTACGCCAGCATCGGCACTTCCTCGCGTCCTGGCGGCTCATCGCTGGGCAGTGGCAATGAAGACCAGGCGATCAACACCGATGCCCTGGCCAACCTCAAGCCCGAGAAGACGCGGTCGATGGAGCTGGGCACCAAGTGGGATCTGCTGAACAAGCGCCTGGCCCTGTCTGCGGCGCTGTTCCGCAACGATGTGACCAATGTCCGCATCACCGAGAACGGCATCACCTACATGGGTGGCAACAAGGTCGTGAATGGCGTTGAACTGGGCTTCAACGGCACTGTGCTGCCGAACCTGAATATCTTTGGCGGCTACACCTATATGGACAGCGAGCAAAAGAATATGGGCGCGGGCAATATCGCCAACGGCCTGCCCTTTGCCAACACCCCCAAGCACAGCTTCAGTCTGTGGACCAGCTACAAGCCCATGGCCAAGCTGACGCTGGGCCTGGGCATCTACGCTCAGAGCGATGTGAACCAGGGCTATGCGCGTTCCACCGTGGACGGCGGCATCGTCACCAAGGGTGCTGGCGGCTATACGCGCTTCGATGCCATGGCCGCGTACCAGATCGACAAGAATCTGACGCTGCAGCTCAACGTGTACAACCTAGGCGACAAGGTCTACTACAGCGGCATCCGCTCGCCGCACTATGCAACCATTGCGGCCGGCCGCTCGGCCGTGGCCTCGCTCAAGTTCACCTACTGAGCCCCGCCACACCATCCCTGAAGGCATCCGCGCCCGCGCTGGCGCGGTTGCTGAATGGCGAAAGGTGGACAACGCGTGGTGAAGACCCGAAGCAGCCCCGTCGGCAAATCCTGCCAGCGGGGCTTTTCTCATCTACTTCATTTGAAACTAATAAAAAAATAGCTGCTATCGCTTGATATATATGTATTTCAGATACTTTTTAATCTGAAATTTAGTAATAGTAAGCGTTAGCAGCTCATATTTTTATACCGGCATTTCGATGAGAGCACGCAGGCCGCCTTCGACCCGGTTGTGCAAAGTGACATCGCCGCCATGGGCGCGTATGGACGAACGCGCAATCGCCAGCCCGAGGCCGACGCCGCCGCTGTGTGTGCTGCGCGCCGCATCCAGGCGGGTGAAGGGCTCGAACACATGCTCCAGCTGCGCGGGGGGAATGCCTGGGCCGTCGTCGTCTACGGCGATGCGCAGCACCCGGCGGGAGTCGTCCAGCATGGCGGCCACGCGCACCTCGCCATAGCGCGCGGCGTTGTCGATGATGTTGTGCAGCGCGCGCTTGAGGTTTACCGGTCGGCAGCGGTAATGCAGGCCGGCATCGAGCCTCAGGGTAGGGCGCACGGATTTTCCGCTGTTTGACTGGGCATCGATGACTTGCTGTATGAGCGCGTCCATGGCCACCTCCTGGGTCGGCTCCTGATGAGCTTCGTCGCGTGCAAAGCGCAGAGTCTCCGAGACCATGGCGCTCATGTCGTCGAGCGTGGCGATCATGGCATTGCGCAAGGCCTCGCCCTCGATGAATTCCGCGCGAATGCGCAGCGACGTCAGCGGCGTGCGCAGGTCGTGGCCCATGGCGGCCAGCATCTGGGTGCGCCCGTTGACGAAGCGCACCAGGCTGTCCTGCATGTCGTTGAAGGCCTGGACGATGTCGCGCACGCCACTGAGTCCGCCGGGCTGGGGCAGGACCACGCGCTCGCCTCGGCTCACGCGCCGGGAGGCCTCGGTCAGCTCGGCAAGCGGGCGCATGATCTGGCGGCCAAACAGCAGAGCGATGATGGCTGCGGGAATAGTGCCCACCAGCAGCGAAAAACTCAGCACGCGGCTCCAGTGCGCAGGCACGGGCGTTGGCCAGTGTCTGCTATAGAGCCATTGGCCCCCGGGCAAGAGCACCTCGACGTCCATGGCCAGCGCGTGGCGGCTTCTAAAGGCCTTCTCAATCCAGTTGCGCCTGTCCACCTGGCCCGAGACGCCGGGCAGGACATTCAGCAGGCGCACATGAAGCGGCGTTTCGGGAGCCAGTTCCAGTCGGGCGCGAATGGCTTGCTCCAAGGCAAGTTCCTGCCGGCTCCAGCGGCTGTCTTCACCTTTGACGCGCGGTGCAGTGAAAAGACGGAATTCGGATTCGGGCAGGCTGATGTCTTCCAGCAACTGATTGACGGGCTGGTCGTGGCTTGCTGCCTTGTAGGCGGCCAGGATACGGGTCTCTATTGTGCGTGCTGAGAGCGGATGAATTGCAATATTGTCGGAACGCCACCAGGACAGGGCCAGCACCGCAATCAGGTGGGCCACCAGGATGGCCACGATCCACAGTGCCAGCAGCTGCCCTGAAATGCTGCGTGGAAGCCACCTCATGCCCACTCTGCGTCCACCTTGGCGGCAAACATATAGCCGTCTCCGCGCACCGTCTTGAGCAAATGGGGACGGCGCGAATCGGGCTCCAGCTTCTTGCGCAGTCGGCTGATCTGGCTGTCTATGCTACGGTCGAAGCTCACCGCGTCAGCGCGCTGCGTGTGGTCCAGCAACTGGCTGCGGCTGAGTACACGACCGGCATTCTCGACCAGTACACGCAGCAGATGGAACTCGGCGGTGCTCAGCGCGATGCTCTGATCGCCAGGGTCGCGCAACTCGCGGGTGCGCGTGTCCAGGGACCAGCCGCTGAAGATAAACCGGTATTCGTGCTGCTGAGACGGCGCGGGCGCATTCAGCCGCTGGGCTGCGTCCTTCTCTGTCCGTAACTTGCGTCGCAGCACGCTGCGTATCCGGGCCACCAGTTCCCGAGGATTGAAAGGCTTGACCACATAATCGTCTGCACCGATTTCCAGTCCAGCAATACGGTCCGCTTCATCGCTCATGGCTGTAAGCAGGATGACTGGCGTACCAACGTGCTCCGAAATGTAGCGGCACAACGAGAAGCCGTCTTCGCCCGGCAGCATGACGTCGAGAACGATAAGGTCGAAGTCACTTTTCTGCAGGCAGCTGCGCATGGCATTGCCATCTTCAGCTGTCTCTACCTCGAAGTCGTAGCGGCGCAGGAAGGTCGATAGGGGCTCCCGAATGTTCGCGTGATCGTCAACGATCAGGATGTTGCTCTGGGAGTTCATGCAAACAGAATGATATTGATTTTTATTTATTTTAAGGCTGAAGAGAGGTGCCGCTTCCTCTGAAACCCAATGGCTTTGCTCGGGGTCTGGCGATCAAGCAATGCCTTCATCGACGATCCACCCGCCGAACCGTCAAGCCTTCTCAGGGAGCGCGACCAGACAACCGGTCGCGAACGGGGTCCCGGTCATGGATATTTCTTGCGCCTGGCTCCGAGGGCTGTGCGGAAGTACAGGTCGCCAGAGGCTAGAGCATGCTCCCAGCTTCGGCACGCCTCTGGGTGCGAGCGAGCCGAGATTGCCGTATCGCGACGCAGGTAGTGCAGGACATGCGCCATCGTTAGCAGGCTTTGGCTGCTGTAAGTTTCTTGAAGCCTGCCAAGACCGGGCGAGACGATCCAGCCATGCGATGTCGATCATGGCTGGCTGTCAATGCAGAGCCGAGTCGAGTCCGATGATGCCGATCTACACATCGAACGTCGATGAGATTATTTGGGTGTGAGGCGATACAAACCGCCCTGATTGTCGTCCTCGATCAGCCACAGTGCTCCGTCAGGCGCCTGCTCCACGCTACGGACGCGGAACCCGACCTTCCAATGCTCGGCCGGTGTGGCGGTCGCACCGCGCACCTCGATTCGGTGCAGGGCCTGACTGCCGAGACCGGAGGCGAACGCTGAGCCTTTCCACTTCGGAAACATCGCGCCGCTGTAGAACATCAGGTTGCCGGGTGCGAAAACAGGCGTCCAGTAGATCACTGGCTTGGCAAGGTCGGGGCGAGTATCAGGACTTGCAATTGGCACGCCGTCGTAGTTCTCCGCATAGGAAACCAGCGGCCAGCCGTAGTTCTTGCCTGGCTCGATCAGGTTCAGTTCATCGCCACCGCGCGGCCCATGCTCCAGCTCCCAGAGTCGGCCATCCGGCGCGAACGCAAGCCCGTAAGGGGTGCGATGTCCGGAGGTCCATGTCTCCGATGGGGTCAGATTGGGTCCGTCAAACACATGGGTGCGCAGGACCGGCGCGGTCTTGGCGGCTTCCGTGTCTTTTGGCGGATCAATCACCGGGACAGACCGTGCGCCGGTCTTGCCCTCCATGGGGTTGCCTGGCGCGGGCTTGCCATCCAGGGTCAGTCGTAGAATCTTGCCCGCGGGTTGATTCGGATCCTGAGCGGGTGTCATGCGCTGCCGATCGCCGACCGTGAGGAAAAGAAATTTCTGGTCTGGAGAGAAGGCTACCGCCGCGCCGGCCTGACCTCCCTTGCCTTTGATCGGGTCACGCCATATGACCTTCAGATCCTCCAACGAAGCCATGCTGGTGCCGATTTTGAGCGTCGCGCGGGCCAGCGCCAGGCTCGAAGTGCCCGGTAGCTGTCCGGGCTCCGAATAGGTCAGATAGATGGCAGCGTCGCTCGAATAGGATGGGGCCAGGTAGACGCCGAGCAGGCCGTTCTGATTCTCGTGCAACACAGGCGGGACGCCGGTGACTTCAAGCTTCTGCCCGGATTGGCTGGCAAGGAAGAGCTTGCCGGTTTTCTCCGTGATCAGCATGCGCCCATCCGACAGAAAGGCTATACGCCAGGGCAGATTGAACTGCGCGATCTTGGTGAGCTTGAATGGAGGCGATGCAGTGGGGGGCAGGGGGCCAGCGTTGATCTGTGCAATCGCAGGCATTGCACCGAGAAACAACCAAGGAATGAGTCCGAACTTTGGGAATTGCATGCATCGCTCCTCACTGGATAGTCCCGAGAATAGCAGGCGATGATCTTAAGGCCAGGTCTCATCAGTTCACCAAGTGGCTACCTGCCATGTCGAGTGAGGTGGGTAGCAGAACTCATGCTATGGAGGCATTGAGAGGCTGGAGTTCAAGCGGTCTGGTGCGCAGGCCATGTTCCAATGCGAAGCCGCGAAGAAAATGTTCAGGACAAGCAGCCTGATGCATGTAATGCCAGCCGGCGTTGAGCCGGCGCGGGGCTGCCGAGCGAATGAGATTTTCGCGCGCAATGACAGTTCGGGGGGGGGCGGCGGCGTTCCCGCAGACCGCTTTGCTCATCTTTGCCGGAGCTTTGCGACAATCCAGGCTCTCGATTTCTGCCGATGCCTGCGCTGCTTCAGGGATGTGGCCTGCTGTTGAGTAGCCCCAGTGATCCCACTATCAAAGCCCGGGTTCCCTCGACTAGTTCAGTCTCCATCTCTGCCTCCTCAAGCTGCCCGTCTGCCCCGTCAAGTGGCTCCAGCCGAGCTGCAGAGTACACCGTGTCGGCGGCGGAGATGCAAAAGAAAGTCACGGTCGCGAGCAACCAGCGTGACTGCTCATTGGTGATGCCGTAGGCCTGCGCAATATGCGCTTGATGGGTGCTGATCTTCTCCAGCATGGCTGGCGTGGCCGCCAGGCGACGAATCACAAAGGGTGTCACACCTGGGTGGGCTTTCACGAATTGCCGTGTGGATGCCGTGAATCCGACAAGGTATTCCTCTAGCCCGATCTTTTGAGGGCTGCTTGCCTGCGGCAGTTCCCAGCGTCTGAAGATCTCCTCGGCAATCAGGTGTTTCAGTGCTTCCAGGCTCGGCACGTGCTTGTAGAGCGCCATGTGGCTGACACCCAATGCAGCGGCAACGCCAACGAAAGTGATGTCCGGAAGGCCAATGGAAATTCCGACGTCTGCAATTTTTTCTCTGGTGATGGAGCGTGGTCTTCCACGATTCGATGGCTTGGGTGTGTGGGTCATACGCTTTTTCTCGGTCTGTGAACCAGATTGTCGGGGATGGACTCATCCTTCGTGGAGCTATTGCTGGAATCATCTTGAATTAGTTTATTATCATGCAACTAATTATTGTTGAGCTTTCCGTTCGCATCTGCGTGAGCGCCGGCTTTTCTGATTTCGAATGTCTACCTCCGAATCGCTGGCCGAATCCGCCAGCCCTCCCCAACCGATTGCTCGGATATTTGCGCCTATTCGCGGGCGCCTGGCGCTGGCGGGCCTGAGCGCCGCGGCAGGCACCATGCTCACGCTGGTGCCACTGGCGGTTATTGCGTCCATCGCCAGGCAGGCCATGTCTGAAGACTTGGGTGGCATAGGGGGCCAAGTCACTGTCGCTGTGCTGTGCATGCTCGCGGGCATGGCTTTGGTGGTCGTCGGGGAGCTGATCGCGCATCTGGCAGATAACCGGCTCACCTACGATCTACGCATTGCAGTGATCAGACGTCTGTCGCAGGTGCCTTTGGGCTGGTTCACTGCACGAGCCTCGGGTGAGGTCAAGCAGGCGCTGCAGGACGATATCTCGACGCTGCACAGCCTGACAGCCCACTTCTACACCGCAGTGGGCCGGGCCGTCGGAGCGATCACGATCGCGGTGATTTATCTGTTTGCGCTGGATTGGCGCATGGCGATATTTGCACTGCTTCCTTTCCCTGGGTTCTTCGTGTTTCTCAAACGCGCGATGAAGGCCGGTAGTGCCCACATGCAGGAGTTCGTGGCGCAGTTGGGACGAATCAACAGTGCTACGGTGGAGTTCGCGGGTGCGATTCCGGTTGTGAAGGCCTTTGGTGGCCCGAATCCGGTGCATGCGGGCTACAGAGATGCAGTTGATGGATTCGCCAGGGTCTTTGCGGATTTCACCCGTCCTTTGGTGATCTCCATGGCTCGTGCGCATGCATTGATTGCGCCCGTGACTGTGCTCGGTGTGGTGGTGGTCGCCGGCACGGCATTTGTCGTCATGGGATGGATGCAGCCTTTGGATGTACTGCCTTTCGCATTGGTAGCGCCAGGCATATGCGCTCCGCTGTTGCTCTTACATACCTTGCTGCATGACCTGCAGGGTGCAACGGCTGCCGCCCAGCGGGTGCTTGCGTTGCTGGATACTCCGGTACTGCCGCAGCCGGTCGCCGGGCAGCAATCGTTTCCTGAAGGCAGTGTCGTGCGTTTCGAGCAAGTGGCCTATGCCTATGAGGCAGGGCCGCAGGTGCTGTCCGGCGTCAGCTTTGAATTGCAGCCCGGCACTGTCACGGCGGTGGTCGGTCCCTCGGGTTCCGGTAAATCCACGTTGGCACGTTTGCTGTTACGGTTCTTTGATCCGGTGCAAGGCTCTATCACTCTGGGCGGAGCCGATCTGCGGCAGATTTCCAGCGCAAGCTTGTATCAACGCATTGGCTTCGTGCTGCAGGAGGTGCAGCTGATTCACGCCAGTGTGCGCGAGAACATTGCTCTGGCCCGCCCGTCGGCCTCCATGCAGGAGATTGAGGCAGCGGCGCGAGCGGCCAATATCCACGATCGCATTCTGGCATTGCCGCGCGGTTACGACTCCGTGGTGGGGGAGGATGCGCAGCTCTCCGGTGGCGAGCGCCAGCGCCTGAGCATTGCCCGGGCCGTGCTGCTGAACCCACCCATTCTCGTGCTGGATGAAGCCACAGCTTCTGCCGATGCGGAAAGCGAAGCCGCCATTCAGGATGCGCTTTCGCGCTTTGCCCGCGGACGCACCTTGCTGGTGATTGCGCATCGGCTGGACACCATCATGCATGCGGATCGCATTCTGGTACTACGCGAGGGTGAGATTGCGGAGCAAGGCAGCCATGCACAGTTACTCGCTGAGGACGGACTCTATGCGCGGTTATGGCGGCTTGGTGCTTATGCCAGCCCTGTGCAGAAGAAGGAGCTGGCATGCTGAAGACCTTCCTGCAACTGCTGGGTAATGATGTTCGCCTGCTGCGCCGCTACCTGTGGTTGGCTGTGACCTATGGCGTGCTGTGTGGTCTGGCTATGGCGGCGTTGGCTCCGATGCTGGAGCATGGGTTGCGCGCTGACTGGCGCCCAGCCATCGGGTGGCTGGTGGCGCTGCTGCTCGGTGTGTTTCTGTCCTGGATGCTCCGTCGGGCAGTGGAGCAGGCTGGTGTCCGTGTGGGCGTGGCGGTTCTGCAAAGTGGACGTCACCGGCTGGGCCATCACATGGCAAGTCTGCCTATTGGCTGGTATACGCCAGGCAATACCGCACGCATCGGCCATGTAATAACACAGGGGATGATGGGTATTGCGCAACTGCCAGCGCATGTTTTTACGCCACTCATCAGTGGAGCGGCAACAGCCCTGATCGTGTTGCTGGCGCTTTTTGTGTGGAGTCCGCTGTTGGGGCTCGTTGCGCTGGTCGCGTTGCCATTGCTCGCGGGCGCTTTCGCGTGGGCATCCTCCATGTCGGCACGCGCCAATGCTGCTTTCCAGCGTGATTTTGCCGGGGCCAGCCAACGTATGGTCGAGTTCGCACAGGCCCAATCGGTGCTGCGTGCGTTCAGCGGCGATGGCAACGGCACCCGCTTTCTGGAGCAGGCCATCACTGCGCAGCGGCAATCCGGGCTGCGGCTGATGGTGTTGTCATCGCTGTCTTCCGTGCTTTGCATCTGGGCTGTGCAACTGGTCTTTGCCGCGCTGCTGTTGGTTGCCATCTCTGGCTTGAATGCGGCGGCAGGTGATGCTTTGTCCAATGCGGAGGTCATTAGCTTCACGGTTTCTTTGCTGCTGCTGGTGCGCTGGCTGGAGCCCTTGCAGGAAATTGCCGGTTATGCCGAAGTGCTTCGGAGTGCTGGAGCGCAGTTGGAAGCGGTGCGGGATCTATTTGCTGCGCAGCCGCTGCTGCAGCCCGGGAAGGTGATTCCTGCGGGAGATCCCAGCGTGGAGTTGCACGATGTGCGGTTCCAGTACCCCGAATCCCCCGATGAAGTGCTGCGCGGCGTGAGTCTGCGTGCAGAGCCGCTCAGCATGACGGCGCTGATAGGAGTTTCCGGCTCCGGCAAGTCCACGGTGATGCGCTTGATTGCCCGCTTCTTCGATACCACGCAGGGAGCGGTGTTGATCGGCGGTGTGGATGTGCGTGACATGGGGGATGCACAATTGGCTGGACAGATCAGCCAGATCTTCCAGGACAGCCATCTGCTCTGCGGCAGCATCGCCGACAACATTCGCCTTGGCCGACCTGATGCCAGTGATGCGCAGGTGCTGCAAGCAGCCCAGCAGGCCGGGTTGGACGAAGTCATTGCGCGTCTGCCACAAGGGCTGTTGACCCTGGTGGGTGAAAACGGCGCACGCCTTTCCGGTGGAGAGCGTCAGCGTGTTGCGATTGCGCGGGCGTTGATCAAGGAGTCCCCCATCCTGTTGGTGGATGAGGCCACCGCCGCGCTGGACGCAGAGAACCAGTTCATCATCGCGAGAGCCCTGGCCAGGCTGAAGGGGAAACGCACGCTGATCGTGATCGCCCATCAGCTCTCCACCATTGCCATGGCTGATCAGATTGTGGTGCTCGAGGACGGCGTTGTGGTGGAGCGCGGAGCGCCTGCACAACTACAGGCAAGGCAAGGCCGCTATGCCCAGTCCCTCGCACGGCATCGTGCGGCCAAAGGCTGGCGCACGGCTGCTGCGCAAATGTGCGGGGATGCGGTTTGATGCGTGGGCGTTGGGTGCTGGTTTTTGCTGCATTGTGCGTGGTGTCCGTGCTGCTGGGGGCGCGGCAGATGGTGTGGTCAGACCTGCTTTCATTGTCAGGCGACACCTGGCTCACCCTGACTGCAAGTCGATTGCCGCGTTTGGCAGCGCTGGTGTTGACGGGCGCGGGCCTGTCGGTGTGCGGAGTGATTCTGCAGCAGATTGTGCGCAACAAGTTTGTGGAGCCGGGAACTACAGGCGGCCTGGATGCAGCCAAGCTCGGCATTCTGGTGGCGCTCACCTTGATGCCCGCTGCGGGAACCATGAGCCGAATGCTGTTTGCGCTGGTGTTCAGCTTGCTGGCAAGCATAGTGTTCATTGCAGTGATCCGCCGCATCCGGTTTCGCAATCTGGTGCTGGTGCCAGTTGTCGGGTTGATGTACGGCAGCGTGCTTGCTTCCTTCGCCGAGTTCTACGCCTACAGCCACAACATTTTGCAAAGCATGCAGGGCTGGTTGCTAGGTGACTTTTCGCGCGTGGTGCAGGGGCACTACGAGATTCTCTACATCATTTTCCCGGTGGTGATACTGGCCTATCTGTACGCGCAGCGCTTCACGGTGCTGGGCATGGGTGAAGACATGGCCACAAGTCTGGGCCTTGGTTATGCGTCCACCGCTGTCGTCGGCTTGGTGCTGGTGGCATTGACGGTATCGGCCACCGTGATTGCCGTGGGGGCGATACCTTTTGTGGGCCTTGTGGTGCCGCAATTGGTTGCCTTGCGCTGTGGCGAGAACCTGCGGCGTACGCTGCCCTTGGTGGCTTGGGGAGGCTCTTGCTTGCTGCTGGCCTGCGACATCGCCGGGCGGTTGGTGATGTATCCCTTCGAGGTGCCCATCGGCCTTACCGCAGGCGCGGCAGGCGGCGTGATGTTCCTGTGTCTGATCGTGCGGGGGCTTCGGTGATGCGCATGTCGTTGACCAGGACCTGCTGGATCGTCGCTCTGGTGATGGTTGCCCTGGCACTTGTGTTTGTGCTGGTGGGATCCGGCCTGGATACGGATTACGTGATACCCAAGCGGCTTGTGCGTCTTGCATCGATTGCGATTGGCGGCATCTGCGTGGCAGTGTCGGCCATCGTGTTTCAGACGCTGGTGAACAACCGTATTCTGACGCCAGCCATCATGGGCTACGAGGCTGTGTATCTGCTGTGGCAAGCCCTGCTGCTGTTGCTGCTGGGCGCGCAAGGGCTGGCCATGCTGGGTGCGCGAGGGAATTTTCTCGTGTCAGTGCTGCTGATGCTGGCCTATTCATGGGCGTTGCAGTGGTGGCTGCTGCGCCGTGGCCGCAATGATGTGTATGTGCTGCTTCTGCTCGGCCTGGTGCTGACCATGGTGATAGGCACGTTCACGCAATTTGTGCAGCTACGCATCAGCCCTGGCGAGTTTGCCGTGTTTCAGGGGGTGAGCTACACCTCTTTTAATCGCGCCAAGCCCGAGACGCTGTTCTACGCTGCCATCGTCGTGGTGATCGCCTGCGCAGCAGTAAAAAGAACGCTGGCAGTACTGGATGTGCTGGCCCTGGGACGTGATCAGGCCATTTCCCTGGGCGTACCGCATGAACGCTACCTGCAGCTCTATCTCGCGCTGACCGCCATTTTGGTGGCGCTGTCCACCAGTCTCGTGGGGCCCACGGCCTTCATGGGCATCTTTGTGGCCAACATCGTCTATGCCCTGGTGCCGCATGCACGCCACCGCGTCACACTGCCGCTGGGGTGTGCGGTTTCCGTTGTCATTTTTCTTGTTGCCCAACTGTTGGTTGAGCATGTCTTCAACTACAAGACCACCGTGAGCATTCTGGTGAATCTGGTGTGCGGTGTGTATTTCCTGGCACTGATTGTGCGCAAGCGGGGTGCAGCATGATGGGTGTCAACCGTCTCTCGAAGCAATATGGCGGCAGGGCTGTGCTGTCAGACGTGAGCGTGGAGTTTCCCGAACGCTGTGTCACATCGTTGATCGGGCCCAACGGCGCGGGCAAATCCACGCTGCTCATGATGATGGCGCGCTTGCTGGAGCCCAGCAGCGGGGCTGTTCACTGGCAAGCGCGTGACGCCAGCCGGATTCCGATTGCCGAATATGCGAGGCATGTCGCCACACTACGCCAGGCACCAGGCTTCAACATGCGTCTGACGGTGCAAGAGCTGGTCGCTTTTGGACGTTTCCCGCATAGCCGTGGTGCGCTGACTGTCCAGGACCACCGTGTCATAGATGAGGCAATCGCCTTTCTATCCTTGGAGCCGCTGCGACACGCGTTCATCGACGAGATCAGTGGAGGCCAGCGTCAGATGGCGTTTCTCGCGATGACGATTGCGCAGCAGACGGATGTGCTGCTGCTTGACGAGCCGCTCAACAACCTCGACATGAGGCACGCCGTACAGATCATGCGTGCGCTGCGTCGTCTCTGTGACGAACAGGGCCGTACCGTGATTCTGGTGATTCACGACATCAATTTTGCGGCGAACTATTCGGATCACATCGTTGCCCTCAAGAGCGGAGCACTGTGCTTCAGTGGTCCAGCGCGGGAGGTGGTGACCGAGTCCCGCATGGCCGATCTGTACGGGCTGGATTTCGAGATCACGCACAACCAGCGTGGCTGTTTCTGCAATTACTTCACCTCCATGGAAGATCACTCATGAACTCATCGCGCAGGCAAATCCTGCTCTCTGCTACCGGTATGGCGGCTTTGTCCTCCATGGCTTCCATGGCTCATGCCTATGAACCTATCTCCATCCGGCACAAACTGGGCAGCACGCTGATCAAGCGTCTGCCGCAGCGTGTGGCGGCGCTGGAGATGAATGAGGTGGACTTTCTCGACCAGCTCGGTGTACCCGTGGCAGGCATGGTGAAGGACTACGTTCCGCATTTTCTCGCCAAGTACAAGGCCGATACCAAGGTGCAGGACCTCGGTGCCATCGTGCAGCCCAATCTGGAGCGTGTGCATGCATTGCGGCCGGACCTTATCCTGATGACATCGCTGCAGGCCGCCAGCTACGAGGAATTGACGGAAATAGCGCCCGCGCTGTACTACGAAGTGGACTTCAAGAACAGCGAGAAAGGCCATATCGAGGTTGTCAAGAATCATTTGCTGACCCTGGGCCGCATCTTCAACAAGGAAGGCCTTGCCAGAGCCAGAGCTGCCGAGCTGGATGCCGAAGTCCAACAGGTGCGGCGCATCACCCAAGGTCGGTCAGATAAGGCCCTTGTCGTGCTGCACAACAACGGAAGCTTCAGTTCCTTCGGTCAGCAATCGCGCTACGGCTTTGTGTTCAGCGCGCTGGGCGTGAAGCCCGCAAGCTCCGCGCTGGAAACCAGTCTGCACGGGCAGCCCATCTCCAGCGAATTCATCCAGCAGGCCGATCCGGAGATCCTGTATGTGGTGGATCGTACCGCCGTGATGGAGCGCCGCCCCGTCATCAATGCCGATGGCATTGCCAATCCGTTGCTGCGCCAGACCAAGGCCTGGAAGAACGGACGCGTGGTGTTTGTCGATGCAGACGCCTGGTACATCACTGGCGCCAGCCCCACAGCATTGAAGATTTTGATGCGTGATGTTCTCAAGGGCTATTCGCACTGATTGCCTTTCTCTTTCTCGTAGCCAGGTTCATCCTCAGCCAGCAGTTCTCCTCGCATGCGCAACTCAAGCGCCATGCATTTATCTACAGGTATCGGGTATGCCAAAGAACCCAGGTCTCATTTCATCGAATTCTCTAAAGAATCCCCCATTTGCACGCCGACGCAATGTGGTGTGTCCTCATGTGCTGTTGGGATTGGCGATGGGCGGCCTTCTGGCCGGTACAGCACAGGCCCAGACGCAAGTCGGTGAGGCGGAGGCCACGTTGCCGCAGATCACTGTGCAGGAAAAAATGGCTACAGTGACCGCTCCCTACGCAGGCGGCCAAGTCAATTCCGGTGGTCGTGTTGGCTTGCTGGGTGACAAGGACTTCATGGAGACACCCTTCAACACCATCAGCTATACCGATAAGTTCACGCAGGATCGTCAGGCGCAGACCATTACCGATGTGATCTCTGCCACCGACCCTACGGTGTTCAGTAATGGTGTTGCGGCCTCATGGAGCGAGAATTATTCGATTCGCGGCTTCTCTTCGAGCAGCTCCGACATGACGCTGGGCGGTCTCTACGGCATGGCGCCGTACTACCGCACCACACCAGAGATGTTCGAGCGCATCGAAGTCCTCAAAGGACCGTCGGCATTGCTCAATGGCATGCCTCCTGGAGGATCCGTGGGAGGCTCGGTCAACCTGGTTCCCAAACGCGCCACCAGCGATCCCATCACGCGGTTGACCACCACCTATATGTCGGATTCGCAGTTTGGCGGCCATGTTGATCTGGGGCGCAGGTTCGGGGCAGCCAAGCAATTCGGTATTCGCTTCAATGGCGTCTACCGCGGCGGCGAAGGATCGGTCAACCAGCAGGACAAGAAATCAAGGCTTGCATCGCTGGGTCTGGACTGGCGCGGCGACCGTACCCGTATTTCCGCCGACTTCTACACCAGCGATGACCGTGTGAACGGCGTGACGCGCGGCATCAGTCTGGCCCCCGGTGTGGCCGTTCCCAGAGCGCCGAAGCCTGAGACCTTACTGAACCCCGACTGGTCGCATGTGCACAACAAGGACAGGGCTGCGATGGTGCGTGCTGAATTCGATTTATCGGATCAGGTCATGGCCTACGCAGCATTCGGCGTCAGCCGAACCGATTATGAATACAACGGGGCGATGACGGCTCAGGTACTCAATGCTGCGGGTGATTTCAAGACCGCCATGGGGCAACTGGCGTTTGAGCAGAAAAAGCGCTCGGCAGAAATTGGTCTGAAGGGCAGGCTGAAAGCCGGAGCCATCAAGCATCAATGGGCGATCAATGCTACGCACTATGCCCATAAGCAGGACGACTATGGCCGTCGCAGCGTACCGGGCGCAGACTGGACCACCAACATCTACAACCCGGTCTGGGGACCGGAAGCGCCGTTCATTGCACCGCATATCTCGCACACAGAGGTACGTCTGGCGAGCGTTGGCTTGGCGGACACCATCTCATTTGCCGAAGATCGCGTGCAACTCACTCTGGGAGTGCGTCGCCAGCAAGTGGTCAGCGATGCCTTCAACATCACCACGGGGGCGCGCACTTCACGATATGACCAAAGCGCCACATCACCTGCCGCAGCTTTGTTGTTCAAGGCGACAGAACATGTGTCGGCTTACGCCAACTACATTGAAGGCCTGAGCCAGGGTGCAACCGCACCAATGACCGCCGCAAATGCGGGTGAAGTGTTTGCTCCTTACAAAACCAAGCAGAAGGAAGTCGGTGTGAAGCTCGATCTTGGCGAGTTCGCGCACACGGTCAGTCTGTTCGAGATCACGCGTCCTAGCAGCTATACGGACCCGGTTACGAATATCTTCTCGTTTGGCGGTGAGCAGCGCAATCGCGGCATCGAGTGGGGCTTCTGGGGTTCACCGCTGGGTGGCATACGCCTGATGGGCGGGATTGCATACACCACACCCAAGCTGACGCAGACCGCCGCAGGCCTCAATCAGGGCAAGGTCGCCACGGGGGTACCCAAGCTGCAAGGAAAACTGGGGACGGAATGGGATGTGCCGGCTATTGCCGGGCTGACCGTGACAGCGAATGCAACGGCGGTTTCCAAGCAATACATCAGTGCTGACAACAGCCTGTGGGCGGCAGGTCGTGTGACCTACGATCTCGGTGCGCGCTATGCGACGAAGATCGACGGCAAGCCTGTTACTTTTCGAGCGGCGGTGCTGAACGCATCCAACAAGGCCTATTGGGGGATGCCTCTGCTTTCCAGCCTGGCACTGGGGGCTCCACGCACGTTTGCGCTGTCGGCAACGATGGATTTCTGACCGGATTGGAGCCCGGACTCGGCACTGCCACTGCCCTTCAGCATGCGCCGAGTCACAAGGGCCTTGGTACGATCGGACTGCAGGCACCGCCTACCGACAAGTCACTGCGCAGTTAGGGGGTGGCAACTTGATGTCTTAGTTGCTGTCCCTTTAATGCGCAAGGTGAGGACTGGTTCTGACCGGCGGGTGAGCATCTAGGGGGCATCAACCCAGAGGGGCTTGAGCGCGCCCGGGCTTGGGGCTGGGAAATGTCTACTGGATTGGGGCAGTCCGCTTTCAAGCTGTTCTCTGAACAGTTGATTGATCTAACCTCCAATATCTGCAGCCCAAATATCACGATTTATTGAACTCTTGGTGAGGACTTCGAGACCAGGTGCGCCGAGCAATGCACCCATGTCCTCCCTCACACGTCAACCGCCGAAACGCAGTGTCTTCGTGCAGCCGCTGTGGCTGCGCATCACTCACTGGGTGAATGCTCTAGCCGTGCTGATCATGGTGATGAGCGGCTGGCGTATCTATAACGCATCACCTATTTTTGACTCTGCCTTTCCAAACAACATCACGCTTGGTGGCTGGTTGGGGGGCGTACTGCAATGGCACTTTGCCGGTATGTGGCTGTTTGTGCTGAACGGGGTTGCTTATTTGCTGCTGAATCTGATCACTGGCAGGTTTGGGCAGCGAATGTTCCCCGTTTCAGCGCGCGGCATCGTGCGTGATACTTGGCTTGCGCTGACGGCTCGCTTGTCGCATGCAGACCTGAGTCACTACAACCAGGTGCAGCGTGCAGCCTATCTCTTTGCTGCGGTGGATTTGATATTGCTGGTGCTCAGTGGTCTCGTGATCTGGAAATCGGTGCAGTTTCCGCTGCTGCGTGAGCTTTTGGATGGATACGACATGGCCCGTCGTATTCATTTCTATTGCATGGCAGCCATTGTCTGCTTAGTCGCCGTTCACCTTCTTATGGTCGTGTTGGTTCCGAGGTCGCTGCTGGTCATGCTGCTCGGTCGCTCCACCTTGCGCTCGGTCAACAAGGAATCCACATCATGAACACTTCCATCTGGCATCGGGAAAACGCCGAAGCCGTGGTCGCCGAGGCCCGGAACTTGCTGGGCAGACAGTTGCCACAGGCATCGCGCCGGAAGTTTCTTGCGCGCGGGCGGCCTGGGGCTGCTTGCAGGATGCAGCATTGACGACAACGCAACTGCCGAAGCCGCGCTGACGCGGATCTCGCAGTTCAATGATCGGGTACAGGGCTGGCTTTTTGACTCTTCACGCCTCGCCCCCACTTACCCAGACTCGATGATCACCCGCCCATTTCCATTCAACGCTTTCTACGACGAAAGCAAGGTGCCAGAAGTGGACGAAGCGAGCCTTCTTCTGGAGGTGACAGGGCTTGTGGCCGACAAGCATCGCTGGACGCTTCATGAATTGCATGCACTGCCGCAGTACACGCAGGTTACGCGCCATATCTGTGTGGAAGGCTGGAGCGCCATCGGCAAATGGGGTGGTCCACGCTTTGGTGACTTTTTACCTGCCGTCGGTGCAGACCTCGGAGCCCGCTATGTGGGCTTCTAATGCGCGGATACCGAATATTTATGTAAGTGGTTGATAAATAATGAGATTTTTCTCTGCCGAGCAAGTTTTTCCCCACAAAAACCCAGGCTGACTTGGACTGCTACGACACCAGAGGTAACAACATCAGTTATGACAACATGTTCACCAATTTTATCAACCGTACGCCGTCATTAGAGGATATGCCCATCAAAGACGTGATCGTTTGCGAGGCGGAGCTGGCTCACCTGATGTCGGCGCGCTTCGGGCATATAGCGCCTCCGCTGCGTATTCCGGTCGAACTGACCGCCTGCGCCGATTGTGGCTGACTAGGCTGCTGGTTGTGACTGACTGAGTTCGGCCAGAAGCTGTCGTCCGGTAGGTAGCCGTGAACGGCAGGTCTAGGCTGATCAGAGTCATTCCTCGTCGTGTGCATGAACGGCAGCAAAGGCCAACGCGAACCGTTGAACGCAGCCTGTCCTGAACGGTCGCTTCACCCTCAAGACCCGCCGCTCAACTGTGCGGATTGCTACCACTGACTCGAAGGGCCGCTTCTGCGTGCTCCGACAGGCGTCGTGTCGAGGCCAACTGTGCAACGTCCGCAGCCTGTCATGCAGAAATCGCTATAGGCCAGTCATTTTCAAATGACGCTGTTTTGTAGAGCTCGACCGTCTTTGAAATTCCGCCCAATTTGAAAAGATGGTCGTGCGCGCATGACGTGTCGAGCCACCGCCTGCACGACGCCTGGACAGAGTTACGCTGCGGCGAGCCGCTCCTTGGCCAGCTTGGTGCCTGCTGCCAGAGCCTTCAGCTTGCGCCAGGCCACATCGCGGCCCATCGGTGCCAAGCCGCAATTGGTACAGGGGAAGAGTCGCTCCTTGGGCACAAACTCCAAAGCGCGACCAATGGTGTCAGCGACTTCCTCGGGAGTTTCGACCACGTCGCTGGCCACATCGATCACACCAACCATAACGTCCTTGCCGACCAGCAACTTCATCAGGTCAGGCGGCACATGGGAATGGATGCATTCCAGGCTGACCTGATCAATGCTGCTGCTAGCCAGGGCGGGGAACACCGTCTCATACTGGCGCCATTCGTCGCCCAGAGTGCTTTTCCAGTCGGTATTGGCCTTGATGCCGTAGCCGTAGCAGATATGCACCGCTGTCGTGCAAGTCAGGCCCTGCGCAGCGCGCTCGAGCGCCTTAACGCCCCAATCAGCGGCATCTTTCATGTAGACGTTGAAGGCTGGCTCATCGAATTGAATGATATCCACGCCATCGGCCTGCAATGCCAGGGCCTCCTGGTTGAGCAGCTCGGCAAAGGCGAAAGCCATTTTGACCTTGTCGCCGTAGAAGCGATCTGCCACCGTGTCAACGATGGTCATCGGACCAGGCAAGGTGAACTTCAGCTTCTTTTGGGTATGCGCGCGGGCCAACCTTGCTTCGAAGGCATGCACGCGACCTTTCAAACGCAAAGCCTGCACCACCTGGGGGACCATCGCGTCATAACGATTGTCGCGTATGCCCATCTTGACCTTGTTGTCGAAGTCAATGCCTTCGACCTGCTCCAGAAAACCGTGCACGAAGTGCTGGCGCGATTGCTCGCCGTCGCACACGATGTCCAGGCCCGCGTCTTCCTGGGCCTTGATCCACAGCAGGGTTGCGTCGGCCTTGGCCTGCAGCAGTGCATCGCCTTCGGCCATCCACTGAGGCCAGAGCTTGTTGGTTTCAGCCAGCCAGGCGGGTTTGGGCAGGCTGCCGGCGATGGAGGTTTCGAACATCTTAGGATTTCTTTCTAGGAATGATGTGGAATGAACAGGCTTTAGGTAGTGCTGCATTTAAGCAGGTTAATGAGAGAAATTGCGGGCCCATTGTTCCAGCACGCCCTTATAGGGCTTGATGAAATGCTCCTCGGCAAACTTCCCCTGCTTGACGGCCAACTGGCTGCGCTCGTCCCGGTCATAGACAATCTGCGTTACTGAGTAATCTTGGTTTTTCAGACTCGGTTGATAAAGCTTTCCGGCCGCAGAATTGGCGTTATAGATTTCGGGGCGATAGATCTTCTGAAAGGTCTCCATGGTGCTGATGGTCCCGATCAGCTCGAGATTTGAGTAGTCGCTCAGCAAGTCGCCGTGGAAGTAGAAAGCCAATGGCGCGACGCCGTTTGGGGGCATGAAAAAGCGAACCTGCAAGCCCATTTTTGCGAAGTATTGGTCTGTGGATGACAGTTCATTCTGTAGATACTCAACGCCCAGCACGGGGTGGTGATTCTCAGTACGATGATAGGTCTTGCTGGTCGAGACGCTGATGCAGATGACTGGTTGCTTGGTGAAGTGCTGCGTGTAAGTGCTGGAGCTCGCAAAATGCTGAAACAGCTTTCCATGCAGGTCGCCAAAATCGTTAGGTACGCCGAATTGCGGACGGTTTACGTTGTAGTCGGGCAGCAGCACACTGAAGTCGTAGTCACGCACGTAGGAGGAGAAATTGTTTCCCACAATGCCGTCGATGCGCTTGTTTTCCTTCCTGTCGAGAAAGCTGGTTTTCAGAATCTCAATCAACGGAAATACATCGCTGCTGCCTTGAGCCGCAATGTTCATTTCCACAGAGATGATCTCCAGCTCCACCGAGTAACGATCTGCTGTCGGGTTATCCCAATGCGCCAGATCATTGAAGCGGCGGTCAATCATCCTTAGCGTGTTGCGCAGGTTCTGCTGCCGACTAGTGCCGCGGGCCAAGTTGGCAAAGTTGGTGGTAATGCGCGTGCTGTCCGATGGGAGATAGTTTTCATCGAAACAAATGCTCTTGAGACTAAAGGTAAGTTGTTCGTTCATGGCAATCTGGTAATTCAATATTCAAGTGAAAGACTGGTGTTTTGTTCAGGCCGCAACCGCTTCATCGACCTCAGTGACTAGGGCATGGCCCGCTAGCTCCAGGAATGGCAAGGCCCGCTGGACCGCCAGCCTGGCTCGCTCAATCAAGGCCTCGTCCTGCAAGCGATAGTTGGCAAAGTCCTTGTCGGTCGCATAGACCCCCAGAGGCAAGGTGCGCGCCTGGAAGAAGCTGAACAGCGGACGCAACTGATGGTCAATCACCAAGGCATGGCGCTCGCTGCCGCCAGTAGCGGCCAGCAGTACAGGCTTGTCGATCAGGGCGTCCTGATGAATGAAGTCGAAAAAGTGCTTGAACAGTCCGGTGAAGGAGCCTCGATACACGGGCGTGGCCACCACCAGGATGTCGGCTTGCTCTACCAAGGCAAGAGCCCGCTCCACGGTCTCGGGCAGATGGGAGCGCCAAACCGAGCCTGCCAACTGCGGTGCGATCTGGCCCAGATCGACCAAACGTCGCTCGCATGGAACGCTTTCCGCAATCAGGTCCAACAGGTGCTCAGCCAGGGAAGCAGATTTGGAGGGGCTTTGCAGGCCACCGGAGACCGCGACTACACGAAGTGTTTTTGTCATTTGTAATTTCCAAGATAGATTTAGACGGCGGGGATGCCCAGCAATTTGCGTGCACGCAGCAACAGTCTTTCGGCATCACGGTCGGTGTACTGCGAGTCATTCACTGCCATCCAGTTTTCAAGGATGGTGCAGGTGATCTGCAGCAATTGCAGGTGCTTGGACCATGCGCCATGCCGTCCGTAAGGCAGTCTCATGCGCAGAGCTAGCTCAAGCACTGCCTGAGCCGCATCTATCCAGCCTTGATCCAAGGCCGGTGCATTTCGCAGCTCGACCATGCCGTAGATCTGTAGAACGAGATCGGCTTTGCGATCTAGCGCAGCTGCTCGAATCTTCTGTGCATGGCTCACCCGGAGTACCCGTCCTTGACAGCAGGGCTTGATCGAAAGACTGCGCTCATCGAAGAGACGCTTACCAAGCGCCTGTGATATTTGTTGTTAAGCATGCTCATGAGCGCTCCGGAAACCTAAAACAGCAATGGGTGCAGATGGTATTGATGGCAGTCAATGAAGTAAAATGGTTTTATTTCATAAATCCATGAATGTGAGTCATCTGAGTGCTTGAGCGCATCCACCTCAATATCGTGAAGCAGGTCGAGAAACAAGGGTCGTTGACAGCTGCCGCAAGTGTTCTGAACCTGACCCAGTCGGCTCTAAGCCACAGCATGAAGAAGCTGGAGCAGCAACTGGGCACGGATATTTGGTTGCGCGAGGGCCGAAGCCTGCGGCTGACGCAGGCGGGCCAGTACCTGCTGGCAGTGGCTAACCGTGTGTTGCCGCAATTGAACCTGGCCGAAGAGCGATTAGGTCAGTTTGCTCAGGGCGAGCGCGGAGCGTTGCGCATTGGTATGGAGTGTCACCCTTGCTACCAGTGGATGCTCAAGGTGGTTGCCCCCTATCTGGCTGCATGGCCCGACGTTGATGTGGACGTCAAACAGAAATTCCAGTTCGGAGGAATCGGTGCGCTATTCGGGTATGAGATCGATCTGCTGGTCACGCCGGATCCGCTGTACAAGCCGGGTCTGAAGTTCGAGCCCGTTTTTGACTATGAGCAGGTGCTTGTTGTGGCCAAGGGCCATGCCCTGGCATCAGTGCCATACGTGAAGCCCCGCCAACTGACCCAGGAAGTGCTCATCAGCTATCCCGTGGAGATAGAGCGCCTGGACATCTACAACCAGTTCCTGTTGCCTGCCGGAGTTACGCCCAAGCGCCACAAAGCCATCGAGACCACGGACATCATGCTGCAGATGGTCGCTAGCGGACGTGGAGTCGCAGCCCTGCCGCGCTGGCTGGTCGATGAGTACGCGGTGAAAATGGACGTAGTGCCTGTGCGACTCGGCGTACGCGGAATCGCCAAGCAGATCTTTTTGGGCGTGCGCGAATCGGAGACCGCCATCGATTACATGCAAGCTTTCATCGAACTGGCTCGCCAGCCTGTCACCACCGGCAACCAAGGAGCCAGCTCATGAACACCGCCGTAGAACGTAAACCCCTTCCATTGCCCGGTGGTCATGACAAGGTATTGCTGCACTCCTGCTGTGCGCCTTGTTCAGGCGAGGTGATGGAGGCCATGCAGGCCTCCGGCATTGACTTCACCATCTTCTTCTACAACCCCAACATCCATCCATTGCACGAATACGAACTGCGTAAGAACGAGAACATCCGCTTTGCCGAGCAGTTCGGAATTCCCTTTGTTGATGCGGACTATGACCGCGACAATTGGTTTGAACGCGCAAAAGGCATGGAACATGAGCCCGAGCGTGGGGTTCGCTGCACCATGTGCTTTGATATGCGTTTTGAACGCACCGCGTTGTATGCGCATGAGAACGGCTTTCCAGTGATGACCAGTTCGTTGGGAATCTCGCGTTGGAAAAATATGCAGCAGATTAACGACTGTGGCATGCGTGCCGTAGAGCACTACCCCGACCTCATGTATTGGGACTACAACTGGCGCAAAGGCGGCGGCTCTGCCCGCATGATCGAGATCAGCAAGCGTGAGGAGTTTTATCAGCAAGAGTATTGCGGCTGTGTGTACTCATTGCGCGACACCAATGCTCACCGCGTTGCGAATGGTCGGGAGCGCATCAGGCTCGGAGAGTTGTTCTACAAAAACGAGTGAAGTCGATGAGTGCTTTGACCGGCCCGCTCTGTGGCGCGATGTACTTATGCCTAGTCTGAGCGTACAGCTATTGCAATGAGTTTCCTGAAGAAAGCGCTGGATGCGCAGCAGTTTGTTTGTGTGCTTGAATGGACGCCCCGCGACAACAAAGCGTCTGCGGCGAGTCTGCACCAGTTGATGAAGCACCAGCATCTGGCTGGAATGCCACTGGTGGCTGCATTGGCCGACCGTGTCGGGCAAAGCGCGCAGCTCAGCTCTTTGGCCAGCTTCGAGCGACATCGAGGGCCGTTTCCGACTTTGCTGCATTTTTCGGGTAAGGATCGCGCTCCGCAGCAGTTGCAGGCGCAGCTGGAGCAAATGCAAAAATTCGGTCTTCACGATTTATTGCTGCTCAGCGGTGACCGCGATCCAACTCATACGCCTGGTCAGCGCAGCGTGCGCTATTTGGAGTCCGTTCCAGCATTGCAGCAAGCGCGCCATCAGCTACCTGGGGCGTCACTTGGCGCAGCACTCAATCCTTTCAAGTATCTGGAAGAGGAAGGCATTGCCCAATACTACAAGGCACACAAGAAACTGATTGCGGGCGCCGACTTTCTGACCGTGCAACTGGGCTTTGATGTCGCCAAATACGACGAAGCATGGCAGTGGATGCTTAAGCAAGTCTCGCCGAAGCCCTTGATGGCTTGCGTGATGGCCTTGACACACACACGTGCGCAGTTTTTACGCCATGTGCCTGGGGTAGTCATCACACGTAGCATGATGGATCTGCTGGCTGCCGAAGAGCAGCAAGGTGCAGATTGGTCCCGACAGCGCAGCATAGAGCGGCTCGCCTTGCAGATTCTCGGCTTGCAGCTCAAAGGCTACGCAGGCGTACACCTCTCCGGCATACATGGGCAAACACAGTTCAGTGAACTGGAGAATGCACTTGAGCGCTTGCGTGGCAATATTGAAACTCGGGGGCAATGGAGTGAGGCCTGGGCGAGCCTATGGCAATACCCAGGTACCGGCAAAGTGAACTTTGCCCCTGATGAAAGTGACTGGGCACCTGGCCTGGAGCGCGTGCAGGCTAGCGTTGGTGAGCTGAGACGCTTTCACCGGTTGCAAGCCCTTCATCACCTGTTCTTCAGTGAGCATTCGGTCTTGGGCAGAGCCTTGGGTTCGATGATGCGCTGGCACTTGTGGCAATCGCCAATCGCCGCGCGAATCCTGCATCGCGTGGAGCGAGGTATCAAGCGACCTGTGCTTGGTTGCGATACCTGCGGCCATTGTCGGCTGGAGCAAACCTTGTATGTCTGTCCCGAAACCTGCCCCAAAGGGCTGGCCAACGGCCCTTGTGGCGGCACTCACCTCAATCGCTGTGAGTTCGGGGACCGGGAGTGCATTCACAGCGTCAAGTACAGAATTTCAGTCAGTGCCCAACAATCACAGGTGTTGCGTGAGGTGCTGATTCCCATCGTGCCTGAGCAGACACGGCATCAAAGTTCTTGGCCTCGCTGGTTTCGCCCAGACGATGCCATATGAACTCGGTACTCAGATGCGAACCTGTCCTTTAGATCGCGCATACGAACCAGCCTGACGCCTAGCAAGTGCTGGGCTGCGGCAGACATCCTCTGTCAATGATCACGGGAGCCCCCGCCATGTCCACCGCGACCATTTCGAAAGCTCCTTGCAGGACGACTTGAGGCGGCTCGCTCAGACGGGTTGCCTGCCCAGTGACATTCACCGACATGGAAGATTTGCCAACCCGACTGACCCAGGCCCGAAGCGTAAGCTGAGCACCTACCGGAACAGGAGCCAGAAATTCGGCTCCAGCGACAGATGCCATGACGACCTCTTGTTGAGCCAGTTCGCGCGCTACAAGAAAGGCCGCCTTCGCCATCATCTGCAACCCCTGTCCTGCAAACAGCGTTCCGTGATGATTGGCGAGTACCGGCAACACCAGCTCGCGAAGTTCGATGGCTCCATAGGACGCCGGCCCAGTAGCGGCCATGTTGGCAGTCATGAGTGGAGCACCTACTTGTACTTCTGCTCCAGCCCATCCCAGAAGTCCTTGTTCACCAGCCGCTGGCGTTCAAGGAAGGGAGCGACGATGGCAGGGTCCTCATCAACCTTGTGATCGTCGCGCAGCAGCGTCAGGCACTTTTGCATCCCGGCCACGGCCCCTTGGAGGGCTGCATTGGCGTAGAGCACAAAGCCATAGCCCAGCTCGCCCAGTTCGTCGGCGTTGAAGATGGGGGTCTTGCCGCCGATGACCATATTCATGAGCTGTGGGGCTTGCAGACGCAGCGGCAGGGCGCGCACTTCTTCGGCCTGGGTGACGGCTTCGACAAACAGGATGTCGGCACCGGCTTCTTGAAACCGCTGGGCGCGCTCGATGGCGGCCTCGAAGCCGTGGACGGCTGCAGCGTCGGTACGGGCCATGATGAGGGTGCCGCTATCGCGGCGCGCATCGACGGCGGCCTTGATCTTGCCCAGCATTTCGCTGGTTTCGATCACGGCCTTGCCATTGAAGTGGCCGCAGCGCTTGGGGCTGACCTGGTCTTCGAGCTGAATGCAGTCGGCACCGGCACGCTCCAGCGTGCGCACGGCATGGTAGGTATTGACGGCGTTGCCGAAGCCGGTGTCGGCATCGACCAGCAGCGGCACCTCCACGGCGTCGCGGATGCGGGCCGTATGGTCGGCGATATCGCTGAGACCCATAAAGCCCTGGTCGGGCATGCCGAACCACATATTGGTCACGCCGGCACCGGTTACATAGATGGCTTCAAAGCCCAGGTCGGCGATCAGCCGCGCCGACATGGCGTTGAAGGCTCCGGGAACAATGACACCGCGGCGGGCATCGGCCAAGGCCTTGAGTTTTTGCTTGGGGTTCATGTTGTCTCTCTGTTTGAATGGGGCGGCACTTTTCTTCCGTGCCGTTGTGTTGTGCGTTGCCTATTGCGCGTCCAGGACTTCTCCGGGTACACGAATCCAGCCTTCCATCAGAATGCGGGCGCTACGGCTCATCAGAGCCTTGCTGACTTGCCACTCACCGCTAATCAATGCCGCTTCTGCTCCGACTCGCAGCGTGCCGCTGGGATGTCCGAAACGCACTGCATGGCGCTCACCGCCACCAGCAGCCAGATTGACCAGGGTGCCCGGAATCGCCGCTGCCGTGCCAATGGCTACCGCTGCTGTTCCCATCATTGCGTGGTGTAGCTTGCCCATGGACAGTGCCCGTACTACCAAATCAATGTCCGGGGCTTCAATGGCTTTGCCGCTTGAGGCCATATAGCTTTGCGCAGGTGCCACAAATGCAATTTTTGGGGTGTGCTGGCGGGTCGTGGCTTCGCTCAAGTCCTTGATCAATCCCATGCGCATGGCACCGTGTGCCCGAATTGACTCGAATCTCGCAAGCGCTGCTGCGTCATTGTTGATGGCATCCTGCAGCTCGCAGCCCGTGTAGCCCAGGTCATTGGCGTTTAGAAAGATAGTCGGAATGCCTGCATTGATCAGGGTGCAGGCAAAACTGCCGATGCCGGGAACGTCTAGACGATCGACCAAGTTGCCGGTGGGGAACATGGCACCGCCATCTTCATCATCGGCAGGATCGAGAAACTCCAGCGGTATCTCTGCCGCTGCAAAGGTCACGCCATCCAGTTCGAAGTCCCCGGTTTCCTGCACCTGCCCGTCAGTGATCTGCACATGAGCCACGATGGTCTTGCCGATGTTGACCTGCCAGATATGAATGGTGGCTGTTCCGTTGCGCGGAATGCGCTCGGCGGGAATCAGACCCATGTGAATGGCGCAGGGTCCGACGGCGGCGCTGAGGTTGCCGCAGTTCCCGCTCCAATCCACAAACGGCTTGTCGATAGCTACCTGACCGAACAGATAGTCAACATCATGATCGGCACGGCTGCTTTCACTCAGAATCACGCCTTTGCTGGTAGAGGACGAGGCATTGCCCATGCCGTCTATCTGCTTGCCGTACGGATCGGGACTGCCCAGAGCGCGTAGAAAAATCGCGTCACGCACGGGGCCAGGCTGTTGGGCAGTTTCCGGCAGCTCCTTCAGTTTGAAGAAAACCCCTTTGCTGGTGCCGCCACGCAGGTAAGTGGCAGGGATCTTGATTTGCGGTGCAAACCGTTGGTGATCACTCATTTTGTCTCTATCTGTGTTGAGTTCTGAAAATGGCAGCGTCGAGTTGTGATCGGCTGCCGTAGTACTTAAGCCTCAGCAGTCAGTTCCGTGCGGCTGGAGCTCTCCGCCAGAAAATCCTGCGCAAATCGCTGCAACACGCCACCGGCTTCGTAGATGCTGACTTCTTCGGCGGTGTCCAGACGGCAGAGCACAGGCACTTCGGTGCGGGCACCGGTGGTGCGGTAGATATGCAGCGTTAGTTCGGCGCGGGGCTTGCGCTTGCCGATGACATCAAAGGTCTCGGAGCCATCCAGACCTAGTGTGTGGCGTGTGGTGCCAGGCAAGAACTCCAGCGGCAGCACGCCCATGCCGATCAGGTTGGTGCGGTGAATGCGCTCGAAGCCCTCGGCTACGATGGCCTCCACGCCGGCCAGGCGCACGCCCTTGGCGGCCCAGTCACGGCTGGAACCCTGACCGTAGTCGGCACCCGCGATGATGATCAGCGGCTGCTTGCGGTCCATATAGGTTTCGATCGCTTCCCACATGCGCATGACCTGGCCTTCGGGCTCCACGCGTGCCAGCGAGCCCTGGCGGGTTTCACCCTTGTCGTTGACCACCATCTCGTTGAATAGCTTGGGGTTGGCAAAGGTAGCGCGCTGGGCTGTCAGGTGGTCGCCGCGATGCGTTGCATAGGAGTTGAAGTCCTCCTCGGGCAGACCCATTTTGTGCAGATACTCGCCTGCGGCCGAGTCCATCAGGATGGCATTGGACGGCGAGAGGTGGTCGGTGGTGATGTTGTCGGGCAGTATGGCCAGCGGGCGCATGCCGCGCAGCGTGCGCTCGCCCGCCAGTGCGCCTTCCCAGTATGGGGGGCGACGGATATAGGTGCTTTGCGGGCGCCAGTCGTAAAGCGCTTCCTCTTGCTCGCCGTTGTCGGCGTGGATGGCGAACATGGGCTCGTACACCTTGCGGAACTGCTCGGGTTGGACGGCAGCCTTGGCCACAGTGTCGATTTCCACGTCGCTGGGCCAGATGTCCTTGAGGCGAATGTCGCGCCCTTGGAAGGTTCCCAGCACATCGTTTTCAATGTCGAAACGGATGGTTCCTGCGATGGCATAGGCCACCACCAGCGGGGGAGAAGCTAGGAAGGCCTGCTTGGCGTATGGGTGGATGCGGCCATCGAAGTTGCGATTGCCGGAGAGCACGGCCGTAGTGTAGAGGTCGCGGTCGATGATCTCTTGTTGAATCACGGGGTCCAGCGCGCCGCTCATGCCGTTGCAGGTGGTGCAGGCAAAGGCCACCACGCCAAAGCCCAGCGCCTCCAGGTCATGCAGCAAACCAGCTTGCTGCAGATACAGCGGAACGGTCTTGGAGCCGGGGGCCAGCGAGGTCTTGACCCACGGCTTTCGCTCCAGACCCAGATTGCGCGCATTGCGTGCCAGCAGGCCGGCTGCGATCACATTGCGCGGGTTGCTGGTATTGGTGCAACTGGTAATGGCTGCAATGATGACTGCCCCATCGGGCATCTGGCCTTCTTGCTCGGTCCACTCACCGGCAATACCTTTGGCGGCCAGATCGCTGGTGGCCAGACGCGCGTGTGGGTTGGATGGGCCGGCCATATTGCGCACCACGCTGGACAGGTCGAAGCTCAGCGTGCGCTCGTACTCGGCGTGTTCCAGGCTGTCGGCCCACAGACCGGCCTGCTTGGCATAGGTCTCGACCAGTTGCACCTGGGCGGGCTCGCGGCCAGTGAGCTTGAGGTAATCGATTGTCTGCTCGTCGATGGCAAACATGGCAGCCGTGGCGCCGTATTCGGGTGCCATGTTCGAGATGGTGGCACGGTCACCAATGGTCAGGCTGCGTGCGCCTTCGCCGAAGAATTCCAGATAGCCGCCCACCACTTTCTGTTGGCGCAGGAACTGGGTCAGAGCCAGCACGATATCGGTGGCAGTGATGCCCGACTGCCGCTTGCCAGTGAGCTGCACGCCCACGATTTCGGGCAGACGCATCCAAGATGCGCGGCCCAGCATCACGTTTTCTGCCTCCAGACCGCCCACGCCCACGGCGATCACGCCCAGTGCGTCTACGTGCGGCGTGTGGCTGTCAGTGCCCACCAGGGTGTCGGGATATGCTTCACCATTGATAGCATGGATCACCGGGCTCATGCGCTCCAGATTGATCTGATGCATGATTCCATTGCCTGGTGGAATTACCTCCACATTCTTGAAGGCTCGCTTGCACCAGTCGATGAAATGAAAGCGGTCCTCATTGCGTCGGTCTTCGATGGCGCGGTTTTTCTCAAAGGCCTGTGGATCGTAGCCACCACACTCCACGGCCAGCGAATGGTCCACGATCAGTTGCACAGGCACTACGGGGTTGACGGCGGCCGGATCGCCACCTTGCTCTGCAATCGCATCGCGCAGGCCGGCCAGGTCGACCAACGCAGTCTGTCCCAGGATGTCATGGCAGACCACGCGGGCCGGGAACCAGGGAAAGTCGCGTTCGCGCTTGCGTTCAATGATTTGCGTGAGGTACTCGGTCAGGTGGACCGGATCGCTGCGGCGCACCAGGTTCTCGGCATGGACGCGGCTGGTATAGGGTAGTGTGATCCAGCTGCCAGGACGGATGGCTTCTACAGCGGCTTGCGCGTCAAAGAAATGCAGGTCCGAGCCTGGCAACGGCTTACGGTAGGCGTGGTTGGCGTTCGTGCTCTGGGGCGAGGTCATGGTTGTTGTGGCCGTTGAGAAAAAATAGGGCAGGTAAGGGTTACTGGCCGGAGATGGCGTTGTCTTGCACCACCTTGCTGTACCGTGGAATCTCGGTCTTGATAAGCTGGCCGAATTGCTGGGGACTGCCTCCTGCTGGAGAAACCCCGGTGGGCTCCAACTGGGCAATCAACTCCTTCGATTGCAGCCCTGAGTCCAGGGCTTTGTTCAAGGTGGACAAGACGGAGGCCGGCAGATTCTTCGAGGCGATCAAGCCGTGCCAAGCCACCACGTCATAGTCGGGTAGTCCGCTTTCGGCCACCGAAGGAATATCTGGATAGGCAGCAAGACGCTGGGCGGTGGTAACGGCCAGAGCGCGCAACTTGCCGGAATTGACATGCGGCATCAGGCCTTCTGTGCCTGCCACAAACATGTCCACATTGCCGGCCAATAAATCAGTGATGGCCGGGCCGGTGCCTTTATAGGGAACATGGGTGGCCTTCACCCTGGCCATACCAAGCATGTATTCAGTGGCGATGTGCAGGTGACTGCCGTTGCCGGCGGAGGCGAACGTGAGCCTGCCGGGCTGCTGGCGGGCATAGGAAAACAGCTCTTGCAAGCTCTTCACAGGCAGCTTTGGGTTAACGCACACCACATAAGCGCCCTTGGACAGCTGGATCACTGGCGTCATGTCGGCCACCGGGTCGAAGCGCAGCTTATAGAGTGCGGGATTGACCGTGTAGCTGCCTGCAATCAGCAGCAGGGTGTACCCATCTGCAGGCGAGCGCAACGCGTATTCCGTACCCAGAGTGCCGCCCGCGCCTGGACGGTTTTCCACATACGCAGGCTGACCCAGGCGCTCGCTCAGTACATTGGCAGCCACACGAGCAATAAAGTCCGATCCACCGCCTGGCGCAAAAGGACAGACGATCTTCAGTGGCTTGGTGGGAAATGGGGAGTCCGCACTGGCAAGACTTTGCCAGGCCACACCCAAGGTAGCTATGCAGCTTTGAAACTGTCTGCGTGAAATGGAAGTCAAGCTTGTCTCCTTGGATGATGCTGATGTTCTGACTCTGATTGTTGGTGCCTCAGTGAGGAGCGTCCACTTCCAAACGGGTTAGGTTTTCGGTCGCAACATCCTGGTCCCTTCGATCGAGGACTGCCGTCGTGAAACCTGGGCCCAATGACAGCTGTAGGCGAGCCTGGGCCAGTCGGTACATGGCGTGCGTGAGCTCTCGGCAGCTATCCGGTGCTTCAAGCTCAAGCTGCTGCAACCTAGTTGCCAGCAGGCTGCATAGCTGCCTTGCTTCATCCACTTGTTGTGGGCTTAGCTCAGTCACGGTCATGCCACGTCGGGCATGGGCTGTGAGCAAGCCTTCGTGGCATAGCAGCTTCATTGCCTCACGAACCGGTGTACGACTGACGCCAAATTCCTGAGCCAGAGCACCGTCGTTCACATCGCTGCCGGGCGGCATCTGGTGGGCGAGTATTCGTTCACGCAGCTTGTCGGCGATGGCAATGCACAGCGAATGAGGTCGCATGGCTTGGGCGCTCTTTGAAGAAATGGCAGGAAAGAAAGTCATACACAGGTTGGTGTTCAATGCTCAGCTTTACTGGCGTTCGTCGATAGGAACGAACTTCAAATCATCCGGGCCTGTGTAGTTGGCGCTGGGGCGGATGATCTTGTTGTCCTGGCGCTGCTCGATGATGTGCGCTGCCCAGCCGCTGGTGCGCGCAATCACGAATAGCGGCGTGAACATGGCAGTGGGCACGCCCATCATGTGGTAGCTGACGGCGCTGAACCAGTCGAGGTTGGGGAACATGTTCTTGACCTCCCACATCACCGACTCCAGACGCGCGGCAATGTCGTACATCTTGGTGCTGCCAGCTTCGTCCGACAGCTTCTTGGCCACGCCCTTGATGACCACATTGCGGGGGTCGCTAACGGTATAGACCGGGTGGCCGAAGCCGATCACGACCTCCTTGGCATCTACGCGGCGGCGGATGTCGGCCTCGGCTTCGGCCGGGTTGTCATAGCGCTTCTGGATCTCGAACGCCACTTCGTTAGCGCCGCCATGCTTGGGTCCGCGCAGCGCACCGATCGCGCCGGTAATCGCTGAATACATGTCACTGCCCGTTCCGGCCACCACGCGGGCCGTGAAGGTCGAGGCATTGAACTCATGCTCGGCATACAGATTGAGCGAGGTATGCATGGCACGTATCCAGCTTTCGGACGGCTTGGCGCCATGCAGCAGATGTAGAAAGTGCCCGCCAATCGAGTCGTCGTCTGTTTCAACTTCGATACGGCGGCCCGAGTTGCTGAAGTGATACCAGTACAGCAGCATGGAGCCCAGGCTGGCCATCAGGCGGTCGGCAATATCGCGGGCACCGGGCAGATTGTGGTCGTCTTTCTCGGGCAGAGAACAACCCAGGGCAGAGACGCTGGTGCGCATCACGTCCATGGGATGGCTGGCGGCTGGCAATTGTTCCAGGGCAATCTTCACAGCAGCAGGCAAGCCGCGTAAAGCCTTGAGCTTGCTCTTGTACGCCTTGAGCTCGGAGTGGGTGGGCAACTTTCCGTGAACTAGCAGATGGGCAATCTCTTCAAACTCGCATACCTCGGCAATGTCCAGGATGTCGTAGCCCCGGTAGTGCAAATCGTTGCCAGTCTTGCCCACGGTACACAGGGCCGTATTGCCGGCAGTCACGCCAGAAAGGGCGACTGACTTTTTGGGCTTGAATGCGCCTGCAGCGGGGTTGGGGGTGGCAGTGCGAGGTTCGGCCACGATGCTCATGCGGGTCTCCTTGATGTGATTGAGATAGCAGTTGTGTCTGCGATACTTCGCAATCTACGCATTTGCTTTTTCTCCGTACAGAGCTAAATTGGCGAATATTTGCAAAGGAAAATCTGCATATTTGCAAATATTGCAAATATTGCAAATTATTCAGACCCGACAACAAGAACGAGGAGCGATGAATTGGCCAAAACTTTCATGGGTGTTCGTCTGCGCAGCCTTAGGGCCGAGCGTGGTATGACGCAAGCAGCGCTGGCCCAGGCGCTGGAGCTGTCGCCAAGCTATCTAAACCAGATCGAGCAAGACCAGCGCCCGCTCACCGTGCCGGTACTGCTGAAGATTCACAAAGTGCTGGGTGTCGATATCCAGCAGTTCTCCGAGGACGAAGAAGCCCGCTTGCTGGCTCAGCTGCGGGATGCGCTGGCAGCCATGCCGCAGGCCGATGGGACTGTGCCGCTGCCCGAGTTGCGCGAGGTCGCCTCCAAGCTGCCGCAACTGGCCCGGGCTTTGCTGGCCATGCATCAGCGCCATCTGGCTGACGCCGAAAGGCTGGAAGCACTGAGCAGCCGCCTGGGCGACGGACGATCCGACCTCGAAGGAGGCAGCGTCTTGCTGGGCGAGCAAGCAAGGCAGATGCCCTTTGAGGCAGTACGAGACTTTTTCTTTGCACACCGCAACTACTTTGACCTGCTGGACCGTGCGGCAGAGACCTTGGCCAAGCAGGCCAAAGAGCAGGGCAGCAGCCTGCAGGAATGGCTGCAGTACCGTCTGCAAGCACGGCACAATGTCTTGGTATTGCGCGGATCCAGTGGGCAGGACACGAGCCATCGCCGTTTTGACAAAGACACACGCACTCTCTATGTCGCACCTCAACTCAGCCCCGCACAGCAGGCATTTCAGTTGGCGACTCAACTGGCACTGCTGGAGTTCGAGTCGCTGATTGACGAAGCGCTTCATTCCACGCAATGGCAGGACGACGCCACTCAACGCTTGGCGCGCACAGGTTTGGCCAACTACGTGGCGGGCGCGTTTGTCCTGCCTTACCGGGAATTCCTCCAAGCGGCGGAGAGCTTGCAGTACGACATAGACCTGCTAGCTCGGCGCTTTGGAGTCGGGTTTGAGACCGTATGCCACCGTCTGTCCACGTTGCAGCGTGCAGATGCGCCGGGTGTGCCGTTTTTCTTCATTCGCGTGGACCGGGCCGGCAACATTAGCAAACGCCAGTCGGCCACGCATTTTCACTTTTCCAAGACAGGTGGAACCTGCCCCCTATGGGTTGTATATGAAGCCTTTACGCAACCTGGTCGGATCGTGCCGCAGTTGGCGTCCATGCCTGACGGACGCGTGTATCTATGGATAGCGCGCACCATTAGCCACGCAGGCTCCGGTTGGGGCAGCCCGGGAAAGACTTTTTCCATCGGACTGGGTTGCGACTTGCAGCACGCTGCGCGACTGGTGTATTCCAGAGGACTGGACCTGCGCAATACTGATGCAGCCACACCTATCGGAATGGGGTGCAAGGTCTGCGAGCGTAGTGCCTGCCCACAACGGGCGTTCCCGTTTGTGGGCAAGCCTCTGCGGGTGAACGAGAACGAGAGTGGTTTTGTGCCTTATGGCTAACCTAGCCACAGCATGAAGGGTTCGCGGTATTAGTTTGGTTAGATGCTAACGATTGATCAGAGAAGGTCTCAGGTCGGCTACAGCCCAAAATTCAAACTGAGAGAGTCGCCTGCTCGCCATAATCAGTCCTTGGGGGCTGTCTCCCAGGCAACAGCTTCAGGCTGTGAGTGCAGACTTGATGGGGCAGCGCCACAAACCTGAGATACCCGTTAGCGGTCGTTCGCGTAGGCCAGCAATCGACCCTAAACGGCCCTTCAGACAAGATCCACAAAGCCGTCATTTGATGATTCACAGTACTCATGGCATGGCCCAACTCCGAGCACAAGCTATAGTATTTGAAACGAAAAGGTGCTCAGGTGTCCGCAGAGATTACAGAGTTCGAGGCAATCTTCGCCGAAGCGCGCGAGAAGCTTGAGGCTACATACGATCAGCCCGATCTGATCCCCTATGGCGCTCGCTTAGTCGCCTTGTGCCAGTCGCATCCGGAGTTGCGAGAACAGTTCGCACGTGCATTTATTCGCATGTTCTTCGACGAAGCGCGGAACGAAGTTTCCCTTATCGAATTCGCGATGCATGTGCTGCGCTGGCCCGAAGTCAAACTGGCGTTTGAGGCATTGAGCCACGATGCGGTATCTAAGAACGATTGGCGGATCATCAACCCGATCGGCCACATCCTTGATGCCTTTGAAGACGGCTGGGAAGACGCCCTAGACTTCTATGGGAACTACTTCAAGCAGCGCACCTAACAGGTCGACCCATTAAGGCCACCTTCCACGTTGAGCGGCTGCTTGTCATTTCTGTCACTGGCAACTCCTGGCCGATTGGCGACGGCCTGCACCAGTTGAATGCCTATCACCGGACGCTCAAGGCACAGCCTCGACTATTCGCTTTGCGGTCCTGTACTCACCAGCATTTAGGCTAGGCTTCGGCCATAAGCTGTCATTGCAAGTGCCCTTTCAAGTGACGACTTCAGGTGAAAAATCGCTGCGCGATTACTGTTCATCAATGATTGCTTTCGCCACTGCTTGCTCGCACAGATGGTTAAGAGACCTCTATCTTTCACTTCTCGTGAGCACCATCGAACCACATATAGGTACCTAATTTTGATGGCTGTAAGTTGATTGACTTGGCTCAATTGACCTTGTCATCAGATTCGTTTAATTGACCGGTACTGAATTCTCCACCCAAGTCTCCAATTAATGTGACCGTGCTCACCAGTTGCTGTAAGCGCACATTGAGTTGCGATTGTTGGTTGCTAATTTGGGTTGCCTGTGCGGTGGCTAGCGTGGTGTAGTCTACCGTACCTGCCTGGTATTCGTTCAAAGCGATTTGCGCGCTCTGCGTGGCATCCGAGACGGCAGCATCGAGGGCCTGGTGCTGTTCCTCAAGAATGCGAAGTGCTGATAGATCGTTTTCAACACCCTGTAGCGCAGTAAGCACGGTGCTTCGGTAAGTTGCAACCGACGATTCGTATTGTGCATATGCCTCTTTAAGCTGTGCACTTCGTGCACCGCCGTCAAAGATGCTAGCTGCAAGCGATGAGCCGAGTGACCAGATCAGATTGCTAGCGCTCAGTGCTCCTGCAAAGCCGCCAGCGGCAGACAGCGTGACCGAGGGGAAAAAAGCCGCATGTGCAACACCGATGGCCGCATTGTCTGCCGCCATCTGGCGCTCGGCCGCAGCGATGTCCGGGCGCCGCTGCAAGAGCGTGGACGGCAAGCCCACAGGGACGTTGGGCAGGCTTGGCATGATGTCTGCAGGGGCGATTTGCAGCTGCTCCGGAGGCCTGCCCACCAGCACGGCGATGGCATGCGCATATTGCGCACGTGCGATACCGACAGCGACGAGATTGGCTTGCGCTGTTTCTAGCTGCGTGCGTGCTGCATAGAGATTGGACGGGGGGATGGTTCCGGCCTCGTTCTGGTCCGTCACGACACGCAGGCTTTCTCGATAGGTGTTTACGGCGCTTTGCAGCAGTCTGGCACTCTCATCAGAGACGCGCAGCTCGATCACTGCTGTGGCCAGCGCAACCTGTGCGGAGAGTGTGGCGTTGGCCAATGTAGCCTCGCTGACCTGAGCCAGAGCCTGACTTTCTCGCACGCTATCCTGTACTTGCCCCCATAGATCGGGTGACCAGCTCACCGCGGCTTCCACGGATTTGCTGGTAGTAGGCCCGGCACTTGTGCCTCCTACGGATGCCCTCTGGCGCGAGGCGGATGCGTCGATACCCAGCGTGGGAAAAAGAGCCGCTCGTGCCGCCTGTATCGCAGCCGTGGCTTTCTGATAATTGGCATGGGCGGCACGCACATTCTGATTGGATACGGCCACCTGGGGCAAAAGCTCGTCGAGCAACGAGTCATGAAAATCCCGCCACCAATCGCCCTTGGGGCTGGCTGGATCAGGACTAGCCTGGGTCCAGCCCGGTAATTCGCTATAGGCCGTTGGCATGTCCATGGCCGGCTTTTTGTAAGCGGGACCGCCGGCGCAGCCGGCCAGAGCCATGGCGCACAGCATAGCAACAGTAGGAGTGAGGTGGTGGTTTTTCATGACGAAGCCTCCGCTGTCCGGTTCCATGGCAGGTGCCGGGCCGAGTTCGCCAGGCGTGCGCGCAGCCGGTCCAGAAAGAGGTAGATCACTGGCGTGGTGTAGAGCGTGAAGATCTGGCTCAGGATGAGTCCCCCCATCACCGTAATGCCAAGAGGCTGGCGAAGTGAAGCGCCTTGCCCGATGCCGATAGCCAGTGGCACGGCACCCAGCACCGCCGCTGCTGTAGTCATCATGATGGGCCTCAGGCGCAGCACAGCGGCCTCATGGATAGCCTCCCGTGCGCTTTTGCCGCTCTGGCGCTGCTCCTGTATGGCGACATCCACCATCATGATGCCGTTTTTTTTCACGATACCTATCAGCAGGATCACGCCGATCATGGCTATCACCGAAAAGGGAGTGCCGAAGATCAGCAATGCCAGCGTTGCACCTATGCCAGCCGATGGCAAGGTCGAGAGAATCGTAATCGGATGGATGGCACTTTCATACAGCACACCCAGCACCAGATACACGGTGGCAAGCGCAGCAATGATCAGCAGCGGCACCGTGCTGACGGATTGCGAATAGGCCTGCGCCGCTCCTGCAAACGAGCCATGCACAGTCGCCGGCATCTGGATCTGAGCCATCGCCTCATCAACGGCCTCCTGCGCCTGGCTTAGTGATCCGCCGGGCGGCAGGTTGAACGAGATGGTGGCGGCGACCGTGCCGCTCTGGTGATTCACCTGGGTGGCAGTGTGGCTGCTGCTCCATGTTGCCATCGCTGACAGCGGCACCATGGCCTCCGCCGTGGTGGCGACGGCGCTGCCGCTGGAGCTGCCGCCACGGCTATTGGAGATGGCATTGTTGAGCAGGTTGGCTTGTGCGTTGTTGCCGCTGTTGGCACTGGTTGCTGCTGAAGATGGGGTCGTGGCGTGGTAGACGGTGATGCCTGATATCAGCCGGCCCGACATTTGTGTCTGCTGCGTACCGCCTGGGTTGGTAGTGGCTGTGCTCAGGTAGATCTGGTCCAGCGCTTCGGGAGATTGCCAATAGCGTGGCGCGTATTCCATGACCACGAAATACTGGTTCAGCGGGTTGTAGATGGTGGAGACCGTGCGCTGGCCAAATGCGTCGTAGAGTATGTTGTCTATCTGGTTGGGCTGGAAGCCATAGCGTGCAGCCATCGCGCGGTCCACGGTCACAAAGGTCTGTAGCCCATGCTGTTGCAGGTCCGAGTTCAGGTCGAGCAGCCGGCCCGGCTGCTTGCCCAACTGCTCCAACAGCCTGGGTACCCAGGTGTTGAGGGTCTGCGCATCATCGCTGGTCAATGTGTACTGGTACTCGGCGGCAGACTGCCGTCCGCCAATGCGTAAATCCTGCTGAGCCTGCAAGAACAGCCGAGCCCCGGAAACGGCATTGAGCCGAGGCCTGAGCCGATCGACGACCTGGCTGGCGGAAAGGTGCCGCTCGGACAGGGGTTTGAGCTGGACAAAGACATTGGCCGAGTTCAAGGCCCGTCCGCCAGTGAAGCCGGCTACGGCCTGAACGGACGGATCATTCTGAACGATCTGCTGCAGTTGTTCGAGCTTCTTTTCCATGGCGGGATAGGAGATGCTTTGGTCTGCAATGATCTGCCCGATCAGGATGCCTGTGTCCTGCTCTGGAAAGAAGGTGCCTGGCAGATAGCGCAGCAAGCCTATGTTGCCGATGACCAATGCCACCAGTACAAGGCCGGTGAGCAGTGCGTGGTCGAGCACGGCATCCAGCGAGCGGCTATAGCGCTGCTTGAAGCGTTCAAAGCCAGCCTCGATGCTGCGGCGCAGGCGGGCGGGTGGCTTGTCCAGCGTCTGGCGTGTCAGCAGATAGGCGCACATCGTGGGCGTAACGGTGAGCGAGACTACGAGGGACAACAGGATGGCAATGGAGAGGGTCATCGCCAACTCATGAAACAGCAGGCCCACAATGCCGGGCATCAGCAAGATGGGCAGGAATACCGCGATCAGCGAGAGGCTCATGGACATTACGGTGAAACCCACTTCGGAGCTGCCGCGCAGCGCCGCTTCCTTGGGGGGCATCCCGTCTTCCATGTGCCGTACGATGTTCTCCAGCACGACCACCGCGTCATCCACGACAAAGCCTGTGCCTATGGTCAGGGCCATGAGTGAAAGGTTGTCTATGCTGTAGCCCAGCAGGTACATGGGGCCGAAGCTGCCCACTATGGACAGCGGCAGCGCCACCGCAGGAATCAGCACCGCGCGTGGCGAACGCAGGAAGACGAAGACCACGCCCACCACCAGCAATACCGCAATGAACAGCGTACGCTCGGTATCCGAGACCGAGGCGTTCACCGACTCCGAGCGGTCCACCACCATGTTGATGCGGATGTCCCCCGGAAGGCTGGCCTGCACCACAGGCAGCACCTTGTGTATCTGGGCCGCCGTTTTGACGATGTTGCTGCCTGGCATGGGGTAGACGATGACCAGCACCGCAGACTTGCCGTTGTACAGGCCTGCATTGCGAAGGTTCTCATTGGAGTCCTGCACGGCAGCGACATCCGACAGGTGTACGGCCGCATTGTTGCGGTAGGCGATCACCAGGTCGCGGTAAGGAGCTGCCTTGGAGATCTGATCGTTGGACAGCACCTGGAAGCGCTGATCTCCCTCATCAAGATGGCCTTTGGCGCTGTTGGCATTGGCCGCGCTGATGGCTGCGCGCACGTCTTCAAGGCCGATGCCGTAGCTGTTGAGTTTGCCCGGCTCCAGCTCAACCCGCACCGAAGGTAGTGCGCCGCCGCCCAGCGTGATTTGCCCCACGCCATCAAGTTGCGACAACTGCTGCTGAATGACCGAACTGGCGGAGTCATAGAGCTGGGCCTTGGTCATGGTGTCGGAAGTCAGGGCCAGGACGGCGACGGGCGAGTCGGCAGGATTGAATTCCCGGTAGGTGGGATTGCTGCGCAGCGTGCTGGGAAGGTCGCCGCGTGAGGCTTGGATGGCGGCCTGCACGTCGCGCGCCGCGCCGTTGATATCGCGGGACAAGCCGAGTTGCACCACGATCATGCTGGAGCCCACGCTGCTGACCGAGGTGAGCTGAGTGACGTCGGCAATGGTTCCCAGCCGCCGTTCCAGCGGTGCAGCCACCGTGGAGGCCATGGTCTCGGGGCTGGCCCCCGCCATGCTTGCTTGCACCACGATGACCGGAAAGGTCACATTGGGCAAGGGTGCAACCGGCAAGCGCAGGTAGGCCAGGGCCCCTGATATCAAAAGTGCAAGAGCCAGCAGGCTGGTCGCCACCGGTCTCTGAATGAACGGGGCGCTGATATTCATGGCGTTGGCTCAGGAGGGGGGCGCCGGGGTGGAGTGGACTGCTCTGAGCGGTCTTTGCGCCCGAAGCGGCGGGCCATCCGGTCGAAGAACAGGTAGATCACTGGAGTGGTGAACAGCGTGAGCACCTGGCTGAACGCCAGGCCGCCGATGATGGCTAGGCCCAGTGGGTGGCGCAGCTCCGACCCCGTGCCTGTGCCCAGCAGCATGGGCAGTGCGCCCAGCATGGCGGCGAAAGTGGTCATGAGAATGGGGCGAAAGCGCAGCAGCGAAGCTTCGAAGATGGCCTCGCGCGGTTGCTTGTTCTGTTCGCGCTCGGCCTCCAGCGCAAAGTCCACGATCATGATGGCATTCTTCTTGACGATGCCTATGAGCAGCACGATGCCTATGATGCCGATCACATCGAGGTCCTTGCCTGCGATCATGAGCGACAGCAGCGCACCTATGCCAGCCGAGGGCAAGGTCGAGAGGATGGTGACAGGATGGATGTAGCTCTCGTAGAGCACGCCAAGCACCACATAGACAGCTGCCAGAGCCGCGATGAGCAGGTAGACCTCACTGGATAGTGAATCCTCGAAGGCGGCTGCCGCGCCCTGAAAGGCGGTCGTGATGGAGCCGGGCAGCTGTGCGGCAGCAATGGCCTGATGAATGTCGCGCACCGCAGTACTGAGCGATGCATCGGGCTTCAGGTTGAACGAGATCGTTGCCGCCGGAAACTGTGCCAGATGGGAGACGGCCAGCGGGACACGCGTGATCTGCAACTTGGCGATGGCTCGCAGCGGAACCTGGCCAGCGCCGGTCTGGCTGGGTAGATAGAGATCGCCCAGCGATTGCACTGTGGGCAAGGTTTCGGACCTGGCCACCAGAATGACGCGGTATTGAGCGGCCTGCTGGAAGATGGTGGAGACGATGCGCTGGCCCAGTGCGTCGTACAAGGCATTGTCCACGGTGGCGGCTGTAATGCCGTAGCGTGCCGCGAGTTCGCGGTTGAGCTCCACATTGACAGCCAGACCCAGGTTGTCGAGGTCGCTGCTGACGTCGCTGATCGAGGAGATCTTCCTGAGCTGCTCCACCAGTTGCGGCGCGTATTGCTGCAACGTTTGCCGGTTTGGCCCGCGCAGCACAAAGCTGTACTGGTTGGGTGAGACCGTCGTGTCCAGTGTCAGGTCCTGTTCGGGCTGCAGATAAAGGTGGATTCCTGCGACATCCGCCACGGATTGCTGCAGCCTGCGTGCGACATCGGCGGCGGAGCTGCTGCGCCGATCACGGTCGTTCAGGTAGATGAGAAAACGTCCGTTGCTCAACGTCGTGTTAGTGCCGTCAATGCCCACATAGGAGGTCAGGCCGCTGACGTCGGGGTCCTTGAGGATTGCCGTGGCGAGCGCCGCCTGGCGCTGTTCCATGGCTTTATAGGAAACCGAGTTGTCGGCCATGCTGATCCCCTGGATCACACCTACGTCCTGTACCGGGAACAGGCCCTTGGGTATGACGATGTAGAGCATGACCGTGACGATCACCGTGATTGCTGCAACGATGAGGGTCAAGCCCTGATGTTCGAGCACCCAACTCAGCCCGCGCTCGTAGGCCGCCAGTGTCTTGTTGAACAGGGCTTCGCTGGCCTTTTCGAAACGGCTGGGTCGACGTTCCGGCCGGGCACGCAGAATGCGGGCGCAAAGCATGGGAACGACGGTGAGCGATACCACGGCCGACAGTGCGATGGTCAGGGCCAGCGTCACCGCAAATTCGCTGAATAGCCGCCCGATCACGCCGCCCATGAACAGCAGCGGAATCAGGACGGCAATCAGTGAAATGGTTAGGGAAAGAATCGTGAAGCCGATCTGGCCCGCGCCCTTGAGCGCCGCTTCCAGCGGGGAGGCGCCTTCCTCCAGGTAGCGCACCACGTTCTCTATCATCACGATCGAGTCGTCCACCACGAAGCCTGTGGCAATGATCAAGGCCATCAGCGACAGGTTGTCGATGGAAAAACCTAGCTGGTACATCAAGGCCATGGTGCCGATCAGCGAGACGGGTACCGAGATGCTGGGGATGGCAGTCGCTGGCAGATTGCGCAGGAACACGAAAATCACCGCGACCACCAGCACCACCGCCAACACAAGCTCGAACGCAGCATCGTTGACGGATGACCGGATCACGTTGGTGGAGTCCTGCACCACGGTCACTTCCATGCTGGCAGGAAGTGTCGTACGCAGGCTGGGGAGCAGGGCAGTGATCTGGTCTACCGTCTTGATCACGTTGGCTCCCGGTTGGCGCTGGACATTGAGAACGATGGCCGGTGTACCGTTGTACCAAGCACCGCGCTCCACATCCTGCGCAGCCTGGCTCACACGGGCCACGTCCCTCAGATGCACAGGCGCGCCGTTCTGATAGGCCACGACCGTATCCAGATACTGCTGGGGATCGCTGATCTGGTCATTGGAGTTGATCGTATAGTCCAGCGTTTCGCCATCGAAGTTGCCTTTGGGCTGGCTCACGTTCACATTGGCGAGCAAGGTGCGCAGATCGTCAAGATTGAGGCCGTAGGCCGCAAGCTTTTGCGGATCGGCCTCGACCCGGATGGCTGGCACGTTGCCGCCAGCGGTGATAACAAGGCCTACGCCAGCAACCTCAGAGATCTTCGCTGCAAGCCGGTTGTTGGCCACATCCTGCAATTGCGTGAGCGACATGGACTTGGACGTTACTGCCAGCGTGAGTATGGGCTGGTCGGCCGGATTGACCTTGGCATAGGTGGGCGGTGCGGGCAGACCCGATGGCAGGAAGCTATTGGCCGCATTGATGGACTGCTGCACGTTCTGCTGTGCAACATCGAGGCTCTGCGTCAGCTCGAACTGCAGTGTGATCACGGAAGCACCCGCCGAGCTGTATGAGGTCATCTGCTGCAGGCCAGGAATCTGACCCAGCTGCACCTCAAGCGGAGCGGTCACAGTGGTGGACATCACGTCCGGGCTGGCTCCCGGATAGAAGGTCTGCACCTGAATCGTTGGGTAGTCCACGCTGGGCAACGATGAAACCGGCAGAAAGCGCATGGCCACCAGGCCGACGATCACCAGAGCCAGCATGAGCAGCGTGGTCGCAACCGGACGGAGTATGAAAGGGCGGGAGATGTTCAGCATCGCATGCTTCTCGCTGTTCGGCTGAGCCTTGTCTTCAGCGGGAAGGAGCTGCAGCCATATCTGCGCGCTTTGTGTCTTTCGGAGCCTGCTCTGTTACGGGGCCTGAAGCTTTGTCCTGCAGTTTCACCGAGGCGCCTTCACTCAAGCGGTCCACACCATCCACGACCACCATGTCACCGGCGGCAAGGCCTTGGGTGATCACGGTACTTATGCCGTCTGCCGGACCGGTCGTGACTGTGCGAACAGATACGGCATTTCTGCCTGCGTTCACCAGGAACACGAAATTGCCCGGAGCGCCGCTTTGCACGGCAGCTGTAGGCACGAGCAGCACATTCCTGAGCGTGTCCACATGCAGCTGCACATTAACGAAATCGTTCGGAAACAGCGCTTCATCATCGTTTGCAAAACGCGCTCGCAGCGTGATGGTGCCGGTGCTCGTCGCCATTTGGTTCCCAATGGCATAGAGAACCCCACTGGCCAACTGTTTGCTATTTTCGCCGTTGAAGGCTGCGACAGAAAGCGGATTTCCGGCGTTGAAGCGTTGCATCACACGCGACAGCGAAGCCTGCGGAACATTGAACTCAACTGTTGTTGGCTTGATGCTGGTGATCACTACAATGCCGGGCTGACTAGAGGCCGTGACATAGTTACCTGGGTCAACGAGGCGAAGGCCGACACGCCCGGAGACCGGCGCCGTGATGTGGCATAGGCTAATGTTGAGCTTCGCCTGAGCGATCGCAGCCTGGTCAGCTTTGATGGAGGCCTGCTGCTGCTTCACAAGAAACTGTTGATCTGCAAATGTCTGAGGCGCAATGGATTTGCGCTCGTTGAGCAGCGCATAGCGCTGCAGGTCTGCCTCGGCTTGTGCCAAAGCCGCCTGATCCTTAGCCAACTGTGCATGTGCCTGCTGGAGTGTGATTTCATACTGTCGGGCATCGATCTGTGCGAGGAACTGGCCCTTCTCGACCATCTGGCCTTCCCGATACCCGACTTCTGTGAGATAGCCGCTAAGCTGCGGTAACACCGTGACCGTATTCACCGGAATGACGGTTCCCAGTGCTTTCAGGATCTCGGGCATGTCGCCATTGGTCGCCATGGCCACGCCCACGGCCTGAGCAGATGGACTGTGCTTTGTCGTTCCTGAATGTCGTGTGTGCATCCAGACCGCTACGCCAAGAGCGATAAGAATGATCGCGCTGAGCCAGCGGATAAAGCGGCGAATCTTTGGGGGATTGACCTGGGGTGCGGTTTCTTGCATAAGTCCTCGCACAAAGCGTTATGCAAGCATAAAAGCGCAGTTCCTTATGAGCCTCTGTAGGCCGGCACCATTTTTTTATGATCGACTCTAGAGGATTTGAATAGAAAAAATCTGCGAGCGAATCAGAGCCAATTGTGGGTGCCTTTACCCAATGTTTACCTTGCAGACAACTTGAACCCAGACTGCCGTGGCTCAATGCATCCTCGGTCCGCAGGCCTCCTGCCCGAGGACTTTTCCGACCAATCACGCAATGCTTTGCCGCACTCATGAAGTTGAACGCAACGATATTCACGGAGGTGCAATTCTGGGCGTTAGTGCTCTGCTCGCTGGTGCTTCCCATCGCGATCTTCGTCACTCTCTTCGTCCGGCGCGAGTTCTCGAAGGTGACCATACTTTGCTTCGGCTTGCTGCTGATTCTGCTGGCAGGCGTAGACATCTACCTGCTACGCATACTGGCGACCATGGCTCAGTCCACACCGTCTCTGGCGGATGATGTCGCGTTCTCGTCGGCAATCTCCATCGCGCTCTATATCTTCCCTGCGGCTTTCGGCACCATAGGGCTCAATATGGCGTCACATGTCCTCATGCACTACCTTAAGACCAAGGAAGAACGCTTCGACGCACATCAAGCGGCACGTCTGTCCTCTACTAATCGTTACCACACGGGTAAGCAGCAAGCCCAGCAACACAAAGCGACAAAGCGTGTCCGCCTCGATGCATCGCGAACCAAAAGGCGGCGCGCTCGCATCCATTGATCTGACTGCAAAGAATACTCTCAGAATGCAAGTGTGCCTTGGGCAGGATGTCAATCTAGCAACTGCGAGTTCTGGTTACTGATCAGACCTTCAATTGTTTTCATCCTTACGACCATTAATGACTCCATTTTGATTGGTTGTTGGGATTTAATAGATTCAAATCACTTGCCTGCCACCGAGCGGGCTTTTTCTTTGAAGACTTTCATGTGCCCGATTTTTGTGGGGTACAACTCTAATTTTTCGCCCAACGTCTGGAGCGGGGGTACACCAGTGGGAATCAAAGCGACTAATGAACACACAGTCGAACGAGCAAATTTACTCAGTGGCAATCCGTTCTTTACAGTGCAAGCGCATCGTCTAAGGTATCGAAGAAATGCTCTTCTTTACATGTGAAGAGCACGATTCGATGGACGAGGAGTATGAACATGTCTGCAAGTTCTTCATCTCACACGATACGCTGGCTGCTCGCAGGGGCACTCCTCCTGGTCGGCTCCGGCGCTGCACTAGCTCAACATGGTAGTCATGGTGGCTATATTAATGGTGGCATCGCATTAGGTAATCATTGGGAAGGTGGACCATCTCATGGCGGAGGTGCCTATCGCATGGACTCGGGCCGCTGGGCATATCGCCCAGGCTACGACGTACACGGATTCAGCAGGCCAGACTTGGCTCGCTGGAGCGGCGGCCGCTGGGATCAGACCTGCTGGGGCGGGCGCTGCGGTTGGTGGTGGGCTACTGGAGGCCTTTTGTACTTCTATGCCACACCTGTGTATCCGTACCCTTTGGTTGTGTCACCTATTACCTATGGGGCACCGATCTACGACCCTGCGTACACGACAGGTTTGACCGACCAAGTACCGCAATCTACCTTCTCGTACTACTGCGACAACCCGCAAGGCTACTACCCAACAGTACCGCACTGCAATACGCCATGGCACGAGTCCAGCGTGCCGGTCGGTAGTCCATGACATGAATCCTTGATTGCGCAAAAAGGTGCAAACCTACACCTCTGCTCCCTGCACTTGTTAAACTGATCGCGTCGCTTTAAGTATTAGGTTGCAAAATCGTGACTGCACCCTCATCGCAATTTTTAGGCTACACAGCGCTCGCTTTACTCATTATTTGGCGTGTGTTGGCTCGCTTTAAGCACGCGATAGGCCCGCAAAGGCTCTCACGCTATCGTGCACCTATCACGTTCTCCTTGTATGGACCTCTCCTCCTAGCGGTCATTTGGTCACTATTTCCTCGGCTTGGATTAATTGCCGAGCTTCTTGGCTTCATGACAATAGGAGCAGCGCTAGCCACAGTCGCACTGCGTAGAACTTTTTTTGAGGCCCAACCTGGCTCCCTCAAATACACGCCATACAAACCTATCGCGCTAAGTCTTGCAACACTCTTCCTAGCTCGGCTGGTTTATCGACTTATCGAAATTTTTTGGATAGCACCCGAGGTGCATAGCGGCGCAGGCGAATTTTTTAGTAGCCCTCTTACACTTGGTGCGTTGGGACTGTTTGCGGGATACACGCTCTGGTACACCAAAGGTCTTGCAATTTGGCGGCGCAAGATGATTACATCGAGGCGTGGAGGACTTACGTATTAAATAGCCATGCCGCGGTTGATGATTAGGACTGAGCTGCGTCCTGTTGTGTCCTCGCTAGCCACTGGTAGAAATCCTGCACTCGATAACGCTGCTCTTGTTCTGCCGGTTTGACCGGCAGCTTAGGGGCTAGCTTGTGTATGCAAATAATCAGCGGATTTGATGTGCAGCTTCCTTGCAACCTAGCGTACTGATTCACCGCTTTGCGTGGGCACCCTGATGGCAGGGGTCAGGAACTAACAGAGCTCTCGCGCTGTGAAGATGGGTTATTTCATCGATTGATCAGGTGTGCGCGGCCTAATCAACTGAGTCATACCTAGCGCTCTCGCTCCTCACGCGAGGGACTTCAACTCGAAACGCATTTATCAGGGACATGCTGATAGTAGGGGAAGCATCAGCGGGTTGATGCCGCTGCGCGCAAGCTCTTTTGCCTCCATCTCGGCGTCCAGTGCCAGGCTGGCCAGGTCATCAGCCACGAGTTCGAGCTGGTGGTCCGCCTGCTGATAGAAGGCCTTGAGGTAAGTCTGGCATTCGTTGCAGCTTTCGGCCTTGATGGGTGCCTCTTCGTCTTCCAAACACCAATAGTCCAGTGCATGGGTGCTGTCGCAGTTGCTGCATTTGCTGCGCACCACATGCCACTGGCATTCGCACAGACTGCATTGCAGATAGCGCACGCCGGCCTGGGCGCCGCCGAGCACCAGGCTGCCCGTGGGCACATGGCCGCAGACGGGGCAAAGATGACGCTGCTCGCCTGGCTCGGCCCGGCCGGCTGCGGGCAACTGGCTGGCCAGCTGGCGCCAGTACATCGACAGCGCGCTCCACAGCAGTTGGGCCACGCCCGCTTCGGGCAGTACCGCGTCGTCGGGCAGTGCCTCGCTGCGCAGGGCCGTCAGCAGGGCGTCGGCCCAGGTCTGGCGCTGCGTGGCATCGGCCTGTTGCAAGCGTGCCAATGCCTGGCGGATGGCGGCAGTCTGCATGCCAGGCTGCTGTGTCATGCGGTTCAGCAGCTCGTCGAGCAGGGCCAGCCAGTGGGCCGAGCGAGGCCATTGGGCCGAATGCAAAGGCGTTTGCATGCGCTGTTGCAGGGCCGCCCCTAGGCCGGCTGCTTCCTGCTCGGGTAGGGGCAGGGCCTCGGCCGTGGCCTGCTGGGCACCGGCCAGCTCGGCGGCCCACAGCAGATACTCGGCCATGGCATGGCCCTGGGCCAGATGCTGCAGGCGGCTGGCGCGAGCCGCATAGGGCGGTCTGGCGGCGGGCAATTGAACGGGAGCGATATGGCCCACACCCGGCGAGCGTTCGGACTCAGGAACCAGATGGATGCTCATCGTTTGCTCCCTGACTTGGCTTTGCCTGTTGCCGCAGGTTTGGCGCTGATCTCCTCATGCCAGCGGTCGTGATGGGCGTGGGCCCAGGCATGGCTGACATAGCCGGTGACCATGCCGCGTATCGATCCCTTGACCCAGAAGGCCAGATAGATATGACCCAGGATCAGCAGGATCAGGCCCACGCCTGCCAGCGCATGTAGCGCGAGCGCGACGCGCAGCACGGGAATCGGGAAAAGGTGCGCGAAGTAGGCGCGCCAGATCACCAGGCCAGTGAGCAGCAGCACGCAGATCAGGCTCATGATGCCCCAGAACAGCAGCTTCTGGCCCGCGTTGTACTTGCCAATGCGCAGCCGCCGGCTGTGGTCTCCCGCGACCACCGACTTCACGTTCTCCACCCAGATGCGGTCTTCCTTGACGAACAGGTTGTATTTCACAAAGCGCACGAACAGATAGACCAGGGCCACGAACACCACGAGGCCGAAGAAGGGGTGCAGCAGCCGCGCCAGCTGCGGTGTGCCGAAGACGCTGTTGAGCCAGTTCAGGCTGGGAAACACCCAGGACAGGCCCGACATGGCGACCAGAAAGAAACACACCACCATGGCCCAGTGGCAGAGGCGATCGGGCAGCGGGGTGCGCAAGATCATGCGGTCTTTGTTCATGACGTTTCTCCTTTCCTGGCGGGGTCTTCACCGGCATCGTCTTCCTCGACTTCGTTGGGGCCGGCGGCCATGTAGTGGGCTGCGGCTCCGGCCAGCGTGGCCACGAAGCCCAGGGCCGCCAGCGGCTTGAACCAGCCCTTCCAGCCCTCGACCACGGCGCTGATCTTGGGGTCCTTGGGCAGCTTGTGATAGAGCTCGGGCTGGTCGGCATGGTGCAGCACATACATCACATGGGTGCCGCCCACGCCTTGTGGGTCGTAGATGCCGGCCTGGTGAAAGCCGCGGGTCTTCATCTCCTGGACGCGGCCTTCGGCCTTGACCAGCATGTCGTCCTTGCTGCCGAATGCGATGGCGCCCGTGGGGCAGGTCTTGACGCAGGCCGGCTCCTGGCCCACGGCAACGCGGTCCGAGCACAGCGTGCACTTGTAGGCCTTGTTGTCCTTCTTGCTGATGCGCGGGATGTTGAAAGGGCAGCCGGCCACGCAGTAGCCGCAACCAATGCATTGCTCGGACTGGAAGTCAACGATGCCGTTGGCGTACTGCACGATGGCACCGGGCTGGGGGCAGGCCTTCAGACAGCCCGGGTCTTCGCAGTGCATGCAGCCGTCCTTGCGGATCAGCCACTCCAGCTTGCCCTGCTCGTTGACATACTCGTCAAAGCGCATCAGCGTCCAGCTCTCGGGCGAGAGATCGCGGGGGTTGTCGTAGACGCCGAAGTTCTCGCCCACATCGTCGCGCAGATCGTTCCATTCGCTGCAGGCCACCTGGCAGGCCTTGCAGCCAATGCAGATGCTGACGTCGATGAGTTTGGCGACCTCTGCCTTGTGGTCACGGGCGCGCGCGGCGGGCGTGAGCCCGTTGGTGGCCGAGCGCCGCACGATATCTTGGGATTGCATGGTCATGGGTGCTCGCCTTATGCCTTTTCGATGTTGACCAGAAAGGCCTTGAACTCGGGGGTCTGGGCATTGGCATCGCCGATGCCGGGGCTCAGCGTATTGGCCAGATAGCCCTTGCGCGTCGTGCCTTCGTAGCCCCAGTGGCAGGGGATGCCGATCTGCTCGATTTCCTGACCTGCGACCTGCAGCGTCATCACGCGCTTGGTCACCACAGCTTTGCCCTTGATATGACCGCGCTTGCTGGAGACACGGATCATGTCGCCGGCCTTGATGCCTTTCTGGTCCGCAAGCTTCTCCGATAGCTCGATGAACTGCTCGGGCTGCACGATGGCGTTCAGGCGCGAGTGCTTGGTCCAGTGGCGGAACATCTCGGTGATGGAGTAGGTCGTGGCCACATAGGGGAACTGCTCGCGTGAGCCCATGCGGGCCGCGTCGTCGGCGAACACGCGCGCCACCGGGCTCTTGCTGACCTTAGGGTGTAGCGGATTGGCCGCAATCGGGCTTTCGGTGGGCTCGTAATGTTCGGGGAAGGGGCCGTCGTTCATGCCCTTGGCAGAGAACAGGCGTCCCAGGCCCTCGGGCTGCATGATGAATGGACTCACACCGCTGTTGGGTGCGGCGGTCAGGGGATAGTCCGGTACGTCGGAGCCGCCCCATTTCCTGCCATCCCAATGCAGGATCTGGCGCTTGGGGTCCCAGGGCCTGCCTGCCGGATCGGCTGAGGCGCGGTTGTAGAGCAGGCGGCGATTGGCCGGCCAGGCCCAGGCCCAACCTGGCGTGTTGCCCAGGCCGGTGTCGGTGTTGTCGCGGCGGGCCATCTGGTTGCCGGCCTCGGTCCACGAGCCGGCAAAGATCCAGCAATAGCTGGAGGTCGTGCCGTCGTCGCGCAGCATGCCGAAGTCGGACAGCAGCTCGCCCTTTTTGGCGATCAGCTTGCCATTGTCGTCGAACAGATCGGCCAGTGCGTAGCCGTTGGCTTCCTTGGCCACTTCCTCGGGATGGGGGTTGTGGGGGTCATGGTAGTCCCAGCGCATATTCATCAAGGGCTCGGGGCAGGTGCCGCCTTCCTTGGCGTACAGCTCGCGCAGCTTCATGAAGATGCCGCCCAGGATGCGGCCGTCGTGACGCGCTTCGAAGGGCGGCTCCTGCGCGGCCCAGTGCCATTGCAGCCAGCGGCCCGAGTTGACGATGGCGCCGTTTTCCTCGGCAAAACAGGACGAGGGCAGGCGGAACACCGTGGTCTGGATCTTCGCGGGGTCCACATCGTTGAACTCGCCGTGGTTTTTCCAGAAGGTGGAGGTCTCGGTCTGCAGCGGATCGATGATGACGAGGAACTTCAGTTTGGACAGGGCGTCGCGGATCTTGCCCGAGTCGGGCATGGCGGCCACGGGGTTGAAGCCCTGGGCGATGTAGCCGTTGACCTTGCCGCGATACATCAGATCGAAATAGGCCAGCATGTCGTAGCTGCGATCCCACTTGGGCAGCCAGTCATAGCCCCAGCTGTTCTCGCGCGTGGCGTGCTCGCCGTACAGGTCCTTCATCAGGCTGACGAAGAACTTGGGCGTGTTCTTCCAGTAGTTGACCTGGCCGGGCAGGTCGGCCTTGGGCGTGGCGTCCGTCAGGTACTGCTCTATGGTCTGCTGCCTGTCCTCGGGCAGGTTCAGGTAGCCGGGCAGGCGTGTCGAGAGCAGGCCCAGATCGGTGTAGCCCTGGATGTTGGAGTGGCCGCGTAGCGCGTTGACGCCGCCTCCAGCCATGCCGATATTGCCAAGCAGCAGCTGAATCATTGCAGAGCCGCGGATGATCTGCGCGCCGGCTGTGTGATGGGTCCAGCCCAGGGCGTAAAGGAAGGTGGCGGTGCGATCGGGCACGCAGGTGCTGGCCAGTTGTTCGCACACATGTAGAAAGTCCGCCATCTTGGTGCCAGTGATGGTTTCAACCATCTCGGGCGTATAGCGCTCCACATGCTTTTTCAGCAGATTCAACACGCAGCGCGGGTGCTGCAGGCTCTCGTCGGTCAGCGCATGGCCTTCGGCATTGCGCTCATAGGTCCAGCTGGATTTGTCGTAGGCTTTCTTATCGGCGTCGTAGCCGCTGAACAGACCTTCGTCGAAGCCATAGTCCTCGCGCACGATCAGGCTGGCATTGGTATAGGCCTTGACGTATTCGTGCTGGATCTTGTCATGCTGCAGCAGGTAGTTGACCACGCCCATGAGAAAGGCGGCGTCCGAGCCCGCACGGATGGGAGCGTAGAAGTCGGCCACCGACGCGGTGCGGTTGAAGCGCGGGTCCACCACCATGAGGTGGGCCTTGTTGTGGATCTTGGCTTCGATGGCCAATTTGAAGCCCACGGGGTGGGCTTCGGCGGGGTTGCCGCCCATGACCAGGATCACGTTGGCGTTCTTGATGTCCACCCAGTGGTTGGTCATCGCGCCGCGTCCGAAGGAGGGCGCCAGGGCCGACACCGTGGGGCCGTGGCACAGGCGGGCCTGGCAGTCGAAACCCACCATGCCCAGCGCGCGGCCGAAGCGGAAGTCCAGGATGCCGGTTTCGTTGGAGGCGGCCGAGGAGGCCAGCATGCCGGTGCTGAGCCAGCGGTTGACGCGCTGGCCCTTGTCGTTCTTTTCGATGAAATTGGCGTCGCGGTCGTCCTTGAGCAGGCGCGCGATGCGCTCGTTGGCTTCGTCCCAGCTGATGCGCTTCCACTCGTTGCTGCCGGCTTCACGCACCTCGGGGTATTTCAGGCGCTGGTCGGAGTGGATGTAGTCCAGCGCGCCTGCACCCTTGGGGCACAGCGAGCCGCGGCTGACCGGATGGTCGGGGTCGCCCTCGATGTGGAAGATCCTGGACTTTGCGTTCTTGGCACCGTCGCCCAGGCTGTACATCAGCATGCCGCAGCCCACCGAGCAGTAGGTACAGTTGTTGCGGGTTTCCTTGGCGCGCAGCAGCTTGTACTGGCGGGGCAATGTGGCCATGGCCACCGATGGGGCAAAGCCCAGGGATGCAGCAGTGGAGCCGGCGACACCGGCACCGCACAGCTTGAAGAAACGTCTTCTGCCGTGATTCATCATGTGTTGTTTTCTTCAACCGCGCTCCCATGACCATGGAGGGCGTTAGGTTTGCAGGCGGCGGCATGGGCAGATGCAGCCACCCGTGAGCCGGGGGAACAGCCCGGACTCGGGGCCTCGACCTTGACGATTACTCACGCATTGCCGGACCTCACGGGCCACGTCGAATGTTGAGGGATGCCAACGGCAAGCAATTGAACTGGGCTGACACAGCCTGGTTCGCAAAGCGAGGAAATGCGAAAAAGCCCTCAAGCTTTTTTAGCCTGACTCTTGCATAAGAGTCGGAAGGCCGGAAATTTAGCATTACAGGCTTTCTTTTGCATTACAGAAATTACAAAGTAAAGCAATGCCGTTGGTTATGAAATGACCGACGTTAGATCCATTGATTGCGTCCAGCAAAGCAATTTTTAGACAACTTAAAGCTACTTCAGTATTGGGGTTAGCTTTGTCGAGCGAGGACGTCTGGGTCTGCTACGCAGTCATTGATATGCACAGAACAGATGTCTGCAAACAAACTCATTGGGAACACCTCTAGAGACTGATACTGGCCGACAGGCGACGGCCTGTACCCGTTGAATGCCTATCCTGAACCGGACGTTCGATGCGCAGCCTCGCAGGTCGCCTTTGCGGTTTTGTTGTCACGAGTAGCTAGGCACAGCTTCGGCCAGTGGCTGTCGTCCGTTGCCAGGCTGCGAACGGCAGATACAGGTTGTGAGCGGTCTGTCGCCGAGTGGCAGACCTTATTGGGCAGTGCCACAAACCAGAGGTACTAGTTAGCAGTCGTTCGCATCGGCCAGCAATCAACCCTTTTCGGAAATCCAACGTTGATAGTCACCTGACACAGTAAGGGGAGCCGACTGTTCAGTGAAAGCATCGGTAAAACTTCTCGGAGCCGTCACACGGGTGTGACATAAACCGGGAAAGCAGCGCATAGATTGAGATAGGTGGTCTTCGAGCCATGGCGATGTGCTGGGTACCAAGGAGTGTGACGATGAAGGTCATCCCACAATGGACGCACCGCATGAGCGTGCGCGATCCTGCGCTCGATGCACAGCATATTGAGCTGCTGGAATTGTGCCGCGCGGTCCATGACATGGCACTGCATGGCAGGCAGAAGAGCAACCTGTACGCGCAGCGACTGGATGAGATAGTCCATGCCTTGCGCAACCACGACCAGTTCGAGATCAATAGGCTGCTGGATCGAGGGGAACATCTCCCCAAACAACTGCGCATCAATCGCGCAATGGCTTTGCATCAACTCGAAGAGTTGGCCCTCGCTGCCCCATCGCACGATGTGCCACTGGCTAAACTCCAAACCCTGCTTTGCGGCTGGATTCAGTACCACCTGCATTAACGAAAGCAGGCGTTCATGGTTCGCAGTGTGGCAGGACTTCCTGCCACATTTCTCACCTAAGAACTCAGGACGCTTTAGCTGCTTTTTTGGACTTCGCTGGCACTTTGCGAGGGCTGGAGTCCATCTCTTCTGACTTGGCGGGACGTCCCGTCTTGATCGACGGCACAGCCTCCAAAGCCACAAGCAGTTGCTTGTCGTCCAAAGCAGACAGGAGCTTGAGACCTGCCCGCAGCAGCTCACTCTTCTTGGCCAGATGGCCTTGCGCGGCGGCGCGCAATTTCAGCGCATCGATACCCTCGTATTCATCCTTTGGAATGGTGAAGCTATCGCGCACCAGCTTCGGCTTCTTGGATTTTGCATCGATAACCTTGGGGGCTTCCACAGCAACGGGGGCTGGAGCCGGAGCTTCTACTTTGGGAGCATTGGGCACTGTTGCTGTGCTGGTGGCCTCTGTTGCCGTGGCAGCCTTCGACTTGGTCAATTTCGGTTTACGGACTGGCAAAACGTGTACCCCTTAAAAACTGGATATACCGTTTATACCGTTTATTGAAAGAGCAAAAACCTTGGCGATTGCAGAAAGTCTGAAGTAATCTGCTGCACAAAAAATCTGACCAGTTGAATCCACAGCCGAAACCGGCCCAAGCTACGGATGAGTACAGTACAGCAAAGCTGACCTTCGGGGCAGCGCCTTGAGCGTCCGGTTTAGGATAGGCATTCAACGAGTACAGCCCGTCGCCAGTAGGCCAGAAGCGTTGCGGTGAACGGCTGGTCTAAGCTGTCTGCAGCCGCCCAATTCAAAGATGCTGATGACTGCTAATGTCCACAGCAGTCATTGGAGCGCGGCCTCCACAAAGGTCCGCTCCAAATCTCGAAGCAGTCACTGGACTGACATGAGTTTGGAGTGACCGCTTTTACCTGGGCCGAACTGGTGCTCTCGACCCTGAGCAGCCATTGGCTGCTCATCCTTTTGCAACTATGCTACCGTCAGTCTCAAAAGGAAATTGAAGACGTAGATCGGATAAGACTACCTGCAGTGCAGAGATACCTTATGTCTCGCGCAT
>NZ_VWWQ01000012.1:0-44087 GCF_011752915.1 Comamonas sp. Tr-654
GCCGCTGCTGCTGCCCATGCAGGTGTCGTTGCTGGTCGTGAGGTTGGGGCCGTTCACGCTGGGAACGTTCTTCATGGTGTAGGTGCCCGTGTACTCCACGATGTTCTTGGAAGTCCCGGACACCGTGTTGTTCAGATTCTGGGTTGTCGTTCCGTTCGTTGTAATGTTCTGGTCGGAGGTTGAAGTGGACCGACTCTCCATCGTGCCCGTAGAACGGCTCTCCACCGGCGCCACCACCGGATTGACAATGGTGACCGACTGATTTTGCTGTGCCCCCACGGAAGAGGCTTCGGTGGAGCTTTGCGCGCTGCTGCCGGCACTTTGCGCATAGCTGCACAAAGGAACGCAAAGACTTAACAGAGCTATTGAGAGTTTCATGCTTGGCTCCTATGTCGCCCGAGCCTGGCTGGCCAGGCCCGGGACAAACACAGCTATCTTGGGATAGCTTGCTTAGTTGGCATTGGCGGCAGAGCCTGCACCAGCAGTACCGGAAGTGCCTCCACCGTTGGAGAGGTAACCGGCATTACCCCATGCCCCGGCGTTCTGATGGACGGTACCTACAGAGCCCGCGTTCGATGTCGTATTGGTCAGTGCGCCCCAGGGTGAGGAAACGGCTCCCGATGTAGCGTTGTAGCCAGACGTGGTGCCCGCATTGCTGTTCACATAGGACAGTCCACCGCCAGGGCCGGCACCGGTTGCGACGACGTTGCCGGTGTGGGAAGTGGCTGCACCACCGGCGCTACCGCTGACGGGGCCGGCGTTATAGCCTGCTGCCGCTGCAGAACCTGCGTTGGCATTGGTCGCTGCGCCACCACCGGCAGCGGCATTGCCCGAAGTTGCCGAAAGGCTCTTCACGTTGCCGAAGGTAGTTGCGCTGCCACCGGCAGTTGCGCCACCGGCGCCGAAAGGTCCAATGGCGAAGCCACCACCAGATGCATTGGCATTGGAAGTCGCACCGGAGGTTGCGCTATTCGAACTCAGCGCGGCACCGTTGCCCGAGCTGGCTGCACCCGACACCGTGCCGGAAGATGCGCTCGACGTTGTGTTTGTGGCCGCAACGCTTGAGCTGCTCACTGCAGCAGATGCAACACCAGCCAACGCAATAACCGCCATGGCAATCAGAGACTTTTTCATGATCGTTCCTTTGAATAGCGAGTTTGAAGACAACTGAAGTATGTGAAAGAGACCTGTGCCAGGTATTAAGCAAAGGCCGGTTTTAACCGTCTTCAAGTTCTGGATTCAATTTTCACGGTCCACAACATGATTTCGGTAGCAGCAGTTTCAGAAAATGTCTGGGAAACAGTAATACCCTATTTGCAATTATTTTTCATCCACGAAGATAATTTCAGGGAATGATTAATACGCTGTGCCTGATGCAGGGTGTGCTATTGAAAAAATAGCATTGTGGAAGATCTCCTACAATGTTAAGAAAAGTAATCCATATTTCTATTTTTATTACTTCTCTTATGTTTCAAAAACAAAGGGTTTTCATCTAACTTTTACGGATGCTTTTCAATTCGCTACCCAATATTGAAGTGAATAAATGTAAAAATTTAAACCATATTTTTCGTTATGGATTTTTAATAGATTTTTGCAGGATGAAATTTTACTTTTCAGCAGATTTTTCAATTTCCATTACATAGATCGGGTGTCACATGTATCTCTCCGACTTGCCCAAGGGGCCATACTTTGATGCGGACAGCATCGAAGTCACATCCTCTGTCACGGGATACAGCTGGCCATCCGACATGAAAGGTCAGCAGAACCAGCCAGTTCGGGTTTTTCTGGCTGACGAAGACAGACACAGCAGGAGCGTGATCTCGCAGGAGCTCATGCGTGACCCTCGGACCATCCTGATCGGGCAGGCATCCTCCTACCGAGAAGCGCGCAAGGGCATCTTGGCCGAGGAGTTCGACGTGCTTCTCGTGGACCTGTCTCTTGGCGAAGGACAAGGAGCCGATTTGCTGGAGTTAGTCCAATTGAGAATGCCCACTGTATTGAGCATCGCCATTTCTTCCAGCGAAAAAGGCGATGCTGCCATGGATGCTTTCAAAAAAGGGGTGGTCGGATATCTATTAAAGAACTCATGGTTTGGAAGTTATTCCCAGGCAGTACTGGAAGTGGCCAATGGCGGAGCATCCATATCTCCGATTGTTGCGAAAAAAATTCTGCCGAAAATATTCCAATACTCTGCACCCAACGAAATTCCTCTTGAACACAAGAAATTCGAGAAACTGACGGATAGGGAAAAAGAAGTCTTACGATTGATTGCTCAAGGAAAAAGAACCCATGAGATCGGGGACTACATGGAAATAAGTGCATTGACTGTATCGACGCATGTGAAAAACATCTACCGAAAGATGCAGGTAAGGACCAGAGCACAGGCCGTCAGGTATGCAGTATTGAAAGGCATCATTTGAAAGCATCGAATATTCAAACGCTTTGGGTCGACAACAGCGCTTTGGCCTACAGAATGTACTTAACCTGTATTGGGATTTGAAATATTGGATGGGCCGCATTTTGATAAGCAATGCTCAACCGCACCGCTCGTTGTCCAACAACACCATGTGCCTCGAACCAGCGTCTGAGCCTCCTTCATCTGATTCCTGATTCGCCTGCTCGCAGGAAGACCACACGAAATTTCAACGGTGTCACACGCCTCTGTTACATTCATTCACAGGAGTGAACATGCAAACAACTGCCGTCGAACAGCCGATATCCAAGCCGCTCTCATTTCCTCATCATCTGACCGGCATGGGCATCGTGGCTTTGGCCAACCCGTTGATCTACTACAGCCACAATCCGACGCGTGCGTGGCTTGAGACTTGGCTGTCGCCTCTTGCAATGGCGCTTGCCGCATATGGTCTATACGCCCTGCTTGCGATCCATCGTGCAAAGAGTGCATGGCCCAAAGGCTTTCTGGTACTCGCCTGGCTTGTGCTTTCTCTGTCGGTAGCCAGTCCGTGGATCAACCCACCTCGCTCCAATCCGTATGCGACACAGGCCAAGCAACCTGCCCCCATCCCCGCAATCACCAGCCTTGGCACAGCAGCAGAAGACTCCGAGTGGTGAAAAGCGGCTTCACCCTTGGCGATTGGTCGAACCATCTGCTTAGCTACGGCTGATGACTCAATAGCCTGGTATCTGGAGATGCAGAAGCTAACTTGCCACCGGAACTGATGCAGCCGCCTTCTGCACCGCGGAAATGCTGCTGCCAGGCATGCGCTCCCCGAGAAAATCCAGAAAGTGCCTGACTGCCGGTGCCAGCCCGCGCCGCGAGGGGAACACCGCATGCACGATGCCGCGCGGGGGCGCCCATTGCGGCAATAACTGCACCAGCGTGCCCTGGTTCAAGGCATCCTGACACATATAGTCAGGCAGCCAGCACATGCCGCTGCCGGCCAATGCAGCAAATTTCAGGGTCAGCAAATCATCGACCACATAGCGCGGCTGCAGTTGCAGCCGGTGTTCCTTGCCTTCGGGTCCGACCAGCAGCAGGCTGGAATGGCCGTCGACCGCCGTCATTGCCATGCTGTCCAGCAGTTGCAAGTCCTCCAGGGTGCGGGGCGTCCCCTGGCGCTGCAGCAGATCGGGGCTGGCCACCAGGATCTGGCGCGAGCTGTCGAGTCGCTTGACGACCATGGAGCCGCTGTCCTCCAGCGTGGCACGTACGCGCAATGCGACATCCACACCCTCCTCGACCAGATTGACGGGGCGGTTGGTGACCTGCATCTCCACCTGTACCAGCGGGCAGCGCTTGAGAAACTCGGGCATCAGCTCACCCAGCACCGTCTGCGCCAGCGTCACCGGACAGGTCACGCGGATGGTGCCGCGCGGCTCGGTCTGGACTTCGGCCACGGCATCCGAGGCAGCCAGAGCGGCATCGCGCATGGCCTGACCATGACGCAGAAAGGTCTCTCCTACTTGGGTCAGAGACAGCTTTCGCGTGGTGCGCTGCAGCAAGCGCACGCCAAGATGGGCCTCCAGCTCGGCAACACGGCGCGAGAGGCGCGACTTGGGAATGCCCAGCGCCCGCCCCGCAGCAGCAAAGCCGCCACGCTCGACCACCTCGACGAAGTACAGCATGTCGTTGAGATCCACCATGCACATTTCCTTGGAATCGATTGAATTGATATTTGGAACGATCTATCGCATTTTTGCAGACTTATTGGCGAATCTAAACAAATCTACAATCTATTCCATTGCAATTCAAAACCAATCACTGTTTTGCCGCAACGCAGCATCGGGGCTGGGCAAGAAGTGTTTTCTGACTCATTTCTAGAGGTATAGATACCAACATGCAAATCCTGCACATCGACTCTTCCATCACTGGTTCCAATTCCGTGACCCGCGCCCTGACAGCCGATATCGTTGCCAGCCTCAAGCAGACCAATCCTGAAGCCAAGGTCGACTACCTGGATCTGGCCGTGAGCGCCCCCAGCCACCTGAGCGCGCAATCTCTGGGCTTTCGCACCGGCCAGGCCGCTGCCACCGAAATCGAACGCCAGGAAAATGCTGTCTCCGAAGCCCTGGTCAGCCAGTTCCTGGCCGCTGATGTGATCGTCGTGGGCGCCCCCTTCTACAACTTCACCATTCCCACGCAGCTCAAGGCCTGGCTGGATCGTATCGCCCAGGCTGGCCGTACCTTCAAGTACACCGCCACCGGCCCCGTGGGCCTGGCCGGCGACAAAAAGGTCATCGTGGCTTCCGCTCGCGGCGGTGCTTACTCCACCAGCGAAGCGGGCCAGGCCATGGAGCACCAGGAAAGCTATCTGAAGGTGATCTTCGGCTTCATGGGCGTGACCGACGTGACCATTGTTCGTGCTGAAGGCGTGGCCATGGGTCCCGACGCCAAGGCTGCAGCCATGGAAGCGGCCAAGGCTCAGATCGAGCAAGCACAAGCCGTCGCTGCCTGATAGCTATAGCTGACTGAGCTGCAAAAGCCGGTATCGCCCAGGGCGTACCGGCTTTTTTGCGCGACAAAATCGGGTCCCACCGAGGTTTCGGGCATTTCCGACTGAAGTTCTCGAAAAAAATGCCGATCTGGAGGCCTGAACCCGCTGTTTTTGATACGCTGAAAACAGTTAGATACTTATCAGGTCCCCGGTCACGTTTTCCCAGATGCCAGCTTCCCGTCCCATGCCCACCGCCGTCCGTCAATCGCCTCAGCGCTCCGACGAGAACCTCGTCGTCACCGCTATTGCCGTATTTCTGGTGGCAGCACTGATTCTGGGCACGGTCGCCTATCGATACCTCAAGCATTCTCAGCAGCAGCAGGAGCAGACTCGTAGCGAGCGTCAGGCCTACAAGCGCTATAACGACTATCTGGAATCCACCGAACAAGCAACTGCCAAGCCTGCCGCGAACCCGCCCTCCCCCGTGCAGGCCAGCGCGCCTGCCGCAGCGCCCAGCATGGCCGAGAAGCTGCTCAGCCACCCTGCAGTCACACCAGGCCCAGGCTTCAACGCTCCGGGCGTACAGCAGACCGGCGTGGCCATCATCGATGCGATGGACCACGCCCAGGCAACTGCCAAACAGTAAGCCCAGGCCGGCAGAAAAGCCCTGCTCGCCCCACGCCAGCTCAGCGCATCACCAGACCACCGTCCACCAGCAGCAGTTGCCCGGTCATGAAGCCACTGAGTTCCGAAGCCAGAAACAGCACCGGTCCCGCCACATCCTCGGGCCGCGCCAGCCGCCGCAGCGGTGTGGCCGCCATCAGCGATTCCCGGAAAGACTCCTTGCTGCCTTGCGTGCCCTGCGTGGGATAGACCAGACCGGGCGCCACGCAGTTGACGCGTATGCCCACAGGCCCCAGCTCGCTGGCCAGGTTGCGGCTGAAAGCCAGCAAGGCCCCTTTGGATGTCGTGTAGTCGTGATAGGCGACAACAGGCTGCTCCACCAGATTGCTGACGATGTTGACAATGCTGCCGCGCGCGCGCTGGCGCATCAGCGGTAGCACCGCACGGCAGACATTGAAGCTTGCACCTACGGCCCCGTCGAACTGGGCCTGATAGTCCGCCCATTGCAGATCGTCAAACCGGCTGCGGCGCTCCGGATCGAATGCATGGGGCCTGAAGGCATTGTTGACCACGATGTCTATGCCCCCCGCTTCGCGCACGATGCTGTCCACCATGCCCTGCACCGCCTCTGGCGAGCCCACATCGGCCTTGACCGCCCAGGCATCGCCGCCCGAGTCCTTGCCCGCAGCCAGGCAGGCATCCACAGCGCCGGTCGCAGCCTCGTCATTGGACAGGTAGTTGACGGCCACCGTCGCACCCTCGCGCGCAAACGCCAGGGCAATCGCCGCGCCAATGCCACGACTGGCTCCCGTCACCAGCACCACCTTGCCGCGCAGGCCCATTGAAGAAGACTGACTCATATTCACGATTTCCGCTCAAACACTGACAGGCCCCAAGCAGGAGACAGCCAGCAAGTGCCTTGGCAACACCGCCGCCACCGCAGCAATGCTGTAGTCCGCCTCCCCAGAGAAAGGGGAAGGCGCGGGCCCCCCAGGCAACGCGCCTCAGAGAGAGATTTACAGCGGCACAACCACATCCGCAACCTTGATCTGGCGCTGCACCATGCCCAGCGCACGATAGGCATCGGCACCTTTTTGCAGCGCAGCCATATCGAAGCTGCCCAGCGGCTGCCCCTGGACGGCGGGCAAGGAAGAGGCGTTACGCAGGCGTATCACATCCAGGTTGATGTCGCGGCGCGTGCCGTCGATGGCATATTTGCTGGCCAGCACCGAAGCCTCCTCGGGGTTCGCCATCATCCAGGCAGCGCTTTCGCGGTAGCCCTTGACGAAGGCCTTGAGCAAATCCTTCTTCTGCTGGAACACCTCTTCGCGCACCACAAACATGTCGCTTGACATATTGAGGTGGTCGCTGACCTGCATCACATTGACATCGCCGATGCCCTTGCGCAGACCCACGGTCAGACCGGTGTCCGTGGCGGCCGTGGCGTCAACCTGCCCTTGCATCAGGGGCGCAAAGTTCAGCAGGCCGGTCACGACAATGCTCACATCCGACTCCTTGAGGCCGGCCTGATGCAGCATCACCAGCAGGTTCTGGCGCGTGCCGCTGGCAAGGCTGTAGACGCCGATCTTCTTGCCCTTGAGGTCTGCGGGCTTGCGAATGCCCGAGGACTTCAGCGAGACCACGTTGAACACGTTCTGCGGATAGATGTCGTAGATCGCCACCAGCTTCTCGCCCTTGTCCAGCGCCATGAAGAACGAGCCGGGGTCGGTGAACGCCACGTCGGCCTGGCCGCTGAGGATGTTGCGGATCGCATCGCCGCCGCCCGCACCGGGAAGATAGGCCAGTTCCACGCCATTCGCCTTGAAAAAGCCTTTCTCGGGCTCGACCAGAATATTGGTGATCTCGCTGATGGGCTTGCTCCAGCCCGCCAGGCGAATCTTGCCCTGCAGAGGAACCGCCATGCTGGTGCCGGTCATGGCAAGGCCGCTCAGGCCTGCACAGGCGCCGAGCAGGCTGCGGCGGGAGATGAACGAAGTCTGGTTGCTGATGTGCATGACAAATGGTTTGAAGAAGCAGTCAGGCCCGGTTGCCGGACTGCGAGGTTGAAAAGTGATGGGAACGCAGCAAATAGCGCTCCAGAACAAGACAGGCCTGGTACAGCAGCAGGCCCATGGCGGCAATCAGCACCAGCGCCGCAAACATCAGCGTGGTGTCCATCATTCCCTGGGCGGCAATGACCACGGCCCCCAGGCCCTTGCTGGCGCCCATGAACTCGGCCACCACGGCTCCGACCAGCGCCAGCACCACGGCCACACGCAGCCCGGCCAGAATCGCGGGCAGCCCTGTCGGCAGCTTCAGGCGCAGCAGAGTCTGCAGTCTGGTAGCCCCCAGCATGCGAAACAGCTGCAGGCGCTGGGCATCCACCTGGCGCAGGCCCGTCAATGTGTTCTCCATCAGTGGGAAAAAGCAGATCAGCGCCGTGATCAGCACCGTCGGCAGCATGCCGAAGCCGAACCAGAGTACGAACAATGGCGCCAGAGCCAGCTTGGGCACGACCTGACTGACCACCACATAGGGCTTGAGCACGCGCTCCAGCAGTTCAGACTCGGCCAGTGCCATGCCGGCCAGCAGGCCCACGGCGCTGCCTATGAGCAGGCCCAGCAGCAAGGCCTGCAAGGTCGCCCAGAGATGCGGCCAGAAATAGCCGGACGCCAGACCCGACCACAGGGACAGCGCCACTGCCGAGGGTGCAGGCAAGACCAGCGCCGACAAGCCTAATTGCCTCGCAGCCATCTCCCACATTGCGATGACAGCTATCAAAAGCGAGGCAGACAGCCAGTGTGTTCTGTTCAGCAGGCCGCTCATGCGCCACCCCGGTCCATGGATGCGCGAATGCGCGCGCAATAGTCGTTGAACGCCGCGCCATGGCGCATGCTCTGCTGGCGCGGTTCTGCCAGCTCTATCAACCAGTCGTCCACGATGCGACCGCCATGCATGAGCGCAATGCGGTCACCCAGATAGACGGCCTCGTTGATGTCGTGGGTGACAAACAGCACCGTCGTGCCATGCCGATGGCAGGTACGCAGCAAATCATCCTGCAGCTCGGCGCGCGTGATGGCATCCAGTGCTGCAAAAGGCTCGTCGAGCAACAGCAGCGGCGGCTCCAGAATCAGGGCACGCGCCAGCGCCACGCGACTTTGCTGTCCGCCCGAGAGCTGGCGCGGATAGAGCGAAGCATGTTCGGCAAGACCCAGTTGCTCCAGCAACTGCATGGCCGCCTGTTGATCCTGCAGCCCGGGTTTGCGCTGCAGCGACACGGGCAGCAGCACGTTGTCGATCACCGTGTGCCAATCCAGCAAGGTCGGAGCCTGGAACATGAAGCCCAGCTGCGGCCCTGGCGCTGCCAGTTCGCTGCCGCGCAGCAAGACTTGCCCCGACTGAGGCCTGAGCAGGCCTGCCGCCAGCTTGAGCAGCGTGGTCTTGCCGCAGCCGCTGCGCCCCAGCAGGCAATGAAACTCTCCGGCCCCGATTTGCCAGTCCACACCATCCACCACGGGCGCTCGTCCCGGGTAGCTGTATCGGGCCTGCTTGAACTCCATGAATGCCACGGCGGTATCCACTCCCTCAGTCCGCATAAGAGGCCAGCGGCTGGGCCGCCAGCTCTGCCGACTGCTCGATCTCCGTCATGCGCACCAGATCCAGCAGGTTGAAGCGCCCGTCATGGTGCCAGCCCGCCTCGGGCATGCTCATGGAGCCGATGGCGCTGATACGCGTGACACCAACCGCACCCAACAGCCCCGCCAGGCGGTACAGCTCTTCGGGGCTGGCAGCAATGCCGGCGGTCTGCAGATAGTCACGCTGAGCGCCCACCACGGGCAGCACTGCATCGAGCCGGTCCACGGCCACCACCGCAATCGTGCGGTACAGCGCTGTCGGTGCCAGAGGCTGAAGACTCTCGCTGTAGGCCACGCTCCAGGACGCATCCACAGGCCCCAGCAGTTGGTGAGCTTCGCCGCCCCACTCCATGCTCTGCTGCCAGCGGGCCAGCGCCGCCGCTTCTTCCAGATCCAGCTCGCGGCGTGCGAAACGTCGCTGCAGATTGGCAAGCTCGGCCGCCAGATAGTCGGCAAAAGCACGCGGCGAAACCGGTGCCCCACGCTGCACATAGAACACATGGGGCGAGTAGCAGCCCTGCTGGTCGTAGCGCATCACGTCCCAGGCGGCCAGCCTTGCCATGCCAGGAGCCTTGAGCGTATCCAGCGCCTGCGCACCGATCAGGCCAAAGCCCAGCTTGTGGCCATGGGGCAAAAAGCGCGTCGTCACGGGCAGGCGACGGCGCAGCGCATCCAGAGTCTGGTTGCCACCGTAGGCCAGCACCGTATCGGCCTGGGCATAGAGCGCGTCGGCCTCCTCGCCGCCCGCGCCGCGCCACCAGACCACGGCCAGGCAATCGGCCAGCGGCGGATGCACCTCGGCAAGCAGGCGCGCAAACCAGCCTGCAAACAAGGGCTCGGCACTGGCCAGCTTGCCTATCGCAGGGGCCTTGACCAGCAAGCCGCAGACCAGGCTCCACAGCGACAGCGCAGGCACGTTGCCGGCCCAGCTATGCACCAGCAGGTCCGGGCCGAAAGCCCGTACGGCCCCGCCCTTGGCTGCCGGCTGAAAGCCGTCGAGCACTGCCGGGTTGGCAAAATCCTCGGCCACAAAGCGCTTGAGCTGCGCTGCACGAAAGGTCTTGAAAAACCCTGTCAGCCCCAGCCGCACCATATCGGCGTCATAGCCGCTGACCACAGGCAGCCAGGCTTCGGCCTGCTGGCGGTAGATGTCGTTGCGATCAAGCAGGCGGGCCATCGCACGATCGACGGCATCGATGATCTCGGCTACCGGCATGGGGCGTAGATGGATGGCCGCGGCCGCGCGCACGCGACCGGCCAGATCCCGCATCTGCTGCGCCGTCAGCACGGGCACACTGACTTCCAGCCTCTGGCCGTCCCGAGACTCGAAGTCCAGCGTCTGCCACTGCACTTCATCGTCGTTCAGGCCCGGCAGATAGCCTGCCTTGATACGCTTTAGCTTGCGCTGCTCGCTCATGCGCCGGCAGCTTTCACAAACTCTTCAACCGCCAGCGAGCATCCCTTGGCGGCAGCGCCCTCGGCGCGCCCCAGCAGCAAAAAGCCGTCTTTTTCCTGCTGGCCCGCCCACAGGCCCACATCCTCGGTCAGGATGGTGGTCACCGCGTTGTAGTTGGCCAGATCGCAATGCACCAGAATGCCGCGCTCACCAGCTGCCACGTCCCTGCCGGTGATCGGCTCGACCAGACGCGAACGGATCCAGTGCGGACCGGACTTGACCGAAGGCAGCGCCGCATTGCCATCGTCATAGAACTGGGTGCTCAGCTCCGTCATGCCATACATATTGAGGCACAGACTGCGCGGAACACCCAGCAGCTGCGAAAGCTCGGCATAGAACTCTTCAAGCGGCAGCTCGCGCGACTGCCCCTTGTAGCCGCCCGTATCCAGCACGCGGCTGCCCGCAGGCAAGCGGAAGCTGCGGCCCTGTTCACGCAGGGCATCCATGACATGGACCAGGCTGAAGCTCGCGCCCAGCAGGGCAAAGGGCTGGCCGCTGCGCTCGGACTCCTCCAGCGCTGCACACAGGGCCGGCATGTCCAGCCCTTCCGAGTTCAGGTAGTAGCGGCTGCCGGCCGAACCGAATTCGGAACAGGCCAGGGCCAGATAGTGGGCCAGCGAGGAATTGGGCATGGCCTGCTCATCGGGAAACAGAATGCCCATGGGCATGCGTTCCAGACCATGCATGAAACGTCGGGCGAAATAGCGCTTCATGGACAGGTCGTAGACATCGAGCTGCGGATGGAAATGACGTCCACGTGCGGCGCGGCCTGTGGTGCCGCTGGTCATGAATACACGCTCGGCGGGCGATGGCGGCTCGCTGCGCAGCTCCATCGCCTTGAAGGCATCGATGGGCACGGCCGGAACATCGCGCCAGCTCCTGACATTGCGCAGCGTGGCACCGCGTCGCTGGCAAAAGCTGCGAAACGGCGCATTGCATTCGTACTGATAGGCGAAAAGCCGCAGGGCGAGTTGGTTGAACTGGTCGTCGGTGCAGTCATCCATTGCGATGAAAGCAAGCAGATCGGCGACCAGCGAAGCGGCCTTGTCCATGAAATTCCTTCGAGAGCGGGGACGTCATGCTCCGAAGGCTTGCTGACCATGCGAGAACGCACTGCCCTGAGGTCAGCTTGCAAGCTCTTCTTCCGCCGGTATGAACCGGGTCAAGTTCGCGGGTGTAGATCTCAGCACTGGTGTGCACCCCGGAGCGCGGCGCCATCTTACCCCAACGGCGTCGCTGCACGGGGCCCGAGCTGCCGCATGAAAGTCGCGTCACTTGTAACCTGGGGTAAGGCTCCAGCACAGGTAGGAAGGACATCTACGGCAAAAACATCAAAACACTGCTGCCCAAATACAATCGACCCAGCACTGCAAGCTGCCTGGGACCTAACTTGCCACGGCGCCGACAATGGCGCATATGCGCCATGCCTGAAAGCGCGGCCTGTCGAGGTCATGGACTGTGTCAGCAGACGCTTGCAAATCATCCAGGGCACCGAACGCCCGCCCCAAGCCCCAGAGATATTTACATGCATTTTTCGCGCCTTTGCCATCTGGCAGGCTGGCCTGTGGCCGCCGCCGGACTGCTGCTGACGGCACAGTCCGCAATGGCCCAGCAAGCCGCCGCCCAGCCAGAGCTGCCCCAGCTGTCCGAAGTCACCGTGCGAAGCACCTTGCAGCAGTCTGCACTGGAGCAGACCCCGGCCTCCGTCACCGTGCTCGATGGCGAGCGCATGCGCGAGCGCAATCTGCAGGTCAATCTCTCGGAGTCCCTGAGCGCCGCTCCGGGCCTGCAGCTGCAGAACCGCCAGAACTACGCGCAAGACCTGCAGCTATCCATTCGCGGCTTTGGCGCGCGCTCCACCTTCGGCGTGCGCGGCATACAGATCTATGTGGACGGCATTCCCTCCACCATGCCGGATGGCCAGGGTCAGACCAACAATATCGATATCGCCTCGCTGGAGCGCGTGGAAGTGCTGCGCGGCCCCTACTCCGCGCTCTATGGCAACGCCTCTGGCGGCGTGATCAATGCCTATACCGAACGCGGCGAGGGAGCGCCCTCGGTGGAAAGCAGCTTTGCGCTGGGAAGCGACGGCCAGAAGCGACTGGGCCTCAAGGCTCAGGGCGAAGCCAACGGGATTGGCTATGTGCTTAGCGCCAGCCGTTTTCTGACCGACGGCTACCGGGCCCAGAGCGCAGCGGACAAAAACCTGTTCAACGCCCGCATCGATGTCAAGCCCGACGAATACAGTCAGCTGACCCTGGTGGCCAATCATGTGGACATAGATGCGAAGGACCCCGGTGGCATAGAGCCAATGAACTGGGCCAAGAATCCTAAGATGACCACGCCAAATGCGCTGACATACAACTCGCGCAAGAGCGTCAAGCAGACCCAAGCCGGCCTAACCTATGAACGCGAGTTGGGCGCAGGCCAGGCGCTGCGCTTCATGGCTTATGCCGGTCAACGTGAAATGATGCAGTTTCAGTCCACACCCAAGGCCTCACAGACTGGCTACAGAGGCGGAGTGATCGGCCTCAAGCGCGACTATGGCGGCATCGATGCACGCTGGAGCGGCAAATACGAACTGGGCAGCGGCAGCCTGAGCCTGATTGCCGGCCTGGCCGCCAATACCGTCAGGGAAGACCGCCAGGGCTACAAGAACTTTGTGGGCAACCAGCTGGGCGTGGTCGGCGATCTGGTGCGCGACGAGCGCAATACCCTCACCAGCATCGACCCCTATCTGCAAGCCTCCTGGGCCTTTGCGCCGCGCTGGAAGCTCGATGCAGGCCTGCGCTGGAGCAATGTGCAGTTCCAGTCGCGCGACCATTTCCTGGCCGACAAAGACGATAGCGGCAATGCCGGATTCCATAAGCTGCTACCGGTGGTTTCGCTGCAGCACGAGCTCAATCAGGACACCAATGTCTATGCCTCGCTGGGTCGCGGCATGGAAACACCGACCTTCAACGAGATCTCGTACCGCCCCGATCTGGTGGGCGGCCTGAACTTCGGCCTCAAACCTGCGGTATCGACCAGTGCCGAGCTGGGCATCAAGCAACGCTTCAATGTGGCCGGCCTGCGCGGCGACTGGTCTGCAGCGCTGTTCCAGACCAGTACCGACAATGAAATCGTGGTGGCCAGCAACGACAACGGCCGCACCTCTTATCAGAACGCAGGCAAAACACGCCGCCGCGGCATGGAGCTGAGCGGCACCACCTGGCTGATGCCCCAGCTGCGCCTGAACGGCGCGCTGACCGTGCTCGACGCCAGCCTGCGCAGCGGCTATTGCGACAGCAAGGGCCAGGACTGCATTCCCGCCGGCAACCGCATTGCCGGCACGGCCAGGCATCTGGGCTACCTGGGGCTGGAATGGCTTCCCGCCACCGACTGGCGCGTGGGTCTGGACTGGCGTCATGTGGGCCGAATTGCCGCCGACGACAAAAACCAGGTCTATGCCCCCAGCTACAACGTGGCCAGCCTGAGCGTGGGCTACACCCGGCGCCTGGGCGCCTGGAAGCTCAGTGCCTTTGCCCGCGTCGACAATCTGGCTGACAAGAACTATGTGGGCTCGGTCATCGTCAACGAAGGCAACGGACGCTATTACGAGCCGGCCCCAGGACGCCAATGGATGGCCGGGACCAGCCTTAGCTACCAGTTTTAGGCATGTCATCCGCGTTGACGGACAACAGCAAGCGGGCCTGGTGCCCGCTTTTTTCATGTCCGGACAGATCAAAGACGATTTTTCAGAAAAATATTTCGTGCGTACAAACTGCCTGTTCGAGCCCGAAAGCCGCCAATCCCGTGCCCGTTTTGCCTGCCTGGCGGCAGACGCCTGCAACAGGCTTGCGCTCATCAGCCCTGCAAGCCACGTCAAAACAAGGCTATTCACGGTCAATCTCGTGGATCCTCAAGCCGACGCTCATGCAGATTGAGCGGAGTTAGCCCCTGAAGCAGGCATGAACGGCGCACAGAAATCCTTCACTCTGCAACACGCTGCCATCAGGCGTGCAACTGCCACGAAATGCTGGGCAAACGGCAACAGGCGGCCACCCCTAGTAAAGAAATCATTTCTTATAGGAAATTCACATAAAAAGAGCTCAGATCGCAGACTTTTGAAAGCAAATTCACAGCGCTAGAATCCGCCACCAACGCTGCCTCGCATGTTTGAAGCCGGGGCAGGTTTCAGATTCCCCCGTATGTCAGCTCTTTTCGTTTTTTGCCATCCACATCCCAGCCAGGCGGCTTGCAGCCCTGCCGTTCCCGCAGCAGGAGCCGGCGCATGAGCGATGGTTTGCAGAGCCTGGCCCCGCAAGGCGTACAGCTGATCGACATACGGTTGCAGCGTGGCAAGACCCAGGTGTTCGACGGCCTGAACCTGAGCCTGGCGGAGAAGCGCATCGGCGTGATCGGCAACAACGGCGCGGGCAAGTCCAGCCTGTTCCGCCTGCTTTGCGGGCTCGATCTGCCTCAGGCAGGACAGGTACTGGTAGATGATGTGCCCTTGCTGCAGGCGCGCCAGAACCGGCCGGGCCTCGTCGGCCTGATGTTCCAGAACCCGGACGATCAGATCATCTTCCCCACCGTGGAGGAAGAACTGGCGCTGGGGCTGCGCCCCCAGGGCCTGAACAAGCAGCAGGCCAGAGCCAGGGCGCGTGAGCTGCTGGCCGCACGCGGTCTGGCCCACTGGGCCGAGCGAGCCGTCAGCAGCCTGAGCCAGGGCCAGCGCCAGCTCGTGTGCTGGCTCTCGCTGCTGATTGCCGCCCCCCAACTGCTGCTGCTGGACGAGCCCTTTGCCAGCCTGGACCTGCCTGGTCAGGCCCGTCTGGCCCAGGATATCGCCGCCGCACCGCAGCAGGTGCTGGTCTCCACCCATGTGCTCGATCATGTGCGCGACTTTGAACGCGTGATCTGGCTGGAGCAGGGCCGGCTGCGCGGCGACGGCCCGGGCCGCGACATCTGCAGCGCCTACGAGACTTCCGTGCGGGAGCAGCTGATGCAGGCAACCTCCCACGGAGACCTGCATGGGTAGCCTCTACAGCGAAGTTGCAACCTGGCTGCATCGCTGGTCGGCCGGCCTCAAGCTCCTGCTGCTGGCGGTTTTTGGCACGCTGCTGTTCCTGATAGCCAGCCCCTGGGTGCTTGCGGGCTGCGGCGCAACCTGCTTGCTACTCTGGATATCGCTGGGCCAAGCCACACAGGTGGCACGCCGGCTGATGCGCTCAGTCATCGTCGCAGCGCTGCTGGTGGCGGGCTTTCATGTCCTGATGGGCAATCCGGTGCTGGCGGCCGTCAGCAGCCTTCGGCTGGTCTGCGCCTCCACCCTGGGCATTGTGCTGACCGTGACCACGCGCCCCAGCGATCTGGTCGAGGTGCTGGAATGGCTGCTGGCCCCGCTGGCCCGCCTGGGCATCCCCACCGAGCGCGTGGCCATGCAGCTTGCGCTGATGCTGCGCTTTACCGAGCATTTCTTTGTGCAATGGAAGAAGCTGGACGAGGCATACCGGCTGCGCACCGGCAAAAGCGGCGGCCTGCGTCTGATTGCACCGCTGACGATTCATATGCTGCAGGCCACGCGCCGTGTGGCGGACGCCCTCTGGGCAAGACTGGGTTTCTAGGAGACTGTTGATGACCACCACTCCCTCTCACACCGTATCGCGCGGCGGTGCACGCTCCATGGCACAGGTATCGCTGTTCGCGGCGCTGATGGCCGTGATGGGCCTGATTCCCAAGATCGACCTGCCATTCGGCGTGCCCATCACCATCCAGTCGCTGGGCGTGATGCTGGCCGGCGTCATGCTCGGCCCCTGGCGTGGCATGCAATCCATGGCGCTGTTTCTCGCGGCCGTGGCCGTGGGCCTGCCACTGCTGTCGGGCGGCCGCGGCGGCATCGGCGTCTTCATGGCACCTTCTGCCGGCTATCTGATCGGCTATGCGCTGGCCGCCGCCGTGACAGGCGCCATCATGGCCGCCCTGCCGCAAAGCACGCCGCGCCGCACGGCACTGAGCGCTTTCATCGCCTCCGTGCTCGGCGGCCTGCTGTGCCTGCATGCCTTTGGCGTGCTGGGCCTGATGCTGATTGCCAAGATGAGCCTGAGCCAGGCTTTTGCCGTGACGCTGGCCTTTGTGCCAGGCGACTTCATCAAATGCATTCTCTGCGCACTGATTGTTCACACCGTGGCACGCGGTCTGCCTGACTGGCGCTTTGGCGGTCGCCGATGAAGGCGCTATCCGCTGCTGCGCCGCTGCAAGGCTTCTGGCAACTGGTGCATGGCCCGCTGGCCCATTGGGCACAGCACCGACCCGATGTGGTGGCCTTGCAGAGCGAGTCCGACTCCTGGACCTTTGGCCGGCTGCACGCGGAGGTTGAGCTGCGCTCGGCACGCCTGGTGGCGCAACGCGCGCCGCAGATGCTGCTGCTGGATGCCAGCCGCTCCACCCTGGAGCGACTGGTGGACTTTCTGGCCGTGATCCGCAGCGGCCGCTGCGCGGCGGTCGCCGACCCCGACTGGCAACCGGCCGTGCGCCAGCGCATTGAAAGCTGGCTGCCCGGGCAGGCCTGCGAGCTGGAATCGGCAACACCGACAGCCGCCTTCTATACCGGCTTTACCTCGGGCAGCACGGGCCTGCCCAAGGGCTTCAAGCGCCACCATCTGTCGTGGACGGAGAGCTTTCGCGTCGGCCTGCAGGATTTCGGCCCCGTCGTCGCCCAGCGCACGCTGGCACCGGGGCGCATCTCGCACTCGCTGTTTCTGTTCGGGGCCATGCAAGGCATCTGGTATGGCTGCGGCGCCGTCATGCAGGAAAAGTTCTCTGCCTCGCGCTGTCTCGCAACCCTGGCGGGCGGCGATACGCCCTGCCTTGTCGCCGTGCCCAGCCAGTTGCTGCTGATGCTGCAATGGGCGGAGCATAGACAGCTGGCACCGATTCCCGAGGTCGAACTGATCACCATCAGCGGCGCGCGCTGGATGCGCGCCCACACGCCGGCGCTGCGCGCCCTGTTCCCCAAGGCCCGCATCATCGAGTTCTACGGAGCCTCCGAGGCCAGTTTTGTGGCCTGGATGGATGCCGACGAAGCCAGCGGCCCGCAGGCCGTGGGCAGGCCATTCAGCAATGTGGAGCTATCCATTCGCCCCACTGGCAGCGATGCCGCCGAAAATGCACTGGCCGAGCATGGCACCAGCCACGCCAGCGACGGCCTGATCTATATCCGCAGCCCCATGCTGTTCATGGACTATGTGGGCGATGCCCATGACGCTACGGCCGTGCTGCGCGACGGCGACTGGCTGTCCGTGCGCGACATGGGCCATATCGACGAACGCGGCATGCTGTGCCTGGCAGGACGCCAGAGCCGCATGATCGTCACCCAAGGCAAGAACCTGTTTCCCGAGGAAGTGGAGAACCTGCTGGCCAGCCACCCGGCGATTGCCCAGGTCTCGCTGCACGGCCAGGCCGATGCGCTGCGCGGCCTGCAGGTACACGCGGTGCTGCAATGGAGGCACCAGACCAAAGTGCCTTCGGCCCTGGAGCTGAACCAGTGGCTGCGCGAGCGCACCGAAGCCTTCAAGGTGCCGCGCCAGTGGTGGATCTGCGAGCACTGGCCGCAGACAGCCAGCGGCAAGACCGACCACAGCCAGCTGGCCCAGGCCCTGCGCGCCCGGATGGCAGCGCCTGCCGATGCGGGCATATCCCCTGCCCAGCTCCCCGCATTGCGGCCGTGGCAGAGTTGAGGCCCATGCCAAGCAAGACCCCCATCATTGCCTGGGCCCGCAGCCCGCTGGCTCCGATCGGCTCGGCCCTGGCTCGGCTCAGTCCCCATGAACTGGGCCGGCCGCTGCTGCTGTCACTGCTGCAGCAAAGCGGCTTGCCGGCCCATACCGTGGACGCAGTCGTCATCGGCAACGCCCTGGGCGCCGGCGGCAACCCGGCGCGCATGCTGGCACTGGCCGCCGGCCTGCCCGACAATTGCGCCGCGCACACCATCGATACCCAGTGCTGCTCGGGCCTGGATGCGGTGGCCATGGCTGTGGGTCTGCTGCAATCGGGTCAGGCAGAGGTGGTGATTGCCGGAGGCATCGAGGCCTGGAGCCGCGCCCCTATTCGCCAGACCCGCCCGCTACACTCTGGCGAGCAACCCCAGGGCTACGAGCGCCCGCCATTTGCCCCCGATCCCGAGCGCGACCCCGATATGTTGCAATCGGCTGCCGACTATGCGCTTACGCATGGCTTCAGCCGCAGTCAGCAGGAGCAGTATGCGCTGCTGAGCCACAGCCGAGCCCTGGCCGCCCAGGCGCAACTCGCCCTCGAAATCGTGTCTGTGGCTGGGCTTGAGGCCGACGCCTATCCGCGCGCGCTGCAGCCCGCACGTGCCGCGCGCATGCCGGTGCTGGCCCGGGGCAGCTATGAGGGGGCGAGTGCCGACGAAATCGCCGCCCACGCCCTCAGCCCCCTGACCGTCTCTGCAAAGGCCGATGGTGCGGCCCTGCTTTTGCTGGCCACGCCCGAGGCCTGCGCCCGCTGGAATCTGCGGCCCCGCGCACAATGGCTGGCCAGCGCCAGCCTGGGCGCTGCGCCGGAAACACCGCTGCTTGCCGCGATTGCGGCAGCGCAGATGGCGCTGGCCAGAGGCAGCCATGCATTGGCAAGCCCACAGCTGAAGGCACAGGATCTGTCGGTGATCGAACTGCACGATGCCTTTGCCGTGCAAGGCCTGGCTTTTTGCGCTGCCATGGGCATTGCGCCCGAGCAGATCAACTGCGCGGGCGGCGGCCTGGCTCGCGGCCACCCGATCGGCGCGTCAGGTGCGATTGCACTGGTGCGCTGCCTGGCACAGCTTGAGCATCAGGCCCAGTCATCGACACCGGAGGCCGCATTCGGCCTGGCGGCCATTGCCGGAGCCGGTGGCATCGGCGCAGCAACCCTGGTGCAATGGCTGCAAGCCACCCCCTGAATTCATTATTGATAGTTACCACCCCATGTCCAGCAAAGGCTCCGCCGCTACACCACTTGAAAGCATCGACTTGCCAGCAGGCATGGCACTGATGCAGCAGCGCCGCTCCACACGTGCTTTCCTGCCCGATGCCGTGCCAGATGCGCTGCTGCATCAGTTGCTGCTGACGGCGCGCCAGGCGCCCAGCGGCGGCAATCTGCAGCCGGGCCAGCTGATCGCGGTGCGTGGCAAGCTGCGCGAGCAACTGACGGCCGCCCTGCTGCAGGACGTCGAAAGCCAGGTGCCCGAATGCGAGGACTACGCTTACTTTCCGCGCCCCATGCCCATGCAGCTGCGCAAGCGCCAGGTGGCTTCGGCCCAGGCGCTTTACGGCGCCCTGGGCGTGGCGCGCGACGACCGCGCCGGACGCGAAGCGCAGTTTGCGCGCAACTACCGCTTCTTCGATGCGCCCGTGGCGCTGGTCGTCACCATCGACGCCCATTACGGCCCCGGCGGCTATATGGACCTGGGCATGATGCTCTACGGCCTGCAACTGGCCGCCGCCGCCATGGGCCTGGGCAGCTGCGCCATCGGCGCCCTGGCCTCGTACCCTGCCACCGTGCGCCGCGTGCTGGGCCTGCCCGAGAGCAAGCACATCGTCTGCGGCCTGGCCCTGGGCTGGGCCGACGAGACCGCCCCCGTCAACCAGACGCGCACGACCCGTGCCCCTATCGCCGAGTGGTTTCAGACTCTTGAATAAAGGAGCTGCCAGCGCCAGCCAGCAAAGGCTTTCAGGTTATTTTCTACCTGAAACCTAATGAAAACATGCGCTAACAGCTATGTAATGGATAGCAATAAAAAAACGCTGCAAGTGCAGCGCTTGGCTCGATGCCCGACCGCCCCATCAAGGAGACAGCAAGCAAGCGCCGCAGCGCAGCAAGGCTGTCATCCCCCTAGGGGGCGCCGGCGCAAAGCGCCTCAGGAGGTCATCAGAACGCAGGGAAGACCGAGCCCTTGAACTCCTTGTCGATGAACTGGCGCACCTCGTCGGAGTGATAGGACTTGATCAGCTGGGCGACCCAGGGCTGGTTCTTGTCGGCATCGCGCACCACCATGATGTTCACATAGGGGTTCTTGGCCGATTCCAGCGCAATCGCATCCTTCTTGGGATTCAGACCGGCAGAGATCGCGAAATTGGTGTTGACGGTGGAGGCCTCCAGGTCGTCCAGCGAACGTGGCAGCTGGGCCGCATCCAGCTCGACAAACTTGAGCTTCTTGGGGTTGGAGACCACATCCAGAGGTGTGGCCTTCAGGCCCGCGCCCTCCTTGAGCTTGATCAGACCCTGGGTCTGCAACAGCAGCAGCGCGCGGCCGCCATTGGTGGGGTCGTTGGGAATACCGAACTTGGCGCCCGTGGACAGCTCGGACAAGGCCTTGATCTTCTTGGAATAGATGCCGATGGGGAAATTCACCGTGTCGGCCACCCAGCTGATCTTGTAGCCGCGATCCTTGATCTGGGCATCCAGATAGGGACGGTGCTGGTAGCTGTTGGCATCCAGATCGCCGGCGGCCAGTGCCGCATTGGGCTGGACATAGTCGCCGAACTCAATGACCTTGAGGTTCAGGCCGTTCCTGGCGGCGACCTTCTTCACCACTTCCATGATCTGCGCGTGAGGACCGGCAGTCACGCCAATCTTGATGGTCTTGTCCTGGGCCTGGGCGGCAAAGCCCAGCGTGGCCGCAGCAGCCACGGCCAATGTGGTGCGCAAAAGCGAGCGCTTGTTCAACATGCAGATTCCTTGTACGGAAGATTGAGAGTGGCTAAGACTGTAGCGCCAGTTTCAGCTGCCCGAGCGCTGTTTCTTAGACAGATTGCTCAGATGCAAACTACGGATTGGCCATGCAAGCCCGGATGCGTCGAATGCCGCGGGCCGAGCGCCCACAAAAAAGCCCGCTCCTTCACGGTAGCGGGCTTGTGTGGCGCGGTACAGGCCATCAGAGGTCGGACATCGAGGGCGCAGCCAGCACCTGCTGGGCCACCACGTCGAGCACGGCATGGGACTCGTCCTGCCTGTCGATCCAGACCTTGGGCGTGAAGCTGCCGCGCAGGGCAATCGCATCACCTTCGGAGAGACTGCGCAGCACGGCGCAAGGTGCATTGTCGAAAGCGACGATATTCACGGGAATCGAGGAGCCGTCGCCTGCGTTGGCCCGCATGCGGGCCACCATATAGGGGCGGCGGTTGCGGTCTACGCGACTCTCGGGAACGCCGGTGAGTCGGCCGGTTATCAAACCATCCATCATTTGCTGTTATCTACCCAGAAAAAATCATGGCCACCCTTGATCAAGAGCGGCCTTTCAAAAAATCTTGAACCTGCATTTTAGAGGGGGCAGCCTGTTTCCGGGCAGCACCCCTTTTCTTAATTTTTGGTAATGTGCACCGCAGCTCAGCGATGGCTCAGGCGTCGCACGGCCCAGTCGCCCAGGCTTTGAATGGCCTGCACAAAGAAGATCAGAATGATCACCACGACCAGCATCACGTCAGGCAAGAAGCGCTGGTAGCCGTAGCGGATACCCAGATCGCCCAGGCCGCCGCCGCCAATGGCGCCCGCCATGGCCGAGTAGCCGGTCAGGCTGACGAAGCTGATGGTCAGGCCCGCGACGATGCCCGGCAGCGCTTCGGGCAGCAGTACCTTCCAGACGATCTGACCGGTGGTTGCGCCCATGGACTGGGCCGCCTCGATCAGGCCGCCATCGACCTCGCGCAAGGCGGTTTCCACCAGACGGGCCACAAACGGCGCCGCCGCAATCGTCAGCGGCACCACGGCCGCCCAGGTGCCGATGGAGGAGCCCGTGATCAGACGCGTCAGCGGAATGATGGCCACCAGCAAGATGATGAAGGGGGTGGAGCGCAGCGCATTCACGATCCAACCGACAACCTTGTTGGCCGGGCCGTTCTGCAAGATGCCGCCATGGTCGGTCAGGCGCAGGAAGACGCCGAGGGGGATGCCGATCAGACCGCCGATCAGGCCCGAGATGCCGACCATGATCAGCGTCTCCCAGAAGGAATCCAGCAGCAGCTGGAGCATCATTTCCGAAAAATTCTCAAACATCGCTCTCAATCCTTGCTGGACACGATCTGTACCTGCACACCGCTGGTGCGCAGGTGCTCCACGGCCGCGTCAATCTTGGCGGCCTCGCCGCTGGCATAGACGGCCAGCGAGCCAAAAGTCTGCTCCTGGATCTCGTCGATCTGGCCGTGCAGAATCGACAGATCCAGACCCAGCTCGCGAATCAGGTGCGAAAGAATCGGCTGATAGGCGCTCTCGCCTGCATAGGACAAGCGCAGCAGCTGGCCTTGCTGGCCGGGCTGCAGCTGTGCGGCCAGCTGGTTCACGCGCTTCATCACCGACTCGGGCAGTTGCTGGGGCACGATTTCGTCAATCAGGCTCTTGGTGATCGTCTGCTGAGGGCGGGTGAAGACGTCGATCACAGGCCCCAGCTCGGCAATCTCGCCACCGTCGATCACGGCAACGCGGTCGGCAATCTGCTTGATCACCAGCATCTGGTGGGTGATCAGCACCACGGTCACGCCCAGCTCGCGGTTGACCTTGCGCAGCAGATCCAGAATGGAGCGCGTGGTTTCGGGATCCAGCGCCGAAGTGGCTTCGTCGCTGAGCAGCACCTTGGGGTTGCTGGCCAGCGCCCGGGCAATGCCCACGCGCTGTTTCTGGCCGCCGGAAATCTGGGCCGGATAGCGGTCGGCCAGATGGTCCAGGCCCACCAGCTCCAGCAGCGGCGTCACGCGCTGGTAAATCTCGTCCTTGGAAACACCGGCCAGCTCCAGCGGCAGGGCCACGTTGTCATACACGGTACGCGAGGACAGCAAATTGAAGTGCTGGAACACCATGCCAATGTCGCGGCGCGCGGCGCGCAACTCGCCATCGGACAGCTGCATGAGGTCACGTCCATTGACGATGACCTTGCCTTCCGTGGGGCGGTTGAGCAGATTCAGGCAACGCACCAGCGAGCTTTTGCCCGCGCCGGAGCGGCCGATGATGCCGAATACCTCGCCCGAAGCGATTTCCAGATTGATGCCACGCAAGGCGTGCACCGGGCCCTTGGGGCCTTGGTATGTCAGGGATAAATCCCGAATTTCTATCATGAAAAATATCGCGAATCACGCATGAAATATGCGTTTGACGCTATAAAAAGTGATTGTTCCCATCCCAGCAGCAGCGCTGCCGGGCAGCGGGCAATGCAGGCCTTCGTTCTGGTAGATGCCGGCAGATCAAGCCAGCCTACTTTTAGTAGTAACCCTCAATAATGCCTGAGTCTAGGCAAACCTGAGAGCAACTGGGACAAGTGAATTCACTTATGGCGCCGCCAGCAAGCTAGCAAATGCCGGCCTTGCCCAGGCCTGTCCCCACTGGCGGCAAGGCATTGCAGGCCTTAGCATGCTTGCATCTGTCCCCGGTTTTCTCTGCCACCCTATGCAGCCGCCACCTCTGCCCATCCGTGTTGAATGCCCGCCCGGTGCCTGCGACTGCCGGCGCGAGCAGTTGCTGAGCACGCCGGATGCGGATCTGCGCATTCTGCAGCTCACGCGCGAAGAAGAGAAAAAGCTGCTGCAGCGCCTTGAGAGCATCAGCAGCCTGGTCGATCTCGAGCATATGCAGCAGCGCATTCACGCGCTCCTGGGCCTTGAGATACGTATCACGCCCGGCAACAACGAGGTCCGCACCATGCGCGGCATCCAGATCGAGCTTGGCGACCTGCCGGGTCTATGCCGCAAAACACGTCAGAGCATTCCCGCCGCGATCCGCAAGGGGCTAGAGCGCAAGCCCGAGATTGCCTGGGCCCTGCTGGATGCGCATGACCTGTTTGGCATGCCCGACAGCTGATTCCAGCACCGGCAAGGCCTGACAACAAAGCAGGCACTTCGCCACCTGGGTCTTCAGACAACGCTAGTCCTTGCGGCCTACGTCGTCCGGCCCATGGCGGCCTTTCGCTTTCAAAAGCAATACGCCCGATACCCCTCAAGCGCATTTTCATCTTGGTTTTCCCGAGGCTGGATGCCACAGGTTTTCCCTTGCCAGAGCGAGTCGGCTCAGGGCTGGAGTGGCAGTCTGTCTCTGAGGTGACTTCGCTAGGCCCTACGGGCTAGTCCAAACGAGCGATGGTGAGCCGCAAAGCTCGCTTGAACATTGAATTCATCGACAGGCGTCAAGTCAGCGACTAGCTGACCTGGACTAGACCTTGGCCCGATTCGCGGGCAGATCGATAGTGCAAATGCTGCACACATACATCTTTGAGGATTCGTGATGGAAAGCAACCTGAGCTACCGCGCCCTGATCGCGCTGACCGTGACCAGCGTCATGGCTGGTGCAGCCGCCGCCAAAGGCAGCCCCGAAGAAATTGAAAAGCTGGGCAAGTCCTTGACCTGTATCGGTGCCGAAAAGGCCGGCACCGCCAGCGGCGTTCCCGAATACACGGGCAAATGGCTGGGAACGCCGCCTGGAATTCAGTACACGCCGCATGCGGGTCAGCACCCGGTGGACCCCTATGCCAATGAAAAGCCCCTGTTCTCCATCACGGCCGAGAATGTCGCCAAGTACGCCGCCAATCTGACCGAAGGCCAGAAGGCCATGTTTGCGCGCTACCCCAAGACTTTCAGCATTCCCGTCTATCCGGGCCACCGCGACTTCCGCTATCCGGACTTTGCCTGTGCCTCGGCCAAAGCCAATGCGCAGAACGCCGTGATCAGCGCCGACGGAATGGGTGCCGACAACGCAGTCAAGGGGGCCATACCGTTCCCCTTCCCCAAGACCGGCATGGAGCTGGCCTTCAACAACCTGTTTCCGCTGCGCTCGTTCACCGAACACACACTGCGTGACAACGCCTATGTGATGCAGGATGGCTCCACCGTCTTCGGCCGCGCCGACAACCGCAGCATGAGCTTGCTGAACTCCCCCGAGCAGGCCGGCAAGCCGCTGGAAGGCACCATGGCCCAGGGCATGAATGCGGTCAAGCTGCCCGAGCGCGAAAAAGGCGGGGTCAGCGTCAGCCGTGAGCCGGTCAACTTCGGCAAGGACAAGCGCCTGGGCTGGAGCTATGACCCGGGCACACGCCGGGTGCGCCAGATTCCCGAGTACGGCTTTGATCAGCCCATGGGGGGCGGCGTGGGCGCCAAGATGACGATTGACTCCGACCGTCTCTTCAATGGCTCGCCCGAGCGCTACAACTGGAAGAATCTGGGCAAGAAGGAAATCTACATTCCCGCCAATGCGTACAAGATTCACGCCAATACCGTGAAGTACGCCGATCTGCTCAAGCCCGGCCATGCCAACCCTGACTACATGCGCTATGAACTGCGCCGCGTCTGGGTGCTGGAAGCCACGCTCAAGGAAGGCTATCGCCATCTCTATGGCAAGCGCGTGCTATTCCTTGACGAAGACACCGGCCACGCCGTGATGAGCGACTTCTACGATGCACGCGGCAATCTGTGGCAGCAAGGCCTCATCAATTACTACTACGCGTTCGACTCCAACGCCTGGCACGCAGGCACGGCCTTCTACCACGACCTGATCGGCGGGGGCTATGTGGCCTACAACCTGTTCCAGGAGCGCCCCAAGGGCCCCGTGCTTAACAAGGGAGACATGAATCCCTCCATGTTCACCCCTGAAGCCACGCGCAACGCCGGCACCTGAGCGGCTTGCTCTGCCATTCGCCGCTGACACGCGCTGCATGCGGTGCTCGCCGCAGAGAGACCTGGGCCGGGACGGAAAAGCCACCGGCCCCGGTCATCACCACCACCACACCAATTCAATCACATGTCAAAGTCGAACCGCGCCGGGCTGCGCGCCATGGCGGCTGCGGCATTGGGCCTTTGCCTGGGCACGGCCCATGCCCAGACGCCCGCTGCCACCGAAGACCAGGCTCTGGACAGCCTGATCCGCGAGGCCATGCTCTATGCCTACCCCTATCAGGAATTCATGAAAATGCGGCATGAAGCCCTGGAGGTCAAGGACTCCCCCACCGCCACCACGCTCAACCACTTCCGCCACTCGCGCCACCTGGCCACGCCCAAGGACCGCTGGGCCAACGGCCCGATTCGCGACACCTTCTACTCCACCGCCTGGCTGGATCTCGAAAAGTCTCCCCTGGTGCTGTCCCTGCCCGAAACCCATGGCCGCTACTACGTGATCGCCATGATTGGCGCAGACCTCAATACTTTCTCCTACGTGGGCCGGCGCATTGGCGGCACCAAGGCACGCAAGATTGCCCTGGTCGGCCCGCGCTGGAGCGGCAAGATCCCTCAGGTCGACCAGATCGTGCGCGCGCCCACGCGGGATGTCTATCTGAATCTGCGTGTGCTGGTCACCGGTGAAGATGACCTCAAGAGCGCTCATGCCGTGCAGGACGGCTTTCGCATGGAGCCTGTGCTCAGGACCGGCGCAGACAGTCCACAGATCAAGCCGCAGGCCCAGGACTGGAGCCGCTTTGTCGGTGTGAGCAATGAGGCCCTGGCACGCAACCCACCGCCCGGCACGGAACACGCGCTGCTGCAGCGCTTTGCCAGCGTGGGCATCTGCGGCAAGGCCTGCAGCTGGGACAAGCTGCCCGAGGCCGTGCAGCAGCGCTGGCTGAGCCTGGCGCCCGAGATCGAGAAAAACGAACTCAAGAATCGCCTGAATGCCGATCGCAAGACGGCTGACCCCAGACGAAGAAACGGCTGGACCCCTTATCGCCTGCCGGACGGCTTTGGCAGTAACTACGCCATGCGTGCCCAGTCGGCAGCCATGTCGGGCGGCATCCTTGGCCTGGAGGCTGCGGAAGCCACCTACTTTGCCGCCAGCGTCGACGGCAGCGACCAGGCACTTGGCCGGGGCCGGGCCTATCGCCTGCATTTGCCCCAGGGTCGTCTGCCCGCAGATGCCTTCTGGTCCGTCTCGCTCTATGAATTCGTGACCGGCGGCCAATACATGGTGGACAACCCCATCAACCGCTACTCCATTGGAGACCGCACCAAGGGCATGAAGTTCAACGCCGACGGCAGCCTGGACATCTGGTTGCAACCCACGGACCCGGGCCCTGAAAAGCGTGCCAACTGGCTGCCCACGCCCGAGAAGAACCTGTTCTATCTGATGGCCCGCGCCTACCAGCCCTGGCCCGAGGTGCTGGATCCTTCGTGGATTCTGGAGCCGGTGCAACGGATCAACGTCCAATGAATGCAGTGATGGCAAACATGAGAAAAATATCTCGTCTCTATCGATACGCCTTTGCCGCGGCCCTGGCACTGGGCCAGCTCGGTACGGTCAACGCCCACGATCAGGATGACCGCGGCGGCTCGGGAGCGAAAAGCCCGGCCGTGCTTGCTGCCCGCGCCCAGGTGTTCAAGGCCAATCCGCAGATGGTCAAATCCATCATGGAAGGTGGTGGCTTTGGCACCGAGCTGTCGTATGCAGTGGCCAACAGCATGTACAGCCGAACCGACCAGAACGCCATTGCAGAGGCCCGAGCCAGACTCAAGGTCGAGGCCGTGGCTCCGCGTACCTGGCTGCTGCGCTTTCCCATCGTCAATGTGGTGGTCTTCGAGACCGACGAAGGCCTGGTCCTGGTCGATAGCGGCTACGCCCCCGCAGGCCCGGCCTTGGCCGAGACGCTGAAGCAGCTCAGCAACAAGCCGCTGCACACCGTCATCCTGACCCACTTTCATGCCGACCATGCCTTTGGCGCCTGGGCATTGATGGACCAGAAGCCGCGTGTGGTGACCGAGCAGCGCTTCATCGCCCAGATGGAGCTGGACATGCGCAGCAACGGTCTGATCGCGCGCAACAACCAGCAAAGCGTGGCCGACGTGCCGCGCACCTGGGCCGATGCAGTGCGCCCCACACAGACCTTCCAGGACAAGACCACGCTCACCATAGGCGGCGAAGACTTTGTGCTGACCCATGCGCGCGGCGAGACCGAAGACCAGATCTGGGTCGCTGTACCCGGTCGCGGCATTGTGGCCAGTGCCGACTACTTCCAGGGCTTTTTGCCCAATGCAGGCAATGGCAAGCGCCGCCAGCGCTACCCCGAGGAGTGGGCCCAGGCCCTGCGCGACATGGCAGCACTCAAACCCGAGCTGCTGCTGCCGGCGCATGGTCCGGCCATTGCCAGGCCCGAGGAAATCCAGGACCGCCTGCCGGCGCAGGCCCAGATGCTGGACAGCATCTCCAGGCAGGTGGTGGCGGGCCTGAACAGCGGCGAGCGTCGTGATCTGGTGATCGACAAAGTCGCACTGCCGCCGGAGCTGGCCAAGCGAAGCGATGCACGCGAGCTCTATGTCTCGGCCAGGGACATCGGCCGCATGGTGGTCAGCGAGTACAGCGGCTGGTGGGACGATATTCCATCGCACTGGCGCCCGGCGCCTCTGGCCAATGAGGCCAAAGAAATCGTGCAGCTAGCCGGCGGTGCCAGGCCGGTGATTCGGCGTGCAGTGGCGCTGGCAGACAGCAATCCGGAGCTGGCCTCTCACCTGGCCGACTGGGCCTGGTATGCGGATAGCGATGACCCCGAGGTGGCCCAAGGGGCGCTGAACGTCTATGCCCGCCGTGTCGCCAAGCCTCTGCCCACGCAGGAAGTGCTGGTCTATGCCGAGCACATGGTGCGCCTGCAGCTCAAGCTCAATGAACTGGCCAGCCAACGCACAGCCGATGCCGCTCGGCCCGGTCCAGCGCAGTAATCACTGCGACAGGCCCTGAGGCAGTTGCCCGTTCGCAGCAAAGGCGTTGATGGGTAACTGGATATAGGTACGGCCATCATCCTGTGCGGGCGGCAGCTTGCCCGCCCGCACATTGACCTGCACCGAGGGCAGAATCAACGTGGGCATCTCCAGCGTGGCGTCGCGTGCAGTGCGCATCTGCACGAACTCCGCCTCGCTGACGCCGTCATGCACATGGATATTGCCGCTGCGCTGGGCCTGCACCGTGGTCTGCCATTGCGGCTTGCGGCCCGCCGGCGGGTAGTCGTGACAGACAAAGAGGCGGGTCTGCTCAGGCAACGCCAGAATCTGCCTGATCGAACGATAGAGTGTCGCCGCATCGCCGCCGGGAAAGTCGGCACGTGCCGTGCCCACGTCGGGCATGAACAGGGTATCGCCCACAAACACGGTATCTTCCACCAGATAAGCCATATCGGCCGGGGTGTGGCCGGGCACATGCATGGCCAGCAGCTCCAGCTGACCCAGCGGCAGACGCTCGCCATGCTGCACCAGATGGTCGAACTGGCTGCCGTCGGGCAGGAAGCTGCGCTCGAAGTGATAGATCTTGCGAAACACGGCCTGTACATCGCAGATATGGGCACCGATGGCCACCTTGCCGCCCAGGTGGTGACGGATATGCTGGGCCGCCGAGAGATGATCCGCATGAGCATGGGTTTCCAGTATCCACTGCAGCTGCCAGCCTTTGCCGCGCACATAGTCGATCAGTGCGTCCGCTGAACGGCTGCTCAGTGTGCCCGACTTCGGTTCGAAATCCAGCACCGGGTCAATCACGGCAGCCTGAGCGTTGACCGTATCGGCCAGGACATAGCTCAGGGTGCCGGTAGCGGTATCAAAAAACGGCTCGATATGCATCACGCTGGCTGACATGGCAACTCCTTGAACGGCACAACTGAAATTTTTAAACTCGATAGTCAATATACTTTTTTATATAATATATGAAAATATTTTGACGAAAGAAGCCATGTCCTCATCAAGCTTTGACGAAGCACAAGCCGCGCTGGATCTGCAGGCCATGCGCGCCCATGCGGGCGAAGCCGTGGCCATGCTCAAGCTGCTCGGCAACGAAGACCGGCTGCTGCTGCTGTGCCAGCTCGCCCAGCAGGAGCGCACGGTCAGTGAGCTGGAGCAGCTGACCGGCGTGTCCCAGCCCACCTTGTCCCAGCAACTGGGCATTCTGCGCCGCGAGGGTCTGGTCAGCACGCGCCGCGAAGGCAAGTTCATCTGGTATCAGCTGGCCGATGCACGTGCCCTGCAGCTGATGCAGGCCCTCTATCAATTGTTCTGCCAACCGGGAGAGGCAGCATGAATATCTTGTGGAGCGAGTTCACGCCCTGGGCATCGCTGGCCGGCGGCCTGCTGATCGGCCTTTCTGCCGCCCTGCTCGTTGCCTTGCTGGGCCGGGTGGCCGGCATCAGCGGCATTGCCGGGGCATTGCTGCAGCTGCCGACCTGGTCGTCCGTCAAGCAGTGGGGCTGGCGCCTGGCCTTCATCCTGGGCATGGTCACCGCTCCGCTGCTCTGGTCGCTGTTTGCCCCTCTACCAGCCATGGAGTTGCCATCCAGCCCGGCGATCATCATCGCCGCAGGACTGCTGGTGGGCTTTGGCACGCGCATGGGCTCGGGCTGCACCAGCGGTCACGGGGTGTGCGGCCTGTCACGCCTGTCACTGCGCTCGCTGGCAGCCACGCTGTGCTTTATCGCCACGGGCGCCATCACCGTGTTCGTGATGCGCCATGTCATCGCTTGAGTCGCCACAAAGGAACATCATGATCCCCAGTATTGCAGCCCTGCTTTGCGGGCTTGTGTTCGGTCTGGGCCTGATTCTTTCGGGCATGGGTAATCCGACCAAGGTACAGAACTTTCTCGATTTTTTCGGTCGCTGGGATCCCTCTCTGGGCTTCGTCATGGGCGGCGCCATCGCGGTCGGCCTGATTGCCTTCACCTGGGCCAAGCGTCGCAGGACAGCCTTGCTGGGCGAACCCATGCAACTGCCCGCTAGCACCGTCATTGATCGCAAGCTGCTGACGGGCTCTGCCTTGTTCGGCATAGGCTGGGGACTGGCGGGCTTTTGCCCCGGCCCCGCTCTGATGAATCTGGCGACGCTCACACCTCAGGTCTGGCTGTTTGTCGCCGCCATGCTGGTCGGCATGTGGGCACATCAGCTGTGGGCGGCACAGAAAAACTGAGACTTGGCGGCCAACCGCTCGGGAGCCGTCTGCCTGCCGTGATGCCCGGGCCATGTCGGCAGCCTGCACCGCTTTCTCATCGCATCAAGGGCAAGCGGCGCGCGCGTCGCTTCATGCCATCCGCTCTGCATCAGTCCTTGGGCATCAGAGCCTGGGCGAAATGTCGGGCCGGCGCAGGCAGGTCGGCAAAGCTGTTGGCATACAGCTTTAGGCTGCGCTCCGCCCAGGCATCAGTCAGCGGCACCGCATGCAGAGCACGTGCCTCGCCCAGCCGCTGGTAGGCACCTTCGGGCATGACGCCCACGCCCAGTCCGCACTCAATCATTCGGCACATGGCACTCAGGCTGTCCACCTCGATGCGCTGTCGCAGCATGCGTCTGCCGGCACGAGCTTGCCGATTGAGCATCTCCTGAACGATGCTGCTGTCGCGCAAGCCGATCTGGGCATAGTCCAGCGCTTCTTCATAGGCCAGTTCCGGATGCCGGGCCAGAGCGTGATCACTGGGCATGATCAGCACCATGCGCTCGCGCCGATACGGCATGGACTCCAGCCCCTCGACTTCATCGCTGGGACTACAGACGCCAAGATCAGCCATGTGATCACGCACGGCGCGTGCCACCGAGCGGCTGGTCGCCTGGCGCAGATCGATGCGGATGTCGGGATGCTGTTTCACGAAGATCGCAATATCCTCGGGCAGAAACTGCTCCACGGCCGAAGCATTGGCACTGAGGCGCACAAGCCCGCGTATGCCGCGCGCATATTCGCCCAGGTCGTCGCGCAGATGTTCGACCCCCAGAAGAATCGTGCGGGCGTGCGCCAGCAGCAGCTCACCAGCCGGAGTCGGACGCACGCCGCGCGCATGGCGCAGCAGCAAGGGAGTGCGCGCCAGGGATTCCAGTTCGGCAACACGCTTGCTTACGGCTGACGCGACCATGCCGCCCTGTTCGGCCGCACGCGCAATGCTGCCGCATTCGCAAATCAGCACGAACAGATCCAGCGATGAGAGGTCGATCTGGCGCAGAAAGCTACGCGGCGAAGTGAAGTCGGACATGGTCAATGGCCGGCGGGCACTTGAAGGCACAGCCGGGGATTTCGGCAAAAGGTGCCCGGTCACGTCCAGGCACAAAGCACGAGCCATCTCATTTTGGAACGGCTCGAGGAATTTTAGCCACTTCTTGCTGCAGGCCTGGCTACTTAACATGCCCGCTTTGCAAACACACACTCACATGCTTCTTTCCGCTTCCGACGCGCCACGCGTTGCCCAGGCCCTTGTCGGCCTCGGTGCTGTACGCATTGCTTCGCATCAACCATTCATCTATACCTCGGGCTGGGCCAGCCCGGTCTATGTGGATGCGCAAGTCCTGATGTCCGATGTCGCACTGCGCGGCGAAATCATGGACATCGCAGCCCGCTGCATGCGCCCTCTGATTGCTGCACGCGGCATCAATGCCATCGTGGGAACCGAAAGCTCGGGCATTGCTTTTGCCGCATGGCTGGCCGAGCGCCTGGAGCTGCCCATGCTGTATCTGCGCAAGCGCCCTGTCGGCTGGGACATCACGGCCCAACTCGAAGGTCGCCTGCCCGACAACGCCAAGGTCCTGCTGGTGGATGACGTCACCACTGACGGCCGCTCCAAGGCCGGCACGGTTGCAGCCTTGCGCCGCGCCGGCCCCGTGATCGAGGATGTACTGGTGTTGCTCGACTATGCGCTCTATGCCCCCCAGGCAGGCACCCTGGTCGATCACGCCTTGTCCCTGCACGCACTGGCGACCTGGAATCAGCTGCACGAAGCACTGCTGGCGAGCGGACAGCTCAGTGCGGAGCAAAAAGCCACTTTGGCGGACTTCTCGGCCTCGCCTGTGGACTGGTCCATCCGCCACGGAGGTAGCGGAGCATGATGGCCTGCAACACCCTGACGGATACCAACGCACTGGCGCAAGCCCTGCTCTCCGAAATTCGCGAAGCCACCCGTGACGGCCTGGGCGTGACCCGGGAAAGCTATGGCGAAGGCGAGACTGCTGCGCTGCGCATACTTGAGGAACGGGCCGAAGATCTGGGCCTGAGCCATGAATGGGATAGAGCCGGCAACCTGTGGCTGAGACTGCCTGAAGAGAACCGTACCGAGCCCTTTGTCATGGTTGGCTCGCATGCCGACTCCGTGCCTCAGGGCGGTAACTTCGACGGGCTGGCAGGCATTGTCGCCGGCATGCTGATGCTGCTTAAACTGCGCGGCCGCCACGAACAGGCACCGCCGCTGCGCGTACTGGCACTGCGCGGCGAAGAAAGTGCCTGGTATGGCAAGGCCTATCTGGGCTCTCTGTCCCTGCTGGGCAAGCTGCCAGCTGCCACACTGAAGCGGCCTCACCGCGATGGCGTCGGCATCCTCGGTGAAGCCATGTCGCGCTGCGGAGCCGATGTCGATGCCATTGAGCGCGCCGAGCCGCTGCTCGATCTCGCGAATGTCTCAGCCTATCTGGAGCTGCATATCGAGCAGGGTCCGGTCATGGTCAATCGCGGCTGGCCGGTGGCCCTCGTCACCGGCATCCGCGGCAATGTCCGCCACAACCTGATTCGTTGCATCGGTGAAACTGGCCACTCGGGCGCCGTGCCGCGCTGGTTGCGCAAGGATGCATTGCTGGCGGTTGCCGAGTTGCTGTCGCGCATGGACGAACACTGGCGCGTGCTGCTGCAGATGGGCATGGACATGGTGATGACCACGGGCATCTGCTCCACCTCGGCACAATCGCATGCCGTTTCCGTCATTCCCGGCGAAGTGGCGTTCAGCTTTGAGGTGCGCAGCCAGGACACCCAGACCCTGGAGCGCTTCTACACCCTGATGCGCGAAGAGTGCCAGGCCATAGAGCGCGCCCGCGGCGTACATTTCGAGTTCGACGAGCGCCTGTTCACGGAACCAGCCACCATGGATACCGCTTGGCTGAACCGTCTGGAGGCAGCCGCCGGACAAGACAGGAAACTGGAGCGCATGGCAAGCGGCGCCGGCCATGATGCTGCAGTGTTTGCCAATGCCGGCGTGCCCTCGGCCATGGTCTTTATCCGCAACGAAAATGGCTCTCACAATCCGCATGAGGCCATGGACATAGACGATTTCCTGGCGGGAGTCGATCTGCTTACCCGCGCGCTGATTGACTGAACCCTGCCCGCTCTGGCAGGACACTTCCAGGTGCCTTGCAGGCCGGCAGCAATGATCGCGCTGCCGCCTGCTGCCGGAACGCGAGTCCTGGCAGCAGGCGGCCCCTCGTCCGTTTCTGGTTGCAACTAAGGCGAGAGGGCATCAAGCGGCCCTCTATCTTTCAGGCGACAGCCTTGAGCAGATTTTCCACATCCTCGTTCGACAGGAATTTCTCGCTATTCGTCCAGGCCACAAATGCATCCGGACGAATCAGTATCAGGTCAGATTCATAGCGCGCAAACTCATCCGTTTTGGTGGTTTCGACAATGGTCAGGGGCAGCCGCTTGATGTCAGCGATATAGCGGAACGTCTCGAGCGTTTGTGCGGGCGTATCGGCTGCCAGCAGCGTGTAGCCCTGCCCCAGATGCTCAAATATATTTCTGCCATCGCCGAGCGCGGCCGGAGCCAGGTGATGACCGGCACGTGCCGTGAATACATGTGAGCCCTTGGCACTGCAATTGCCGACGGCCGACGCCTGAGTACTGCGCACAATGGGAGAGCCCTCATAGTTGGGCTCGAAAGCATGCACCTCGCCTGCGGCCCCACTGGCCCTCTGACTCCAGGCGGCTTCAAAAGCACTCCTGTCCTTTTCCGGATCAAAGCCATCCAGAAACTGGTGATCAGTCTCTATGGACTTGGCAATAAAGTCGTCAATGGTGGATCTGAATACAGGGCGGCGTTCCTGGTCATAGGAGTTCAGCAATGTTTCGCTGCCCCAGCCTTTCAGCACAGCTGCCAGCTTCCACCCGAGATTGCGTGCATCTTCCAGGCCCGAATTCACGCCATAGCCGCCGTAGGGAGGATGGCTGTGCGCCGCATCGCCGGCGATGAAGACCCGGCCTGAGCGATAGCTGTCGGCAAGCATGAAGCGCAGATCCCAGAAGCCTATATGCTCGAACTCGACATCGAAAGGCGCTCCGACAGCATCTTCCAGATAGGCCTTGAAGTCGAAGTTGTCTGCCGTAGTTCCCGGTGGCACTGGCGCATGGAAGAACCAGGTATTGCCCAGATCGACGCGGCCGAAGAACTTCCAGTAGCCCTTGAGTTCAGGCTGAAGCACGTTGTAGTAAGACTTGCCGGGAAAGCGCTCAAGCAACTTGTGCAGTCCCTGTGAGCGAAACACGAGCAGTACCATGAGGCGATCATGGTCGGTCTTGGTCTGGGTGATGCCTGCTTGCTGACGCACGCCCGAGCGCGCTCCATCACAGCCCACGACATAGCTCGCACGTAGCGTCTTGACATCTGATCCGTTCTTTTCGGATACCGTGACGCTGACACCCTCGTCGTCCTGCTGCAAACTATCGAAATTCCAGCCGTAGAAGGTCTCAACAGATGGCAGCTCGGCGGCTCTATCCCGCAGAACCGCTTCCGTGGCGTACTGAGGCAGGCGCTCGTTCGCTGTGAAGTAGTAAGGCTTGACTAGATCGCGCTGGAGCCAGTCGTAGGAATAAGAGCCCAGCAATGTGTTGTAGGCCGTCAGGCCTCCTATGCCGTATTCGGGCGGAATGGTACGAGCAGCGCGAAGCTCCTTTTCAGCACCCCAGGCGTGGAAATGCTCCATGGTGCGCTGGGTCAGGTTCTGCCCCTTGGGAATCGGTTGCGGCTTGGCGTAACGCTCCACGACGATACAGCGAATGCCGCGCTGACCCAGCTCTATCGCCAGCCCCATGCCCACCGGGCCGCCGCCCACGATGATTACATCGGCATCCTTGTCTGGCGCTTGTGTCTGATTGACTTGCATATTCATTTGCTTTTCTTGTGATAGCCCGTATTACTCGGCAGTAATGCCCTGGGTCTTGATGAGATTGCCCCAGCGCTTGGCATCGGCTTCGATCAAGGCCTGGAAGGCTTGGGGAGTGCTGTGCTGGGGCGTCATGCCCTGGGACTCGAATGCTTTGGCCACTTCAGGCTGAGCAAGAATGCTCTTCAGGGCTTCGTTGATGCTGCGCACAAACTCGGGAGGCAGTCCTTTGGGGCCCAGCAAGCCATACCACATGTCCACATTCATATCGCCCAGGTTCAGACTCCTCAGCGAGGGCACCTGAGGCAGGAGCGGGGATGGCGTGTCTGAACTGATCGCAAGCGCACGGAGCTTGCCTGCCTTGATGTGCTGCAAGGCAACATGGATAGGGAGAAACATCAGATCAATCTGCCCTCCCAGCAAGTCCGTCAAGGCCGGGGCCGTGCCGCGATAGCTGACATGTGTGAGCGATATCCTGGCTTTGCTCTTGAGCAGCTCTGTTGCCAAGTGGTGGGGGGTTCCGGCTCCGGGCGAGCCATAGTTCAGAACGCCAGGGTTTTTCTGTGCATAGCCGATGAGTTCCTTCAGATCCGTGATCCGGGATTGAGAGCCCGTGACAAGCACCAATTGACCTACGCTGGTCTGGCTGATGGCGCTGAGATCGCGAACCGGGCTATATCCCATCTTGGGGTAGAGCTCGGTATTCATCACCAACGTATTCACGGTGACAAGCAAAGTCGTGCCGTCAGGGGTGGACCGGACTACCTCCAGGGTTCCGATATTGCCCGAGGCCCCTGGCTTGTTGTCCACGATGAAGGGGCGCTGAAAGCGCTCCGAGAGCTTGGGACCGATGACTCGGGCAATCAGATCGATGCCTGTGCCTGGCGTGAACGGCACAACCAGCCGCACGGGAGCTTGCGTATTCGCGAATGCCGAAAGCCCGGAAGAGCCCGTAGCTGCTGCGACAGCCACAGTGAGAAGAGCCTTGCGGCGGCTGAGGGGCAAGCCTCCTGCTGAAGGTGTAAGCATGGTGTCTCCTTGTGTTTTGTGCTGCAATTGCACCGCGTCCATTGATTTGAATCAAACGGGAATTTTTGGTGAATTCATCAGTAAAGCTGATTAATGTTGGGAGTCGTCAACTGCAGGCGTTTCTCGAGATATGCAAGTGCGGCAGCTTTGCTGCGGCCGCAGAGCGCATTCATCTGTCTCCGTCGGGAGTCAGCATGCTGGTCAAGGAACTGGAGCGTCAGTTGGGAGTCAGGCTATTCGAGCGAACCACACGCGCAGTGACATTGACCGACGCAGGCCGGCTGCTGCAGCCCTATGCCGAGAGGGTGGTGACGGAACTTCGGCAACTGGGTCTGGCCTTGCAAGGCAGCACCTCGGCCTCTCGGTCGCCCCTGACCATTGCTGCGACGCCTGTGATCGCCACCTGTCTATTACCGAAGGTTGTTGCCGAATTTGCACGCAAGCATCCCGAGGTGCGAATCCAGGTCATGGATGGCAGCCTCGACACCGTTCGGCAAGCCGTTCTGGAAGGACATGCCAATATGGGTATGGCCTTTTTTGTGAAACCTGCCGCAGGCCTGCTCAAAGAGTCGGTGTGCCGGTTCCGGCTCATGAGCATCAGCCCGGGAGAGAGGCGGCGCAGCAAACAGATCCAGAACCGCAGCTGGAAATCTCTGGATGGCCTGCCCATGATCGCTCTGCCGATCTCCAATCCGATTCAGGCCTTGATTGACAAGCACCTTCCCAGCGCCAAGGCCAGCCAGGATGAGCGGGCAGAAATGAATTTTCTGGGCACCATGATTGCCATGGTGAAAGCGGGTCTGGGCAACGCAGTCATACCCTCTTTCATGATGGAGGAATGCCAGCAGCACGGCTTGAACATTGCGATGCTGACCGAACCGGCCGTTCACCTCAACATGTACGTGGCGCTACGAAGGGGCGCAGACCGACAGCTTGCCGAGACCCAGTTCATAGAAGCCTTGAGAGCGCATATAGCCACGTCGGATGATCTGGCTTGACGCTACGCCCACGGCTTCATGCTCTGAGCCCATCCGTCGCCACCACTCGTCGGAACACTCAAACACCAGCCTCTGTTGGCCTGGCAAGCCCCAACAAATGAGAATAGGTATCATTTGTGTAAAATCAGCGGATTTCCAATCCCGAGAGATTCCTGTGTCATCTCCTGCCAGCAGCATCGCCAGTGACGCACTTGGCAGCATGTACACACTGCACAACCGCTGGCTGACCGCCTGGCTGCAGCGCAAGCTGGGCAATCGTCACGATGCAGCAGACATCGCTCAGGACACATTCACGCGCATCTGGGCGACTGCAAAATCGCAAGCCATCGAGGACATCCGCGAGCCCAAAGCCTATCTGACCACCGTCGCCAGGCGCTTGATGATCAACCACCTGGAACGCAGGTCGCTTGAGCAGGCCTATCTGGCATCCCTGCATCTGCTGCCCGAAGAAACAGCACTGTCTGCCGAGGCTCGCGCCATCCTGCTGGAGACTCTGGAGGAACTGGATCAGTTGCTCGGCGAGTTGCCGGCCAAAGTTCGCACGACATTTCTGCTTTCTCAGCTGGAGGGGCTCTCTTACGAAGAGATTGCATCGCATATGCAATTGAGTGTGCGCACGGTCACCCGCTATATGGCGCAGGGCTTCCGGCAATGCCTGCGTGTGATGCTGGATGCCTGAAATGCCCGCAACAGATACCCGCATACTGGATGAAGCAGCCCAATGGCTGGCTCGCCGACATGCCTCGGATTTCAGCGAAACGGAGAATGCCGAGCTTGCCCGCTGGCGCAAGCTAAGTGCAAGGCACGAGCAAATCTGGCAGCGCATAGAGCAGCTGCAATTTCGCATGGACAGCGTCCCCCCGGCAGTTGGCATGGCCGTACTCGATCGTCCACGCTCGGCCGGAAGCCGCCGGCATATGCTGCGCGCGACGACACTTGCATTGGCGACTCCCATGCTGGGCTGGTTCTCGTACCGCTATCTGCCATGGCAGATATGGCATGCGGACTTCAGGACAGCCACGGGCGAGACACGCGAGGTGACACTGGCCGACAACAGCCATGTACTGCTGAACACCGCCTCTGCCATCAGCGCACGGTTCGACAGCGAAGCACGTCGGCTTCATCACTACGCAGGTGAAATTCTGGTGGAGACCTCGCATACGAGCGCCTACCAGGCCCTGCCGTTCATCGTCCAAACAAGCGATGGTGAACTAAAGGCACTGGGCACCAGATTCATCGTACGCAAGCATGTGCAAAGCACGACGCTGTCCGTTCTGCAAGGAGCGGTCCAGGTGATGCCCAGCCACTCCACGCAGACTCTGGTGGTGCAAGCTGGCGAGCAGGTGACCTTCGATGTCCGCAATCCAGGCACCGTCACCCCGCTGCCATCCCATGCAGACGCCTGGACCCGAGGCGTCCTGCATGCGCACAGCATGCGCCTGGCCGACTTCCTGGCAGAGTTGCAACGCTACCGCCAAGGAGTCCTGCAATGCGACCCCGGCGTTGCCGAGCTACGCGTCTCCGGCGTATTCCAGCTACGAGACACGGACCGCATCCTGGAGCTGCTGACGCAGACCCTCCCCATACGCACCCAAGAGCGCACCGCTTACTGGGTGACGGTCACATCCCCCTGAGACGGCTCTGCTGCGCCGTCCGGTATCGATGGGTTCCAGACAGGGGCGCAAATATTTTTTCTCACCGCTGTCCGGTTTTTTCAGCTCGCCTGTCAAGCACATCAAGACCCATTCATTGACAGCCAACGAGGACTGAAACCATGCCTGCAACGCGCTCGCCGCACTCCCACACAAATTCTCCTGCGGTGCCGCTGCATCCGGTCACCCTTGCCGTCAAAGGCGCTCTGGTCGCTGCCCTTGGCACCGCGGCCCTGAGCCTGTACGCGCCTGCGACGTACGCAGCAGAGCCCATTGTCCGCCCCGCGCAGCAGACCTATCAGATCTCCGCCGGCCCGCTCGGTCCCGCCCTGATGGAGTTTGCCGCTCAGGCAGGCGTTAACCTCAGCATGGACCCGGACCTGCTCAAGAATCTGCGCACTGCCGGTCTGTCGGGCCCCCACACCATTGATAGCGGCTTTGCGCGCTTGCTGGAAAGCTCGGGGTTGCATGTCCGCCCGCTGGGCGCCAGCAACTACGCACTGGAAGCCGCACCGACTGCCAAGGCGGCCACTGCATCCACCACACCTCAGAGCGACGCCTCCACATTCGCAGAAAAGTCAGGCACACCGGAGCTTGCCGCCGTTACGGTGACGGCTCGTACCCAGAACAATCTCGTGGCCCCGGCACGTCAGATCAGCCTGCTCGAAGGCGAGGAAGTTCAGCAGCTTAGACAAGGCTCCGACAGCCTGGCCACCATGCTCAGCAAGGTGGTTCCGGGCATGGCCGACTCCAGCCACACCATTACGGACTATGGTCAGACACTGCGCGGGCGGAACATGCTGATTCTGGTCGACGGTGTTCCGCTGAACACCAACCGAGACTCCTCCCGAAACCTCGCCAACATCAATCCTGCCGACATCGAGCAGATCGAGGTGCTGCGCGGCAGCAGCGCCATCTATGGAAGTGGTGCCGCGGGCGGCATCGTCTCCGTACGCACCAAGCGCCCCTCGGGCGAGACCAAGGCAGAGACAGTGGTAACGGGATCGTCACCGCTGTTCAGGCCCAAGGCCGCAGGGCTTGGGGCCGAAATCCAGCACTACCTGTCGGGCGGCGGTGACGTCGTCGACTATTCGGTCAGCCTGGGCGCCAAACATGTAGGCGGCTCATTCGATGCCAAGGGAAACCGCATCGCCCCGGAGCCCAGCCAGGGAGACTTGTTCGACTCCAACATCTATAACGCATCGGCCAAGATTGGCTTCAAGCTGGATGCGAATCAACGGCTGCAGTTCTCGGCGAGCCACTACAACGCCAGCCAGGACACCGACTATGCATCCGACCCGTCGGTGGCCCGCCTGCCTGCCGGAACGGCTGCTGCCAGGCCGATCAAAGGCCTGGTGCTGGCAGACCAGAACCAGATCAAGAACACCATGCTGGGGCTTGACTACGAAAATCGCGATCTCGCAGGCAGCACCTTCGCGGCTCAGCTCTACTACCGGGATTTCTACACGCGCTTTGCGCCCTTCGACGCGCGAGCCGTCCCCGTCCGAGGAGCCAACATCGATCAATCGATGCAGAACTCCGATGTCTTCGGTGGACGCCTGACCATCAAGACGCCGCTGGGACAGGAGAAAAATTCCTTGCTGATCTGGGGCGCGGACTTCAATCACGAGCGCACCGACATGCCGATCGATATCTTTGATCCCAAAGCCTATGACGCCAGCAAAGGACTGGTGTTCAACAAGATCGGCCGCCTGATCTATATGCCGCCGGTCACCACGCGCAGCATTGGCGCATTTGCCCAATTGCAGCACAAATTCAGCGACAAGTGGTCCGTGGAAGGCGGCGCCCGCTATGACCGCGCCCAGGCCAGCTTCAGCGACTTCAGCCCTTTGTCGCAATCAAAGCTGCCGAGCCCCCAGTCCGTGGGTGGCGGTACCGTGAAATATGGCGCATGGACCTACAACCTGGGCACGGTTTTCACGCCGACCAAGGGACATGAACTCTATGCCTCATACAGCCAGGGTTTCGAGCTGCCGGACATCGGGGTCGTGGTGCGCAATGCCACTGCAGGCTTCAACATCGGCAACTCCAACCTGCAGGCCGTCAAAACCGACACCATAGAGATCGGCTGGCGCGGGAAGTTCTCGAATGTCATTACCAACCTGGGAGCCTTTCAATCGCAGTCCGACCTCGGCGCCGTGCAGAGCTTCAACAACGGCCTCACACTCCTGCGAACCAAGGAAAAGATCCATGGACTCGAAGCCAGCCTGGACTATTTCAGCGATGACGATCACTGGACCACTGGCGGGAGCTTCACCTGGATGAAAGGGCGCGAGCTCCCTCAGGGCGCAGGCTCCTATCAAAGCATGACGGGCTACCGCATTCCGCCTCTCAAACTGACGGCATACGTGGAATATCGCCCCAGTGCCAGCTGGAGCCACCGAGTCCAGGCCACCTCCTATGTTTCCAGAGACTATCGCCTGGACGGCAAGACAAGCTTCGGCCGCTACGACACCAAGGGATACACCACGTTGGATTTGATCAGCCAGTGGAAAATCGACCCGAAGAACCGCGTCTCACTGGGCGTGGAGAATTTGCTCAACCGCAACTACTTCCCGCTGTACAGCCAGCTGCTTCGAAGCAACAACAACACCAGCCGCCTTCCAGCGGCAGGCACCGTACTTCGAATCAGCTATGCGCACACCTGGTAGCAGTGCTTCATGCAGCCTGGGCAGGCTACAGCCACAGTGCTTGATCTGAAGGCATTGCCGCAGAGTCGGGCACAGGCTTCGCCGCTGAGTCTCAGCCGATATTTCAGTCAATCGGCCGGGGAAGTCTGCGGCCAGCCTGAGGCAGCGGCCCCGGGGTGGGCTGCTTCAGACCGCAGCCTCCGCGAGTCAATCGTGACTCAGCAGTTGAATGGTGAAGACCTACCGGACTTCCTATTTTTCGGCCTTTCTTCTCAAAGGCGTTATTGCATAAATCACCGGGCAGCCTCAGGTAGCCTCGGACGATGAGCCAGTCCCTGCATCCCAAGCCCCGCTACCACGCCACCAACTGGAAGCAATACAACGCAGCGCTCAGAGCGCGGGGCTCACTGACCATCTGGCTGGATAAGAACATGTCCTGGTTTGCCACGGCCAGCGGCAAACGCAGGCACAGCCCGCATTTCTCCGATTCAGCCATCCGGTTTTGCCTGACTATCAAGAACCTGTTCGGACTGGCCTTGTGGCAGACCTCAAGCTTTGTTCAGTCACTACTGACGTTGTCTGGATTGCTGTGGCCAGTCCCCGACTTCAGCACGCTGTGTCGTCGCCAGCGCAGTCTGGATGTCCAAGTGACATAACGCGCCAGCTCGGATGGCCTACATCTGCTGGTTGATTCCACAGGCATCAAGCTTCTGGGCGAAGGCGAGTGGAAATGCAAAAAGCACGGGGCGGAGCGTCGACGCCAATGCCACACCCAGCATTCTTCCGGGAAAGAATGCCTGGCTGCGCAAAGGCGATGCCTTTGCGCACCGCAATGCGGCGATTGCCACATTCAGGCGCTTCGGGCGCAAGCTCTGGAAAAACCGGAGTGGCTACCACCGACGCAGCCTAGTGGGGACCAAGATGCACTGCATCAAACGGTTGGGCGAACGGGTCATGTCACGCACGTTTGAGAGGCAGGTTAACGAGCTGTACATCCGAGCAGCCATCCTCAATCGATTTAGCGCGGACGGTGGCTGTGGCATAGCCACGTCTGGGGGTTGGGGCAGGTCTGGCCTGAGGCTGATTTATGCAACAGCACCCAATTAATTCAAACTGTCGCAGATAAAAGGTGTGTCAATCCAAACGGTGCTCTCGAAGTTTTGCTCATCTTTATTTCCGGCCTGGGACGCTGGCTCCTGGTCGGATAATCTGAAGACAGCCACCGCCTGCACCAAGGACTGCGCCTGATGGTTCAGACTGCTGGCAGCCGCGGCCATTTCCTCCACCAGCGCTGCATTTTGCTGCGTGGTCTGGTCCATCTGCGTCACGGCTTCACCGATCT
>NZ_VWWQ01000013.1:0-5557 GCF_011752915.1 Comamonas sp. Tr-654
CTCGGTTCCTTAAAAAAATACAGCCGATAAGCGTGGGCGTTTGAGGGCAAGCAGCCAGTTCTTCGGAACAAACTCTTCGGAGTTATCAAGCGCTCACAAAAACAGTAATGAGGAAGAATTTATTCTTCTTGATTCCGTCAAGTGAGTGAGCAGTCGAAAGACTTTAAATTCAAGATCGAACTATAGAGTTTGATCCTGGCTCAGATTGAACGCTGGCGGCATGCTTTACACATGCAAGTCGAACGGTAACAGGTCTTCGGATGCTGACGAGTGGCGAACGGGTGAGTAATACATCGGAACGTGCCTAGTAGTGGGGGATAACTACTCGAAAGAGTAGCTAATACCGCATGAGATCTACGGATGAAAGCAGGGGACCTTCGGGCCTTGTGCTACTAGAGCGGCTGATGGCAGATTAGGTAGTTGGTGGGGTAAAGGCTTACCAAGCCTGCGATCTGTAGCTGGTCTGAGAGGACGACCAGCCACACTGGGACTGAGACACGGCCCAGACTCCTACGGGAGGCAGCAGTGGGGAATTTTGGACAATGGGCGAAAGCCTGATCCAGCAATGCCGCGTGCAGGATGAAGGCCCTCGGGTTGTAAACTGCTTTTGTACGGAACGAAAAGCCTGGGGCTAATATCCCCGGGTCATGACGGTACCGTAAGAATAAGCACCGGCTAACTACGTGCCAGCAGCCGCGGTAATACGTAGGGTGCAAGCGTTAATCGGAATTACTGGGCGTAAAGCGTGCGCAGGCGGTTTTGTAAGACAGTGGTGAAATCCCCGGGCTCAACCTGGGAACTGCCATTGTGACTGCAAGGCTAGAGTGCGGCAGAGGGGGATGGAATTCCGCGTGTAGCAGTGAAATGCGTAGATATGCGGAGGAACACCGATGGCGAAGGCAATCCCCTGGGCCTGCACTGACGCTCATGCACGAAAGCGTGGGGAGCAAACAGGATTAGATACCCTGGTAGTCCACGCCCTAAACGATGTCAACTGGTTGTTGGGTCTTAACTGACTCAGTAACGAAGCTAACGCGTGAAGTTGACCGCCTGGGGAGTACGGCCGCAAGGTTGAAACTCAAAGGAATTGACGGGGACCCGCACAAGCGGTGGATGATGTGGTTTAATTCGATGCAACGCGAAAAACCTTACCCACCTTTGACATGGCAGGAACTTACCAGAGATGGTTTGGTGCTCGAAAGAGAACCTGCACACAGGTGCTGCATGGCTGTCGTCAGCTCGTGTCGTGAGATGTTGGGTTAAGTCCCGCAACGAGCGCAACCCTTGCCATTAGTTGCTACATTCAGTTGAGCACTCTAATGGGACTGCCGGTGACAAACCGGAGGAAGGTGGGGATGACGTCAAGTCCTCATGGCCCTTATAGGTGGGGCTACACACGTCATACAATGGCTGGTACAAAGGGTTGCCAACCCGCGAGGGGGAGCTAATCCCATAAAGCCAGTCGTAGTCCGGATCGCAGTCTGCAACTCGACTGCGTGAAGTCGGAATCGCTAGTAATCGTGGATCAGAATGTCACGGTGAATACGTTCCCGGGTCTTGTACACACCGCCCGTCACACCATGGGAGCGGGTCTCGCCAGAAGTAGGTAGCCTAACCGTAAGGAGGGCGCTTACCACGGCGGGGTTCGTGACTGGGGTGAAGTCGTAACAAGGTAGCCGTATCGGAAGGTGCGGCTGGATCACCTCCTTTCTGGAAAAATGCTGCTTCAAATTGAACGTCCACACTTATCGGTTGTTGGAACAAGCCAGGTGGCCTGCTAAGTAACAGCGGGCTGCATGGAATGGGTCTGTAGCTCAGCTGGTTAGAGCACTGTGTTGATAACGCAGGGGTCGTTGGTTCGAGCCCAACTAGACCCACCAAGATTCCAATATCTGGTTCGGGGATCCCGGGGGATTAGCTCAGCTGGGAGAGCACCTGCTTTGCAAGCAGGGGGTCGTCGGTTCGATCCCGTCATCCTCCACCAAAAATGATAGCGCCGAAAGGTGCTATAATCGTTGGCTCAGCAGATGTGAAGCGACAAGCGGATCGGAAGCGGAAAAAACCAAATTCAATATAAAAGCAGTCTGCTTCAGACTGCTTTTATATTGATCTTTGATCAATAGGCTGTTCTTTAAAAATTCATAGAGTCGAAATCAGCGTTGCTGGTGGAAAGCGCAAACCAAGGTTTGTGCACCGTGCCGCCAGCAACATTTTGATTGCGTCAAAACAGATATTTTGCGAATGCAAATTTATCTAGTAATGACGAATATTCTCTAAGCTGTATCGAAAGATGCAGCCAAAGATATTCACATTACGGCATAACGCGTGAGGTGCAAGACCTCACCAGTCTTTGAACACCAGGCTTTGATTCTCGCTAAGAGAGTCCAAAGTTATAGGGTCAAGTGACTAAGAGCATATGGTGGATGCCTTGGCGATGATAGGCGACGAAAGACGTGATAGCCTGCGATAAGCTTCGGGGAGCTGGCAAATAAGCTTTGATCCGGAGATTTCTGAATGGGGGAACCCACCTCGCAAGAGGTATCGTGCACTGAATACATAGGTGCTCGAAGCGAACCTGGAGAACTGAAACATCTAAGTACCCAGAGGAAAAGACATCAACCGAGATTCCGATAGTAGTGGCGAGCGAATTCGGAAGAGCCTTGCAGTGATAGTCGATCAGTTAACAAAACGGCATGGAAAGGCCGACCATAGTGGGTGATAGTCCCGTATGTGAAAACCGATCGGTGGTACTAGGCTGCAGACAAGTAGGGCGGGGCACGAGAAACCCTGTCTGAATATGGGGGGACCATCCTCCAAGGCTAAATACTCATCATCGACCGATAGTGAACCAGTACCGTGAGGGAAAGGCGAAAAGAACCCCGGGAGGGGAGTGAAATAGATCCTGAAACCGTATGCTTACAAAAAGTCGGAGCCCTTCGGGGTGACGGCGTACCTTTTGTATAATGGGTCAGCGACTTACATTCAGTGGCAAGCTTAACCGAATAGGGGAGGCGAAGAGAAATCGAGTCCGAATAGGGCGATTAGTCGCTGGGTGTAGACCCGAAACCAAGTGATCTATCCATGGCCAGGATGAAGGTGCCGTAACAGGTACTGGAGGTCCGAACCCACTAATGTTGCAAAATTAGGGGATGAGCTGTGGATAGGGGTGAAAGGCTAAACAAACTTGGAAATAGCTGGTTCTCTCCGAAAACTATTTAGGTAGTGCCTCAAGTATTACCGTCGGGGGTAGAGCACTGTTTAGGCTAGGGGGTCATGGCGACTTACCAAACCTATGCAAACTCCGAATACCGACGAGTACAGCTTGGGAGACAGAGCACCGGGTGCTAACGTCCGGACTCAAGAGGGAAACAACCCAGACCGCCAGCTAAGGTCCCTAAAATTGGCTAAGTGGGAAACGAAGTGGGAAGGCTAAAACAGTCAGGATGTTGGCTTAGAAGCAGCCATCATTTAAAGAAAGCGTAATAGCTCACTGATCGAGTCGTCCTGCGCGGAAGATGTAACGGGGCTAAGCCAGTTACCGAAGCTGCGGATGCACAGTTTACTGTGCGTGGTAGGAGAGCGTTCTGTAAGCCTGTGAAGGTGTCTGGTAACGGATGCTGGAGGTATCAGAAGTGCGAATGCTGACATGAGTAGCGTTAAAGGGGGTGAAAAGCCCCCTCGCCGTAAGCGCAAGGTTTCCTACGCAACGTTCATCGGCGTAGGGTGAGTCGGCCCCTAAGGCGAGGCAGAGATGCGTAGCTGATGGGAAACAGGTCAATATTCCTGTACCGATCAATAGTGCGATGTGGGGACGGAGAAGGTTAGCTCAGCCAACTGTTGGAATAGTTGGTTCAAGCGTGTAGTCGTGCTCTTTAGGCAAATCCGGAGAGCTGAGATGAGGCGTGATAACGAGTGTGCTTGCACACGAAGTGAGTGATACCCTGCTTCCAGGAAAAGCCACTAAGCTTCAGCTATTGACGACCGTACCGCAAACCGACACTGGTGCGCGAGATGAGTATTCTAAGGCGCTTGAGAGAACTCAGGAGAAGGAACTCGGCAAATTGACACCGTAACTTCGGGAGAAGGTGTACCCCAAGTAAGTGAAGTTGTACAAACGGAGCTCAAAGGGGTTGCAAAAAATTGGTGGCTGCGACTGTTTAATAAAAACACAGCACTCTGCAAACACGAAAGTGGACGTATAGGGTGTGACGCCTGCCCGGTGCTGGAAGATTAAATGATGGGGTGCAAGCTCTTGATTGAAGTCCCAGTAAACGGCGGCCGTAACTATAACGGTCCTAAGGTAGCGAAATTCCTTGTCGGGTAAGTTCCGACCTGCACGAATGGCGTAACGATGGCCACACTGTCTCCTCCTGAGACTCAGCGAAGTTGAAATGTTTGTGATGATGCAATCTCCCCGCGGAAAGACGGAAAGACCCCATGAACCTTTACTGTAGCTTTGTATTGGACTTTGAACGGATCTGTGTAGGATAGGTGGGAGGCTTTGAAGTGAGGTCGCTAGATCTCATGGAGCCAACGTTGAAATACCACCCTGGTGCGTTTGAGGTTCTAACCTGGATCCATTATCTGGATCGGGGACAGTGCATGGTAGGCAGTTTGACTGGGGCGGTCTCCTCCCAAAGCGTAACGGAGGAGTTCGAAGGTACGCTAGTTACGGTCGGACATCGTGACGATAGTGCAATGGCATAAGCGTGCTTAACTGCGAGACTGACAAGTCGAGCAGATGCGAAAGCAGGACATAGTGATCCGGTGGTTCTGTATGGAAGGGCCATCGCTCAACGGATAAAAGGTACTCTGGGGATAACAGGCTGATACCGCCCAAGAGTTCATATCGACGGCGGTGTTTGGCACCTCGATGTCGGCTCATCTCATCCTGGGGCTGTAGTCGGTCCCAAGGGTATGGCTGTTCGCCATTTAAAGAGGTACGTGAGCTGGGTTTAAAACGTCGTGAGACAGTTTGGTCCCTATCTTCCGTGGGCGCTGCAGATTTGAGGAAGCCTGCTCCTAGTACGAGAGGACCGGAGTGGACACACCTCTGGTGTACCTGTTGTCACGCCAGTGGCATCGCAGGGTAGCTAAGTGTGGAAGAGATAACCGCTGAAAGCATCTAAGCGGGAAACTCGTTTCAAGATGAGATCTGCCGGGGCCTTGAGCCCCCTGAAGGGTCGTTGTAGACCACGACGTTGATAGGCTGGGTGTGGAAGCGCAGTAATGCGTTAAGCTAACCAGTACTAATTGCCCGTGCGGCTTGACCCTATAACTTTGGGTAAGCCTGGAAAAATGAAAGACAGAACGCAAGTTCTAGTTATGCCGAAAAGGCGCAATCGAAAAGCTGATTGAAGACTCTATGAATTCGTTGGATGGAGAGGGAAGTCGTTAAGAAGTTAATGGCAACCGATCGATCTGACAAAAAGTTTATGCCTGATGACCATAGCAAGTTGGTACCACTCCTTCCCATCCCGAACAGGACAGTGAAACGACTTTGCGCCGATGATAGTGCGGGTTCCCGTGTGAAAGTAGGTCATCGTCAGGCTCTTAC
>NZ_VWWQ01000014.1:0-1154 GCF_011752915.1 Comamonas sp. Tr-654
TGGCCGTCAGTGACCGGCAGGACGCGCCCCTCAGCAGCCTGTCAATGCTTGAAGAATGTGCGAACCTTCGAGAGAAGCGTTTGGGTTGAAACCTCTTTCATCTGCGGCTGATGGGATGTAACTGAAGCATCGCCATTGGGCAAAAGTTCAAGTTTGTAGTGCTCACCGTCGTCTCCTACGACAGCTGCGCTAAGCGTATCGGCCATGCCGATCAGTTTTATCAGTGCGGCTTGGTCTGAGCTGTTGAACTTGATTTGATCTTGATACCACCAAAAAAATGGCTCTCCCCTCCAGTCGATCAAATGAAACCGCTTTATCTCACCATCAACCTTCATATCGATGTAGTCCGTTGACCAGCTAAGTTCTGGGTCAGAAAGGATCAAAGCGTCAACATCTGCTTTGGTGACTGGTGCCTCTGCGGCTTCCAACCAGTCGCTAGTTCTGACCAAGTGCAAGTCGTAAGCCATGCTGGGATACCTTTTAGAACTGCTATGTCGTGGATTGATATGGCTAGCCTATCAGTATTGCACTTACGGCTGCTTCTGGCCGTCAGTGACAGGCAGGACGCGACCCAAAGCAGAAATTCGATGAATGCGACTACTTCCTACTATGGCTTGCACATTTCAAATTGATGCTTGCCAATTCGACGTACCGCCACAGCATCCGTGTCAGGGAAGTAAGGTAGCTCTATTTGGATATGGTCTTCCTGCCATAAATCCAATTCATCGGGAATGAGGCGTTCAAATTCGAAGCATGGGTCACGGGCGATGTAATAGCAGGGGTAGTAGCTATCCGTGAGGAAGTAAATTGAATACGCAATCAATGGGTGTTCAATAATTTTTGCGCTATCCCAAGCCTGCCAGAATTCAGGATGCTTTGCCCGAAACCATGACTCAGCAAAAATGCAAGCACTAGCCATATCGTCCCAGGCTTCCTGAATATTTTGCTGAGCGGCCTCTAGCTTAGGCACGGGGCTTGTGCCTTTGGAGTACTGCACGTAAACGAGCGTTGAATCGAATTGAAATTCAAACTGACTTATGCGTTCACTTATGTCCCAATGCCCAAGTGGTTGGGCATCCAGCAAATTGATGAGCATGGCACTCTCCCTTTGCGTCATGGTAGCTCTCCTTCGCATGAGCTTCCGCTTCTGGCCG
>NZ_VWWQ01000015.1:0-960 GCF_011752915.1 Comamonas sp. Tr-654
ACAGCCACCGCCTGCACCAAGGACTGCGCCTGATGGTTCAGACTGCTGGCAGCCGCGGCCATTTCCTCCACCAGCGCTGCATTTTGCTGCGTGGTCTGGTCCATCTGCGTCACGGCTTCACCGATCTGAGACACACCCGAGCTCTGCTCGTGGCTGGCCGCACTGATCTCGCCCATGATGTCGGTCACGCGGCGAATCGCCACAACCACCTCGGTCATGGTGCTACCTGCCTTGTCCACCAGGTGCGTACCGTGCTCCACATGTTCCACGCTGGTCGTGATCAGAGCTTTTATTTCTTTCGCCGCTTCGGCTGAGCGCCCCGCCAGGGCCCGGACCTCACTGGCCACTACGGCAAAGCCACGGCCTTGCTCGCCTGCTCGGGCAGCCTCTACTGCCGCGTTCAAGGCCAGGATATTGGTCTGGAAGGCAATCCCGTCGATGACACCGATGATGTCTGCAATCCTGTGGCTGCTTTCATCGATGCTCTTCATGGTTTCAACCACCTCGGTGACTGCCTCGCCGCCTTGGGCCGCCACACTCGATGCGCTCACGGCCATCTGGTTGGCCTGGCGCGCATTGTCTGCGTTCTGTTTGACGGTCGAGCTCAATTGCTCCATGGACGCAGCCGTTTCCTCCAGCGCACTGGCCTGCTCTTCGGTACGAGCTGACAGATCATGATTGCCGGCAGCGATCTGGGCACTTGCCGATGCGACGCCCTGGGCATTGGTGCGCACGACGGTCACCGTCTTGACCAGGCTTTGCTGCATGCGCCTGAGCGCGCCCAGCAATTGCCCCATCTCGTCCCTGGAGTTCACAGCGATGTCGCCGCTCAGATCACCTGCAGCCACGCGATCAGCCACAGCCACGGCTTGCGCCAGCGGGCGTGTGATGGAACGGATGATGGAAATGGCCAGAAACAAGGCCAGGGCAACGGCTACGGCTGCGGCCAGCACAACGTCC
>NZ_VWWQ01000016.1:0-855 GCF_011752915.1 Comamonas sp. Tr-654
GCCTACTCGCTTGTAGGCACGAAAAACAGGTACTCACCTGGCCCCATCTGCGGGGTGATCACATAGCCCTCGCACTGCCTGTCCTTGCACTTCACAGGGATGGCGCGGGGCCAGATGGTGGCTGCAGTCGGGTAGCCAGGCAGGTACTGGGGCACATGCCAGACGCCATAGTCACCCACTGGCTCGGCTTGCTGCGATCCAGCCGCGCCCTGCTCGCCACTTCCGAAGATCTGGCGCTGAATGCTCAACGGTTCATTGACCGCCCTGGAGTCGGGTGCTGCCAGAGACGAAGCGCCATATAGTGCCATCGCTAAAAGAGCTAGAGTCTTGCCCATAGCGGCCTCCTAGATTAGGAATCACGCCTACTAATTGTCATACAGCTGCGCTGTACGTGGATCTTCCATCACGGAGGTGACAACCGAGGGGCGAGTAACTTCAGGTGCCAAGCTGGACTGAGCCTCTGCAGGCGGCGCAGCAGGATTCGGGCTGCCTTGTGCCGACGCATCGGGTCCGTAGTTGTTTCGGCGCTCGTCTGCCGTCATGGACTGCGGGCATTTCGAGCCCGTGATCTCCAGGGCCACGCGCGCTGCGGGGTCCATGCAGTCCATCGCCAGCGAGGCGGCTTTCATGCCCTTGTTCCAGAGTTCGCGGCTCATTTTCAGGCGCTTGCAATGCTCGTCCGTCCAGGTCGTGCCGAAGCTCACGCCAAAGCCGGGGCCGTTGGCACTGCCGCTGCTGCTGCCCATGCAGGTGTCGTTGCTGGTCGTGAGGTTGGGGCCGTTCACGCTGGGAACGTTCTTCATGGTGTAGGTGCCCGTGTACTCCACGATGTTCTTGGAAGTCCCGGACACCGTG
>NZ_VWWQ01000017.1:0-818 GCF_011752915.1 Comamonas sp. Tr-654
AGCAAAAAACTGCAAGGTTATTTTAACTGCCGACTGACCAGTGCGAATAAAAAAGAGTTAGTTACCGCGATTGGTTTGCCAGTGCAATATTAATGTCGTGATGAATTTAAATTCCATCCAATAGAATTTATTATTCTACTGAATGAATTCAATATTATTACTTGGTAGAACTATATCTTTAGGTAGTTTGGGAAAAATCACATAAAGCATTCCTGGGTTTTTCCTAAGACCAGATGCATCCATAAAATACCAATCTTTATCATTAACTCCTCGTGAGGCGATCATAAAAGAAGTACTTTTAACGCGTTTCCCGGGCGATTTCATGATCGTAATTTTAGGAATAAATGTAAATATATCATCACCCGCTACTATTGGCTCAGTTGGTTTTCCGATACTCGTACTTTCGATGGATACTCCTGCATTCTTCTGTGCATTAAGTGATTTGTAAATCATGGATTTCATGGCTTCAGTACCACCAGACATCGCAACAATAGGTTTGATGGTCATTTTTACTATTTTATCTACATCATCATTTTCGTATGCGATAAAAATACTGCCAACTTGCTCAGAAAGTTCTTTTTCTTCTTTTGGGGAAAGATCAGCAGCAATACCTAATATTGGCAGAAAATTCAAAGCAAGAAATATATTTTTTAAAATTTTCATTTGCTAATAGATAGTTGGGTTGAAATTCATGCGCGAGACATAAGGTATCTCTGCACTGCAGGTAGTCTTATCCGATCTACGTCTTCAATTTCCTTTTGAGACTGACGGTAGCATAGTTGCAAAAGGATGAGCAGCCAATGGCTGCTCAGGGTCGA
>NZ_VWWQ01000018.1:0-318 GCF_011752915.1 Comamonas sp. Tr-654
GCTTCACCATCGAACTCGATGACGGCAAGGGCGGCAAGACCACGACTACGGTGACGGTCAACGTCACGCCCGAGCAGGATGCGTTCGACGATGCTGCCACGACCGGCTTCGAGAAGTCCGTCACCATTGACGTGCTGGGCAACGACCTGTTTGAAGGACAGAACCAGCACATCACCCACGTCAACGGCACCGCCATCGCCGAAGGCGGCACCGTGGTCGTGGCCGACGGCAGCGTCAAGCTGGTGGGCGGCCAGTTGGTGTTCACACCGGCGGATGGCTTCAGCGGCGACGCCCGCTTCAGCTACACGGCGCAGACCG
>NZ_VWWQ01000019.1:0-295 GCF_011752915.1 Comamonas sp. Tr-654
GCCACCCAGGCGCTGAACAACGGCCAAACCATCACCGTGACCATGGGCTACACGCTCACCGACAAGGACGGTGACCAGCGCAGCAACAGCGTCACCTTCCAGATCAACGGCGCCGATGACAGCGGCAGCGTCAGCGTCAACGCTGGCAGCGGCAGCGACGCCGGCAAGGTCTACGAGCACGGCGTGCTGGTCAACGACGCCAGCAAGACCACCACGGGCTCGGTGACCGTGAGCGCCACCGACGGCATCAAGGACGTGACCATTGGCGGCACCACCCACACGACCGCCGACTGGA
>NZ_VWWQ01000001.1:0-1224680 GCF_011752915.1 Comamonas sp. Tr-654
AAACTGACTTATGCGTTCACTTATGTCCCAATGCCCAAGTGGTTGGGCATCCAGCAAATTGATGAGCATGGCACTCTCCCTTTGCGTCATGGTAGCTCTCCTTCGCATGAGCTTCCGCTTCTGGCCGACTGATGACGCCCCGCACCCGTTGACTGCCTGTCCTGAACCGGACGCTCAAGGAGCAGCCCCGACGGTCAGCTTTGCGGTGCTGCGCTCACAAGTAGCTAGGCCCGGCTTCGGCCAGAAGCAGTCTGTCGGTTAAGGAAACTCATGTGCTACAACTGCTTTATTGCTACTCAACTAACTGGTAGATGAGTCACGAAATACCGATTCGCCTGTTAAATGCTCCGCGATGGATGCTGATTCTTGGCGGGGCGGGCATCATGTTTTTCGGGCAGATGCTCTGGGTCCTTTTTACGGTTTGGGCCATAGGGCCAGTGCCGTCTGCTGCAAATTCAATGGCCAAGTATTCTCTTGGCATTCAGTTGATTGGCGGGGTTGTGGTGATGCCATTCATTGAGACCCTTGCAGGGCAATGGCTGCCAATTCAGATGGTCCGCCGGTTATTTAGATCACCATGGTGGATTGCTGGACTGGCATCAGTGATCGTATTCACTGTATCGCATGGCTACACAGGCCGTTTTGCCGTCACTATCTTGCTTGGAGCCATAGTGCTTTCTGCCATCTTCGTCATAGAGACGAAAAGGAATGGGCGACCTATCCTTTGCACATACCTCACTCATGCGGCCGCAAACTCAATGGTGTTTAGCCTTCAGTTCCTCTGACGAAGGTCAGTGTTGGGTCGTTTGTTGGTCGACGCGAACGACCGCTGGCGGGGGACTCAGCCTTGTCGCGTGTGACGCACAGGATCTGGCGTCAGGGAACGACCGCTTATGTCGGCGGCAGACATTGGGAACAGAGACGCGAGCGACCGCAATGGGTCGTTCAGCAACAGTAGCAGTTCCAGCAGAAGCAACCATTTGCAGTCAAATTCGCGATTTCAGCGCGATCCAGGCAATCTGAATTTTTATTCAATACGATGCCGCCTATGGAATCCATAGAACTCTGCCGAGTAAGCCGTGTTGATGCAAACGAACTGATAGCAGCCAACCGAGAAAGCCACCAATATCATCACCCATGGGTCGCGCCGTTCACCGAACAAACTGGCTTTGATAGTTGGTATTCGCGTAGCTTGACGGGGGCTAATGTAGGCCTTGTGGTTCGGGAATACACCTCAAAGGAAGTTGTTGGCATTGTCAACATCAATGAAATAGTAGGCGGAGTATTTCAAAGTGCGTACCTTAGCTACTATGGGATGTCGAAATTCCAGCGACGCGGATTGATGACAAGTGCGTTGCATGCCACGGTTTCCTATGCATTTGAAGAGCTCGGACTGCACAGGCTGGAGGCCAATATTCAACCGATGAATCATGCATCCATAGCCTTGGTGCGACGCGTGGGCTTTTTGAAAGAAGGTTTCTCTCCTGGCTATCTTTGCATCGACGGCAAGTGGTGCGACCACGAAAGGTGGGCAATCCGCTCCAGCTAAGGTCGGTTGAAATAAGGACCCGATATGGGCTGCACTGTGGATGTGTAAAGCGGGCAGGAACGGTAACTCAACATAAGTTGAGTCCCTGCGCAGACTTGGAGTTTCACTTCATCAGGAAGTTAAGAAAAAGAGCAACTATTCTTGCAGCTGTTGCGTACTTTGGTGCAGGATCGGTAATCGAAGCTCTAGGTGAGCGGGACGCTTAGCTCATCGAGGTCCGATTTCGAAAGTTCTCGGCGCTCACGCCGCAATGCCGCTCGATCCATTTGGATGCACGCTTGGGCTGAATCCGTCCCCATAGGCTTCTCCGTTATCCCGGTGAGCACAAAACAACGGCGCAAAAGGGAAGAGCCTTGTATCACCTCGATTGCTCATCGGTTACATTAACTGCGCTTTGGCTCCGAGAGGAGGTGCAGTGGCAAGAACCGCTGCATCAGGGAATCCAGCTGGCTGTGCTACCCGTGCACCCGGCATCGAAATGGAACTGCCCCCGCAACTGTAGGCATTGAGCGAGCTTTCAAAAGGCCACTGAACTTCGGTTCGGGAAGGTGTAGAGCCAGCGAAGACATGCCAGTCAGGAGACCTGCCTAGCATCCATCTTCATTGCCGGCGGGGTGCCCGGAACGTGAACAGCCAGCCAGCTTCTGATACCCCGCCATGCGCTACAGGCCGGGGATGCCGTTGCGTGGACTGCTGCTCGCTGCGGCCCACTTTTCCGGCAGTTTCCAGAACGCGCCACACCTCATGTTGTCCCAAGGCCTGCTCGCCATCCCGCTGCATAGCGGCCGCAGATCGCGCACTGCATCAGCAGTAGCACCAGTACGCTCCAACGCCCCATGCCGAGCGACAGTGACAAAAGGCGCCACAACTGGTCGCACCTTTTCCAATCCCTCTTGCACTCCTGCATGACCTCCATCACCGCCAAGCGCCTATCGGTGCGCACATCACATTCCATCGTGGCCCTTGCCTGCCTGGCCGCCTGCTTGCCCAGCACAAAGGCGATAGCGCAGTCAGAGGGGGCGTTACCAACCCTGGATACGGTCGAAGTGGTTGGGCGGCAGCAATCTGGCCAATACCACGCGCAGGACAGCGAGGGCGCCACCAAGACCGACACGCCATTGCAAGAAGTGCCCCAGGCTGTGCGCGTGGTCACCCGTCAACTAGTGGACGACTTGGGCGCACAAAGGCTCGATGATGTTCTTGATTACGTGGCCGGAGTCTCGCGCCAGAACAACTTTGGTGGCATGTGGGACAACGTGGCCATGCGCGGCTTCGTGGGCCATGAGGACATGGGCATGAGCCTGCTGCGCAACGGCATGCAGAGTAACCGAGGCTTCAACGCACCGCGCGACACCGCCAACGTGGAGCGTTTCGAATTTCTGAAGGGCACCATGGGCGCCCTGTATGGCAACAGCGAGCCCGGTGGGACCATGAACCTGGTGACCAAGCAGCCCTTGTGGAAGGCTGCCCACTCGCTGGAGACCTATTACGGTACGTATGGTTCCACACGCATGGCGTTGGACACGACGGGACCGCTCAACGGCAACGCTAGCGAGCCCGCCACCATGGCGTACCGGCTCAACGTAGTCAAGGAGGAGCAAGACAGCTTCCGAAATTTCGTGCGGATACGCCGGGAGATGATTGCCCCAGCGTTCACCTGGAGGCTCACCCCAGATACGCAGTTGCGCTACGACGGCGAATTTCTGCGGCAGCGTGCGCCGCTGGATCGGGGCGTGCTGACGGTGAATCGCCAGGTCGGCGCGGTGCCCATCTCGCGGTTCTTTGGAGAGCCCAGTGACGGGGACATCACCATGCAGAACCAGACCCACCAGTTCTTGCTGGACCATGCATTGTCTGCAGATTGGAGTCTGCGTGCCGGCCTGCAATACAAGCGCAACACGATGAAAGGACTGGAATCGGAGGCCTTCCCGTTTCCTGGCGGTGCTTGCGGCTCATCGGTGGAGACCATGGGCTGGGCCTGCCGTCGTCAGGTGTCGCGCGATTTCGGCTCGCAAGACACCTCACTGCAGCTGGATCTCACGGGTCGCTTCAAGACAGGCTCGCTTGAGCACACGCTGCTGACGGGCGTCGAGTTCAACCGCTTTACGCTAGATCAGACCATGATGACCCATGCGGGTGGTACACGTTATGGCTACGGGATCGACATTTACAACCCGGTCTATGGCAACCAACCGTCGGCTCCGCTCAACGTCAGCGCCATCAATCGTGATGTCAGCGACCGCACCATGGCGATCTACGTGCAAGACCAAATCAGCCTGACTCCGCAGTGGAAGCTGTTGGCTGGCGTGCGACATGACCGCTACCGCGGCGCTATCACTGAACGCGCGGTGGACGGAGCACCGACGACGTACCAGCAGCCTAATGCCACATCCCCGCGACTCGGCCTGACTTGGCTGGCCACGCCACAGTGGTCGCTCTATGCGAGTGCTGGCAAAACGTTCCGTGCCCAGGCGCAGACCACCTACACTGGCGCCGCTATCCCCCCGGAACGCGGCACCGCGTATGAGACCGGCGCCAAATGGCAAAGCGCGGACCAGCAATGGGGGTCAACCATCGCGCTGTTCGATATACGCAAGCGCCACATGGCCACGTGGGACGAGGAGAACGAGCCCTATCTCGTCGAGCTGCCAGGAAAGGTGCGCAACCGCGGGCTGGAAGTTGAAGTCGCGGGACGCATTGCAGCGGGCTGGCGCGTGGCCATGAGCTACACATACCTCAATGCTGATCCTTTGATTACCCAGTTCGCTCGCAACAGCGTCAGCGCGTTTGTGACGCATGAAATGGCGGCGGCCAAGGGCGGTCTTGTCGGTATAGGAGGCGGTTTCACGCATGTCGGAAAGCGTGATGCGGACATGGACAGCACCGTACACTTGCCTGCCTACACGGTCTTCAAGCTGACCAGCTACTGGAACATTGATCGCCAGCTTCGGATTTCTCTGGACGTGGACAACCTCTTCAACAAGACGTATTACCACAGTGCTTACAACCGCATGTGGGTTATGCCGGGCGCTCCGCGCCGCATTACCGCTGGACTGCAGTACAAGTTCTGACCTTACCAGCGCTCTTTCTGAGGATCCGCTTGGGAGTCTGGGGGCATCGTTTCAGCTGCAACGGCTTTGTTCTGGCCTAACCGAATCTGGATTTGAGCTGATGGGTTGCGGATGTAATCGCGCTTAACTGAATGGCCATAAAAGCCCATCGCACTGTGTCGGGTCCGTGTTGGTCCCGCGTCAGCTCGAACGTCGATTCGCTATTCGCACTCGCCGTAGTTGAGGGTAGGGCCATCGCCAATCCCGGGGGTGACAACTCCCTTTCTGGTCCAAGCCCTGGCAGTCTAATCAGAAACCGTCCTTGTCAGTTCAACCATTTTTCTCTCCAAGTTGTGGACATGCAACTTGGAAGCCAAGTCTCCAGCTACATGCTGGACACGCTGCGAGTCTGCTTCTTAGCGAATCTAGCAAGTGTTGACATGGCTTCCTGCAGGGTCAAAGGGAAGCATCGGTAGTAAGTACGATTCAGTGGAATGGAAAAAAATCCCCCACAATTTCCCCCACACAAAACGTGCGCCTTCCTGAAACTGCCTGCGACCTCTTGAAGCAAATGTGTCTTCTAAATCAATGACATGGCGGGAATTTTGAGGCGGCATGCACCTCCATGAATCGACTCCGCATGCCCAATGCGCCGACGACTACTACACCAGTATCGACATGGCGACGGCGCTGCATCCTCAGACGCTGCTGGCACTCGACTGGGATGGCCAACCATTGCCGCCCAAGTACGGCTTCCCCATGAAGTTGCGAATGCCTACCAAGCTTGGCTACAAGAATCCGAAGCACATAAAGGCCATCTTCTTGAGCAACACCTTCAACCGAGGCTACTGGGAAGATCAGGGCTACAACTGGTTCGGCGGCAGCTGACGCAACACCTATGTCCTATTTCACCTGTTCCCCTGCGGCTCACGCCGCGTAAAGCACCATCATGAAACACGCATTCACTACCACCGCGCTCTCCATGTGTCTGGCACTGAGCGCCGCCTCGGCATTTGCAGCCGATGCGATGACCAAGGATTCCATGGGCAAGGATCACATGGCAATGGAAAAGCCTGCCATGGGGAAGGACTCCAAGCACAAAGACGCCATGAGCATGGACAAAGAAATGGGCAAGGGCGCAATGACCAAGGGAGACAAATCTTCAAAGGATCACATGGGCAAGGGCAAGATGTCTAAGGATGCGATGTCGAAAGACTCAATGTCCAAGGACGGCATGAGCAAATAATCAGCCGTGGAGTGGCAAGGCGTTCCCTGCAGATTGTCACTCCCGGTTCGCCAGCTGCCTTTTGGGCCGTACTTGATTCGGATGTAATGGGCACCAGGCTCGCCAAGCCGTAATGCCGCCGGAAGCCCTTCGTACTTCGTTAGGCTTCGCGCCTCGTGTCAATTCCATAGCGGCGGTGCCTATTCCTGGCAAAGCTCAGGGCGGTGGAACGCCTCAAGCTCCCCTCCAACGAAATCTTAGATCTGGACGGCTCGACCGATGAACTGGATAGGGCCTGTGGGGCGCCCAATCGGTGAGCCGCCATAGGGTTCCAGCGTCAGCTCGAACAACTGGTTGGGCTGCAGGGGAGGGAGCTTGTCGACCGGAACCTCTATGGCCTCGCCTGGCTTTACCAGACCAAGCGATACTGGAGCGCTCCAGCCGTCGGCCTTGGTCCAGAATTGCAGGGACTTCTCAGCAGGAATATTGTCGGTACCTAGTGGCACCAGACGGAGTCTGCCCTCGACCTGGGCTTGCACTAGCCAGCCAGGAGACTGGCTCTGAGGTGCCGCGAGCACCACAAAGTAGCGTGGCGCAGCAGGGGGCGAGGCCTCGCGCGCCACAAGGACGGTCGCCAGTACCGCAGCAGCGGCGAAACCCGTACCCGTCAACCCACGCCACAGAGCGAGGCTGTCCCATTGCCACCAGCGTATTCTGGTCGGCTCAGTGGGAGTGCGCTTTACCGGCGTGATACTTGTGGCGATGCGTTGCCATAGGCTCGCCCCAGGATCGACTGGCTCGGCGAGCGAGGTCAGTGGCAACAGGCGCTGCTCCCATTCGTCCACGGCTGCACGAAGGGCGGACTCGTGCGGCAGGCGCGCTTCAATGGTGCGACGCTGACCAGCATCGAGTGTGCCCAGTACATACTCTCCGGCCTGTGTATGCAGGTCATCTGGAGGTGTTTGCTGTTGGGTTTCGCTGCTCATTGCATGCATTCCCGCAGTGCGCGCAGTCCGCGCTGAATCCAGGCCTTGACCGTGCCCAGAGGCGCTTGCAACCGCTCGGCAATCTCGCTGTGGCTGCAGCCGTCCACATAGGCGTGCAACAAACAGGCACGGCGCGCTGGCTCCAAACCGTCAAGGCAATGCCCAAGACGGCCAAGCGACGCCTGCCTTGCAAGCTCATCGCCGCTTTCCTGCCAGACCTCTAAAGCTGCCTGTGCATCCAGTTGCGCTGTAGCAGGTTCATCAAGCACGGTTTCGCGCGCGCCATCGCGTACACGATTCAGGGCCGCATGCCTGACTATGCTGTAGACCCATCCACGGGCAGGCCCACGGCTGGCGTCAAAACTTGATGCACGCTCCCAGATGGACACAAAAGCGTCGTGAAGCACATCCTCTGCCGCAGCGCGGTCACGAACTATTCTGAGAGCTACGCCCAGCAGGTAGCGTGCTTCATGTTCATAGATGCCGCGCAGGGCTTCGCGATCACCTTGCGCACAGGCCTGCAGCGCAACGGTGTGGTCGAAAGCGTCGTCTTGGAGGGCGGCGGCAGGCGGCACAAATAAAAGCTTAGAAGGAAATAGAGATGGCTCCTTCGATCATTCTAGTCATGCCGCTGCAAAGCCTTACATCGTGGGTTTCCAGAAGATGTAATCGGCCTGGTATTTGACCATGGTCTTTTGCCCCTTTGTGGCTGTGGTGCAAGGCTTGTCGGTAGGAGCGGTGCCCCCTTGGAGTGCGACGCGCTGGATGTAGCTAACGTCTACCAGTGCGCCGCTACCCATGGCTGGGTTGGCCTTCACCAATTGGTATGGTAGGTTGCCGGCACCAGATGGCGCGACGGCTAGCTGGGTGGCGGTGAGCTTGGAGCCGTCGTTCGCTTCCCAGGTTGCAGGAGGGCCGTAGTAGCGGCCCACAGTTTTGCCGGCGCGGTCTTTCAACACCGCATCGGGGCCGACAAAGACCCATTCGGTTTGACCAGGTGCATTGGCTTTGTCCCGGCATTCGTAGGTGATGTCGCCATTGCCTACCGTTTCCCAAGCGACCTTGTGACCGGATGGAACCTGAATAGGCGCCGGCAGCGAGGCCTGGGAGAAGGTGCTGGCCGGAGATTTCATCGAGCCGCAGGCAGCGAGCAGGGCTGCGGTGGAGGCAATGGTAGCAATAGCGGTGAGACGGTATGCGAAGCGAGTGGTCGACATTGAGATTCTCCAATTAGATCGGTTGGAAGGATTCACCAAGGCAGCACATTGCTTGTGTTGCTACAGCTACTACCCGCGAGACCGACGTTTGGATGCGCCGAATGCGAAAATTTTTTCAGTTGCCGGGGCCCTAATATGGCTGAGGCGAATTTTTCGGGCAGTTTGCAAGTCGAGCGCTTAGGCCATGATGTTCAAGAATTGCTCAGAAATATCAGGTTGCGCTCTGTATTAATGACGTTTCTTCACATTTCCTGAATGATCAGGCTTCCGGGCTCCCTGCGTGAAGCGCAAAGACTCATCAAGCATGTGAGCTGTATCCGACCCCATCGAATCAGCTGCAGTGATTCTTGTGTGGCGCGCTCAGCACGCTCGCGCCGCTGGGCTGCAGATCACCCCGTTGGCGAGAGAGGGATGGCACGGCCCGTTCAACGCTTGTCCCACTCTGCAATAGAAGGTGTGCAGCAGTTGTATTCACTAGCGCAGCGGCACTCCACGGAATCGAGCTAATTTAAGGAGTGCTGAGGTGAAGGCAAGTGCACCTAACCAGTGGACTGGCAAAAATCACCAGTATCGGAGAAGGCAGTGTCAGTGAGCAGCTTGATGTGCTTTGGACAGGCGCAGTCTGACTAAGCATATGCTCATAAGATAACAACAAAACATTCGTTGGGATTTGGGCAGGCCCTGCCCACAATGGCTGCCTTGTTATCAGATCAGGAGCGCGCCGGGCTTTTTCCTCTGGCCTGGCTGGCGCTCCGAGATTACAGGAGGCAGCATGACATCCCCGTTTCGCATCGTGATCGTGCCAGGCTGGCGCAACTCCGGTCCCGGCCATTGGCAAAGCCTGTGGGCAGAGCAACTGGAGGGCGCCGTTCGTGTACAGCAGCAGGACTGGCTGGTACCGCACCGCGATGCCTGGGTGGCGGAGCTGGAAAGAGTCTTGCTCTCGGATGAGCGTCCTGCCGTTATCGTGGCCCACAGCCTGGGCTGCATCACGACCGCACATCTGGGCGAGGCTGCTGCAGCGCGCGTGCATGGCGCCTTGCTGGTGGCGCCGGCCGATCCTGAACGTCGTGCCCAATTGGCGGACTTCGCTCCCGTGCCTTATGCGCCGCTGCCCTATCGCAGTGTGCTGGTGGCCAGCAGCAATGATCCGTTCTGCCCCATTCGCCGCGCGGGCGCCTATGCCAGGGCCTGGGGCAGCGAGCTGGTTCGCTTGCAGAACGCCGGGCATATCAATATCGAATCGGGCTTTGGCGCCTGGCCGCTGGGTCTGGCGCTGCTGCAGTCGCTGACAGAGCAGGGGGGCTGGAACGCGCAGACCCCTGCTTCAGCGCTACGGCCTGTGCTGGCAACTGCACTTGCGGCCTGATGCAATAGGCTGCAAGCGCTTTCTGTTTATCATTTTTGATAGCTGCATGCGCTTTCTAGTAAAGCGTTTGCGGCTATTTTTGCTTAAGCTTTGAGCGCTGTTGCATTCTTTATATGGATTTTCGGAAAAACAAAGAAAAATATATTCTTTTGAGTTTTAAGGAGTCGTTCGCACAATGTATACATCTATACACATTGCTCAAGAAAAGGCAGCGAACCATGCATTCCGTGAAGCTCAAGACATTGTTGGCATCCATCGCACTGGCAGCAGCAGGCGCTGCCTCGGCACAAACTCAGCTGCTCAATGTCTCCTATGACGTGGCGCGCGAGTTCTACAAGGATTACAACGCTGCCTTCATCGCCCATTACAAGAAGACCAAGGGCGTGGACATCAAGGTGGATCAGTCTCATGGCGGCTCCAGTGCTCAGGCGCGTGCCGTCAACGACGGTCTGGCTGCCGATGTGGTGACCTTCAACACGACCACCGATGTGGATTTCCTGGCCCAGAATGGCGTGGTCGCCAAGGACTGGAACAAGAAGTTCCCTCACGATGCATCGCCCACAACATCGACCATGCTGTTCCTGGTGCGCAACGGCAATCCCAAGAACATCAAGGACTGGTCCGATCTGGTGCGTCCCGACGTGAAGGTCGTGGTGGTCAACCCCAAGACTGGCGGCAACGGCCGCTATGCCTATCTGGCAGCCTGGGGTTCGGTGCGTGAAAAGGGCGGTACCGATGCGCAAGCGGCCGAATTTGTGCAGAAGCTCTACAAGAATGTGCCCGTGCTGGGCAAGGGCGGCCGCGATGCGACCAGCATCTTCTTGCAGCGCAATATCGGCGATGTGCTGATCACTTTCGAATCCGAAGTCGTGTCCGTGGATCGTGAATTCGGCCAGGGCAAGGTCGATGCGGTCTACCCCTCGGTGAGCATCGTGGCCGAGAACCCTGTGGCCGTGGTCGAGCGTACCGTCGCCAAGAAGGGCACGACCCAGCTGGCCACCGACTATCTGCAATGGCTGTACTCCGACGAGGCCCAGGAAATCGCCGCCAAGCATGCGATCCGCCCTCGCTCCGAAGCGGTGCTCAAGAAGCACGCCGACCAGTTCAAGCCCATCAAGCAGTTCACTGTGGCCAAGTATTTCGGCTCTCTGACCGAAGCGCAGAAGGTGCACTTCAACGATGGCGGTCAGTTCGACAAGCTGTATACGCCCGGTAAGTAACCTGTTCCCCCTGAACCGCTTTGCGGTTTCCTCCTCTCCCGCTGCGCGGGAGGGGCAACATCCTCGCTGCGGGACGGCCCTTGCTTGATGTTTTCGAGCCGGGCCGTGCTTGATTGACCTTCAGTGAAATCCTCTCCCCGTTCCGTCCTTGAATATGTCCTCTGCTGCTCTAGCCCCCCGCAAGGCGCGTAGTGCCAAGCGAGTGTTGCCCGGTTTCGGGCTGACGCTGGGCTACACCATTTTCTATCTGAGCATCATCGTGCTCATCCCGCTGGTGGCCTTGCTGTTCACCAGCTTTTCTCTGACCTGGGAGCAGTTCTGGTCTGCGGTTTCGGCACCCGCCGTGGTCGCCTCATACGAGCTGTCCTTCACCATGTCTTTTATCGCGGCCTGCGTGAACGTGGTGTTCGGCATGCTGATCGCCTGGGTGCTGGTGCGCTACCAGTTCCCCGGCAAGAAGGTGGTGGATGCGCTGGTCGATCTGCCATTCGCGCTGCCTACGGCCGTGGCCGGTATCTCGCTATCGGCGCTGTATGCGGGCAATGGCTGGATCGGACAGTACTTCGAGTCGCTGGGCATTCAGATGGCCTACAACCCCAAGGGCATCGCCATTGCACTGATTTTCATCGGCCTGCCTTTTGTGGTGCGTACCGTGCAGCCGGTGCTGGAAGACTTCGAGAAGGAGCTGGAAGAGGCTGCAACCAGTCTGGGTGCCTCGCGCTGGCAGATCTTCTACAAAGTCATCCTGCCGCATATCGGCCCGGCGCTGCTGACCGGCTTCGCCATGGCTTTTGCGCGCGCTGTGGGTGAGTATGGCTCGGTGATCTTCATTGCCGGCAACATTCCCATGGTTTCGGAAATCACTCCGCTGATCATCATGGCCAAGCTGGATCAACACGATGTGGCGGGTGCCACGGCGGTGGCCGTGGTGATGCTGCTGATCTCTTTTGTATTGCTGCTGCTGATCAACGCACTGCAGGCATGGCAGCGCAAGGCGCAGGGAGGCCGCTGATGTCTTCGATTCACGCAGCCATTCAGGTGCTGTTCCCCAATATGCTGCCCATCTGGGCACACCTCATCACCATCGTCGCCATTGCTCTGGTGGTGCTGGTCGCGCTGTACAAGATCACGGCACCGCCCAAGACCGCCAAGCTGGAGAAGATGACCACCACCGAGCCGCGCTGGGTGCGCTGGGTTCTGACCACGGTGGCTCTGCTGTTCATGCTGGTCTTCCTGATCCTGCCTCTGCTGTCCGTTTTTGGCGAGGCGCTGCGCAAGGGCTGGGATGTCTACATCACCTCGCTGGGCGAGCCCGATGCGATCTCGTCCATCAAGCTCACGCTGATCACGGCGCTGATTGCCGTGCCTTTGAATCTGGTCTTCGGTGTGGCTGCCGCATGGTGTATTGCCAAGTACGAGTTCAAAGGCAAGGCCTTTTTGACGACCTTGATCGATCTGCCGTTTTCCATCTCGCCCGTGGTCGCGGGTCTGATGTATGTGCTGGTGTTTGGTGCCAATGGCTGGCTGGGCCCCTGGCTGGCCAAGCATGAGATCCAGATCATCTTTGCCGTGCCAGGCATTGTGCTGGCCACCGTGTTCGTGACCTTCCCGTTCATCGCCCGCGAACTGATCCCGCTGATGCAGGCTCAGGGCAGCGATGAGGAGCAGGCTGCCATCGTGCTCGGAGCCTCGGGTTGGCAGACCTTCTGGAATGTCACCTTGCCCAATATCAAATGGGGTCTGGTCTATGGCGTGATTCTGTGCAATGCCCGTGCCATGGGCGAGTTCGGCGCCGTGTCCGTGGTCTCCGGCCATATCCGCGGCCAGACCAACACCATGCCCTTGCATGTGGAAGTGCTGTATGCCGACTACCAGGCGGCTGCCGCCTTTGCCGTGGCATCGCTGCTGGCGCTGCTGGCGCTGGTGACGCTGGTGATCAAGTCTCTCGCTGAGTGGCGTGCCGAGCAGCAGGCCAAGGCCGCAGCCGAAGCCCCCCCCGAGCGCCCAGGCCAGATAAGCCTCGCAACGAACAAAACCGCCAAGGCAGCCTGAGCTGCCCGGATCAGAACAAGAGATTCATCATGAGTATCGAAATTCGTAATGTCAGCAAGCAGTTCGGCGATTTTCAGGCCCTGCGCGATGTGAGTCTGGATATCAAGTCGGGCGAGCTGATCGCCTTGCTCGGCCCCTCGGGCTGCGGCAAGACCACGCTGCTGCGCATCATCGCGGGTCTGGAGACGGCCGATGTGGGCAGCATCCACTTCAGCGGCGAAGACACCACCGATGTGCATGTGCGTGATCGCAACGTGGGCTTTGTGTTCCAGCACTATGCGCTGTTCCGCCACATGACCGTGTTCGAGAACGTGGCCTTCGGCCTGCGTGTCAAGCCGCGCAAGGAGCGTCCCAGCGAGGCAGTCATCAAGGAAAAGGTCATGAAGCTGCTCAAGCTGGTGCAGCTGGACTGGATTGCCGAGCGCTACCCGTCGCAGCTCTCGGGTGGCCAGCGTCAGCGTATCGCGCTGGCCCGCGCCCTGGCCGTCGAGCCCAAGGTGCTGCTGCTTGACGAGCCCTTTGGTGCGCTGGATGCCAAGGTGCGCAAGGAGCTGCGTCGCTGGCTGCGCCAGTTGCACGATGAGCTGCATGTGACCTCCATCTTCGTGACCCACGACCAGGAAGAGGCCCTGGAAGTGGCGGACCGCGTGGTGGTCATCAACCAGGGCAAGATCGAACAGGAAGGTACGCCCCAGCAGGTCTGGGACGACCCGGCCACCCCGTTTGTCTATGGCTTCCTGGGTGATGTGAACCTGTTCAAGGGCCGCGCCAGCGACGGCCGGGTTTATCTGGACGAAGGCATGCAGCTTGACAGCAGCGATGCGCGCGGTGCCCAGGACAGCCAGGCTTTTGCCTATGTGCGACCCCATGATCTGGAAGTGGAGCGCTATTCCCCGGGCCAGAATCTCGACGCCCAGGGCCGTCCGACAGGCATCGTGGCCCAGCTTTCGCGCGCCATTGTGGTCGGCCCCATCGCAAGGCTGGAACTTATTCCCTCCGAGACCACACCAAACGCCAGCCATGCCGGTGAGGACGGGTTGATCGAAGCCCAGATTCCCGCACAGCAGTTCAAGGACATGGGTCTGCGCGAAGGTGAAACCCTGGTGGTGACACCGCGCCGGGCCAAGGTGTTCCTGGATGAGGCGGCCGGGATTTGACACCCCCTGAGGCGCTATGCGCCTTCCCCCTCTCTTAGGGGGATGACAGAGTCGCCGCGAGGCGGCTCTGGCTTGCAGTCTTCTGCGAAGGAGTCATGCAGGCATCAGAGGGCGTTATCCTTGGTGCTGGCATGATTTAGATATTTCGCAGAAAGATAATGATGCTTCAATGGTTTGAAACCGCGCCACGGCGCATCTTGGCGCTGATCAGCGTCGCCTGTGTTGCCATGCTGGCGTTTGGCCTTTACCTGCAGCATGTGGTGGGCCTGGAGCCTTGCCCCATGTGCATCGTGCAGCGATATGCACTGATTGTGGTAGCTATCTTCACAGGTCTGGCAAGCGTTAGAGGCCAAAAAGGCTGGTGGATGAGTTTTGGCATTCTGGCCCTGTTGAGCAGTGGTTTTGGTGCGTTCGTGGCAGCACGCCAGAGCTGGCTGCAGTGGTATCCACCAGAGTTTGCGACCTGCGGCCGTGACTTCTACGGAATGATCGAGCACTACTCCTTCAGCCGCTCCATTCCCATGATCTTCCAGGGCTCGGGCGACTGCGCCGCCATTGACTGGACTTTGCTGGGCGGCTCCATTGCCAACTGGTCGTTTGTCTGCTTTGTAGCGTTTTTCGTGATTTTGGCGGTGCTGCTGTTCAAGGGCGCCAAGCGCTGAATCTTGTTGACAGCAATGCGATAAAAAACCCGGCAAGCGCAAGCTGCCGGGTTTTTTTGATGCTGGTCAAACGCTTGCCAGCGCTGTCATTCAAGCGTTCGCAGCCATGGCTGCTGCATCAGAGGCTTTCCACGCTCTCGCCCACAAAGGTCGGCCCCTTGCTGCCCGGAACCCAGCCCGGATAAGTTTCCATGACTTCGGCAAACAGGGCCGAGTCAATCCAGCGCTGCAGCCAGTGCTGCAGATGAGGCCAGGGCTGCTCGTTCCACTGCGCTTCGTCGATGCGTGCGTATTGCCTTACAAAGGGGCGTAGTGCCATATCGGCCAGGCTGGGGTTCAGACCGAACAGATAGCCGGTCTCCTCGAGCTGATCGTTCAGGGCCGACAGCCAGGTCAGCGCATCGGCCTGGGCCTGGTTCACGGCCTCGGCATCGTGGCGCTCGGGGTATTTGCAGCGGTCAAGAGCCTGTTTGAAGAAGCCGTCATTGCGCTCGATCAGGGCCAGCATGTCTTCCAGGCTGCCATGCGTGGGTTGCAGCCAGCCGTCGGGGTCGTTGCCGCGCAGCGCATGCAGCATCACCTCCAGGCTCTGATCGATGACTTTTCCATCCTGCAGCACCAGCACGGGCACCGTGCCCTTGGGCGATGCATCGAGCAGCGCCTGAGGCTTGTTGCGCAGATTGATTTCACGCAGTTCGCAAGCCAGGCCCGCATGGGCCAGCGCCAGGCGGGCGCGTATGGCATAGGGGCAGCGGCGGAAGGAGTACAGGACGGGCAGGGTGGAGGCGGCAGTCAAGGCAGGTGTCTGATGAAATGAGTAAAACCAAAGCGCCATGGCGCTTGCTGGGCGTGTACTTTACCCGTTGCCCTGAAGCCATGCAGACCTGTGCGGCTTGGCGGCTGCGGAGGACTCATGGATTGATAGCTTCAAACGCCTGGTGTGAAAAGGCTCAAGCCATTGAAGACCGCTGGTTTCAGTCGGTTTGCAGCTGGGTCATCAGCCAGTGTCTGAAGGTCTGCAAGGCGGAGCTGGCTTGGCGTGACTTGAGATAGGTCAGCCAGTAGGCGCCGGTATCGACCTCGTGGGCAAAAGGGCGCACCAGCCGGCCTTGCTGCAGCATGTGCTCGAACATGCGCGCGGGCAGCAAGGCAATGCCTGCACCCTGGGCGGCGGCCTCGGCCAGCGTCAGGGAGGAGTCGAACATGGCTCCGCGTGCCAGCGGGGCAGTCTGGTCCAGGCCGGCAAACCAGCCTTCCCATTCCTGGGTGCGATAGGAACGCAGCAGGGTTTGCCGGGCCAGGTCGGCAGGCTCGCGCAGCTGCTGTGCCAGCATGGGAGTGCACATGGGAGAGAGCGGAGCGCGCAGCAGCATCTGCGCGTGCGTGCCATGCCAGGCACCGTCGCCAAATCGCACGGCGGCGTCCAGTCCTTCGCCAGCCAGATCCACGCGATTGTTATTGGTCAGCAGCCTGAGGTCTATATAGGGATGCAACTGCTGAAAATGGCTCAGCCTGGGAATCAGCCAGCCGATGGCAAAAGTGCCGACCACGCCCACACTCAGGATTTCGCGTGGCCGCGGCTCCGCCACCTGCTGCAACGATTGTTCTATGCGCTCAAAGCTTTGCGCCACCACAGGCCACAAGGCCTGGCCTTCGTCGGTCAGGGCCAGACCGCGAGGCAGGCGGCGAAACAGCGGCTTGCCCAGGCGTTCCTCGAGATTGCGGATGTGCTGGCTGACGGCCGCCTGCGTCACATGCAGCTCCTGTGCGGCGCGGGTCAGGCTCAAATGACGGGCGGCCGCATCAAACATGCGCAAGGCGTTCAGTGGAAGCTGCATGGGACGATGGAGGTAAAAGTTTTTCTAATGGATGGCGTCAATTATTACTGCTGGTTCACCTGAATACAGCGCTATATGCTTCAAACCATCACAGTTAACTACAAGAGGATCTTATGCAACGACGCAGCATGCTGACAACAGGACTGGCCTTGGGTCTGGGGGCCTGGGGACTGAGCGGCTGTGCTTTTATCTCCAAGCAGCAAGCTGCTGCGGCGAAAACATTGAGTGACGAGCTGGCGGCGCTGGAAATTCAGTCTCAGGGCCGGCTTGGCCTGCATGTGCTGGATACCGTCAGCGGTGCCGAGGCGGGCTGGCGCGGCGACGAGCGCTTTCCCATGTGCAGCACCTTCAAGACCTTGCTGGCCGCCCGCGTGCTCTATCTGTCGCAAAGAGACGAGATTCGTCTGTGGCGCAAGCTCTATTACTCTCCAGCCGAGGTCGTGGCATGGTCGCCGATATCCGAAAAATGGGCAGGAGCCAATGGAGGTATGACGGTGCAGGAGCTGTGCGAAGCGATGGTGGTTGTCAGCGACAACACGGCAGCCAATGTGATGCTGGAAGCCAGCGGCGGGCCGGCAGCGCTGACGCAATGGCTGCGCGAACTGGGTGACGGCACCACCAGGCTGGACCGCAACGAACCTTCGCTGAACACTGCGCTGCCCGGGGATGAACGCGACACCACCACGCCGCAGGCCATGGTGCACAGTCTGCAGAAGCTGCTGCTGGGCGATGTGCTGGAAGGCTATGCCCGCGCACTGCTGCAGCAATGGCTGGCGGACAGCCGTACCGGGGACAAGCGTGTGCGCGCCGGCATGCCCAGCGACTGGAAGGTGGGCGGCAAGACGGGCAGCGGCGAGAGGGGCACGGCCTGCGACACGCTCATCGTCTGGCCTACCGCGCAATCTGCGCCGCTATTGGTGACGGCCTATCTGACCGGCAGCCCACTCGATGGGGCGGGGCGTGAGGCCGTGCTGGCCAAGGCTGGCGAAGCGATCAAGCGCTGGTATTACGCGATCTGATCAGCGATGGAGCCGCAGGCTCTGCACTGATGCGACGAGGCATTGAGATTTGCCATTCGATGAGATTGATTCTCATTTTCTGATAGAGTCTGCGCTTTCCCGCTCCGTCGCTGCATGCTTTGCCGCCGATTCCAAAGCCTGGGCGGCATGCCTCGCAAGAGGTCGAGGTGTACCCGTGGTTGCGCACTATTACGCAGAACTCGTCAGTTTCTTTGCTCGCTCGCTCAATAGCCGGGATGCGGCCGCGGATGTGGTGCAGGAAAGCTATGCGCGCGTATTTGCCATGCAGTCGCAAGATCTTGCAATACGGGACTTGCGGGCACTGCTGTTTCGCACCGGCAAGAACATCGTGATCGACGATGCGCGCCGCCGCACTGCCGAAGCCCGCATGCTGCAGACCCTGGCCGTGGTGGCTGCAGACGAAGCTCCCTCGCCCGAGCGTCAGGTGCAAGGGCGACAGCAACTGGTCTTGCTGTCTCGCCGTTTGCAGGCCATGCCGCGCAAGCGCCGTGAGGTGTTTGTGCTGGTGCGCATCTATGGCTTCAGCCATGCCGAGGCCGCAGCACATATGAATATCAGCGAAGCTGCCATCGAAAAGCATGTGGTGCGCGCAGTGTGCGATTGCATGGGGCTGACCTCATGAGTGTCGACGCTTTCTTCGGCAAGCCGGATCGCAAGCGGCTGGAGCACGCCTTGTTGCTGATTGCGCGCCAGCATGGCGCAAGTCCTGATGTGGCGAAGGCTGCAACAGAGGCGCTGGCGCGCTGGCGTGCCAGGGAACCTGCGAACGAACAGGCGGCGCAGGCAGCCATGGCAGGCTGGGCTGCGACACAGGGCAGTGCCTTGCAGGGCGAGATGCCCTTGCCCGCGACTCATTCGGCACGTGTGCAGCAGACCCGCCGGCGTGCGCTGTCCGTGCTGGGGGTGGCTGGTGTGGCGGGCCTGGCCGGCATGCTTGGCCGCTGGCATTGGCTGCAGCCAACGGAGCAGATGGCGCTGCATACAGGTCACGGCCAGCAACTGAGCCGCCATCTTCCCGACGGCAGCCAGCTTGATCTGGCTCCAGGTACCGACGCATCGGTGCTGCTGTATCGCCAGCGTCGCGAGGTTCATCTGCAGCAGGGCGAAATCCGGCTCAACGTAGCCCATGACGCAGTGCGTCCCCTCGAGGTGCACACGGCCCTGGGCCGCGTGCGTGTGCTGGGCACGGTTTTCTCCGTGGCGCTGCGGCCTGCCGGCCTGCAGGTCAGCGTTGCGCAGGGACGTGTGGCAGTGTGGAAGCAGGGCGGCATGGCCGATCGGCCCCCGGACGCGCTCCTGACCGCAGGCCAGGGCCTGCGCTTGGATGCAGGCGGCCAGCTTGCCCCTTACTCACTGAACGCGGCGGATGTGGGCGCTTGGCGCGAAGGCTGGCTGGTGTTTGACCACACGCCACTGCCCGAGGTCGTGGCGCGCTGGAATGACTACCTGACCCAGCCGATGGTGCTGGACGATGCAGCTTCTCTGCAAGCGCTGCGATTGACCGGCAGCTTCAAGCTGCGCGAGCCTGCAATCTTCATCGCCAGCCTGCCGCGCTCCCTACCCGTGCGGGTGCAGTCGCTGCCCGATGGCAGAGTCGCCATCCACCGGCGCTGACGGCAGGCCTGTCCGGCTGAAAATTTTTGTCCGGTACAAGCCGTTTCATGCGTCTTCACTGTGAAAGCACTTAGACAAGCAATTCACAGGATGCATTTGATGAAAAGAAATCACTCTCATTTTTCTTCTTGGCAAGGGGAGGGGATGGCTGCAGGTTCGCATGGCAGCGGTCTGCGCAGCGTGGCTCTGGCCAGTGCCATGGTTTGCCTGGCCTGGTCAGGTCTGGCGGTGTTGCCGACGGCTCATGCCCAGAGCGCCAGCAGCCAGACGGCCATGTCCACCTCGCACAGCCTGAGCTTGCCTGCGCAGCCCCTGGGACAGGCATTGAATGCACTGGCCCGCACCTGGGGGGTGTCAGTTTCGGTCGACGCAGCCTTGGTGGAAGGCCGCACGGCGCCGGCGCTGCAAGGCGTTCAGACCTTGAACGAGGCATTGGCAAAGGCGCTGGCTGGGAGCGGGCTGGAGGCGGTCCCAGTCGGGGCTGCCATCACCGTGCGTCGCCACAGCAGCCAGACCGGCATGCTGGGCGAGGTGACGGTGACTGCCCAGGCTGAACGCGAAGCCACAGAGGGCAGCGGCTCGTATGCCGCCTCATATGTGTCCCTGGGCAAAGGGCAGGACATCCGCGAGACACCACAGTCGATCTCGGTGGTGACGCGCCAGCGCATTGAAGACCAGGCCTTGAGCAATGTGGGGGAAGTGATGCAGCAGACCACCGGCGTGACGGTGGACTATGGCGGTGCGGGCGGGCTGGGCGGTGCGGCCACCAAATTTCTGTCGCGAGGCTTCGAGATCAGCAACGTGCAGATCGACGGTGCCAGTGTTGACGCGTTCAGTCAGCAGCTGTTCGACCCCAATCTGGCCATGTATGACAGTGTGCAGGTGGTGCGCGGTGCCAATGGCCTGTTCAGCGGCAATGGGGAGCCTGGTGGTGCCATCAATCTGGTGCGCAAACGTCCCACAGCGCAAAAGCAGATTCTGGGCTCGGTGGGCATCGGCAGCTGGAATCGCAAACAGGCCGAGCTGGATGTTGCGGGTCCGTTGAATGAAGCAGGGAGCCTGCGTGGTCGTGCCGTGCTCGCGCATTCGGACAAGAACTTTTTCTATCGCGGCGCCGATTCGCAAAACAGCCTGCTCTACGGCATTCTGGAAGCCGATGTGACCAGCTCCACGCGTGTAAGCCTGGGAGCCAGCTATGACAAGCTCAAGGCCACTCCCTGGCGCGAGGGACTGCCGCGTGCCGCCAATGGCGACGATCTGAAGCTGTCCCGCAAAACCGCACTGATGGCAGGCTGGAGCCACTACGACAAGAGCGCCAAGGAAGTTTTTGCGCAGCTCGACCAGCAACTGGCGGGCGACTGGAAGCTCAAGGCTCAAGTCAATTATCAGAAAGTGGACAGCGATGCGCGGCTGGCCAGCCTCAGCGGGGCTGTCGATCCGGCCACAGGTCTGGGCGCCAACTGGACCGGCTTTTCCAACGATTTTCGTTCGGAGAAAAAAAGCCTGGATGTGCATGCCAGCGGCCCGGTCTCGTTGTTCGGCCGCAAGCACCGGCTGCTGATCGGTGCGGACTGGAGCAAGGTGCGTGACGATCAGGACACTTATTACTCCGAGATGGACACGCCGCTTTCGCTGACCAATGTCTACGAGTTCGATCCCGGCAGAATTCCCCCGGCTGCAAGCGAGCGCAAGACACGCAGCTATCCCGGCTACGGTGCCACGCAAAAAGGCTTCTATGGTCGTGCCAACCTGAGCCTGACGGATCAGCTCACCGCCATTGTCGGAGGGCGTTATGCCAGCTACTCCTACGACACCCCATACATCAACTACAACGCCGATGGCAGCGTTCGGGCCAGCGGTCGCGAATACTACAGCGAAAGCGGCATCTTCACTCCCTATGCGGGCCTGGTCTATGACCTGGGCAAGCAGTGGACGGCCTATGGCAGCGTGACCGAGATCCACAAGTCGCAGGCCAATATGCTGGCCGGGCCGGCACCAGGCGCTGCGCTGGACCCGATCAAGGGCCGCAGCTACGAGCTGGGCGTGAAGGGAGAGCTCGCCGAGGGCAAGCTCAATACTGCGTTTGCCCTCTACCGGATAGAGCGCAAGGGCCAGGCGGTGCGTGATCCGCGCTATCCGGAAACCGATGTCGGCAACCTGGGCCTGAGCTGCTGCTATGTGGCCCAGGGCAAGATCATCAGCCAGGGCCTGGACATGGAAGTTACTGGCCAGCTGGCGCAGGGCTGGCAGCTGTTTGCCGGCTATACCTATAACCACAATCGCAACAAGACCGACCCGTCGCAGCTGGTCTATAGCTCCATCACCCCCAAGCACCTGTTCAAGCTGTGGAGCACGTATCAATTGCAGGGCCAGCTCTCGCCATGGACGTTGGGCGGTGGCGTGACGCTGCAAAGCGCCACCTATGTCAGCGGCACGGCCAACAGCTACAACCCGGCGTCCGGCCAATACGATGGCGATGCCGTTCCCTTCCGCTTCACTCAGGCCGGCTACGCGGTCTGGGGCGCCAGCGTGCAATATCGCATCAATCGCAACTGGTCGGCTGCACTCAATGTGCACAATCTGTTCGACAAGACTTACTACAAGACGGTTGGGACCTCGGGCAGCGGCAACTGGTATGGCGAGCCGCGCAGCGTGCTGCTGACCTTGCGTGGCGCATTCTGAGTGGGCTGACATGAGCGGCAAGCCAGCATCTCAGCCCGGACTTCGCCAGACCATGTCATGGCTGCACACCTGGTGCGGTCTGGTGTGCGGCTGGCTGCTCTGCGCCATCTTTCTGACAGGCTCGATCAGCGTGTTCCGCGAACCCATCACGCTGTGGATGCAGGGTGCGCCTCTGGAGGGCAGCGGCCAGCAGCCGCTTTCTCTGGACGAGCGTCTGCAGGCCTTGCGGCTGGCCGAGCAGCACCTGAGCAAGACGGCGCCGGATGCCAGCATCTGGCGCATCGGTCTGCCGCTGCAGACCGGTGAGGGCGTCAAGGTATTTTCGCGTTCCCAGGGCAGCAAAGTGCAGGCCAGCCTGCATGCGCGGACGGGCGAAGCCTTGCCTGAACCCACCACGCGCGAGACCGAAGGCGGCCGGCATTTCATGTCCTTTCACTATTCTCTGCAGGGCGGTATCGCGGGCTTCTGGGTGGTGGGACTGGTCTCGATGTGCATGATGGTGGCGCTGGTCTCGGGCGTGATCGTGCACCGGCGCATCTTCCAGGACTTCTTCACCTTCCGGCCCGGCAAAGGGCAGCGTTCCTGGCTGGATGCGCACAACGCATCGGCCGTGCTCACGCTGCCGTTTCTGTTCATGATCGTCTACACCGGACTCGCGCATTTCTACACCAGCTATATGCCCTGGCCGCTGCAATCCCTGTATGGTCAGGAGCGCTCGGCCTACAGCCGCTACGAGTCCGAGCTGAAGGCCACGCCCGAGGTGAAAGCGGCTTCAGATGCGCCTGCCGTTACCGTTGCCGGTGCGGATCTTGTCGGCCTCGCGCAGCAGGCGCAGTCCTTGCTGGCGCAGCCTGTGATGGAGGTGTTGGTGCAGCGACCCGAGCAGGGCAGGGCCACGGTGCGTTTCATGGAAGGCAAGCCGGATACGGCGGCGACGCGTCAAATGGTCAATGTCGCCAGTTCGGTGACCTTCGATGCCGTCGACGGCCGACTGCTGCAGCTGCCCGCCAATCCGCCGTCCAGTAGTTTCGCAAGCGATACCTATCCCGTCATCAGCGCGCTGCACCTGGTCACCTTTGGTGGCTGGACGATGAAGTGGCTGTATTTTGTTCTGGGTCTGATCGGCACCGCGATGATTGCCTCCGGATCGATACTGTTTGCAGTCAAGCGTAGAGCAAAAAGCGGTAACGAATGGGGCGTGGCAACGCATTCCATGTACCGCTGTATCGACGCGCTCAATGTGGCAGCGCTGGCAGGCTCGGCACTGGCGTCGATTGCCTATCTCTACGGCAACCGCCTGCTGCCGCTGGCGCTGGAGCTGCGCGCCGGCTGGGAAATCCGTGTGTTCTTTGCCGTCTGGGCATTGAGCCTGCTGCATGCACTGCTGCGCACCACATACAAGGCATGGCGCGAGCAGCTATGCGCTCTGGCCTTGCTATGTCTGGGCTTGCCGCTGCTCAATGCCATCACTACAGGCCAGCATCTGCTGCTGTATCTGGCGCAGGGTGACGGCCGGCGAGGCGGGGTGGAGTTGACCTGCATGGGGTTGGGCCTGCTGGTGGCTTGGGGCGCATGGCGGCATGAAAAGTCGCGGTGTAGCAAGAGCGTGCGGCAGCCGCGTGCGGCCCGCGGCGCGATCTCAGGAGGTCTCACATGAAGGCGGCAGCAATGACCCAGGCACAGACCAGGCGCTATCGCTGGGCCATGCTGCTGCGCGTGCTGATGGCAACGCTGGGCGGCTATGCGCTCACGGCGCTGGCTTGTGTCGTGCTGGCCCATGCACTTGTGGCCCTCGGTACCATGCAGCCTGCACCTGCCGTCCTGTTGTCTACCTTGCTCAGCTTTGTGCTCTACACGGCAGTGGCGGTCTGGGTCTTCCATGTGCGCAGCCTGCCGAGGGTGGCGGCATGGATGGCAGGCTCGGCTGCCGTGATGGCGGTCGCGCTGCAGGCGCTGAAAGGCATGGCATGAGTTTCTGGCCGTTGATGATCTGCGCTCTGGCGCTGTGTCTGGCAGGCATGCTGGTGCTGAGCCAGGCCATGGACAGGCATTGCCATCAGATCCTATCGCGGAGTGAGCCCGGGTCTGTGCAGCGGGCCTTGCTGCGCGTGACGGGGGCGGCGCTGATGATGGTGGCTCTATGGCTCTGCACAGGTTACTGGGGTGGTGCGGTGGGAATAGTCGTCTGGCTCGGCTGCCTGAGTGTGGCCGCGCTAGCCGTCGCATGGCTGCTGGCCTATATGCCTAGGCAGGGCGGAGTGCTTGCGGTCATGGGCGGCCTGGCCGCCTTGGCATGGACGATTCTGACGGAACCGATGCGATGACAGCGGCCGCCCCGGGATAGACCGGGGCGGTCTGCCCGGTTCTGGCGGAGATTCCAGACTCGGGCCGCCATTCGGTACACCTGCGATGCAGGCCGTTGTGGACATTGCCAATCTGCGCAGCCCTGCAGCTGGCGCAGAATGTGGGTATTCGCCCATTTTTGCAGCCGCCCCGAAACGATTGCCCGCCCATGCAGCAAGAGCCAGATTTCTTCCACAACCTCAATGAAGAGATGCGCGACGGAAAGCGCTGGCTGGAGCGGACAATAGTGCTGGCCTATGCTGCGGCAGCAGGCCTGAGCGTGGTGGCTTTCACGCTGCTGGCCGAAGCGGCGTTCGGATTTTTCGAGAGTATTTATCACGGCGTCAACGGCTGGCTGGTGCTGATCTGGATGCCCGCCATCACGGCGGCCGCCGTCTGGGCCACGCGCAAATGGGCGCCGGGGGCCAGTGGATCGGGCATACCGCAGGTGATTGCCACCTTGGAGCCATCGGTCGATGCCGGCTTGCGCAAGCGCTTTGTGTCGCTGTGGCTGTCTTTTGCCAAGATCGTGCTCTCCAGCGCGGGATTTCTCGCGGGGCTGTCGATAGGGCGTGAAGGGCCGTCGGTGCAGGTGGCTGCCGGTGTCATGCATTCGGCACGGCGCTGGCTGGGCCCCAAGTCCGTCATCAACACCCATGCCTTGCTCGTGGCTGGCGGCGCTGCAGGTATTGCCGCAGCGTTCAATGCGCCGCTGGCAGGGGTGGTGTTTGCGATCGAGGAGCTCTCGCGCAAGCTGGAGTCGCGCTCCAGCGGCCTCATCATCGCGGCGATTGTGCTGGCCGGTCTGATGGGGGTCTCGGTCTTCGGCAATCTGAGCTATTTTGGTCGCATCCGCGTGGCCGAACTCGGCTGGCGCGACCTGCTGCCTTGCCTGGCCGTGGCGCTGACCTGCGGCGTGCTGGGCGGCCTGTTCGCCAAGCTCATGACCCATTCGCTGACCTCGTCCACCGAGCGGCTCAACAAGCTCAGGTCGCGCTTTCCCATCCGCTTTGCCGCCGCGCTGGCCCTGCTGATTGCCGTCATAGGCGTGGTCACCGGCGGTGCCACCTTTGGTGCGGGTTCGGAGGCCGTCAAGCATATGCTGCAGGGCGAGGCCGACGTGCCCGAGTTCTATGTCACGCTCAAGTTCATCGCCACCTGGCTATCGGCCTGGGTGGGCGTGCCCGGCGGCATCTTCGCGCCCTCGCTGTCGATTGGCGCAGGTGTGGGGAATAATGTGGCATCGCTTGCTGGGACTGCGGATATAGCTCCTGCCTTGATAGCAATGGGGATGGCCGCCTTTCTGGCAGCCGTGACCCAGGCGCCGCTGACGGCTTTCATCATCGTGATGGAGATGGTGGACGGTCACGCCCTGGTGCTGAGCCTGATGGCATCGGCCATGATCGCCAGCATGATCTCGCGCATGATTGCACGGCCGCTGTACGAATCGCTGGCCCTGCACATGCTTCATGTGGCGCGGGCCTCCTTGCCCAAGGAGCCTGAACCCGAGCCGGGGCCGCAACCCGAGCCTGCGACGGCCAAGGCAGAGACCGCGCAGACGCAGCCCTCCTGCGGGCCGGCAAAGGCAGACACTGAGAGCAAGACCTGCTGAGGTGCAACCGGCGCGGTGTGGCCGGCAAGGTGCGACAGGTCATTGCCCCGGACTGTCCGTGAGAGTCGCAACATCCGTCCGGGGCGATGCTGGCGCTGCCGCTCAAGGTGTTGCGTCAGGCAGCAAGGCTGGCATTGTCGATGACAAAGCGGTACTTCACATCCCCCTTGAGCATGCGTTCATAGGCGTGGTTGATCTCGTCGGCACGAATCAACTCGATGTCCGAGACGATGCCATGCTCGGCACAGAAGTCCAGCATCTCCTGCGTTTCGGGAATGCCTCCGATCATGGAGCCGGCCAGACTGCGACGCTTCATGATCAGATTGAACACATTGGGCGATGGATGCGGCGTGGCAGGTGCGCCCACCAATGCCATCGTGCCGTCGCGTTTGAGCAGGGCGAAAAAGGCATCCAGCTCATGCGGAGCCGCCACCGTGTTGAGTATGAAGTCCAGGCTCTTGGCATGTGCTGCCATTTCCCGGTCATTGCGTGAGACGACGACTTCATCTGCACCCAGGGCTTTGGCATCTTCACGTTTGGACTCGGAAGTGGTGAATGCGACCACATGGGCACCCATGGCGTGTGCCAGTTTGATTCCCATATGACCCAGGCCGCCGATTCCAACGATCCCGACCTTGTGGCCCGGCCCCACCTTCCAGTGGCGCAGTGGCGAGTAGGTGGTGATGCCGGCGCAGAGCAGAGGCGCTACCGCTGCCAGCTGCCCGGCAGGATGGCGCACGCGAAGCACATAGCGCTCGTGCACGACGACCTGCTGGGAATAGCCGCCCAGCGTGTGGCCCGGAGCATCTGAGGTCGGGCCGTTGTAGGTGCCGACCATGTGGTCGCAGTAGTTCTCCAGGCCTTCATTGCAATCCCCGCAGTGCTGACAGCTATCGACGATGCAGCCGACACCTACGAGGTCGCCGACCTTGAACTTCGAGACATGGGCACCGACGGCGCCGACACGACCCACGATCTCATGGCCGGGCACGCAGGGGTACAAGGTTCCTGCCCACTCCGAGCGAACCTGATGGAGGTCGGAATGGCAGACTCCGCAGAATGCAATGTCGATCTGCACATCATGCGCACCAGGGGCACGCCGGCTGATATCCAGTGACTCCAGCGGTTTGTCGGCGCCATGGGCTCCGTAAGCTTTGACAATCACGGCAAACTCCTTTCGTGGTGGTGAAATGCGTCTCGGGACAAGGACCCAGGGTAATGCATGCCGATGTCAATCCGGGGTCAGAGGGAATCGCAGGACCCAGGCAGGCGATCCGGTCGCAGCGGTTTTCAGGGCCTGTCGCCCTGCAGGCTTGCCAGGTGCCGGGCCAGGGCATCGCCAGCACGACTTGCGGCAGCGGAGTCGACATGGGTGGCGAGCGCCCGGGGAAGCTCCTGCAACTGCTCGGCACTCAGACCCACATTCATGCTGATGCGCATATGGGCCTGCAACTGAGGCTCAGCCCCGGGCAGGGCGGACAGCATGCCCAGGGTGGCCAGCTCGCGGCTTTGCCAGTCGAGGTTGTCACGTTCGAAGATGTCGCCGAACAGATGGGTGCGCAGGTACTCGTTTGCGGCGGGTGCAAAGTCGAACAGCGGCCCCGAGACGGCCGCGCCCGACAACCGTGTCTGGTTGGCTGTACCGGCGGCCAGCAGTGCATCGCCCTGCGGAATCGTCCGGCTGGGGCTGCTGCCGGGCAAATCCTCGATGCCGCGCTGCTTGCGTGTTTCAAGTGTTTTCATGAATTCGCCCAGCGCATTGAGGCTGCGTGGAAAGCCGGCATAGGCATAGAGCTGCACCAGGATTTCCTTGATGTCGCTGATCGTCAGGCCAGCGTCCAGCCCCCGGTTCAATGCCGCATTCAGAGAAGCCATATCACCGGCGGCTGCAAAGGCACCGATGGGCACGATGGCCTGCTGACGCGTCGAGAGTGTGTCTTTGGCGGAACCGTCCATGTTCAGAGCCTCCTGAGAATATGCAGCAGAGCAGCCCAGCAGCATGGCCAGGCTCCATGTCAAAGCCTGGCGACGTGCCGTCCGCGCCATGACCGGTTCAGCGGGCGTTGTATTGATCATCGCTGACCTTCTCCAGCCACTCCACATTCCTGCCGTCCGCCGTGGCACCGGTTACGGCCAGGTGCGTCATGGCTGTCCCTGGGGCCGCTCCATGCCAGTGTCTGACGCCTGGTGGGCACCAGACTACATCACCGGGACGGATCTCCTGGATGGCTTTTCCCCATTCCTGTGTCAGGCCCGTGCCTGCGGTCACCACGAGGTACTGCCCTTTGGGATGTGTGTGCCAGGCCGAACGCGCGCCGGGCGAGAAAGTGACATAGGCTCCGGAGACATTGATCTCGTCGTTGGCCGCAAACAAGGGGTCTACACGTACCAGCCCTGTAAAGAACCCTTCGGGGCCGGTCATGGTGTTCTGTGTGCCGGCACGTGTGATGCCGGTGCCCGAGACGGTTTCTTCGGGGGCGGCGACGCCGCTGCTGAGGGCTGCGCAAGCGAGCATGCCGGTGAGTGTCTTTTTCATGGCAAATCCTGTGTTCAAGGTTTTCGCCACTGTAGAAAAACCCGAATTGGTTGAGAAGACTGCAAAATTGGCATTTGCTTGTGCAAGATATTCACCAATGTCCAAGGAAAATCTCAATGACCTGCGCGCCTTCGTTGCGGTTGCCCGGGCGCGCAGCTTCACGCGTGCGGCGGCGCAGCTGGGTTTGTCGCGTTCCGCGCTGAGCCACACCATGCTGGCCTTGGAAGAGCGCCTGGGAGTACGTCTGCTGACCCGCACGACGCGCAGTGTCTCCACCACCGAAGCCGGGGCGCGCCTGCTGGATACCGTGGCTTTGCGTCTTGACGAGATCGATCTGGAGCTGGGCGCGCTCAGTGCCTTGCGCGACAAACCCGCTGGCACTGTGCGCATCACGGCCCATGACCATGCCATCCACTCCATCCTGTGGCCGCGGCTGAAGCCCCTGCTGGATGAATATCCGGATGTGCAGCTGGAGTTCAGCGTGGACTATGGCTTCACCGATATCGCTGCCCAGGGCTTCGATGCCGGTGTCCGCAGCGGGGACCGGGTGGACAAGGACATGATTGCCGTGCGCATTGCAGAGGACTTGCGTATGGCGGTTGCCGCATCTCCCGAATACCTGCGGGGTCAGCCCTTGCCACAAACACCGCATGAACTGACCAGCCATCGGTGCATCAATCTGCGCCTGCCCACATACGGGGGGCTGTATGCATGGGAGTTCGAGAAGGCGGGAGTGGCTGTCAACGTGCGCGTGAGCGGTCAGGTCACCCTGAACAACACCTTTCTCATGCTGCAGGCTGCGCTCGACGGGCAGGGGATGGCTTATGTGCCGCTAGACCTGGTTCAGCCACATATCGATCAGGGGCGCCTGGTCCCCGTGCTGGAGGACTGGTGGCCCATATTTCCCGGATATCACCTCTACTACGCCAACAGAAGGCAGATCTCTCCAGCATTGGCTCTGGTCATAGAGGCCTTGCGCTACCGCGCCCAGGGTGCGTGAGACTGCATCTTTGCCGACGGCGATGCCGGGATCAGGCAGCGTTGCGGAAGGACGATGCGGGGGCGCAGCGCCATGCTCGTGGTGAGCGAGGTCTAGCCAGCGTTCCTTTCACTCAGCCGCGCTGCGGGCGATCGCTGCTGGCGGAGCATGTCCGCCAGCAGCCAGTTTGCAGGACTGTCTGCTAGCCGCAAGCACCTACGTAGCCGCAGGCCGTGCAGAACGCGCAGCCGTCCTTGCGAATCATGGCGTGAGCGCCACAGTCGGGACATTTCTTGCCATTGACCGAGCCATTGCCTTCGGGCGCGGCGGCCGGCGTGGCTGCCGTGCTGGGGGCAGGCTGGGGCAAGCCACGGTTGGCGATGATGCTCTGGATGGCATAGGCCAGCAGAGCCACCTCGCTGTCGTGCCAGAGCGGGATGCGGCTGCCGTCCTCGCGCGTTCTGTTGCCATAGCGCACGGGGCCACGGTCCCAGGCCACTTTGCGCAGATCGGCCAGGGCCTTGTCGAGAAAACCGCCACGCGCGGCCAGGCTCAGGCTGCGCATGGTGGCCGTGATCCATTGCTGACTCTCGCCGGTCTGGCCCACGGGCATGAAGAACTCGATGGGACGCTCCACGCCATCGACCACCATGAAGCTGACGACGAGGTAGAGACGCCTTATGCCGTCATGCGTGAAGTATTCGATCTTGTCGACCACGGCATTGAGCGGCCCTTCGGGACGGCGCTCTATCACGGCGGTCATGCCGTTGGCGCCTGAGGAATTGATAGCGGCTTGCGCTTTATCGGTGGGCGTTTGAGAGGGTTTTGAGGCAGATTCTGTGGAGAGCACTGCACCCAGCGTGTCGTTGGGGCGGTAGGTGGCACAGCCCTTGAGTCCGGCCTCCCAGCATTCCATATAGAGGTGCTTGAAGTCCTCGAACGGATAGTCGGCCGGGATGTTGACGGTCTTGGATATCGAGGTGTCGATAAAGGGCTGGACGCAGCGCATCATGGCCACATGCTCGCTGGCGCTCAGCTCCAGCGCACTGACAAAGCAGTCGGGCAGCGGTGCCTCGTCGCCGTGCATGGCTTTGTACAGGCGGTAGGCATGGTCCTGTACGGTGTAGAACTGCTCGCCGCCATCGGCTGTGCGCTTTCTGCGTGTGTAGGTCCACGAGAAGGCTGGTTCGATGCCGTTTGACGCGTTGTCGGCGAAGGCCAGCGATACCGTGCCCGTGGGGGCAATGGACAGCAGATGGCTGTTGCGCAGCCCATGTTTTCTGATGTCCGCACGCAGTTCCTTGGGAAGGCGTTTGGCAAAGCCGCTTTTCAGATACTGCTTGGCGTTGAACAGCGGGAAGCTGCCTTTTTCCCGTGCCAGCTCCACCGAGGCTGCATACGCTGCATCACGCATATTGCGGGCGATGGCCTCGGCCTGTTGCAGGCCTTCATCGCTGGCGTAATGCAGGCCCAGCAGAATCAAGGCATCGCCCAGCCCTGTGAAACCCACGCCGATGCGGCGCTTTTGCTGCGCTTCGCGCTGCTGCTCGGGCAGGGGCCAGACGGTGGCATCCAGCACGTTGTCCAGCATGCGCACCTGAACGGCGACGGCGGTGCGAAAGGCGTCCAGGTCGAAGAAGGCCTGCGGTGTGAATGGTTCGCGCACGAATCGCGTGAGTATGACCGGGCCCAGATCGCAGCAGCCGTAAGGCGGCAGGGGTTGCTCTCCACAGGGGTTGGTGGCGGCAATCTGCTCGGCATACCAGAGGTTGTTGTCGGCATTGATGTTGTCGAGGAACAGAATGCCGGGCTCGGCAAAATCATAGGCCGACTGCATGATGGCGTCCCAGAGCGTGCGCGCAGGCTGGCTTTGGTAGACCCACAGTCCGTCTTCACGGCGATGGGCTCCAGCCTGTATCTGTGCATCGCTGGGGCTGGCGACATGGACCAGCTCCCATTCGGCATCGTCCCTGACCGCCTGCATGAAGGCGTTGCTCACACCGACCGAGACATTGAAATTGTTCCAGCGGCCTTTTTGACGCTTGGCGGTGATGAACTCCAGCACATCGGGGTGGTCGATGCGCAGCACGCCCATCTGGGCGCCGCGTCGTGCACCCGCCGACTCCACCGTGGTGCAGGATGCATCGAAGACATCGATGAAGGAGCAGGGCCCCGATGCATTCGAATTGGTGCCGCGCACCAGCGCACCGCGTGGGCGCAGATTGGAAAAGTCATAACCTACGCCGCCGCCGCGGCGCATGGTCTCGGCCGCCTGCGACAGCGCCGTGTAGATGCCGGGGTTTCCTTGGGTGTCAAAACCATTGGTGGCATCGGCGACAGGCTGTACGAAGCAGTTGATCAAGGTGGCCTTGGTGTCCAGCCCCGCAGCCGCCATGATGCGGCCGGCACCGATGGCGCCGAGTTGCAGATTGAGCAGAAATTTTTGCTCCCAATGCGCTTGAAGCTCGGGCTTTTCAACGGCGGCCAGGGCGTGTGCCACGCGGGCAAACAGGTCTTGTTCGGACTGCTCGCCGTCGGCCAGATATTTTTCGGCCAGGACGTCCTGGCTGATGGCCTGGGGAGGGAGTGTGTTCATGGCATGCCTCATGCTAAATGCAGTTCAAATGCAATTCGACTTTGTAGCGCAGACCGCCTGGAAGTGACGTGACGCAGCGCAACATCCGCGGGACTCCAGCTGGCCGGAGGCTGCTGATGGCAGCCCGGGCCTGTCCCAAAATTGTGACAGACCCTTTGGCTGGGGAGTCCATGCGCTGGCAGTCACTGAAACCCGGCGACAGGGCCGGGATTGGCATGCGGCAGCCCGTCTGCTCGGGCAGGGCCTAGCGAGGGTTGGGCGCGTGGGTCTGAACCACCTCGCCCTCAAAGCGCGCAGCGGCATTCACGACCGCCATCACCGATGCAGTGACGATGTTTGCATGCATGCCTACGCCAAACCGCGAGCCGGGCACGCCAGGCCAGGCGGCTTCGACGATGGCAAGCGCGCAGGCATCGGCGCCGTTGCCCAGGCTGCGCTCTTCATAGCTGTCGATGCGCAGCGGCAACTCCAGCGCCGCCACTGCGGCAGCAATAGGACCGCTGCCCATGCCACTGCTTTGCCTGCTCTGTCCGTCTGCATCGTGCCAGTGCAGTTCGATACCCTGACCTTGATCGCTGTCGAACAGCCGGTGGCCCTGGTAGCGCAAGGCCGGTGACTGGGCATGGGCATGCAGATAGGTGGCTTCGAACAATGACCAGATCTGCGCGCTGCTCAGCTCGGTTTCGCTGCTGTCGGCCCAGGTCTGGACGATGGCGCTGAATTCGATCTGCATGCGCCTTGGCATGGTGATGCCCCAGTCCTTTTGCAGCAGGAAGGCAATGCCGCCTTTGCCGGACTGGCTGTTGACGCGCACGATGCTGTCGTAGGTGCGTCCCAGGTCCTGCGGGTCTATGGGCAGATAGGGAACGCGCCAGGGAGCATCAGGCTTTTGCACTGCAAAGCCCTTGGCAATTGCATCCTGGTGCGACCCGGAGAATGCCGTGAACACCAGATCGCCCACATAAGGGTGGCGTGGGTGGATGGGCAAGGCCGTAGAGGCTTCGGCAATGCGTGCTACGGCGGCGATGTCGGAAAAATCCAGGCCGGGGGCAATGCCCTGGGTGTAGAGGTTCAGGGCCAGGGTCACCAGATCCACATTGCCGCTGCGCTCTCCGTTGCCAAACAGGCAGCCCTCCACACGCTGGGCGCCGGCCAGCAGGGCCTGCTCTGCGCAGGCCACTCCGGTGCCTCTGTCGTTGTGGGGGTGTACCGACAGCGTGACATGTTCGCGTCGTGCCAGGCGCTGGTCCATCCATTCGATCTGGTCAGCAAACACATTGGCGGTGGAAACCTCCACGGTGGTCGGCAGATTGATGATCATGGGGCGTTCGGGACCGGCATCCCAGGCGGCAATGGCGGCATTGCAAACGGCCAGGGAAACGTCCAGCTCGGCCATGCAGAAGGTTTCCGGGGAGTACTGCAGCACCCATTCGGTTTCGGGGTGCTGCTCGGTCAGTTGCCTGAGGTGGCGCACATGGTGCTCCACCATGGCAATGATCTGTGGCACTTCCATGCCAAAGACGATTTCGCGGAACGCCGGGGCTACGGCGTTGTACAGGTGCACGATCACGCGGCGCGCACCCTTCACGCTGCGCACCGTGGTGGCAATCAGGTCCTCGCGCAGCTGGGTGATGACCATGGGCGTGACGTCCTGCGGAATCAGCTGCGCGTCGATCAGGTGGCGCACGATGTCGAAGTCGGTCTGGGAAGCGGAGGGAAAGCCGATTTCAATTTCCTTGAAACCGATGGCGACCAGCTCCTGGAACAGCCGCAGCTTGCGCTCGTGGTTCATGGGTTCGAACAGAGCCTGATTGCCGTCGCGCAAATCTGTCGACAGCCATACGGGGGCCTGCGTCAATGTACGGTCAGGCCATTGGCGGTTGGGCAGGTCCACAACGGGAAATGCGCGGTATTTGGTAGAGGGATCAGCCAGCATAGAGACCTTGGGGTAGTAGAAACGATGATCTGGTCTCCCTGCCCGGGTTGGGCTGGCTAAGGTCGGGGTCTGGGGAGACCGGAGAGGAACCATGCGCAAGCGCGTGCGTACGGACCCCGACCAGATGTCAGAGTCAGTAGGCATAGCGGAAGCGGGTGGCGGTGTTTCACGGCAAGGTGCTTGATGGAGGCAGTGCTGCTACTTTATGTCGCCAGAGGTATAGACTTCTATCGATAGATATTCATTTGCTGTAGAAATTTAGACATCTCATGGGTTTTTCCTCCCCAGAACATGGTGCGCATGCGCTGGATTTGCAGCATGCGCAGGCCTCGCCACTGCCTGTCACGGGCGTGGAGCAGCGCTATCCGCCCGGCCATGTGGTGCCACAGCACAGCCACGCGCGCGGCCATCTCATCTATGCCTCGGAAGGCGTGTTGCTGGTCGAGTCCCCCGGCGGCCAATGGCTGGTTCCGCCGACGACGGCAGTGTGGCTGCGCCCGGGCATGCTGCACCGGATCACGGCGACCACGGCGGTGCGAGCCTTTGGCCTGTTCATTGAGGAGGCATGGTCGGCACACCTGCCGGCCCAGGACTGCGTGCTCCATGTATCGCCACTGGTCAGGGAGTTGATGGCGGCACTTGTCGACTTGCCCCATCAGGGGCCGCATCGCCCGCGCGATGCGCTGCTGGGCGATCTGCTGCTGGAGGAGTTGCAGATGCTGGCGCCATTGCCGTATTACCTGCCATGGCCGCAAGACATGCTGATGCGACGCATCTGCGAGAGCATGCTGAGTGCACCGGCGCAGCGCACCACGGTGGAAGCCCTGGCCCGGCAGCACGCGCTGACGCCCAAGACGCTGCATCGTCGATTTCTGAAAAGCACCGGGATGAACTGGGGTCGGTGGTATCAGCAGATGCGGCTGATGGCTTCCATCCCCCAGTTGTTGCAGGGCATGCCCATCACCACCGTGGCGCTGGAAAGCGGCTATGAAAGCCATAGCGCCTATTCGGCGGCTTTCCGCAAGCAGTTCGGCCGTCCACCGTCGGAATTTGCAGCTACGGCGGACAGAGCAACGTTGCGTTAGGTGCTCATGCAGCGCCGAGAGCTGCTGCTTGTGTAGCCGGTTTCTGCCACTCCAACATCTTCTTGCTTCCAAAAAAATAGCTTCCAACGCTTTCTCATCAAGCGCTGGAAGCCATTTTCAAGAGTGGAGCGGATCAGAGCTTCTTCACCAGCACCTGGCTCTTGCGGCCCCAGTTGTACTTGGCCTTGCGGGCCTCGGGCAGCCATTCGGGCTCCACGGGCTGAAAGCCGCGCTTAATGAACCAGTGCATGGTTCGCGTGGTCAGCACAAACATGGTTTCGCAGCCCAGGGCGCGGGCGCGCTGTTCGATGCGTTTGAGCAGCTTCTCGCCATCGCCCGTGCCCTGGCTCTTGGGCGAGACGGTGACGGCGGCCATTTCTGCGGTCTTGGCTTCCAGATAGGGGTGCAGGGCGGCACAGCCGAAGATCACGCCATCGTGTTCGATGACGGTGTAACTGGCGATGTCGCGTTCGATCTCGGTGCGGTCGCGCTTGACCAGCGTGCCGTCGCGCTCGAAGGGTTCGATCAGCTGAATGATGCCGCCCACGTCGTCGATCGTGGCCTCGCGCAGTTCTTCGAGCTTTTCGTCAATGACCATGGTGCCGATGCCGTCGTGCACATAGATCTCCAGCAGCAGCGCTCCGTCGGTCGAAAAGGGCAGGATGTGGCTGCGCTCGACGCCATGCTCGCAGGCGCGCACACAGTGCTGCAGATAAAAGCCCACATCGGTAGGCTGCTGTGCAGGGGGGAGCTGGGCCAGCAGGCGGCGCGCAGCGTCCAGCGGCAGCTCGGTATCGATGGGGTTGTTCTCGTCGGCCGGGCCGCTGGGGTTCATGCGCACTCCGGGCACTTCAGTCAGGAACAGCAGCTTGTCGGCCTTGAGCTCGATGGCCACACGGGTGGCCACTTCTTCCATGCTGAGGTTGAAGGCCTCGCCCGTGGGCGAGAAGCCGAAGGGCGAGACAAGCACCATGGCTTCGGAGTCCAGGGCGCTGCGAATGCCCTCCACGTCGACCTTGCGCACCAGACCGGAGTGCATGAAATCCACGCCGTCGACGATGCCCACAGGACGGGCTGTGAGGAAATTGCCCGAAATCACGCGCACGCGTGCGCCGGCCATGGGCGTGTTGGGCAGTCCCTGGCTGAAGGCGGCTTCGATCTCATAGCGCAGCTGGCCGGCCGCTTCCTGGGCGCAGTCCAGCGCAATGGAGTCGGTGACGCGCATGCCGTTGTAGTAACGCGGCTCCTGGCCCTTGAGGCGAAGCTGCTCGTTGACCTGGGGGCGGAAGCCGTGCACCAGCACGATCTTGACGCCCATGGCCTGGATCATGGCCAGATCCTGGACGATGGAGCTGAGCTTGCCCGCATCAATGGCTTCACCGGTCAGGCCCACCACAAAGGTCTGGTGTCGGAACTTGTGGATATAGGGAGCCACAGACCGGAACCAGGGAACAAAGGTGAAATTGAAGACGGTGGACATGGCAGTGCGCGAAAACCTCGAAATCGGGGAAAAAAAGGCCTGCGTCGGTATTACGCAGGCCTGCGGCGCAAAGTGTAGCGGTTACTAGCGCGCCTGAGCTAATTGCTGCGTGGTTTTATGCGCGCTGATCGCACAGTTTGTGGCTTTTGTGGCGCGATGTTTTCAAAAAATGACGACTTGTACCCAGGAGCCGCTCCTGGGGCCGCGCGGAAAGCCATGTGCGGCAGCTACGGACGCGGGCCTGCAGGCCGTGACGGGCCTGGGCCTGTCGTGCATTGGAGCGCTAGTTCCAGTTGTCGATCTTGGTATCTTGAGGAGACGGATTGCCTTTGCCGGTCTGGGCCAGAGCTCTGAGGCTGAGCAGGAAGACGGCCCATTTCATGCTGCAGTGGGCGGTGAACTCGACCGTTTCGCGCCAGTTCCGGTGGCCGAACAGCAAGATGGTGTACCCGTCCTGGCGGCTCAGCTCAAAGGTCGCCTCGGTACCTATCCATTCTTCGGGCCCCTCCGTGAAGCGCCAGCGCACGCTGTGCTCCGCCTCCGGCCTGATGAGGTCGAAACCGATTTTCCCGAGCTCCCGACCGGACTGGTCGGTGAAGCGCGCGCTCATCGCGACTTCGGGCCCCGCGATTGCGCTTATCTCCCTGGTCCACCAGCCGGCGATACCTGCAACGGACGAGATTGCCTGGAAAACATCGCTGATAGGCGCTCTGATACCAATTCTATGAATGATGTCCACCATGTCCTCGGTCTCCTCGCGGATGCAGATGGCCCGACGATATCGATAAATCGGCGCCGGCCAAGTGGCATTTCCACCGGCAAGGCTGGGCGCGGCAGGCACAGGCAGCGCAGGCTCAGGGGCGTGAGAACACTTCCCCCCTCGCCGGCGGCAGATTGCTCCACACGGTTTCGCGGTCTATGAGCTTCAGGTCTGCGTGCCATCTTGGGCCTTGACTGGAGTCTGCTGCGGGCGTTGACCCAGGCCTCAGGCAACACCCATTCAGCGCATTTGCAGAAAATGTGGTGCTATATAAACAATAGCTTGTAGCGCTTTTGCTGAATAGATTTCAATGCTGAAATTGCTTGATTTCATTGTCAGCAATGCGGTAGATGCTTCTATTTTTGATTGCCTTCTGAAGACAATAAAACACCGGCGCAGCTTCAGGCCTTTGCTTTGCGCTGGCTGTGCAGGCCGAGCAGCACCAGTACGACGGCCACCAGCGGCAGCATGCCGATATTGATGCCGTTCCAGCCGGCGCTGTGCAGCAGCTGCCCCGATCCGAACGAGGCCACGGCCACCGTGCCGAAGACCAGGAAGTCGTTGAGTGCCTGCACCTTGGCGCGCTCCGAAGGGCGGTAGCACTCGGTCAGCAGCGCCGTGGCGCCGATGAAGCCGAAGTTCCAGCCCACGCCCAGCAAAATCAGCGAGCCCCAGAAGTGGAAGATGTCCAGGCCCATCAAGGCCAGTACGCCGGCCGCGCCTATCATCAGCAGGCCCAGAGCGGTCACGGGCCGCTTGCCATAACGCGCAATCAGCTTGCCGGTGAAGAAGCTGGGCACGAACATCGCCAGCACATGCCATTGGATGCCCAGGGCGGCTTCGCCCACGCTGTAGCCGCAGCCCACCATGGCCATGGGCGCAGCGGTCATCAGGAACGCCATCAGTCCGTAGCTGACCACACCGGCCGCGCAGGCCACGACGAACTCAGGCGTGCGGGCAATCTCCCCCAGAGGCCTGGCGTCGCCGACCACAGCCTTCTTGTTCTGAGGTGGCGGCAGACGCAGGCCCATGAGCAGAGGCAGGGCCAGCAGGGCCAGCGCCGCCTGGCTGTAGAAGCTGCCGGCAAACGGGGTGGCAGGCATGGCGTCGCGCGTCCAGATCACCACCTGCGGGCCGATGATGGCGGCAATCAGACCGCCGATCATCACGCGCGAAATGGCCTTGGCCTGCTGCGCGGGCTCGCTCACCATATCGGTGGCGGCAAAGCGGTAGCTCTGCACGCAGGCCGCATAAAAGCCGGCCAGCGCCGTGCCGATGCAGAAGGTGACGAAGTCGCTGTGCGCAATGCCTTGTGCGGCGACCACGCCGGAGATCACGCCCAGAATGGCGCCCAGCACATAGGCCGCGCGGCGGCCCATGCGGTTCATGATCCAGGCCGCAGGCAGGGTGGATAGCGCCAGCCCGAGTTGGTAGATGCTGACCGGCAGGGTGGACGCTGCGGGGTTGGACGACAGCTGCTGCCCGACCAGGCCGCCCAGTGAGATGATGATGGGCGGAGAGGCTCCCCCCAGGGATTGGGCTGCGACCAGCAGGCCCATGTTGCGGTTTTGTTGTGTGTTGTTGTCTGATTGCATAAATCGCTTTGGCTGCCCATGCTTGTGCGCAGATTTGTCACATCTTGCAGCATTCATATTGGCCGCACATTAAAGGGTTTGCTGCGGGCTTGATGCAGATGCAAGCCTGGTGATCGAAGTAAATGGAAGTGATATGACGCTGAAATCCCCGACCGGCTTTGCAGGCCTGAACATTGCTTTGGCGCTCATGAGCTCTACGTCGATGGCGCATGCCGAGACGGCAGACACCTCGCATGAAGCGGTGGTCTGGTCGGCGAGCTATCGCGGCGAGATCGCCGGCAAGGCAGTCAAGCTGGAGCTGTGGCGGCTTGACGGTGCCGTTGGCGGCAGCTACTGCTACGAGCCCTGCAATCGGCCCGGAGCCACGCTTGATCTGGAAGGCTCGGCAAGCGGACAGCTGACGGAAACGCCCATGGAGGGGGCAAGCGACCCCAAGCCTTCGGGCCGCTGGTCGCTGGCGGCTTTGCCGGGCATGGCGCCACGGCGCCTGCAGGGCCAGTGGCAGTCCATGGATGGCAAAAGACGCTGGCCGCTCAATCTGCTGCGCCAGCCCCCGGCCTTCTCCCATGCGCTGCATTACGAGCTGCGCCTCCTGATGAATCAGAAGCTGCGCTCCCTGGCCGACTGCGGCGAGCATACGGATCTCCAGGTTTCCGCCATCCAGGTCTATGAGCAGGGACGTCTGAAACAAAGTCTGCCAACCGATGCCGTGGGCAGTTGCTGGCTGGTGCAGCCGCGCTGGGTGGATGCGAATTTTGACGGCTGGCCGGATCTGACCCAGGCGCTGGATCTGCCTGCAGGGCCGAATATTGCGCACCGCACATGGCTCTACGACCCGGGAGCTCAGAAGCTGGTGCTGGGGCCGCAGTCCCTGCAGGACATCAGCTCGCCCGCCTTCGATGGCAAGGCCAGGCGCATCTACAGCGAATGGCGAGCCAGCTGCTGCAGCCATGGCGTGGACATCTATGCCTGGAAGCCCGCAGGGCCGGAGCTGGTCGAGCAGGCCGAAAGCCATATGCTGCCAGTGCGCAAGGGCGGCAAGCTCATGGCCTGCTATCAGATGCCGGCCTATGCACAAGGCCATGTGCGCTGGCCTAGCGGCCTGTACCAGCGCGGCAGCGACCTGAGTCTGGCGCAGGAGCCCGCTGCCGACTGGTGCGATGCCGACCCTGCGGCCACCATGGGCCAGAACCAGGTTCAGGTGCTGGCCGAGCCCAGGCCCGGTCAGCCACCCCAGGTTCTCAAGACCTATGGTGCAAGCTACCGCAAGGTCGAGACGCCCCAGGGCGCCCGCTACTGCCCCGATATCGCGGTCTTCGATGCCGATGCCCGCAAGGTGGTGCGTGTGCTGATGAGCGAGAACGTCGAGCAGGACTGCGAGACGGAAAAGCCCGCCGGGACTCAGCCCTGAAAATGGCTTATGGCGTTGAATGGAAATCACTTGCTGCTATCGTTTTGGATGATTTGCGTGTTGTACAATTTAACCGAATTGAGAGTCATTCTCAACAAACCTTAGCCACGCACTTCGTTTTAGCCATAGGAGATCAATCAAAAACGAGGTCTACATGGCAACCCCGGTTCGTGGCGGCGCAGGCAAGGTGCCGCCGGCATCCGCACAGTTCGCGCCATTCGCGTATTGGCTTTCTTCTGCGGCTTGCCGCAGCCCGCGCTCTGCCGTGGGTCTGGCGGTATTGCTGGCTCTGAGTGCCACATCCCATGCCCAGACGCTGCCGCAGACAGCGCAATCGCCGGAAAAACGCCTGAGCGAAGTCACGGTTTCCGACAAGCAGGACGGCGGCGGTCTGCCCGCGCTTGCTCCTGGCGCCCAGGTTGCCAGAGGGGCGGCGCTGGGGCTGCTGGGCAATGTGGATGTGATGGATGCTGCTTTCAACATCACCGCCTACTCCGAAGAGTTGATCCGCGACCAGAATGCGGCCACGGTAGCTGCCGTGCTGGAAAACGACTCTTCGGTGCGCTTCACCACCAATACCGGCCATGTCAATGAGAACTATGTGATTCGCGGCTTCGACGTCAACGCCAGCGAAGTGGCTTTCAACGGCCTGTACGGGCTGGCGCCCGACAGCCATGTGCCGACCGAGATGATCGAGCGCGTGGAACTGCTCAAGGGCCCGGGTGCACTGCTCGGCGGCATGGCCCCCAACGGTGCGGTGGGCGGTGTGGTGAATGTGGTCAGCAAGAAGCCGCTGGCCGAGGATCTGACACGGCTGACCACCACCTACACCTCGGGCTCGCAGCTGCAGGAGCACGTGGATGTATCGCGGCGCTTCGGCCCCGAGCGCCGCCTGGGCATACGTTTCAATGGCGCGCTGTCCAGCGGGGAAACCGAGGTCGACGACCAGAAGCGCCGTCGCCGCCTGGGCGCCGTGGCACTGGACTATCAGGGCGATCGCTTCACGCTGGGGCTGGATGCCTATCACTACAAGGTGAACCTGGACAACGGCAGTCCGGTGATGGTGAGCTTTGGCAAGATGAAGAATCTGATTGCGGCGCCGGATGCCAGCAACAATCTGTTCCGCGGCGTCAATACCGAAGTGGAGAACAAGTCGGTGGCGCTGCGCGGCAGCTTCGAGCTCAGCGACAACTGGCAGCTCTACGGCAGCCTGGGCAAGGCCTGGCATGACTATGCTGGCCAGCCCACGGGCACGCGCGTGGTGCTCAATGCCGTGGGAGACGGCTCCGCCGTTGGCCAGACCTATAACCTGCAGGGCTATACCAACAGCACAGCGCTGGACGCGGGTTTGCGCGGGCGCTTCAAGACCGGCGATGTGGGCCATCAGCTGGTGTTCTCGTTCAACGAGCTGCAGCAGCAAAGCGGGCGCGCGCTGCCCATTGTGGTCAGCAGCAGCTACACCACCAATATCTACGACCCGGTGCTGCCGGTTCTGGCCGGACCGCGCAATGCCGTGCGCCAGGAAAACGACAATGTGATCCGCAGTTTCGCCGTGGCCGATACCCTGAGCCTGCTGCAGGACAGGCTGCAGCTGACGCTGGGCGCGCGCCACCAGCGCGTGAATCAGAAGATGAAGGGCTACGACGAGAGCGCCGTCACTCCCATGCTGGGCCTGGTGGCCAAGCCCTGGGGTGAGGATCTGTCCTTTTATGCCAACTACATTGAAGGGCTGAGTCCGGGCCTCGAGGTCGGCTCCACCTACGCCAATGCAGGCGAGACATTCGCGCCCTACAAATCCAAGCAGATGGAGGCGGGCGTGAAGTGGCGCCGCGCAGGCTGGACGAATACGCTGTCGCTGTTCCAGATCGAGAAGCCTTCCACCACCATCGATACCGCTGCCAATACCCTCAAGCTCAATGGCGAGCAGCGCAATCGCGGCGTGGAGTGGAATACCTTTGGTGCCGTGAGCTCCCGCCTGCGCGTGCTGGGCGGCATCACGTACCTGCAGCCCAAGCTGACCAGCACCCAGGGCGGCTCCAACGACGGCCATGACGCGTTCGGAGCAGCACGTTGGGCGGCCAATCTGGCGGCAGACTGGGATGTGCCGGGTGTGGCCGGTCTGGCGCTGAACGCACGCCTGGTGCATACGGGCAAGCAGTGGGTCAACTCGGCCAACACCTTGCGTGCCCCGAGCTGGACGCGCTTTGATGTCGGTGCGCGCTACACCACGCGCATTGCTGACAGGAAAGTGGTCTTGCGCGGCACGGTGGACAACGTCTTTGCCCGCAATTACTGGGCCGGCGCCTTCGCCGACAACTTCCTGACCGTGGGCGCACCGCGCACCGTGCGCATCAGCGCGGCCGTGGACTTCTGAGACGGAGCAAGCATCAATGCATGAAGATCATCAAGGTTTGTCTTTGCCGGTGACGCGCTACAGGCCATCGGGCAAGGGACTGCGTTCCGTACTTGTTCCAGGTCTGCTGGCGGTGGCCAGCGTCGGCGTCGCCAGCACGGCCGGTGCCGCCAGACCTTTGCCCGCGGACGCCACTCAGAGCGCGGCCAAGGCGGCATCGTCGCTGGCGATGCGCGAGCCGCTCTCAGGTCGGCTGTCACCGGGACAGGTGCTGAGCCTGCAGCTGGAGGCACCGGCCGGTGCCGTGGTGCGCGGCAATCTGCAGGCGCTGGGCGTGGTGCTCGATGTGCAGACACCTGACGGGCGCCATCTGCGGCGGCTGAGCCAGGGCGAAGGCGTCGATCACGCGTTTACCTGGCTAAGCCGGGGCAAGGCGAAGGAGCGTCTGGTGCTGCGTGCAGAGAACGTCCAGCCTTATGCATCGACAGCAAGCGGCATGTTGGTGGCGCAGGGCGGGCACAGCGATGCACGGACCCATGCCGCGCCTAGTCCTGGCGCCTACGAGCTGACGATCACCCAGGTGCTGGCGCCGTTGGCGGCCGGCCATGGGCCTGTGGCAGAGATCGAACCCGAGCCGCTGCGCAGCCCCAGGCTCAGGGCCTTGCAGGCGAGGCTGGCGCAGGGCGGCGACAGCCGCGGCTTCTGGCAGGAAATGGAACGCCAGGGAACGCCGCTGATCGAGCCCTGGGATGCCGAGCATCAGCTGGTGAGCTTTGTCTGGCGCGGCGCCGGACAGTCCGTGCGGCTGTTCGGCAGTCCCTCGGGCAATCATGAGCCGCTGCAGCGCCTTGGAAGCAGCGATGTCTGGTGGGCCAGTTTCGTCATGCCCAGGGATGCGCGCCTCAGCTATGGCTTTGCGCCCGATGTGCCTGCGGTCTCGGCCGATGCCATGATTCAGCGCCGTGCCATTCTGTCCACCTTGCAGCGCGATCCGTTCAATCCCCAGAGCTGGGGGCGGTCTGCGGATCTGCAGACGGTGCAGGATCGCTTCGATGGTCGCTCCGTGCTGACACTGGCCAAAGCGCCGCCCCAGCCCTGGAGCCAACCCCGTGCCGGCGTGGCTGCCGGCCAGTTGCAGCGTCACTGGCTGGGCAGCCAGGCGCTGGGCAACGGGCGCGATATCTGGATCTACAAGCCGCAGGGCTGGCAGCAGTCCGATACGGCTGGGCGTTCCCTGCTGGTGCTGTTCGACGCACAGGCCTATCTGCGCCAGGTTCCCACGCCCGCCATCATCGACAACCTGATGGCAGACGGCCTTGTGCCTGCAACCGCTGTCGTGTTGGTGGCCAATGGCGCAGGCGACGCTCGCAGCCGCGAGCTGCCGCCCAATCCGGTGTTTGCCGACTTCATGGGCGGGCAGCTCATGCCCTGGCTCAAGGCACAGGGCATAGCGGCAGCTGCCGAGCGCACGGTGATTGCCGGATCGAGCTATGGCGGCCTGGCCTCAAGCTATGTGGCGCTGCGCCATCCGCAGTGGTTTGGCAATGTGCTCAGTCTTTCGGGCTCCTACTGGTGGGCTCCCAAGGGCGAGTCGCCCAACTGGCTGGCGCGTCAGTATCAGCAATCGCCGCAGCTGCCGATACGCTTTTACCTGGATGCCGGGATCTACGAAGGGGCTCGTGGCGGGCAGGCAGGCATACGCGAGACCAGCCAGGAGCTGGGCGATGTATTGCGTGCCAAGGGCAATAGCGTGGTGCAGCGCGTGCACAGCACCGGCCATGACTATGTGCACTGGCAGGGCTCGCTGGCCTGCGGGCTGCTGGCGCTGGTGGGGAGCGAGCCATCGACCGAGAGGCTCAAGGAGCAGGTCGCACAGTCCTGCGGGCTCTGAATCCGGGAAGTACGAAAAAAGGGGCCTGAGGCCCCTTTTCATTGGCCCGCAGCACCTGCTTGTGAAGCGTTGCGGGCTTTCATGCAAGCTGCTACTTGAGCTTGTTGCCGCATTCGCCGCAGAACAGGTCATTGGCTGCCACGGGGGCGCTGCAGGCGGGGCAGCTCGGCGCAGCCTGTGTCTGGCGGGCTTTTTCAGCGGCTTGTGCTTCGGCGCGGGCCCGGGCCGCTTCACGCTCGGCTGCCTGTTGCTCGGCCCGCGCCTTCAGACGCTGGGCCTCGGCTTGCTGACGTGCTTCTTCGGCAGCCTTGGCTGCGGCGCGTTCCTCTGCTGCCTGGGCTTCGGCACGCTGGCGTGCAGCCAGTTCCTGGGCTTCGGCTGCAGCACGTTCGTGTGCCGCACGTTCGCTTGCCGCACGCTCTCGGGCAGCCTGCTCGGCTGCTTCGGCTTCGGCCTTCAGGCGGGCTGCCTCGGCCTCGGCGCGCAGTCGTGCCGCTTCGGCTTCGCTGCGCTGGCGGGCGGCAGCTTCTTCAGCGTCTTGACGTGCCTTGTCTGCAGCATCGGCAGCAGCGCGCTCACGTGCCTGCTGTTCGGCAAAAGCCTGCTCGGTCGATGCGGCTGCGGCTGCGGCGGCAGTTAGGCCTGCGGCGGCGGCTGCGGTGCCGGCGCTGGCATTTCCGTCGGTGCCGGGCGGGATGTCGGTGGCGGCGGGCTTGGCTGTGGCTTCCTGCAGGCGCTCGCTGGCAGCCTGCTTGGCACGCTCGGCAGCGGCCATGGTGCGTTCTGCGGCAGCCATGGTCTGGGCCTTGGCTTCTTCGGCCTTTTTGCGCACATCGCCAATCAGGCTGTCCAGTGCACCCTCGGCTTCGGCAGGGTCCACGCTTTCACGGGCCTGCAGATAGATCAGGTTCATGCCCATGATGGCCACCTGGGCCAGCAGGGCGCCCACCACGCAATAGAGAACGCCCAGGCCGGCGATGAGGCCGGTGCTGCCGCCACCCATCATGCCCATGGGATTGAAGCCACCGCCGTAACCACGGCCGTAGCCGCCGCCCATGAACATGCCGGCCATGGAGCCGGCATCTCCGGTAATGCTCATGGCCATCCCGGTCAGGGAGACAGTGGCGGGAACCAGTCCGGCAAACAGCATGAAGCAGACCAGGCCCAAAATGACGTAGAGCACGACTTCCATCAGCACCACTTCGACCAGTCGCTTGCGTGCAATGCTCAGCACATTGGCCAGCGCAGCCTTGACGGACAGGCCGCTCCAAAGCGCTGGGCCCATCAAGGGGCCGACGACCCAGATCATGGCGATCAGCAAAGCCGCGGCGACCAGCACCAGAATCGGATGGGCCACAAAGGCCAGAATGCTGCCGAGCACGGGAATCTTGCAGACGAAGTAGATGACGGCAGCCAGCAGGTAGTAGGCCAGCGTGGCAAGCAATACCGCCAGACCGACCAGCAGGAACTTGGGCAGGCACAGCAGGCCGGCCGATGCAGCAGCCGAGAAGGAGCGCACGGGCTCGTTCCTGGCCTTGTCCATGAGCATGATGCCGACTCCCGAAGAGCCGGCCAGCAGTGCGATGACGGACGCCAGCATGAAGATCAGGTACATGAAGAAGCCGGCCTTGACCAGCATCCAGGCCGCGGCTGCGATCAGTGCGCCGGTGACCAGCAGTGTCAGAAAGCTCAGCAGCAGCGGTCGCCACTGAGTCAGCCCTTCGGCGGCTCTGGCAAGGGTGGCAAAACGTATTTCTCCCAGGGGTTGCTCTCTCATTTTTCGTCCTGTCTTGTGGTTGAGGCTGGCTGGTCTGGCACGGTGAGCCGCTGGCTGGCCGGGTGTCAAAGCTTGCCGCGGATCTCGCCGGCTTCGATGGTGTAGCGCTCAACGCCGGCGGGCAGGCCAGTGTCGATCTTCTTGATGACAGTGACGGGTTTGCCGCCCTTGGACTGGGTGGTGCCTGTGGCGGTATTCACACGCCCGGCCTTGACATCCTCGTCCGACTGATCGACCACGATGCTGGAGGCGCCGCGGTTGTCGGCCAGCTCATTGGCCAGCTCCTTGAGCACGTTCATGGCCTGGGTGTATTCCTTGCGACCCTTGGCGGCCAGCGGCATCTCCACGGTCAGGGCTGAGAAACTGCGCATCTGGTGTGTCTGTCCCGACTGCCCGTCGGCGATGCTGACGGTTCTGGTCTGCACCGGACCGGCCACGGCGCGTTGTTTGGGCGGCAGCTTCTGCATGGCCTGCACGGCCTGGGCCTGCATGCTCTGTGCCTGCTGGGTCTCCTGATCGAGAGCGGCTTGCAGGCGCGCAAAGCGCTCGCTCTGCCCACCCGAAACAGCGGGCGCGCTGCCGCCAGGGCCGCAGCTGGGGTCTGCAGAATTGGTGACGCGCGAGAGCATGCAGCTCAGCGACGTGGAGGCATCTTGCAAGGTGGCGCAGCCGCCGAGCAGGGTTGCGGCGCAGGCGAGCACAGTGAGTTTGAGTTTTTTCATGGCTTTCAATCCAGCAGGTCATCCAGCGATGGCGCGGTGCTCTTCTTGACTGGAGGTGTTCTTGCAGGGGGCGGCACGGGCGGTTTGCCGGATGCAGGGGCTGCGGGCAGTTGCGGGCTGGCCGCTGGCGCGGGTGCCGCGCTGACGGTGTCTGGGCTCACCACCACGGGGGCGACTGCGGTGGCGGGCACAGTGTCGACGCTGCTGGTAGCAGGGGCGCCAATAGGGGCACCTTCGGCAGGCGTTGCCTGCGCGGCCGTATTGCCGCCCAGCGGGCCGACCAGGGCATCGGCCTTGGCCTTGTCCTCGGCCGAAATCGCATCCTTGCCGGCCTGGGTCGCACCGGATGCGCTATTGGCGCTGCTGCCCGTGCCGGTGAGACCCCTCATATTGCTGGCCATCATCACACCGCCCGCAATGGCGGCGATCAGCAGTGCCAGCACTGCCCATTTGATCCAGGCATTGCTGCCGCGCACCGGCTCCTGAGGAAAGGCCGGCGCACGGTGGTTGCGCGGCGCAGGCTTGGCTGCAGGCTCGGGCAACGGCGGCCTTGGCGCGGGCTGGTCCATGGGCTCGATCAGGGGTGGAGTCAGACTGGCTTCATCGATGGCCTGCGCAGCGCCCGAAGGCATCTGAGGCGCGGCCGCCAGCACATCGGTGTCGGCGCGGCTCTCGAAAACCATGCCGCAGCGCGTGCAGAAACGGGCGTCGGGCTTGCAGACAGCCTGGCATTGGCTACAGATTTTTTCAACAGCAGTGATGGCCGCTTCCGGAGCTTGTCTGGTGCCGCAGTTCTTGCAGAACTTGGCATTCGGAGAGAGCGGATTGCCGCATTGGGAACAATTCATGGTCTGCAATCGAGAAAAGAGTCCGCGGGCGATGACCGCTGCGCAGCATTGCTGCCTTGGCAATGTCCGGAATATGGCCTGTTCCAGGGCAATGGCCTGAACCGGTGCGGACTGTGAAAAATGATTTGTATCTTAGCGGCGCATTTGCCGCAGCCTGTTGGATCGCTTTATGCGAAGGTGGTCACGTGCAGCTGTGACAGCTTTTTGTCAGGCATGGCTGTCAATGAACGGGGTTGCAGTTAATCGGGCTGAGCGCGGAGTTTCGAGAGTTTTCTTGCCTAAGTGACTGATTTGAAAAGAAGGCCGCAAATCAGCTGCTTTATGGCGGCCTGAATTGCCGGAAAAAGCCGGGGCTTTGAAATCTGTTTGATTTCTGCAAATGCTTCAAATGGTTGAGATTGTTTTGCGCTGTAAGAATTTCAAGGAAATACAGGCCCCGCACAACTGCGGGAGCTCGCAAGGTCGGTAATCACTGCTGTGCAACCAGCGTCAGCAACTCGATTCGCGGCGCCACGCCTAGGCGTACGGCAAAACCGGCCCACAGGCCTGCGCCGCTGCTGACCAGCAGCTTCATATTGCCGACGTCATATTCGCCGCGCACAAAACCGTTGTTGACGGGGGCCACCAGCCAGCGGTCCATGCCCAGGATCAGTCCGCCGTGGGTATGGCCCGAGATCTGCAGATTCACGCCCTTGCCCGCGTTGTCGCGCGCGAACTTGGGCTGATGCGCCAGCAGGATATGAAACGCTGCCCCGGCCTTGCGGGCCTGGGCGGCAACCGCATCCACGTCGGGGGGGATGCCTTCGGCCTCCTCGGGATCGGCATTGTTGGGCGAGGTGCGGCCGAACACCGGGTCGCCGATGCCGGACAGCGCCAGCTTGCTGCCCTTGATGCTCAGCAGCTGCGTGCGGTTTTCCAGCAGATTCAGGCCCAGGCGGCGGAACTCGGCCCTCCAGGCGTTGTAGCCGCTGTAGTACTCGTGGTTGCCCGGTGCCGCCCAGACGCCGTAGCGTGCGCTCAAACCGGCAAGCGGTGCCACATGGGAGCGGCTGGTGGCGACATCGCCGTCCACCATGTCGCCGGGCAGCACGATCAGGTCGGGTGTGGTGGCAAGGGTGCGCTGCACGATGGTCTGCACATAGCTTGCATCATTGACCGGGCTGGCGTGGATATCGGCCAGCACGGCAATGCGCAGTCCCTGCAGTGCGGCGGGCAGGTTTCTGACCGCGATCTGCTGCTCATGCACCCGGGGTGGCTGCAGGGCGTTGAAGACGCCGATGGCGCTCAGACCTGCTGCCACCACCAGTGCACCAATGCTGAGCGCGGGGATATGCATGATCTGCGCCATGCTATTGCGGCCTGTCAGCCGGGCGATGAGCCAGAGCAGATCGCGCAACAGCACAAAAATCACCAGCATCAGCAGGGTGGACAGAATCCAGCCGCCGGGGACCTGCCAGGGCGCAATGCTGATGTATGGCACGGCACCTGTTTGCAGCAGGTAGAGCAATATGGCAGGGGCTATACCCAGCATTCCCGTAATCAACGTAAGGGCAAAGCGCAGCCTCATGGCGATGCGATTGAGGGGGCACCAGAACCAGATGGCAAGCAACGGAATGGCAAGGGCGGCGAGTGAAACCATGAGTTCAGCGGTCGGGGAAAAGTGCAAGCAGAGAAGGTGAAAGAGACGAGGGAGGACATGCCTCCCGGCGGAGAAGGACCGCGGCGCCGAGCATAGCAACCGTCAATGACATCCCGTTACTGACGGTTTTGTCATTTTCCTGTCAGCGCGTCGACCGGGCCCGCTTTCTACAGTGAGTCTCATCTGGTGAGGTGGCTTATGTGGATGCGCAAGACCTTGAAAGAGTCGTTGGCGAAACGCAGGCAAATGAGCCGCTGGCTTGGGGTGCTGGCTGTGTCTGCATTGTCTGCCTGTGCCGTGGGGCCCGACTATGTCAGACCTCAAGCACCCGATGGAGCCGGCAGCCAGGCAGGGTTCAAGGAAGACGGTCCTTGGCGCCAGGCCATGCCTGCTGCAGTGGATTCGCATACACCCTGGTGGCAGGCTTATGGCGATGGACAGCTCAATGCTCTGGTGGACCAGGCCATGGCGGCCAATCAGACCATTGTCCAGGCACAGGTCCAGTACCAGATGTCACAAACCCTGGTGCAAGGCGCGCAGGCCGATTACTACCCGGTGGCGGGCATCAATGCGCAGGGCCAGCGGGGCCGCTCCATCAGTGCAGGCAAGAGCAGCCTGGGCAATAGCCACAGCTGGACTTTGAGTGCCTCCTGGGAGCCAGATTTATGGGGACGTGTGAGCCGCAATGTGGAGTCGGCCCGGGATATGGCCCAGGCCGCGGCCGCCGATCTGGCTGCGGCGCAGTTGGCGGTACAGGCCAGTGTGGTCAACGACTACCTGCAACTGCGCATCCTCGACCGCCAGCAAGCCCTGTACGCCCGCACCACCGCCGCCTATGCCAGATCGCTGCAGCTCACCGAGGCTCAGCTGCATGCCGGCGTGGCCACGCGCGGTGATGTATCGCTGGCGGAAAGCACGCTGGCGGCGGCCCAGGCGCAGGCCCTGGATGTGAGCCTGACAAGGCGGCAGCTGGAGCATGCCTTGGCCGTGCTGCTGGGGCACACGCCAGCCGACTTCAGCTTGGCGCCGGATGATGAGGCGGCTTTGGCCAGATTGCCCGGCGTTCCACTGGGTTTGCCGTCTCAATTGCTGGAGCGTCGCCCGGATATTGCCGCTGCTGAGCGCCGGGTTGCGGCGGCCAATGCCCAGATTGGCGTGGCACAGGCGGCCTTCTATCCCAACCTGACCCTCAGTGCCAGCGGCGGTAATAGCGGCCCGGGACTGGGTCTGCTGAGTTGGGTGGCCGCGCCGGGCAAGGTCTGGGCACTGGGTCTGGCTGCAGCCGCCACGCTGTTCGATGGCGGTGCGCGCAGTGCCAATCTGGCCCATGCCCGGGCCGGTTTTGAGGCCACAGCGGCCAGTTATCGCCAGACCGTGCTCAACGGCTTTCAGGAGGTGGAAGACAACCTCGCTGCCCTGGGAGGCCTGCAGCAGGAATACGCGGCCCAGCAACGCGCCAGCGGATCGGCCCAGGCGGCGGAGCATGTGGCGCTGAGCCAGTACCGCGCCGGCACCGTCACTTATATCAATGTGATCACCGCCCAGGCACTGGCCTTGAGCAACGAGCGCGCCGCGCTGCAGGTGCAAGGGCGTGCCTATGCGGCCAGCGTGGCTTTGATCAAGGCCGTGGGCGGGGGCTGGTGCACGGCCCAGCTGCCACCGGCCGGGGAAAAGCTCCCTGCCGGCGCAGCGGTGGACGAAGTCATGTGTGGCAAGGCCTGGGCGGGGCGGGCAACAGCCAAGGCTGCGACGGCCGTGCAGATTTCTGGGCAGGAGATTGATCATGAGCAATGAGTCAGGGCCTGTTGGTGTTGATGGAAGCGCAGGCAACAGCAGCTCGGCTGCTCCAGCGCGGCGCATGCCTCTCAAGGTCTGGGGCCTGGGGGCGGTCACCGTTGCCATCGCGCTGGTGTTGGCCTGGCCGCATTGGCATGGGCAGCCGCACTCCGCTGCGACTGCCGCATCGACGGCAGCTGCGGCCAAGGTGCCGGTGCGGACTGCTTTGGTCACCCAAAAAGATATGCCGGTGGTGTTGACCGGCATTGGCAGCGTTGTGCCAGCGGCTTCGGTCATCATTCGCACCCGGGTGGATGGGCAGCTGGATCAGGTGGCATTCAAGGAAGGGCAGGACGTGAAAGCCGGCCAGGTGCTGGCGCGACTCGATGCGCGCACCTATCAGGCACAGCTGCAGCAGGTTCAGGCGCAAAGGGCCAAGGACGAAGCCTTGTTGGCCAATGCCCAGGCCGATTTGCAGCGCTATAACGAGCTGATACGCGATGAAGCCACCACGCGCCAGACGCTGGAGACACAAAAATCACTGGTACGCCAGTTGCAAGCCACGGTGCAAAACGATGCTGCCCAGGTGAACTACGCCCAGGTGCAACTGGGCTTTACCACCATCACCTCTCCCATCACCGGGCGCGTGGGTGCCAGGCTGGTGGATGCCGGCAACATCGTGCATGCCGCAGACACGGGTGGCTTGCTGGTGGTCAACCAGATCGACCCTATTGCGCTGCAGTTCACCCTGCCTCAAGAGCAGTTTCAGGCAGTGAACAGGGCGATCAACACCGGACGGGTTCTGACGGTGCAAGCGCAAGATCAGAGCTCGCACGAGTTGCTGGCCACGGGCGCACTGACTTTGGTGAACAATCAGATCGATACCACCACGGGAACGATCACACTCAAAGCCTATTTCGCCAATCCGGAGCATAAGCTCTGGCCCGGCCAGACGGCGATGGCCAGGCTGATTCTGGGCACGGTGCCACAGGCCGTGGTCGTGCCCAATGCCGCGCTGCAGCGCGGCAACAACGGCCTGTTTGCCTATGTGGTCGACGCCGGCAACAAAGCGCAGATGCAGCCCGTGGTGGCCGGTGGCAGCGAGGCCGGACTCACGGTGATCAGCCAGGGGCTGCAGCCCGGTCAGCGCGTGGTGACCGATGGACAGTACCGGCTGACCCCGGGCGCCCAGGTGGTGGAGCAGGCGACGGGTGCTGGGCCGGCCGGCAGCGCTGCCAGCAGGGGGCAGACATCATGAATATCTCGGCTGCCTTCATCAAACGCCCCATAGGCACTTCGCTGCTGGCGCTGGCTTTGTTGCTGATAGGTCTGACGGCCTGGCCTTTGCTGCCGGTGGCGCCTTTGCCGCAGGTGGATTTTCCCACCATCCAGGTCACGGGCCGCTTGCCCGGAGCCAGCCCCGAGACTATGGCTTCGAATGTGGCGCAGCCGCTGGAGCGCCAGTTCTCGCTGATTCCCAGCCTGACGCAGATGACGTCTTCCAGCTCGCTGGGCATTTCGCAGATCACCTTGCAGTTTGATCTGGCCCGCGATATCGACGGTGCGGCTCTGGATGTGCAGTCCGCCATCAATGCTGCGACGGGGCAATTGCCCAAGAATCTCCCCAGCCCTCCCAGTTTTCGCAAGATCAATCCGGCCGACGCACCGGTGCTGATTCTGGGCGTTCAGTCCCAGGTGCTGCCCATCACGCAAGTCGACGATGCTGCCGAGAACATTCTGGCCCAGCAGATCTCGCGCATAGCCGGCGTGGGTCTGGTCAATGTGTTTGGTCAGCAAAAACCCTCGGTGCGCATTCAGGTCGATCCGGCCCGGATCAAGGCTCTGGGATTGAGTCTCGAGGACATCCGCGGTGTCATTGCCAACACCACTGTGAGTGCCGCGACCGGCACCATCGACGGTGCCGCTCAGGCCTTCAATGTTTACACCAATGACCAGCTACTCAAGGCCGAACCCTGGAACAATGTGGTGCTGGCCTGGCGCAACGGCGCGCCCATACGCGTGCGCGATATCGGCTTGGCCGTGGACGGGCCCGAGAACACCAAGATTGCCGCCTGGGCCTATGCGGGTCCCGCGGCCCCGGAGGGGGCAAACATTGCCAATGGCCGCACCATTTTGCTCGCTATCACCAAGATGCCGGGGGCCAATGTAATCGAGACGGTCGACCGCATTCGCGCTGCGTTGCCCAAGCTGCAGGCCGGCATTCCGCCGAGCATTACGGTCAACACGCTGATCGATCGTACGCAGACCATCAGAGCCTCGGTCAAGGATGTGGAGTTCACCTTGCTGCTGTCGATCGCTCTGGTGGTGGCAGTGATCTTTGTGTTCTTGCGTAGCGTGATGGTGACGGTGATTCCCAGTGTCACCGTGCCGCTGGCCATTCTGGGCACGGCCGGGGTGATGTATGTGCTGGGCTACAGCCTGGACAATCTTTCCCTGATGGCCTTGACGATCGCCGTGGGCTTTGTGGTGGACGATGCCATCGTGATGCTGGAGAACATCTACCGTCATATTGAAGCCGGCATGGAGCCGTTGCAGGCCGCGCTGCAGGGTTCGCGCGAGATCGGCTTCACCATTGTCTCTATCTCGGTGTCGCTGGTGGCGGTGTTCATTCCTCTGCTGCTGATGGGAGGCATTGTGGGGCGGCTGTTTCGCGAGTTCGCGGTCACCGTCACCATCACGATTGTGGTTTCGGTGCTGGTATCGCTCACCGTCACACCCATGATGTGCGCCAAATTTCTGCGGGCTCGTCAGATCGGCGATGCGGGCGACACTGCAGCGCATCCCGAGCACCATGGCAGGATCTATATGTGGTTTGAGCGCGGCTTTGAGGCCATGCTGGCCGGCTATCGCAAAGGACTGGAGGTGGTGTTTCGCCATCAGTTCATCACCTTGCTGAGCTTTGTCGCCACACTGGCGGCCACGGTGGTGCTTTATCTGGTCATACCCAAAGGTTTTTTTCCGCAGCAAGACACTGGCTATATCTTTGGCTCGGCCATCGCGGGGCAGGACAGCTCGTCCGATGCCATGCACGAACGCATGCTGGCGTTGGCAGACATCGTGCGCCGGGATCCTGATGTGACAGCATTCGGCATGCAGGCCGGTGCCAGCACCTTCAATTCCGGCAATATGTTCATCGGCCTGCGTCCGCTGGACGAAGGCCGCAGGGTCACGGCCGATCAGGTGATTGCCCGGTTGCGCCCGCAACTGGCCCATATCCCGGGCGTGACCCTGTATATGCAGGCCGGGCAGGACATCAATGTGGGCGGGCGTCTGGCTAGTGCACAGTACCAGTACACGCTGACCGATAGCAATCTGCAGGAGCTCAACGACTGGACACCCAAAATCCTGGAGGCTCTGCGCGCTCTGCCAGGCTTGACCGATGTCACTTCGGACCAGCAGAACGCCGCGCCCACGGCCTTGTTGACCATCGACCGCGATCTGGCGTCCAGCTATGGCATCACGCCGGCATTGGTGGATGCCACCATCAATGACGCCGTGGGTCAGCGCCAGGTGGCGCAATACTTCACTCAACTCAACAGCTACAACGTGGTGTTGGAGGTCACGCCGCAGTTGCAGCAAGATCCGCAGCTGTTCGACAAGATCTTCCTGACCTCGCCCATCACCGGCCTGCAGGTGCCGCTGTCCACCTTCGTGAAGCTGGACACCAGTCACACCGGCTATCTGGCCGTGAACCACCAGGGGCAGTTCCCGGCCGTCACCATCTCCTTCAACCTGCTGCCCGGCAACGCGTTGGGGCAGGCCGTCGATGCCATTGCTCAGGCGCAGGCCCGGATGGGCGTACCGCCCACCTTGAACGGTAACTTCCAGGGCACTGCTCAGGCCTTTGGTGATTCGCTGCGCACACAGCCTTATCTGATCGCCGCTGCGCTGGTGGCGGTTTATATCGTGCTGGGCCTGTTGTACGAGAGCTATATCCACCCGCTGACCATTCTTTCCACCTTGCCGTCCGCGGGCGTGGGCGCGCTGCTGATTTTGATGGCCGGTGGCTATGACCTGAGCGTGATTGCGCTGATCGGCATCATCTTGCTGATCGGCATCGTCAAGAAAAACGGCATCATGATGGTGGACTTTGCCCTGCATGCCGAGCGTGACCAGGGCATGGCACCGCGCGATGCCATTTTCGAGGCCTGCTTGCTGCGCTTTCGCCCCATCATGATGACCACCATGTGTGCCTTGCTTAGTGGCCTGCCGCTGATGCTGGGCCATGGCGCTGGCTCCGAGTTGCGGCGGCCGCTGGGCTTCGCCATGGTCGGAGGCTTGCTGCTGTCGCAACTGCTTACCCTGTTCACCACGCCCATCATTTACCTTTACCTGGATCGGGCGCATTACTGGGTGGAGAACAAAAGAGCGGCCAGAAAGACCAGGCATGACCAGGGTCGCCCGGGCCCCGAATCTTCCTCTACGATGGTGAAGCCATGAAAGTTCTGATCATCGAAGATGAACGCAAGACCGCCGACTATCTCTGCCAGGGCCTGACCGAGCAGGGCTGGACCGTGGATGTGGCGCATGACGGCATCGACGGCCAGCATCTGGCGGTCAACTACGACTTTGATGTGGTGGTGCTCGATGTGATGCTGCCGGGCTTGAGCGGCTTCGACATCCTGCGCTCCATGCGGGCCGTCAAGAACACGCCTGTCATCATGCTGACGGCGCGCGATGGTGTGGACGACCGCATCAACGGCCTGCGCGAGGGGGCAGACGATTACCTGATCAAGCCTTTTTCCTTTCTGGAACTGCTGGCAAGGCTGCAGGCCTTGACGCGGCGCGGGCGCGCTCAGGAGCAGACCTTGCTGCGCGTGGGCGAGCTGAGCATTGATCTGATCCGGCGCAAGGTGGTGCGCGCCGGCCAGCGCATTGAACTCTCGGCCAAGGAGTTCGCCCTGCTGGAGCTGCTGGCCCGACATCAGGGCGAAATACTGACGAAGACAGCGATTGCCGAAATGGTGTGGGACATGAACTTTGATAGCAACACCAATGTGGTGGAAGTGGCGATCAAGCGCTTGCGTGCCAAGATTGATGCGCCTTTTACCTCAGCCCTGCTGCACACTATCCGCGGCATGGGCTATGTGCTGGAAGAGCGCGATGGCGCTTGAGTCGACTGTTCCACCAGCAGGTGCCGGCCAGAGCGCACGCTGGAGCATTGCTGCACGTCTGGCCTGGATGTTTGCTCTGGTGGCGGTGGTTATTTTTGTGCTCATGGGAGCGGCCTTGTTCCACGTACTGGAGCACGAGCTGGACCGCTACCAGATCGCCCAGCTGCAGGGACGCATGGAAGATCTGCGCTACATGTTGGAGCACAGTCGCTCTCCCCAGTTGGCCGAGCATGTCAAGCAAAAGATGCAGGACCTGCAGGATGCGGACGGGCATCACCGCTACTGGCTCTGGAGTGCTGAGGGGGACTACCGTATGGGACAGAGTGCCCAATGGGTGGCGCAACAGTTGTTGCAGCCATCTCCGTCACCCTTGTGGCGGCTGAGCTTGCCCGGCGACGCCACAAAAGTGGTCGTATTGGGCACACATCTGCCGGCTAACGATATACGCCCTGCCGTGCAACTGATGGTGGGAATGGACGCGGCAGGTATCAACAACACCTTGCATAGCTTTCGCCTTGCTTTGGAGGGGTTGATCTTGCTTGCCGGCTTGATTGTTGCCGCTTTGGGCTACTGGATTGCCGTGGTGGGTTTGAGGCCGGTACAGCAGTTGTCGGTCGATACGCAGCGTATCGGACGCAGACAGGCGGGGGAGCAGCGGCCGCTATCGAGAGAGGGCGCAGAGTATGCGCATGAGCGCTTGCAACTGCCGATCCTGCCCCGGGAGTTATTGACCCTGGGTATCTCCATCAACACGGCACTAGACCGACTCAGTGCAACCTATCTGCAACTGGAGACCTTCAATGCCGATGTGGCGCACGAGCTGCGCACCCCGGTGACAAATCTGATCGGTCAAACCCAGGTGGCTTTGTCGCGAGAGCGCTCTGTGGCTGAGCTACGCGAAATACTGCAGTCCAACTTGGAAGAGCTGGAGCGCCTGCGTGGCATTGTGGCGGACATGCTGTTTCTGGCCCGTGCAGAACAGGGGACGCGGGCCTACGACGCGGTACAGGTTTCGCTGGCCCAGGAAATGGGCAAAATCGTCGATTTTTTCGAAATGTTGCTGGACGATGCCGGGCTTGAGGTGCAGATCAGTGGAGATGCACAGGTCGTCGTCCAGCGTCCCTTGCTGCGGCGCGCCTTGAGCAATTTGCTGCAAAACGCCATACAGCATGGCGCAGGCAAGGCAGTCATTAATGTGAAAATCGAATCGGAGGTGGACGGTATGGCCCAACTGTCCATCACCAATGGCAGTCAGATGATTGCGCCAGATCAGCTGGCGCATCTATTTGACCGCTTTTATCGTGTAGATGGTGCGCGAGCCAACAGTGGCGAGAGTCATGGCCTGGGTCTGGCAATTGTGAAAGCCATTGCGGTGATGCACGGTGGAGCCGTTTCGGCAAAACAATCGGATGGACACATGAGCGTATGCATTCGATTGCCTTCGGCGCAGGGGCAGGCGCTGCGTTAAAGCGAACTAACGCATCAGCCCAGTCGCGCGGCTTTGCCTAATTGTGCGATCTTGCTTAGCCAGCCATTCACCCACTCTTCCAGGCATTCGGGAGGCAGGACGACATCTCGCAGCGCAATGCTCAGCAAAATGACGCTGACCAAAAAAACTGTACGCTTGAACTCCATGGGAATCTCCATTCCTTCGCTCAGAAGGTATGCGAGTCCAGTCTAGAAATGCCGCATAAAGCCAATGTGACTGGCTTGTAAATCTGAGCCAAAGTTTTGTGGCTGCTGTTGTTCAAGTCGTTAATGGCTCCCTATGGGGCCTCTCTAAAGCCAGATTTCTGGACGCAAAGTGCAGGCAGTCAATGTCAACTTAAGTCTGGCCTAAGTCTGGTTTGCACAATGGGCTTGTCGAGTACCTGTTTTGCCGCTTTCGCTTTGAAAGCCTGTCCACCTACAGGAGTGAATCATGCAAAAACGCTCGCAAGTTCAAGCCCGCACTGAGTCCAGTCAGGCAGATATCAATACCCCCAGTCATTGGCGCACCTTGGCTCTGGCTGCCGTGCTCGGCTCTGCCGCTTTGGCGGGATGCGCCGTGGTGCCTGCCGAACCGGTTTATGGCTACAACGGTTATGGCGACGTCGTTAGCGCCAATGTGGCGCCGCCCGCCCCCTATGTCGAGACCATTCCCGTGGCGCCCTTCGTGGGCAGTGTCTGGATTGGCGGCTTTTGGGACTGGGAAGGTGGTCGTCATGTCTGGCGTCCTGGTCACTATGAGCATGGCCGCCCCGGCTATGCCTATCGCCAGCCCGCTTGGCATCAAGGCCCTGGCGGTCAGTGGATGCTGCATCGTGGCGGCTGGGAACAGGGCGGCCGTGACGGAGGCAGACGCCGCTAAGCGGCGCTGAGAGTCGCTTATATGTCTACAGGTGTCGGGGTGAGGGCCATGAAGGCATGAAGCATTTATGCTTCATGCCTTCATGGCAGGACAACGCGTTAGCAAAGAACGGTGAAAACTGCTACAACCCCTGACTCGGCTTTTCACCTTTCCGTAAATGTTCTGTAGGAGTGCTCGGCGTGAGCGGTGAGGCCGTTTTCAACGGCATGCTGTTTGCGCTGCACATCGGCATTTCATGAGCGGTGAGAATCGGCTCGATTCTGAGATGCCAGCATCCAGTCAAGGCCGGATTATGGTTGCGAGGTTGTGAGCCAAGGGGCTTTCTTCAAGGAGCTTGGTTGGCCGCCTTGAGCGGCGGATTGAGGCAGATCGCAGGCACACTTTTGAGATAGATCGCAATGGCATGCAGATACGCATCGCTGAGTTTGGAGGTGCCTCGAACCGCCACTTTCATGCCGGAGCCCACTGCATCGGAGTCTGACATCGCCCGTTTTAAGCAGTTTTTGAATATCTGCGATGGACCAGTCACCAATAGCTGTCTTCACGTCAGAGGTGATGTTGGGTGCATTTCGCCCGAAGGCAACGCCACTGCCCGCGTGACAGCCAATGCAATCGGCCGCGTTATCAATGTATTGGCCATTGGCCAAGTTGGGTGCCGCGTGGGTTTTGCTGCGCCAGCATGTTCTGTGATCGTGGTGTAGCCCAGACCCTTGTATGGGTGTGCTGGGTCCCAAGCGACGGGGGCGCTTGGGCTGGCTGCCAGGCAAAGCGAATGAAAAGATGAGGGACTGTGCTGTGTGCTGCGCAATGTGGCCCGTCATTTGGTGGCGTTCCTGGTTGATGTGACCAAAAAACACGGTGGTGTTTTGATAGGGCGTAAGGATGTCAATCGCCTTGGCTCCATCCTTACTTGCCCAATCCCAGGGCGGGTACAGGTCAAACAGGGGCCGATGTGCAAAGACCGCTACAGGAGCGGTTTTATCGAGCTGTGCCAGGTCAGCATGTAAACATTCCAGTTGCTTTTCGCCAATCAGGCCATTGGGATCCGACACATTTTCAAGCGCCACAAATGAATACTTTGTTGTTGAAGCTGCAATGACCGGTGCCAAAAACATGTTGGTAAATCTCGCCCCTGTCGAGCCCTGTGTCGTTCCCGCCCGGAATGAAGCGCAGGTCAAACAGTGCAGCCCATGCCAGCAAGTTTGAGAAAAACCCGACGATAGAAAGGTCGATCCATCATGTGCTGCTACAGGGGGCATCCAGGTTGGCGCCCTGTGGAACAGTACGCCAGTAGCCGTTTTTATTCCAGCTAACTGGTTTTGTTACAGATACCCGCAATCAGGCGGCTGGACTGCCCCTAGGCATTTGAGCGCGGCCCGGCTTGAGGCTGGAAATTGTCTGCCGCAGCGCGGGCCGTCCACTCCTCAGGCCGCGGTGCGATCAACATCTTGTGTGCGAGTGTGGTGCGAGGCTGGGATAATCCCAGCCCTTATGTCTTTGAAGATCAACTTCCCCGAGTCGCTCCCCGTATCCAGCCGTCGCCAGGAAATCATGGAGGCCATGGATCGCCATCAGGTCATCATCGTCTGTGGCGAGACCGGCTCGGGCAAGACCACGCAGCTGCCCAAGATCGCACTGGCGCTGGGCCGGGGCAGGCTCAATGCCGCGCCCGATGCCAATGGCCAGGTGCGCGGCCATCTGATCGGCCACACCCAGCCGCGCCGCATTGCCGCCAGCTCGGTGGCCAAGCGCATTGCCGAGGAGCTGAACACCCCGCTGGGCGAAGTGGTGGGCTACAAGGTGCGCTTTCAGGACACGCTGCAGAAGAACGCCTCCGTCAAGCTGATGACCGACGGCATCTTGCTGGCAGAGACCCAGACCGATCCGCTGCTCAAGGCCTACGACACGCTGATCATCGACGAGGCGCATGAGCGCAGCCTGAACATCGACTTTCTGCTCGGCTATCTCAAGCAGATCCTGCCCAAGCGCCCAGACCTGAAAGTGGTGGTGACGTCAGCCACCATCGACGCCGACCGCTTTGCCAAGCACTTCGAATCGAAGAACGGTCCGGCGCCCGTGATCATGGTCTCGGGTCGTACCTATCCGGTGGAGATGCGCTATCGCCCGTTCGAGGGTGAAAAGGACAAGGATCTGAACGACGCCATTGCCGATGGCGTCGATGAACTCTGGGCCGGCGGCAAGGGCGGCGATATCCTGATCTTCCTGCCCGGCGAGCGCGAGATCCGTGAAGCCGCCGACCATCTGCGCAAGCATTTGCAGCACTCGCCCACGCTGCGCAGCGCCGAGGTGCTGCCGCTGTTCTCGCGCCTGTCGCAGGCCGAGCAGGACCGTATCTTTGACGGCCATACGGGCCGGCGCATCGTGCTGGCCACCAATGTGGCCGAAACCTCGCTCACGGTTCCTGGCATTCGCTATGTGATCGACGCCGGTACGGCGCGCGTGAAGCGCTACTCCTTTCGCAGCAAGGTGGAGCAGCTTCTGGTCGAGCCGATCTCGCAGGCTGCGGCCAACCAGCGCGCGGGCCGTTGCGGCCGTGTGGCCAACGGCATCTGCATTCGCCTGTATGACGAAGAGAGCTTTGTCAGCCGCGACCGCTTCACCGACCCCGAAATCCTGCGCTCTTCGCTGGCCGGCGTGATCCTGCGCATGAAGTCGCTGGGTCTGGGCGATGTGGTGCATTTCCCCTTCCTCGAGGCCCCCTCGGGCCGCGCCATTGCCGACGGCTATCAGTTGCTGGCCGAGTTGGGCGCGGTGGACGATCACGGCCATCTGCTGCCCATGGGCAAGGAGCTGTCGCGCCTGCCGCTGGACCCGCGCGTGGGCCGCATGATTCTGGAAGCGCGCGAGCGCCGCGCCCTGGCCGAGGTGCTGATCATCGCCTCGGCTCTGAGCGTGCAGGACGTGCGCGACCGGCCCATGGAAGCGCAGCAGCAGGCCGACCAGGCCCATGCCAAGTTCGACGACGAGAAAAGCGAATTCAGCGGCTATCTGCGTCTGTGGCAGTGGCTGTCGGATGCGCGCGGCGGCAAGGTCGTGGCCAAGAGCCGCAAGGAGATGGCGGCTCAGCACGCGCCTGCGGCCAAGCCCAATGCGCGCAACCAGGCCTTCCTGCCCGTCAGTCAGCGTGCCAGCGGTGCGCAGGTCGAAGGCACGGTGGAGGAGCGGCTGGCGCTGTTCAACCCCGCCGAGCAGGCCCAACATGCCGACGAGGCCACGCACAAGATCAGCAACCGCCAGTGGGAGCAGTTGCTGCGCCAGAACTTCATCAATATCCGCCGCGTGCGTGAGTGGCGCGACATCCACTCTCAGCTGCTGACCGTGGTCAAGGAGCAGAAATGGCTGCTCAACAACGAGGCGGCGGGTTATGAGGCCGTGCACCTGTCCATGCTGTCGGGCCTGCTCGGCAATATCGGCTACAAGGCTGAGGAGAGCGAGAGCTATCTGGGCGCGCACGGCATCAAGTTCCACCCGCATCCCGGCGCCCACCTGAGCAAGAAGCCCGGCCGCTGGATCGTTGCGGCCGAGCAGGTCGAGACCTCGCGCCTGTACGGCCGCGGCATTGCGGTCATAGAGCCGCAGTGGCTGGAGGAGGTGGGCGGCCATCTGCTCAAGAAGCAGCTACTGGACCCGCACTGGAGCAAGAAGCAGGCCGATGTGGTGGCGCTGGAGCGCGCCACGCTCTACGGTCTGGTGGTCTACAACGGTCGCCGCGTCAGCTACGGCCGCGTCGATCCGCATGAGGCGCGCAATCTCTTCATCCGCCAGGCGCTGGTGGAGGGCGAGTGGGAAACCCAATGGCATTTCCTGCCCGCCAACCTCAAGCTCATGCGCAAGGTCGAGGAGCTGGAGCACAAGAGCCGCCGCCAGGACGTGCTGGTCGACGACGAGCTGATCTTTGCCTTCTACGACCAGCATCTGCCCAGGGATGTGTACAGCGGCGCGACCTTCGACAAGTGGTTCCGTGCCGAGAGCAGGAACCAGCCCGAGCTGCTGCGCCTGTCCAGGGACGAGCTGATGCGGCACGAGGCCGCCGGCATCACCACGGACAAATTTCCCAAGACCGTGAAGCTGGGCGGTGCCGATTGCAGCGCCAGCTATCTGCACAGCCCCGGTGACGCGCGCGACGGCATCACGGTCACCGTGCCGCTGTTTGTGCTCAACCAGGTGTCGGAGGAGCGTGCCGAGTGGCTGGTGCCGGGCATGCTCAAGGACAAGGTCCAGGCGCTGCTCAAGAGCCTGCCCCAGCGCCCGCGCAGCCGCTTTGTGCCGCTGCCCGAGAGCGCGGCGCGGCTGGCCGAGTTGTTTACGCAGAACGAACGCTGGGCCCAGGGGGGCCTGATCGACGCCTTGCTCAAGCAGGTGCGCGACGAGACTTCGCTGGATGTGAAGCGCGCCGACTTCAAGCTGGACATGCTGAGCCCGCATCTGTTCATGAACTTCCGCATCACCGACGAGCATGGCCGCCAACTGGGCCAGGGCCGCAATCTGGGCGCGCTCAAGGCCGAGTGGGGCGCCAAGGCACGTGGTGCATTCCAGGCGCTTGCTTCGTTAAAGGTAGCTGCTGGCGCTTGTGAGACGATACATTCAGAGCAAAAAGTATCTGAAAGTGCGAAGGATAATGCGCAAGTAGCTCCTAAAAATGATAAGGCTGTGGCGGGCAAGCCGGCCCAGTCGCATGATGCGCGCTACAAGGACTGGAGCTTTGGCGAGCTGCCCGAGCTCATGGAAATCAAGAAGGGCGGCACCACGCTGATCGGCTTTCCGGCCCTGATCGACCATGGCGATGCCGTCGGCATCGAGGTCTTCGACGAACCCGAGGCCGCCGCCGCAAAGCACCGTGTGGGCCTGCGCCGCCTGTTCGCGCTGCAGATTCGCGATGCGCTCAAGTATCTGGAAAAGAATATTCCCGATCTGCAGAAGATGGCCGTGGCCTATATGCCGCTGGGCACGCAGGAGGAGCTGCGCGGTCAGATCATCGATGTGGCCATAGACCGCGCCTTTCTGCAGGAGCCCTTGCCGAGCAACGAGGCCGACTTCAAGCAGCGAGTGCAGGACGGCCGTGGCCGCCTGACGCTGATTGCCAACGAGGTGGCTCGCATGTCGGCCGTTATCCTCGCCGAGTACGCGGCCGCTGCGCGCAAGATCAAGGACACCAAGAACGCGCCGGAGGCCACCAAGGACGCGAGCGAGCAGCTGCAAAAGCTCATGCCCAAGAACTTCATCGCCGTGGCACCCTGGGCGCAGCTCGGTCATTACGCGCGCTACCTCAAGGCGATTACCTCGCGCCTGGACAAGTACCGGGCCGATCCGGCGCGCGATGCCGCCAAGCTCAAGGAGCTGCTGCCGCTGGAGCAGCGCTACTGGCGGCTGGTGGCCGAGCGCAAGGGGCAGATCGATGCCCGCATGCAGGAGTACCGCTGGATGCTGGAGGAGCTGCGCGTGAGCTTTTTTGCCCAGGAGCTGCGCACGCCGTATCCGGTCAGCGCCAAGCGGCTGGACAAGGTCTGGGCGCAGCTGCAGCAGTGATGCAGGCTTGGTGCGCTGTGCCCGGCGCCTGGTGAGCGCGGCCCCGCCTGATTAGGCGGGCCGGCTTTCGCCCTGCAGCAGCGGGTTGCGCGAAAACAGCTCCACCACCCAGTCCACAAAGGCGCGTACCTTGGCGCTGAGGTGGGAGTTGGGCGGATAGACCACATAGATCGGCAGCAGTGGGTGCTTCCAGTCTTCGAGAACCCGTTGCAGCTGGCCGTTTTCCAGGTACTTGTGAATCTGGAAGCGGCTGAGCTGCCCTATGCCCTGGCCCGCGAGTATGGCGCTGATATAGGCATTGCCTTCGTTGATGCCAAGGTGGGCTGGACTGGCGATCTCTATCACTTCGCCGCCCTTGTGGAACTCCAGCGGATAGCGCCTGGCCGAGACCGGGGAGAAATAGATCACGTTGCGATGGCCGGACTCCAGATCGCGCGGATGCCGGGGCACGCCGTGGCGCTGCAGATATTCAGGTGCGGCAACCGTGATGAATTCCAGATTGCCGATGCGGCGCGCCACCAGGGACTGGTCGGAGAGCTCGCCGCCGCGGATCACGCAGTCCACGTTGTCGCTGATCAGATCCACGGTGCGGTCGCTCACGCCCAGATCGATCTGTATCTCGGGGTAGCGGGACTGGAACTCGCTCAGATGGGGAATGATGAGCAGACGCGCCACCGTCGTTCCCACATCCACGCGCAGGCGCCCGCGCGGCGTGGTGCGGGCCTGGCTGACGCTGGCCTCAAGGTCGTCGAAGTCTGCGAGCAGGCGCACGGCGCGGTCGTAGTAGGCCGCACCGTCGGCGGTCACGGTGACGCGACGCGTGGTACGGTTGAGCAGCTTCACGCGCAGGCGCTCTTCCAGCGCCTGAACGTTCTTGGTCACACTGGCTTTTGGCATTTGCAGCGAATCGGCTGCACGCGTGAAAGTGCCGGCTTCCACGACCCGCGCGAAAATACGCATGGCCTGTATCTGATCCATGGGATCTCCTTGTCCTCGCGAAAACCCGGACTCGCCGAGGATGCGGGATTCTCACACACAGCTCACCCCGTCATTGTTCGAGAATTGGAAACAGTGTGGCCGCGTTTGCGGGGTTTATGCCGTGAATCACTGTTGCTACATTTCTGTTCCATCACCCGGTCCTGTCCGGAAAAACCATGTCAAACACCAAAGCCACCGCATTGCAGCCGATTCCTCATACCGACACCACGATTTCCGTGGCCGATGGTGTGCAGGCCCATGTGCGCCTGTATGGCGGCAAGCGACGCGGCGAAGTGGTCCCGCTGGTGCTGCATTTCCATGGCGGCGCCTTTGTGGCCGGTGATCTGGACAACGGTTGCACCGTCGGCAGTTCGCTGGCAGCCGCCGGGGCCTGTGTGGTGTCGCTGGCCTATCCGTTGGCACCCGAGCATCCGTTTCCGCGTCCGCTGGAACTGGGCTACGAGGTGCTGCTGTGGGCCTACAAGCAACGCACCAAGCTGGCCGGAAAGGGCGCTCCGCTCTATCTGGCCGGTGAAGAGGCTGGCGCCAATCTGGCGGCCGGCATCTGCATGATGGCGCGCGATCAGCAGCAGCCGCCGCTGGCTGGGCAGATTCTGATCTCTCCCATGCTGGACCCTTGCTCGGCCACGCCTTCGCAGCGTGCCGCTCAGGGCGAGTCCGTCGAATGCAAATGGGCTTCGGGCTGGTGCCAGTACCTGGGCGAGCCGCATGATGCGGAGCACCCCTATGCGGTGCCGGCGAGGGCCCGCCGCCTCGCGGGATTGCCGCCGACGTTGATTCTGGTCGGCGAGGCCGACCCCATGCGGGATGAGGCACTGAACTATGGCGCGCGGTTGGAAGCTGCCGGCCTGAGCGTGTTTCGCCATGTGTTTGCAGAAGCGGGGCAATGGCCGCAGGCACTGCTGGAGCAGCCGCCCGAGTCCTGCCCTTGCGCCGCGCAGTTGCAGGAGCAGTTGCGCCAGTTTTTCGAAACCACCCGATGTCGGCTCTGAGCTGATCTTGCCCCGCTGATACCGCTGACCTGATCCGGCCCCGTGGGCCGGACGCAGCACGGCTGCGCCTTTTTTCTTCTCTTTCTCATTCGATTCCTGGCCTGAACGCTGGAAGGGATGAGTCTTGCCTGCCGCCGAAAGAGCCGCTACCGCTTTCAACCCTTGAACCAAAGACATTGCCATGAACGAGCACTCCAAACTCTCCAATCGCCGCCGGTGGGCCGCAGCCGGCGTCGCCGCTGCCGTGATCGCCACGACTGCCGCCATGCTGGGCCTGCAGGCATCGCACGCGGAAGCGCCGGCTGCGCAAGCCGCAGCACCGGCCGTGCCGGTCTCGGCAGCCCAGGTTCTGCAGCAGGACGTGACGCTGTGGAATGAATTCTCCGGCCGCCTTGAAGCCGTGCAGCGCGTGGATGTGCAGCCGCGCGTCTCTGGCGCGGTGCAGGCCGTGCATTTCAAGGAAGGTGCGCTGGTCAAGGCCGGTGATCTGCTGTTCACCGTGGACCCGGCTCCCTATATGGCAGAAGTCGATCGCGCCGAAGCCCAGGTGGTTGCCGCCAAGGCGCGCATGGCCTATACCCAGAGCGAGTCCGAGCGCGCCACGCGTCTGTGGGACGAGCGGGCGATCGCGCAAAAGGAATACGACGAGCGGGTGAATGCCCGGCGCGAGGCCGATGCGAATCTGCGCGCGGCCCAGGCGGCGCTGCAGACTGCAAAGCTGAATCTGGGCTACACCCAGGTCAAGGCTCCGGTGAACGGGCGCGTGGGCCGCATCGAGGTCACGGTGGGCAATCTCGTGAGCTCGGGAGCCGGAGCGCCGGTGCTGACCACCCTGGTGTCGGTGGACCCGATGTATGCCAGCTTCGACGCCGACGAGCAGATCGTGGCCCAGGCGCTGCAGGGCCTGCAGAGCGCAAGCCAGGGGCGCAGCACGCGTGCGCTGATTGAAACCATTCCCGTGCAGATGGGGGTGGGCACCAGCGGCGGCACGCCTTATGCCGGTCATCTGCAGCTTATAGACAACCAGGTCGATGCCAAGAGCGGCACGGTTCGTGTGCGCGCCGTGTTCGGCAATGTGGACGGCACGCTCATGGCAGGTCAGTTCGCGCGCATCCGCATGGGCCAGCCCCAGACCACCCAGGCCGTGCTCATCAACGAGCGCGCCGTGGGCACGGACCAGAGCAAGAAATTCGTGCTCGTGGTGGGCGAAGGCAACAAGGCCGAGTACCGCGAGGTGCAACTGGGCGCACCGGTGAACGGCCTGCGCGTGGTCACTTCGGGTCTCAAGGCCGGCGAGCGCATCGTTGTCAACGGACTGCAGCGTGTGCGCCCCGGCGTGGTGGTCGCGCCTCAGGACGTGCCCATGGCCGCCAAGGCCGAGCTGGCCGATGGCCGCGGCACCGCCAAGCAACCCACGGTCTGAGAACCCTTAATCCTCCGACACCATGAACCTTTCCCGATTTTTCATCGACCGCCCGATCTTCGCGGGTGTGCTGTCGGTGCTTATTTTTCTCGCTGGCCTGATCGCCATGCGGACGCTGCCGATCTCGGAATACCCCGAGGTCGCTCCACCCTCGGTGGTGGTGCGCGCCCAGTACCCGGGCGCCAATCCCAAGGTGATTGCCGAAACCGTGGCCACGCCGCTGGAGGAATCCATCAACGGCGTGGAAGGCATGCTCTATATGGGCAGTCAGGCCACGACCGACGGCGTGATGACGCTGACCGTGACCTTCGCCCTGGGCACCGATCCCGACAAGGCCCAGCAACTGGTGCAGAACCGCGTCTCCCAGGCCGAGCCGCGCCTGCCCGAGGAAGTGCGCCGCCTGGGCATCACCACGGTCAAGAGCGCGCCCGACCTGACCATGGTCGTGCACATGGTCTCGCCCAACGGCCGCTATGACATCGACTATCTGCGCAACTATGCTGTGCTCAATGTGAAGGACCGCCTGGCGCGCATCCAGGGCGTGGGCCAGGTGCAGATCTTCGGCGGCGGCGACTATTCCATGCGCGCCTGGCTGGACCCGCAGAAGGTGGCGCAGCGCGGTCTCTCGGCCGCCGACGTGGTGGCCGCCATTCGCGGCCAGAACGTGCAGGCTGCGGCCGGTGTGATCGGCGCCTCGCCCGGCCTGCCTGGCGTTGACATGCAGCTGTCCATCAATGCGCAAGGCCGCTTGCAGACCGAGGAAGAGTTCGGTGACATCATCGTCAAGACGGGCTCCGATGGCGCCGTGACGCGTTTGCGCGACGTGGCCAGGCTGGAGCTGGGCGCGGCCGACTATTCGCTGCGCTCCCTGCTCAACAACGACCCCGCCGTGGGCATGGGCGTGTTCCAGGCTCCGGGCTCGAATGCCCTGGAGATCTCGGCCAATGTGCGCTCCACCATGGCCGAGCTGCAAAAGCACATGCCTGAAGGTGTGGAGTTCCGCATCGCCTACGACCCCACGCAATTCGTGCGTGCTTCGATCAAGTCCGTGATCCAGACCCTGCTGGAAGCCGTGGCCCTGGTGGTGGTTGTGGTGATCCTGTTCCTGCAGACCTGGCGCGCTTCCATCATTCCGCTGCTGGCCGTGCCGGTCTCGGTGGTGGGCACGTTCGCCGTGCTGCACTTGCTGGGCTTTTCCATCAATGCGCTGAGCCTGTTCGGCCTGGTGCTGGCCATCGGCATCGTGGTGGATGACGCCATCGTGGTGGTGGAGAACGTCGAGCGCAACATCGAGGCCGGTCTGTCGCCGCGCCAGGCCACCTACCGCGCCATGCAGGAGGTGAGCGGGCCCATCATCGCCATCGCCCTGGTGCTGGTGGCCGTGTTTGTGCCGCTGGCGTTCATCAGCGGCCTGACGGGCCAGTTCTATCGCCAGTTCGCGGTGACCATCGCCATCTCGACGGTGATCTCGGCCATCAACTCGCTGACCCTGTCGCCCGCGCTTTCCGCGCTGCTGCTGCGCGGCCACGATGCGCCCAAGGACGCACTGACGCGCGGCATAGAGCGCGTGCTGGGCGGCTTCTTCCGTCGCTTCAACGCCTTGTTCCGCCGCGGCTCCGATGCCTATAGCGGCGGCGTGCAGCGTGTCATCGGCCGCAAGGCGCTGATGCTGGTGATCTACGCCGTGCTGGTGGGCGCGACCTGGGGTCTGTTCAAGCTGGTGCCCGGCGGCTTTGTGCCGGCCCAGGACAAGCAGTATCTGGTCGGTTTTGCCCAGTTGCCCGATGGCGCCACGCTGGATCGCACGGAAGACGTGATCCGCCGCATGGGCGAGATCGTCAAGAAAAATCCCAATGTGGAAGACGCCATCGCGTTCCCCGGACTGTCCATCAACGGCTTCACCAACAGCTCCAACTCGGGCATCGTCTTTGTCACGCTCAAGCCCTTTGCCGAGCGCAAGCATGCCGACCAGAGCGGCGGTGCTGTGGCGGGCCAGCTCAACCAGGCGTTTGGCAGCATCCAGGAAGCCTTTATCGCCATGTTCCCGCCGCCTCCTGTGGCCGGCCTCGGAACGACCGGCGGCTTCAAGCTGCAGATCGAGGACCGTGCCTCGCTGGGCTATGACGCCATGGATGCGGCCGTAAAGGCATTCATGGCCAAGGCCTACCAGACGCCCGAACTGGCCGGCCTGTTCACCAGCTGGCAGGTCAACGTGCCCCAGCTCTATGCCGCCATCGACCGTACCAAGGCGCGCCAGCTTGGAGTGCCGGTGACGGATATCTTCGAGACGCTGCAGATCTACCTGGGCAGCTTGTACGCCAACGACTTCAACCAGTTCGGGCGCACCTATAGCGTGCGCGTCCAGGCCGATGCCGCCTACCGGGCGCGTGCCGAAGACGTGGGCCTGCTCAAGGTGCGTTCCACCACGGGCGAGATGGTGCCGCTGTCGGCGCTGATGAAGCTTGAACCCAGCTTCGGGCCAGAACGCGCCATGCGCTACAACGGCTTTCTGGCTGCCGATGTGAATGGCGGGCCCGCGCCTGGCTTCTCCTCGGGCCAGGCCCAGGCAGCCGTCGACCGCATTGCCGCCGAAACCCTGCCGCCCGGCATAGGCTTCGAGTGGACCGAGCTGACCTACCAGGAAATCCTGGCCGGCAATTCTGCCGTGCTGGTGTTCCCCATTGCCATCCTGCTGGTCTTCCTGGTGCTGGCGGCGCAGTACGAAAGCCTGACCCTGCCGATTGCCATCATCCTCATCGTGCCCATGGGCCTGCTGGCCGCCATGACCGGCGTGTGGCTGAGCGGCGGTGACAACAATGTGTTCACGCAGATCGGGCTTATCGTGCTGGTGGGGCTGTCGGCCAAGAACGCCATCCTGATCGTGGAGTTCGCCCGCGAGCTGGAATTTGCCGGCCGCACCCCCGTGCAGGCTGCGATCGAAGCCAGTCGCCTGCGCCTGCGCCCCATCCTGATGACCTCGCTGGCCTTTGTCATGGGCGTGCTGCCACTGGTGCTGTCCACGGGCGCTGGAGCCGAGATGCGCAGCGCCATGGGCGTGGCGGTGTTCGCCGGCATGATCGGTGTGACGGCCTTCGGCCTGTTCCTCACGCCTGTGTTCTATGTGGTGCTGCGCCGTCTGGCCGGCAACCGTCCGCTGCAGCAGCATGGCAGTCATGTAGCGCCGATCAGCGAGCCGGGTCACGGCGCCTCGGCCCTACCCATGCCTGCTGCGCCGCGCGGCCATGACGAATAAGCGCCAATCAACCATGGATTCCGATATGAAAACGATGCAAGGCATTCGATCCCTGATGCCGTCCCTGAGCGCGCTGACGGCAGCCCTGGTGCTGGCGGGTTGCGCCAGCGCACCGCCCACGGTAGCCGAGCATGCCGGCGTTGCCGTGCCAGCAAGCTTCAGAGCCCAGGCCGCAGCCGCGGGCTGGACGCAGGCTACCCCGGCCGAGTCCCAGTCGCGAGGGGCCTGGTGGCTGGTATTTGCCGACGCCGAACTCAGCGCTCTGGTGGAGCGTGCGGGTGAAGCCAATACCGATGTGCAGACCGCTGCGGCCCGCCTGGCCGAAGCCCGCGCTCTACTGCGCTCGGCCGATGCCCAGCGGCAGCCGCAGATCGGTGCCTCGGGCGGTGCTGTGCGCCAGGCCGGTGTGAACACCGCGAACGGCATGCAGCCCGCAACCCTGGTCACGGCCGGCTTGAACTTCTCCTACGAAGCGGATCTGTTCGGCCGCCTGTCTCGGGCCAGTGAGGCGGCACGCGAGGATGCCAATGCACGCGAAGCCTTGCTGCAGAGTACGCGCCTGATGGTGCAGGCCGATGTGGCCCAGACTTATCTGCAGCTGCGTTCGCTGCAGACCGAACGCCAACTGGTCGAGCAGAGTCTGGTAGCCTATCGCGAGACTTTGACGTTGATCGAGAAGCGCTTCCGGGCCGGCGATGCGGCCGAGCTGGACGTGGCGCGCATGCAGACCGAGGTTTCGGCCACCGAGGCCGAGACGCTGGCGCTGGAGCGCCAGCAGGCGGCCCTCACGCATGCTCTGGCCGTGCTGGTCGGCGATATCGCCACTGGCTTCACGCTGGCTGAGCAGCCTGTGCTGGCAACGCTGCCCGTTATTCCGGCAGGCGTGCCTGCGACGGTGCTGGCGCGCCGCCCCGATGTGTCGGCGGCCCAGGCATCGGTGCTGGCTGCCCAGGCCCGCGTGGGCGTGGCGCAGGCCGCATGGTTTCCGGCTATCACGCTCACGGGCAATGGCGGCTATGCCTCGCCGGAGCTCGGCGATCTGTTCAAGTGGTCGGCGCGCTCCTGGGGCATAGGTGCCTTGCTGTCCCTACCCATCTTCGACGGCGGCCAGCGCGCAGCGCAGGAAGAGGGTGCTCGTGCGCGCCTGGAGGCTGCCGTGGCAGCCCAGCGCGGTCAGGTGCTCGCGGCCTTCCGGGAGGTCGAGGATCAACTCAGTGCCTTGCGTCTGCTCTCGGGGCAGGCCCATGTGCTGGGGCAGGCCGTGCAGTCTTCGGAGCGCGCCACACACCTCTCGGACGTGCGCTATCGCAACGGTCTGGTGAGCCAGCTGGAGCTGCTCGATGCGCGCCGCAACGAGTTGCGCAACCGGCGGCAGGCCTTGCAGGTGCGCACCGCGCAGTACACGGCCACGGTGGCGCTGATTCGTGCGTTGGGAGGAGGCTGGGACAGCGGCGAGCCCGTGGCGGAACGCGGTTGAGGATGGGCCCGTTCCGGATCCGGTTTGCGCGCTGTTGCTGCACCAACCGGCTCCGAGCAGGCCTGGGCTGAAGTCAGCGGCAAAGCTACGAGGCCAGAGAATTGCTCGGGTCTGGATTGGGATTCGCGCGAGCTTATGACGCGCGACCTTGAAGCCTCTGGGTGTGAAATTCTCCGGACTCGGAGGGCCGCCAGGTACATCAAAAACTTAGCGGCGAGCGCTGCAATGGACGTGATGAAGATGAGCTGACGGACGATTTCGTATCGCGTAGGCTCACCTTGCTTTGCTTTGCTTTGCTTTGCTGGGCTTGTGCTCGGTCATGCCGTCTAGAACGGGAGTTCAGGCTTATGAGGAGATGCCGAACTGGACATGGCCGCCGTGAACAATGAGTTCTTCTGGGCCAAAGTGCAAGCCGTTGAAAGTGCCCGCTACTGCCTCGGAGGAGCTGGGCATTAACATTTTCGATAATTCACCAAATGCGATTGGCGCCTTGAAGTGCAGCTTCATGCCTGTGCAGAAGGTCACGATGAAGGGCTCTCCAATGATTGCCTGGTAGGCACCGGCCTGTATGCAATGTGTCGTCATGTTGTTTCGCTCCTTTGCTTACGCCCAGGTCGGGAAAGGGTCCTTGAAAGCTCTCCACGCCCGGGGGCCTAGAGTCATTTCCCGGTCTGTCAATAGGCATGCGTCGAACATGCGCCGGAGTGCTGCTTCGTCCATATCAATTCCAATGAGGACCAACTCTTGGCGTGCGTCTCCAACCTCTTCGTCCCAGTTCTTCTTGATGGCTGCAATGGATTCTGAGTCCGTTGGCCAGTGCTCTGGAGGCACGGTGGCCCACCATCGGCCAGCAAGGCCGTTCCGGCACACTGCACCTGCCTGAGACCAGTCGCCGACCTTGGCGGGGCGACTGGCCAACCAGAAGAAGCCTTTGGAACGGATGACTCCCGGCCATTCGGTCTCTACCAGCCTGTGAAAGCGCTCGGGGTGGAAGGGGCGGCGCGACCGATAGACAAAGCTGCCAATCCCATATTCATCGGTCTCAGGCTTGTGCTCACCACGAAGCTCCTTGAGCCAGCCCGGGGCCTTTGCCGCCTCTTCAAAGTTGAAGAGCTTGGTTGAAAGCACGGATGCGAGGGGCACTTTGCCGAAGGTCGCTTCAACGATTCTGGCGCGAGGGTTCAAGCTCGCCAGAATGGCCCGTAGACGCAATTGCTCCGCGTCGGAGATGAGGTCGGTCTTGTTCAGAACGAGCACATCGCAAAACTCAATTTGCTCGATAAGCAAGTCGACAACACACCGGTGGTCCTCCTGTCCAAGCGATTCGCCACGGCTCTCGAGGCTATCCCTGGATTCATAGTCCTTGAGGAAATTGAAGCCATCAACAACCGTGACCATGGTGTCCAGAGCCGCAATATCGGAAAGGCTTGCTCCTGCTTCGTCGGTGAAGGTGAACGTTTCGGCCACAGGCAGTGGCTCTGAAATACCTGTGGATTCGATGACGAGATGGTCGAAGCGCTTTTCTTTGGCGAGCCTGCGGACTTCCACTAGAAGGTCTTCGCGCAAGGTGCAGCAGATGCAGCCATTGCTCATTTCAACCAGCTTCTCCTCGGTGCGGGAGAGCTTGCTACCGCCATCGCGCACCAGAGCCGCATCGATGTTGACCTCGGACATGTCATTGACTATGACTGCAACTCGGCGGCCTTCGCGGTTGTTGAGTATGTGGTTTAGAAGGGTCGTTTTGCCCGCCCCCAGGAAGCCTGAGAGAACGGTCACTGGAAGCAGCTTAGCCATAGTGGACCTCAGTTTAAATTGATAATGATAAATCGTTATCAATTATTACTCGAAAAGCGGTGCTGAGGAGATTGGTCGCACAGGATCTGCTGCTCGGTCCCATGCCTACCTGGAGGCGGCTACGAGGACGCTCCAAATGTTTTCCGTAACTCCTGGAGGTACACGGCGCTGAGTTCTAAAGGGGAGTATGGCGAGAGGCATATAAGCTTGGCTATTTGTTCAAGCTAAGCTGCAAGTGCTCTTCACATTGGTGCTGCAAATGGTTGCTGTCGATGACCGTGCCGTATTCCTGGAGCCGCCGCATGCGCCAAAGACCGCATCCTGAGTCAGGGCAATGAGCTGGGGGGCGGTAGCAGCCAGGACTTTGCGAGCTTCATCAGAAGCGAAAGTCTGAAATGGTCGAAATTGGTTAAGGACCGCGGTCTCAAAATGGAGTAAGAGGTCTTCATCACTGGTCGAGTTGCCGCTCTAGTTCTTAAACAAGCCATCTCGACAATCCCACTTGTTTTGAGACTTGAGTTGCTTGCCGCCTTAAGTTTCTGAATGTCACCGACCATCGCATCTCGGAGGTCTCTTCAACGCAGTGCTGCCATTTCCAGCGAGCATCTCCCCGCATGACATAGATGGACCTTGGATTAACTTCTAGGCTGACCGTTTGATGCGGGCGCTTTGGGTTGTATGGATACGGGCGGAATTTCAGTGTCGCTGTTCCGCCGAAAGAGATCCCGAAGATGCATTCGAAGTCCGGGACATCGCGATGCCAGCCCAGCGGTGTACCCGGTGAGTACTCGGACACCAAGGCGTGAGAGAGCCTTTCAGGTTCCATGTTGGCCCACTGCGCGACACGCAGACGTAATGGCAACAGGCGCTCGTCGAGGGGCTGCCCTGGCTTCAGCTGGTTCGCCTCGAAGTCGAAGCTTCCGCCAAAGCCTACGACCCGGCGTTTGGCGAAGTACTCTTTGTATTTCGCGGACTTGAACGGCAGGGACTGGATTACTTCAATGAGATGAGCTTCTTCCGTCAAGCTCAGGAAGTTCTCCTCGTACCGAAGTCCAGGAATAGATGCCTGTAGCGATTGGTCGTCAAAAAGACCTGCTTGCATAAACAGTTCCTTAGCGGAGGCTCTGGCTTCCGGTTTGCATGGCTACTTCGCTACATACGATGTAGATTTGAAGGTTAGGCATGAAAAGATGCTTATATGAGACTACCCCACTTCATGAGAAAAATTCCTTCATGAGAGAACTTCGGGTAGCAGAGCGCCCAAAAACCTTTTAACCATGTATTTCAAGGTGGGGCGAAGAACTTATGGATCGTCAATGGTTGCTTCATGAACATCACTTTTCACGGTGCGGCGCAGTCGGTCACGGGGTCCTGTTTTCTGGTCGAGGCGCTGGGCAGTCGTTTTCTGATCGACGGCCGCGAGGCCAACGAGCACTTGGCCACGCTGCTGCACGAGCGCTTGGATTTCTCGGTCCAGGTTCCGCAACCGGGCCAGGTCTTCGAGTTCTAGCGCGTGCCGGGAGTCTTCAAGATGCGGAATCCTCCTTGCGCGCGGCCTGTTGCATGATGTTCTGGCGACGAAGCCTGATGCCGGTCGAGACCGGATTCGTGCAGCTGCTTTTCGGTACTGCGCTGGATGAACTGCTGCCCGGCATGCGACTGCATGTGCGGCGTCTGGGCGATACCAGGCGCGCGCTGTCCCTGGGTGGCGGGCGCATCTATCTGCCGCGCAGCTTTTTCGAACATGCCGATCCGCATCGGCCGCTGCGGCTTTCCCACCCTGTGGTGGCAGGCGTCTTCGCCCATGAGCTGCTGCATCAGTGGCAGCGCCTGCAAGGCCGGCCCGTGACCTGGGAGGCGTTCGGTCTGCATCTGCGCGCGACATGCCTGCGGCGCGATCTCTATCGCTATCAGGCCTGTGCAGATCCATATCAGATGCTGCAGTGCTTTCTGGACGCAAGCGTGGAGCAGCAGGGGCAGATCTGGCAGGACCATGTTCAGGCCCTGGTGCAGGGCCAGCCGCTGGCTTGCATGTGCCTGATTGCCGAGCACGTGCACCAGGATCAAGCTGGCCGGACTAGGCTGGGCCAGACCAGCAAAGACTAGGCCACCGGGTTGAGTGCGGCTATGAGATCGTGCTCGTCCACATCGCGCGCCGCGCCGAAGCCGGCGACATGCCTGCCGCCTTGCGGTGTGATGCAGACAAAGCGAAAGTCGCCCAGCGCCGTCATGGGCTCGGCTTCGGGAAAGCGCTCCAGATAGCTGGCACGGGCGCTGTGCCACAGGCCGCTGTCGCGCGGGGGAGTGGACGCCACGCCTTGAATGCTGATGCGCTCCAGCGCATGCACGGCTTCGCCAGCGGTCTCTGGCCTGCTGATGAGCAGGCTGACGGCGGGGTGCAGTTCCATGGCCTGTGTATGGCTGGCCAGCGCACTGACATGCAGCACCAGGCAGCTGAATTCGCCACTCCAGGCCCAGGGCACCAGGGACAGCCCCGGGGCCGGCAGATATCCGGGCGCTGAAGAACCGGCCTGTGGCTGAAAGGCCAGGGCGGCGGTGCGCCCGTTGGCGAGTAGCTGGCGCAGCGATTGCTGCAGGCGTGATTCATGGGGCATTTGCGCATGGTAAGCCAGAGCGCGGAGCCGGACCAGAGCGAGCCGGGCCAGGCCGCAGCAGCCGTCACATGAGTGACCGGCTCTTGGGGGCATCCCGGATGCCGGTCCGTGTCGGCAGGCCTAGTCTTGCGGACTGATTAGTCCACTCGGACTATGTATACGCTTTTCTGATTGCCTGACTCATGCCCGCTCATCACCAGTTTTGGCCCAATCGGCTGCCCCATTCCATCACCGTTCCAGCAACCAGCGTCTGGGAGAACTTGGCCGTCAATGCCAGGCGCTATCCGGACAAGGCCGCGCTGGTGTTTCTGGGTCGCACCACGACCTATAAGCAGCTGTGCGAGGGCACGGAGCGCATGGCCGCCTATCTGCATGGCCTGGGCGTGCAGAAGGGCGACCGCGTCATCGTGCTGATGCAGAACAGCTCGCAGCTGGTGCTGGCGCATTACGCCATCTTTCGCGCCAATGCGGTGGTGGTGCCGGTCAATCCCATGAATACGGCGGAGGAGCTCAAGCACTACATCACGGACTCCGGCGCCAAGGTGGCCATCACCACGGCCGATCTGGCTTCGGAGCTGGCCAAGGCCAGCAATGCCCTGGAGCCGTCCGATGCGCTGCAGCACCTGCTGGTCACCCGGTTTACCGACGGCTTTGATGCCGATGTGCAGGGGCCGGATGCGCCGCCCGAAGCCTGGCGCAACTGGCTGCTGGGCGAGCGCGAGCCTGCCAGCCTGAGCCACGGCCAGGTCCATGCCTGGACGCAGGCGCTGGCCTGCAGCGAGCTGCCGCCGCCGCATACAGCAGGCCGTGACGATCTGGCCTTGCTGCCCTATACCAGCGGCACCACTGGACAGCCCAAGGGTTGCATGCACTTGCACCGCAGCATCAACCACAATGCCGTTTCCGGTGCGCTGTGGGGCACGGGCACCAGCGAGAACGTGGTGCTCGCCGTCGTGCCCATGTTTCACATCACGGGCATGGTGTCCGTGCTGCACAGCGCCATCTACGTGGGGGCGACGCTGATCATCATGCCGCGCTGGGAGCGTGAACTGGCAGGGCGCCTGATCTCGCACTATCAGGTCACGAGCTGGACCAATATCCCGACCATGGTGATTGATCTCCTGGCCAGTCCCAACTTTGCGTCCTTCGATCTCTCCAGCCTCAAATACATCGGTGGCGGCGGTGCCGCCATGCCCCAGGCCGTGGCCCAGCGGCTACTGGAGCAGTACGGGCTGCGCTTCTGTGAAGGCTATGGTCTGACCGAAACTGCCGCACCCTCGCACAGCAATCCTCCCGACCATCCCAAGCAGCAATGTCTGGGCATTCCCTTCATGAGCACCGATGCGCGCGTGATCAGCCCCGACACGCTGGAGGAAGTGCCCCAGGGAGAGCAGGGCGAGATCGTGGTCAACGGCCCCGAGGTGTTCGAAGGCTACTGGCAGCGCCCCGAGGCAACCGAGCAGAGCTTTATGGAGCTGGATGGCAAGCGCTTTTTCCGCACCGGTGACCTGGGACGCGTGGATGAGGAGGGCTATTTCTTCATCACCGACCGGCTCAAGCGCATGATCAACGCCAGTGGCTTCAAGGTGTGGCCTGCCGAGGTGGAGTCGCTGATGTTCCGCCATCCCGGGATTCAGGAGGCCTGCGTGATCTCCGCCAAGGATGCCTATCGCGGCGAAACCGTCAAGGCGGTGGTCGTGCTGCGTGCCGGTCATGAGGCCACGACGGCAGAGCAGATCATCCAGTGGTGCCACGACAATATGGCGGTCTACAAGGCGCCGCGTCTGGTGCAGTTCGTGACGGCCTTGCCCAAGAGCGGCAGCGGCAAGGTGATGTGGCGAATGCTGCAGGAGCAGGAAGCTGTAGCCTGAATACCAGAAGGGGAGTGGCGGAAAGCAGCTGGAGTCGAACCAACCCGGGAGCGGCTGACGCCCCCCACCGGGTTTGAAGCCCGGCCGCGCCACCGGGCACGATTGCCTTCCTTTGGGTCAAGAGCGGCAGTTGCCGCTCTTGTAGAAGATAGGACTGCGATTGTAGCCAGCAATCCGGCATTTGACGACGAGCCGGCCTCATGTCCCGTTACTCTGATTTGATAGCTTGTTGCGCAGGTTGCATAAGGAACTTGGGCTTATTTCTATCTGCTTTCCTTGCAGGATCAGCGTGGCGTGCTATTCCAATGCACGTCAGGGCGCAGCAGATGGGCATCGCGCACGCGGCGCGTGTAGCCGGTGCGGTCGAAGAATTCGAGAATCTGGATGGCGCGCTTGCGGCCCAGACCGGTGGCGTCGCGGAATGCGCGGGCTTCCACTTCACCCCTGGCGTGCCTGCCGGCGATGTCGGCAACCAGTGCGGCGAGCTCGTCCATGCGTGCCGGTGCATAGAACAAGTCCTTGACGACCTGGAACAGCTGGCCCTGGCGCGAGAGCTTCTTGAGCAGCTGGCGCACCAGCTCTTCACCTGCGGCATGGTCGCGCGCCAGATCGCGCACCCAGGGCGGGTCAAAGCGGCCTGCCGCGATGGCGGGCAGCAGTTTTTCGGCTAGCGTCTGCTCGGCACTGCTCAGCTGCACGCTGTGCTGTGGCAAATGCAGCCAGGCGCCGGTGCTGGCCAACTTCTGGCTGCCAAGCAGAGCATCGACCAGGCCTTGATAGAGTGCGTCGTAGCTGCTTTGCTGCAGGCCGGGCAGTGCCATGCGTCTCAGCCGGGCAGCGTTGACGCCGGGCTCGTCGGGCGATTTTTCATGAAAGCGGGCCAGGCTTTCGATAAGCTGGTTCTGCAGCAGTTGCCAGCGCTGCAGGCCTAGCACCATGGCATCGCCGCCGGCAATGGGCAGCTGGATGGTGTCGGCCAGACTGGTCTCGGGGAAGGCATGGCCGCTCAGCCTCACCAGCTGCGAGCGCGCAATGCCGTGTGGGGCCTGTGCGATCAGCGGCCTGAAGTCGCTGCGGGCTATGAGCTGCTCCATGGCGTCGAGGTAGGCCATGCGCTCTGTGCTGCGGCGCTTGCGGCTGGGCGCATAGGGATCGAGCACCATGCCGCCGGCGATGGTGCGGCTGGCCTGGGCGTTGCGCAGGATCAGGCGGTCGCCGGGCAGGGCGAATACCGGCGCATCCAGCACCAGCTGCACGCGGGCTTCGGTGCCGGGCTCTATGGCCTGGTCCTGCAGCAGGGCCACATGGCCGGTGGTGCGCCTGGTGCCCAGGTGCACATGGACGGGCGTCCACTGGGCCAGCGAGGGCGCTTCGCTGAGCAGGTGCAGATGAATGTCGAGGCGGTCCGTGGCCTGCAGCAGGCGCGGGTCCATGATCCAGTCGCCGCGTTCGATCTCGTCCTTGCCTATGCCTGCCAGATTCAGTGCGCAGCGCTGGCCGGCGACGCCGCTGTCGCTGCTCTGGTTCTGGGCATGAATGCTGCGCACGCGTACGGTCTGACCGCTGGCCGAGTGTGCCAGCGTGTCGCCCACGCGGACCTGGCCATTGAAGACCGTGCCCGTGACCACCGTACCCTGGCCTGCCAGCGTGAAGACACGGTCCACAGCGAGCCGGAACAGGCCGTCCCGGGGGCGCGCCTGCATCATCTGGGCCTGCACCTGCAGGTGTTCGCGCAGAGCCTGTACGCCGGCATTGCCGGGTTCTGCGGCATTGGTCTCGAAGATGGGGCTGTCCGCCAGAGCAGTGACGCCGAGAATGGCGTTGATTTCCCGGTGTACGTCGGCAATGCGCTGCGGCAGCACGCGATCGACCTTGGTCAGCGCCACGCTGCCGCGCCTGACACCCAGCAGCTGCAGAATCTCCAGATGCTCTATGGTCTGGGGCATGACGCCGTCGTCGGCCGCCACGACCAGCAGGGCGTGGTCAATGCCGACGGCACCGGCTGCCATGGTGTGGACGAATTTCTCGTGGCCCGGCACGTCAATGATGCCCAGCACATCGCCATTGGGCAGCGGGCTGTAGGCATAGCCGAGTTCTATGGAGATGCCGCGGGCTTTCTCTTCCTTGAGGCGATCGGTTTCCACGCCCGTGAGCGCGCGCACCAGCGTGGTTTTGCCGTGGTCGATATGGCCTGCGGTTCCGATGATCATGGTGTGCTTATGGTTTTGATAGCTGCTGGCGCTTGTGTATCAAGCGATGCAAGGTATTTTTATAGATAAATTTCGGGGGGCCGTAGGGCTGGCTCAGGCCAGCAGCGGCAGCTGCGCGGCAAACAGGGCCTGCGCCGGGTTTTCCAAACAGCGCAGATCCAGCCACAGCGCGTCGTCATGCAGGCGCCCGATCACGGGCCGAGGCAGGGCGCGAAAGCGCGCTTCGAGCCGGGTCAGCTGGCGACCCGCCTGCTTGCCGCTGGCCGGATAGATCCTGAGGCCGAAGCTGGGCAGATTTTCCACGGGCAGGGCGCCGCTGCCGATCTGGCTGTTCATGGCCGCGGTTTCCACCACATACTCCTGGCCCAGTGCCTGCTGCAGCAGAGGCTGCAGCTGAGCGGCCTGGGCCTGCATGTCGGCGGCCTTGCGTGTGAACAGGCGCAGTGTCGTCAGCTCCTGGGCGAGCTTTTCGGGGTTCAGGTACAGGCGCAGCGTAGGCTCCAGCGCCGCCAGCGTGATCTTGCCCACGCGCAGCGCGCGCTTGAGCGGGTTCTTCTTGATCTGGGCAATCAGCTCCTGCTTGCCGACGATGATGCCGGCCTGCGGGCCGCCCAGGAGCTTGTCGCCGCTGAAGGTGACGATGTCGGCGCCGGACTCGACCGTCTCGCGCACCGTGACCTCGTAGGGCAGTCCCCAGTCGCGCATGTCGATCAGCGTGCCGCTGCCCAGGTCGACGATCATGGGCAGGCTGCTGTCGTGCGCAATGCGGGCAACATCGGCGTCGCTCACGGCCTTGGTGAAGCCGGTGATGGCGTAGTTGCTGCAGTGCACCTTCATGAGTGCGGCCGTGTTCTCGCCGATGGCCCCTGCATAGTCTTTCTCGTGGGTGCGGTTGGTGGTGCCGACTTCGATCAGCCGCGCGCCGGCGCGGGTCATGACATCGGGGATGCGGAAGGCGCCGCCGATTTCGACCAGCTCGCCGCGTGAGACCACGACTTCCCGGCCCGTCGCCATGGTGGACAGCACCAGCAGCACGGCAGCGGCGTTGTTGTTGACAACGGTCGCGGCTTCGGCGCCGGTCAGCTCGCAGATCAGCGATTCGACCAGGTCGTCGCGATCGCCGCGGCCGCCGTCTTCGAGGTCGTACTCCAGATTGGCCGGGGCACTCATGGCCTGCACTACGGCGTCTATGGCAGCCTGCGGCAGCAGCGCGCGGCCCAGATTGGTATGCAGCACCGTGCCGGTGAGGTTGAAGACAGGCTGCAGGCGTGGCGCGAACCGGGCCTGAAGCTGGCGCTGTGCGGCCTCGACGATGCTGCCGATGTCGGCCTGCACGCTCTGGGCGGGCTGATCGCCGGCGCCCAGAAGCTGCTGGCGCAGCCCTGTCAGCACGTCACGGACGGCTTTGGTGCAGGCGTCCAGTCCATAGCATTCGCGCAATGCCTGCATCTCGACCGCGAGCAAGACCTTGTCCACGGCAGGAAGCTGGGAGGGGTGCGAAATTTCGGGGGCAGTCACTGCGGTATTGCTCATGGCCAGGGTATGTCGGGTCGTCGAAAAATCAAAAAAGGCGGCAGGAAGACCTGCCGCCCTCATTATGGTGGCGCTTGGCGCCCGCAGGTTCAGGCCGCTGGGTCCACCAGCTGCTGGTCGGCCTCGCCTTGCTGCTCTTCGGCCACGGCCACAAACAGCAGAGGATTGGCGCTGGCGCGCTGGAAGCCGGTCTCGCTCATCAGCAGGTCCAGCATCAGGCTGGCCAGATCATCGGCCAGAGGCTCGACCATGGGGTTTTTTTCCTGGTTGACGATCTTGCGGTAGCTGCCGCATTCGTCGCAGGTTTCGGCCAGGACTTCCTCGCCGCCGCCGTCGATGCCCTGGTAGTGGATGCCCTTGGTCGATTCGCAGTGCGTGCACTTGACGCGCACCATATGCCATTCGCAGGCGCAAGTGCCGCAATGGGCGTAGCGGTGACCGGCAAGCTTGCCGCCGATGCGGATGACGCTGGCCACAGGTTCGCTGGCGCACACGGGACAGATGGTGGCAGGTTCGGTATAGGGCACGTCCTGGACCTGCAGCGCTGCTGCGCGCTTGGCGAAGACCACCTGCAGCGCGGCCATGATGAAAGGTGCCATGCCGATATGGCGGGCAGCCACTTCCTTTTGCAGCAGGCGCTGGGCGATTTCATTGCGCTCTTGCAGGCTGAGTTCGCGCAGCGAGGTGATCAGCGGTTGCAGGGGCTCGGGCAGGCCTTCGCTTCCGGCCAGCGTGTCCAGCATGACATCCAGCACCTCATGCCAGACCGGATCGATGTGGTCGACCGCAGGCAGCAAGGGCATGGAGTGCTGCTGCGCGCGCTCGATGCTGGCGGTGTCCAGGGGCTGCAGCTCCACCTGGGAGGCAGAGGCATGCTGGGCATCCACGATCTTGGCAGCAAACTGCAGGTAATCCGCAATCGGATTGCCTTGCGACAGCTGGCGCAGGCGCGCGGCGCGGTCGGCGAACAGGCTGGCTACCTGAGGCAGCAGGATGCGGGGGAAGCTGGTTTTGTCCAGCGCTTCGATTTCGCCGGGTTGAAGAATGCGTTGTTGCATAGAAATAGGGGTCCCGAAACTGAAGCCGCCGGCACGCCCAGCAGAGGGCGTCCGGCGGCGATCAACAAGTGTCTAAGTGACTTTATCCAAAGACCGATGCGATCAGTCGTTGTCGCCAGTCATCTTGCGATACCAGCCGCGGTGGTGCTGCTTGGCCCAGGCACGGGTCACTGTGCCATACAACATGGCGCGAATGGTGCCGCGAGTCCAAATAGCCGCATAGACGTGCATGATGATCAGGCCGATCATCCATACCGCAGCGATGGCATGCACCACCGAAGCGGCACGCACCACGCCCACGGGCAGCGTCCACCAGGCACGCCACATCAGCACGCCGGTGACCGTGATCATCAGCATGCCGATCACCAGGCCCCAGAACAGTAGCTTTTGGCCGCCGTTGTACTTGCCCTGCTCGGGCATGTCGTGGTCGTCGCCGTCGATCATCTTGTTGACGTTCTTGAGCCACTCGATATCGCGGGGTTCCACGATATTGAGCTTGGCAAAACGGCAAGCCATGATGACGAAGAACAAGGCCATCACCACCCCGATATAGGGGTGCAGAATGCGAGTCCATGGGCCGCCGCCGAACAGCTGTGTCAGCGGAAAGAAGGCGGGATGGAAGAACGCCAGGCCGGACAGGGCCAGCAAAATGAAGCAAATGCCTACCACCCAGTGGTTGGCGCGCTCCGATGCGTTGTAGCGCACGAGGTCGCGAGGGTTGCGTTTCATTGGCCGTTCTCCTTGTTCTGCGCTTCGGCGTCCTTGCGCTCCATTTCATCTTCCAGGTCCTTGGACACGTCGTTCGGACCCTTGGTGATGTAGTGGAACAGGCTGCCGACAGCAGCTGCACCGAGGGCGGCCATGGCCAGAGGCTTGGCCACACCCTTCCACAGGGACACCATCGGGCTGATCTTGGGATCGTCCGGCAGGCCCTTGTAGAGAGAAGGCTTGTCCGCATGGTGCAGCACGTACATCACGTGCGTACCTCCCACGCCCTGCGGGTCGTAGAGACCGGCCTTTTCGTAGCCGCGTTCCTTGAGGTCCACGACGCGGCGGGAGGCCTGCTCCTGCATGGCTTCCTTGGTGCCGAACTGGATGGCTCCGGTGGGGCAGGTCTTGACGCAGGCGGGTTCCTGGCCAACAGCCACGCGGTCCGAACACAAGGTGCACTTGTACGCCTTGTGGTCCTTCTTGGAGATACGCGGAATGTTGAACGGGCAGCCCGTGACGCAGTAGCCGCAGCCCACGCACTGGTCCTGCTGGAAGTCCACGATGCCGTTGGCATATTGGACGATGGCGCCAGGCGAGGGGCAGGCCTTGAGGCAGCCCGGATCTTCGCAGTGCATGCAGCCGTCCTTGCGGATCAGCCACTCCAGGTTGCCTGTGGCTTCGTTTTCGTACTCGGCAAAGCGCATCACGGTCCACGACTCCGACGTCAGATCCGTCGGGTTGTCGTAGACGCCAGCGGCCACTGTGCCGATTTCGTCGCGAAGGTCGTTCCACTCCATGCAGGCTGTCTGGCAAGCCTTGCAGCCAATGCATTTGGAGACGTCGATCAGCTTGGCGACTTCACCCGCATGCGCACCGCGTGCGCTGGGTGCGGGTGTCGTCGTCGCCGAGCGGCGTTTGATATCGAGAGACATGGTTGAGGACATCAGCGTGGCTCCTTAGATCTTTTCCACCTTCACGAGGAAGGTCTTGGATTCAGGGGTCAAGCTGTTACCGTCACCCACGGAGGCTGTCAGGTTGTTAGCCAGATAGCCCTTGCGTCCCGTCGTGGAGAAGCCCCAGTGAATCGGCACGCCCACGTGATGGATGGTCTTGCCATCGATCTTCATGGGCTTGATGCGCTTGGTCACCACGGCCACGGCCTTGACGAAGCCACGCTTGGACGAAACCTTGACCTGGTGGCCGGTTTCAATGCCCAGCTCCTTGCCCAGTGCCTCGCCGATTTCCACGAACTGTTCGGGCTGGACGATGTTGTTCAGCTGAACATGCTTGGTCCAGTAGTGGAAGTGCTCGGTCAGGCGGTAGGTCGTGCCCACATGTGGGTAGTCCTTGGGATCGCCCTGGGTGCCCTTGGCGGTTTCCAGGATGCGTATCACGGGGCTGATGACGGCCAGCTTGTTGTTGGGGTACATGGGGTTGTAGCCCAGCGGGTTGTCAAACGCCTCGTAATGCGTGGGGAACGGACCTTCTGCCATACCCTTGCGGGCAAACAGGCGGGCCACCCCTTCGGGGTTCATGATGAAGGGGTTGATCACCTCGGGATCCAGGCCCACGGCCACGTCCGGCACGTCCGCGCCGCCCCATTGCTTGCCGTTCCACTTGATCAGCACGCGTTCGGGGTTGAACGGCTTGCCCTGACGGTCGCAGGATGCACGGTTGTACAGCACACGGCGGTTGGCAGGCCAGGCCCAGGCCCAGTTCAGCGTATTGCCGATACCGGTGGGGTCACTGTTGTCGCGGCGCGCCATCTGGTTGCCGGACGAAGTCCAGCTGCCAGCCCAGATCCAGCAGCCGCCCAGGGTGGTGCCGTCATCGCGCATTTCGCCGAAGCCCGCCAGCTGCTCGCCCGCCTTGCGGATGAGCTTGGTGGGGTCCTTGGGGTCGAACAGATCTACCAGCGCACGACCGTTGTACTCCTTGGCCACTTCCTCGGAGGAGGGGTGGTGGGCTTCGGCGTAAGGCCAGTACAGATTGGTGATGGGCTCGAAGAACTTGCCGCCTTCCTTCTCGTACAGGGCCTTCAGGCGCAGGTGCAGGCCGGACATGATGGCAATGTCGGTCTTGGCCTCTCCCGGAGGTTCGGCAGCCTTCCAGTGCCACTGCAGCACGCGCGAGGAACTGACCACGGCACCGTCTTCTTCGGCGAAGCAGGTGGTGGGCAGGCGGAAAACCTCTGTCTGGATGGAGGCGGAGTCCACGTCGTTGAACTCACCGTGGTTCTTCCAGAACTCCGAAGTCTCGGTCACCAGCGGATCCATGATGACCAGGAACTTCAGCTTCTTGAGGCCTTCGCGCACGCTGTTGCTGTTGGCCAGGGCCGCCAGGGGGTTGAAGCCCTGAGCGATGTAGCCGTTGACCTTGCCTTGAGTCATCATCTCAAAGATCTGCAGCATGTCGTACTGCTTGTCCAGCTTGGGCAGATAGTCAAAAGCCCAGTTGTTTTCTGCAGTTGCGGCCGGGCCCCACCATGCCTTCATCAGGCTGACGTGGAACTTGGGCGTGTTCGACCAGTAGTTCATCTGGCCGGGGCGCAGCAGCTTGGGCGTGCGCGTGGCGATGTACTGGTTGTAGTCCTGCTCGGCTTCGTTCGGCAGCGTCAGGTACCCGGGAAGCGAAGCGGACAGAATGCCCAGGTCGGTCAGGCCCTGGATGTTGGAGTGGCCACGCAGCGCGTTCATGCCGCCGCCAGCGATGCCGATATTGCCCAGCAGCAGCTGGATCATGGCGCCGGTACGCAGGATCTGCGCGCCCGTGGTGTGCTGGGTCCAGCCCAGTGCGTACATGATGGTGGCGACACGACCTGCTTCGGCAGTCGAAGCAAGCTTCTCGCACACGTGCAGGAATTTTTCCTTGGGCGTGCCGCAGATGGATTCCACCTTCTCGGGGGTGTAGCCTGCGTAATGCTTCTTGAGCCATTGATAGACGCAGCGAGGGTGTTCCAGCGTGGGATCGACCTTCACAAAGCCATCGTCACCGAGTTCATAGTCCCAGGAGGCCTTGTCGTACGTGCGCTTTTCGGGGTTGTAGCCCGAGAAAATACCTTCGTCGAACGCAAAGTCCTCGCGCACGATGAATGAGAAGTCCGTGTAGTTCTTCACATACTCGTGGTGAATCCTGTCGTTGGTCAGCAGGTAGTTGATCACACCGCCGAGGAAGACAATGTCCGAGCCGGAGCGGATCGGTGCATAGAAGTCAGCCACGGATGCCGAGCGGTTGAAGCGCGGATCGACCACCATGAAGTGAGCCTTGTTGTGCTCCTTCGCTTCGGTCACCCACTTGAAGCCGCAGGGGTGTGCTTCGGCGGCATTACCGCCCATGATCAAAATAACGTCCGCGTTCTTGATGTCGACCCAATGGTTCGTCATCGCTCCACGGCCAAACGTCGGGGCAAGACCTGCCACCGTCGGGCCGTGTCAGACACGTGCTTGGTTGTCGAGTGCAAGAAGGCCCCAGGAACGGGCCACTTTGTGCGTGATGTAGCCGGCTTCGTTGCTGGAGGCCGAGGCGGCCAGCATGCCGGTGGTGAGCCAGCGGTTGACCTTCTGGCCTTTTTCGTTGGTTTCAACGAAGTTGGCGTCGCGGTCTTCCTTGAGCAGCTTGACGATGCGGTTCAGCGCCTCGTCCCAGGACATGCGCTTCCACTCGGAGGAGCCGGGGGCACGATATTCGGGATACTTGAGGCGGCTTGGACTGTGGACGAAGTCCAGCAGCGATGCACCCTTGGGGCACAGTGTGCCGCGATTGACCGGATGATCCGGGTCGCCTTCCACGTGCATCACGGACAGGCGGCTGTTCTTGCTGCCGTCGCCCAAGGAGTACATCAGGATGCCGCAGCCTACGGAGCAGTAGGTGCAGGTTTGGCGGGTTACGGTGGCAGCAGACAGCTTGTACTGTCGCACCTCAGCGAGCGCAGCTGTGGGTGAGAAACCCATCAGCGCCAAGCTGGAACCCGCCAGAGTCGAACCAGTCACTTTCATGAACTGGCGTCTGGAGAATTGGACCATTGTGGGGTACCTTTTCGTATGAACGCTTATAGTGAAAGCAAATTTTACGACCCCCCCCATTTTTGATAGCAGTTACAAACCCTTAATTCTTGAGTAACGTCAAGCGGTTTTGCTCCTTATTTTTCGTTTTTGTATTTCTTTATCGCCACCATAGTTTTCGGCCTGCGCTTCTGAACGTATCAAGTTTCAGCGCGGAACGCCATAAGCCGACAGGCCGAATTGCACAGAAAATTTCTAGTCTGTGTCGCTTTTTGGTGTTTGGATCGAGGGCTCTGCAGCGACAGCAAGCGCGCTCTCGGCAGGCTGCAGCTCATCGGTCGTTGTGCGTTTTTGCGCGCTTTCTATGCCCAGTTGCTGCTCCTCCTGCGCCTGCATGGAGGCAAACAGCTCCCAGGCGGCCATGAACAGAGCGGCGATGGCAGGGCCGAGTACAAAGCCCGAAAGCCCGAACAAGGCCATGCCTCCCAGTGTAGAGATCAGCACCACGTAGTCAGGCATCTTGGTGTCCTTGCCGACCAGCAGGGGGCGCAGCACGTTGTCCACCAGTCCGATGACCAGCACGCCGTAGGTGGCCAGGATCAACCCCTTGGTGACGGCGCCTGTGGCCAGGAAGTAGATAGCGACCGGCCCCCAGACCAGACCGGCACCCACTGCGGGCAGCAGCGACAGAAAAGCCATGACCACGGCCCAGAGCACCGCGCCCTGGATGCCCAGAATCCAGAAGATCAATCCCCCCAGCGCGCCCTGGGCGGCTGCGACGGCTAGATTGCCCTTGACGGTGGCGCGGATGACGGTGATGAACTTGATGGCCAGCTCGCGCTTGTGCTCGGGTGCCAGAGGCGTTGCAGCCCAGATGCGTGCCACCAGCTCCTTGCCGTCGCGCAGCAGAAAGAAGATCAGATAGAGCATGACGCCGAAGCCCACCACAAAGCCCAGGGTGTTCTGCCCCAGTCCCACGGCCTTGGTGGCCGCGAGCTTGCTGGCCTGCAGCGCGATATTGGAGAGCTTGGTCTGGATTTCTTCCAGCGTGCCAAGGTGCAGCTTTTCCATCCACGGGGTCAGCCAGGAGGGCAGGGCATTGAATATCTGCTCTACATAGTTGCCGGCGGACAGGTTGCCGCTGCTGACCTGGTCATAGATGGCAGCGGTCTCCTTGATGAGCGAAAGCCCTATCAGAGACAGCGGCAAAATGACCATTACCAGACTAATTAGCAAGGTTGCCAGCGCTGCCAGCGTGGGCCTGTTGGGCATGCGCATCAGCAGCTTGCGGTGCAGGGGGGCGAAGACGATGGCAAATACCACGCCCCAGAAGATGGCAACGGCATATTCCTCAAGAACCAAGCCGAATCCAGCAGTTACTGCTATCAAAAGAAGAATGAATGCACGTTTGTGAAGCGGCAAAAGCGGCATGCGAATCCTTGTTTACGGAGTTCCTGCAATGTAAGCGAGTCCCAGGGGTGTAAACATCTTGTCTTTTATAAGACCAAGACTTTGAACAGTGGCACAATGGCTGCCGCAACTCAAGGCCCTTCCCCAGCCACAGTCGCATCCGCCAATCGGTACAGCCGTGTCGCGGGAGGTTCCACAAACCAGCTAATGCTTTCCGAAGGAAAGCGGAGGTCAGCGAGATATGAGCGATCAGTCAACGATCTATCAAGCCTATCAAGGCAACACCTATCTGTTCGGCGGCAATGCGCCCTATGTCGAAGAGATGTATGAGAACTACCTGGCCAATCCTGGTAGCGTCCCCGATTCGTGGCGTGAATACTTCGATGCACTGCAGCATGTGCCTGCAGTGGACGGTACCGACAACAAGGACGTTCCTCACCTGCCCGTGATCAATGCTTTTGCCGAGCGTGCAAAGCAGGGCGGCACCAAGGTGGTGGTGGCTTCCGGCGCTGACTCCGAGCTGGGTCGCAAGCGCACGGCCGTGCAGCAGCTGATTGCTGCCTACCGCAACGTGGGTCAACGCTGGGCCGATCTGGATCCCCTCAAGCGCACCGAGCGCCCCGAAATTCCCGAGCTGGAGCCTTCCTTCTACGGCTTCACCGATGCCGACCAGGAAGTGGTGTTCAACACCAGCAACACCTTCTTCGGCAAGGAAACCATGACTTTGCGCGAGCTGATGAATGCTCTGCGCGAGACCTACTGCGGCACCCTGGGCGCTGAGTACATGTATGCCACCAATCAGAATCAAAAGCGCTGGTGGCAACAACGCCTGGAATCGATCCGTTCCAAGCCCGTCTTCAATGCCGACGAGAAAAAGCGCATTCTGGAACGCCTGACCGCTGCGGAAGGTTTGGAGCGTTATCTGCACACCAAGTATGTGGGCCAGAAGCGCTTCTCGCTGGAAGGTGGTGAGTCCTTCATCGCCGCCATGGACGAGCTGATCAACTCCGCCAGCGCCAAGGGCGTGCAGGAAGTTGTGATCGGCATGGCTCACCGTGGCCGTCTGAACGTGCTGGTCAACACCCTGGGCAAGGCGCCCAAGGATCTGTTTGCCGAGTTCGACCACACCGCTCCCGAAGATCTGCCTGCCGGTGACGTGAAGTATCACCAGGGCTTCAGCTCCGACGTGTCTGCCAAGGGCGGCCCCGTTCACTTGTCGCTGGCCTTCAACCCCTCGCACCTGGAAATCGTCAACCCCGTGGTAGAAGGTTCGGTGCGCTCGCGCATGGACCGTCGCGACGATCCTATGGGCAAGCAAGTGCTGCCCGTGCTGGTGCACGGTGACGCGGCCTTCGCCGGCCAGGGCGTGAACCAGGAAACCCTGGCGCTGTCCGAAACCCGTGGCTACACCACCGGCGGTACGGTTCACATCATCATCAACAACCAGATCGGTTTCACCACTTCTGATCCCCGCGATCTGCGCTCCACGCTGTATTGCACCGACATCGTCAAGATGATCGAGTCGCCCGTGCTGCACGTGAATGGCGATGATCCCGAAGCCGTATGCCTGGCCATGCAGCTGGCCCTGGAATTCCGCATGGAATTCTCCAAGGATGTGGTGGTCGACATCATCTGCTTCCGCAAGCTGGGTCACAACGAGCAGGACACACCTGCGCTGACACAGCCTCTGATGTACAAGAAGATTGCTGCCCACCCCGGCACACGCAAGCTGTACGCAGACAAGCTGGCGACCCAGGGCCTGGGCGACACGCTGGGCGACGACATGGTCAAGGCCTATCGCGCCGCCATGGACGAAGGCCGTCACACCCAGGATGTGGTGCTGACCAACTTCAAGAGCAAGTACGCCGTGGACTGGAGCCCCTTCGTGGGCAAGACCTGGACCGACGCCGGCGACACCGCTATTCCCTTGACCGAGTGGAAGCGTCTGGCCGAGAAGATCACTACCCTGCCTGCCAGCGTGAACCCTCATGCTCTGGTCAAGAAGGTGTACGACGATCGCGCAGCCATGGGTCGCGGCGATGTGAATATTGACTGGGGCATGGGCGAGACCATGGCCTTCGGCTCCCTGGTCGCTTCGGGCTACCCCGTGCGTCTGTCGGGTGAAGACTCGGGTCGCGGTACCTTTACGCACCGTCACGCCGTGGTTCATGACCAGAAGCGTGAAAAGTGGGACGAGGGCACTTATATTCCTTTGCAGAACGCTGCCGAGAATCAGGCTCCGTTCGTCGTGATCGACTCCATCCTGTCCGAAGAGGCAGTGCTGGGCTTTGAATACGGCTATGCATCGAACGACCCCAACACCCTGGTGGTCTGGGAAGCCCAGTTCGGCGACTTCGCCAACGGCGCCCAGGTGGTGATCGACCAGTTCATCGCATCGGGTGAAGTGAAGTGGGGCCGTGTCAACGGCCTGACCCTGATGCTGCCTCACGGCTATGAAGGCCAGGGCCCCGAGCACAGTTCGGCACGTCTGGAGCGCTTCATGCAGCTGGCTGCCGACACCAATATGCAGATCGTGCAGCCCACAACGGCCAGCCAGATCTTCCACGTGCTGCGTCGCCAGATGGTCCGTGGCCTGCGCAAGCCGCTGGTCATCATGACTCCCAAGTCGCTGCTGCGTAACAAGGACGCCACTTCGCCCCTGTCCGAGTTCACCTCTGGTGGTTTCCAGACCGTGATACCCGAGCAGGACGAAACCATCGTCAAGAACGCTGCCAAGGTCAAGCGCATCATCGCCTGCTCGGGCAAGGTGTACTACGATCTGGTCAAGAAGCGTGCCGAGAAGGAATCCAAGGACGTCGCCATCATCCGCGTCGAGCAGCTGTATCCCTTCCCCCACAAGGCGTTCGCTGCCGAAGTGAAGAAGTACGCCAACGCTACTGACATCGTGTGGTGCCAGGATGAGCCTCAGAACCAGGGCGCCTGGTTCTTCATCCAGCACAACATCCACGAGAACATGCGTGAAGGCCAGAAGCTGGGCTACTCCGGTCGCGCTGCGTCCGCTTCGCCCGCCGTTGGCTACGCACATCTGCACCAAGAGCAACAAAAGGCACTGGTGGAAGGCGCATTCGCCAAGCTCAAGGGCTTTGTCCTGACCAAGTAATACAGGCGACACCCCCTGTCCGAGGACAGGGGGGCACAAGAAACATCTTTGGAAAGAATTCAAAATGGCAATCGTTGAAGTTAAAGTCCCCCAGCTGTCCGAATCCATCACTGAAGCCACCATGCTGACCTGGAAGAAAAAGGTCGGCGAGGCAGTGGCCATCGATGAAATCCTCATCGAAATCGAAACCGACAAGGTCGTGCTGGAAGTGCCCGCTCCTTCGGCAGGCGTGATCACCGAAATCCTGCAAGGCGACGGCGCAACCGTGGCAGCCGAGCAAGTGATCGCCAAGATCGACTCCGAAGCCGTCGCCGGTGCCGCTGCTCCTGCAGCCGCCCCCGCTGCTGCTGCGACTCCTGCTGCAGCCCCCGTGGCCGCAGCTCCTGCCGGCGCTGACAAGAGCGGCGTGGCCATGCCTGCTGCTGCAAAGATCCTGGCTGACAACAACCTGTCCGCTGCCAACGTGGCTGGCACAGGCAAGGACGGCCGCGTGACCAAGGGCGATGCTCTGGGTGCCATCAAGGCCGGCGCAGCCATCCCCACTGGCGCTCCCAAGGCTGCGCTGCCTCAGGTGGCTGCTCCCGTGACCAAGGAAAACCTGGGTGACCGTCCCGAGCAGCGTGTGCCCATGACACGTCTGCGTGCCCGTATTGCCGAGCGTCTGCTGCAATCCCAGGCCACCAACGCCATCCTGACCACGTTCAACGAAGTGAACATGGCTCCCGTGATGGAACTGCGCAAGAAGTTCCAGGACCAGTTCACCAAGGAACATGGCGTGAAGCTGGGCTTCATGTCCTTCTTCGTCAAGGCTGCAGTGCATGCACTGAAGAAGTTCCCCGCAGTCAACGCCTCCATCGACGGCAACGACATCGTCTACCACGGCTACTTCGACATCGGTATCGCTGTGAGCTCGCCTCGCGGCCTGGTGGTGCCCATCCTGCGCAATGCAGACCAGATGAGCTTCGCCGACATCGAAAAGAAGATTGTCGAGTTCGGTCAGAAGGCCAAGGAAGGCAAGCTGGGCATTGAAGAAATGACCGGCGGCACCTTCTCGATCTCCAATGGCGGCACTTTCGGCTCGATGATGTCCACCCCCATCATCAACCCCCCTCAGTCCGCCATTCTGGGCGTGCACGCCACCAAGGATCGCGCCGTGGTCGAGAACGGTCAGATCGTGATCCGTCCCATGAACTATCTGGCCATGTCCTATGACCACCGCATCATCGACGGCCGCGAAGCCGTGCTGAGCCTGGTGGCCATGAAGGACGCGCTGGAAGATCCTTCTCGCCTCCTGTTTGATCTGTAATTCAGCAGATCGAGCTTCTACAAAGCCCACCACCAAAAGCGGTGGGCTTTTTCGAGTTAAACAGAGAAAAGATTCAAATCATGAGCAAGCAATTTGACGTCGTCGTGATCGGCGCAGGCCCCGGCGGCTACATCGCTGCCATCCGCGCTGCACAACTGGGTTTCAACGTCGCCTGTATCGACGAGTGGAAGAACGCCGCTGGCGGCGCTGCTCCCGGGGGCACCTGCACCAACGTGGGCTGCATTCCCTCCAAGGCGCTGCTGCAGTCTTCCGAGCATTTCGAACATGCCAAGCTGCACTTTGCCGATCACGGCATTTCCACCGGCAAGGTCGAGATGGATGTGGCCAAGATGATCGCCCGCAAGGAAGCGATCGTGAAGCAGAACAACGACGGCATCCTGTACCTGTTCAAGAAGAACAAGGTCACCTTCTTCCACGGCCGCGGCTCCTTCGTCAAGGCTGTCGAAGGCGGCTACGAAATCAAGGTTGCCGGCAAGGAAGAGGAAGTCATCACCGGCAAGCAGATCGTGGTGGCCACTGGCTCCAACGCCCGTGCTCTGCCCGGCGTGGCTTTCGACGAAGAGAACATCCTGTCCAACGACGGCGCTCTGAGCCTGGGCAAGTCTCCCAAGAAGCTGGGCCTGATCGGCGCTGGCGTGATCGGCCTGGAAATGGGTTCGGTCTGGCGCCGCCTGGGCACGGAAGTGACCGTGCTCGAAGGCATGGACAAGTTCCTGCCCGTGGTGGACGAGCAGATCGCCAAGGAAGCCAAGAAGGCTTTCGACAAGCAAGGTCTGAAGATCGAGCTGGGCGTGAAGATCGGTGAAGTCAAGTCCGGCAAGAAGGGCGTGACCGTGGCCTATACCAACGCCAAGGGCGAAGCCCAGACGCTGGAAGTGGACAAGCTGATCGTGTCGATCGGCCGCACTGCCAACACCATCGGCCTGAACGCCGAGGCTGTGGGCCTGGCCCTGGACGAGCGCGGCGCCATCGTGGTGGACGATCTGTGCAAGACCAATCTGCCCGGCGTGTGGGCCGTGGGCGACGTGGTGCGCGGCCCCATGCTGGCGCACAAGGCGGAAGAGGAAGCCGTGGCCGTGGCCGAGCGCATTGCCGGCCAGCACGGTCACGTCAACTTCGCTACCCTGCCTTCGGTGATCTACACCAGCCCCGAAGTGGCATGGGTGGGTCGCACCGAGCAGCAGCTCAAGGCTGAAGGCGTCAAGTACAAGGCAGGCTCCTTCCCCTTCCTGGCCAACGGCCGCGCGCGCGCCCTGGGCGACACGACCGGCATGGTCAAGTTCTTGGCCGATGCCGAGACCGACGAGATCCTGGGCGTGCACATGGTGGGCCCGATGGTGTCCGAGCTGATTTCCGAAGCCGTGGTGGCCATGGAGTTCAAGGCATCGAGCGAAGACATCGCCCGTATCTGCCACGCTCACCCCTCGCTGTCCGAATCCACCAAGGAAGCGGCCCTGGCCGTGGATAAGCGCACGCTGAACTTCTAAGATTTTTTCAGTCTTGCGCGCAGGTTTTGACATGGCTGTGAAGTGCCCGCGCGCAGGCTGAGTTTCTTTTAGAATTCCGCACAAAATGGCTGCTAACGCTTATCAAATAAGCGGTAGCAGCTATTGTTTTTTGAGCATCTGGAGACAAGACGGTGAATGTAAGACAAGCCTACGAGGCGGAGCTGGCCGCCAAGGGTTTCAAAAGCGACCCCGCGCAGCTGCGTGCAGTCGACGCGTTGCAGCGCTGCGCTGACGAGTGGACTGTGTACAAGGGCAAGCGCTCCAATGCTCTCAAGAAACTGATCAATCACCCCGACCTGCCCAAGGGCGTCTATATGTACGGTGGGGTGGGGCGCGGCAAGAGCTTTCTGATGGAATGCTTCTTCAACGCCGTACCCCTCAAGCGCAAGGTGCGCCTGCACTTTCACGAATTCATGCGCGAGGTGCACCGCGAGATGCATCTGATGCAGGGCACGCAGAACCCGCTGGATGCACTGGGTGCCAAGATCTCCAAGAAATACAAGCTGATCTGCTTTGACGAATTTCATGTGGCCGACATCACCGACGCCATGATTCTCTACAAGCTACTCGAGTCGCTGTTTGCCAACGGTGTGGGCTTTGTGACCACCTCCAACTTCGAGCCCGACGGCCTCTACCCTGGCGGCCTGCACCGCGACCGCATCCTGCCCGCGATTGCCTTGCTCAAAGAGCGCATGGAAGTGGTGAACGTGGACAACGGCACCGACTATCGCCGCCGCACACTCGAGGACGCCAAGCTCTATCATTGCCCGCTGGGCCCAGAGGCCGATGCTGCGATGCAGGAAACCTTCGATCGCCTGGCCGAAGCCCATGACGAAGAGCCCGTGATGCAGATCGAGACCCGCAGGATTGCGGCCAAGCGACGTGCCGGTGGCGTCGTGTGGTTTGACTTCCGCGAGCTCTGCGGCGGCCCGCGCTCGCAAAATGACTATCTGGAAATTGCCACGCAGTTCCATACCATCTTGCTGTCCGATGTGCCCGAGCTGCATGTCAACATGGCTTCGGCCGCGCGGCGCTTCACACTGCTGGTGGACGTGCTCTACGATCGCCATGTCAAGCTCATTCTCTCGGCTGCCGTGCCGCCTGAGAAGATCTATACCGAAGGTCCGTTGTCCCACGAGTTTCCGCGCACGGTATCGCGCCTGAACGAGATGCGCTCCAAGGAATACCTGGCGCTGGAGCGTCGCGTGGTGGATACCAGCTTGACCTGATCGCCAGCGGACAACTGCTTGCGGCTTTAAGATGCCAGCCTGTACTTCGAGTTCCGAGTTGATGACGATGCCCACTATCCTTGCTCAGCTGATCCGCCACCGCATTGCAGTCCTTGCACTGGCGCCTCTGGCTGCGGTCTGTCTGGCCTGCGTGCCGGCCATGGCCCAGGCTCAGACGGATGCGGCGGCGCAGACCGACAAGCAGGCGCAGAAGGAGGCGGCCGGGAAGGCGCGTCAGCATCTGCACAAGCAGCGCGAAGCCGAGCGCGACGAGATTCTCAGCAAGCGTGCCGTCATCGAACAGCAGCGCGTGGCCGACGAAAAGCTCTGCTACCAGAAGTTTGCAGTTGAAGGCTGTCTGGCCGAGGCCCGCAGGGCGGCCCGAGAAAAAGACGCGCCGCTGCGTGCGCGCGAGCTGGAAATCAACGACACCGAGCGCAAGGAAAAGGCCGCAGCCAAGCTGCAGGCCATCGAAGAGAAGAAGGCCGAAAACGCTGCCGTGCCCATGAAGTCGCAGCAGCGCGACAAGAACGGCAGCAGCCAACCCAAGGGCTCGGGCGCCAAGCCGGCGGTTGATGAGCAGGCGGCGCAGGCCCAGCGCCAGACCGAGGCGCAGCAGCGTGCCAGCAAGCAGGCCGACTATGTGCGTCGTCACGAGCAAAACCGCGCCCAAGCCGACCAGGGGCGCGCCGAGCGCGAGGCCAAGGCCAAGGCGGATTACGACGCCAAGCTCAAGGCTGCGGCCGAGCACAAGGCCAGGGCTTTGCAGCAGGCCAAGGAGCGCGGTCAGACATCGGCGCCGCTGCCTGCTCCTGCGCCCTGAAGCCAGACTGGATCAGCGGCCGCCACCAAGGGATTGTGGAAAGCACCTCATGGCAGAGCGTCGCCGGGCCACCACTCAGGCGCTTGCTTCAGCGACTGAGGTATCCAGCTTGAGTATGGCCAGCGAGAGATTATCACCACTGCCTGCTGCGCGCCGCCTGGCTTTCTCGATCAGAAATTGGGAGGCTTCGCGTGGCGACAGGCCGTCGAGCACCGTGCCCAGCTCCTGGGTGGTGAAGTAATGCCATACCCCGTCCGAGCAGGCCATCAGACTGTCGCCTGGCTGCAGTTTTTCAATCACATGGTGGGCCATGGGGGGCGGCGGCTCGGCACCCAGGCAGCCCAGCAAGATATTGGACTGCGGATGATGCTGGGCTTCGATCTCGGTGAGTTCGCCACGATCGACCAGTGCCTGCACATAGGAATGATCGAGCGAGCGGTGCACGAGGGAAGCACCGCGAAAATGGTAGAGGCGTGAATCGCCGGAGTGCATGAAGTGGCAGCGATTGTCGGGCAGCACCACGAAGACCGCGATGGTGCTGTGGGGCTCCTGCTCGGCTGCGATGGCCGTAAGGCGGATCACGGTGTGGGCATCCTGCACAATGGTGCGCAGCAGGCGTGTGCAGTCTTCCTTGGCGGGCTCAAAGCGCTCGAAAAGCTGACGGGCCGTGAGCATGACCTGGTCGGAAGCCTTGCGACCGCCGCTGCGACCGCCCATGCCGTCGGCTACCACGCCAAGAATGCAGCCCTTGGCATAGGGGTGTGCCATGAGCAGGACCTGGTCCTGCTGATATTCCCGGTCGCCGCGGTGAATGCCGGTGGCCGCCTGAATGCGGTAGCTGGATGACATGAGTGTGTGCGAATGCGTTCGCGGAGCGCTATTTAACGTTACGTTACATTTTATCGATCCGAGGCCAAGCCTTGGCGAATATTCGAGATCTTATGTGAGGTCGTACTGACCTGGCTTGTGAGAAGGTGAAACGGTTTTGACTCAATTGCAGGAGGCGGTTGCGCAGGTATTTGCGCCGCAGGGCGGGCTCGCGTTGGCCGAGCCTGCGTTTACGCCGCGTTCGGGCCAGACCCGCATGGCGCTGGCGGTCGCTGGCGCCATTGAGGAGGGCCAGGTGCTGGTGGTGGAAGCCGGCACGGGCGTGGGCAAGACCTATGCCTATCTGGTGCCGGCCTTGCTCAGCGGTCAGCGGGTGCTGGTGTCCACGGCCACCAAGGCGCTGCAGGATCAGCTGTTTGCCCGTGACCTGCCACGTCTGGTTCATGGTCTGGGCCTGCCGCTGCGCATGGCCAGACTCAAGGGCCGTTCCTCCTATTTGTGCATGGAGCGGCTGGAGCGCGTGCGCCAGGGGCGTACGGCTCCTCAGGATCCGCAGGTGCTGCGGGCCGTGGCGGATGTGGAGCGCTGGGCCAGGGTCACGCGCTCCGGTGACCTGGCCGAGCTGACGGCGCTGGACGAGCGCTCCGCCGCCCTGCCTCTGGTGACCTCCACCAAGGACAACTGTCTGGGTTCGGACTGCCCCCACTGGCAGGGCTGCCATGTCAATCATGCTCGCCAGCAGGCGCTGGAAGCCGACGTGGTGGTGGTCAACCACCATCTGCTGTTTGCCGATCTCGATGTGCGCGACAGCGGCATGGCCCATCTTTTGCCCAATACCGGCGTGGTGGTGATCGACGAGGCTCATCAGCTCAACGACATCGGCGTGCAGTTTGCGGGCGAGGCCCTGTCGAGCCAGCAATTGGTGGGCTATGCCCGTGACGCCCTGCGCCTGACTCAGGAGCACGCACGCGGCATGGCCGACTGGCTGGTGCTCTGTGCCACGCTGGAGCAGGCTATGCGCGAATTGCGTTTGCAGGCCGGCAAGCCTCCGGTCGGCGGGCGGCTGGCATGGCAGGCCGTGACCCCTCAAGGGCTGGATGCGGTGAAATGGCGCGCGGCCCTGGTGCGCCTGGGGCAGAGTCTGCGTGCCTTGTTGATTCCGCTTGCTGCCCTGGAGGGGGCGGCCGCCGATTTGCAGCGCCTGTACGAGCGCGGTGCAGAGCTGCTGGCCGGGCTGGCGCGCTTTGCATCTGCCGCTGACGACGAGTGCGTGCGCTGGCTGGAGGTCGGCGCGCAGTATCTGCGCATGCTGGAGTCGCCGCTGTCGATTGCCCGCATCATGCAGCAGCGGCTGCTTCGGCGCTCTTTGGAGGATGGCGGTACGGGCCAGGGGGAGGAGCCCGATCCGTCAAGGAAGAAGGCCTGGATTTTCACCTCGGCCACCTTGGGCAATGATGCCCAGCTGAGCTGGTTTGTCGATTCCTGTGGCCTGCGCGGCGCACAGGTGCTGCAGGTGGAAAGCCCGTTCGACTATCACCGGCAGGCCGGTATCTATGTGCCCCAGCCCTTTGCTGCGGCTGGTAGCGCACAGCACAGTGAGCAGGTCGCCCAACTGGTGCTGGATGCAGCTCAGCGCCTGGGTGGTCGCACCCTGGTGCTGACCACCACCATCAAGGCTTTGCAGGCCATCAGCGCATCGCTGCGCTCGAATCTGGGGCTGTTTGCCGATCTCGATGTGCTGGTGCAGGGTGAAGCGCCCAAGCTGGCCCTGATCCAGCGTTTCATGGCTGCCGGAGCCGGAACAGGGCGAGGCGCGATTCTGGTGGCTTCCGCCACCTTCTGGGAGGGAGTGGATCTTCCCGGCGATGTCCTGCAGCTGGTGGTCATCGACAAGCTGCCGTTTCCGCCTCCCGACGATCCGTTGGTTGAGGCCCGTTCCCGGCTGCTGGAGAGCGTGGGGCGGGCGGCGTTTCACGACTACATGTTGCCTGAGGCGGCCCTGGCGCTCAAGCAGGGGGCTGGGCGCCTGATTCGCAGCGAAACCGATCGCGGTGTGCTGGTCATTTGTGACAGCCGCCTTGTCACCATGGGCTATGGAGCGAAGCTGATGTCGGCGCTGCCGCCGATGCGCGTGTTGACCGGCCCACAGGAGTTCGACGAGGCACTGGAGCAACTGAGGGTGCATGCCGGCAGGCATGAGGGCGAGTCGCAGGCAGCGGCGGACTCGGAAACGCGTAAATGAAAAAAGGATGCGCACTGGCGCATCCTTTTTGTTTTCAGGCCTGGCAGGCTCTGCTTACCAGAGCTTCCACCAGGATTCGCTCTTCTTTTCAACGCCTTGCTCGGCATTCGCGCCGTAGCTTTGCTCCAGCACTCGCTTGGCATCGTCGCGCAGCTGTGTCATGCCTAGAGCGTCATAGGACTTGACGAGAATCACCATGGCTTCGCGCACCGAAGGAACGTTCTGGTAGTCCTTGATGGCAGTCTGCGCACGGGCAATGGCTGCGACATAGGCACCGCGGCTGAAGTAATAGCGGGCGACATGGACTTCATACTGGGCCAGCGAGTTCACGATGTACTGCATGCGCTGGCGGGCGTCATCCGAGTACTTGGAGTCGGGAAAACGGGTCACCAGCTCGCGGAAGGACTCGAAGGAATCCTTGGCGGCCTTCTGGTCGCGCTCGGACAGGTCCTGGCGCGTCAGCCAGCCGAACATGCCCAGGTTATCGTTAAAGTTGACCAAGCCTTTGAGGTAAAGGGCGTAGTCCATGGCGGGGCTGGCCGGATGCAGCTTGGTGAAGCGGTCCAGCGTGGCCAGTGCCTGCACTTTTTCGCCGGCCTTGTACTGGGCATAGGCTTTTTCCAGCTGGGCCTGCTGGGCCAGGGGCGTGCCGGCGGCACGGCCCTCAAGCTTTTCGAACAACGGCACGGCCTTGTCATAGGCACCCGAGGAAGATTCGTCGCGCGCTTCGGTATAGATGCGCTCGGGTGTCCACTTGGCCGTCGGGTCGTCCTTGGTGCTGGAGCATCCCGCCAGCGTGGCGGCGATTAACACGGCAGGGACTAGAGTCAGGGAAATACGCGGCATGGTGGACAGTTTTCTGACAATCATTAGCGGTGATGGGAGGCTGGCCCGTCGCATCTGGCGGCAAGGCGCAAAACCCACACCATACACCACCCGGCCCGGACCTTCCTGAAAAAGGATCGACGCATTGTAATGGGCCGCTGCCCCGCGCCGGCGAGTTGAGCGCGTCTTTACGCTGCGGCAGCGAATCTAGTGGCATTGAGCCCGCAAGGACGAAGCGCTCTTTCTACAATAGCGGCCATGTTTGTCCATCTGCGCCTGCACACCGAATTTTCCGTCGTCGACGGAACCACCCGCGTCAATGCCATGATCAAGGCTGCTGCCGAAGACGGGCAGGTGGCGATGGCCATTACCGACTTCAACAATCTGTTTGGCGGCATCAAGTTCTACCGCGAAGGTCGCGGCAAGGGCGTAAAGCCCCTGCTGGGGGCCGAGATCGTGCTCGAAGGGCTGGGCGATGCACCGCCTTCGCGGGTCATCGTTCTCGTTCAGAGCCGCCAGGGTTACCACAATATCGCCGAGCTGCTGGCACGCGGCTGGACGCGCAATGTGGTGCGCGACCAGGCGCAGCACAAATGGGAATGGCTGCAGGAGCTGGGCGAGGGGCTGATCGTGCTGTCCGGCGCGCAGGCCGGTCCTGTGGGCATTGCCCTGACGCGTGGTGATGAAAAAGGTGCGGCCGAGATTGCCCAGCGCCTGGCCACCATGTTCCCGCACCGCTTCTATATCGAGTTGCAGCGCGCGGGCCGTGCCGATGACGAGTCGCATGTGCTGGCGGCCGTGAAGCTGGCCAGCCGTCTGAACCTGCCGGTGGTCGCGACCCACCCGATTCAGTATGCCAAGCCCGACGATTACGAGGCGCACGAGGCCCGGGTCTGCATCGCCGAGGGCGAGATCCTGGGCAATGCCAAGCGGGTGCGCAAGTTCACCCGCGACCAGCATTTCAAGACCGCCGCCGAGATGGCGCAACTGTTCGCCGACATCCCGAGCGCGATCGAGAACACCATCGAAATTGCGCGCCGCTGCAGCCTGACGCTGGAGCTGGGCAACCCGCAGCTGCCCAATTTCCCCGTGCCGTCCGGCATGAGCATGGACGAGTTCTTCCGCCACGAGTCCTACCAGGGGCTGGAAGAGCGTCTGGTGCACCTCTATCCCGATGCGGCCAAGCGCGACGCCCAACGTGCGCGCTATGTGGAGCGGCTGGAGTTCGAGCTGGGCACCATCATGAAGATGGGCTTTCCGGGCTACTTCCTCATCGTGTCGGACTTTATCAAGTGGGCCAAGGCCAACGGCTGTCCCGTGGGGCCGGGCCGTGGCTCGGGTGCCGGCTCGCTGGTGGCCTATGTGCTCAAGGTGACCGATCTCGACCCGCTGGAATACAACCTGCTGTTCGAGCGTTTCCTGAACCCCGAACGCGTGTCCATGCCCGACTTCGACGTGGACTTCTGCCAGCAGAACCGCGACCGCGTGATCGACTATGTCAAGGATCGCTACGGCCGCGATGCCGTCAGCCAGATCGCCACCTTCGGCACCATGGCCGCACGTGCGGCCATCCGCGACGTGGGCCGGGTGCTGGACATGAGCTACACCTTTTGCGACGGCATCTCCAAGCTGATTCCGAACAAGCCCGGCCTGCATGTCACGCTCAAGTACCCGCCCAATCCGCCCAAGGAAGGCGATAAATACACCTACGCCATCAAGGAAGAGCCCATCCTGGCCGAGCGCATTGAGCGCGAGGAGGACGTCAAGACCCTGATCGAGATGGCACAGAGCCTGGAGGGCATGACCCGCAACATCGGCATGCACGCCGGCGGCGTGGTGATTGCGCCGGGCCGGCTGGCCGATTTCTGTCCGCTCTACCAGCAGCCCGGCAGTACTTCGGCCGTGGCCATGTACGACAAGGACGACGTGGAAGCCGTGGGCCTGGTGAAGTTCGACTTCTTGGGCCTGGCCACGCTGACGATTCTGGAGATTGCGCGCGAATTCATCATGAAGCGCCACAAGGGCCAGGAGAACTTCCAGTTCGAGAACATTCCGCTGGACGATTACCCGACCTACAAGCTGTTCTCCGACGGCAAGACCGAAGCCGTCTTCCAGTTTGAATCGCGTGGCATGCAGCAGATGCTCAAGGAGGCCAAGCCATCGCGCCTGGAAGACCTGATTGCGCTGAACGCCCTCTACCGTCCCGGCCCAATGGACCTGATTCCCACCTTCATTGCCCGCAAGCACGGGCAGGAAGTCGTGGAGTACCCGCATCCGCTGGTCGAGTCGGTGCTGGCCGAAACCTACGGCATCATGGTCTACCAGGAGCAGGTGATGCAGACCGCCCAGGTGCTTGGCGGCTACTCGCTGGGCGGCGCCGACTTGCTGCGCCGGGCCATGGGCAAGAAAAAAGTCGAGGAGATGGTCAAGCACCGGGGCATCTTCCGCGAGGGCGCGGCCAAGAACGGACTGTCCGAGGAAAAGGCCGACGAGGTCTTTGACCTGATGGAGAAGTTCGCTGGCTACGGCTTCAACAAGTCGCACGCGGCAGCCTACTCCCTGCTGGCCTATCACACGGGCTGGCTCAAGGTGCATTACACGGCCGAGTTCTACTGCGGCAATATGACCGTGGAAATGGACAACACCGACAAGCTCAAGGTGTTGTACGAGGATGCGCTCAAGATGGGTATCACTTTCGAGATGCCCGATGTGAACCGCGGCGTGCACCGCTTCGAGCCGGTGACCGACAAGGTCATACGCTACGGCCTCGGGGCCATCAAGGGAACCGGTCAGGCGGCCATCGAAGCCATAGTGGCCGCGCGCAACGGCGAGGGCACGGGCCCCAACGGCCACGAGACGGGTCCGTTCAAGAGCCTGTTCGACTTCTGCCTGCGCGTGGACCGCAGTCGCATCAACAAACGGACGGTGGAAGCGCTGATCAAGGGCGGTGCCTTCGATTCCATCGACATGAACCGCGCATCGCTGATGGCGACGCTGGACACCGCCTTCGGCTTTGCTGCCACCTCGATTGCCAATGCCGATCAGGGCGGTCTGTTCGACATGATGGGCGATGACGCGCTGGGCTCGAGCACGGCGGAGCCACCCATGGCCGATGTGCTGCCCTGGGGTGTCAAGGAGAAGCTGACGCTGGAGAAGACGGCCATAGGCTTTTATCTGACTGGCCATCTGTTCGACGAGGTCGAGGCCGAAGTGCGCCGCTTCGTGCGCACTCCGATCGGCGAAATGCGCGACAGCCGCGAGCCGCAGACCATGGCTGGCATCATTGGCGGGCTGCGCACCATTAACGGCCAGCGCGGCAGGCTCAGCATCTTTACGCTGGACGACAAATCGGCGGTGATCGAGGCCTCGGTCGACGAAAAAACCATGGCTGCCTGCGCCGATGTGCTCAAGGAAGACGAGTTTGTCGTGGTTTCGGGGCGGCTTCAGCCCGACCGCTTCAGTGGCGGCCTGCGCATGAAGGTGCAGCAGATGTGGAGCCTGGCCGATGCGCGCTGTCGTTTTGCGCGCTATCTGCAGGTTAGCGTGGGGGAGAAGATGCCCGATGTGCCAGCGCTGCTGCGCCAGTTCCCGGCCAAGGTCGAGGAAACCGAGAACGGCAATCTCAATCATGGCGTCAAGGTGCGTCTGGACCTGATCTGCCGCGACGAGCGTGGTTCGGCCAGTTGCGAGCTGGCGCTGGGCGAGAGCAGCCGCTTCTATCCCACCGATGCCGCACTGGCCGCCTGGTATGGCTCGGCCGCGGCAGGCCAGGTCAAAGTGGTCTATGAATAGCCGCCAAGGGCTGCCGCTTCGGTAGCGCAGCGGCAAATGTCGGACGGGAGCCTGATTTTTTGATAGCGCATAGCGCTTGCTGGCTAAGGGCTTTCCATGGATTTCCCTTGGTTTTGTCAAATTTGCTTCCGGCCGCCTTGAAATCCCTAACAATGCTATGCATATGCCAGCGCAAAAACATTGCAACGGCTCGCTAGAATGGATTTCATGGCTACCCAACCCCCATCAATTCCCCCGGTCTCGCCAGCGATCAGAACGCCTGACGATGGTGATTCCTTGGTGCTTGAACGCCGCCGCCAGCGGCTGCAGCCGCCGCGCATGTACCAGGTCGTGATGCTCAATGACGACTTCACGCCCATGGAGTTCGTGATTGCCGTGCTGCAGGAGCTGTTCGGCAAGGATCGTGAATCGGCTACGCAGATCATGCTCAAGATTCACCTGGACGGCCGCGGTGTCTGCGGCGTCTACAGTCAGGACGTGGCGGCGACTAAGGTCGAGCAGGTTCTGCAGGCAGCCCAGAAAGCGGGTCATCCGCTGCAGGCCACATTCGAGCCTGTTGAATAAGCGCCGACCGCCCTCAGATTAGTTAGCAGAGAGTCAACCAAGCAAGCCGAAAGGAGTCGCACATGATCGCTCAAGAACTGGAAGTCAGCTTGCACATGGCGTTTGTCGAGGCCCGGCAGCAGCGCCACGAGTTCATCACCGTGGAACATCTGCTGCTCGCCCTGCTGGACAACCCCAGTGCAGCTGAAGTGCTGCGCGCATGCGCGGCCAATATCGACGACCTGCGTTCATCGCTGTCCAACTTCATCAAGGACAACACGCCGCAGGTGGACGGCACCGAAGAGGTGGATACGCAGCCCACGCTGGGATTCCAGCGTGTGATTCAGCGCGCCATCATGCATGTGCAGTCCACGGGCAATGGCAAGAAAGAGGTGACGGGCGCCAATGTGCTCGTGGCCATATTCGGCGAAAAGGACTCGCATGCCGTGTACTACCTGCACCAGCAGGGCGTCACGCGCCTGGACGTGGTCAACTACATCGCCCATGGGATCAAGAAGGGCGAGCCGCCAGAGCCCGCCAAGGCCGAATCTCCTTCGGAGAGCGAAGAAGGCGCGGCGGGCGAACGCAATGAAAAAGCATCGCCGCTGGAGCAGTTCACGCTGAACCTGAATCAGGCCGCCAAGGAAGGCAAGATCGATCCGCTGATCGGGCGCGAGTATGAGGTCGAGCGCACCATCCAGATCCTCTGCCGCCGCCGCAAGAACAACCCGCTGCTGGTGGGCGAAGCCGGCGTGGGCAAGACCGCGATTGCCGAGGGGCTGGCCTGGCGCATCACGGAAGGCACGGTGCCCGATGTGCTCAAGGAAGGCGTGGTCTATTCGCTGGACATGGGTGCGCTGCTGGCCGGCACCAAGTACCGCGGCGATTTCGAGCAGCGCCTCAAGGGCGTGCTCAAGTCGCTCAAGGACAAGCCGCACGCCATCCTGTTCATCGATGAAATCCACACGCTGATCGGCGCCGGTGCGGCCTCGGGCGGCACGCTGGACGCGTCCAATCTGCTCAAGCCCGCGCTGTCCAGCGGCCAGCTGCGCTGCATTGGTGCGACCACGTTCACGGAATACCGTGGCATCTTCGAAAAAGACGCGGCCCTGTCGCGCCGTTTCCAGAAGGTGGATGTGGTCGAGCCTACCGTGGCCGAGACCGTGGACATCCTCAAGGGCCTGAAGTCCCGCTTCGAGGAGCACCACAGCATCACCTATGAGCAGGAAGCCCTGCAGGCGGCGGCCGAGCTGTCGGCCAAGTACATCAACGACCGTCACCTGCCCGACAAGGCCATCGACGTGATCGACGAGGCGGGTGCTGCCCAGCGCATCGCTCCCGAAGCGCAGCGCAAGCAGACCATCGGCAAGGCCGAGATCGAAGCCATCGTGGCCAAGATCGCCCGCATTCCGCCGGCCAATGTCAGCAACGACGACCGCAGCAAGCTGCAGACGCTGGAGCGTGACTTGAAGAGCGTGGTCTTCGGCCAGGACAAGGCGCTGGAAGTGCTGTCGTCGGCTGTGAAGATGGCGCGCTCGGGTCTGGGCAAGCCGGACAAGCCGATCGGCTCCTTCCTGTTCTCGGGCCCCACGGGCGTCGGCAAGACGGAAGCGGCCAAGCAGTTGGCCTATATCCTGGGCGTAGACCTGATCCGCTTCGACATGTCCGAGTACATGGAGCGTCATGCAGTCAGCCGACTGATTGGCGCGCCTCCCGGCTATGTGGGCTTTGACCAGGGTGGTCTGCTGACCGAGGCAGTGACCAAGAAGCCGCATTCGGTGCTGTTGCTCGACGAAATCGAGAAGGCGCATCCGGACATCTTCAACGTGCTGCTGCAGGTCATGGATCACGGCACGCTGACCGACAACAACGGACGCAAGGCCGACTTCCGCAACGTGATCATCATCATGACCACGAATGCGGGTGCCGAGACCATGAACAAGGCCACCATCGGTTTCACGAATCCCCGTGAGGCCGGTGATGAAATGGGCGATATCAAGCGCCTGTTCACGCCCGAGTTCCGCAACCGTCTGGATGCCATCGTCAGCTTCAAGCCGCTGGACGAGCAGATCATTCTGCGCGTGGTCGACAAGTTCCTGCTGCAGCTGGAGCAGCAGCTGGCCGAGAAGAAGGTGGACGTCACCTTCAGCGACGAGCTGCGCAAGCATCTGGCCAAGAAGGGCTTCGATCCGCTCATGGGTGCACGCCCCATGCAGCGCCTGATCCAGGACACCATCCGCCGCTCGCTGGCCGATGAGCTGCTGTTCGGTCGCCTGACCAACGGCGGACGCCTGGAGGTGGATTGGGACGAAGCGGGCAACGAAGGCAAGGGTGATGTCAAGCTCACCATTACCGAGCTGCCCAAGGACGCCCCCAAGGCCGAGCCCGAGCAGGCAGTCGCCGATTGAGGCGGGCTGATTCAGGCCTGCGCTGGCACCCATGAAGGGCGCTGAAAACAAAAAACCGGTAGTGGAGACACTGCCGGTTTTTTTATGGCCCGCCCGGCCCGGATTTGCCTTCTTTTGCCCTGCGGCCCGCGATAGAGCCCTGTATGAATGCCCAGGCAGAGCTGCCTGATCAGTCGCGCAGGTACAGAAGCAGCATGAAGACTGGTGTGCCGATCAGAACGCCGATGATGCAGAACAAGGGGCCGTAAACCAGCAGGCTTATCTCCAGGGTGCGCATGCACCCTGAGATGCCCTCATTCAGGCAGCTGACCCCGTCGGGCGGCAGAAAGATGCTGTGAAACGGCAGGAAAAGCGCCGCCACGGCGAGGCTGGCAAGCAGTGCCAGAAACGCAGAGAGAACAAGTCGGCCCAGGGTTTTCATGATGTGCATCTCCCAAGCAACTATAGATGGTGGCGGGCTGCTGCAAAAAAACGGTACTGGATCCGGTGCCTGCTCAATGCCTGCCTAGGGCTTGCCTCCGGCGCCACGCGCGACCATGCTGACGAAATTGAGCGCGGCGACGATGATGCCCTTGCTCAGCGGCAGCAGGGCAAAAAACAGAAAGAAGAGGTGGTTGACCTGCCACAGCGGCAGGGTCCGCATATGTGCAAGCAGGCGCTGGCCATGTCCGCCAGCCACTATGAAGGTGACGGCGGCTGCGATCAGGGCCAGAAACAGCAGCGCTGCCACCCTTGCCGGCCCTGGCGCGCGCTGGAAGGCGACGCTCAGAGGGCGGATCAGGCAGCAGCCAAAGACCAGGGCGCAGAGAAAAGGCACCAGATGCACGGCTTCGCCGCGCACGAGCCAGGGTAGGGCAGTCGCATAGGACAGAAACAGCAGAGCGAGGCCGGTGACTCCTATGAGTCGGGGTTGCTGCTGCTTCATGGTCGCCTGCCGGTGCGCGGGGACTCAGTCGCGAAGCTAATGAAACAAGGAGCTGCTATCGCCTGTTGCATAACGATTTCAGATACTTTTGTACTTGAAAGGCAATACTGAAAGGCGCAAGCAGCTATCAACATTGCTATTTTGGTTTGATGCCGGTCACTTGACCTGGCGCTTTTCCAGCTTGCGCGCCAACGTGCGCCGGTGCATGCCCAGGCGGCGTGCGGCCTCGGAGATGTTGAAGCCGGACTCGGCCAGGGTCTCGTGAATATGCTCCCACTCCAGCGTCTTGATGGAAGTGGTCTGGCTGCTGACTTCCACATCGGTGCGGCCCTCGATGCGGCCGAAGGCGGCTTCGATATCGTCGGTGTTCGAGGGTTTGGCGAGGTAGTGGCAGGCGCCGAGCTTGACGGCTTCCACGGCCGTGGCAATGCTGGCGTAGCCGGTGAGCACGACGATCAGCGCATCCGGGTTGTGCAGATGCAGCATCTGCACGCAGTTCAGGCCCGAGGCATTGCCGGCCAGCTTCAGGTCCATGACCGCATATTGCGGCCGGTGCTGGGTCAGCAGCAGCTGAACTTCCTCGCCGCTGGTGGCATGCAGCACGCGGTAGCCCCGGCGCTCGAACGAGCGCTTGAGCGTGCGTGCAAATGCCGCGTCATCTTCAACCAGCAGCAGTAAACGGTCTTCTTCCATGCAAACCACAATGTCTTAAATCGCGAGAGCGGACTGGGGCAGGCTGACCTCCACCAGAGCGCCTCCGCCTTGCTGAGCCGGCAGATTGCCGGCATGAACGCGGCCGCCCAGGGCGCGTGCCACGTTGGTGACAAGAAACAGGCCCAGGCCGCGACCAGGGCGCTCCAGTTTGGTGGAGACATGGCACTGGCCCAACTGCTGCAACACGGCGGCATCGAAGCCCGGACCATGGTCGCGCACCTGGATGCGTATCTGGTCGTGATCGCTGCTCAGGGTCAGCTCCACCCAGTCGGGCGAGGCTTCGAGGGCATTGTCCAGCAAATTGCAAATCATTTGCTGCAATGCAGTATCCGAGAGAATGGCGAAGTCCTTCACTCCCTGCTGGTGCAGCGCGAAGTGCTGCAGGCTGTTGTGGGCCTGCCAGTGGCTGACCACGCCCTGCACAAAGCTGGCGAAGGTGGTGCTCTCCGTACCTTCGGCCCGGGTCTCGCCGGCCGACAGCAGCACGCCTGAGACGATGGACTTGCAGCGCAGCAGCTGGCGCTGCATTTCCTGCAGGTCCTCGCGCAGATCCTCATCCTGCATGAGTGCCGGCATATGCTGCCAGTCGCCCAGGATCACGGACATGGTGGCCATGGGCGTGCCCAGCTCGTGGGCCGCGCCGGTGGCCAGCAGGCCCAGGCGCACGATGTGTTCTTCCTCGCTGGCGCGCTGGCGCATATTGGAGATGCGCTTGTCGCGCCGGCGCGTGTTCTCGACGATGCGGGTCAGAAAGACGATGGTCAGGATGCTGGTCAGTGCAAAGCTGATGAGCACACCCACCACGTAGAGGCTGGGTAGGCCTTCCTGGCTGACGAACTGCACATGCAGGGGCTGGTGAAACAGGGTCAGGCCCGTGACACCGACAAAGGAGGCCGCGACCACGCACCAGGTGTAGTGGGCGGGCAGCAGCACGGCGCTCAGAATGCCCTGCAGCAGATACAGATAGATGAAGGGGTTGCTGGCACCGCCGCTCAGGTACAGCTGAATGGTCAGGGCCAGCACATCGGCCAGCAGCGCATAGAAGACGCTGCGCGAGGTCACGGGCCGGTGCAGGCCCTGGCTCCAGTAGATATAGGCCAGGTTGGTGGCCACCAGAGCCACCAGCACCAGCGCCATGGGCAGCAGGGGCAGGGCAATCTGAAAGCCGTAGTGCACCAGCGAGATGGTGACGACCTGGCCGACTACGGCAATCCAGCGCAGCTGAATCAGCAGCTGCATGTTCTGCCGCTCGGTCAGGCGCTGTACGCGAAACAGGGAATCGGAAATTTGGCTCACCGCGCAATTGTCACCGAGCGCGGCTGCCACGGACGCCTTTGGGGCTATGCGTTCCTGATGTAGGTGCCGCCTGAATGGGCCGAAAAAAAGCGCTCCGGGGAGCGCTTTTCAGGGGTAGGCATCAGCTTTTGGCAACCGCCTTGTCGTGCCGGCGCACCAGCCAGGCCGCTCCGATCACCATGATGGCCAGCCCATACCAGGTTAGTGCATAGACCAGATGGCTGTTCGGGAAGCGGATGACCGTCATGCCGGGGCGCAGGACTTCGGTGCCGGCCTCTGCCAGGGCATGGGCGGGGTTGCTGGCGGGCACGCCCTGGTCGATGAAGTAGGGGGCGGGCCTGCTCAGACCCTGGGCCTGGGCGATGGCGGCGACATCGCGCGAGTACCACTGGTCGTTGGCGGGATCGTTCTTGCGCAGAAAACCACCGCCGGGCTCGCTCATGCGCATCAGGCCGACGACGGTGACGGTCTCGGCAGACGGGCCAGCTTCGGCAATCTGCTTGAGCCATTGGCTGCGCGTCTTCTCAGGCGTGAAGCCGCGGTTGACCAGAATCTGTGTGCCATCGGCCAGCTGCAGCGGCGTCATGAGCCAGAAGCCCGCGCCGGCCTCGGTCAAGGCCTTGGCCAGCACGCTTTGCCTGTCCAGCCATTGGCCCTGTGCCTTGACGGGCAGGTACTCGTGGCTGGCCGCATTGATCTGCGGCCACTGGCCGGGCTCGGGAACCGCTACGGGGGCGCTGTGCACGCGCTGCTCCACGCGCTCGATGAGGTCGAGCTTCCAGGCGCGGCGCTGCACCTGCCAGGTGCCCAGAGCCATGAACCCTAAAAACAAGGCGATGCCCACTAACGCGAGCATCGCCTTGGCGAAGGGAGAGCGCTGCCGCGCAGCGCTCTGGTTCTTCATGAGGTCAGTCAAGGTGTGACAGCTGCTGGAGCCGTGTGACCTGCGTGATCTGCATGGCCTGCGGCCTGGTGCATTTCATGACCGGGCATCATGTTGGTGTTCATGTGGAACATGACCCAAAGCGTGCCGGAGATCGCAATCGCCAGGAAGATCACCGTGAAGATGGTGGACAGCATGGTCCAGCCGCCCTGGATCTTGCCGTTCATGTGCAGGAAGTACACCATGTGCACGAGCACCTGAACCACCGCGAACAGGCCCAGCACGGCCACGGCCGTGGTGCGGTCGGTGATGACGTTGTTCATGACCAGGTAGAAGGGGATGGCTGTCAGGATGACGGCCAGGATGAAGCCCTTCACATAGTCGCCCATGGTGACGTGCAGGTCGTCGTGATCGTGGTGATCGTCATGACCGGCGTGGATATCGTGTGCGCTCATTTACAGCACCCCCATCAGATACACAAAGGTGAACACACCGATCCAGACCACGTCCAAGAAGTGCCAGAACATGGACAGGCAGTTGATACGGCGCACGTTCTCGTTGATCAGGCCGTGCTTCTTGATCTGGATCATCAGGGTGATCAGCCAGATCAGACCGAAGGTCACGTGGATACCGTGGGTGCCCACCAGCGTGAAGAAGGACGACAGGAAGGCGCTGCTCTGAGGCGTCGCACCTTGATGGATCAGGTGGTGGAACTCATAGAGTTCCACGGCCAGGAAGGCCGCGCCCAGCAGACCGGTGACGGCCAGCCACAGCAGTGTGCCGTTCACGTTCTTCTTCTGCTTTTGCAGCATGGCAAAGCCGAAGGTGATGGACGACATCAGCAGGAAGGCCGTGTTGACGGCCACCAGCGACAGATCGAACAGATCCTTGCCCGAGGGGCCGCCTGCATAGCTGCGGCCCAGCACGCCATAGGTGGCGAACAGTGCGGCAAAGATCAGGCAGTCGCTCATCAGGTAGAGCCAGAAGCCCAGCGAGGTGCCGTTTTCCGGATGGGGCTCATGCGCGAGGTGGTACTCGCGAGTAGCCAGGGCGGCCGCGCCGCCAGCGTTGATATGTGTATTAGACATGGGCTGCTGCAAGCTGCTTGGTACGTGCTTCTTCCGTTGTGGCCACTTCGACCGCAGGGATGTAGTAGTCACGCTTGTAGTTGAAGGTATGAATGATCGAAGCCAGGATGGTCGCGACGAACGAAGCGATCGTCAGAGGCCACATATGCCAGATCAGAGCAAAGCCCAGAACCGTGGACAGGCCGGCAATCACCACGCCGGCGCCGGTATTGGCGGGCATGTGGATGGGCTCGAAGCCGCTCAGCGGACGCTGATAGCCATGCTTCTTCATGTCGGTCCAGGCGTCGATGTCATGCACCACGGGGGTGAAGGCAAAGTTGTACTGGGGAGGGGGCGAGGAAGTGGCCCATTCCAGGGTACGACCTTCCCATGGGTCACCAGTCACGTCACGCAGCTCGTCGCGCTTCCAGATGGACACGGCCAGCTGGATGAAGAAGCAGCCGATACCGGCAGCGATCAGGGCAGCACCGCAGGCAGCGATGATGAACCAGATCTGCAGCGAGGGATCGTCAAAGTGGTTGGCACGGCGAGTCACGCCCATCAGACCCAGGATGTACAGGGGAGTGAAGGCAACCCAGAAGCCGACCAGCCAGAACCAGAACGAAGCTTTGCCCCAGAACTCGTTGAGTCGGAAGCCGAAAGCCTTGGGGAACCAGTAGTTGATGCCGGCAAACACGGCAAACACCACGCCGCCGATGATCACGTTGTGGAAGTGGGCGATCAGGAACAGCGAGTTGTGCAGCACGAAGTCTGCGGGAGGCACGGCCAGCAGCACGCCGGTCATGCCGCCGATGGCGAAGGTGACCATGAAGCCCACCGTCCACAGCATGGGCACCGAGAAGCGGATGCGGCCGCGGTACATGGTGAACAGCCAGTTGAAGATCTTCGCGCCCGTGGGGATGGAGATGATCATCGTGGTGATACCGAAGAAGGTATTCACGCTGGCACCGGAGCCCATGGTGAAGAAGTGGTGCAGCCACACCAGGTAGGACAGGATGGTGATACACACGGTGGCGTAAACCATCGAGGTGTAGCCGAACAGACGCTTGCGGCTGAACGTTGCCACGATTTCGGAGAACACGCCGAAGCAGGGCAGGATCAGGATGTAGACCTCGGGGTGGCCCCAGATCCAGATCAGGTTCACGTACAGCATGGGGTTGCCGCCCAGCTCGTTCGTGAAGAAGTTGGTGCCGACGTAGCGGTCCAGCGACATCAGCACCAGGGCTGCGGTCAGTACGGGGAAGGAGGCCACGATCAGGGCGTTGGTGCACAGGGCAGTCCAGGTGAAGACGGGCATCTTCATCAGGTTCATGCCGGGAGCGCGCATCTTGATGATGGTCACGATCAGGTTGATACCTGACAAGGTCGTTCCGACACCGGCAACCTGCAGGCCCCAGATGTAGTAATCAAGACCCGTGCTGCCGCTCTGGTGCCCCAGATTGGACAGTGCCAGCCAGCCGGAGGTGGAGAACTCGCCCAGGAACAGGGAGATCATCACCAGCACGGCGCCGCCGGTGGTCATCCAGAAGCTGAAGTTGTTCAGGAACGGGAAGGACACGTCACGTGCGCCGATCTGCAGAGGAACCAGGTAGTTCATCAGGCCGGTCACGAAGGGCATCGCCACGAAGAAGATCATGATCACGCCGTGGGCTGTGAAGATCTGGTCGTAGTGGTGAGGAGGCAGGTAGCCCATGTTGTCGCCGAAGGCCATGGACTGCTGCAGACGCATCATCACGGCATCGGCAAAGCCGCGCAGGAACATGACCAGACCGAGGATCATGTACATGATGCCGATCTTCTTGTGGTCGATGGAGGTGATCCAGTCGTTCCACAGCGGAGCCCAGAGGCGGAACTTGGTGATGCCGCCGACCACGACGAGGCCGCCAAGCACCACGGCAATAAAGGTCAAGAGCACGATGGGCTCATGCGTCATGGGAATCTGGTCCCATGTGATACGGCCCAACAGCCAGTGGGAGGCCGGGGTTGTTGTTTCAGACATGTTGAGTCTCTTTTGTCGTATTGGAGCGGCTGAGCGGTGAGCGCATCCGCACCGTGAACTACTTATTGCTGTGCGACAGCTCCGGAGGCGGCGACTTCGTCGAGCAGGGCGACAACGCGGTCAGCGTCTTTGGAAGTGCAGACATCCAGGGGCAGGGTCACGCTGGAGGTCTTGCCGTGGTGTGCAGGTGGCTTGCCGCCGGCGGCGTCGATGGCCATCATTTCGTTCATGCACATCTTGCCTTCTTCCACGCAGCGGTTGAGGACCTTGTTGTACAGGCCTTCGTCCACGCTGGCGAAGCGTTCAACGGGGTTACGCTCGCTGGGCTTGGCCAGATCGAGGTAGGCATCGCGCGTCAGCGTCTTGCCTTCGCTCTTGGCCTGGGCCACCCACTGGTCGAACTGCTGGTTTTCCAGACCGTGGAACTTGAAGGTCATGCCGGCAAAGCCAGCGCCGCTGTAATGAGAGGACTTGCCGCCATAGACACCGGGCTTGTTTATCACGGCATTCAGTTCGGTCTGCATGCCGGGCATGGTGTAGATCATGCCGGCCAGATCAGGAACGTAGAACGCGTTCATGGTGTTGGTGGAGGTCAGCTTGAAGCGGATGGGGCGGTCCACCGGGGCAGCCACTTCGTTGACGGTGGCAATGCCTTGCTCGGGGTAGAAGAACAGCCACTTCCAGTCCAGGGACACGACCTGAATCTCCAGGGGCTTGACGTTGGGGTCCAGCGCCTTGGTGGAGGAGATGCGGTCCAGAGGACGATAGGGGTCGAGCTTGTGGGTGCTGATCCAGGTAATGGCGCCCAAAGCGATGATGATGAGCAGGGGAACCGTCCAGATCACCAGTTCCAGCGCAGTGGAGTGGTGCCATTCGGGGTCGTACTTGGCTTCGGTGTTGGACTGGCGGTATTTCCAGGCAAACAGCAGCGTCAAAAAGATGACGGGGACGATGATGAGCAACATCAGCAAAGTGGCCGTAATGACCAGATCGCCTTGCTGCTTGGCGACATCGCCAGCTGGGTTGAGGACGACGGCCTTGCTGCAACCGGCGAGGGTTGCGGTCAAAGCGGCCGCTGAGAGCCACGCGGGCCCACGGATTTCCTTGATTTTTAACATGCTTTAGGCGTGACAAAGTCGCGCTTAGGTGTAAACGCGGATTACTGGATCTCGGCAAATGTAATACCAAACCGGGGGGTGTCCATTGGACATTTTGTCCAAGGTCAAGGGTCTAGTCTTGAAAATACGCTACGCGACAAGGGTTTAGCACCTTTTAAAGGCGGGCAAACTTTGCGCTGACAGGGCTTGAAATTGTCAAATTCGCCCCACTAGGCCTCCTCTGCCGAGGGCTGGGCTGACAGGGTTCAGGGCAAAAACTCTATTGCAGCTGCACATGCTTGGGCGTAGAACGGAAAGCGTCCCCGGGACTGAAAAGTAAGACAAGGAGTTGTACCTTTATGATAAGCATGAACCCGTCCGTTGGTCTTACTCAGCAAGACTATGAGAACTCGGAAACCCTGGCCTATGCGGATACCGATGAGGATGTGACCCCTGGCGAGATCGCGGTGGGCGTGATCATAGGGCGCTCTTCCGAGTACTTTGACTTCTTCGTGTTCGGCATCGCCTGCGTGCTGGTGTTTCCCTCGCTGCTGTTTCCCTATCTGTCCAAGCTCGACGGCACGCTGGCCGCGTTTGCCATCTTCTCGCTGGCCTTCGTGGCCCGCCCTGTAGGCACGGCGCTGTCGATGGCCGTGCAGCGGGTCTGGGGGCGTGCCACCAAACTGACACTGGCGCTGCTCCTGCTTGGCGTCTGCACGGTGGGCATGACCTTTCTGCCCAGCTATGAGGTCGCCGGCATGAAGGCCGTCTGGGCGCTGGTGATCCTGCGCATCGGCCAGGGCCTGGCGCTGGGCGGCTCCTGGGATGGCTTGCCCTCGCTGCTGGCCATGTCCGCACCGCCGAACAAGCGCGGCTGGTACTCGATGATCGGCCAGCTCGGGGCGCCGCTGGGATTCATCATTGCGGCAGCGCTGTTTGCCTATCTGTACTCCAGCCTGTCGGCGGACGAGTTCATGAGCTATGGCTGGCGCTATCCCTTCTGCGTGGCTTTTGCCATCAACGTGGTGGCGCTGTTTGCCCGCCTGCGTCTGGTCGTGGGGCAGTCCTATACCCAGCTTCTGCAGGAGCGTGAGCTGGAGCCCATCAGCGTGACCAGTCTCATGGCCAACGAAGGCCGCAATGTGTTGATCGGTGCTTTCGCCGCACTGGCCAGCTTTGCGCTGTTCCACCTGGTGACCGTGTTCCCGCTGTCCTGGATCTCCATGTACTCCGATCAGTCCATGACCGAAGTGCTGGTGGTGCAGATCATCGGCGCGCTGCTGGCCGGCGCGGCCATCATGCTGTCGGGCTGGCTGGCGGACCGAGTGGGTCGCCGCAACACCCTGGGCACCATGGCCTGCCTGATCGGTATCTTCAGCTTCCTGGCGCCCTGGCTGCTGGGCAGCGGCAGCACCGGCAACAATGTGTTCATCCTGGTGGGCTTTGTGCTGCTGGGCCTGTCCTATGGTCAGGCATCGGGCACGGTGACCTCCAACTTCTCGTCGCGCTATCGTTACACCGGCGCGGCCCTGTCCACGGATATGGCCTGGCTCATCGGTGCGGCGTTCGCTCCACTGGTAGCCCTGGGCGTCTCGGCCAAGTTCGGTCTGGTGGCTTTGGGTATCTATCTGCTGTCGGGCGCCTTGTGCACGCTGGCTGCCTTGGGTATCAACCGTGCCATCGAGGCGCGCGATCAATAAGAAGCTTGCTCGCTTCTCTGCAAAACGCCCGGTGCTGCGCATCGGGCGTTTTTTCTGATGCTGCAGCGCATGAAAAAGCCGCCTTCAAGAGGCGGCTTCTTTACGGATGGGCGGGCTGTATCAGTCCAGAGCCAGACCGGCCTTCTTGATCACCTCGCCAAAGCGCTTGCTCTCGGAAGCCATGAAGGCCTTGAATTCAGCGGGTGTGGGGTTGAAGGACTCGTAGCCGAAGGCAGCGAACTTTTCCTTCACGTCCTGGCCGGTCAGCGCCTGGCGGACATCGGTGCGGATCTTCTCGACCACGGCCGCAGGAGTGCCGGGGCGCACGGCCAGGGCGTTCCAGCCGATGGCTGCGAAATCCTTGGGGCCGCCCGATTCGGACACCGTGGGCACGTTCTCGAAGCCGGCAATGCGGCTGGGAGCAGCCACCGCCAGGAAGCGCAGCTTGCCGCCACGTACCAGAGGACCTGCAGTGCCCAGAGAGCCCAGGGCAAAGGTCAACTCGCCATTGGCGACGCCCTGGTACAGCTGGCTGGTTTCCTTGTAGATCACGTGCTCCATCTTGGTGCCGGTCTGGTTTTCCAGCAGTGCCGAGCCCAGGTGCACGGGGTTGCCCACGGACCATGAGCCGTAGTTCAGCTTGCCGGGATGCGCCTTGGCATCGGCGATCAGGTCACCGATGGTCTTGTAGGGGCTGTTGACGGGCACGCAGACAAAGAAGTAGTTGCGGAACAAGGGCATCAGAATGTCGAAGTCCTTGTTCAGGTCGTAGGGCAGCTTCTTGAACAGGTGGGGGTAGGCCGCGATGTGGACGTTGTCCAGCTGGATCATGTCCGTGCCGTCGGTCGCGCCGCGCTTGAATTCGTTGATGGCGATGAAGCCGTTGCCGCCGGGACGGTTTTCCACCACCACGGGCTGGCCCCAGGCACGGCCCAGCTTGTCGGCCACCAGGCGCGAGATGCCATCGGGACCGCCGCCTACGGGGAAGGGGTTGATGATGCGCGAGGACTTGGTGGGCCACTTGTCGCTCTGGGCGAACGAGGGGGCTGCCACGGCTGCGGCAATGGCGCCGAGTGCGAATGCAGCTTGGCGACGGCTCATGTTGAGCTTATGGGTCATTTTGTCTCCCTGGAAGGATGTCGATGATGAATTGCGTGTGGACCACGCATTGTTGATATCGTCGGCTGTTATTTTTAGATATTCAGGCCCAGTTAATTACATTGTGTCACTTGGGGCATAAACACCTAGGTCTAGCTGAGGCTAGCAGCTATAGCAAAATAGCATAGCTTGTTTTGAAAGGTGTGAGCATGAATCTGCAGCAGATAGAGACCTTTGTTCGGGTGGCCGAAGTGGGGAGCTTCAGCAAAGCTGCGGTACTGCTGGACACCGCCCAGCCGGCGCTCAGCCGTCAGGTACGGGCCCTGGAAACCGAGTTGCGCGAGACATTGCTGATACGCACCGGGCGCGGCGTGACGCTGACCGATGCGGGGCGTCGCCTGCTCGAGCATGGGCACGCCATCATGCAGCGCGTGGCAATGGCCAAGGAAGACCTGGGCAGCCAGCGCGACGAGCCCGTGGGGCGCATCACCGTGGGCCTGCCGCCGAGCCTGGCGCGGCGCCTGACCTTGCCCCTGATCGATGGCTTCAGCCGCGAGATGCCCAAGGCCAGGCTGGCGGTGGTCGAAGGTTTCTCCATGAATATCTCGGAGTGGCTAACCTCGGGGCGCATGGATCTGGGCCTGGTCTACACGCCGGAGCCGCACCCGCAGATCGAGGTCTCGCCCGTGCTCGAAGAGCGTCTGTGCCTGATCGGGCCGGCCAGCACGCTGGCAGGGCGCACCAGCATCCCGTTCGAGCATCTGGCCGAGTTCCCGCTGATCATGCCCCAGCACGGGCAGATTTTCCGCAAACTGATGGAGGCCCAGGCCACGCTGTCCCAGGTCAAGCTCAATGTGGTCTGGGAGGTTTCCAGCGTGCCGGCCATTCTGGATCTGGTGCGTGGCGGCTATGGCTATGCGGCGCTGACCGACAGCGCCATGCACAGTCATGCCACTGATGCATCGCTGGTGGAGGTGCCCATCAAGTCGCCGCATATCGTCAGCACCTTGTGTCTGGTGCAGCCCGCCAAGAAGAAGTCCACGCCCCTGATGCGCCGCACAGCCGAGCTGCTGCGCCGTCTCAGCATGCAAGTCTGCTCGGTGGAAAGCGGTCATATCTGAGCGACTGGCCTGCTCCGGGGCATGGCCGCTGTCGGTTTATGCTCCTGTTAGGGGAGCTGTTTGCGCCTGTTGAATAAGGATTTCAACCTTATTTGTACCTGAAATCAATGAAGGGAAAGCGCAATAAGCTTTGATATTAATAGCGTCAAAGCTGCGGGCGCAAGGTTCTCGCGGCTTCCTGCAGCAGCGGCAGTATTTCCTGCTGCATGGTTTGCGGGCTCATGCGCTTGGCCGATGTCACCACATTCAGCGCTGCCACGGTGCGCCCGCGCATATTGCGCAGCGGCACGGCCACGGCCTGAATCGCCAGTTCATGCTCCTCAAGTGCCATGCAGTAGTCGAGGCGGCGCACCTCGTCGAGCAAGGTCTTCAGCGCCGCACCATCGGAGACCGTGTGCGCCGTCAGCTTGGGCAGGTCATAGGTGGCCAGCCAGTCGTCGAGCTCCGAGCCCGAGAGCGAGGCCAGCAGCACCCGGCCCGTGGACGTGGCATGCGCCGGCAGGCGCGTGCCCAGGTGCAGTCCGTGGGCCATCAGCCGCTCGCCTTTCTCATGCACGGCGCTGCGCGCGACGATGACGACTTCGCGGCCCTCGCGCACCACGCAGGAGTAGGACAGTCCGGTCTGCGCGGCCAGCCTGTGCAGCACGGGCTGCACGATGCGCGGCAGCCGGGCCGAGGCCAGATAGCTACCCGACAGGCGCAGCACCTTGGGGGCCAGCCAGAAATAGCTGCCATCGGATTCCAGATAGCCGAGATAGGCCAGGGTGAGCAGATGGCGCCTGGCGGCGGCGCGCGTGATGCCCGCGCGCTCGGCCGCCATGGTGGCGTTCAGGCGCTGGCGCTCGGTGTCGAAGCTCTCGAGTACGGCCAGGCCCTTGGCCAGGCCGGCAATGAAGTCCGCCGCAGCGATGGTAGGGGTGCCGGATTCACTCATGCTCGGTTCTGTTGTCCTTGTTTTGCGCGATCATCGTTCTCATTGTGCGATTATCGCGCAAACAACGATTCTCTCCTTTGTCTTGATGCAGCACAAAACTTAGTCTTGCTCCATAGCGCAACCGGCGTTGTCACGCGCGCCGATTGACAGGTTTTTGAGCCATAACAAGGAGTCATATTCATGCGTACACAAGTCGCCATCATCGGTGCCGGTCCCTCGGGCTTGCTGCTGGGGCAGCTGCTCTACAAGGCGGGCATCGACAACATCATCATCGAGCAGCGCAGCGCCGACTATGTGCTGGGCCGCATCCGCGCCGGCGTGCTGGAGCAGGTGACGGTGGATCTGCTCAAGCAGGCGGGTGCCGACAAGCGCATGAATGAGGAAGGTCTGCCTCACGACGGTATCGAGCTGCTGTTCAAGGGCAAGCGCCACCGTATCGACCTCAACGGCCTGACCGGCGGCAAGCGCGTGATGGTCTACGGCCAGACCGAAGTCACCCGTGACCTGATGGAAGTGCGTGCCCAGGAGGGCCTGACCACGGTGTACGAGGCCAGCAACGTGCAGCCCGTGGAATTCGAGAGCGACAAGCCCAAGGTGCGTTACGAAAAAGACGGCCAGGTGCACGAGATCGAATGCGACTTCATCGCCGGTTGCGACGGCTTTCACGGCATCTGCCGCGCCAGCGCGCCTCAGGACAAGATCAAGACTTTCGAGAAGGTCTATCCCTTCGGCTGGCTGGGCCTGCTCTCCGATACGCCGCCCGTGTCGCACGAGCTGATCTATGCCAACACCGAACGCGGCTTTGCGCTGTGCAGCCAGCGCAGCGCCACACGCAGCCGCTACTATCTGCAGGTGCCGCTGACCGACAAGGTCGAGGACTGGAGCGACGAAGCGTTCTGGGAAGAGCTCAAGAAGCGCCTGGACCCCGAAGCGCGCGCCAATCTGGTGACCGGTCCTTCGCTGGAGAAAAGCATTGCGCCGCTGCGCAGCTTCGTAACCGAGCCCATGCGCTTCGGCCGCATGTTCCTGGCCGGCGACGCCGCCCACATCGTGCCTCCCACAGGCGCCAAAGGCCTGAACCTGGCGGCTTCCGATGTGGGCTATCTGTCGCAAGCCTTTGTCGAGTACTACCAGCAGCAGTCCGAAGCCGGTATCGATCGCTATTCCGAGCAGTGCCTGCGTCGGGTCTGGAAGGCCGAGCGTTTCTCCTGGTGGATGACCTCCATGCTGCACAACTTCCCCGGCGAGGGCGAGTTCAACACCAAGGTGCAGGAAGCAGAGCTGGACTACATCGTCCACTCCGAGGCCGGCTCCACCTCGCTGGCCGAGAACTATGTGGGTCTGCCCCTGGTGTAAGCCTGAGAACTGATCGCTGTCATCACGGTCGTGATGATGTCTGGTACCTTCTTGGCGTCAGGCTGTCTGCCTGCATCGCTTTGCGCGATGCAGGCATTTTTTCATCCATGCAATTTGGTTGATGCTGCCTTGCGTAAATTTTGATGCCGGGGCGTAAGCTGCAAGGGCCTGCGAGGAGTAAGCTTGCCGACCTTATGGCGCACATCATGTTTTCCCCTCCCTATATTGCCGCTGCCGAGGCAGCCCTGTCCTTGCGCACGCGCGGCTATGCCGTGCTGCAGCCCGAGGACTTCGCCCAGTGGATGGGCCTGAGCGTGAGCGATCTGCATGCCATGGATGCGGACTGGCAGGGCCTGCCGCCCGACGCCTTTCTCAAGGATGGCGGCCGCTATCGCCGCCGCCGTCATTCCTGCTTTGTCAGCGAAGGCGATCAGGTGCAGCAGGTGCCCCACCGCGCCCACTGGCAGCCCGTGGAATACAACGCGCTGCATGGCGGCATGCAGCGCATGTTCGAGCCCATGCTGGACAGCACGACGACGAGCGCGGCATGGCTGGAGATGATCAATGCTCTGGGGCAACTGGCCGATCAGGTGTTCTGCACCGACGAGCGGCATGAGCGCTGGTTTGTCGAGGCGCACCAGTTCCGCATCGACACCACGGACGGCATCGGACGTCCCACGCCAGAAGGCGCGCACCGCGACGGCGTTGATCTGGTCGCCGTGCTGCTGGTGGGACGCAAGGGCGTCAAAGGGGGCGAGACCCGGGTGTTCGAAGCGACTGGTCCCAACGGCCAGCGCTTTACCTTGACCGAGCCCTGGTCCGTGATGCTGCTCGATGACGCGCGCATGATTCATGAGACCACGCCGATTCAACCTGCCGAGCCCGGTGGCGTGCGCGACACGCTGGTGCTGACCTATCGCCGTGGCAACTTCCAGGGCGCCGAGCTTCAGGAGCAGCCGGCTCAGGCCTCCTGACGGACCCGGGCGGGCTGCTTTGGAAAATTTGGGCAAAACTGTAACGTTCTCAATGCATCAAAGTGACGCCCTTAACACTGCATGATGCGGGCTCGTTGCGACGAAGTTCTCACATCGCCGCGTAAGCTCTCATCCAGGCAGCCAGGTCCACTGGCCCACACCACGCCCTGCAAGGCGTGGTTTTTTTATATGAATCGCTTCTACGCCCTTAGCATTTCCGTGCTGACAGCTCTTGCCACGATAGCGGCCTGCCAGCCCTTCGAGGATCGCCCTGCGCAGGCGGCCCAGATCAAGGAACCCACGATCTATTTTCGCAACGGACTGGAAATCTCCCTCGGCGATATCTCGGTGCCGATTCACGGCGTTCAGGAATGTCCCTATGGTCTGGCAGCGCCCGCCGGAGCCGTCGTCGAGATGAACGATGCCAAGTGCATTCGCCTGTCCGATGACACCGAGCAGATCGTCGTGATGATGGACATGCCCGACGGCGTTGTCCAGGAGGCCTGGACCGTGCGCCGCGATGCGCCCAGCAAGCCGCATGAGCCTGCCTTCAAGAACGTCTCCCTGCTGCGCCCCGACGGCACGCGCATCACGATCACCGACAAGTCCGACAGGCTGCTGGACAAGTGCTACGAATACCAGGCAGCGCATGTCTGCATCTGAGATGCGTTGAACTTTGGGGTTGATTCATGTCAACACGCTGAGGCATGATGAAGGCAGACTGCATGCTATTCCAAGAGCGGCATCTGCCCCGGGTCTCTGGCTTGAGGTTCATGTCGCCTGCAACTCGAAAGGAGAAACATATGTCCATGTTCAATCACATTCTGGTTCCGGTCGATGGCTCCAAGCCTTCCATGCTGGCGGCACGCAAGGCCGCCGAACTCTCCAAGGTCTTCGGCAGCGCCGTGACGGCAGTGTATGTGGTCGATCCCTATCCTTTCACCGGCGTCGGTGCCGACTTTGCCTATGGGCAGTCGCAGTATCTGAGTGCTGCAACGGCCGAGGCCAACACCGCACTGGATGCGGTCAAAGCCATCATGGACGAGGCTGGCGTGCCAGTGAAGACCCTGGTGGGTGAGGGCCATGCCGTGCATGAAGGCATTGTGCGCACCATGGAAAGCGTGGGCGCCGATCTGGTTGTCATGGGCTCCCAGGGGCGGCGCGGCCTTGAGAAGCTGATGCTGGGCAGCGTCACCCAGCGCGTGCTGGGTGCCGTGCGTGTGCCGGTGCTGGTTGTGCGCGAGTGAGAGCAAGGCAGTTATCCACGTAGCAACGGCTCCCCAGGGAGCCGTTTTTCTTGTGGGCAAGCGTGCTCAGCGATTGAGCAGTCGGGCCAGCCAGCCTTTTTTCCTGCGCTGCAATTCCAGTTCCTGCAGCACTTCGGCCTTCAGCTGTTCCTTCTGTGCGGAGTGTCCGCTTTCCTTGGACATCATGCGCAGATAGACCTTGGCCGAGTCCACATAGCCATGGTCTTCGTTGCGGATGTGGTTGAACAGCCAGCGCGAGAGCATGCCGTGCAGTTCTGCTGCGACATCCTCGCCCGCATCGAAGCGGGTCTGCATCTCGATCACACGGCGTGTGAACAGCTCGTGCACCTTTTTGTGCGGCCCGGCGAACATATAGCCGGCGCTCTCGATCAGGCTTTCCTCAAAGACGAAATGCGAGACGGTGTAGTCGATCATCTCGCCAATGACATCGCCCAGACCTTCGCGGTCGGGCGAGCTGCGCAGTTCGTAGAGCCGGTTGATGTAGTCGACGATGCGGCGGTGCTGCCGGTCGATCTCTGCAATCCCGGTGTCCAGCTCGGGGACCCAGACCAGCAATGCCATGATGTTCTCCAGAAATTCAAGGATTTCCGCAGAAGTATTCATGAGCTTGTCATGTGCCGCATTGATGCAGATCAGGCCGATCTGTAGCGGGCGCGCGGAGGACGCAGGTCCTCCGCGCATTGCGGCGTCACTCGATCTTGGCGCCCGAGGACTCCACGATCTGCTTGGACTGCTTGAAGTCGGCCTGGAACATCTTGTCGAAGTTGGCGACACTCATGGACTGGGGCTCGGCGCCCTGGGTCAGAATGGCTTCGCGTACTTCGGGCATGGCCAGCAGCTTGTTCACTTCGAGATTGACCTTGGTCACGATGGGCGAGGGAGTGCCCTTGGGCATGAACAGGCCGTACCAGGTGCTCACGTCAAAGCCCTTGAGGCCCGATTCGGCCAGCGTGGGTGTGTCCGGCAGCGAGCTGGAGCGGCTGGCCGAGGTGACGGCAATCGCGCGCAGCTTGCCGGACTTGATCTGGCCGATGGCCGATGGCACGGACGAGACCAGCAGGTCCACGTTGCCGGCCAGCGCATCCATCATCGCGGGGTTGGAGCCCTTGTAGGGCACGTGGGTCAAGTGAATGCCCGAGGCCTTTTCCAGCATCACGCCCGCGAGGTGGATGCTGGTGCCGTTGCCGGGAGAGCCATAGGTGATCTTGGACGGATTCTTCTTGGCCGCAGCCACCACGTCAGCCAGCGTCTTGTAGGGCGAGTTGGCGGCCGTGGCGATCACGATGGGGGTGTAGGCCACATGGGCCACGGGGATCAGGTCCCTGGTGGGGTTCCAGGGCAGGTTCTTGTAGAGATAGGGGCCCAGGACCACATTGTCCTTCTGGCCCATCACCATGTCATAGCCCGTAGGGGCCGCTTTCACCGCTTCGGTGATGCCGATGGTGCCGCCTGCACCCGCACGGTTGTCGGGCACCACGGTCCATTTGCTGACTTCGGTGAGCTTGTTGGCAATCACGCGCGAGAGGATGTCGGTGCCGCCGCCGGGCGGGAAGGGCACGATCATGCGCACGGGCTTGTTGGGGTATTCGGCTGCGGGGTCTTGTGCAGCGGCGGAAAAGCTCAGGCCCGCGCTTGCGATCACGGCTGTGCTGATGAGGATTTGGCGAAACATGAAAAAGAAACTCCAGAGACGAACGGGGGAGCGCTGGCCCGCAGAAAAGGGCGGCGCAGTCGCGGCTGGTGTCTGAGTCCTGAACTCAGAAGCCAGAGTCACGGAAGGTGGGCTTTTCGATGATCGGGGAGGGTGGTTCCGCCATCAATGGGTATTTGTCTTTACCGGGGAGCGCGAGCCATGCTGTACGGACATGATCGCCATCCGCACGCGCTGCACCGCAGGGTTGCTGCAGTTGCTAGCACGGAGGCAGCGTACCGATCGGGTGTCGCTGCCGATGTGGCCCACGGGCGCGGATTGCGGCTCTGCGCACGGCGCAGAGCAGTCGAAACATTTTGCCACGCATGGCCGAGGTGCGAAGGCTTGATTCGTGAATAGGCCGGGCCTGTACCCCGGCTTTGCGGGGATTCGGCAGTGCAGCCGAGCTTTGGATGTCAGCGGCTGCGAATGAAGGCTCAGGCCTGGCGTACGTCGGCAATCACCTGGTCGCCGAAATCGGGCCGCGCCAGCCAGGCCAGCACGCGGTCTGCGGCCTCGTCGGCCGAGGTCAGCTGGCCGTTGCTGTGCAGACTGGCAAAACGGGCCACATCCGGAAAATCGGCCGAGGCCGCGCTGCGCAGCTGGACCTGCATATCGGTGTCGATGACGCCGGGGGCCAGAGACACAATGCGCGCGCCGTTGGGTTTGGCAGCTTCTTCCAGCGCCACGCAGCTGCTGAACTGGTCCATGCCTGCCTTGGCTGTGCAGTAACTGGCTTGCGAAGCCATGGCGCGGCGGCCCAGACCCGAGGAAATATTGAGCACCTTGCGGGGAATTGCCCAGCTCTCGGTCGCGCCGAGAAAGGCTCCGGTCAGGGCCATGGGTGCTTCAAGACCCACGCGCAGCGCATGGATCATATCGGCCGCAGGCACTTGAGACAGCGGTGCAATCTGCGGAATGACACCGGCGTTGTTGATCAGGGTGATACTGGCCCATGCGCTGTGGTCCTGCGTTTCCAGCCAGGTCGTGAGGCGTTGCGCAGCGGCGGCGCTTTGCGCCAGATCCTGCTCCCATTGCAACAGCTGCTCGGGCTTGCTGGCGCTGGAGGCGAGGGCGGTGCTGGTCTTGCGGGCAATGCTGAGCAACTGATGGCCTTGTTGCAGCAACCGCTGTCCCATGGACAGGCCCATGCCACGGGAGCCGCCTGTCAGAATCGTTAAATGCTTGGTCATGCCGGGCATCTTACGGTCGATTCAAGGCCGAAAAGAACAAGCCCCGCAGGACTGGCGTCCGGCGGGGCCTGCTGCAGGGTCAAAGGCGATCAATGACCCAGATAGGCCTTGCGCACCTCATCATTGCTCAGCAGGTTGACGCCGCTGTCCTCCAGCACCACCTTGCCGGTTTCGAGCACATAGCCGCGATCAGCAATCTGCAGGGCGCGGTTGGCGTTCTGCTCGACCAGGAACACCGTCACACCCGCTGCGCGGATGGTCTGGATGATCTCGAAGATCTGCGCGATGATGAGCGGCGCCAGACCCAGAGTGGGCTCGTCCAGCAGCAGCAGGCGTGGCTTGCTCATCAGCGCACGGCCGATGGCCAGCATCTGCTGCTCGCCGCCCGACATGGTGCCCGAGCGCTGCGCGGCACGTTCCTTCAGGCGCGGGAAGAGCTTGAACACATGCTCGATGCCGTCGGCAATCTCGGTCTTGTTCAGAAAGAATCCGCCCATCTGCAGATTCTCGGTCACCGTCAGGTCCTTGAAGACGCGACGGCCTTCGGGCGAGATGGCGATGCCGCGGCGCATGATGTGGTGGGTGGACATCTGGGTGATGTCCTCGCCCTCGAACAGAATGCGTCCGCCGCTGGCGCGCGGATTGCCGCACACCGTCATCAGCAGCGATGTCTTGCCCGCGCCATTGCTGCCGATCAGGGTGACGATCTCGCCCTGATCGACATGCAGGCTGGCATGATCGACCGCGCAGATCGCGCCGTAATGGGTGGAGACCTGCTCCAGTTGCAACATATGCTGGCTCATCACGCCTCTCCCAGATAGGCCTTGATGACCCGTTCATCATTGCGAATCGCCTCGGGCAGGCCCATGGCGATGGGCTTGCCGTATTCCATGACCAGAATGCGCTCGGACACACCCATGACAAGGCCCATATCGTGTTCGATCAGGAGCACAGCGACGCCGTACTGTTTGCGCAGCTGGTCGATCAGATGCTGCAGGTCTTTCTTCTCCTGGGGGTTCAGGCCGGCAGCGGGTTCGTCCAGCATCAGCACGCGGGGCTTGGTGATCATGCAGCGCGCAATCTCCAAGCGGCGCTGGTGACCATAGGCCAGATTGCCGGCTTCGCGGTTGGCGAACTGGCGCAGGCCCATAACGTCCAGCCATTGGAGTGCGTTGTCGATCTTTTCCTGCTCGGCGCGGCGATAACCGGGGGTGTTGAAGAGGCCGCCGAGCAAGCTGGCACGCGACTGGCGGTGCTGGGCGACGAGCAGGTTTTCCAGCGCCGTCATGCTCTTGAACAGACGCACATTCTGGAAGGTGCGCACCACGCCGTGGTTGGCGACATGATGGCTGCTCTGGCCCGCAATGCTCTGGCCGTCCAGCACCACGGTGCCGCCCGAAGGCTGGTAGAAACCGCTGATGCAATTGAACACCGTGGTCTTGCCCGCGCCGTTGGGGCCGATGATGGCAAACACTTCCTGAGGGCGTACGTTAAAGCCCACGTTGTCCACGGCCAGCAGGCCGCCGAAGCGCATGCACAGGTCTTTGACTTCTAGCAAATACTCGCTCATGCGTTTGCCCTGCCTGTGGTTGTAGTTATTGAAATGATAGCGTTCAGGTGCAGTTTCATGGCTTCACCTCCACCTGATGTCGCTTCATGGGCAGCAGGCCCTGGGGGCGCCAGATCATCATCAAAATCATGACCAAGCCGAAGATCAGCATGCGGTACTCGGAGAATTCGCGCGCCAGCTCGGGCAGCACGGTCAGGATGATGGCGGCGACGATCACGCCGAGCTGCGAGCCCATGCCGCCCAGCACCACGATGGCCAGGATCAGCGCCGACTCGATGAAGGTGAAGGACTCGGGGTTGACAATGCCCTGGCGTGCGGCAAAGAAGGCGCCGCCGAAACCCGCGAACATGGCGCCCAGCGTGAAGGCCGAGAGCTTGATCTTCATGGGGTTCAGGCCCAGGGAGCGGCAGGCGATCTCGTCCTCGCGCAGGGCTTCCCAGGCGCGGCCTATGGGCATGCGGATCAGGCGGTTGCTGATGAACAGCGTCACCATGGCCAGCAGCAGCGCCATCAGGTACAGCGCGATCACCATGTGCATGGAGTTGAACTCCATGCCGAAGAACTGGTGAAACGTGGTGCCGTCCTCGGTCAGCGGCGTGCGTGTCATCGGCAGGCCCAGCACAGAGGGCTTGGGGATGCTGGAGATACCATCGGGGCCGCCCGTGAAGCTGGTCAGGTTGACCAGCAGCAGGCGGATGATTTCACCAAAGCCTAGCGTCACGATGGCCAGATAGTCGCCGCGCAGGCGCAGCACGGGAAAGCCCAGCACAAAGCCGAACAGCGCCGAGGCCGCACCGGCCAGCGGCAGCGCTTCCCAGAACGTCCAGCCGGCCCAGTGGAACAGCAGCGCGTAGGTGTAGGCCCCCACGGCGTAGAAGCCCACAAAGCCCAGATCCAGCAGGCCGGCAAAGCCGACCACCACATTCAGGCCCAGGCCCAGCATGACGTAAATCATGGCCAGAGTCGCGATGTCGACGGCATTGCGACCGGCGAAGAAGGGCCAGGACGCAGCCATCATCAGCACCACGAAGATGACCACGTTGCGGGTGCCCGACTTCATCTGCGGCACGGCCGGCAGGTTGAGCCTTGGCAGCCTGCCGGCGAACAGAGGCTTGAGCATCTGCACGACGAAGATGGCCAGGCAGGCCCAGCCCGTCATGCTCCAGTCAGGGGCGATGACGGTGCGCACACCGGCGCGCTCCAGGTGCAGGCTGAAGATGGGAGTGACGACGATGGCGGTCATCACGGTGGCGATCAGCGCATCGCGCAAAGCGGCAGAAAAGCTGTACTTCATCAGACTTTCTCCACTTCAGGTTTGCCCAGCAGGCCAGAGGGACGGAACATCAGGATGGTCACCAGCAGGCCGAAGGCCACGATGTCCTTGTATTCCGACGAGATGTAGGCGGCGGCAAAGGTCTCGGCCACCCCCAGGATCACACCGCCCAGCATGGCGCCGGGGATGGAGCCGATGCCGCCCAGCACGGCAGCCGTGAAGGCCTTGATGCCGGCCAGAAAGCCGATGAAGGGATTGAGCTTGCCCACGGCCAGCGCAATCAGCACACCGCCCACGGCAGCCAGCACGGCGCCCAGCACAAAGGTGAAGGAGATGACCTTGTTGGTGTCGATCCCCAGCAGATTGGCCATGTGCATGTCCTGCGCGCAGGCACGCGAGGCACGGCCCATGCGCGAATGCTTGATGTACATGGTCAGCGCGATCATCAGCACTACGGTCACGGCAATGATGAGCACGCGGGTGTAGGGGATGAAGACCTCGAAGTCACCCATGTGGAAGTTGATGGCGCCGGGCAGCAGCGAAGGCACGGCCATGTCGCGCGCACCCTGGCCCAGAGCCACCCAGTTCTGCAGGAAGATGGACATGCCGATGGCCGAGATCAGCGCCACCAGGCGCGGGCTCTGGCGCACGGGCTTGTAGGCCACCTGTTCGACCACCAGACCGTAGACGCCGGTGACGAAGACGGCCACGACCAGCATCAGGCCGATGATGGCCCAGACCGGCAGACCGCTTTGCGTGCCTATGGCGGAAAGCGTGACCAAGCCTATATAGGCTCCGATCATGTAGATGTCGCCGTGTGCGAAATTGATCATGCCGATGATGCCGTAGACCATGGTGTAGCCAATGGCGATCAGGGCGTAAATGGCTCCGAGTGAGAGCCCATTAAAAAGCTGTTGTATCAGCTGGGGGAGAATGTCTGACATGTAACGCCACCCTTGAAACAGGAAAAGGCCCGAGGGCCAGATAGCAAATATCCGGAGGCATGGCCCCTGCCATTGCCCCCGGAAGAAGGTGGTGGAATTACTTTGCGAGCGACTTGCTGCCGTCCTTGTGCCACTGGAAGACCTGGAAGTCGAAGGAGTTCAGGTCACCCTGCTTGTTCCAGGAGACGGGACCCAGCACGGTGTCCACACCGGTGGACTTGTGCATCCAGTCTGCAACCTTGGCTGGGTTGTCGCCAGCGGCCTTGATGGCGGCCAGCAGAGACTGGGTGGCGGCAAACGAGGTCAGCTGGAAGGCGCCCGAAGCATTGCGCTTCTTGTCGGCGAAAGCCTTCACCACGGCCGCGTTCTTGGGATTGGCGGCAAAGTCGGCGGGCAGGGTCACCAGCATACCTTCGACGGCAGGGCCGGCGATGGCGTTGACTTCAGGATTGCCCACGCCCTCGGGGCCCATCATCTTGACCTTCAGGCCTTGCTCGGCAGCCTGGCGCAGCAGCAGACCCATTTCGGGGTGGTAGCCGCCATAGTAGACAAAGTCCACGCCTGCACCCTTGAGCTTGGTGATGACGGCGGAGTAGTCGCTGTCGCCGGCGTTGATGCCCTCAAACAGGGCCACATCGATCTTGGCCTTCTTCAGGTCGTCACGCACGGAGGAGGCGATGCCTTGTCCATAGGACTGCTTGTCATGCAGCACGGCAACCTTCTTGGGCTTGAGCTTCTCGGCAATGAACTTGGCGGCTGCGGGGCCCTGTTGGTCATCACGGCCGATGGTGCGGAAGATGAAGTGGTAGTTCTTGCCGTCGGTCAGTGCGGGGGAGGTGGCCGAGGGAGTGACGACCACCACGCCTTCGTTGTTGTAGATGGGCGCTGCGGCAATCGAGGCACCCGAGCAGACGGGGCCGACCACATAGCCGATCTTGCTGTTGACCACGCGGTTGGCTGCAACAGGGCCTTGCTTGGGCTCGCAGGCATCGTCCACGGGGACCAGTTCGATCTTCTTGCCGTTGATGCCGCCAGAGGCGTTGGCCATTTCGACAGCGGTGGTCGCGCCTTCCTTGACCATGTCGCCGTACTGGGTCAGCGCGCCGGTGGTGGGGATGACCAGGGCGATCTTGATTTGGGCATGCGCGGTGGAGACCAGGGCGGCACCAGCCAGGCCCAGGGCGGCAACAACGGTTTGCATGCGGAACGGAATGCTCATGAGGACTTCCTTAAACTCGAGAGATGTTCGAAAAGCGCGATTGCTGCCATAGCAGTTCGCGCAAAGAAGCACAGATTAATCGAGTGGTAAATGAAGGCAACAGGGTATGCAGGGGCTGGTGCAGGCTTTCGGTTTTTGCTATGTCGTGCATAGCAGCTATTACCCAGAGGCTATGGCTTGACCTTCATTTGTGATGTATATGCATAGTCCAATCTGGAACTGTGCTGCAAGTGTCTGCATCAGCGCTCTTTGGGGACTGATTTTGGGGACTTCGGGTGCGAGACCGAAGGGTCTTTGTTGCGGCGCAGCAACTGTTGCGGCTTGACGGTGGCAGCAGATTTGATGCAGCTTAAAAGGCCGGCTCGCTTTTCAGCATCAGCAAAGTACCGGTGACCGGATGTATGAGTTCCAGTGCCGTCGCATGCAGCAACAGCCTCGGGCTGGCGCTGGCCACCGTTTCGTCGGCATAGAGCGCATCGCCCAGGATGGCGTGGCCCGAGGCGGCCATATGCAGGCGCAATTGATGGGTGCGCCCCGTCAGCGGACTCAGCAGGACGCGGGTGCAGGCCATCTCCTGCTGCCCTGTCTGCTCCAGAACCCGCCATAGTGTCTGGCTGCTTTTGCCGGTTTCGTGGTTGATGACTCGCAGCGGACGACGTTCCCAGTCGGCCGCGATCGGCAGATCGATCAGTTGCCAGCCCTTGGCATCTGCGGTTTCCGGACCCGCCTGCAGATCACCGGCCACCACGGCGATATAACGCTTGTCGACCTGGCGTTCGGCAAAGGCCTGGCCGAGCTGGCGCTGTACGCCCGGATTGCGTGCCATGATGACCAGACCCGAGGTCGCCTGATCGAGGCGGTGCACCACCAGCGCATCGCCGAAATGCTGCAGGGCACGCAGGCTCAGGCAATCTTGCTTGTCCGGGCCGCGACCGGGCACGCACAGCAGGCCCGAGGGTTTGTCCAGCACCAGTAGGTGCTCATCTTCATAGACACAGTTCAACGCACTCATTCAAGCATCTGCCGGTGGTTTCAGGGGTTCAGCAACTCGTGAACGGTGGCACAGAACTCCTGCACATCGTTGGGCTTGTGGATCAAGGCCCTGGCTCCGGCTGCAATCGCGGCCTGTTCGATCTCGGCCGTCACATAACCGGAGGCCAGCGCCACGGGCAGTTGCGGGCTGATCTGCAGAGCCTGTCTGAGCAGGTCCAGGCCGCTGAAACCAGGCATGTTGTAGTCGGTGACGATGAGGTCAAAGCGCTGAGGCTCGCTTTCCAGGGCCGCCATTGCCTCACGCGGGTCGGTGAAGCCCGAGACTTCATAGCCGCGACGGCGCAGCAGGCGCTGGAACAGAAAGACCAGGGCCTGGTCGTCATCCACATACATCACATGGCTGGCGCGTGTGGCCTGGACCGGCTCGGCCAGCGGTGCTTCGGGCTTGTCCGTGCGCAGCGGTACCTGCGCCGGGTGGCTGCCGCCCGGCTCGCCGAGGGGAAAGTACAGCGTGAAGCAGCTGCCCTGGCCCAGCTCGCTGTGCACGTCGACGGCGCCGCCATGGGTGCGCATCACGCCATGTACCACCGACAGGCCCAAGCCTGTGCCCTGGCCCACCGGCTTGGTGGTGAAAAAAGGCTCGAAGATACGCCGCTGGGTCACGATGTCGATGCCGGGGCCCGAGTCCTGCACCATGAAGACCAGGTATTCGGCTACAGGCAGGCCCAGCCGTTCGCATTGGTAATGGTCGGGCGCGATGCGCATGGCCCGCATCTGGATGAAGCCGCGCTGGTTGCCAATGGCCTGCATGGCGTTGTTGCAGAGATTGAACAGCGCCTGCTCCACCTGGGTAGGGTCGGCCATCAGCGGCGGCAGTTCCTCGCTCTCCTGTACCTGCAACTCTATGGAAGGCGGCAAGGTCACGCGCAGCAGGCGCGCCGTGTCCGACATGACCTCCTGCACTTGAACGGGGCGGCGCTCGGGCAGGTCGTTGCGACTGAAGGTCAGAATCTGGCGCACCAGGTCACGCGCACGGCGACCGGCTTTTTCGATCTCGCGCAGGCTTTCCATGGCAGCCGGGTTGTTGGCGCTGTCGACTTTTGCGAGTTCCACATTGCCCAGAATGGCACCCACGATGTTGTTGAAGTCATGGGCAATCCCGCCGGCCATGGTGCCCACGGCCTGCATCTTGTGGGATTCGCGCAGCTGGGTTTCCAGCGCATTGCGCTGGGCTTCGGCACGATTGCGGCTGGTCAGGTCGCGCGCAAAGATGGTGGTGGTGTCGCCACTGCTGTGGTGCTCGAAGGAGACGCTGATTTCCATGGGGATCTCGCGTCCCGCCATGGTCAGGCCCGTCATCTCGCCCAGCACGGCCTGCGTGGTCAGCGAGGAAAAGGCCAGAGCCCGCGCAGCATCGGGCAAAAAGCGTTCCAGCGGACTGCCCAGAGCATCCTGGGGCGAGCACAGAAACAGGGCTGCCGCCGTGGGGTTGAAGACGGTGATGCGCTGGTACTGGTCGACGCAGATGATGGCGTCCAGCGCGGAGTTGATGACCGACTCCAGCCGTCTTTCGCTGGCATAGAGCTGCTGGTTGCGTTCCTGCAAGGCCTTGCGCTCGGCCAGCAGCGGGCCCTGGTTGACCACGGCGCAAAGATACTGCCAGGTGGCCGGGCCATTTTGCTGAGGCACGACCACGCCCGCCACATGCAGGTCGCCGCAGAGTTCGAATTCGTCAGTGATCTGGAACAGCACCTCATGCACTTCGGCACGCCCCAGTGCCTTGGCCTGCTCGAAGGCTGTGGTCACGCGCTCCTCATCCTTGAAGTGCACAAAGGGCTTGAAGTTGATCAGCAGCCGATCTTTCTCGGTGGGCTGAAATGCGCGGTGGGCCATGGCATTGGCCTGGACAACCATATCGTATTCGTCGACCACCAGCAGCGGCAGCGGAATGCTGGCAAACAGCGTCTCGAAGCGTTCGGAGGCGCTTTCGGCCACGGCCTGGCTGTAGTTGAGCACCTCGTTCTGGAGCTCCAGCTCGTGCTGGTAGTTGCGCAGCTCTGCCACCAGAGCCTGCAGCGGGTCCTCGTCGTCGGGCACCAAGGGCTGGGTGCTGGCGTTCAGGCCCAACGGGGCGGCGCCTGGGGCCAGCAGGGCATGCAGGGGCAGACCGCCGTCGATCACAGGCAGCAAGGGTGGGGGCGTGGGTTCGGAAGAGCTCATGAAACAGGCAGAATTCCCGGCAGTGTAAGCCGGTCGCGGCTCCTGCCCTAGAAAAAGCGGAGCGTTGCTCGTCATCGAACCCTTCGAGACCATGTCCCGCAGCAGCCTAGAGAGGGCATGGACCTTGGGGCTCATTCACCGATGTCAGGAGGACATGGGCATGAGTCGGGATGAAAAAAGCCAGTGCGACGGCAGTGCACTGGCTTTGGCGGCGAAATGCCGGTCTCGGGCTATCGGCTGGCGTAGGCATCCATGGGCACGCAGCTGCAAAACAGATTGCGGTCACCATAGACGTTGTCCACGCGGCCCACGGGGCTCCAGTACTTGGCGCGGCGCAGCGCCGGCAGGGGATAGGCAGCTGTCTCGCGGCTGTAGCCATGCTGCCAGTCTGCGGCCAGCAAGGACTCTGCCGTGTGGGGTGCATTCTTGAGCGGGTTGTCGTCCCGCGGCAGTCTGCCGGCCTCCACTTCGGCAATTTCGGCGCGGATGGCGATCATGGCCTCGACGAAGCGGTCCAGCTCATACAGGCTTTCGCTCTCGGTCGGCTCCACCATCAGCGTGTTGGGCACGGGAAAGGACAGCGTCGGTGCATGGAAGCCGTAGTCGATCAGGCGCTTGGCCACGTCCTCGGCCATCACGCCGCAGCTGTCCTTGAAGTGGCGCAGATCCACGATGCACTCATGGGCCACATGCCCATACTCGCCCGCGTACAGCGTGGGGAAGTGCTCCTTGAGCCGCGCGCTGATGTAGTTGGCGTTGAGGATGGCGGTCTCGGTTGCCAATTTCAGGCCTGGTTCGCCCATCATGCGGATATACATCCAGCTGATCGGAAGAACAGCTGCATTGCCCAGAGGCGCTGCGCTGACAGCCCCCACCTGGCGGACATCGCCTGCCGTGGCATGCCCTGGCAGAAAGGGCACCAGATCTTCGACCACGCACACGGGGCCGACGCCGGGGCCTCCGCCGCCGTGGGGAATGCAGAAGGTCTTGTGCAGGTTCAGATGGCTGACATCGCCGCCGAATTCGCCGGGCGCGGCAAGACCTACCAGAGCGTTCATATTGGCGCCGTCCACATAGACGCGGCCGCCGTGGCTGTGCACCAGCTGGCACAGCTCCTTCACCTGGGTCTCGAACACGCCGTGCGTGCTGGGGTAGGTGATCATGATGCAGGCCAGATTGGCGCTGTGCTTCTCGCAGGCCAGCTTCAGATCCGCCATGTCCACGTTGCCGTTGTCGTCGCACTTGGTGACCACGACCTGCAGGCCCACCATTTGCGCGCTGGCCGGGTTGGTGCCGTGGGCGCTGCTCGGAATCAGGCAGATATTGCGGTGTGCCTCGCCGCGTGATTCGTGGAATGCCTTGATGGCCAGCAGACCCGCGTATTCGCCTTGGCTCCCCGCATTGGGCTGCAGGCTGATGCCCGCGTAGCCCGTGGCCTGACACAGCCAGTCGCGCAGCTGCCGGTCCAGCTCGGCATAGCCTTGCAGCTGGTTGGAGGGCGCAAACGGGTGGATGTCGGCAAACGCTGGCCAGGTGATGGGAATCATCTCGCTGGTGGCGTTGAGCTTCATAGTGCAACTGCCCAGCGGGATCATGCTGCGGTCCAGTGCCAGATCCTTGTCGCTGAGGCTGCGGATATAGCGCAGCATGGCGGTTTCGGAGTGGTGGGTGTTGAAGACCGGGTGGCTCAGATAGGCCGTGCTGCGTTGCAGGGATTCGGGGATCAGCGAGGTCGGGCCTTCGTCCATGGCCTCGATGGTGGGCAGAGCCTGGCCCTCCTGGGCAAAGATGCGCCAGAGCAGCTCGACATCGGCCCGGGTCGTGGTTTCGTCCAGGCTGATGCAGAGATACTCATCCCAGGCCTTGCGCAGATTGACGCCTCGGGATACGGCACGGGCCGCTAGAGCATCGGTTGCCTCCCGGGTATGCAGGCTCAGTGTGTCGAAGGCCGTGTCGTGGTGATGGGCGCTGAAGCCCAGCTGGGCCAGGCCCCGGCTCAGGATCGCCGTCAGGCGTGCCACCCGCTGGGCGATGCGCTTCAGTCCCTGGGGGCCGTGGTAGACGGCATACATGCTGGCGATCACGGCCGGCAGGACCTGGGCCGTGCAGATATTGGACGTCGCCTTTTCGCGGCGGATATGTTGTTCGCGCGTCTGCAGCGCGAGGCGGTAGGCGGGTTTGCCATGCACATCGACGCTGACGCCCACCAGACGGCCGGGCAGGCTGCGCTTGTATTCGTCGCGGCAGGCCATGAAGGCAGCGTGCGGGCCGCCTGCGCCCATGGGCATGCCGAAGCGCTGGCTGTTGCCCACGACAATATCGACCCCCCATTCTCCGGGAGGTGTCAGCAGGGTCAGGGCCAGCAGGTCGGTGGCCACGATGGCGGCCGCCTGCTTGGCGTGAATGGCTTGCACATCGGCCTTCCAGTCCACAATCCAGCCGCTGGATGCAGGGTACTGGATGACGGCGGCAAACAGGTCGCCTGCCAGGGCAGTTTCCCACTCCTGCTGGCTGTTGGCGATCACCACTTCGATGCCGATCGGCCGGGCGCGGGTCTGTATGACTTCAATCGTCTGCGGGTGCAGGTCGCCGGCGAGCACGATGCGATGGCTTCTGGATTTGACAGAGCGCCTGGCCAGCGTCATGGCCTCGGCGGCAGCCGTGGCTTCGTCCAGCATCGAGGCATTGGCGATAGGCATGCCTGTCAGGTCGGTCACCATGGTCTGGAAGTTGACCAGCGCTTCCATGCGACCTTGTGAAATCTCGGCTTGATAGGGGGTGTAGGCTGTGTACCAGGCGGGATTCTCGAGGATGTTGCGCAGGATGACGCCCGGCGTGTGCGTGCCGTAGTAGCCCTGGCCGAGAAAGCTCTTCAGCACCTGGTTCTTGCTGGCGATGGCCTTGAGTTCGGCCAGTGCTGCGGCTTCGGTAATTGGCGCCGGAAGATCCATGGGCTTGGCGCGAGCGATGGAGTCGGGCATCACATCGCATATCAAGGCGTCCAGCGTGGGCTTGCCGATGGCGGCCAGCATTTTTTGCTGTTCCTCGGTGTCCGGGCCTATATGACGGGGGATGAATTCGTGGCTGTTTTCCAGCGCTTCCAGCGAAGCGACGGGGGCGGGAGGCGACATCAGCATGGGAGGGACCTATTCTCAAATACTGTGACTGACGGTTTGCATGCCAGGCATGCGTGAATGCCGTATGCCTCAAGGCATACAGCCGGTGCTTCAAGCAGCGCTGGCTTGTTCCAGCGCGGTGTTCATCAGGGCCAAGCGTTCGCTTTCCTGGTCGGCATGTTCCCAATCGGGATATTTGCTGCGTGCCACGGTGTTCAGCCATTGCTGGCAGGCCAGGGCAAGCAGTGCCTGCTGGTGCAGATCGGCATCGATGCTGCCCGTGATCTTGAACTGGCCAAAGGCCGTGGCCACATGGGCGCGGCAGACCGAGCGCAGATAGCTCTGGTTCATGTCGTCGCTGGCCAGCCATTGGGCTTTGGCCGCATTGTCATGAGCCAGCATGTCCTCGGGCACGGGCAGATCCCAGTCGCTCAGTTGCTGGCGCAGAAAGCGCAGGGTCTTGGCGGGCTTGCCGCCCGTCTGCTCCTGGTACCACTCTTCAAGAGCGGCCAGTGTGTCGCTGCCGTCATCGTTGCCGAAGGGGCTGAAGTCGTCACCGCAGTCGTAGTAGAAGTCCTGGGTCGCGATGCGCACAAAGGCCGGGTGGCTGGTCTCGCGGGCGAGACCTACTTCCGGATCGTCGAAATACTGGATGGTGCTCATGGCTGCATGCAAAAACGGCCTTCGCAAAGCGAGGGCCGTTGATACGCTTAGTTGTCCTTGGCGAAGTCGTTGTAGGCGGTCTCTTCCATCAGAGCTTCGAGCTCGCCCACATTGCTCATCTTGACCTTGAAGAACCAGCCTGCGGCCAGCGGATCGCTGTTGGCCAGGGAGGGGTCATCGCGCAGGGCTTCGTTGACTTCGACGATCTCGCCGGTCACGGGCATGTAGACATCGGCGGCGGCCTTGACGGACTCGACCACGCCCGCGACATCGCCGGCCTTGAAGGTGGAGCCCACGGCGGGCAGGTCCACAAACACCACATCGCCCAGCGCATCCTGTGCGTGTACGGTGATGCCGACGATGGCGGCATTGGTGTCAGCGGCGTTGATCCACTCGTGTTCTTTGGAATACTTGATGCTCATGAAAAGCTCCAGATGGGGGATTCAGGGGAATCGGGTGTTGTTTGAGAAAGGTCCAGCTCGCACTTTAGCGGTGTTCTGGCCGCTGTTTGGCAAACTGGCCCGTCTCATCCGCGGCGGCAGACCTAGCCGCGGTGATAGCGGGTGGGAACGAAGGGCGTGGCGACCACCCTCATGGGCACGGGCTTGCCGCGCACCATGGCGAAGATTTCCGTATCGATGGCGGCGTAGTCGGGCTCGACATAGGCCAGCGCCACGGGCTGGTTGAGCGTGGGGCTGAGCAGGCCGCTGGTGATGTGGCCGATATGCTGCCCGTCCATGTTTTCCAGCACGGCAGGCTCGCGCACGGGAATGCGCTCCAGCGCGATCAGGCCCACGCGCTTGCGGCGCAGCGACTGCGGGTTCTGCAATTGCTCCAGCACGATGGCCGCACCCGGAAAGCCGCCCTCGCGCTCGCCGCCGCTGCGGCGCACCTTCTGCATGGCCCAGTTCAGCGCAGCTTCGACGGGCGTGGTGCTGGTGTCGATGTCGTTGCCGTACAGGCAAAGTCCGGCTTCAAGGCGCAGCGAGTTGCGCGCGCCCAGACCGATGGGTGCCACCTCGGGCTGGGCCAGCAGCGCCTCGGCAAAGGCTGTTGCCGCTTCGCCGGGCAGGGAGATTTCGAAACCGTCTTCGCCCGTATAGCCGCTGCGCGTGATGTAGAGCGCATGGCCTTGCCAGTCGAAGTGGTTGCCGGTCATGAAGACCAGAGATGTCACACCGGGAATCAGACGCGCGAGGGCTGTGGCGGCTTGCGGGCCTTGCAGGGCCAGCAGGGCGCGATCGGGCAGGGGGATGACCTCGCAGCGATTGGCAATGCGGCTCTGGATATGGGCGATATCGGCCTCTTTGCAGGCGCCGTTGACGATGAGGAACAGATCTTCGCCACGGTTGACGAACATCAGGTCGTCCAGAATGCCGCCTTGCTCATTGAGCAGCAGGCCGTAGCGCTGTTTGTGCAGGCCCAGGTCCATGACATCGACGGGCATCAGCGATTCGAGCGCGGCTGCGGCATCGGGGCCGCGCAGCAGCAATTGGCCCATGTGCGAGACATCGAACAGGCCGGCGGCCTTGCGGGTGTGCAGGTGCTCGGCCATCAGGCCTTGAGGGTATTGCACGGGCATGGCGTAGCCGGCAAACGGCACCATGCGGGCACCCAGTTTCTGGTGCAGGGCAAACAGCGGTGTGGAACGCAGATCGGAAGAGGTGTCAGCAGCAGTCACAGGCAAGCGCTCCGGTGGTCAAACCAAAATGAGTGGCCATGCATGGCTGGGCCATGCGTGGCGGGCTTGCCCTGCTGTCCGCTTTACCTGAGAGATTCACTGCCCGCATTGCATCGGGCAGCTTGCTCCTTCGGTGGATGCCGGCGCACGGCCTGCATCTCTCTCCAGCAAGGGACGCTGCAGGCTTGCACACCTGGCAGCGCTTGTCAGTCCTTTTGCCTGAGCGTTTTGACTCCGGGTGGGGGTCTGCGCCTTCGGCGGTGCAAGGCAGCTTCAGCTGCAGGCACTCTCTCCTGACGCTGGCGATTCTAGCGGTGGGCAAGGGGCTTGCACCACCGAATCGTATGGATTTTGGGGTTTTCGAGCATGCATCGTCCGCGCCGTGCTTGCGTCCTCACTGCGGGCCGGTGTTCAAGGCCGGCTTGGGCTCGGGATCGATCTCCTGCACACGCGGAAACACCAGCTCGTAGGGCTGCTCGAAGCAGGACGTCACGGGCTGGCCCTGGCGCATACCGGGCTTGAATTGCCAGCGTTTGAGCGACTGCAGTATGGACTTCACAATGCGTGGATCGGCATCGGCGGGCTGATAGGCCACACGGCCGAGCTGACCTTGGGCCGTGACTTCCAGACGGAAGACCACCGTGGTCTCCAGCCCGTTCGGGAACCAGTGAGCGCTGATGAAAGGCGTGGTGTGGCGGCGTGGCCTGGGTTGCTGGTCGAGCTGGGCAGGGGGCGTGCAATCTGCATTGATCCAGGCAGGCCATTCCGTGCTCCGTGGTGGCTTGGACTGCGCATCCAGGGGCGAAGCCGGAGCAGGCACCAGCGCAGGTTGCGCAGAGACGATAGCCGGTGTGTCGGCAGCCGGATCCGGCTTGAGCCGGCTGCCATCGGAGAGATGGGAGCATGCCCCGAGCAGCAAGGTGGTCAGAGCAGTGGCGCAGGCGGCGGCAAGGTATGAGGTGCGCGAAATGTCCATGAGGCCATTGTCGGCCATGCGGGCCGCACCTTCAGGGTTGTGCCGGGCGCAGATCCAGTTCCTTGCGGCCGGCCTCGGCGCAGGCACGCCACCAGGCCGAACCCGCATGCGGAGCGCCCAGGTCCAGGCGCTCGCCCATCATGGGGGTGGCGATCTCTATGCCGTGCTGTCTGCCCAGGCTCAGGATCTGCTCGAACGGGTCCCACCAGGCATGCATGGCCAGGTTGAAAGTGCCGTTGTGTATGGGCAGCAGCCATTGGCCGCCGAGATCCCGGTGAGCCTGCACGGTCTGTGCAGGGTGCATATGGACATAGGGCCAGTGGGCGTCGTACGCGCCGGTTTCCATCAGCGTGACATCGAAGGGGCCGAAGCGCCTGCCGATTTCGGCAAAACCGTCGAAGTAGCCGCCGTCGCCGCTAAAGAAGACGCGCAGCGGCCTGTCGGCCTGGCGGTCTTCTATGGTCCAGGAAGCCCATAGTGTGCGGTTGCCGTCGCGCAGGCTGCGTCCCGAGAAATGCTGGGCGGGCGTGGCCGTGAAACGCAGGCCGTCGACCTCGCTGCTTTGCCACCAGTCATGCTGCACGATCTTGTCGGCCGGCACGCCCCACGCTGCCAGTCTGTCTCCCACTCCCAAAGGGCAGAGAAAAACGCCTACCTTGGGCGCGAGCACGCGAATGGTGGCGCGGTCCAGGTGATCGTAGTGGTCATGCGAGAGCAGCACGCCGCGCAAGGCAGGCAGCTCGTCAAGGGCAATCGGCGGGGCATGAAAGCGCTTGGGGCCGGCAAAGGACAGTGGGGAGGCACGCTCGGAAAACACAGGGTCCGTCAGCCACCAGCCGCCGCGCAGCTTCATCAGCAAGGTCGAATGGCCCAGGCGATAGAGGCTGCGCTCGGGCGCGAGGTTCAGCTCGGCCGTGCTAAGCGGCAGAACGGGCAGCGCCTTGCCCGGCTCGGAATCGGCCGGCTTGTTGAAGAAGAACTTCCAGAGCGTCCCTGCATCGGGCTTGGGACCGTCGGCCGGACGTGGATGTGTGTTGCGAAAGCGCCCGCCCGAGTACTGAGGCGAGTCTTCGTAGTCGGCGATGGGAGTGGAGAAGCTTGGTTTGCTAAACAAGATCGGGCGCCTTAGTAAGACATTGGCCGCAGTTTGGGACGGTTTGCCGCGCTGCAAGAGCCGATTTGCAAGAAGCCGTATCGCCGGGGCGGCCATTTCAATGATCCGATGGGGCGAATGCGACACTCGCTGTCTGAGGAGCAAATACACATGAATCCCATGGTTCACAATCTGGAGAGCATGCTGGCGGCCGGCAAGGACGGTGCGCTGCTGCGCTATACCCTGGGCAAGGCCTATGCCGACGAAGAGCAGATGGCCGTGGCGCGCGAGCATCTGCGCAAGGCCACGGCGCTGGATGCCGAATACTCTGTCGCCTGGAAGCAGCTTGGCAAGGTGGAGCTGGCGCTGGGCGATGCACAGGCAGCACGCGCCGCCTGGCAGCAAGGGCTGAGCTGTGCCCAGACCAAGGGCGATGCCCAGGTCGTCAAGGAGCTGCAGGTTTTTTTGCGGCGCCTGGACAAGCAGGCTGCCGGCGCCTAGAAACTATCAAAAAAATAGCTGGAAGCGATTGTGGGTCAATCGCTTCCAGCCAATTCTGCCTGAAGTTTGTCAGTGTGCGCCGGCGGCTGCGTCGGAGGCTCCTGCGGCAGAGGCGGGGCGCTTGGTGAACCAGATCAGCACGATCAGGGTCAGGAACAGAAAGGACGACGCCAGAAAGATGTCGTCGGCGGCCCGCGTGAAGGCCTGCTGATCGATCAGCCGGTTGATCTGGGCATAGGCCTGCTCGGCACTCATGCCTGCTGCCTGCAGGTTTTTGACCGTGTTGGCAAACGTGCCCTGGCCCTGCACCAGCAGCTCGGTCAGATGCGCATGGTGCATGGAAGCCCGGCTTTCCCAGAGCGTGGTGGCAATCGAGGTGCCCATGGCGCCGGCCGTGATCCGCACGAAGTTGGACAAACCTGCGGCGGCAGGAATGCGATCCGGCGTCAGTCCGCTCAGCGTGATGGTGGTCAGCGGAATGAAGAAGAAGGCCATGGCGCCCCCTTGGATCAGCGTGGGAATCAGGATGTGGGCGAAGTTGGTCTCCACGGTGAACTGCGAGCGCATCCACAGCACCATGGCAAACACGATGAAGGCAATCGTGGCCATCTTGCGCGGATCCCAGACACCGACCTTGCGACCCACCATGGGCGTGAGCAGGATGGCCAGCAGGCCCACCGGCGCCAGGGCCAGGCCGGCCGAGGTGGAGGTGTAGCCCATCCATTGCTGCAGCCACAGCGGCAGCAGCACCACATTGCCGAAGAACAGACCATAGGCAATCGACAGTGCGATCGAGCCGGCCGCAAAGTTGCGCCGCTTGAACAGGCGCAGATCGACGACGGGATGAGCGTCGGTCAGCTCCCAGACCACGAACACGGCAAATGCCACGACAGCGATCACCGCAAAGGCGATGATTTCATTGGAGGCAAACCAGTCCAGCTCCTTGCCCTTGTCCAGCATCAGCTGCAGCGCCGCCACCCAGAGCACGAGCAGGGAGAGGCCCACGGTGTCGATTGGCAGCTTGCGCGTGGGCGTTTCGCGGTTGCGGTAGATGCTCCAGGTCATGAGGGCCGAGAGCAGGCCGACGGGCACGTTGATGTAGAAGATCCAGGGCCAGGAGATATTGTCCGTGATCCAGCCGCCCAGCAGCGGCCCCACCACGGGTGCGACCAGGGTCGTCACGCCCCAGAGCGAAAGCGCCACACCGGCCTTGGCAGGCGGATAGCTGGACAGCAGCAGGGTCTGCGACAGCGGAATCATGGGGCCGGCCACGGCGCCTTGCAGCACGCGGAACAGCACCAGCATCTCCAGCGAGGAGGCAAAGCCGCAGAGCCAGGAGGTCAGCACGAACAGCAGCACGCTCATGGTGAACAGGCGCACGGCGCCGAAGCGCTGGGTGAGCCAGCCCGTCAGCGGCACGGAGATGGCATTGGCCACACCAAAGCTGGTGATGACCCAGGTGCCCTGGCTGGGGCTGACGCCCACATCGCCGGAGATGGCCGGAATGGCCACGTTGGCGATGGAGGAGTCCAGCACGTTCATGAACGTGGCCAGCGATAGTGCCAGCGTGCCCAGAGCGAGCTGCGCGCCCTTGAGCGGGGCGATGGCTGGCGGCATGGGGCGGGCCGCCGGAGCCGGTGGCGAGGCGCCCGCTCCGGGGTCGTCAGAGGTGGTGGAAGTCATGGCTGATTCCGCGTCTTATTGCGCAGCTTGGGCTGCAGGCTGGGCGGGCTCAGCGGGTGCGACCGGGGCGGGCAGATCGGCCAGCTGGGTCAGTGCAGGCAGCTTGTCGCCCGCGATGATGTGCTGGATGCGCTGCTCGGCCTGGGCCAGGCTGCCGTCATAGACAGTGGTCTGGGCCACGGGCTCGGTGCGCGGCGTGCTGGCCAAGGCCTGGCCATCCTTGTCGCGGATATCGACCTTCACGTCCATGGACAGGCCCACACGCAGCGGGTGCTGCTTGAGCGCTTCGGGCTCGAGGCTGATGCGCACGGGAACGCGCTGCACCACCTTGATCCAGTTGCCGGTGGCGTTCTGCGCGGGCAGCAGCGCAAACGCCGCACCCGTGCCCGCGCCCAGGCCCACGACCTTGCCTTCGTACGTGGTCTTGTCGCCGTAGACATCTGCGGTCAGCTCCACCTTCTGGCCCATGCGCAGATCGGCCAGCTGGCTTTCCTTGAAGTTGGCATCCACCCAGAGCTTGTGCAGATCGACCACGGTCAGCAGCGGCGAGCCGGCGGCCACGCGCTGGCCCAGTTGCACGCCGCGCTTGGCCACAAAACCGTCCACGGGGGCGATCAGTCGCGTGCGTTGCAGGGCCAGATAGGCCTCGCGCACCTTGGCTGCGGCCGCCATGACGGCAGGGAAGTCCTCGGCCGTCGTGCCCTTGGTCTGGGCTTCGGCGGCCGTCAACTGGGCCTTGGCAGCGCGCACGGCGGCTTCTGCGGCCGCCACGGCGTTGCTGGCGGCCGTGGCCAGGGCCTTGGCATGGTCAAACTCTTCCTTGCCCACGGCGCCGGTGGCCGTGAGCGGGCGGCGCCGTGCCACATCGTCGTTGGCCTTGGCGGCATCGGCCTTGAGGCGCAGCAGATCGGCTTCGCGCTGGGCCACCTGGGCGGCCAGCGGGGCGTTGTTGGCATACAGGGTACGGGTCTGGCGCGCGGTCTGGGCCAACTGCGACTCGGCCTGGGCCAACTGCACCAGGTAGTCGGCAGGGTCCAGCTGCACCAGCAACTGGCCGGCCCGGACATAGTCGGTATCGTCGGCGCCGATGCTGATCACGGTGCCGCCGACCTGGGGCGTGATCTGCACCACATTGCCGGCCACATAGGCGTTGTCCGTGGTCTGGTAGTTGCGGGCCACCATCCAGTGCCAGCCGCCCCAGGCGATGGCGGCCACGGCGACAGCGGCCGCCACGATGGTCAGGCCCTTGCGGCGGCCCGCAGGGTTGGCGCTGGGCGTAGCGGCGGCAGGAGCTTGGGGAGCGTTCTGAGTAGGCTTGGTGTCGGTCATGATGTTGGCGCTTTGTTATCTGTGAAGCGGTTTTGCGCTATTGAAAAAGAGGATCTGCTAGCGCTTGTCAATCAATGAATTGAGAGCGTTTTTGCCTTGAATTCAATGGCAGTAAAGCGGTAGCAGCTATTGATTTATTGAGTCCGATGTTTATTTCACGGCAACAGCCGGGGTGTCGTCGCTCCAGCCGCCGCCCAGGGCAGCGGCCAGGGCCACGCGGGTGTCGAGTTCGCGCGCCTGCAGGTCCACGGCTAGACGGCGCTGGTTGATGAGCTGGGTTTCGGTGTTGAGCACGGTGATCTGGCTGCCCAGGCCGGCCTGATAGCGCTGCACGGCAAAGTCATAGGCACGCTCGGCCTTGGACAGCGACTCGGTTTGCAGCTGCTGCTGGCGCTGCAGCGATTGCACGGAGGCAATGGCGTCGCCGGCCTGTTTGACGGCATCGAGCACGGCGCCGTTGTACTGGGCAATGGCGGTGTCGAGATCGGCTTGTTTGCCGCGCAACTGGGCGCGCAGGCGCTTTCCGTCGAAGATGGGCAGGCGCAGCGCAGGCGTAATGCCCATCTGGCGCGAGCTGCCTTGCAGCAGATTGTCCAGGCCCAGCGCGTTCAGGCCCACAAAGGCGGTCAGATTCACATCGGGGTAGAAGTCGGCCCTGGCGGATTCAATGCCTTGCGTGGCCGCTTCCACGCGCCAGCGCGCGGCAACCACATCGGGGCGGCGGCCCAGCAGATCCGCGCCCAGAGCCTGGGGAACGGGCTGGATGCGCAGCACCGACAGTCTGGGCGAGAGCGCATTCTGTGCGTCGGGCGCCTGGGCGCAGAGCACGGCAATCGTGCGGCGCGCCAGCGTGATCTGTTCGCCGAGCATCTCGATCTGGGTTTGGGCATCGGGCATGCCGGCCTGGGCCTGGGTCAGCTCCACCTGGCTGTCCAGGCCCGCTCGGGTGCGCTGCTCGCTCAGGTTCAGCAATGACTGGCGCTGGCCCAGCGTGCGTTCTGCCACTTCCTTCTGGGCAATCAGCCGTGCCAGGGCGATATAGCTGCGCGCCACCTGTGCGGCCAGCTGGTTGGCGGCAGCAGCGCTGTCGGCCTTGGCGGCGCGTGCCTGGCCCAGCGCGGCCTGCAGGTCCGCGGCATGCTTGCCGAAGATGTCGGGCGACCAGGACAGGCCGGCCTGCAGATTGCCGCTGTTGTAGATATTGCCCGCAATGGGGGCGGGAATCATGCCGTTGGCCGTGTAGCGCTGGCGTGTAGCGTCGGCGCTCAGCGTTCCGCGCACATCGCTGGCCGTGCTGCTGGCCGTGGCCAGGGCTGCGGCTTTTTCAAAGCGGGCGTTGCTGGCGGCCAGGCTGGGGCTGCCGGCCAGAGCCTGATCGATGAGCTGATTGAGCTGGGCATCGCCCAGACCTGTCCACCATTGGGAGGAGGCGAGTGCCGTGGCATCTGCAGTGCTGAGGCTGGCGGAGTCGTTCAGGCCGACATCGGCCGAGCCCAGTCGTGTCAGCGGCTGGTGTGCCGGCCCTTGCGAGGCACAGCCTGCCAGTGTCAGCGCAGCGGCCAGTGCTGCGGTTGCCAGCAGCGGGCGGCCAGGGGCGCACTCGGTGGCGGGTTTGCGTGAAGGTCTAGAGGTCATGGAAAAGTGCCAGTGGTTTTTATTGAAATAGGGCGGTGAAAAAAGTAGGCAGCAGGCCAGCCTAGCCCCCGGGGTCGCGGCCTGCCTCGTTCGTTTGGATGGGGGGGCTGGCGGGCTCCTGGGTCAGGGCCTCGCGCAGCGCATCGCCGTTGACCAGCATGCGCTGCAGCATGGACAGCATCAGCGTGCATTCGCTGTGGCTGAAGCCGCGCAGATGGCCGTTGAGCACCTTGGTCAGCACCTTGGGCACCTGGGTGGCGACGCTGCGCCCCTCCTCGGTGAGCACCAGATGCACCACGCGCCGGTCGGTGGTGGAGCGCTCGCGGCGCAGCAGCCCCTTGGCCTCGATGCGGTCCAGTGCGCGCGTTACCGAAGCCGGGTCCATGCCCAGGTCCTTGGCCAGCGTGCTGCTGTTGGTGTCGGAGCAGACCAGCAGCTTGTACAGCGGCAGCCACTGCACATAGGTCAGTCCTTGCTCGGCCAGCTGGGCGTCGGCCAGCTGCAGGATGGAGCTGAGTACACGCCGCATGAGAAAGCCAATGCTTTTGTCCGGCGCGTAGACCCCTGCCTGGTAGAAGAAGCTGGATTCGTCCTGCGGGTCGATGATGGGGTCGGTCTGGTTTTGCAATGGCGCCACCAATATTTGCTTAATCAATGATTGAGTCGGCAATTATTGTGCAGCTGCAGAAAAATGTCAGCAAGGTTTGAATGAGATGGGTGCTGCCTTTGCACTAGTTGATTTTTTTGCTATGAAAACAAAAGCAGTTTGCGCATTGTTGGTTTGTGTCAGAGCCTTGTCGGACCCCAAAAAAAGCCCGGCCATGAAGATCGGGCTCGCAGAAGGCGGCAGCAGGCTCAGAGCGGCACGCGCAGCACGACCACGATCACCAGGCCAAGGGCCAGGTTGAAGGAAACCCATTTGCGGATGCTCTCCAGCGCCTTGCCGCCTGCGGGCCAGTCCTTGAGCTGTACGGCAGCATTCAGGCGCTTGAACAGTGCGAAGCGGATATGACCGAAAACAGCCATCATCACCAGGCCCAGAATGCTCATCACAATCCAGTTGACCGGCATGTTGAACTGGCCGCCGGCCTGGGCGGCCATGGCGTGAATGCTGCCTATCATGCCGATGCCGGTGGCCAGCACGACGACTACCAGCACCATGACCCAGGCAAAAAAGCGCTGCAGCACACCATGCATCAGCGTCACGCGCTCGGGCGGCTGCAGACCCTGGACGGCAGGGCGCAGAAAGAAATGCGCGAAGAACATGCCGCCGACCCAGATGATGATGGCCAGAAGGTGCAGAAGTTTAAGCAGGATGAAAAGCATGACTTGTGGGGCTTGATTGGGAAACATCGCAAGCCTAACGGAGATCGTCCTGTGGGTGGAGCACTCAGGCCGAAATGGCGGGACTTTCGCGAGCTCAGGCCTGATGCGCTTGTTCCTGAAAAAGAGCTGCCAGCGCCTGATTGAAAGGCGCTGGCAGCTCTTTTATTGCAGATTTTTGGAGCCGGGGTCTTCACCCCGAGCATCGCATTACTTCTTCAGGTCGAAGCGGTCCAGCTCCATGACCTTGACCCAGGCAGCGACGAAGTCCTGGTAGAACTTCTGCTCGTTGCCCTTCTCGGCATAGACCTCGGCCACGGCGCGCAGAACAGCGTTGGAGCCGAAGACCAGGTCCACGCGGGTGCCGATCCACTTCTTGGCGCCGCTCTTGCGGTCCACGCCTTCGTAGTTGCCATCTTCCAGGGGCTGCCACTGTGTGCCCATGTCCAGCAGGTTGACGAAGAAGTCGTTCGTCAGCTTGCCCGGAGTCTGGGTCAGCACGCCGTGGTTGCCGGCGGTGTTGATGTTGATGGCACGCAGGCCGCCGATCAGCACGGTCATCTCGGGGGCCGTGAGCGTCAGCAACTGGGCCTTGTCGATCAGCAGGGCTTCGGCGGGTGCCGGGAAACGTCCTTGCAGGTGGTTGCGGAAGCCGTCGGCCTTGGGCTCCAGTGGTGCGAAGGATTCGGCATCGGTCTGCTCGTCGCTGGCGTCGCCGCGGCCGGGAGTGAAGGGCACGTTGATCTTCACACCGGCGTCTGCGGCCGCTTTTTCAACGCCCGTGCTGCCGGCCAGCACGATCAGGTCGGCCAGCGAGATGCGTTTGTCGCCCTCGGCGGCCTTGTTGAACTCGCGCTGGATTTCCTCGAGCTTGCCCAGTACCTTGGCCAGTTGCGCAGGGTTGTTGGCTGCCCAGTCCTTTTGCGGAGCCAGGCGGATGCGGGCACCGTTGGCGCCGCCGCGCTTGTCCGAGCCGCGGAAGGTGGAGGCCGATGCCCAGGCCGTGGCGACGAGCTCCTGCACCGACAGGCCCGATGCCAGCAGCCTGGCCTTGAGGGCGGCTACATCGGCGTCGTTGACCAGTTCATGCTTGACTGCGGGGATGGGGTCTTGCCAGATCAGCTCTTCCTTGGGGACTTCGGGGCCCAGGTAGCGTGCACGCGGGCCCATGTCGCGGTGGGTCAGCTTGAACCAGGCGCGGGCAAAGGCTTCGGCAAAAGCCTGTGGGTTTTCGAGGAAGCGGCGCGAGATCTTCTCGTAGGCCGGGTCCATGCGCAGCGACAGGTCGGTAGTCAGCATGGTGGGTTTTTTATTGGGGCCGCCATGTGCATCGGGGATGACATCGCCAGCGTCCTTGGCCACCCACTGAATGGCACCGGCAGGGCTTTTTTCCTGCACCCATTCGTACTTGAACAGGTTCTCGAAAAAGAAATTGCTCCACTGTGCAGGAGTTTGGGTCCAGGTCACTTCCAGGCCGGAGGTGATGGCATCGCCGGCCTTGCCGGACTTAAAGCTGCTGGCCCAGCCCAGGCCCTGGGCTTCCAGGCCGGCGGCTTCGGGCTCGGCGCCCACATGGCTGGCGGGGCCCGCACCATGGGTCTTGCCGAAGGTGTGGCCGCCGGCGATGAGCGCCACGGTTTCCTCGTCATCCATGGCCATGCGGGCAAAGGTGTCGCGGATGTCATGCGCGGCCGAAAGGGGGTCGCCATTGCCGTCCGGGCCTTCGGGGTTGACATAGATCAGACCCATCTGCACGGCGGCCAGTGGGTTCTCGAGGTCGCGTTCGCCGCTATAGCGGCTGTGCGGGTTCTGGGTGGGTGCCAGCCATTCCTTCTCGGCACCCCAGTACACATCCTGATCGGGTTCCCAGGTGTCCACGCGACCGCCGCCGAAGCCGAAGGTGCGGAATCCCATGGTTTCCAGTGCGACGTTGCCGCACAGCATCATCAGGTCGCCCCAGGAAATCTGGTTGCCGTACTTTTGCTTGATCGGCCACAGCAGACGGCGCGACTTGTCAATGTTGACGTTGTCAGGCCAGCTGTTGAGCGGGGCAAAGCGCTGCTGGGCGCGGCCTGCGCCGCCGCGACCGTCCTGAATGCGATAGGTGCCGGCTGCGTGCCAGGCCATGCGGATGAACTGGGGGCCGTAGTGGCCGAAGTCGGCAGGCCACCAGTCCTGCGAGTCGGTCATCAGGGCGCGCAGGTCGCGCTTGACGGCTTCATAGTCCAGCTTCTGGAAAGCCTGGGCGTAGTTGAAGTCTTCACCCAAGGGGTTGCTTTTGGCGGAGTGCTGGCTCAGCAGATCCACGCGCAGCTGATTGGGCCACCAGTCCTTGTTGCTGGTGGCGTTGCCTGCGGCAGCGGTCTCGCTGTTCTGTCCTTGGTGGAAGGGGCACTTGGATTCAGTAGTCATGGGGCTCTCCGTTTCAACGATCCGACAGGTCGGTAGGTCCAGGAAACAGATATCAATCAATTATTGATATCAATCAATTCAACTCAATAGCTATTGGCGATTGGTTGAGATGAATTATCGGTGCGCGGCTGGCCTGAAGGGCGTGTTGTGCTATTGAAATTACTAAGCAGCGCCATAGGAAGAAATATGGGTTGAGTCTTGAGCCGACGCAAAGTCGGGTTCAGGTACTTCGCAAAGTGACTGAGACTATGACTTTTTGAGCGTATGCGAGCCTGCCTGTTTGCACAAGCATGAACCATCAAATCAGGTCGTTGACCTACCCGGCCTCAGTTGTGGCAGCGGCTCAGCCAGCTACCAGCTTGTGCACCAGATCGGCTGCGGTGGAGGCGCCATATTTGCGCATCAGCCGGGCGCGGTAGATTTCCACGGTGCGATGGCTGATGGCAAGTGCCTTGCCGATTTCCTTGCTGGTCATGCCTTCGAGAAGACGTGCAGCCACTTCGCGTTCGCGGCCTGTGAGCTCGGCCTTGACGGGGCGATGGGCCGAGAGGTCCTCGAAGCTCCAGATGCCCGAGGCATGGGGGTCGTTGCGGTCCAGCGTACGACCGCTGACATGGCACCAGAACACCTCGCCATTGGCGCGCTTCATGATGCGGTTGTCGGAGTAGATGCCCGTGGTGTTCAGGATGGGGGCGATGCGCGCGCCCAGGCGCTCGTATTCGTCAACGCTGGGGTATAGCACCTGGAACGTCTGTCCTATGAGTACCTCGCGCGAGGCATGGAACATTTCACACAATTGCCGATTACAGTCAATCATGATGCGGTTGCGCGAGATGACGAGACCTACGGGGGCGGCATCGAACGCCAGCCGGTAATCCACAACCATGGTACTGCTCTTTACGAAAAACTACTTACTCAAGTACGTAGTATCGTAGCGCATCCAATTTCAAGGAGACATGTGTGAAAAAGCTCTACCCATCCGCAGAAGCGGCGCTGCAGGGCGTGGTGGCCGACGGGCAATTGATGGCCGTTGGCGGCTTCGGCCTGTGTGGTATCCCCGAGGCCCTGATCGATGCGGTTTGCGCCAGCGGCGTCAAGAACCTCACGGTGGCATCCAACAACGCCGGCGTGGACGGCTTTGGTCTGGGCAAGCTGCTGGATACCCGCCAGGTCAAGAAGATGATCTCCAGCTATGTGGGCGAGAACAAGGAGTTCGAGCGCCAGTACCTGGCCGGTGAGCTGGAGCTGGAATTCACGCCTCAGGGCACGCTGGCCGAGAAGATGCGCGCCGGCGGTGCGGGCATTCCCGCCTTCTTCACCAAGACCGGTGTGGGCACGCTGGTGGCCGAGGGCAAGGAATTGCGCGAGTTCGATGGTGAGACCTATGTGATGGAGCACGCCATCGTGGCCGATGTATCCCTGGTCAAGGCCTGGCGCGCGGACAAGAGCGGCAATCTGCAGTTCCGCCTGACGGCGCGCAACTTCAACCCTGCAGCAGCCACCTGCGGCAAGGTCTGCGTGGTGGAGGTCGAGGAGCTGGTGGAAGTGGGCGAGATCGCTCCTGACGACATCCATCTGCCCGGCATCTATGTGCACCGCATCGTGCACAACGCCAATCCCGAAAAGCGCATCGAAAAGCGCACCGTGCGCGAAGCCTGAACCATGGCGGATACGTCCTATTCGCCCGAGGCTGCCGCCCAGGCCGACGTACCAGTCTTTCGTGCGCTGGCTGCGCAGGAGCTGGAGCAACTGGACCGCGAGCGCTTGCTGGTGTGCCAGGTTGCGGCCCGTGAACTGGGGCTGAACGACTGGAGCATGGACCGCTCTGGCTTGGCTCAGTTGCAGCAGTTGCTCGATTGCGGCCTGGTATCGGCCGACAACCTGCTGCTGGCCCGAGGACTGGGAGTGGTGCTGGGGGACGCGCTGAGCTGCGAAATGGACGATATGGACTGGCATATGGTGAGCGACGAGTGGGGAACCGACCCCGTTGTGCGCTATCGCGAAACCAGCATCCAGGTGGGGGCTCGCGACATGGTCCTCAAACGGCTCGAAGACGGCCAGAGCGTCGATCTGCTGTACTTGCTCGATGGTGTGATTTCGCACCTGCAGTCCATGATCGACTCCGGCGACTACCAATAACGTCAATCAAGATTTATTCAGGAGGCTCTTATGCCCTGGACCCAAGACCAGATGGCCGCGCGCGCGGCCAAAGAACTCGAAGACGGTTTCTACGTCAACCTCGGTATCGGCATTCCCACACTGGTGGCCAACCATACGGGTGATAAGGAAGTGTGGCTGCAGTCCGAGAACGGCATGCTGGGCATCGGCCCCTTCCCGACCGAAGACCAGGTCGACGCCGACCTGATCAACGCCGGCAAGCAGACCGTGACCACGCTTCCCGGATCGGCCATCTTCGGCTCCGACCAGTCGTTTGCCATGATCCGCGGCGGCAAGATCAATCTGTCCATTCTGGGCGCCATGCAGGTGTCCGAAAAAGGCGATCTGGCCAACTGGATGATTCCCGGCAAGATGGTCAAGGGCATGGGCGGAGCCATGGACCTGGTGGCGGGCGTCAAGCGCGTCATCGTGCTCATGGAACATGTGGCCAAGAAAAAGGACGGCACGACCGACCTGAAGATTCTGCCCAGCTGCACCCTGCCGCTGACGGGTCTGGGCGTGGTGGATCGCATCATCACCGATCTGGGTGTGATGGACGTGACACCCGAGGGCCTGAAGCTGGTGGAGCTGGCCGAGGGCGTGAGCTTTGACGAGATCCAGTCCAAGACCGGTGTGACGCTGCTGAAATAAGCGGCGCTGCGCTCCCGGGCAAGAACCGCTGCGGCGGTTCTTTTTTTGCTTTTTCTGCGGAATCAGCAGAATTAATAGCTACCGGAGTTGATAGAACAAGCGATGTAAGCTGTTTTTGCTTTAATTGTGGCCCACAAATTATTGCAATCTGCAACAATCGAGTTTGATTGAGCAGACAGAAAAAGAGCGCTTTGATGAGTGAGAACGCTGGTGCGCAGGGGCACGAGACCGATGTACATTTTTTGCGCGCAGTCACCGATATGGCCGAGCATACGGAGGTCATGACAGGCGATGCAATCTATACCGACAAGGGCATGAAATTGGTGGACAAAGGCACACGTGTTGACAGTCGTCTCTATGACCGTCTGGTCATGCACAAGCTGCGTGACCCCATCGATGCCAACCTGATCACGGGCGACCTGGTCGACGTGGCATCTCTGGTCGCTCTGGCGCGCCAGCAATGTGAGCAGGTCGATCTGCTGCATCGCATGGTGGCGTCCATCGGCGATGTCGAGCGTCTGCTGGCACCGCTCAAGAGCTTGCTACTGCCTCAGGCCATTGCCTTCAAGCTCACCGTCATGCGCGAGCAGCGCTCCGACCTCTACCAGCACAGCCTGCAGATGACGCTGGTGGCGATCTTTCTGGCCCTCAAGAACGGCTGGACCGAGCGCGAATGCGTGCCGCTGGCCACGGCCGCGCTGCTGCACGATGTAGGCATGCTCTATATGGACCCGATCTGGACCGACCCGGACCACCGCTTGAGCGGCGAGGAACGCAAGCATCTGGTCGCGCATTCCGTCACCGCCATGTTGGTGGTGCGCAGCACAGAACTGTATTCGCGCGCCGTGGAAATCGCCGTGCTCGAGCACCATGAGCGCATGGATGGTTCCGGCTATCCGCGCGGCATCAAGGGTAACGCCATTTCGCCCATGGGGCAGGTGCTGCTGCTGGCCGAGGTGGTCTCGGCCTTCTTCGAGAAATTCACGGATATGCCGGGCCAGCGCCTGTCGCTCATGCTGCGCATGAACCACAAGAGCTATCCGGCCGATCTGGTGAACCTGATTCTGCCGCTGCTCTACGACGAAATCAGTCCCGGCAAGCCTCTGGCGCCGCTGCAGGCCGAGTTCTCGCACAGCATCGCGGCGCTGGAGGCCGCGCTGCGCAAATGGAGCGAGCTCCGGCGCGAGTTTCCCGAGCATTGGCAGCAAATGCCTGATGCGCAGGCGGCGGTGCTTGTGGAGACCAATCTTGCACAACTGCAAAAGCAGCTGGCCGAGGCGGGCTCCCACCCCAGCCAGCAGTTGGATGTGCTGAGCTACCTCAAGGATGACGCCCTGGGCATGAGCGAGCTGGCCCTGGTCAACCGCGAGGCCCTGTGGCAGCTGCAGGCCATCATGAACGACTGCCAGCGCCGCTGGCCCACGCTGGGGGAGGGCGGCTCCACGCTGGAAGTTGCCGTGGCCGAATGGTGCGAGGCCTGTGCCCAGTTGATGCCGCAGGCTGGTCGCAGCTCGGCCATGAATGCCGACAGGCAGTCGCTCAATTGAGGGCATTGACTGCGAGTTTTGCCCGCGACGGCTTTCTTCAAGTTTGATAGCTGCAAGCGCTTTATGGACGGGCGCTAAGCGGGTATTTCTTCAATATTTTTTGCATCACGCCGCAGCGCGGCGTGCTTTGCCGCGTCTGCTTGCGGCATTCCGAAAAGTATTTTTGATAGCGCGTGATGCCCGATCAACAAGGGTAGGCAGCATCTGCTACTGGCCTTAGGGCCTTGTTTTGCACGGAAATTCCAATAACTGTATATTTGTACAGTATTTAAGAATATTCCTATGCACACCCAGTCCCAGACATATTTGGCCCGTCCTGGCTCACAGCCAGGCATGACGGAGTCTGTCCGGCCGCAGGCTGGTGCAGGGCAGGGCGTGCGGCCAAGTCTGCCAGCTGCGGGCCACCCACATTTGTCCACCATACAGATTTCGGGTGTCTGGCGCGGCACGGACTGGCAGCTGGATGCCTGCCGGAATGTCTGGCCCAGTGGCCATACGGCACTGGACTGCGAGCTGCCCGGTGGCGGCTGGCCCGGCAATGCCTTGATTCAGCTGCAGCAACCCGCACACTGCCATGCGGAGTGGGCCTTGCTGTTGCCCGCGCTGGCCGCAGGAGTGCGGCAGCATGCGGCTTCTCGCGGGGATACGCGGATGGGGCAGCTGGTGTTGGTGGCTCCGCCCTATCTGCCCTTCGCCCCGGCCTTGCAGGCTGCCGGCATTGACGCGAAGCGGCTGTGCGCAGTGCAGCCGGGGCGCAGTGCCCAGGATCTTGCCTGGGCCTGCGAGCAGGCGCTGCATTGCCGGGATGTGCTGGCGGTGCTGGCCTGGTTGCCCGAACTTCCCACGTCCACGCTGCGCCGCTTGCAACTGGCTGCCGCTTCGCAGGGGCGGCCTCTGTGGCTATGGCAGGAGTCGCAGGCTGAGCCGTGCAGCACTCCCGCCGCATTGCGGTTGAGACTGGAGAGAGTCACGACAGTCTCCGCTGCCCAGCTGGCGCCGGGTTTGCAGATACAGATACTGAAGCGCCGTGGGCCTTTGCTGGAGCGCCCCATACAGATTCCGCTTTCGCAGTGGGCCTGGCAGCCTGTGCTGCAGGCACAGGCACAAAGACATGCGCGCCAGAGCGAGGAGGCTGCCATGCTCATGCAAGGGCGCATGGCAGCCGCCGCTCCTGCAACAGCCTCGCCTTGGATGACGGAGGCATGAGATGGGCAGTGCAGAGCATTGGATCGCCTGGCCTCTGGCTTGCCTGAGCGAGTCAAGCCCGGTGCCCGAGAGCGCCTGCTGGTGGGCGCTGGAGTTTTCGCCGCGTGTGGCCTTGCTCGAAGACGCCTTGCTCATGGAGACCAGCATGGTGCAGCGTCTTTGGGGCGGTGCCGAGGTCTTGCTGGCGCGGCTGGACAGTGCTTTTGCCCAGGCCTGTCAGGCCGCTGTGTCCGGCCCGCCGGAGACCGGGGGCGGCGATGCGGCAGTGCAGCCGCTGCGCGGACAGGGCGGCACGGCCTGGCAGGCATTGGCACGGCTGCGGCTGCAGCAGGGCCGGCCTTGCGGCTCCGTCCCTGTTCCTTTGTCCGTGCCTGAGTCATCGCCGCATGCCGATGCGCTGCCGCTATGGACGCTGAGCGCCCTGGAGCAGCACAGCACCGTGCTGCTGCGCCTGGGTTGCCGATGCTGGGGCGATGTGCGCTCACTGCCGCGCGCGGGGCTGTCGCGCCGTATTGGAGCCAAGGCTCTGCGTGCGCTTGACGAGGCCTATGGTCTGTTGCCCCAGCCGCTTGACTGGCTGCAACTGCCTCAGCAATTCGAGCTGCGCCACGACCTGGGTTATCCGGCCCACCATGCAGATGCCGTGCTCCATGCTGCGCAGCCGCTGTTGCGCGCGCTGCAGTCCTGGCTGCAGGCCCGTCATCATGCGGTGCTGGCACTGCAATTGCGCTGGCACTACGATCTGCGCCGTATCGACGGCCAGGAGCTGCCGGCCTGGGAATCGCTTGTCATCCGCACAGCCCAGCCCACGCAGGGCATGGCGCATCTGCAGCGCCTGCTGCGTGAGCACCTGGGCCAGCAGCGCTGGCGCGCACCTGTGGACATGCTGGAGTTGCAGGCGCTGGAGACGGCTGCCTGGGCGGCCGAGCCGCTGAGTTGCCTGCCTGGCGCCCAGGGCCAGAGCCCGTTGGGCAGTCTGGCCTGGCATGAATGGGTGGAGCGCCTGAGCGCCCGCTGGGGCGAGGAGGTCGTGCAGATGGTGCAGCCGCTGGCCGACCACCGCCCCGAGCGCATGCAGCGCTGGCAAGCTGCTGCGCCCTTGCTACAGAGCAAGAATCCGGCTGCGGCAAGAGATGCTACCCAGGCTGGAGCGGGAGCGCAGCTCAGGCAGCAAGGCACGCATCGCGGCCGTCAGCCTGGCTGTGCCGACCCCTGGCAAGCCCTGTGGCCCCCCTGGCTGCTGCCCCAGCCCCAGGCCTTGCCAGTGAAGGGCAATCGTCCCCAATGGCATGGGCCGCTGCAGCTCAGGGCAGGGCCCTACAGGCTGGAGTCCGGCTGGTGGGATGCGGCTGGCGATGCCCAGGCTGCTGCACCGGCCGGCCTCGCCGAGCGTGACTATTTCGTGGCCTATAACGCAGTGGTCGGACATGTCTGGATTTACCGCGAGCGCGTCCGTTGCGAACACCTGATGGGCATGACCGCCAGCCCTGCCAGCTGGTTTGCGCAAGGAATGTATGGCTGAGCAGATCATGGCCGAGCCGCCCGCTCCCGCTCTGCGGCTGGCGGGGCCGCCGCCTGCCGCGATACCGGCCATTCCCGTGGCTCAGGGCATGGGCAGAGGGCCGCTGGCCTATGCCGAGTTGCACTGTCTCTCGCACTTCAGCTTCCTGCGCGGTGCTTCATCGCCTGCAGAGCTGGTGCACCGGGCCAAAAGCCTGGGCTATGCGGCGCTGGCGCTGACCGACGAATGCTCGGTAGCCGGTGCCGTGCGCGCCTTTGAAGCGGCGCGGGACTGCGGCCTGCATCTGATCCATGGCAGCGAATTCGCCTGGGGTCCGCTCAGGATCGTGGTGCTGGTGCGTGATCTGCAGGGCTGGGGCAATCTCTGTGAATTCATTACCGTTGCACGCAGCCGGGCTGCCAAAGGGGAGTATCTGGTCGATGAATCCAGCCCCTGGCAGCTGCTGAATCAAGGCTGCGAGTGCCTGCTGCTGCCGCAGCGCGGGAAGCTGGATGCATCGGATTTGATAGCTGTAACGGCCTGCCTGGAAAGTGTTTCGAGCTATCTTGATGCTGAAAACCTCTGGCTGGGTATGGAGCTGCACCTGGCGCCCGACGACAGCCTGTGGCTGCAGACCCTGCAGCAGGCGGGCGCGGCGCTGGGGCTGCGCTTGCTGGCCTGCGGCGATGTCCATATGCATGCGCGCTCGCGCAAGCCTCTGCAGGATGTGGTCACGGCTATCCGCATGGGACGCACCGTGGCCGAATGCGGCTTTGCGCTGCAGCCCAATGCCGAGCGGCATCTGCGCTCGCGTCTGCGGCTGGCCTCGCTCTACCCCAGAGCCATGCTGGAGGCGACACTGGAGCTGGCCGGGCGCTGCAGCTTCACTCTGGACGAGATCCGCTACCACTATCCTCAAGAGAGCGTGCTGCCCGGCATGACGGCCACGCAGACCCTGGCCTGGCTGACCTGGGAGGGCGCGGCGGGGCGCTATCCCCAGGGCATTCCCGAGAAAGTACACGACCAGTTGCACAAAGAACTGGCGCTGATCGAGGACAAGAAGTACGAGATGTACTTTCTCACCGTGCATGACATCGTGCGCTATGCGCGCAGCGTCGGCATTCTCTGCCAGGGGCGCGGCTCGGCGGCCAATTCTGCGGTCTGCTACTGCCTGGGCATCACCGCGGTAAACCCGCATGGTGGCAATCTGCTGTTCGAGCGCTTTATCAGCAAGGAGCGTAGCGAGCCGCCCGATATCGATGTGGACTTCGAGCATGCCCGGCGCGAAGAGGTCATTCAGTACATCTACGGCAAGTACGGGCGTGACCGCGCCGCGCTCACGGCCGTGGTCAGCTGCTGGCGTAGCCGCAGCGCGCTGCGCGATGTGGGCAAGGCGCTGGGCCTGCCGGCCGATCTGATCGATGCCCTGGCCAAGGGGCAGTATTGGTTCAGCGAGCATGCCCAGGCGCAAGCACAGACGCATGCCGAGGCGGCGGATTCGGCACAGGAAGACCAGGCACCCGAAGCACTGCCCGAAGACTGGGTGCAGCGCAAGCTCCAGGAGGCCGAGGTGCTGGCACGCGAAATGAATTGCGCAGTGGGCATGCATCAGCTGCGCCTCTGGATAGAGCTGGCCTGGCAGCTCAAGGACAGCCCGCGCCACCTCAGCCAGCATGTGGGCGGCTTCGTGCTGACCGAGGGCAAGCTCACACGTCTGGTGCCCGTGGAGCCTGCCACGATGGCCAAGCGCTCCGTCATTCAGTGGGACAAGGACGATCTCGATGTCGTGAACCTGCTCAAGGTCGATGTGCTGGCCCTGGGCATGCTCACCATGTTGCGCAATGCCTTGAACGAGCGCGCCCGCTGGCGCGGCGAGCCATGGGAGCTGCACCAGATTCCACAGGAGGATGCCGCGACCTACGAGATGATTTGCCAGGCCGATACCGTGGGTACTTTCCAGATCGAAAGCCGCGCCCAGATGAGCATGCTGCCGCGCCTGCAGCCGCGCACTTTTTATGACTTGGTGGTCGAGGTTGCCATCGTGCGGCCCGGCCCGATTCAGGGCGGCATGGTCCATCCCTATCTGCTGGCACGCGAGCGTGCACGCCGCAAGCTGCCGCTCAAGCTGGAAAAGCCGGAGCTCGAAAATGCGCTCAAACGCACCTTGGGCGTGCCCATTTTCCAGGAGCAGGTGATGCAGATCGCTATCGATGCTGCCAAGTTTTCGGCCGGCAAGGCTGATGAGCTGCGCCGTTCCATGGCGGCCTGGAAGCGCAAGGGCGGCGTACACAAGTTCGAGCGTCCGTTGATCGACGGTATGGTGGCGCGTGGCTACAAGCTGGAATTCGCTCAGGCCATCTTTGCGCAGATGCTGGGCTTTGGCGAATATGGCTTCCCTGAAAGTCATGCCTACAGCTTTGCGCTGCTGGCCTATGCCAGCGCCTGGCTCAAGCGCCATGAGCCGGCCATCTTTCTGCAGGCGCTGCTCAATGCCCAGCCCATGGGCTTTTATTCGCCGTCTCAACTGGTGCAGGATGCGCGCCGCCATGGCGTGCGCGTGCTGCCGGTCGATGTTTGCCATAGCCACTGGCATTGCACGCTGGAAGGCCCTCTGCAAGCGATGCGCGGCGTGGCCCAGCCTCAGCCGGCCGTACGTCTGGGGCTGAACCGGGTTGCCAGGCTGGGCAAGGCCGCAGCGCTGCGAATCGAGCGCGAAGCTGCGCAGGCTGCCTGGAAGGACGTGAGCGATCTGGCCATCCGGGCCTGGCTGGACAAGGCGGATATGGAAGCCCTGGCTGCGGCGGATGCGCTGCGCAGCCTGGCCGGTCACCGTCGCCAGCAAATGTGGGATGCTGCTGCGCAGGTCAGTCTGCCGCCCATTTTTGCGCAGGCCGCCATTCATGAGCCGAGGCTTGAGTTGCCCCAGGCCGCCGAGGGCGAGGAAATCATGTTTGACTATGCCGCCACCGGCCTGAGCCTGCGACGCCACCCGCTGGCCTTGCTGCGTCCCAGGCTGGCGCGCCATGGGCTGAAGACTGCAGCCGAGCTGCGTCAGATGCTGCCAGGACAGAAGGTACGCGCCTGTGGCATCGTTACCGTGCGCCAGCGCCCGCCTACCGCCAACGGCACGCTGTTCATCACGCTCGAAGACGAAACCGGCGTCATCAACTTGGTGGTTTGGAGCCAGACCTTTGCCCGCTGGCGCTCTGCGTTGCTCGCTTCGCGTCTGCTGGCCGTGGAGGGCGTCTGGCAGCGCAGCACGGCCCCGCAACTGGATGCGTCGGAATCAGCAGGGGATATGCCTGAGGCCCGGACCGGGCAGGAACCTGCGGTTCGCCATCTGGTCGTGATGAAGGCCAGGAATGTGACCCGCTGGCTGGGGCGGTTTGCCGAGGTCGGGCTGAACAGCCGCGATTTTCATTGAGCCCGCCGAGACCGGTGTGCGCTGGCCGCTGCGAATTCAGGGCGCGGCCGGCAGCTTGGCATGTTGCAGCGCATGTTCAATGAGCTTTTCCACGGCCCGGCTGCCCGGTACGGTCGAATGCACCAGTGCTATGCCCACATGAAATCCGGGCGGGTTGTCCAACAGGGACAGGCATTTCACGCCGCGTGGCTGAACAAGGTGCGATACGCCTGCGACCAGCCCCACGCCCAGGCCGGAGGCCACCAGGCTCATGATGGTCTGCACCTGCATGGCCTCCTGGGCGATGCGGGGGGTGAAGCCCGATTGCTGGCAGCGTAGCTTGGCCAGCGCGGCGAGGCTGGGTACCGTGTCCTGTGGATACATCACAAAAGGTTCGTGCGCTGCCTCGGACAGAGCGATTGCGTCGCGCTGCGCCAGGGGGCTGCTGTCCGAGACGGCCAGCACGAACTCGTCCTGATCCAGCGGCGTGAGTTCGATACCTTCGTCAAGCTCCAGCACGGGGTAGCGCAGCAGGCCGGCATCAAAGCGCCGGGTTGTCAGCCCTTCCAGGATTTCGGCACTGGTCGCCTCATAGAACTCCAGTCCCACCTTGGGGTAGCGGTCGCGAAACGATGGGATCAGGCGCGGCAGCAGTTCGTAGGTGGCCGAGCCGACAAAGCCCAGCCGTATCAGGCCGCCCACACCTTCCCTGGTATCGCGTACAGCCTGGCGACATTGCTCGGCATGAAACAGGGTGGCGCGTGCGCTCTCCAGCATGGCCTTGCCGGCAGGCGTCAGCACGACGCCGGTGCTGGTGCGATCGAACAGGGCACTGCCCAACTCCTCCTCCAGCTTGCGAATCGAGATGGACAGCGGCGGCTGAGCCATATGCAACTGCTCTGCGGCACGGTGGAAGTTGCCGGTTTCGGCCAGAGCGATGAACTGGTTCAGTTGCTTCAGGTTCATTGATATTCAATGGATATCAGAAATGAAATTTTTAATATTAGACATTAATTTTGCGCCTGCCTAAAGTGAGCTCACAAGAAAAACACGGCAGCAATTCCGTATCAGGAGACAAACTTGAAGCAAGCACGCAGATACCTGCTGGCGGCCTTGCTGGGCTACGGCCTGCTCGCCGCAGGCATGCCCGCCATGGCTCAGTCCCAGGCCTTCCCTTCCAAGCCGATCAAGCTCATCGTGCCCTTTGGTCCGGGCAGCGGCACCGACACCTCGGCACGCTATTTCGGGCGCAAGCTTCAGGAGCTCACAGGCCAGCCCGTGGTCGTGGAAAACAAGGCAGGAGCCAACGGCTTCATCGCCGTCAAGCAGGTGTTGTCGGCGCCCGCCGATGGCTATACCGTGTTCATCGGCAGCAATTCAACGCTGGCGGTCAATGCAGCGCTGTTCAGGCATCTGCCCTACGATCCCTTAACGGACTTTGCGCCGTTGACCATGATGATGCGCTCGCCGGCCATGCTGGCCGTCGCGCCCCAAGCGGCCTACTCCGATCTGAAGGGCCTGATCAGCCATGCCAGGGCCAACCCGGGGAAGGTGAATTTCGGGGCCGGCTCTGCAGGCTATCAGCTGATGGGAGAGCTGCTCAACGACGCTGCCAGGATCGAAACTGTGCATGTGCCGTTCAAGGGCGCAGGGGAGACCACCACGGCCGTCGCTTCAGGGACGGTGGACTACACCTTCGCGGAAGTTACGGCAGTGCAGGAACTGGCCCGGGGAGGGCGCGTCAAGATCCTGGCGGTGGCCTCCGACAAGCGCGTGAGTACCTCCCAGGAGATACCCACGGCCACCGAGGCCGGTCTGCCCGGATTCGAGGCCTACACCTGGGTGGGTGCCATGGTGAGCGCCAAGACACCGGTCGCAGAGACTGCCAGGCTCGCCGAGCTTTTCACCGCCATCTCGAAGATGGATGAAACCCGTGCCTTCTACGAGCGTCTGGGGGCCATTCCCATGACCGGTGGCCCGGCACAGATGCATGAATTCCAGAAAAACGAAATCGCGCTGTGGAAGCGCATCGTCGTCAAGGCCAAGGTTCCCCTGCAATGAAAGCCAGCGACAGCCGGCCGGCACAGGCGCTGCAGCACATCAAGGTGCTCGATCTTTCGCGGGTATTGGCGGGCCCGTGGGCGGCACAGACCCTGGGTGATCTGGGGGCCGAGGTGATCAAGGTGGAAAGACCCGGCAGCGGTGACGACACGCGTGCCTGGGGCCCGCCCCACGTGACAGACCCCGAAGGCCTGCCGACGGGGGAGTCGGCCTACTATATGTGCACCAATCGCAACAAGCAGTCGATTTCCGTGGACTTCACCCGCGGCGAAGGCCGGGAGATCGTGCGCCAGCTGGCGGCCCGATGCGATGTGCTGATCGAGAACTTCAAGACTGGCGGCCTGGCGCAGTACGGGCTTGATTACGCGAGCCTCAGTGCCCTGAATCCCCGCCTGGTCTACTGCTCGGTCACGGGCTTTGGCCAGGATGGTCCCTATGCGCATCGTGCGGGCTATGACTTTCTGATCCAGGGCATGGGGGGGTTGATGAGTATTTCGGGCCATGCCGATGGCCAGCCCGGAGGCGGCCCCATGAAGGTCGGCGTGGCGCTGACCGACATCCTCACCGGGCTTTATGCCAGCACGGCGATTCTGGCGGCCCTGCAGGCCCGCGAGCATACGGGGCGCGGCCAGCACATAGATCTGGCTTTGCTCGATGTCGGCGTGGCCTGTCTGGCCAACCAGAGCATGAACTATCTGTACGGGGACCAGGTGCCGCAGCGCATGGGCAACGCGCATCCGAACACGGTGCCCTACCAGGAGTTCCCGACCGAAGACGGCCACATGATCCTGGCTGTGGGCAATGACGGCCAGTTTGCCCGTTTCTGCCATGCGGCAGGCAGGAGCGAATGGGCCGAGGACGAGCGCTTCTGCAGCAATGCGGCGCGGCTGGCCCATAGAGCCGAGCTGGTGGAGATGATCCGCCGCGTGACGCTCACGCGCAGCACCAGGGCCTGGGTGCAACTGCTGGAGCAACATGCCGTGCCTTGCGGCCCCATCAACACGGTGCGTGAAGTGTTCGAGGATCCGCAGGTCAGGGCTCGCGGCATGCAGATCGCCATGACACATCCCAAGGCAGGCCAGGTACCGCTGGTCGCCAGTCCCATCCGTCTGTCGGACACACCGGTGACGTACCGCCATGCACCGCCTCAGCTGGGTCAGCACACACGGGAACTCCTGGAGCGCCATCTGGGCCTGTCTGTCCAGCAAATGCAGGCCTATCAGGACAGTGGGGTATTGGGATGAGCAGCCAGGAGTCGTTAAAGCACACGCGCATCGCGGGCCAGGACCAAGCCCAGGGGGCCTTGTCAGGGGTGCGGGTGCTGGATCTTTCCAGCGTGATTTTCGGCCCCATGGCCAGCCAAGTGCTGGCCGACTACGGCGCCGAGGTGATCAAGATCGAGCCGCCGGAAGGCGACTCCACGCGCCACACCGGCCCGGCGCTGGAGCCTGGCATGGCGGCAATGTTCATGGGCTCCAACCGCAGCAAGAAAAGTGTGGTGCTGGACCTCAAGCAAGCGCAGGCGCAGGCCGCGCTGCATGCGCTGTTGCAGGGCGCCGATGTGCTCATGCACAGCATGCGCCCGCAAAAGCTGGCCAGGCTAGGGCTCGATCCGGACAGCCTGCGCAAGCAATACCCGCGCCTTATCTATGTGGGCCTGCACGGTTTTGGCGAAGACGGTCCCTATGCCGGGCAGCCTGCATATGACGACGTAATCCAGGGCATGAGTGGCCTGGCCGATCTCATGCAGCGCCAGACGGGCGAGGCCCGCTATCTGCCCACGATTGCGGCCGACAAGACCTGCGCTTTGGTAGCGGCGCATGCGGTGCTGGCGGCGCTCTACCAGCGTGAGCGCAGGGGCGAGGGCAGTTATGTGGAAGTGCCCATGTACGAAACCATGGCGGGCTTCAACCTGGTGGAGCATTTCTACGGCATGCACTTCACACCCGCGCAGAGTGGCGCAGGCTATCCGCGCGTGATGGCGCCCTGGCGCAAGCCCTACAGGACGCTGGACGGCCATGTCTGCCTGATGCCATACACCGATGCGCACTGGCGCCGCTTCTTTGCGGCCGTCGGTCAGCCGCAGCTGGCACAGGACCAGCGCTTTGCCACCCAGGCGATGCGCACCCGCCACATCGCCGAGCTGCTGGAGACGATGAGCGGCTACGTGGCACAAAAGGACACTGCCTATTGGCTGGCCAGCTGCGAAGAGCTGGAGATTCCAGCAGCCCCGGTCACTCGCATCGACGATCTGCCCCATGACCCGCACTTGCAGGCCACCGGCTTTTTTGTCGAGAAGAAGGATGCCGCGATGGGGGTTGTGAAATTTCCGCGTTCGTCCGTGCGCATCAACGGCACCCAGCCACCCATAGGCATGCCTCCGCGCCTGGGCGAGCACACACAGGCATTGCTGCGCGAGGCAGGCTGGGACGACGCGCGCATTGCGGCCTTGCAGTCGAAGGACTGCTGAACAAACAGCATGAAGCGGAGACAGAATGAGCGTGAGCAATTTGATTTCTTCTACTGAAAACCGTGCCGCGGCGCTGGCAGACACGCCGCGCATGGGCCAGGGTTTTGTCTGGCAGGACCTGCGGGTAGGCCAGCAACTGCGCACCTTTCGCCGTACGGTGACCGAGACCGATCTGGTCAACTTCATCAACACCACGGGCATGCTCGAGGCGATCTTCATCGAGGACGGCTACGACGGCGGTGCCATTCAGGGCCGCCCGGTGCCGGGCGCGCTCACCTATACCTTGATCGAAGGCTTCATCCTGCAAAGCATGATCCAGGGCACGGGCCTGGCCATGCTTGAGCTGCACCAGAAGATTCTGGCTCCCGTGGTGGTGGGCGACACCATTGAGGCGCTGGTCGAAGTGATCGACATCAAGCCAACGAGCAAAGGCGGTCGCGCGGTGGTGAGTTCGCGGATCGAGGTCTACAACCAGCGTCGCCAGCAGGTGATGGTCTATACCGCCGTGCGCCTGCTGGCCGGCCGCGGAGCTTAGGTCCGCGCTGCAGCGGATGCCTTTGCACCGGTGCGCACATCCCTGTGCGCCGAGATGAGAAAACTACAGGAGACACAAGATGAGTTATCGATTTTCACGTCGGTCCTCGCTGCTCGCCGTTGCCGCGTCGGCCGCTGCCGCGCTGGCCGTTTGCGGTGCGGTGCAGGCACAGGACAACTGGCCCAGCAAGCCGATCACGCTGATCGTCCCTTTCCCGCCCGGCGGTCCCACGGACATGGTGGCACGGGTGCTGGCGCAGCAGGTAGGCCAGCAACTAGGGCAGTCGGTCATCGTGGACAACCGGCCAGGTGCCAACGGCAACATTGGCAATGCGCTGGTGGCAAAGGCGCCGGCCGACGGCTACACCGTGCTCTACAACACCTCATCGATTGCACTGAGCCCCTCGCTCTACAAAAAGCAGAGCTATGACGTGAGCCGGGACCTGCGCCCCGTAGCCTTGACGGCGGTGGTGCCACTGGGGCTTGTCGTCAATCCCAAGGTACCTGTCAACACCGTGCAGGAGCTTGTGAAGTACGCCCAGGACCACAAAGGCAAGCTCTCCTACGGTTCGGCGGGCAACGGCAATGTCACGCACCTGGCGGCTTTTCAGGTGGTGCAGCACTACAACATGGATGCAAGCCATGTGCCCTACAAAGGCAGCGCCCCTGCCGACGTGGATCTGGTGGCTGGCCAGATCGATTTCATGACCGACACCATCAATTCGGTGGCACCTTTCATCAAGGACGGCAAGCTCCGGCTGCTGGCCGTCAGCACGGCCGGACGGATTCCCAATTTCCCCAAGGCGCCTACGCTGGCCGAAAGCGGCATGACCGGGTTCGAGGCTGGAGCCTGGCAAGGCGTGATGGTGCCCGCCAAAACGCCCGATGCGATTGTGGAGCGCCTGAATGCCGAGCTGATGAAGGCCCTCAGGAACCCCGGGGTGCTGGAGAAGCTGCGCGTGCAGGGCACCGAGCCGCTGGGATCCACGCCCAAGGCCTACGGCGAATACATACAGAGCGAAATCAAGCGCTGGGCAGGCGTTGTCAAAAGCACGGGCGTGTCCCTGGACTGAGAGAAAGCAAGACGATGACCATTCTCGATGGACTGAGCCTGACAGGCATCCCGCCGGAAGGCGAGGCACTGCGCGCCGAGGTGCGTGCTTTTCTGCAAGCCGCGGTCAAAGACATTCCTGCGCATGTCCGCGCCAAATCATGGAGCGGATATGACCCGGTCCTCAGCCGCAAGCTGGGCGAAAAGGGCTGGATCGGCATGACCTTGCCCAAGGCTTATGGCGGAGGCGAGCGCAGCGCGTTCGCCCGCTATGTGCTGGTGGAGGAATGCCTGAACTTCGGTGCGCCTGTGGGTTCGCACTGGATTGCCGATCGTCAGAGTGCACCGCTGATCCTCAAATACGGTACGGAAGCGCAAAAGCAGTTCTACATTCCAAGAGTCTGCCGGGGCGAAGTATTTTTCTGTATTGGCATGAGCGAGCCCAATGCGGGATCGGATCTGGCAAGTGTGAGGACTAGAGCGGTTCCCAACGAGCAGGGTTTCCTGCTCAATGGCCAGAAGATCTGGACCACCAACGCGCATCACTGTCAGTACATGATTGCCCTGGTGCGAACCTCAGGCAGTGCCGAGGACCGTCACAAGGGCTTGTCGCAAGTCATCGTGGACCTGACATTGCCTGGTGTGACGGTGCGTCCCATCCAGGATCTATCGGGTGACAGCCATTTCTGCGAGGTCTTTTTCGAGAATGTGCAGCTGTCTGCCGATGCGCTGATCGGTGCCGAAGGTCAGGGCTGGGAACAGGTTACCGCCGAACTCGCTTTCGAGCGCAGCGGCCCGGAGCGGTTGTTCTCCAGCATCGTGCTGTTCGATCAATGGCTGCAATACGCACGCACGCCGCAGGGGCGCACCGAGTCCGGCATGCGGCTTGCGGGCAAGGTGCTGACGCAACTGGCACCGCTGCGCGCGATGTCGGTATCCGTGCAGCAGAAGCTGACCCAGGGAGCAAGTCCTGTCGTCGAAGCCGCGCTGGTCAAGGAGCTGGGCACAACACTGGAGCAGATGATCCCGGCAGCCATTGCCGAGGAGCTGTTTGCCCGGCCGGCCGAAGATGTACCGGTGGAGCTGCTGCTGACGCTCAAGTACGTCACCGAAGCTTCTCCCTCGTTTTCCTTGCGCGGTGGCACTCGTGACATTCTGCGCGGCATGATCGCCCGTGGCCTGGGTTTGCGCTGATCGGAGACAAGTTCATGAGCAATAACGATTTGTTTGCAGATGCAGCGCGCAAGGTGCTGGCAGACTGGTGCACCCCTCAGGTGATTCGCGAGATCGAGAGCGCTGGCAGCCGCTCAGCGGCCGTCGCCCGGCTGTGGCAGCAACTGGAGGAAACCGGCTTGGCCGATGCCTTGCTGGCCGAAGAAGAGGGCGGTGCCGGTCTGGGCCTGGGCGAGATATTTGGCGTGCTGGAGCAATGTGGAGCCCACGCCCTGCCTCTGCCTCTGGGAGAGACCATGCTGGCGCGGGCCATGCTGGCGCAGGCGCATATGGCCTGCCCGGCCGGCAGCATTGCGCTGGCGCAGGGCGCGATGCAGGCAGATGGCGGTTTGCATTGCGCGCTGGTGCGAGGCGGGCAGGTCACGGACTCGGTGCTGGTGCAAGTGCAAGAAGAAGCCGGGGTCTGGTATCTGCTGAGCGTGGCACAGGCTGAGCTTGCGCCGCACGCTCTGGCGCTGGACGCGTCGTTGAGCTGGGCACCAGAGCAGCTGCGGGTCGTCGGCATCATCCGGCCCGGGCTGCAGTTCGATGCCCGCAGCCTGCAGGCCGCCGTGGTGGCCGCGCAGATGGCGGGAGCCATGCGTGACGTGTTCCAGCGTAGCTTGCAATATGCGAACGAGCGTCAGCAGTTTGGGCGTGCTATCGGGAAGTTCCAGGCGATCCAGCATCAGCTGGCAGTCATGAGCGAGCATGTTTTTGCGGCCCGCATGGCGGCTCAGCTCGGTTGCAGCGGTGACGGCATCGTGCCTGACAGATTACGTGTGGCCGTTGCCAAGGCACGTTGCAGCGAGGCGGCTTTAGTGGTCACGGAGCTTGCGCATGCGATTCATGGCGCGATTGGCTTCACCGAGGAATATGACCTGCAGCTGTTCACCCGCAGATTGCATGCATGGCGACTGACGGCCGGCAGCGAAGCCTATTGGCAGGCATCGGCCGGGCAGGCCCTGATGTCGCACGAGGGCATGACACTGGATCTGATCCGGCGGATCACCGATGTAGAGGCCCTGGCTTGAAGCCGCTCAACAACTATGGAGACCATGGAACATGGCATTTCTGAACATTGAACGCGATGGCGGTATCTTGACCGTCACCATGAATCAGCCCGAGACACGCAATGCGCTGACCGGCAATACGGCGGTAGCAGAGTTCGTGCAGCTCTGCGCAGATGTGCGTCTGGACGCCAGCGTGAAGGTGCTGATCCTGACCGGCGCCGGCTCTATCTTCAGCTCCGGCGGCAATGTCAAGGACATGAGACGCTATTTCGATGACGCACTCACTCCCGACATGATTCGCGAGGAATATCGCCAGGGCATTCAGCAAATTCCGAATGCTCTCTACCAGCTGGATGTTCCCGTGATCTGCGCGGTCAACGGCCCGGCCATCGGTGCGGGTCTGGATCTGAGCTGCATGTGCGATATCCGGATTGCCTCGGAAAATGCCACGTTCGCGGAGAGCTTTGTTCGTGTGGGCATTGTTCCCGGTGATGGCGGGGCCTGGTTGCTGCCGCGTGTGGTGGGGATGTCGAAGGCCAGCGAAATGGCTTTCACGGGAGAGGCGATCAGTGCAGGTCAGGCATTGGCCTGTGGTCTGGTGAGCCAGGTCGTGCCCCCGAACGAGCTGCTGCCGGCCGCCAGGGCCTTGGCGCTCAAGATTGCCGCCAATCCGGGCGGGGTGACGCGCATGACCAAGCGTCTGCTGCGCGAGGGCCAGAATGCCACGCTGGCTTCACTGCTGGAAATATCGGCCGGCTATCAGGCAATTGCCCATAAAACGGCAGATCATCGTGAAGCCGTGACGGCCTTTGTCGAGAAACGGGCTCCTCGCTTCTCATGAGTTGGCAGGCTTGCGTAGCCAGACCAGGTAACAAAGACAGCAAGGGCGCATTTTGCGCCCTTGCTTGTTGTGGAGAAGGCAGCAGCACCTTGCTTGCTGCGTTGATGCTTCAGGCCGGCCAATTCTGCGACGTAATCCCTGGATAATACCGATTACATCATGTTGCGATTTGCTATAGGCGAATGGCGCGGCAAGCAGCTCGGCCGGGTTGGTCCATTTCATATCAAGAAATGGCCGCTTTGCGGGCCATGTATTTTCTAAGAAATGGATGAAAGCGATGAGATTGACCAAGCTGAACATTGGTGCCCGACTGGGCCTGGGGTTCGCAGTGGTGTTGGCATTTGCCGTGGTGATCACGGTGATCGGCATCTGGCAGCTGCACTCGGTGGGCAAGGCCACGCAGCAAATGATGCAGGAGCCGCTGACCAAGGAGCGCCTGATCAGCGACTGGAACAGCAATGTCAGCGTGGCCGTGGCCCGCACCACGGCCATCGCCAAGAGCAGCGACGCAAGTCTGGTGCAGTTTCTGGCAGCGGACGCGGCCGCCACCACCAAGAGCACAGGCAATGTGCTCAAGCAGATCGAGCCCCTGATCTCCGAGCCTGCGGAGCGAGAGATCATGGACAGGATCATGCAGGTGCGCAAGACCTATCTCGCCAGCCGCGACAAGGTCAGCCAGCTCAAGGCCGACGGCATGGCCGAAGAGGCGGAGTCCACGCTGATCAATAGCTATGTACCGGCCGCCCAGAGCTATCTGAAGCTGCTCGGAGAACTGCTGAATCTGCAGCGCACCAGCCTCGACGCCAAGGCGGCAGAGGTGGAGCAGATCGAGAGCAGCAGCAAGACATATTTTCTGGTTCTGGCCTTGCTGGCCCTGGCCATCGGCACCGTCAGCGCCTGGCGTCTGACGCAGGGCATCACCGCTCCTCTCAAGCATGCGGTCGGTGTGGCCCGCCGCGTGGCCGATGGTGATCTGACGGCCCAGATCCATGTGAACAGCAGCGATGAGACCGGGCAGCTCATGCAGGCCTTGCACGATATGAACAGCAACCTGGATAGGCTGGTGGGGCAGGTGCGTCAGGGCACGGACAGCATTGCCACGGCATCCGGCCAGATTGCGGCGGGCAACCATGATCTGTCTGCACGCACGGAAGAGCAGGCCAGTTCTCTGCAGCAGACGGCTGCATCCATGGAGCAGCTGACTTCCACCGTCAAGCAAAACGCCGACAACGCCAGTCAGGCCAATCAGCTGGCACTGTCGGCCTCCGATGTGGCCGTCAAGGGCGGTATGGTGGTGTCGCAGGTGGTGGAGACCATGGGGGCCATCAGCCACTCGTCACGCAAGATTTCCGACATCATCGGCGTGATCGACAGCATTGCCTTTCAGACCAATATCCTGGCGCTGAACGCTGCCGTGGAAGCGGCCCGTGCCGGCGAACAAGGCCGTGGCTTTGCTGTCGTGGCATCGGAAGTGCGTTCCCTGGCCGGCCGCAGCGCAGAAGCAGCCAAGGAAATCAAACTGCTGATCCAGGCGTCGGTGACCAAGGTGGAGGAGGGCAGTGTGCAGGTCGGCCAGGCCGGTCAGACCATGGATGAAATCGTCAGCAGCGTGCAGCGCGTGACGGACATCATGGGCGAGATCACAGCGGCCAGCCATGAGCAGACCAGCGGCATCGAGCAGATCAACCGTGCCGTGGCCGAGATGGATCTGGTGACCCAGCAGAATGCGGCCCTGGTGGAAGAGTCCACGGCTGCAGCCCAATCCATGCAGCAGCAGACAAGCGATCTGTCGCGGATGGTCAGCGTCTTCCGTCTCAAGAGCGTCTGATTCCGTGACGCTGCCGCAGTCCAGGCTGAAAGGCTTGCTGCGGCTGCATCTGCTTTGCTGATCTCCGAGGCATGAAATATGGTGTGGAACACTTCTGCCATATTTCGTCCGATCGGCTGCCTGCCTTCCTTGCAGCGGGCCAGGACTTGATGCTGAGATCGGGCTGTCTGTTGCCTGTTCGTCTTAGCGATTGCGTACCTGGGTCAGCAATTGCTTGCAGTTCACATCGTCGTCTGCTGCAGGCACCGTCAGCGGCACCAGTGCCAGTGCTGCTGGTGCAAAAACTGCAGCTGCTACCGCAGCCCCGGCACGGGCTGCCAAGGGGCCAGGCTCCAGGCCCACATCGGGCTTGGCAAAGCTGCCGCGCACATAGAGCGGCGTGCGCAGTGAGAAGAACTTCCACTTCAGCGATTCGGGGACGATGCGCAGATCGAGCTGCTCCTGTGCCAGATTGATCTGGCCCGTGGCCTCGACCACGGCTTCGGTAGTGGCGAGCTTGGCGGTGCGTGGCCGGGCTATGCCTTGCTGAACATTGAGGTCGGCCACGGCGCAGCGCAGTTGCACTTCCTTGTCGTTGCCAAACAGCTTGGCGATGACGATTGAGCCGACGTTCAGCCCTGCCAGGTCCAACAGTTGCGCGCTGAAAGTGCCATCGCGCACATACAGCCGCAGCGAGCCATTGCCTGTGCCCAGCCACTGGGCCAGTGACTCGCCCTGCCCGGTGAGGGCAATGGCGCCATCGAGCTGGCCCAGGCTTTTCTTCATCTTTTCGATCTTGGGAAACAGCGCGGAGAGCTTGATCGACTGCACCTGTCCATTGAGCTTGGCGGTTACCGGCTTGGCATGGCTGTCCACGCGGGCGTCGATATTCAGCGTGCCTTCGGCGAGACCGAACTTCAGCGGCGACAGGGTGAGCTTGCCGTTGTCCAGCAGAGCGTGCACGCTGAGATTCTCTATGGGCAGGGCTTCCGGGCGCAGGATATGGTTGCTTTCATAGCGCAGATCGAGATCCATCTTGTCCCAGTTCTCGGTCTGGAAACGGACCTGCGGCAGTACCCTGCCGTTGACGGGCTGGGGCTTGCCGGAGCTGCCGGAAGGCGCTGCGCCGATGACCGGACCCAGATCCACCAGCCGCAGTTGTTTGGAGCGCAGCTGCGCTGTCAGCTTGGGCCGGGGCTGGGCCGAGCGGTACTGGAGATCGCCGCTCAGATCGCTCTGCCCCAGCTTGCCCTGAAATTTTTCGTACTGCCAGACGGCCTTGCCTGGCTGAAGGCTGCCGATCAGGTGGCCGCTGGTCTCGAATGGGGGCGTGGCGGGCAGCAGCAGGCCGGTGAGCTCAAACAGGTCGGCCATGCTCTTGCCGAGAACCTTCACTTGAAAGTCCAGGCCGTCCAGAGTCTTGGGGTTGTCGAGAAACCCTTCAGCGAAGGCTTGCAGACTACCGACCTTGGCCGAGATGCGCAGTGGAAAACGCAGCCTATCCTGGCGCAGATCAAGTACCTGCCCGGCCAGACCCTGGGCCTGAATCTGCGCGCGGTTCTTGCCCTGATGCAGATAGCCAGTGAGGCCGAAGCGCATGCCATAAGGCTGGTCAGCGCTGACCGGTCTGCGCAGCGTGTCGATACGGGCGCGCACAGCCATGTTCTTGATGGCGTCGGACCAACCCAGCACACCATCGCTGATGCGCAACTGGCCTATGTCAAAGCTCCACTTGGGGCCGCTGCTGGCGGGCTTGTCAAACGTCCAGTTGTTCTCGCCCTTGTCATTGCGGGCCAGCACCATGTCGGGAGCCTGCAGCAGCAAGGAGTCGAGCTGAACATGACGGGCCAATAGCGGCCAAAGGCGCAGACTGGCCGTGGCATTCGCGGCGGTGATCATGGTGCGGGCATCGCGCTCGGGCGGTTGCTGGCCGGCATCGGCTATGGCGTCGTCGTCATCTGCGGCCGTCTTTTTCTCGTTCGCTGTCTGGCCTGGCCCGGGCAGGCGACCGGTGTTGAGTTCCTTGGGCGTCGCAGGCAGCACCGGCTGCTTGTCATCGGCTTTTTCAGGTGCCTGTTGAACCAGCCAGCCCTGGGGCTGCGAAAGCGTCAGATCGTTGGCATGTACCACCACGCCGGGCACCCAGTGACGCCAGCCCGTATCGAGAGGCTGTGGCCAGGTCCACTGCAGCTGCAGATCGCCATTGATGGCGAATTCACGGCCTGTGGAACTGCTGACTTTTTCATTGATCCATGGCCTGAGCCTGTTCCAGTCCATGAAGGCAATCAGCAGTGCCGCCGCCAGAATCAAAGCCAGCAGCAGCGCCATCGCAATGGCCGCCCAGCGCAGCCAGCGAGGTGTCAGGCGCGAATGTGCAGGAGTGGATTCAGGGGCTGAAGTACTGGTGGTGTCGACCATGCTGTTGCATCCTTTTTGCCACATGCTATTACGCATAGGTGAAATGCCTCGTCATCCAATTGCCTGATCCAGGTTTGCCCGCATGTGATCAGTTCAGACGTCGCGACCGGTCCGGGATACGGCGTGGCAGCCTGAAGCCTGCTGGTATCACGAGTGCATGCATCTGCAGCAAAGGCTGCGGCGCTTCATGAAGCGCAGCCAAGTGCTGCGCCATTGCGCAAAGGCATCCTCGGCGTTGCGGCGCCTGTGCGTCTCCGGTGCCTGTCGATCCTGCGCAGTCAAACGGCAAGATTGCCGATGGACCAGGAAACACCGGTATCAAAGTTTGCCTTCAATTCATCTGCCGCATTTTCTAGCTCGGTCAGAAACATTTCCATTGCGGCTGCCATCGCGTAGCCGGTTCGCTGATAGGCGCAGCTGTGCAGCAGCGCCCCGGCATCGTGCAGCGCACGCCAGCTCAGACGCTCGGCTGCCACGTCCTCCGCCACATTGTCCGGCAGCATGAAGGCCAGTGCCTGGCCGCTTGCCACCAGGCGACGGGCCATGGGGATGCTGCTGGTTTGCACCAGTGGCTGGGTCCGGCTCAGCGCACCATCGCCCAGGCGTTCCAGCATGCTGCGCAACTCCATGTCGGGAGACATCATGATCAGCGGATAGGCCAGGCAGTCACGCAGACGCAGCAGCCGCGGCCGCACGCGCAGAGGGTGATCCGGAGCCATCACCACTCCAAGGGGCTGGGCCCAGGAGCGCATTTCCTCGACCCCGGCAGGAGGCGTTCTGCGTAGGCAATAGGCCACATCGATCTCGCCCTGCGCCACATGTCGCAGCAGCTCTTCGCCAATGCCGGCACGCACGCTGAAGGTGATATCGGGATAACGCAGATGCATTGCCGCTATCACCTGGGGCACGAGGTATTCGGCTGTTGCGTGGGGAACGCCCACGCTCACATGCCCGTGGCGCAAGGCATTCAAGTCTTCGACCTGGGCCAGGGCATTGTCAAAGTCGCGCTGGCTGCGCCTGACGGCTGCCAGCACGATCTCGCCGGCCACCGTGAGCTGCATGCCTCTGGGCAGCCGGTCGAACAGAGGCTGACCCACCTGCGCTTCGAGATTGAGGATCTGCTGGTTCACCGCTGCAGCGGTCAGATGCAGCGTTGCCGAGGCCTTGCGGACCGAACCTCGGCGCGCCACCTCGTCAAAGCATCGAAAAGCCTGGGAAATTGCTGGCATGTCCTGAGTGTAAATTTTTTTCTGACACCTCTTAAAAAACAAACAGCTATTCCTGACGCTGACGAACTTCTAGAGTGACAGCCATCCATCCCTCAAGTCACAGAAAGAACCCCATGGCTACCACCGTTGACCAGGTCACCCAACGCCGACGCGGCACAGGTCTCATCGCTCATGACAGTGCTCTGAGCGCTGGCGGCTATACATTGATCGCCCCCCAGACGGCCGATGGACATGTCTACCTTATAGATATCCACGGTCAGGTGGCTCATGAGTGGAAGCTGCCTGTACGCGCCGGCCGCCATGCGGTCATCCTGCCTAACGGCAACCTCGGCTACAACGGCAACCATCGTGATTCGCCTGATCTCTACGCACCCTGGTCCATGTGGCATGGCGGTGATTTCTACGAGGTCAGGCCCGACGGGGAGGTGGTCTGGCGCTATGAAGACCCGACACACCACCATGACGCACAGTGGTTGCCCAATGGCCATCTGCTCTATGCAGCCTGCGCCCCCGTCCCCCAGGGCTTTGCGGAACGGGTGCCCGGCGGCACTTCGCTTGGTGCTGACGAGCTGATGTACGGCGATGTGATCCGGGAAGTGGACCGCACAGGTCGATTGGTCTGGGAATGGAAGGCCTGGGAGCATCTGGAGCCTGAGGACTTTCCCATTCACCCGGGTTTTGGCCGCTATCACTGGCCTTTGGTCAACGGCCTTGGGCTAGCGGCCGACGGAACGGTGCTCATGAGTCTGCGCACCACCTCGGGAATCATTGGCGTGGACAAGGCCAGCGGCAACGTGAAGCTGCATATCCCGCCTTCGGTGGTCTCGCACCAGCATGCTCCGGTTGCGCTGGCCAACGGCCATGTCCTGACCTTTGACAACGGCAACTTCCGTCAGGGAGCCCATGTGGCTTTCTCGCGTGTGCTGGAGATAGATCCTGTTTCCCACGAGATCGCATGGAGCTACCAGGACGAGATGGTCAACGCCTTCTACACCGCCTTCATGGGCAGCGCGCAGCGGCTTTGGAACGGCAACACGCACATCACGGAGTCCGCCACCGGGCGATTGTTTGAAGTGACGCCGCAGGGCGAGGTGGTCTGGGAGTTCATTCTGCCCTGGTTCGGCGAGTACCCCGATGCCGCTGCACGACGCACAGGCCCGGGGCGCTTGAACACGGTGTTCCAGACATGGCGCTACCAGGCAGAGCAACTGCCCTGGCTGTCCCGTTGATCCATTCCAGTCCCTGCACAAAGATCATCATGCAAATACGACGCAGACAGTTTGCAGCCTGGGCGCTGGGCGCTCCGCTGCTTCAGCAGCTATCACCGGCAAGCCAGGCGGCTGCCCAGCCCTGGCCTGCCCAGGCATTGACGGTGGTGGTTCCCTTCGCGCCCGGAGGCAGTGTGGATGTGGCCGCCAGGCTGGTGATGCCACGCCTGGCCGAGCGCCTGGGGCAGCCCGTGATCATCGAGAACATGGTCGGAGCATCGGGGACTATTGCCACGCAGCGTGTCATCAAGGCCAGGCCCGATGGCTATACCTTGCTCTTCGGTGTGGCCAGCTCGGTGCTGGTTGCTCCCTTGGTCTCGCCGTCCAAGTTCCACTACGACGGTCTGCTGGAGTTGAAGCCCGTGGCACCTGTGGCCTCTTCGGTCTTCGTGCTGCTCGCTCGGCCGGGGCTTGCTGCAGGCAGTGCGGATGATCTCATTGAACTTGCGCGCCAGAAACCGGGGCGACTGACCCTGGGCACCGATGGCATCGGGACCAGCCTGCACTTGACGGGGGAGCTGATTCAGCAGATGTCCGGTACCGAGCTGGTACATGTTCCCTACAGGTCTGGCCCGCAGGTGCTGATCGAGCTGGCAGGTGGTCAGATCGACCTTGCCGTGCTGCCTGTTGCGCTGGCTCAGCCGTTTGTGCAGGAGGGCAAGGTCAGGGCGCTGGGCGTGACATCCCGCCAGCGCCTGGCCACGCTGCCCCAGGCGCCAAGTCTTTCAGAGACACCGGCTCTTCGCAATCTGGAGGTCGAGGCTTGGCAAGGCTTGCTGGCTCCCGCGCGCACGGATACCCGTATCGTCAAGCGTCTGGCCGATGAAATCGCGATTCTGCAAGCGGACCCCGAGTTGGCCAGAAAGCTCACGGAAGCCGGCTTCAAGCCCATGCGCATGGGGCATCCCCAGTTCCTGGCCTATCTGGAGCAGGAGAAAAAAGTTCTGGAGGACACCATTCGCAAAGCCAATATCCGAATGGATTAGCCGACGCGAGGTCGCATCGCTGGCGCGGCGATGCCGCCATGAACGCGAGGAGTCGGGCCAGCCACTAAAATCCCGCGCCATGCATAACTCCCACGATCCCAAGGTTCTGCCCGTGCGCGACGGCGTCAGCCCTAGCTGTGTGGTCTTGCCGTCCCAGGGCGAGGGGCTGCTGATCGACTTCTTGTGTGCACGCCTGCCCGCCGTCGGGCGCGCAGACTGGCTGCGTCGCATGGAAGCCGGTCAAGTGGTCAGTGAAACCGGAGAGGTGGCCGGCCCGGACGCTGCATTCATGCCGGGGCTGCGCTATTACTACTATCGCGAGCTGGAAGGCGAGCCAGAGATTCCGTTTGCGGCTGAAGTCATCCATCGCGATGAGCATCTGCTCATCGCCGACAAGCCACACTTTCTGCCTGTGGTGCCTGCCGGCCAGTATCTGCAGAACACGCTGCTGGTCAGGCTCAAGCGCGAGTTCGATCTGCCCGAGCTGTCGCCGATCCATCGCATCGACCGCGACACCGCGGGACTGGTGGTGTTCTCGCTGCAGCGCGCCACACGCGGCATCTATCAGGGGATGTTCAGGGACAGGGCCATTCACAAGGTCTACGAGGCCGTGGCTCCTTACCGTGCTGAGCTGAGCTTTCCGCGCGAACACGTGAGCCGTATGGAAGAGAGCGGGCATTTCTTTCGCATGCATGAGGTCGAGGGCGAGCCCAATAGCCGCACCCTGATGGAAATCATCGAGCACAACAACGCCTGGGCGCGCTATCGGCTCAGTCCGGTCTCGGGCAAGCGCCATCAGCTGCGTGTGCATATGGCGGCGCTGGGTCTGCCGCTCAGGGGCGATGCCTTCTATCCCGTGGTCGACGACCCGGAGCCGGGCGACTATTCCAAGCCCTTGCAACTGCTGGCGCGCAGCCTGGCCTTTGATGATCCGCTGACTGGGCAGCGCCGAGAGTTCACCAGCCGGCGCAGCCTGCAGGCGCTGCCGCGCGATTGAGAACAGTCTTGCCCGACCCTTGCGAGGGCAGGGGGAACGTCGAGTTCTGCAATTTATCGGACAAAACTGTCCGATAATGGCGTCATGTCCACCACCCGTCCTCCATCCGCTGAACGCCGCGCCCAGTTGCTGGACGCGGCCGATGTCGTGTTTGCCGAGCATGGCGTGACCGCTCCACTGGATCTCATTGTCGAGCGTGCCCAGGTAGGCCGCGCCACGCTTTACCGCCAGTTCCCGGACCGTCGCGCCATCATGGTGGCGCTGCTGGAGCGCTCTGTCGAGAAGACCCGGGCCGCTGCCATCGCTTGGCGCGACGACGACCAGGCCTTCTTCAAGCTGCTGGCTCTGGTGGGCGAGCGCATCGCCGTCTCCGCCACGCTGGTGGACTACTGGCGCACGGTGGACCAGAGCGATGCAGAGGTCATTGATGCGCGCCAGCAGATGTGGCTGGTGTTCGAAGAGCCCATGAAGCGTGCGGTGGCCAAGGGCCTGTGCAAGCAGGCCTTGAACGCCAAGGATCTGTCCCTGGTGTTCGGCATGCTGGGCGGCGCCCTGCGTGGCGAAACTCCTGCGCAACGCAAACAACTGGCGCGTCGCGCCCTGCAAATCATTCTGGACGGAATCAAGGCCTGAGGTTTATGAGTCAAGCTGCAGCACAAGCCACTGGGGCTCAAGCCAATCAAGAAGGCCCGAAATCTCCCAGCAGCCAGGCTTCAGCTCCTCCCGCCATTCCTCAGGGGCCCGTCATTCTGCTGCGCCGCCCGCCGGATTGGGCCGAGCATGAAAAGCCCGCGCTGCCTGGCTCGCCGGCCATGCCCCATCACGAGCCCTGGATCCGTGTCTGCTATGGGCTGATTGCGGTCCTGGTCGGGCTGACCGGCGGCCTGGGCAATGCCTTGTTCACCGCCAATCTGCCCACGATTCAGGGACAGATGGGGCTGACCTCGGTCGAAGCCGCCTGGCTGACCGGTGCCTACGTCATGTTCAATATGACGGCCAATCTGCTGGTCTACAAATTCCGCCAGCAGTTCGGCATGCGCCTGTTCACCGAAATCGGCTTGGGCTGCTACGCAGCGCTCAGTGTGCTGCATCTGCTGCTGGGCAGCTACGACAGCCTGATTCTGCTGCGTGCGGCCAGCGGCCTGGCAGCGGCGACCTGCTCCTCGCTGAGCACGCTCTACATGCTGCAGTCGGCACCGCGCACCTATGTGCTCAAGATGCTGGTGATCGGCGTGGGCGTGGTCCAGCTGGCCACGCCGCTGGCCTGGATTCTGTCGCCGGGTCTGCTCTACAACAGCGAGTGGCACAACCTCTATCTGTTTGAAGCCGGCCTGGCACTGATGTCCTTTGCCGCCGTGGTGCTGCTCAAGCTGCCTTCGGGCTTGTACATCAGGACCTTCGAGAAGCTGGACTTCGTCACCTTCAGCCTGATGGTTCCGGGCCTGGGCCTGTTGATTGCGGTGCTGGTCCAGGGCTATTCGCGCTGGTGGTTCGATACGCCGGGGCTGGCCTGGATGCTGGTGGCAGCGATCGCGCTGCTCAGCGTCGCGCTTTACATCGAGCACCATCGTGCCAACCCCATGTTCCACACGCGCTGGTTCGCGCAGATGCCGACGATTCGTTTCGTGATCGGAGCCATCTTGCTGCGCTTTCTCACGGCCGAGCAAAGCTACGGCGTGGTGGGATTGATGCGCACGCTGGGCATGACATCCGACCAGATGCAGCCGCTATTTGTGGTGATTCTGCTTGGAACGCTTATAGGTATTGCATTGTCTGCTATTACTTTCGGTGTTCCCAATATGGGCAAACAGATTGTGGCGGCGATAGCACTGTTTGCCGTGGCCGCGTTTCTCGATCACCACCGCAGCAGCGTGGACCGTCCTTCGGACTTTTTCTTCAGCCAGTTCCTGCTGGCGGTGGGCTCGGGCGTCTTCATGGGCCCGCTGATGCTGACCGGCATCATCCAGGGACTGAAGTTCGGTGCCAACCACATGCTCACCGCCGTGGTCACAATCTCCATGACCCAGGCCATGGGCGGTTTGCTGGGCTCGGCCTTGCTGAGTACTTATCAGACCTACCGCGAGCAGATCTACTCCGTGGCCCTGGTGGCGCAGATAGACCCGACCGACCCCGTGGTGGCCGAGCGGCTCAAGATACAGAACCAGATCTACGGCAAGGTGACGCCCGATCCAGCCATGCGCGCCAACCAGGGAACGCTGCAGCTATCGCAGATCGTGCGACGCGAAGCCAATGTCAGGGCCTATAACGATGTGTTTGCGCTGACGGCCGCCATCGCCTTGCTGTATCTGCTCTGGAGTCTGGGAGCCTCGGCGCGAGTGCGCCAGGCTGCGGCCAGGGTGCGCGCCATGACACGGCAAAGCGGCAACCAGGTGGCGGCAGCCGCCGGGACCGACGGTACGCCCCAGCGCGCACCTTCGGTGGCTCCGGTTGCAGAGCCTGAGGCAGCGAACGCCCATGAGCCCCATGCATCGCAGCGTGTCACGGTGGTGGTGCAGCCCACTGCCACCGATGCCTATGGCGATGTGGAAGAGGGTGCTCAGGCAGGGCCCGCCAGTCCGGCGCGGACCGTGGTGATTGAAGGCGCGGAGGCCGGGCGCCTGGCTGCTGCTGCGCAGGCGGCCGAGACTCGCGAGCAGGCCGTGCTGGCCAGCCGCGACCCCCTTCAGGACAACGCCCAGGCGCTCGAACTCGAGGCCGAGCTGGAGCAGGAAATCGACAAGAAGGCCCGCAGCAGTCCCGCGGCCGACGATGGCGGCCGGGATGGCTCCGGTCCCCAGGCAAGGAACTCAAACCGATAACAGCAAGAGATTGAGCATGAGCGACAGTCAACAACCCCATTCCCCCGCCGCCTCTGCGGCGACAGCTGCCCCTTCACCCGCTGCAGCCTTGCCTCCCACGCCAAAGAAGATCAAGCCTTCTTTGCGCAGCGTGCTCATCATGCTGGTCGTGGCCCTGGCAGGCATGCTTCTCGTGCTGCGGGCCTGGAATCTGTGGCCTTTCAACAGCTCGGTGGTGACCACGGACAATGCCTATGTGCGTGGTGCTGTCACCGTGCTGGCTCCGCAGGTCAATGGCTACGTGACCGAGGTGCTGGTCAAGGATTACGAGCAGGTCAAGGCCGGCCAGGCGCTTGTACGCATCGATAGCCGCAGCTATGAAGCGGCCGTCGCCCAGGCCCAGGCGCAGCTGGCCAATGCCCAGGCGCAGCTGAGCAATTCGGAACAGACACAGGCCCAGAACCGTGCCACGCTGAGTGCCAGCCGCGCCGGTCTGGCTGCCGTGGAGGCAGAGGCCCAGCGTTCCCAGGCCGAGCTCAAGCGTGTGCAGGAGCTGGCCGAGCGAGGCTCCGTGTCTCTGAACGAGCGCGACAAGGTGCGTGCCACCTCGCGTCTGGCCGCGACCAACGTGGCCAAGGCCCAGGCCGACATTGCGATCAATCAGGAAAAGATCAAGGCCACGACCGTTGGCCGTGACTCTCTCAAGGCCCAGGTGCAGATGGCTGAAGCGCTGCTGCGTCAGGCCCAGATCAATCTGGACAACACCGTGGTCCATGCGCCCAGCGATGGACAGGTCAGCGAGGTATCGGTGCGCAAGGGCCAGTACGTGGCGGCCGGTACGCAGCTCATGTATGTGGTGCCGCCCACTTACTGGGTGGTGGCCAACTACAAGGAAACCCAGACTGCCCGGGTGCAGATCGGCCAGCTTGTGAGCTTCAGCGTGGACGCGCTGGGCGGCGTGCGCCTCAAGGGCCATGTGCAGGAGATTGCGCCAGCCACGGGTTCGGAGTTCAGTGTGCTCAAGGCCGACAACGCCACGGGCAATTTCACCAAGGTCGTCCAGCGTCTGCCCATCAAGATTGCCATCGACGAGGGTCAGGCCGATGCCGCGCGCCTGCGCCCTGGGATGTCGGTCATCGTGCGCCTCGATACTGCACAAAAAGTAGAGCATTCAGCGCATACCTCTCAAGCGATTGAGGCTGATTTGGCTCGAAAGCCTCAAGCGCCCGCAGTGTCCGAATCCGAACAGGCCAAGCCATGAAGAAAGCCCTTCATACCGTGCGTGCCTTGCCCCTGGCGCTGGCATTCCTCGTGGCTGGCTGCAGCGTGCCCAGTCTGACCCGGGCCCCGGACAGCGCTCAGCCAGCGGTGCCGGCCAGCTGGGGCACGGATCAGGCCGCAGGTGCTGCCGGCGCAGTCCAGACCGGTTGGTGGCAGGCCTTTGGTGATGCGCAGTTGAGTCGCTGGGTGGAACTGGCGCTTGCGCGCAACAACGATGTACTCACTGCCCTGGCCCGGGTGGAGGAGGCTCGTGCGAATCTCGATGTGACGGGCTCGGCGGCTGCAACGCAGCTGTCGCTCAGTGCACCAGGCTCGGCCAACCGCAGCCTGAGCGCGCGAACCGGCCAGATGGTGCATGTGCGCTCGGCCCAGCCCGTGCTGCAAGCGAGCTGGGAGCTGGATCTCTGGGACCGCCTGGGCAGTCTGGGCCGGGCTGCCGATAAACGCCTGCAGGCAAGCCAGGCGGATCGCGACGCGGTACGTCTGACGGTGGCCGCGACCGTGGCACAGGCCTATATCGCACTGCGTTCGCTGCAGGCCCAACTGGCCGTGGCCGAGGATACGGTGAAGTCGCGCGAGGACGCGGTGCGTCTGCTCACCGATCAGGTGCGCGTGGGCTATATCTCGCAGCTGCAGCAGAGCCAGGCGCTGGCCGAACTGGAAAGCGTGCGGCAATCGGTGCAGCAGCTGTCTCTGGCGCTGCAGCGCCAGCGCATAGCACTGATGCAGCTGGTGGGCGGCAGCGGTGATGACCAGGCACAGGCCCTGGCCCTCTCCAGCTTGAGCGTCCATGCCGGACTCGAGTCGATGAGCTTGCCCGCCATGCCTGCACCTGGCTTGCCATCGGGCTTGCTGGAGCGCCGCCCCGACATTGCTCGGGCCCAGCTGCTGCTGGAGGCCAGCGACAGCAATCTTGCGGCACAGCGCGCGGCCTTTTTGCCTCAGGTGAGCCTGAGCGCGAACGTCGGCAGCTTGTTCATCAACGCGCTGGATTACAACCCGGCCCGGGTCTGGTCGCTGGGCGGCAGCATTCTGGCCCCGCTGTTCAACGGCGGTCGCCTGCAGGGCCAGTTCGATGCGGCATCTGCCCAGCGCGATCAGGCCGCCTATGCCTATCGCGGTGTGGTCATCAAGGCCTTTGGCGATGTGGAAACATCCCTGGTCAGTTCCCAGCAACTGCAAGCCCAGTGGGAGCATGCCAAGGAGCGCGAAAAGGTGTTGGGTCGTACCCTGGGTTTTGCCAAGGATCGGTATGAGGCCGGCTACGCCAGCTATCTGGAGGAGCTGGATGCCCAGCGCAATCTGTTTGCCGTGCAGCAGGAAGTGCTGCGCCTGCGTCAGAGCCAGCTGGAAAACGCTGTGGCGCTGTACCAGGCACTGGGTGGCGGCTGGCAGCTGGCCGATGCAGCTGTCCCGCAACCTTGAGTTCAAGCTGAATGCTCCTCAAAAGTGAGCTTTTTCCCATTGTCTGATAAAGGCTTCAAGGCATCTTGAAGTAATACCAAAGGCCGACGGCAGCCAGTGCCAGCACCAGCAGCCACAGGTACCGGCCTTGCCCTCTGGGGACTTCTCCCGGCGATGGCGCTCCGGGCTGAAAGTGGTTGGGGGCGCTGGCCCGCACCGATTGCCGTTGCAGGATCTGCCAGTCCAGCGCAATGCCATCCATGGCCGCATCGATATGCTCCTTGGCCTGGGCCAGACCCAAGCCTGTGGCATCGCGCAGCAGCTTGATGGCCTCGATCTTGTTGCCGCGTGCCATGGCGTCTTCGACCTCGGCCCTGGTCTCTGCGGGCACTGTGTTCGCGCCGGACATCAACGCCTCTATGGCCTCTGCATGATCGCCACTTACGGTGACGCTGGTGGTGGTCTTGCCATTGACGGTCGTGGTGGTGGTCTTGATGGAAGAGAAGGAGCTGCCGGGCACGGTGTCGGCCCGATTCAGCTGATCCAGCAGCAAAGTGGCATCCTTCATGCCCAGTTTGTCCAGCTGCTCGCGCAACTGCTGCATGGCCTGCGTTCGCTCTGCTGCGCCATGTTCGGCAAAGTCCGGCTCGTCGCTGGCTTCCAGCAGGTCTTTGGCCTCCTTCAGACCCAGCCCGCTTTGCTCGCGCAGCTGTTTGATGGCTTCGATCTTGTGACCGCTTTGCCAGTGTTTGAGGATCTCTGCTGGAATCTGTGTGGTCATGAGCGGTTCCTTGTACTTGTGGCGGTTGAACCCGGCATCAGCCGCAGTCCACCTGCAAATGGCCGAAGTCCCTGGCACGCAGCCTGCCATCCTCGATAAAGGCCATGAGGCGTGCGCCGTCCTGCCAGCACCAGTGGAATTCCTCATGCAACTGCAGCGTCAGCAGCGAACGCCAGTGAGAGCTGCCAGGGTGTTCCTCGGCCTCGGGCGTGGGATCGTAGCCCAGGCTGTCCCAGGAGGGGCGGCCCAGCAGATAGTCGCGAGGCAGGTCGATGCCGTTCTCAAACTGCAGCGCACGGCTGTTCGTGACCCACTGGTGGGGAGCCAGGCCATTCTGGCCCAGACGGCGGCCGTGCCTTGCCTGAGACCGTCCACTAGATGCAACAAAACGTCTGATCGTTGCCTTGCTGAAGGCTTATGCTTGCAAATTCATAGCTGCATGCGAAGGTACTCATTGGACTTGAGGCGAAATCGGTTCACAGTCTCCGAAGGGCTGTTGCACGAAACCGAAACCGGCCTGTCCAGCTGATCGGTCCATGCCTTGTAGGTACGCAGTGCCATGGCATGCAACTGGCCAATGTGTTGCGGCAGCCTGGCCAGGATCTGGGCCTCGCTCTGAACGGCCGGGCCCTGGGCCTGCAGCAGCTCATCGTGGCCCTCGCCGCACCATTGACGCACGCTGTCTGCGGTTACTTCGAGATGGCCTTGAAATGCCCATTGCCGGCCGTGGACAAAGCCTTTGTTCAGGCAATGCTGGCCGTACATGGTGCGCCTGGCGGCTGTCGGAATGTCGAAAGTGTCGTAATGCCAGTTGAAGATGGTGGCTTGCGCGGGCAGGTTCATCAGTTGCTGGGCGCTGGGAGTGATGCGGACTTCGCTCCAGCCGATATTCGCGCAGGGGTTGCGCCAGACGCCTGCGCCCATGGCGCGGGCCAGCATCTGCGCGCCAAAGCAGTGACCCAGCACGGGGATGTCGTGCTGCAGTGCACTCTGCAGCAGGCAGCGTTCCTCATCGATCCATTGCAACTGCTCGTTGGCACAATGATTGCTGCCCAGCACGATGATGCCGCGATAGTCTCGCGCATTGGCCGAGGCTGCGCCTTCGGCACAAGGGTCTAGCACCACATGGGCAATGTCTTGCTGGCGCAGGTGGTCGAGCAAAATGCCGGGGCCTTGCGATGCTTCGTGCTGGAGGATGGCGACAGGCTTCATGAGAGGCGGGCTTGAAGGACAAGCCGGTTGTTGTGAAGCCTTGAATCTAGGAACTAAAGCCTCAAGCCCTTGCATGGATTGCGGCTGCCGCTATCAAGATTTCATAAAGAAGGAAAGCCCGGCCCGGCGTCATCCAGGCTTTCCAATTTCCGTCAGCGTGCCATACTGGGCTGCCGGCTCCTGACGCGAGGCGGTCTCTATCACTACAAAAGCATGGTTATGTCACAGAGCAAACACGGGCTTCAGAGGGATGGGAAAACAGGGCAGGGCAGCAGCCAGTCGGCATTGACACTGGCGGCGCTAGGCGTGGTGTTCGGCGATATCGGCACCAGCCCGCTCTATGCGTTCAAGGAGGCTTTTACCGGCACCCACGCGCTGACGGTGGGTCCCGAGAATGTGCTGGCCGCACTCTCGGCCCTGCTCTGGGCCGTGATCGTCATCGTCGCCGTCAAGTATGTGTGGGTGGTGCTCAGCCACGATAACGACGGAGAGGGCGGCGTGCTGGCGCTGACGGCGCTGGCCCATCGCGTGATGGGCGATCAGTCGCGCCGCTCGCGCTTTGTGGTCGCTGCCGGAGTGTTTGCGGCTGCACTGTTCTATGGGGACGCCATCATCACGCCGGCGATTTCCGTGCTCTCTGCCGTGGAGGGCATGAGCATTGCCACGCCGGAGTTCGAGCACTTCATCGTCCCCACCACCATAGGCATTCTGATCGGGCTGTTCTCCATTCAGATGAAAGGCACCAGCGTGGTGGGGCGCCTGTTCGGCCCGGTCACCATTGTCTGGTTCCTCTGCATTGCCTGGGCAGGTGTGGCCAGCATTGTGCAGACACCCATGGTGCTGCAGGCCGTCAACCCGCTGCATGCGCTTCGCTTTGCCGTGCAGCATACGGACAAGGCCTTCTTCCTGTTATCTGCCGTGTTTCTGGCCATGACAGGTGCGGAGGCACTTTATGCCGATATGGGCCACTTCGGCAGCCGGGCCGTGCGTCTGGGCTGGTATGGGCTGGTGTTTCCGGCTCTGATGCTCAATTACTTCGGTCAGGGCGCCTTGCTGTTGCGTGATGCGTCAGCGGCCAGCAATCCCTTTTTTCTGTTGGCCTCACCGTCCTGGCTGCTGATTTTTGTGGTGCTGGCTACGGCTGCTACGGTGATTGCCTCGCAGGCGACCATCTCGGGGGCTTATTCCATGACGCTGCAGGCCAGCCGCCTCGGTTATCTGCCGCGTGTGCGCGTGCTGCATACCTCCGATCAGGAGCAAGGCCAGATCTATATCCCCAGCGTGAACTGGCTGATGCTGCTGGCTGTGATCGCGCTGGTGCTGGCCTTCAAGTCCTCGGGGGCATTGGCGGCGGCCTATGGCATTGCCGTGTCGGGCACCATGCTGATCACCACCATGCTGGTGGGCTTCGTGGTCTATCTGGGGCGCAGTCGCACAAGGTCCGTCACGCTCGCGGCGCTGGCGTGTTTTGCTGTGCTGGAGATAGGCTTTTTTGCCTCCAATCTGACCAAGCTGGAGCAGGGCGGCTGGCTGCCGCTGACGCTGGGCGCCATCATCTTCATCGCGCTGATGACCTGGCGTGACGGTACCCAGTTGGTGGCCGAGCACAGGCGCCGCCTCGATATCCCCATGAGCGATCTGATGAGCTCGCCCATGAGCGGTGTGCCTGTGGTGTCCGGCACGGCTGTCTATCTGACTTCCGACCCCAAGCTGGTGCCGAATGCGCTCTTCCACAATCTCAAGCATTTCAAGGTCATGCATGAGCAGACGGTGTTTCTCCACGTGATCAACGAGAACACACCCTATGTGCATGAGGGCGAGCGCCTGAGGCTCAAGCCCATGTGCAACGGGGTCTGGGCGCTGGACATGCATTTCGGTTTTCGCGAGCAGCCTGATATTCCAGCGGCGCTCAAGCGGATGACACCGGATGCCGACGGTGAGATGCCTAACCTCGACCCCATGACGACCAGCTTTTTCGTAGCCAGGGTACAGGTGGTGGACGGGCCCGGAGGTCTTTCTGCCTGGCGCTGTGCGCTGTTTGGCTGGATGTCGCGCCAGTCGGCCAGCGCGGCCACTTATTACAAGCTGCCTGCGAACCAGGTGGTGGAACTGGGCACGCAGGTCGTGCTTTGAAGGGCCGAGATGGCGAGCCAGTGAATCGCTGGCTGCTGTCCTTTGAGATTCTTACTCGCCCAGCGCATCGAGAGCGCGGGCCGAATAGACCATGGCAGCACCTGCATTCAAGGCCACGGCCACACCCAGTGCTTCGGCAATTTCTTCCCGGCTGGCACCTGCCGCCTTGGCTGCCTTGGTGTGCACGGCGATGCAGCCGTCACAGCGCGTGGTCACACCCACGGCGATGGCAATCAGCTCGCGTGTCTTGGCATCGAGATGGCCGGTCTTCTTGCCCGCGCCGGACAGGGCCTTGTAGCCTTCCATGGTGCCCGGGCTCAACTCGGCAAACTCTCCCAGCCTGCCTGCCAGTTCCTTGCGGTATTCGTTCCAGTCCAGCATTGCCTGCTCCTTGTTGAATGAAGCGTTGATTGTGTGCCACTGCCACAGGGCCTTCAAGCCACACGCGTTTCGTCCGTCGATCTGTAACCTCTGGTTCGGAGGAGTTTGAAGGGCTTTTCGAGCTGTATGAAAATACAGGTCTCGTGGTCGGCATCCAACTGTCTTTTCGCCGAGCATTTTGTGAGCGTCAACGTGACCGCATCCCAAGCCGCCATTCTTGCGCCGCACCGCTTCTACTATCTGCACAACTTCCAGCAGGCGCTGGACTGGTTGGCGCAGCGCTATGGCGATCTGTTCAGTGCCCAGGAGGCTGATTTCATTGCTGGCTTTGCGCGGCTGCCGCAGAACTCCAGGGCGCTGCTGGTACGCATGCTGATGCGGCGCGGGCCCTGGTTTCGCGCCAGCAAGCTTGCCTACGAGGAGATCCCGGTGACGGTCGATGCTGCCGCGCCCTTGCTGGAATGTGGCTGGCTTAGTACCACCGAGCCCATGGATGCGGCCGAGCTGTTCGGCCTGCACACCAAACCCGAGCTGCTGCAGATATTGGCTGGCTTTGAGCTGTGCTCCTCAATGCGCAAGGCCGAGATGCTGCAGCGGCTGGCCGAGAGGCAGCCCGAGCCGCGGCCTTATGCCGTCTGGCACCCAGAGGCCGTGGAACCTGTCTGGCGCGTCATGGTGGGCGAGCTGGGCGAGCGTCTGCGACTGATGTTCTTTGGCAATCTCTATCAGGACTGGTCGGAGTTCGTGCTGGCCGACCTCGGTATCTTCCGCTATGAGCCGGTGGCGCTGGATGCTGACTCGCGTGCATTTCAGCGCCGCGAAGATCTGGACTTCTATCTGGAGATATCGGCCCGACGTCAGGCTCTCGACGAAGGCGTGGAGCCGGCACAATTGCTGCCTGCGCTTATTGAAAATCATAGCGAAAACCCATGGCTGGACATGCGCCGAGCCAAGGTTCTGCTCAAGCTTGGCCAAGTGTGCGAGAGACTGCAGGACTGGCCGCTGGCGGCTCAGGCCTACACGGCCAGCCGCTATGCGGGTGCACGCCATCGTCATATTCGCGTGCTTGAGCGCATGCAATGCTTTGATCAGGCGCTGGCTCTTGCCAGCCAGGCACAGGCCGCGCCTGAAAGTGATGAGGAGCGTCAGCGCGTGGCGCGCATGCTGCCGCGTCTGAGCCGCAGCATGGGACTTGGGGCCACGGGGCGCCAGCCGGCTCTGGCCCCGGCCGTGGCGGCCCTGCGCAGCGATGTGCAGCTGGATCGACCCGCCCAGCCCATGGCGGTGGAGTACGCGCTGCAAGCCCATTGGCATAGCGCCGATGCACCCGTGTTCTATGTGGAGAACGCGTTGGTCAACTCGCTATTCGGTCTGTTGTGCTGGCCTGCCATTTTTGCGCCGTTGCCGGGGGCTTTTTTTCATCCCTTTCAGAGTGGGCCGGCCGACCTGGGTGCACCGGATTTTGTGCTGCGTCGCCGGTCGTTGTTCGATGTCTGTCTGGCCGAGCTGGAGGATGGTCGCTACCAAGCCACGATTCGCCAGCGCTTTGCCGACAAGCAAGGGGTTCAGTCACCGTTCGTGTTCTGGGGCACATTGACGCAAGAGCTGCTGGAACTGGCGCTCGATTGCATGCCTGCCGCCCACCTGCGGATTCTGTTCGCGCGGCTGCTTTTGGACGTGAAGGCCAACCGCACCGGCTTTCCCGATTTGGTGCGCTTCTGGCCCCTGCGGTCCGATGCCGGTTCACGCTATGAGTTGGTGGAAGTCAAAGCGCCGGGCGACAAGCTGCAGGACAACCAGATTCGCTGGTTGGCCTATTGCACCGAGCAAGGCATTCCCGTGCGCGTCTGCCATGTGCAGTGGCGTGACGAAGGTAGCACGCCATGAAGCCTGCGCTTAGCGTGGCAGTACGCGCACTGTGCGAGTTCACGGCGCGCAGCGGCGATCTGGATCTGCGCTTCACGCCCGCGCCCAGCGCGCTGGAGGGCATGGAAGGCCATGCCGTGGTGCAGAAACGGCGTGAGAAAGCGGGTGGCTACGAAGTGGAGCTGGCTCTCAGCGGTCGGTTCCAGGAGCTGCAGGTTCGCGGCCGAGCCGATGGCTTTGACGGCGTGCGGCAGCAACTTGAAGAGATCAAGACCTACCGGGGGCGGCTTGAAGGCGTGCGTCCCCATCATCGGGCCTTGCATTGGGCCCAGGCCAGGGTCTACGGCCATTTGCTGTGTCAGGAGCGCGGCCTTGAGCAGATCAAGCTGGCGCTGGTTTATTTCCAGATCGGCAGCGCGGAGGAGACCGTGCTGGTGGAGGAATGCTCAGCCACCGAACTGCAGGCCTTTTTCGAATCGCTATGTGCCCGCTATCTCGACTGGGCACGCAGCGAGGCCGCTCACCGTCAGGCGCGTGATGTGGCGATGGTGCAGCTGAAATTTCCCATGCCGGCCTTCAGAGCCGGGCAGCGGGAGCTGTCCGTGGCCGTCTATCGCACGGCCCATGCTGGCGCAGGCGGTCGCTGTCTGATGGCTCAGGCGCCGACCGGCATCGGCAAGACCCTGGCCACGATTTTTCCCATGCTCAAGAGCATGGCAGCAGTCATGGCCAAGGGGGGCTCGGAGGCTGATGCAGCCGGTCTGGACAAGCTGCTCTTTCTCACTGCCAAGGGCACGGGCCATGGACTGGCGCTGCATGCACTGAGCCAGCTGCAGCAAGCCATGCCGCGAGCCATGTCGGCGGCTGCCGAGATGCCGGTTGCGCCCTTGCGTGTCTTGGACATGCAGGCGCGCGACAAGACCTGCGAGCATCCCGACAAAACCTGCCATGGGGAGTCCTGTCCGCTGGCGCGTGGCTTCTTTGACCGGCTGCCGGCGGCCAGGCAGCAGGCGCTGCAACTGCCGCTCTGGGATGCTCCAGCATTGCGGACTCTGGCATTGCAGCATGACATCTGCCCCTATTACCTGTCGCAGGAACTGGCGCGCTGGGCCGATGTGGTGGTGGCCGACTACCACTATTACTACGACAGTGCGGCCATGCTGTATGCGCTGACCTTGCAGCAGGAATGGCGTTTGGGCGTGCTGGTGGACGAGGCGCACAATCTGCTGGAGCGAGCGCGCAGCATGTATACGGCATCGCTGTCCCAGTTTGATCTGGGACAGGCCCGTCAGGCAGCGACCGGTGCTGTCAAAAAGGCACTCGATACACTCCAGCGCCAGTGGCAGGCGCTGAACAAGGCTCAGGATCAGGCCAACTACCAAAGCTACGGGAGTATTCCTGGCGCACTGCTGGGCGCCGTGCACCGGGCCGTGGGCGCCATCGCGGATCAACTGGCGGAACAGGAGACCGGCGGCCATGCGGTCGCAGTAGGGCAGCACGCACCAGCCGACGATGACTTGCTGGGTTTTTACTGGGAACTGCTGCATTTCCAGGCACTGGCCGATCAGTTCGGGCCACATGCGCTGTTTGATATTCAACTGGCCACGCCATTGCAGCGTGCGAGCAGAGTGCGTATGCCGTCATCCACGCTGTGCATTCGCAACGTAGTGCCAGCACCACATCTGGCGGCACGCCATGCCGCAGCGCAGGCCACGGTGCTGTTTTCAGGCACGCTGAGTCCGCCCGCGTTCTACCGTGACCTGCTGGGGCTGCCTGCCGATACCGCCTGGCTTGATGTCCCAGCACCGTTTGCGGCCCGGCAGTTGCAGGTGCACATTGCTCGCCATATCTCCACACGCTGGCGTGATCGCGAAGCGTCTCTGGCTCCAATCGCAGATCTGATCGCGCAGCAATATGCGCGTCAGCCCGGCAACTATCTGTGTTTTGTCAGCAGTTTTGAGTATCTGCAGCAAGTCGCCGCAACCTTGGAGCGGCGGCACCCGCAGCTGCCGCTTTGGCAGCAGCAGCGTGGCATGGACGAAGCCGGGCGGGCCGAATTCCTGGCCCGCTTTGTCGAGGGCGGCCAGGGTCTGGGTCTGGCCGTGCTGGGCGGGGCTTTTTCCGAGGGCGTGGATCTACCCGGCAGTCGTCTGATCGGTGCTTTTGTCGCCACACTGGGCCTGCCCCAGCTCAACCCTGTCAACGAAGCCATGCAGCGCGCCATGGACCAGGCCATGGGAGCGGGGCTGGGCTATGACTACACCTATCTTTATCCCGGACTGCGCAAGGTAGTACAGGCCGCTGGCCGAGTCATACGCAGCGAGCACGATTGCGGTGTTCTGGTGTTGATGGACGACCGCTTCGCACGCGCCGAGGTGCGTGCGCTGCTGCCTGCCTGGTGGCAGATCTAGGGGCCCTGCCGAGATTTCCTGCAAGCCTAGCGGCCAGAAACGCTCGCTCACATCTCCGTTTGTAATCCGTGCCAAACGGCCTTCATGCGCCTTGATACTTGGGGCAAAGGAGAAAAGGCCATGAATTCCCGCGACACCTACGACTCTCAGTCCCAAGCCACCGGGGAAGAGGGCAGCCAGGGATGGGATGCAATCGATAAGGCGCTGCAGACGGTTTATGGCGATCAGCAGCCCACCCATTTCGGCACGTTGATCAAGTTTCGTCTCGGGGGAGACGATCCGCTGGACGGCGTCAGCGTCTATCGCAGCGAGCAGGGGGCGCCGCACTGGCACTATGTCAGCTACGGCTTCAGCGATTTGTACGGCGACCTGGATGACAGCTACGACATTGCTCCGGGCAAGCCCAGTGGCTATGGCTTCGAGCTGAGCTTCAGATTGTTGCGCGGCGCCAACGAACAGGAAGCACCTAGTTGGCCTGTTAACTTTTTGCAAAATATTGCTCGATATGTGTTTCGTACCGGCAATGTGCTGGCCCCGGGGCACTGGATGACGGCCAATGGCCCGATCAAGGCCGACGCCGACACGCTGCTGACCGAAATGGGCTTTGTGCAGGACCCCGAGCTGCCCGCCATTCACACGCCTTATGGCGACCTGATGTTTCTGCAGTTGGTGGGGCTGACCGGCGACGAGTTGCGCGAGGTGCGTCGCTGGAATGTGCAGGGAGCGCTTCAGTCGCTGCAGAGCTATATGCCGCTATGGATCACCGATCTGGCCAGGCCCAGCCTGCATGAGCTGCCCGATGTCCAGGCCGCTATCGATGCCGGTGCGGCGCGTGAAGGCTCGAAGACGGGCGTGCTCTACAACGATGTCCTGGGCTTCAGTCACCGTAAGCGCCTGCTGCGCAGTCCCCAGACCGTGATTCGCCTTGGTAGCCTGGGCGTGCGCGATCTCAAGGCCATGCTGCCGGCCCGCCTGCCCCATGGCCGGCCGCTGATTCTGGCGGGCGATGGCTCGACGCTAGAGCTGGTGCCCGCCGGCGACAGTGAAGGCGGACTGCTGGACTGGCATAGCGACCATGAGCTCAAGCTGAGCCTGACTCCGGCGCAGATGCAGGCCTGGAAGCAGGCTGTCAAGGGGCGCGACGGTGAGTACACCGTGCCCGGGCTCGACGGTCTGGTCTGGCAGGTCAAGAGCAGTGTGGTGACGGATAGTCAAGGGCGCGTGACCGGCAGGTACGAAGAGCGCTAAGCCGCAAAACAGCAGCAATCAAGCCATACGCGCGGTCTTGCGTAGACTATGGACGAGCCTGAACGGGCGACTTGTTCTTCAGGGCAGCACTGCCAGCACGACCTGCGACGCCTTGAACAAGGCAGTGGCCGTCTTGCCAACGGCCAGGCCCAGGTTCTCGGTGCTTTCCTGTGTGACCATGGCCACCACCTGCAGGCCTTGGGCATCAATGGTCACTTCGGAGTTCACCGCGCCGGGCTTGATCCGGGTGATCTTGCCAGTGAGCTGGTTGCGTGCCGAAAAGCGTACACCTTCGCAATCCGTCACCACCATCACGGAGGGTGCCTTGACCATGGCGATTACCGAGCTGCCGGCCTTCAGGCCCAGACTGACTGCGCTGCCATGTGTGATGGTGGCCACCAGTTCGGCCTGGTGTTCGGTGCGGATCTGGACCTCATCGGTAACGATGCCATGGCTGATATGGGAGACATGACCCTTGAACTGGTTGCGTGCGCTGCTTTGCATGAGGGTTTCCTGAAAGTACCGTTGGGGAACCTGAGCCTACTCTTATAGCACCCGGGCCAGTGCAGTTAAACGCTGCGAGGGCCACGGCTGGTTCAACCTTGCCCATAATACCGGCTCTGATTTGGGTGCCTGAGGCCAAGAAATGAGTGATCTGAACATCGTGCAATGTACGCACGAACGCCACGCCGCTGCGATTCTGGACATTTTCAACGATGCCATCGTCAACTCCACGGCACTTTACGACTACCAGCCGCGGACGGCGCAAAACATGGTCAGCTGGTTCGAAGCCAAACGTGCGGGCGGCTTTCCCGTCATCGGCCTCGAAGATGCACAAGGACGGTTGCTTGGCTTTTGCAGCTGGGGCAGTTTTCGCGCTTATCCGGCCTACAAGTACACGGTCGAGCATTCGGTCTATGTCCACCCCGAACATCGAGGCTGCGGTTTGGGTCAGCAGCTGATGGATTTGCTGATTGCCGAGGCCAGGCAGCGTGGCGACGTGCATGTACTCGTCGGTGCCATCGATGCCGCCAACGCAGGCAGCATTGCGCTGCACAAGCGTCTGGGTTTTGAGTCCGTGGGCCTGATGCCGCAGGTGGGCTTCAAGTTCGGCCGCTGGCTGGATCTGGCCTTCTATCAGCTCACTCTGCAGACGCCGCTGAATCCGGTGGATGGTTGATTGCGCTGAAAAAGATAGCATTCAGCGACTGCCTACAAAGCGCTGCAGCGAGTCTGTTACGAAGGGACCGGGTTCCTGGATACATTTTGTGCCGCCAGAAAATGGCTGCTCTCTTGTTTTCTCTGAGACCGGTCGCAAGCTAAGGGCTGGTGTTTTGTCGCTTTGAAGGGGTCACTGTCATGTGGAAACTGGGCCGTTTGCTGAGTCGCTTTCGCAAAGAGCTGCTGCTTGCCTGGGCCGTGCTGCGCGACCCGCGTTCGCCCAGAGCCGCCAAACTCGCCACTGTGCTGGCAGCGCTCTACCTCATCAGTCCCCTGGACTTCGTGCCCGACACCATTCCAGTTCTGGGCTGGCTGGACGACGGCTTGATCGGTTTCTTGCTGCTGCAACTGGCTTTCAGGCTTCTACCAGCTGAACTGCTGGGCTCACTGCGTGACCGCGTACGCGCGAAAGCTGCTTAAGCAGCTGGCTCCAAACGTCCGCGACGTTGAGGGCAAGCTGCATGCCACTACGCTCGCATGGCATGTGGGCATGGACTTGCCGTGCCCCGCTGGCGGTGGCTGGCATACTGGCACCATGATGGCAAAGCCCTTGATTTCCCTGGTGTTGCTGGCGCTGGCCGGTCTGGCGGGCTGCGACTCTGGCGACCCCCCAGCTCCTCTGAGCAAGCAGGCTCAGGCCACACGGGATGCCGCGCCGGAGCATGTCTTCAAAGGTATGCTGGCAGGCCAGCCGGTATTCCTCCTGGTCCACGACTGCGAGGTCTTTCTCGTGGAGCCTCTGGAAAAGGGTGAGGTCCACTGGGAAAAAGTGCTGGCTCCCGAGCCCTACCCGTTCTTCACCTCCTGTCAGCGCCAGTCCATCCGCTACGAGGCAGGCGTGCTTCAGGTCACGCTCGGGCGAATGGCTTTTGGTGCGGGCGGTTGCTGTGCCACGGGAGGCGATTACCGCTCCACGGATGGCAGACACTGGAAAAAGGTCTCCTGAATCCCTGAAGTCGAAACCAGGGGTGCCAGGTGCGAGTCCGCAGGCTGGATGCGCAGCGTCCGGACTGAGTCGGCTCCTGCGGTCAGAGCGCTGTCAATGTCCATGTCCCAGCAGCAAAGTTCAACTGGTGCGTCAACTCCAGAGCCTGCAGCAGCATCGCGTCGTGCGAGACGATGAGCAGCGTGCCCGGGTATTGGCGCAACATGCTCTCCAGCGCCTGCAGGGACGGGAGATCCAGGTGGTTGTCGGGCTCGTCCAGCAGCAGCAATTGAGCGGGTTCGTCGCGGTAGAGCACGCAGGCCATGGCGGCCTTGAGACGTTCACCACCGCTGAGCTGTCCGGTGGGCTGGGCGATATGGCGCGTGTCTAGGCCTATCTGCGCGAGGCGCATGCGCTGCAGCGATTCGGGTGTGCTCGGACTCGCCGTCAGCAGCTGGCTCAGTACCGAAGATGCGGGTTGCAGCAGGCTCTGATGCTGGTCGAGCACGGCATGCGTCACATTCAGCTTGCATTCGCCCGCCAGCGGCTGCAGCTGAGCGGCCAGCAGTTGCAGCAGCGTGGACTTGCCACAGCCGTTTGGCCCGGTGATGGCCATGCGTTGACCGGCGCGCAGCATAAGGTTCAGGGGGGAGTGCCTTGCCACATGAGGTAGTTGCACCTCGTGCAGTTCAGCCACTATGCGATCTCTGTGGTTTGTCACCCCTTGCGGCAGGTGCCAGTGAATGCTCTCGGCCTGCCAGTCCACCTGGCGCTGCAGCGCCAGGGCGGCCTCGCGCACGCTCTGGTTCAGGGTTTCACGCGCTGTGGCCTGCTGGGTCGCCAGCTTGCCGCCTGAAGCTTGGGCGCGCTCCTTGCCTGCGTCCAGCAGAATCTTGGCCTGGTTGCCGTGCTTGCCCAGTTTTTCACCGCGCGCCTGCCTGCGACTCTGGCGCTCCTGCTGCGTGCGCAAGGCCTGTTCGGCGCGGCTGCGCTCCAGTTTGAGGCGTGCCAGTTCGTCTTGTGCATTCTGGCTTTGCTGCTGCTGGACTTCTCTATAGAAAGAATAGTTGCCGCCGTAGATCGTGATTGCGCTGGAGCTCAGTTCCGCCACAGAGTCGATGACTTCCAGCAAGACCCTGTCATGGCTGATCAGCAAAAAGCCACCTCGCCATTGCTGCAGCTGCTGCGCCAGGGCCGAGCGGCTGGCAGCATCCAGGTGGTTGCTGGGCTCGTCAAGAATCAGAAAATCGGCCTGGGCCAGCTGTGCCCCCAGCAGAGCGACTTGCATGGCCTGACCGCCGCTGAGCTGGCTGGCAGGGGTTTGCGGTGACAGCCGGTGCAGGCCGATCCGCTCGAGCTGCGTCTGAAACTGCTGACGTATATCCCAGCGCTCGGCCAGCAGTTCGAAGTCGCTGGCTTCGCAACTGCCTTGTTCAATACGCCCCAGTGCCTGCAGTGTGCCGCTCAGGCCTGCGAGCGCAGCAAGGTCCAGGTCTGGACGGGACGCCAGCGGGTTCTGCGGCAGATAGTGAATGCGGCCCGCACGCATCACGCTGCCGCCACTGGGAGACAGCTCTCCAGCCAGAATGCGGGCCAGCACGGTCTTGCCCACGCCATTGCGGCCCACCAGCGCCGAGCGCAGAGAGCCGAAGTTGCAGCACAGATTGGAAAAGAGTGGCCGCCCATTGGGCAGCGTGTAGGAGACGCCATGCAGCGTCAGGCGAGCTTCTGTCATAGAACCATGCGATGGGTTGATGCCGAACATCCCCGGCTGCGCATAACGGTGGCAGCGAAAGGAGGAAGGGATGGTGGCCGTCAGTCAGACGGCGGCATCAATGGCGCATGGGTGAAGAGTCTCGTTGGACAGTGAAAAGCCTCGATTCTAGGCAGTGCAGCGCCTAGGTCAAGCAAGGCGTGGTTGATTGCCGAACTCTGCCAGCACCGTCAGCACGCTGGCTACCGCCGGGTTCAGGGCTGGCAACTGGCGATGGGCGATGGCCATGGGGCGCATCAAGGTGGGTGACAGATGTCGTATCTGCACGCTGCTCAATTGTTGCTGCTCTTCCATGGCCTCCAGCGGCAACAGGGCCGCAGCCTGACCGGCTGCCGCCAGGCTTTTGAGCGCCTCGGTATAGGTCAGGGCGATGAAGGGGCGAGGGCTGAGGCCGGCCTGACCGAACCAGCCGGCGATCAGGCCGTGCATCTGCGTGGCGGAGGCAAAGCAGGCCCAGGGGCGGCTTGCCAGCCATTCGGGGCTGATGCGGTCAGGGACCGTCCAGGCTGCGGGCAACAGAGCCACCATGGGGTCGTTACGCCAGGGCGTGAGCGTGATCTCTGCCGACTCTGCCTGTGGGCTGGCGACCAGGCCGATATCCAGCGTTCCGGCCTTGAGGCGCTGCATGGATTCGGCCGAGCCCACCGCCTCCAGCCTGATGTCTATGCCGGGGCTGTGACGACTCAGCGCCTCGAGCATCAGCGGAAACAGCCGGATGTTGACCCCGGCGGACACGCCCACCTTGACCAGGCCGGCGCGGCCGCTTGCATGGCGCTGCACCTGATCGATCAGGTCGTCTCCGGCCTCTAGCAGCTTGCGTCCTTTCTGCACCAGCACCTGACCGGCCGACGTCAGTTCTGCCTGACGCCTGCCGCGCAGCAATAGCGTGGCGTTCATGCGTGTCTCCAGTTCCTTGATGTGCAGGCTGACCGTGGGTGGCGCCAGATGCAGCGCCTGGGCTGCCGCGGCAAAGGTGCCGAGATCGGCGATGGCAATCAGCGTCTGCAACTGGTCGAGATTCAGGTTTCGCATGGGTGTTGAATCAGATTTTCTGAACTGAATGGTCAGATCATTCAACTTTACAGATGTTTAGCGGCCAAAGACCATTGGCCGACCATGAAAAATCATCGAATTGAACACCCTGATACGGGTTATGACGGATTGGATGACAGGACTGTAGTTGGGCCCAAGGACGGGCTTGAAGCAGCAGTATCCGGGAAGGCCCGCGCACGGCGCTGGCTGGCACGAGTCCGGGATTGGCTGGAGCGCGCCGAGGCGCGAGTGATGGCAGGGTTCAGGGTGCCTCCGAATGGCGGCTGAAGAGGATTTCGGGGCGGCTTTCAAAGGGCTGGCAGAAGCACGCAGGTCAAGACAGCAGTCCTCTCGTTATCATCGGGTCGGCGTTACATTCCGGGTTGCTGTGTCAGAGAGTCTTGGAGAGCTTATGTTGCTCAAGCAAATTCAATCCGTCGTGCTGTTCGTCCCTGATATCGACGCTGCAGCCATCTGGTATGCCGAACTGTTTCAGGTGCAGGTGCAGTATGAGAATCATCACTACGCTTTCATCAGCACGCCGGCATGTCTGATCGGATTTCACCCACTTGATAGCAAGTGCCCCGGCGGAGCCGGTGGGACAACCGTTTATTGGGATGTGGCAGATCTGGACCTCGCGCGGCAGGAACTGGAGCGACGAGGAGCAGTCTTGTTCCGTGGCCCGATCGTCACCAGTCTTGGCGCTGTTGTGGCCATGTTGCTCGATCCATTTGGCTGCACCATAGGTCTGAATCAGGCTGGCAGCCAGCCGGTACAGCCAATCCAGAGCTTGCCAAAGGCCAGCTAGCGGCCGGTACCCAGGCGGGGCGAATGCGCAATTAAGCCTAGGTCGATTGGGGCATCGATTTGCCGTGTTCAGCCTGACTTGGGGCGGGCAGGCTCAATGTCAGAATATCGACATTGTTTGCTTTTCTTCATGAGGAATCGATGCGTGCATTGGCGGAGCTTCTGGAGCGTGACGAACCGGCTTTGCCGCTGATACAGGCCTGGGCACAGGATGCGAGCATTCCTGTGGAGTGCCTTCCTCCTTCGGAGCAGAGCGACTCCGTGTTGCTGGCATTGCAGGTCACGACGCGCTCGCCGCTGGGGGCAGTTGCACATGGAACCGGCGGAATCCTGGTCGACGGAGGCTGGCTCAGAATGCTGGGCTGCGGGCATGCCAGGCTCACACGCGATCTCGCGAGCTGGAATCGCGGACGTGGCAATGGCTTCTTGTTGATTGCCGACGATGCTGTGGGAGGGTTCTTTGCGATCAATGGCGGAGCGCTCGGAGAAGATCTGGGGGCAGTCCATTACCTGGCCCCGGATACCGGGGCCTGGGAGTCCTTGGGAATTGGACACACGGCATTCATGCAATGGGCTTTCACCGAGCGGCTGCGCGATTTCTATCGAGACTTGCGCTGGGAAGGTTGGGAAGCCGAAGTGGCCGACATGGGCAATGACGCGTGCCTGAGTTTTTACCCCTTTCTTTTCACGGAGCAAGGCAGTGTGTGTTCGAGCGCGCGCAAACCGGTGCCTGCGGCCGAGCACTATGCTTTTATGAGCCAGAGTGGATTGCCAGACCTGGGCTGATCCGAGGCAAGTGCTGAGGTAGCTGAGGCCTTTTGATCCATTGAGCGGTCAGCTCCAATTGATTGTGAAGCGGCGAGGGGCGACCGGCTTGCTGGCCGTCGCTGCGCATCATGGGCTCAGCCTGGAATCAGCGTTTGGCTGGCCCCGCTCCACCACCATCAAGTGCAGCTGCCATCTCGACCAGTTTGGCAATCGTGTTGAGATTTCTGGCCGTGCCTGAGGCCGCTGCAGGGATCTTGAGTCTGGAGTTGCCCATTCCTGAACCGTAAGCCACATAGATTTCACGACGACCTAGTTGCAGTTGTTCGTCGTTGCGACCCGTAACCTGGGACAGCGCATCTGCAGGAGGTGTTTCCTCAAGAAAGATGGCGACAGCGCGGTTGCCTGGCGACTCGGGAAAGGGATTGGCCTCCAGCACCTGCGTCATCTGCTGGAGCGTACGCACAAGGACTTCTATGGGCTTTCCTGCGTAGCTGGCCAGGCGTCGCGCCAGAGCCGATTTGAGTTGCTGAGCGGAGCAATCGGCTTTCAGCACCACGTTGCCACTGGCGATATAGGTCTTTACCTGTGTGAAGCCTTCGGCTTCGCACATGGACTTCAACTCCGCCATGGGAAGTTTGCCGGTTCCGCCGACATTGACGGCACGCAGCAGAGCGATATAGATGGGCATGACCGATACCTTGGCGGGATCTCGCAGAAGTACGCCAGCCTGCGAAGATGGATTCGCACGATGCGGAGCAGGGGCGCTGACGGAAATACTAGCGTATCGCAATAGCTGCGGAGACTTGGCTGCCGGGCCTGGGACTTAACGTGAGTTGCTGAAACTCGAGCAAGAGTTGAGCCGAAGCCAGCCTGGCTTCGGCGAGGGCAGAGCCTCAGCAACGGCCTGCCATTGCGGTTCTCAAGGCAGTGGCAGACCTGTTGAACAGAGCCTCCTGGATTGAACCATCATCAATTCGGGTAGAGGCTTGCTGTCTGGCTGGACGCAGTTGCCTGTTCAGGCCTGTTACCGGAAGCCACCGGCGCGGGGCTGGCCTGCGCAGATGCATCTGGCCCATAGTGGTTGCGGCGCTCCTCCGTGGTCATGGACTGAGGACATTTGGAGCCCGTGATCTCCAGGGCCATGCGAGCAGCAGGGTCCATGCAGTCCATCGCCAGTGAAGCTGCCTTCATGCCCTTGTTCCAGAGCTCGCGACTCATTTTCAGGCGCGTGCAATGCTCGTCCGTCCAGGTCGTGCCGAAGCTCACGCCAAAGCCAGGGCCGTTGGCGCTGCCACTGGTGCTGCCCATGCAGGTGTCGTTACTGGTGGTGAGGTTGGGTCCGCTCACGCTGGGAACGTTCTTCACGGTGTAGCTGCCGCTGTATTCGACGATGTTCCTGGATGTCCCGGATACGCTGCTGTTCAGATTCTGGGTGGTTGTACCGCTGGTCGTTATGTTTTGATCCGAGCTTGAGGTGGAGTGGCTTTCGACGCTGGATACCGATCGACTGCTTGCCGCAGCAACCGGATTGACGATGGTGATGGACTGATTCTGTTGCGCTCCCACGGCCGAGGAGCTGGAGAGGCTTTGTGCACTGCTGTCGGCGCTCTGCGCAAAACCGCACACAGGGACACAAAGGCTTAGCAAGGCGATCGAGGCTTTCATGCTGTTTCTCCCTTGACCCCGAGTCTTGACCTGATAAGCCTCGACTCGGGGGCAATACAACTGGGTTCGCGGACCTTATTTAGTTGGCTGCCGAGTTGGCCCATCCATAGGCATTGCCCGAAGTGCCGCCGCCGTTGGAGCCACCGAAGGCGTTACCCAGGCTGAAGCCGGTCGTTGTCGCGTTGCCGACGGAAGTCGCACCAGACTGATTGCTGGTCGAGGTTCCGCCAGGGCCCGAGAGCGCCTGCGAGTTCCCGGCAAAGTAGGAGTTGGTATGGGCTGTGCTGTTCACCGCCGCAATGCCATTGCCCATGGACGCGGTACCAGCGATATTGTTGGTGCTCGAGTTTGCGTAGCCTCCCGCGCCCCCGCTGACCAGCTTGCCGGGAGCCTGGCCCTGGTAATTGCTGCCCACATCCGAATGTGCGTTGGCATTGGTGGCTCCATAGCCTCCCGCGACGCCCCCTCCGGTGGTCGCCGCAAGGCTGGTGACGGTTCCCGTGGTGGAGGCGCTTCCGCCGACATTCGAGTGTCCTGCGGCCACGGGTCCCCAGGAACCGCTCATGCCGGTACTGTTCCCAAAGCCGCTTGCTTGAGCACCTGCTGCCGCGCTATTGAAGCTCACAGCACTGCCCGTGCCTGAGCTCCCAACCGAGGAGTAAGCGCCCGACGAGGCATTGGTCCCCGTGTTGGTTGCGGCAAGGCTGGAACTGCTGGCCGCAGCAGATGCCACACCAGCCAATGCAACAACCGCCATGACAATCAAAGACTTCTTCATGATCATTCCTTTGAATAGCCAGTTCTCGGACAACCGGGAAATTTCCAAGCGAAAGACCATTTGCCACAGCCCAATGATCAGTGCCAACCGCCATTACGTTTTGGCCTGGCACATGTTGTTCCAAAACGTTCCTTCGGTTAATGGCAGTTTCAATAAGCCGGATGAAAACAGAAATACCTTGTTTGGGCATGCATTGAGGCCCTGTCAGGTGGATAGTGCTATTTTTATAATTTATTGAATTTCAGAACTTCATTGCTATCAACAATGAAGCGTAAACAGACATTTGAGGGCATTGTTTTAAATTGTAAATTTCAAAACAATATGACCATTGAACTGCAGGTCCCTCTTTGGGTGAGTACTTCCAGTCAATGGGGACGATTTATTATTTCTTTGATTTTAAATACCTGTTATGAGTGGTTTTTAATTGTAAATATCGTGTGACTAAATACCATCGAACAGTTTTTTCTGGACTTATGTTCAATTCGTCGGAATTTTTCGGAACCAGAATACGAAAGACTGCCTTATCGGAATCACGGATATGGCTTGCCATGTCCTATATCGGGGTGCATCTGGTCCGGCTTCGGTATTTACAGCAAGCCAGTGGGGATGCGGCAATGCCGCAGACCCCAAATAGCGCTGCGGCTTGCCGGCAACTCTCGCTGCGCAGATTCGAGCGATGGGATTTAGCGTTCCGATCGCCCGCCAGAGCTTCAAGCTGTCATCAAGCTTTTCGCAGCTTCACTGGTAATCCTTGCCTGACCACTGCCCCCGATACCCAGTCGATCCAGACATTGTCTTTCTCAGGCCGGGTTGGATCGGCAAAGCCCAGCGCATTGAGGTTCACCCCATTGCCATGCTGCGGGTTGGCATGGGTGGGCCGGCCGTCCACCTTGTGGGCCACGGTGCCCAGTTGCTTGTGGCCGTAGCCATGCTCGATAGCGATGGCGCCTGGCGCAATACCGGCGCGCACCAGTGCGACTGCTTGAAGCTTGCCGCCAGGGGTGCTGATTTCAATGGGGTCGCCATTGGCGATGCCCAGCTTTGCCGCGTCGGCCTTGTTGATGCTCACAGGATTGTGCGGGTGCACCTGGCGCAGGCGCGAGGCGGCAATGGACATGCTGCTCATCAGATTGGACTTGTAGCTGGTCATGGTTAGCGGCCAGTCCTGCTCGGTGAACACGGCACGCATATCCGAGCCATCGGCCAGACGCGCTGGATACCAGGTGGGGCAGCCGCTGTAGCGCTCGCCGGTCATGGAGTGGCGCATCCTGCACAAACCCTCGTGCCAGAAGGTCGCCGGAAACTTGGCCTGCAGCTTGAGTTGGTCGTCCTTCCAGGCATCTTCGACCTTGTCAAAGCGACCGCCACGGCTCATGACCATGGCGACGCGGCGTACTTCCTCTGGGGCGACACGCTTTTGCAGCGACGGCATCCACTTGCCGAGGCCGGTGATGGCGATATCGTCATCGCTGGCTTCGGGCACGGGCTTGCCGGCCTGGTAGGCGATGTTGCACATGCCGCGCAGGTAGAAGTCTTCGGCGTTTTCCAGATCGAGCGGTTCGCCGTCTTTGGCGGACATGGCATTCTTGCCAAAGCCGGGTAGGCTCAACTGCTTGGCCACGGCAAAGACAAAGCTCTCAAAGCCGATGGGCTGGCCGTCTGCCGTTTTGGCGGTGGCGGCATCAACGGTGGGCCAGCGCACGGTGCTGCTCTTGGCCACTACGTCGGCCCAGGGCGCGCCAATGCCCCAGCTTTCATAGGTGACGGTATCGGGCACGATGTAGTCGGCGAGGGCCGAGGTCTCGTTGATGAAGGGGTCGACCGAGACGAACAGCGGCAGCTTTTTCACATCCTTGACAGCATCCGCCAGTGCGTTCTCGAAGCCGCACATGGCATAGATGGGGTTGCTGATATGGTTGATCCAGGCTTTGACCGGGTAGGGATAGCCCAGCATGCCCGCGGCCAGCATCTCGCTGCTGAGCCCGCCGGGGGCGGGATACCAGGGGGCCTTGGCGGGGTAGGGGTTCTGGCCCGCTTCTTTTTTGCGTTTGAATTCGCTGGTCTTCTCGTAGGGGAACTTGGTGCGTGACAGAGCTACGCCTCTGGGCTTCACCGCGCCATCGAACTGCGCGAAGTTGTAGCGTGGGCCGGTGCCAAAGGGGCCGAACGGGCCGGCATCCATCACCCAGCCGCCGCGCACGTTCAAGTTGCCGATGAGGTTGTTGAGCATGGCAATGGCATAGGCGGTGTAGAAGCCCGAGCCGTTCATGGTGCCACCGTGCGAGTTGGCCACGGCTTGCTTGCCATGGCTGGTGAACTCGCGCGCCAGATCCTCGATCTCCTTGACCGGCACGCCGCACAGGGCGGCGTATTCCGCCAGCGTTTTCTTGTGCGCCTCGGTGCGCAGTTTGACAAAGGCAGTACAGACGGAGATCGGGACTGGCTCTTCGGAAGCATCGGCGGATTTGATCGGAGTGAATTCACGCTCCACCATCAGCTCTGCAGGTGTGGCAACCGTGTGCGCAGCCAGCGAGCCGTCAGCCAGTTGCACTACGTAGACATCCTCGGCGGGCGTTTTTTCATCGACTGGCTCAAGGCTAGACAAACCAATATCTGCGCCGCGCAAGAACTGGCCGTAGCGCGGGTGCCTGGGATCGTTGATCAGCAAATGGGTGGCATTGCCCCAGCTGGCTTCGCCCACTGCTGCCATGGCGGCTGGGCCGGGCTGGGTCAGAAACTGCTTGTCATAGCGCTCGTTGTCGATGATCCAGCGGATCAGGCCCATGGCCAGCGCCAGGTCGCTGCCAGGCTTGACGGGTAGCCAGCGGTTGTTGTCACCCGCCGCATGGCTGGATGATGTGGGCAACATGGGAGAGACCACGACGTACCGATAGGTGTTTTCGCCGCGTGAACGCGCTTCGGCCAGCTCGCGCCCCACGCGCTGGAAAGGGTTGCCGGATTGCGCCGGCGAGGTGCCGATGAACAGGCCAAAGCGCGAGTGCTTCCAGTCCGGCTTGCCATGGGGCATGCCGGCCATATCGCCCAGCGCCGCCCCCGTGCCCACACGGTAGGTCTGGCCGCAGTAGGAGCCGTGGTTGGACACATTGATGGTGCCGAACGATTGTTTGGCAAAGCGGTTGACCAGCGGAGTGCGGCCTTCGTTGGCGGCCTCCGTCACCAGCAGCTGGTTGGACTTGGGGCCGTATTCGGGGTTGGCTTCATCAATCAGTGTGTTGACGTCGCGGATGGCGCGCAGACCGTCCACATGGCCTTCGCCAAAGAGGTCGCCGCCTTCGCAGATTTCCTGGACCAGTTCTTCGAGCGTGATGCTCTTCCACTGGCCGGAGCCGCGCGGTCCCACGCGCTTGAGCGGCTTGAGCACGCGGTGCGGTGCCTTTTGGTGTTCGAGCATGGCCGATCCGCGGGCGCAGCTGGTGGCGCGGCCTTCCAGGCCGTTGTCACCGCCCAGCATGGCGTACACCTCGCGCACCGGGGTTTCCATGGGGGCGGGGTGTGTGGTGGCCAGCGGGTGGTAGGGGTTGCCGGCGATGCGGATGATCTGGTTGTGGTCGGTATCCACCCGCACGCGCACGCCGCATTGCGTCCAGCAGCCCAGGCACGAGGAGGGGCTGACCACCTGGCCAGGCTGGGTCGTCAGCTTGCCGCTGACGGGATCGATGCGGAACTCTGGCGTCAGCGAGTTGCCGCGCGTGGCGCTTTGGGTGGATTTGCCAGAACTTCCGGTGATCAGCCCCTTGGCTCCCTTGGCTACGGTTTCGCCATAGCCTGCGGCAAAAGCCGCCAGACCGCCTGCAACGGCGCCGCCGCGCAGCAGCATGCGGCGGCGACCGGCATCGGTGCGGCTGGTCTCGGTGTTTTGTGATTGCTCAGGGGAGAGTTTCTTGTCATTCATGGTCTTGCCCTTTGTGTGGGGAAGGGCAAGCGCAGCAGTGGTTTTATGAAATTGATAGCTGCAAGCGCTTGCGGGTATTGCGTTCTAGGCGTATTTGGCTTGATTCTTAAACAGCGTTCGCCAGCTTGCGCACTGGGAATAGCTCCAGCGCCCAGGCGGCCAGCGACACCAGTGCCACGCACAAGCCGGCCATGCCCAGCATGCCCATCAGTCCTTCACCGCCCAGAGGCATGGTGTACAGATACAGGCCGGCGCCAAACTTGGGTACGCCCTGCACGCCCATGAACAGTGCCCAGCGGAACGCCCAGGCCGATGCGGCCAGTCCGGCGCCCAGCACCAGGGTGTAGCCCTTGGCTGCCAGGCGCTGCTCGCCACGCAGCAGGGCCATCACCACGGCGGCACCAAAGACGGCCGAGCCCAGCATGGAGATGCGCCAGACAGGGAACTCATTGAACAGGCGCACAGCCATGTCAAATGAAGGGCTCTGGCCCGCGATGCCGGCAATTCCCCAGGTCAGGGCGCTGGCAATCAAGCCGGTAGCCAGCCATAGGCCCAGATTGCGCAGCCCTTGCAGGGCTGCTGCATCGGGCTGCAAGGCCTTGGGCAAGAAGCGGTACAGCACAAAGCCCATGCCCACGGTCGCCAGCCAGCCGCTGAGTGCCAGATTGATCGGCACCCATAGCGTGTTCCATAGGGGGCGTGAGCGGATGACCATGATTTCGGCACCCGTGTAGACCACGATACTGAGCGTGGACAGCACCAGAACAGGCACCAGCATGCGCATCCATTGCGGCCTGCCCATCCACCACAGTGCACACATCAGTACGCAAAGTCCGACAAAGCTGGGCATGAGCACGGCACCCAGGCTCATCCACGACCAGGGAGTGAGGTGGGCATAGAAATGCCAGAAGCGCGCTGGCTGGTGCAGATCGGCCAGCAGGGCGACAGGTGCGGCAATCGCGCTCATGGCCAGTACCAGCACAGCCGTGGGTAGCAGGCGCTGGCGCAAGCCATGGGCCGGGCCGAATGCACAGGCCGAGGTCAGCAGCGCGGCCCCCGTGGCTACACCGACCAGAAAGAAATACTGCACGGCCCAGGGCAGCCAGGCCGCTTCGTAGGCTGGGGTCAGGAGTTCAATGATTTGCATGAGGGCACTCCTTTCACAGATGTTCGGCAACAAGGCGGACCGTGGCCTGGCCGTCCACGCCGTTCACGAACTCATCGGGCAGGCCGATGTAGAAGACATGCGGCTTGGTCTTCATGCCGGGCTTGAGGACCTTAATTTCATCCTTGTGAGCTTCGATGCGCCGATTGATTTCGCTGTGTGCGTCGTTCAGGTCGCCGATCACGCGCGCACCGCCCACACAGCTTTCCACGCAGGCGGGCAGCAGGCCGGCTTCCAGGCGGTGTTCGCAGAAGGTGCATTTGTCGGCGGTCTGCGTTTCGTGATTGATGAAGCGCGCGTCGTAGGGGCAGGCCTGCACGCAATAGCCGCAGCCCACGCAGCGCTCGTTGTCGACAAGGACGATTCCGTCGGTGCGCTGAAATGTGGCCTGCACCGGGCATACCGGCACGCAAGGTGGTTCGTCGCAGTGGTTGCACAGCCGCGGCAGACTGACCATGGCAGCAGCCGTGTCGCCAGCCTGGTCGATTTCGTACTGAAGCACCGTGGTGCGGAACTGGCCGATGGGGGGCTGGTTTTCGACCGAGCAGCTCACCGTACAGGCCTGGCAGCCGATGCATTTGCGCATATCGACCAGTATGCCGAAGCGTTTGCCCTCCATGCCGGGGCGTCGTGCGGGCTGGAAGCTGGGGTCGCCGGGCAGCGCTGCGCGGGCGCTGCCCGCAATGCCTAGGCCAGCGGCCATGGCAATCAAGTCCTGCAAGAAGCCGCGCTTGGTAGGCGCCGTCACTGCCTGCGCAGGTGTCCGGGCAATGGATGGGGTGCTGCAGGTGCAGGCCGAGTTGCTGCTGGAGCAGTCGGAGAGTTCTTGTTTCTGAAGTGGCATGGCCCTTCCTTTCATCGTCGCACTGGCAACAGAAAACCCTGATGCCTTACATATAAAAAGTATTAAATTAACTTTTTATATATGAATATGACTATATGAAAGTTGCCATCTGCGCTACTTGATTTGAGTCAAATATTCGCTTTCCTGGGAGTTTTTGGACTGGAAGTCCTGCCAGGACATGACTGCTCGACAAGCATGCCGGCGCTTCATTAATGAACTGTTAAGCAATCGATGCATGGCCATCTGTAATCAGGTTTGCTGGCATGCCGACGCTTAAGACGAAACTCCGTATCCTGCATGCCTGATGCAGCCTCGAATGCGTGGGGGCTAGCTGCCGCCCGGGCAGCAGCGGTGCGGTCTGGCCATTGAACGTTTGTTTATGGGTCGGCATGCGGCAGTTTCGTTGCTGTCCGACAGTGCTGAGAGTGCGCGAGTTTCTTTGATGCGGTGTGTTTTCTGTAAGATGTTCACATGCTGCAGGTTTTATGAGCGGCCGGCCCCGATGCCTGCTGCTTCGCAGCTATCTTGGTGCACTGCCCAGTGCATGCGATATTCCAATTTCGTCACATTGAAAGGACCGATATGTCACGCTCTGTTTCCGACGCCGTTTCCACAGCCCAAGACGATCTGGAAAAACTGGTCAGCGATCTGCGCGGTTTGCTGTCTGCCCGTGAACTGGACAAGGTTCCCGAAATCAGCGCGCTGCGTCAGCGCATCGACGACAGCATGGCCAACGTGCGCGAATCTGCCGTGCGTGCCGCCCATGATGCTGCTCGCCAGGCGCGTGAAGCTGCCGATGTGGCCGATCGTTACGCTCATGACGAACCCTGGCGCGTTGCCGGTGCCGCGCTGGCCGTTGGCGCTCTGCTGGGCTTCATGCTAGGTCGTCGCTAAGCATTGCCGAGTTGCATAAGGACAAGTGCCTGTGAATCTGATTTCACTACTAGGTCTTGATTCCCTGATGGAGCGCTGGCGCGCCAACCTGAACGAGGCAGCGATTGCTGCCGAAGATCGGGTTGATCTCGCGCAGCTTGAATGGCAACAGCACAAGCGCAGTATGCAAGCGCTGGCGGTGCTGGCCATTGTGCTGGGCGCACTCACTGTGGTCGTACTCATTGTGCTGTCCATGGCCGTGCTCGTGCAGTTCTGGGACAGCGAGCATCGCCAACTGGCGGCGTGGCTGCTGGTCGGTGGCTGGGTTCTGATCTGGGGCCTGGGGCTGTGGCGTCTGCTGGCAGCCGTCAGGCAACTGTCCAGTCCATTCAGGCTGACACGGCGCGAGCTCAGGGCAGACTGGCAAGCGCTGAAGGAGAAGATTTAGCATGAATAGCGCCTCTCCCGATTCGCGATCTGCAGAGTTGGAGCCCGCCAAGCCCGCAGGCATGGATGCTCTGCTTTGGAATGAAGCGACCGCCGAGCAGAAACTGGTGCTCTTGCGCATTGCCAAGCAGCGTGCACGCATCAAGGCCAGGGCTGCTGCCAAGGCTCAGACGCTTGCCTTGCGCAGGACAGAGACGCCGCATGTGGACGCGGATGCTCCCTTGCCAGAGCGCCTGTTGTCGTTCGTGCGCCTGCATCCGCTGGCAACGGCCGCAGCGGGCGGCTTGCTCATGGTCCTGGGGCCGGGAAAGCTGATTCGCTGGGGCAGTGCTGCGCTGCCCTGGATCCTCAAGCTGCAGCAACGTACGCGCGGCTGAAGAGTCCTGAAAAAAACAGCCCGTCAGGCATACGCCGGACGGGCTGTTTCTTTTTGGCATGCTCAGAAGGCCAGGCCTCAGGTTCAGTGCAACTTCAGTGAAATTTCAGGGCATATGGGCGATGGCCTGGGCTGCTTCTGTGACCAGGTCGGGGCCGCGATAGATCAGGCCGCTGTAGATCTGCACCACATCGGCGCCCGCGCGGATCTTGCTCACGGCGTCAGCACCGCTCAGGATGCCGCCCACGCCGATGATGGGGAAGCGGCTGCCAAGGGCTGAGCGCAGCTGGCGAATGATCTGGTTGCTGGCTTCGAGCACGGGCGCGCCGGACAGGCCGCCGGTTTCTTCGGCATGCTGCAGACCCTTGACGGCATCGCGGCTGACGGTGGTGTTGGTGGCAATCACGCCATCCATGCCGTGGCGCTCCAGCGTCGCGGCGATCACACCGACCTGCTCCTCATCGAGGTCGGGAGCGATCTTCACGAACACCGGTGTGCGCTTGCCATGCTGGCTGGAAAGCTGCTCGCGGCGATTGGCGACTGCACCCAGCAGCGCGTCCAGCGCTTCGTCGCTCTGCAGTGCACGCAGATTCTTGGTGTTGGGTGAGCTGATGTTGACCGTCACATAGTCGGCATGAGGGTACACGCCGTCCAGCGCTTTGATGTAGTCGCTGGTGGCCTCTTCAATGGGGGTTGTGGCGTTCTTGCCGATGTTCAGGCCCAGCAGCATAGAGCCGCCATTGTTTCCTGCTTTTGAGCGCACTTGGGAGCGACGAACATTGGCCAGGAACGCATCCAGGCCTTCGTTGTTGAAGCCCAGACGGTTGATCAGCGCGTTCTTTTCCGGAATGCGGAACATGCGGGGCTTGGGGTTGCCGGGCTGAGGGCGGGGCGTGACGGTGCCCACTTCCACAAAGCCAAAACCCATGGCGGCCAGCGCATCGATGCAGCGTGCATTCTTGTCTAGGCCGGCGGCCATGCCGACGCGGTTCGGGAACTTGAGGCCCGCCAGCTCTATGGGGTCGCTGATCAGAGGGCGCGCCCAGGCCTTCTGCAGCAAGGTATTTTGGCCCTTGGCCATGAGATTCATGGTGAGGTCGTGGGCCGCTTCGGGGTCCATGCCGAAAAGAATAGGACGCGTCAGTGAGTAAGGAATAAGAGACATGGAGATAATCGCAGGATTACCTGGATTTTCCCTCATGACGACATCTGCTGCACCTCTTTCTCAAGATGAACTGAAAACTTTGGTCGGACAAGCTGCCCTGAAATATGTGGTCGCTGGTGAAATTGTGGGCGTGGGCACAGGCTCCACGGTCAACAAATTCATTGATGCACTGGCCACCATCAAGGATCAGATTCCTGGCGCCGTCTCCAGCTCCGTGGCCAGTACCGAGCGCCTGAAGGCCCTGGGCATCAAGGTGTTCGATGCCAATGAAGTCGCCAGTCTGGCTGTCTATATCGACGGTGCCGACGAGATCGACGGCAAGGGCTATATGGTCAAGGGCGGTGGTGCGGCGCTGACGCGCGAGAAGATCGTGGCGGCGCTCGCTCAGCGTTTTGTCTGCATTGCCGATGAGTCCAAGCGCGTGCCAGTGCTGGGTAATTTCCCGCTGCCGGTGGAAGTCATTCCCATGGCGGCTGCCCAGATCGCCCGTCGCTTTGAAGCCATGGGCGCTGAGGTGACGGCGCAAATTCGCATGAAGGATGGTGCGCCGCTGGTGACCGACAACGGTCAGCATATTCTGGATGTCCGCGGCCTGAAGATCGCCGAGCCGCTGGCCTTCGAGTCCGAAGTCAACCAGTGGCCAGGCGTGGTGACCGTCGGCGTGTTTGCTCATCAGAAGGCAGCAGTGTGCCTGTTGGGAACCGCTCAAGGCGTGCAGACGCTGGAGTACTGAGCAGCCAGCCGCTGCCGGAAAGCCACCTGCTTGCGCAGGTGGTTTTTTTTATGAAATTGATAGCTGCTAACGCTTTATGAGTAAGCGCTAAAGCCTGATTCCATTCGAAATTTGCGAGTCCTAGAAGCGCAGACCCGCGGGGTTGTCAGGCGTGGGAGCACCAGGGGCAGGGACTGCGGGTGCCGTGATGCGTGCCGCGGGACGCTCTGCAGGCTTGGCTGCTTCGGTTGCGGCTGGTGTCGGCACGGTCAAGGGCTTGGCTGCGGGGGCTTTGTAGTTCTTCGGCAGCTGGGGCTGCTTGGGATAGCCGGCAGCGCTCAGGTACTGGTCCCAGCTGTCGGCGCCAAAACCCTTGAGGTGCTGGTTGCCTATGGTGGCAAAGGGCAGGCTGTCCTGCCCGCTGAGCTTTTTGAGTGCCGCCACATCGCTGCTGGTGTCTATGCTGCGTTCACTGAACGGGATGCCTCGGTTCTGCAGATGAGAGCGGGCCTCGTCGCAGGGCTCGCAGTCCTTGCCAGTGTAGATCGTGACGGGATAGCGGTTGGCTGTCTGGCGCAGCTCGTAGGGCAGTTGTGCGTTGGCCGAAGACACTGGGCCATCTGCGCTGCTCACGGCTTCGGCGCTGGGCTTGGCGTTGGGGCTGATGGCCCGGTCGGAGTAGGTGACCCGCCCATCGGGACCCACGCTGCGGTAGAGATTCTGAGCCGGGCTGACTCCGCTCGCGAATACGGCACAGGCGGCTACAAGCGTCTTTAGCAGCAGGGCGTTGCGGGACGTCGGTTTCTCGGCCGAAGGCCGGGCAATGAAAGATCGTGGCATCTCAATCTTGATCAATGAAGTGCAATGAAGAGGTCTGAGGGCGCGAACGCCAATGGGCAGAGCATAGCCTGCATGAAGGTCTGTCCGCAGCCAGACTCCGGTCTGTCTTGATCTGGTCCCGGTGCGCAAGTCAGCCAGTGTCAGTCTAGGCCTTGTGCTCGCAGTCGCGGGCATGAAAAAGCGCCCTGGAAGGGCGCTTTTTGGGAGGCCGCACAAGACTCAGGCGGCCTGGCTCATGCCTTGGTGGCGCAGCAGGGCGTCAATCTGTGGCTCGCGGCCACGGAAGGCCTTGAAGGACTCCATGGCAGGGCGGCTGCCACCGGCTTCCAGAATCGACTCGCGGTACTTGCGTCCGGTCTCTGGGTTGGGCGAGCCGTCGGCAAGCACGGTTTCTTCGAAAGCCGCATAAGCGTCCGCGCTCAGGACCTCGGCCCATTTGTAGCTGTAGTAGCCAGCGGCATAGCCGCCGGCAAAGATATGGCTGAAGGTGTGGGCCATACGGTTGTAGGCTGGCGATTGCAGCACGGACACCTCGGCGCGCACCTGGTTCAGCAGTGCCATGAAGTCGTCTGCCGGGTTGTGCTCGGTGTGCAGCAACATGTCGAACAGCGCGAATTCGATCTGGCGCAGGGTCTGCATGCCGGACTGGAAGTTCTTGGCCGCAATCATCTTGTCGTACAGCGCGCGGGGCAGGGCCTCGCCCGTGTCCACATGGGCGGTCATGTGCTTGAGCACATCCCATTCCCAGCAGAAGTTTTCCATGAACTGGCTGGGCAGTTCGACGGCATCCCACTCCACGCCGGCAATGCCCGAGACATCGCGTTCGTTGACCTGCGTGAGCATGTGGTGCAGTCCGTGGCCGGTTTCGTGGAACAGGGTGATCACGTCATCGTGCGTGAGCAGTGCGGGCTTGCCGTCCACGCCGGACGCGAAATTGCAGACCAGATGGGCCACAGGCGTTTGCAGTTTATGGGTGTCGGGGCGCAGCCAGCGCGTGCGCACATCGTCCATCCACGCGCCGCCGCGCTTGCCCTTGCGTGCTTGCGGGTCCAGATAGAACTGGCCGACCAGCTGGGGGCCCTGTGCTGTGGAGCGCTCGATGCGGTAGAACTCCACGCAGGGGTTCCAGACCGGGGCTTCATCGCGGCGGATGGAGACTTCGAAAAGGGTCTCGACAATCTTGAACAGGCCGGCCAGCACCTTGGGGGCCGGAAAATACTGCTTGAGCTCCTGCTCGCTGAAGGAATAGCGGGCTTCCTTGAGCTTTTCGCCGATGAAGGCCCAGTCCCAGGGCTTGGGGTCGGCAATGCCGAGATCGGTCCTGGCGAAGGCGCGCAGATCGGCCACGTCCTTTTCGGCATAGGGGCGGGCACGTTGTGCCAGATCGCGCAGAAAGTCTATGACCTGCTGGGGCGAATCGGCCATTTTGGGCACGACCGAGACTTCGCCGAAGTTCTTGTAGCCCAGCAACTGGGACTCTTCTAGGCGCAGGGCGAGGATTTCCTTCATCACGGCAGTGTTGTCAAAGCGCTTGCCGTCGCCCTCGGCCTGGTCGGAGGCCCGGGTCACATAAGCCTGATAGATCTTCTCGCGTAGTGCGCTACTCTTGGCAAACTGCATCACCGGCAGATAGCTGGGCATCTTCAGCGTCAGCTTATAGCCTTCCTTGCCATCGGCTTCGGCGCCCGCCTTGGCCGCGGCGATTACATCGGCCGGAACGCCGTCCAGCTCGTCAATCCTGGCGTAATAGGCAAAGGCATCGGTGGCGTCCAGCGCATTCTCGCTAAATTTCTGGGCCAGCTCGGCCGAGCGCGCCTGGATCTGCGCAAAGCGTTCCTTGGCTGCGCCCTGCAGTTCGGCACCCGAGAGCACAAAGCCGCGCATGGCATGGTCCCAGGCGGCGCGCTGCTCCTTGTTGAGGCTGGCAGCGTCGATGGCCTTGTACTTGGCGTACAGGCGTTCGTCGGCACCCAGGTTGGTCCAGAACTCGGTGACCTTGGGCAGGGCTTCGTTATAGGCTGCGCGCAACTCGGGCGTGTCGGCCACGCTGTTGAGATGATTGATGGCCGACCAGGCAGTGCCCAGTTTTTCGGTCGCCACGTCCAGCACGGCAGAGATGGCTTCCCACTGCGCGGGGAAGTCCGGTGCAACCACGGTCTCCAGCGCCTCGCTGGCACGGGCCAGCAAAGTGTCGATGGCGGGTGCCACATCCGCAGGCTGAATGCGGTCAAACAAGGGCAGGGAGGAGGATTCGAGAAGTGGATTGCTCATGCTGTATTAGGTGCCGGCAAGGTCGGGAAAATCAAGCGCTCTCAGGGTATTTATTGCTATCGCCTTCATAGCGTCAGCCTGTGGTCAGAAGCGTGCTCGCGCCTGGGCAGTGAATAGGCGTCGAAGCCGTCGCCCTCTCGAGCGCTTGGCGCCAGAGAGGGCCGGCCGCGAAGCGGCTCCCAGGGATCAGCCTGCGGCGCGCTCTGCCGACTCCATGGTGTTGACCAGCAGCATGGTAATCGTCATGGGGCCGACACCACCGGGCACAGGGGTGATGTAGCCCGCAACTTCCTTGACGCCGTTGAAGTCCACATCGCCGCAGAGCTTGCCCTCGGCGTTGCGGTTCATGCCCACATCAATGACCACGGCACCGGGCTTGACCATGTCGGCGGTCAGCACGTCGACCTTACCCACGGCCGCGACGATGATGTCGGCCTGGCGAGTCATGGCGCCCAGATCGGCAGTACCGCTATGGGTGACGGTGACCGTGGCGTTGGCGGCCAGCAGCATCATGGCCATGGGCTTGCCCACGATGTTGGAGCGGCCGATGACCACAGCGTGCTTGCCGCGCAGATCCTTCATGCCGATGGATTCCAGCATCTTCATGCAGCCATAGGGCGTGCAGGCCTTGAAGCCGACTTCGCCGACCATCAGCGCGCCGGCGCTTGCTACGTGGAAGCCATCCACATCCTTGGCGGGGGAAATGGTTTCGATGACCTTGTGGTCGTCGATGTGCTTGGGCAGCGGCAGCTGCACCAGAATGCCGTGAATGCTGGGGTCGTTGTTCAGTGCTTCGACACGTGCCAGCAGTTCGGCTTCGGTCATGGAGGCATCGTACTTTTCCAGCACCGAGTGGAAACCCACGTCTTCGCAGGCCTTGACCTTGTTGCGCACATAGACCTGGGAAGCCTGGTTGTCGCCCACCAGAATCACGGCCAGGCCGGGCGTGATGCCCTTGACCTTGAGCGCTGCCGCGCGTGTGGCGACTTCCTTGCGCAGTTGTTCGGAGAGGGCTTTGCCGTCGATGAGTTGGGCTGTCATTGCTGGAGTACCAATAAAAAATGCTGCTAGCCCTTGATATACAAGCACTAGCAGCTATCAGAATAGGAGTTGGCTAAGGCGCGAGGCCTGACCAGTGCTCCGTGGATTATCTCGCGATTGGAATGGCTTCCAATTTCGCGGGGAGCACTTAATTGACGGCAGCTGCCGCTTTGGCTGCAGCGCTGGTCTGGCCCTGGCCCAGTGCGATCTTGAGCAGATCAGCCACGGTGTTGGCGTTGAGCTTTTCCATGATGTTGGCGCGGTGGGCTTCCACTGTCTTGATGGAGATGCCCAGATCGTCGGCGATCTGCTTGTTCAGACGACCAGCGACGATGCGCTCGAGCACCTGGGCTTCGCGGCCCGTGAGCTTGGCCAGCAGCGCATCGCGGCTGGCGGCCTGCTGGTGGCCGGTAAAGGCTTCGCGGGCGTGATCAAGCATGCGCTCGACCAGACCCAGCAGTTCTTCCTCATTGAAAGGCTTCTGGATGAAGTCCAGCGCGCCTTTCTTCATGGTGTTCACTGCCATGGGCACATCGCCGTGGCCGGTGATGAAGACGATGGGCAGAGGCGACTTGCGCTCAATCAGGCGGTCCTGCAGTTCCAGGCCGGTCATGCCGCCCATGCGGATGTCGACGATCAGGCACGCCACTTCGCGCGGATCGTAGCGCGACAAAAAGGTCTCGGCGGAGTCAAAGCAACGCACTCGGTAGTCCTTGCCTTCCAGCAGCCATTGCAGCGAATCACGGACTGCTTCGTCGTCGTCAACTACGTAAACAGTGCCTTTTTTGGGAATCAAACTCATGCAATCGTCCTCTTTATGGGTTCGCTTGTCGTGGTGAGTGTTGTCGTCTCCACACCCGTTGCCAACGGTAGCCAGAACGAGAACCGGCAACCAGTGACCTCGCTTCCATTGTAGAGGTTCTCGGCATGCATTCGGCCTTGATGTGATTCGACAATCGAGCGGCAAAGATTCAGGCCTATGCCCATGCCCTCGCTCTTGGTGGAGAAGAAGGCTTCGAACAAGTGTTCCAACACTTCCGGCGGCAGGCCCTTGCCTGTGTCTTCCACGGTGAACTCCACACCCGGCAGGCTTTCGAAGACCTGTGGGCGCACACGCAATTCCACATTGCGCTGTCCCAGCGGTCGGTCGGACATGTCAATTGACTCAGCACTGTTTTTCATCAAATTGATGAGAACCTGCTCGATGAGGATGGCATCGGCCATTACCGGCGGCATGCGCTCGGCGATATGCGAGGTCAGCTGCACATTGCGGCGGCGCAGCTCGATGCCGGCCAACTCCAGCGCTTCGCTCACCATCTCGTTCACCTGGGCCAGCATCCGATTGGGCTCGCTCTTTTTCACGAAGGAGCGGATGCGCTGAATGATCTGTCCGGCACGCTGGGCCTGATGGGCGGTTTTTTCGAGCGCAAACTTCATCTGGTCCGGCGTGAGCGTGCCGTTTTCCAGGCGTGTCAGCATGCCGGAGCTGTAGTTGCTGATGGCGGTCAAAGGCTGGTTGAGCTCGTGCGCCACGCTGGACGCCATCTCGCCCATGGTGATGAGGCGGCTGGCAGTCTGGGCCTTTTCGGCCTGGGCCGCCGCCTGTTCCTCGGCCAGGCGGCGCTGGGTGATGTCGGTGGCAATCACCATCTGGGCTAGGCGGCCGTCCACCCAGCTCAGATAGCGTGAGCGGACTTCCAGCCATTTGTTCAGGCTGGGCACGAAGATTTCAGCATTCCCGCTGCGTGCGGCGGTCAGTGTGTCCGTGGGCAGGCCCATGAGAGCGTCTTCGTCCTCTGGCTCGGGCTGGCGTCGAATGGGCAGCTTGCCTGCCTGGGCGACCAACTGCAGATGCCCTTCGGTGTGCGAGCCAAACCACTGGCGGTACAGCTTGTTGGCAAACAGCAGCTCGGCACTGCCAAGAGGTGCCACGGAAACAGAGGCATCCAGCGCTTCAAGCACGATGGTGAAGCGCTCGTACGATGCAGACAGCTGTTCGCGAATCCGGTTGGGCTCGGTAATGTCCGTCATGGAGGACATCCAGCCCGTGTGCTGGCCGTGGGCATCAATCAGCGGCGACACATACAGGCGCGCATCGAACAGGCTGCCGTTCTTGCGCTTCACACGCACTTGGAAACCGCCGACGATGGTCTTGCCCGACAGTTCCTCACGCAACTGTGAGTGCAGATTGTCGTAGTCGTTGTCGGGCCAGTAGGAATAGGGGGGAACCTGGCCGACCAGGTCTTTCTCGCTCCAGCCCGTCATCTGGCAGAAGGCCGCGTTCACATAGGTGATGCGGCCGTGCAGATCCAGTGCACGCATGCCGGTCAGCACGGAATTTTCCATGGCGCGGCGGAAGTTGGTCTCGGCCACCAGGGCTTCCTGCGCGCGTTGACGGCGGCGCGTGTGGCGCCAGGTGGCCAGCAGCAGCCAGGCCGTCATGGCTGACAAGGTTCCCACCAGCCAGAACAGGCCGCTGCCAACAACGCCCAGCGAGGTCTGGTAGGCCTGTGCGCGCATCATCAGCGCTGTGCCCACGGGGGAAACCGGCACTTCATATTCATTGGCAATGGCACGCCAGTGCAGCAGCTCGGTAGGCGTCTTGCGCGGTGCCAGAGGCGTGCCGGCCAGCACATGGTTGTCGGCGTCACGCATGGTGATGGCGTAACGCGCCATCACTTCGGTGGGCGTGCCATAGCGCAGCAGACTGTCCACCGAAAACTCGGCCAGCAGCTCGCCCTGGTAGCGGCTGTTGGAGCTGATGGGGACATGCAACTGCAGCAGCGGAGGCAGTTCGTTGGGCTGGGCTCTTTCCTGCACATAAATGGGCTGCAGCATTTCGCGGGCTTGCTCATAGGCTTGCAGGGTTTCGCCCTGATGCAGGCCTTCGCCGACGGCACGCAGCTGATCCGTGGCCACTGTCGGGGCGGACTGGCTGTACAAAACCTGACGCTTGTCGTTGACCCAGGTGATGGATTGCAGCTCGGGGTACTGGCTGATCAGCGCTTCGGTGCGGCCGTCGAAGTCGGCCTTGCGCATTTCGCGGGTGCCGATGTCTCGGGCCATGCGCATCAGCTGCTCCTGGCGCTCCAGCAGTCGCAGGCGCACGCGCTGCTGGGCATATTCCACGTCGCGGCGCAGCGCTTCCTGCTCGCGGTCCACTTCTTCCGTGCGCAAATACCAGAAGGACGCAATGATTGCAGCCATGAACATAAGCACGGATGCCAGCGGCGCAAGAGCTGCGTAACGGTCCTGACGGGTTGGCGACAGGCTGCGCCACCAGCTACGCCACCAGCGCACAGGGGATGCAACGGATTGCGCGCTTTTTGCATCCTCTTTTTCTCGTTCGTGATTGCTTGTTTGCATGCCTCCAGTGTAGGGGAGAGACCTAGTGGAATCTGCGACTATTTCTGTCGCGTAAAAGACAATCTATAGCGGCTTCACTGTATGTGCATTTGCAACATTTTTTTATATAGTGAAATCACAAAGCACAATTTGAAATTCAAAAAAAATGTGCGAAACTCGCCAGCGATCGACACAGTGAATCGGTTTAATCCGGGGAGCACCCGAAGGTGCTGTGCCACGCGTTATGCGGTGTGGCGCTTGCCGCACCCGTGTGATGCCGCACTCACTGCTTCGTGATAAAGCTACCCCCCTCTCGAAGGAGACACTCACAATGACAGCTCAGACTGATCCCAAAGGCGCTGGCTTTCCTGCCGGACTGGACCAACAAGAATCGCGCGAGTGGATGGATGCCCTCTCTGCGGTGATCGACCGCGAAGGTGCGGACTATGCTCACAAGCTGATCGAGGATCTGCTTGAACACGCTCGCCAGAACAGCGTGGACATGCCTTTCTCGGCCAATACCGGCTACGTGAACACCATCGAGACCGATCAGGAAGAAAAGTGCCCTGGCAACCTCGAGATTGAAGGTCGTCTGCGTGCCTACATGCGCTGGAATGCCATGGCCATGGTGGTCAAGGCCAACCGCATTCACCCCCCCGAAGGTGGTGACCTGGGCGGTCACATCGGCTCCTTCGCTTCGCTGGCCAATATGTTTGCGGCCGGCTTCAACCATTTCTGGCACGCCGAGAACGAAAACCACGGCGGCGACTGCCTGTACATCCAGGGCCACGTCTCGCCCGGCATCTATGCCCGCGCCTACCTGGAAGGCCGTATCTCCGAAGAACAGCTGCTGAACTTCCGCCAGGAAGTGGACGGCAAGGGTCTGTCGAGCTACCCCCACCCCAAGCTGATGCCCGACTTCTGGCAGTTCCCCACGGTGTCCATGGGCCTGGGCCCGCTGATGGCCATCTACCAGGCACGTTTCCTGAAGTATCTGCACGCACGCGGCATTGCCAACACCGAAAACCGCAAGGTCTGGGTGTTCTGCGGCGATGGTGAAATGGACGAAGTGGAATCCCTGGGCGCCATCGGTCTGGCTTCGCGCGAGAACCTGGACAACCTGGTCTTCGTGATCAACTGCAATCTGCAGCGCCTGGACGGTCCTGTGCGCGGCAACGGCAAGATCATTCAGGAGCTGGAAGGCGAATTCCGCGGTGCCGGCTGGAACGTGATCAAGCTGCTGTGGGGCAAGGGCTGGGACGAGCTGCTGGCCAAGGACAAGGACGGCGTGCTCAAGAAGATCATGATGGAGTGCAACGACGGCGACTATCAGGCTTTCAAGGCCAACGATGGTGCCTACGTTCGCCAGCATTTCTTCGGCCGCGATCCTCGCGCCCTGAAGATGGTCGAGCACATGTCCGACGACGAGATCTGGAACCTGCGCCGCGGTGGCCATGATTCGCAGAAGGTCTACGCGGCATTTGCCGCTGCCAACGGCCACAAGGGTCAGCCTACCGTGCTGCTGGTCAAGACCGTTAAGGGCTTCGGCATGGGCAAGATCGGTGAAGGCAAGAACAACGTTCACCAGACCAAGAAGCTGAGCGACGAGGACATCAAGGCCTTCCGCGACCGCTTCAACATCCCGATCCCCGACAGCCAGATCGCAGACATTCCCTTCTACAAGCCGGCCGACGATACGCCGGAAATGAAGTACCTGCACGAGCGCCGCAAGGCTCTGGGCGGCTACCTGCCGCACCGCCGCCAGCAAGCTGACGAGCAGTTCACCGCTCCTGCGCTGGACACCTTCAAGGCCATCCTGGAGCCCACACCCGAAGGCCGTGAGATCTCCACGACCCAGGCTTATGTGCGTTTCCTGACGCAGCTGCTGCGCGACAAGAACATCGGCCCCCGCGTGGTGCCCATCCTGGTGGACGAAGCCCGTACCTTCGGTATGGAAGGCTTGTTCCGTCAGGTCGGCATCTACAACCCCCACGGTCAGCAATACACCCCGGTCGACAAGGACCAGGTGATGTACTACCGCGAGGACAAGGCCGGCCAGATCCTGCAGGAAGGCATCAACGAAGCCGGCGGCATGTCCAGCTGGATCGCTGCGGCCACCAGCTACAGCCATAGCAACCGGGTCATGATCCCGTTCTATGTGTACTACTCGATGTTCGGCTTCCAGCGCATCGGCGACCTGGCCTGGGCGGCTGGCGACCTGCAAGCGCGCGGCTTCCTGCTGGGCGGCACCTCGGGCCGTACCACGCTGAACGGCGAAGGCCTGCAGCACGAAGACGGTCACAGCCACATCCTGGCCAACACCATCCCCAACTGCGTCACCTACGACCCCACCTTCGCTCACGAAGTGGCCGTGATCATGCAGGACGGTCTGCGTCGCATGGTGCAGAACCAGGAAAACATCTTCTACTACATCACGCTGCTGAACGAAAACTACCCCATGCCCGGCCTGGAAGCCGGCACGGAAGAGCAGATCCTCAAGGGCATGTACATGGTCAAGCCTGGCCAGAAGGTGCCCGAGAGCGGACTGCGCGTTCAACTGCTGGGCTCCGGCACCATCCTGCGCGAATCCTTCTTCGCCCAGGAATTGCTGGAAAAGGACTGGGGCGTTGCCGCCGATGTCTGGAGCTGCCCGTCGTTCAACGAACTGACCCGCGAAGGTCAGGAAGTGGACCGCTTCAACATGCTGCACCCCCTGGAAGCTGCCAAGGTTCCGTTCGTGTCCCAGCAACTGGCTGCCCACCCTGGCCCCGTGATCGCTTCGACCGACTACATGAAGGCCTACGCCGAGCAGATCCGTCCCTACATGCCCAAGGGCCGTACCTACAAGGTGCTGGGTACCGACGGCTTCGGACGTTCGGACTTCCGCGCCAAGCTGCGCGAACACTTCGAAGTCAACCGTCACTACATCGTGGTGGCTGCACTGCGCGGTCTGGCCGATGAAGGCAAGATCAACGCCACGACCGTGGCCGAAGCGATCAAGAAGTACGGCATCAACGTCGACAAGATCAACCCGCTGCACGCCTAAGAAGGGGAGACAGACAACATGGCATTGACAGAAATCAAGGTCCCCGATATCGGCGACTTCTCCGAAGTCGGCGTGATCGAAGTGCTGGTCAAGGTGGGTGACACCATCAAGGTCGAGCAGTCCCTGATTACCGTGGAGTCCGACAAGGCTTCCATGGAAATCCCCTCCAGCCAGGCTGGCGTGGTCAAGGAAATCAAGGTTGCCCTGGGCGACAAGGTCAAGGAAGGCTCCGTGGTCGTGATGCTGGAAACCGCTGATGCGGCTCCCGCTCCTGCCCCTGCCGCCGCAGCGCCTGCCCCTGTGGCTGCTGCTCCCGTGGCCGCAGCTCCTGCACCCGTGGCTGCAGCCCCTGTGGCCGCCGCCCCTGCAGCGTCTTCCACCGTGGACTTGAAGATCCCCGATATCGGCGACTTCAAGGACGTGGCCGTGATCGAGATGCTGGTCAAGGTGGGCGATACCGTGGCAGTCGAGCAATCGCTGTTCACCGTGGAGTCCGACAAGGCCTCGATGGAAATCCCTTCGCCGTCGGCCGGCACCATCACGGCACTGACCATCAAGCTGGGTGACACCGTCAACGTGGGCGACGTCGTCGGCCAGATGACAGTGCAGGGCGCAGCTGCTGCCCCCGTGCAGGCTGCTGCTCCCGTGGCTGCACCGGTTGCCGCTCCTGTGGCTGCAGCACCTGCACCCGTGGTTGCAGCTCCCGTGGCCGCTGCTGCGCCTGTGGCAGCACCTGCGGCCCACAACCCCACCGTGGCGCCTTCGGGTCAGCTGCCCCATGCCTCGCCTTCGGTGCGCAAGTTCGCTCGCGAACTGGGCGTGCCTCTGGCAGAAGTCAAGGGCTCGGGCAACAAGGGCCGCATCACGGCGGAAGATATCCAGTCCTTCACCAAGTCGGTAATGGCTGGCGCCGTGCAGACCCTGGCTCAGCAGGCTGTGGCTCCCAAGTCTTCTGGCGGCAACGTCGGCGGTCTGGAAGTGCTGGCCTGGCCCAAGGTCGACTTCGCCAAGTTTGGCGCTGTCGAGCGCAAGGAACTGTCGCGCATCAAGAAGATCTCGGGTGCCAACCTGCATCGCAACTGGGTGGTCATCCCTCACGTCACCAACAATGACGAGGCCGACATCACCGAGCTGGAAGCCTTCCGCGTGTCCACCAATGCCGAAAGCGCCAAGGCCAAGAGCGACGTCAAGGTGACGATGCTGGCTTTCGTGATCAAGGCCGTGGTTGCTGCGCTCAAGAAGTTCCCCGAGTTCAACGCCTCTCTGGACGGCGACACTCTGGTCTACAAGCAGTACTTCAACATCGGTTTTGCCGCCGACACGCCGAACGGCCTGGTCGTTCCCGTGCTCAAGGACGCCGACAAGAAGGGCATTCTGCAGATCAGCCAGGAAATGGGCGAGCTGGCCAAGAAGGCCCGCGATGGCAAGCTGGGCGCTGCAGACATGCAGGGCGGCTGCTTCTCGATCTCGTCTCTGGGCGGCATCGGTGGCACCAACTTCACGCCCATCATCAATGCGCCTGAAGTCGCCATTCTGGGTCTGTCCAAGGGCGCGATGAAGCCCGTGTGGGACGGCAAGCAGTTCGTGCCGCGCCTGATGCTGCCTCTGAGCCTGTCGTATGACCACCGCGTCATCGACGGCGCAGCTGCCGCACGCTTCAACGCCTATCTGGGCGCTGTGCTGGCCGACTACCGCCGTATCCTGCTCTAAGCAGCTGACAGACAGGCCGATTTTTAGCGAAATCGGCCTGTAGCGCTTATCTAAATTGCGCAAGCAGCTATCTTTTTAGATGCCTTGCGCTTCACCTTGCCAGCCCATGAGTGAGATGAAGAACCTGAGACAGCATCCCATCGAGCATCTGCGTGGCGTCATTCCCGGTATCCGGCCTTTTCCGGATACGGCTGACGTTTTCGCCGAGCCGGTCGAGAAGTACGCGCGGCATTTTCTGCCGCTCGTCACCATCGATCTGGCCTTGCTCGACGATGCCTGGAGCGGGCCGATTCATCTTGTCGCCCCTTGCGAGCCCTACGAAGGGCAAGTCGGGGAGTGGGGGGGCGAGGAGTTTGGCAACGCGCTGCTCAAGCCTGACTGGCTGGCTTTCAAGCTCAACGATCAAGGCAGGTACGAGCTGCTGGGAGACTGGCGCTACTTCATGCTGGAGCACGATCGTGCCGACTGGGCGGAAAAATCGCTCGACTGGCGCGAGGTACGCACCCAGCATCGTGAACTGGTCAAACTGGGCGTGGAGCCTCCGTTCGAGCTGCACCACGAGGCCAAGCACTCATGGCGCGATGTGATGGAACTGCATTATGCAACCCAGCACGCGGCATATGAGCAGGCCAGACAGGACTTTCTGGCCCATGGCTGGAATGCTGCGAACGAGTGGGACGACCCCGCTGAAGTTGCCAAGCTGCCGCTGTATGAGCCTGGCACCGATTGCTACGAAACCAGTTCCGGGCGCTATCTGCTCGGCGTGCTGGGCGGCCCTTCCTGGGGCGGCAACTGGAGCAATCTGACGAATGAGCTGCTGAGCGACACCGGCACGGACGATGGCATTCACCCCATCCACCCAGAAACCGGCGCGCACTTCGAGTTCATCTGCAGTGCCAATGCCGACGCCTTTGCCGCAAGCGGCACCGAAACCCTGCTTTTCTACGAGCCTGAAAGCCGTACCGTATTGCTGACTTTTGACTGGAGCTAAGGCGTCAGCCGCCAGGCTTCAACCCGGAAATACCGTTTTCAGCTGCCCGAGCGAATCGGGCGGCACAGAGACAAAAACCAAGATAGGAGCGCATATGAGCCTCATCGATATCAAGGTACCCAATATCGGCGACTTCGCCGAAGTGGGCGTGATCGAACTGCTGGTCAACCCCGGCGACACCGTGGCCGTGGACCAGTCCCTCATTACCGTGGAGAGCGACAAGGCCTCCATGGAGATTCCTTCCAGCCATGCTGGCGTCGTGAAGGAAATCAAGGTCAAGGTCGGCGACAAGGTTGCCGAAGGCTCGCTGGTGCTGACACTGGAAGCCGCCGCCGGCGCCGCCGCACCTGCTCAGGCAGCAGCCCCTGCGCCTGCTGCAGCCGCTCCAGCACCTGTGGCCGCCCCTGTGGCTGCTGCTCCCGCTCCCGTCGCCAGCAACTTTGCCGGCACCGTGGACATGGACTGCGACGTCGTCGTTCTGGGCGGTGGCCCTGGCGGTTACTCCGCAGCCTTCCGCGCTGCAGACCTGGGCCTCAAGGTCGTGCTGGTCGAGCGTTATGCCACCCTGGGCGGTGTCTGCCTGAACGTGGGTTGCATCCCATCCAAGGCGCTGCTGCACGTGGCTGCCGTGATGGACGAAGTCAAGCACCTGGAAGTGGCTGGCGTGAAGTTTGCCGCTCCCGAAGTGAACATCGACCAGCTGCGCGGCCACAAGGAAAAGGTCATCGGCAAGCTGACCGGCGGTCTGGGCCAGATGGCCAAGATGCGCAAGGTCACCGTCGTGCGCGGCTACGGCAACTTCGTGTCTGCCAACCACATCGAAGTTGAAGAAACCACCGGTTCCGGCCAGGAAAAGACCGGCAGCAAGAAGGTTGTTCAGTTCAAGAACGCCATCATTGCCGCAGGCTCGCAAGCCGTGCATCTGCCCTTCATGCCCAAGGACCCCCGTGTGGTCGATTCCACCGGTGCGCTGGATCTGAAGGAAGTGCCAAAGCGCATGCTGATTCTGGGCGGCGGCATCATCGGTCTGGAAATGGGCACCGTCTACAGCACGCTGGGCGCACGCCTGGACGTGGTGGAAATGATGGACGGCCTGATGCAAGGCGCTGACCGCGACCTGGTCAAGGTCTGGCAGAAGATGAACGCGCCACGCTTCGACAACATCATGGTCAACACCAAGACCGTCGGTGCCGAAGCTACGCCCGAAGGCATCAAGGTCTCGTTCGCTCCTGCCAAGGACGGCGTCACCGTGCCTGAACCCCAGACCTACGACCTGGTTCTGCAAGCCGTGGGCCGCACTCCCAACGGCAAGAAGATCAGCGCCGAAAAGGCTGGCGTGGCCGTGACAGAGCGCGGCTTTATCGACGTCGACATCCAGATGCGCACCAACGTGCCCAACATCTTCGCGATTGGCGACATCGTGGGTCAGCCCATGCTGGCACACAAGGCCGTGCACGAAGCGCACGTGGCCGCTGAAGTCATCGCCGGCGAGCTGCAAGGCAACAAGGAACTGGCTTCCGCTGCCTTCAACGCCCGCGTGATTCCTTCCGTCGCCTACACCGACCCTGAAGTGGCATGGGTCGGTCTGACCGAAGACCAGGCCAAGGCACAAGGCATCAAGGTCAAGAAGGGCCTGTTCCCCTGGGCTGCTTCCGGCCGCGCCATCGCCAATGGCCGCGACGAAGGCTTCACCAAACTGCTGTTTGACGATTCCCCCGAAGCCCACGGCCACGGCCACGGTCGTATCCTGGGCGGCGGCATGGTCGGCACGCACGCCGGCGACATGATCGGTGAAATCGCCCTGGCCATTGAAATGGGCGCGGATACCGTGGACATCGGCAAGACCATCCACCCCCACCCAACCCTTGGCGAGTCCATCGGCATGGCGGCGGAAGTGGCGCACGGTTCTTGCACGGACGTGCCACCTGCACGCAAATAAGCGCAGCGATCAGGTCTCAGGATCTGTTCAAAACAAAGGCAGCCTTGGGCTGCCTTTTTGTTTGATAGCCGCATCGATTTCTCGGGCAAGCGCTTGAGCCTCGATAGAACTGAACGGATGACTTAAGCTTTGCGCAGCCACTACCAGCAAAAGAGACAGCCATGTCCGGACCAATCCCCGAATATTCCAGGCCGCTCCAAGCCGCCTGCCACTGCGGCGCAGTGCGTTTTACCGTCCTGCTCAGTGACGGCCTGAATACAGCGCGGCGCTGCAATTGCTCGTTCTGCCGCATGCGCGGTGCCGTGGCGGTGTCGGCCGAGCTGAGCGGAATCGAGGTGTTGCAGGGGCAGGATGCGCTGACGCTCTACCAGTTCAACACCGGGCAGGCCAAGCACTTTTTCTGCAAGCACTGCGGCATCTATACCTTTCACCAGCGGCGTTCATCGCCTCACCAGTACGGTGTGAATGTGGCTTGCATTGAGGGCATGAGCCCGTTTGACTTTGCCGAAGTCGTGGTGAGCGAGGGGCGCTCTCACCCCAGTGACCGCCGTGCAGGCACTGCTGCAGGCAAGCCGTTGGCGGCGGGCTGGCTGCGCTATGACGCCAATGCACTGCTTGGGGTCCAGCTCAGAGAATAGTTTTGATAGCTGTAAGCGCTTGATGCATAAAGGTTAGAGCCGATTTTTGCTTGATATTTCAGTCTGGCTGACCGAGCAAGTCTGTTCATTAATTCCCGATCAGGAAATATCAATTGCTTTGACCGTGCTCTGGTTTGTTCTTTCCCGAACGGGAATTTTCAAGTCAAGCGGTTTTCTCTGTTCTGGATAGCTGTCTGTGAGTCTGCAGGTTGCTTGAGCGGCTAATTTGACTGCAAGGTATGCAGCGCCGCTGCCAAGGTGTCCATATCTTTTGTTGTGCACTGCAGCATGCGGCGGCATACTGAGCCGGTGTGAGGCTGGTTCCGTGCCGTTGTTGGCCTGGCCGGCTTTCGCAGAACAGGAGGGGCCATGCTTCGCACCGCTGACCGTATCCCAACCAGCGCCGCTGTTGTGCCGGGACAGAAAGGCTGGCCATGCTGAGCGTGCTGGCCGTGGCCGTTTCGCTGGCCCTGTTGATGTTCCTGGCCTACCGAGGCGTGACCGTGCTGCTGCTGGCTCCGTTGATGGCGGCCGTGGCTGTGGTGCTGTCGGGCGACGGGCGCTGGTTGCTGCCGCTATATACCGACACCTTCATGGCCGCGCTCAGCGGCTATGTGCTGCAGTTTCTGCCCTTGTTTCTGTTGGGGGCGCTGTTCGGGCGGCTGATGGCCGATTCGGGGGCGGCCAGTACCTTGGCTCACTGGATCGTGCGTACTCTGGGCAAGAAGTACGCCATACAGACCGTGGTGCTGGCCTGCGCGCTGCTGACCTATGGTGGGGTGTCGCTGTTTGTGGTGGCTTTTGCCATCTACCCGATTGCGCGCAATCTGTTTGAAGAGGCGCAGATTCCCAAGCGCCTGATCCCGGCCACGATTGCGCTGGGCGCGTTCACCTTCACCATGACGGCGCTGCCGGGTTCGCCCGCGATCCAGAACGCCATGCCGATTCCGTACTTCGGCACCAATGTGTTTGCGGCGCCGGGGCTGGGCATTCTGGCGGCGGCGCTGATTCTGGCGGGTGGCCTGTGGTGGCTGAGCCGGCGGGCCGCAGCCGCCAAGGCTGCAGGCGAAGGCTATGGCGAACACGACGAAGGCGGCGCCGACACTGCGCTCACGCCCGAGCAGCAAGCGGCCGAGGCCGCACGTCATGCACAAATACCGCTGTGGATGGCGCTGCTGCCGCTGCTGCTGGTGATCGGCGTGAATGCGTTGTTTACTTACGGTGTGTTTCCACGCCTGGACCTTGGCTTTGTGACCGAACGCTTTCCGGCGCTGGACCCGACTCGGCTGGTGGGACTGTGGGCGCTGGTGATTGCGTTGATCGTGGCCTGTACGGCGCTGGTGCTGCTGCGCCTGGGGCGCTGGCACAACCTCAAGGACACCGTCAACCAGGGCGTGTTTGGCTTCATGCTGCCGCTGTTCAATACAGCGTCCGAGGTGGGCTATGGCGCGGTGATTGCATCCCTGGCCGGTTTTGGACTGATCCGCGATGCGGTGCTGCAGGTGTCCAGCAACCCCTTGGTGTCCGAAGCGGTGGCCATGAATGTGCTGGCGGGCATTACCGGCTCATCGTCCGGGGGGTTGAGCATTGCGCTGCAGACTTTGGGTGCCGATTACCTGGCCATGGCCCAGGCCGCCGGCATCAGTCCGGCGCTGCTGCACCGGGTGGCGGTGATGGCTGCCGGTGGCATGGACACGCTGCCGCACTGCGGCGCCATCATCACCTTGCTGGCGATCTGCAAGCTCAACCACCGGCAGTCTTATGGCGACATTGCGGCGGTCACCATGCTGTTCCCGCTGCCGGCACTGGTGATGGTGATTGCGCTGGGGACCTGGGTGGGCAGCTTCTGAGGTCGATCACTATCAGCCTGATTACCAGGGCGTCAGGGCCGTAGAAGAGAGCAGGAGGCTGAAAGGCTGGCGATGCTCACAGAATGCACCGCCAGCCTTTGTCTCTCTCTTATCTTTGCGGAAGTCTGTGAAACTCAAGCTTTCGCTGTAATGCGCGCACTGGCCGGGCCGCCGCGCCGTAAGGTGTTGTAGATCGGGCATTTGCCGGTGAAGTAGTCCAGTAAATGCTGGGCTTGCTGCTGCGTGACGCCGCCGGTCGTGACCGCAAGTTCCAGCCTGGCATAGCGGGTGCCGTCGCTGGGATCGCGCTGAAACAGGACTTCGGCATCGAGACTGCTCAGTGGCCAGCCGAATTCGCGCGCCTTTTCCTGAATCAACCCGAAGCTGCAGGACGCCAGTGAGGACAGCAAAAGCTCGCCGGCGGCAATCGCCAGGCCTGGGCCGCCGCTGCTGACCTTGGCGTCGGTGGGAAGCACATTGTGGCGTGCGCTGACGAGGTAGCGGCCTGCGGTGGCAGTAGCCTGGGCCTGGATGTTGACGATCTCGCCTGGGGCGGTTTGCAGATCTGCGTTGTCTTGCGAAGTGCTGGTGGCGAGGCTCATGCGGCAACCTTGTCTGTGGATAGGGTGGAGGAAGATTCCTCTGTCGTGGAACGTGTTTCGACACGGTCTTTCCAGGCGTGAACGGTCGGGCGTTCCAAGCCCAGGTTTTCGCGCAGGGTTTCGCCGTGGTATTCGGTGCGCAGCAGCTTGCGGTGTTGGAGCTCTGGCACCACATAGCGCACGAACTCCTCGAAGCCGGCAGGCTGGTAGGGGGCCTGGATCATGAAGCCATCGCAGGCCTGTTCTTCAAACCAGTGCTGCATCTGGTCGGCCACGTCCTTGCCGCTGCCGATCATGCCGCCTTCGTAGCGGTTGCCGTAACGCAGGCCCAGCTCACGCAAGGTCAGCTGTTCGCGGTCGGTGGCTTCACGCACCTCGTCGTAGTGGCCTTTGACGCCAGGCACGTTGAGGTCGGGCAGTGGCGCGTCCAGCGGGTACTGGCCCAGGTCAATATCGAGGTGATAGGCCAGGGTGGACAGGCCGGGCTCGGCATGGGTCAGGTCGCGCAGCACTTCGCGCTTGGCTTCGGCAATGGCGCGGGTCTCGCCAACCAGTGGGGTGGCAGCGGGCAGGATCTTGAGGCTGTCGGGCGAGCGACCTTTGCGCACCACGCGTTCCTTCATCTCCTTGTAGAAGCGCTGGGCGCTGTCCAGAGAGTCGTGGCTGGCAAAGATCACATCGGCCCATTGGGCGGCAAAGTCGCGGCCTCGGTCCGATGCCCCGGCTTGCACGATCAGCGGGTAACCCTGAGGGGGGCGCGGCACGTTCAGCGGGCCGCGCACGTCGAACCATTTGCCCTGATGGTGAATTTCGTGAACCTTGGCAGGGTCGGCAAACAGCGGTGCTTCGCGGTCCGCCACCAGAGCATCGTCTTCCCAACTGTCCCAGAGCTGATGGACGACTTCCAGGAACTCGTCGGCGCGGTCGTAGCGCTCGTTCTTGGGGATTTGTTCGCGCAACGAAAAGTTCTTGGATTCGGCGTCCTGGAACGAGGTGACCACGTTCCAGCCGCTGCGTCCGGCACTCAGATGGTCCAGGGTGGCAAAGGAGCGCGCCAGCTCATAGGGCTGGAAATAGCTGGTCGAGCGGGTGGCCACCAGACCCAGATGTCGGGTGGCGCTCGCCATGGCCGTCAGCACCAACGTGGGGTCCAGCCGCATGGAGCCCAGCGCGCCATAGCGCAACTGGCTGTCGGTGCTGCTCTGGAAGCGGTCGGGAACGGCCAGAATATCGGCAAAAAAAGCCATGTCGAAACGGCCTCGTTCCAGCGTCTGCGCGATCTTTTGATAGTAGGTCGGGTTGAGCCAGTCGGATTCGGAGCTGGGGTAGCGCCAGCCGCCGGCGCGACCGGGACCGGCAATGATGAAGGCGGCCAGATGCATCTGGCGGGGTGTTGCTTGGGTCATGGCTATGAACTCAATTCTTGGAGGTCGTCAGGGGCTCAGGCGAGGACGCTGCGGATCTTCTGCGCCACATCGCCAACCTTGCTGCTTTGCAAAAAGCCGACGACATCGGTGCGTTGCGGCAGCACGCCCAGTTGCTGGAAGCTGTCGGCCATTTCCTGGGTTTCGGTGGCGGCCTGCCTGCTCAGCGGGGCCAGCAGATCGGCGGTGGAGTCCGACAGGCGCTTGTCACGAATCAGTTCGACAAAGACTTTTTCTTCGAGGCTGCCGGGACGGAAGCCTCCTTGTGCAGCCCATAGCTTGGCCGTGGCTTCGGGGCTGGCATTGATCCTGGCCTGCGTCTGCTTGATAAGCTTGACGGCATTGAAGACGGCCTGGGGATTGGATTGCAGCGCTTTCTCGCTGGCGACATAAAAGGCCCAGTCATAGGTTTTGACATTGGGCAGCAGACGGACCTTGTCGCCCAGGCGGGCCTTCGCAATGGCTGCGGCATGCTGCCAGTGGATCCAGCCGTCGATGCTGCCTTGTGCGAGAGCGGTATAGGCATCGACGCCTGACAGACTGACCGCTTCCACGTCCTTGAGACGCAGGCCCGCAGTTTCAAGGTATTTGATCAGGCTGTAAGTGCCGGTGGTGCCGTTCTGATGGGCAATGCGTTTGCCCTTGAGATCGGCGGCCGAGCGTATTGCGGATTCGGCGCGCACCAGAAAGTCCACTTCATCGGCGGGCAATGCGTAGGCGGCCAGTGGAATCATGGGTACCTTGGCGGCGATGGCATTGACGAGCGCCGTTGCCGTTGCAAAGCTGAAGTCTACCGAGCCGGCCTTGATGGCCTCCATCACCGGCAGCGATGCGGTAAAGCCGGGCTGGAAGGTGATTGCTGAGCCTATGGCGCTGTGCAGCTGGCTTTCGGGCAGGCTGCGCAGCGTGGCCCAGACACCGGTACGTCCGTCACCGATGATGGCCACGCGCAGCGGTGTGCCATTGGATTGAGCCAGAGCGGCATTGCCGCCCAGGCTCAGCGCAGCCAGTGCCGAGCCGGCCTGCAGTCCACGCCGCAAGGCCTTGCGGCGGTTCATTGGTGAGGAGGTCAAAGCCGTGGTGCTGTCGTAGGGGCTCATGATGATTGCCGTGAATGAAATGAAAGGAACGGGGCTTGCAGGCCCGTGATTGAAGAAGAAGGCCGCAGCCAGCTCTCGAAGAGGGCGCGACTCAGGCCGAAGCCGAAGTTGCCTGGGCCGCCTCGTGCAAGGCCTCCTGCACCAGCAACTCATTGATGAGCCTTGCCTTGAGCGTCGCCAGATCGGCCGAGCCCCGATCGCGGGGTATTGCGCCTTCGAGCGCCAGATCCCTGGCAATGCCGCCATCGCGCAGCACCAGAATGCGATTGGAGAGCACTACGGCCTCTTCCACGTCATGGGTGACCAGCACCACGGCGCAGGGGTGGTCACGCAACATGTCGAAGAGCAGCAGTTGCATGGAGACCCGGGTGATGGCGTCAAGAGCGCCAAAGGGTTCGTCCAGCAGCAGGATATCGGGGCGATGCAGCAGTGCGCGCGCCAGGGCCGCACGCTGTTTCTGACCGCCAGAAAGCGTGGACGGAAAATCGTTCTCGTGGCCTTGCAGACCGACGGCACGCAACAGTTCCAGAGCTGCAGGCCGTTGCTCGCGTGCGCCAAGTGTGATGTTGTCGAGCACGGTCTGCCATGGCAGCAGCCGGTCTTCCTGGAACATGACTCGTATCTGGGCCGGGCGCCCGGGCTCGGGGCTGCTCAACTGCATGCGTCCGCTGCTGCCGGCTTCCAGACCCGCGATAAGCCGCAGCAGCGTGGACTTGCCGGCGCCGCTTGGGCCTATCAGGGAAACGAACTCACCCTGCGCAATATCAAGATCGATATGCTGCAGAACCTGGCGGGGGCCGAACGATTTTCCGATATTGCGCAGAGAAACTGCGCATGCGGTGAAGCCATCTTCTTTGATTTCGGCATCTTGACGGCTTGATAATATTGAATTCATTGACGTGCTGCCTTTTTATAAGCAGGATTCCAGCGCAGAATACGATATTCGATCTGCCGGATAAGCCAGTCTGCCAGCCAGCCTGCCAGTGCATACAGCAATATGGCGAAAATGATGATATCAATGCGCAGCAGTTCGCGGGCGTTCTGAACCATATAACCAATGCCATTGCGAGAAGCGATGGTTTCGGCAATGACCAGCGTGAGCCATGCAACACCTAATGCATATCGGATGCCCACCAGTATGGATGGCATGGCGCCGGGAATGATGATTTGCTTAATCAGCTCCTTGCGACTGAGGCCGTAGGATTTTCCCATTTCCAGCAGCTTGGCATCGACATTCTTGATACCGCTGGCCGTGTTGATATAGACAGGAAACAATGTGCCCAATGCGACCAGCAAAATACGCGGCGTTTCATCGATACCCAGCCATAGAATCATCAATGGCACCAGGGCCAGATGCGGAATGGTGCGCAGCATCTGCAGAGAACGGTCAAGCAGATCGTGGTTGAACTGACTAAGACCTACTGCCGTGCCCAGTACCAAGCCTGACAGCATACCAATGCTGAAGCCTGCCAGAACCCGGCCCAGACTGATGCCTATATCCGTCCAGAGAGTGTTGTTAGCCCATTGCTCATAGGCGGCATGAGCGACGGTGATAGGACTGGGTAATATGGACTGATCTATCCAGCCACTTGTTGTTGAAAATAGCCAAAGACTCAGCACAACAAGAGGAATGATCCACGGTGTGAGCATTCTTTTGAAATTGAATGACGTGAATTGCCGTGTGCTTTTCTCTTTGATCAGTTGTCGTATTGCTTGGTCTGAAATTTGCATGGAGTGATATGTGCAAATTGTCCCTATTAACGGAGCCGAAGCCAAGTTTATAACTTAAATATTTAAGATGTTAAATGAATAATTTTTTGTTTGTTAATTACAGAATCATCTTTTTGCCAAAGATAATAATATTGTTTGTATATGATGGATTGATCTGCATGCGGTCGGATCTGATGGATCGGATATTTGGCAGTGGCTCGGGTCCATAGCTTTTTCCGGAAGCCGGTACTCCAGTCAGCAGAGTGCGACAGCGCAAACTGGCTGTGTGCCGCAATCCTTTGGCAGGCAAGGGCAGACACCGGCATTCCTGTTCGGACTCATGCAATGAAAAAGGCCGGCCTGAAGGCCGGCCGGCTGCTGTCGTACTGTTTGGCCCCTGTTTAGCGCATGGCCTGGCCGTGCCGTGACTTGGCGGGCCGCGCCGCCACCATCAGCACCATTGCCGATAGGATCAACATGCTCAGCACCAGATAGATGCTGTAGTGCCTGTTGCCGGTGTACTGGGTCAACAGGCCGGCCAGGGTGGGGCTGGCGGCCGAGCCCAGGTTGCCCAGGCTGCTGATGAGCGCTATGCCGCCCGCAGCCACGGCGGCTGGCAGATAGTCGCTGACCAGGGCAAAGAACAGCGGGGGCAGGGCCGCAAGCCCGATCAGCGTGAAAGCAAGGGCCATCAGCGAGCCTTCGAGATGGCCGTGCATCTGCAGGGTGACGATCAGGCCGGCAATGGCCATGCCGGTGGCAATGAGCAGATGCCAGCGTCGGTCGCGGAATCGGTCGGAGCTGGCACCGAAGGCAATCATGCCAAAGAAGCCCGCCACAAAGGGAATGGCCGAGTAGATGCCGACATGCAGCACGTCCTGCACGCCCAGGCCCTGAATCACGGTGGGCATCCAGAAGACAAACAGATAGGTGGCTCCGTGCATCATGAAATACACCAGTGACAGGGCATAGACTTTGGGGTCGCGCAGCAGCTGGCCCAGAGTGGTGTTGCCATGGGCATCCTTGTGCCCGTTGGTGCCGTGGTGAGTGGCCTGGCCGCTTTCGTTGGCCAGGTTGTGTTGCAGACGCGCTTTCTCGGCATCTGTCAGCCATTTGGCCTCGGCAGGCCTGTCCTGCAGGTAGACGAAGAGGATCAGGCCAAGAATGCAGGCGGGCGGGCCCTGGATGAGAAACAGCCATTGCCAGCCATGCAGACCGTTGATGCCATCCATATATTTGAGGATGGCGCCGCACAGCGGTCCGGCCACGATGGCCATGGCCATGACGGCTGAGAGAAAGATGGAGATCACGCGGCCACGGCGGGCCGAAGGGTACCAGTAGGTGAAGTAAAGAATGACGCCAGGGAAGAAGCCTGCCTCGAAGGCGCCCAGCAGAAAACGCGCCACATAGAACTGCACGGGAGTGGAGACCCAGGCCATGGCCGTGGCGACGAGGCCCCAGACAAGCATGATGCGCATCAGCGTCTTGCGCGTGCCTATCTTCTCCAGCAGCAGATTGCTGGGGACTTCAAACAGAAAGTAGCCTATGAAGAACAGACCCGCGCCGAATCCGTAGGCGGCGTCGCCGAAATCCAGCGTCTGCTTCATCTGGATCTGGGCATAGCCGATATTGATCCGGTCCAGGTAGGCGACCATGTAGCAGATCAGCAGCAGGGGCAGCAGCCGCCAGCTGACCTTGGCATACAGGACGTTGTCTGCATCGGTTGCGTGGCTGTGGCGGTGCCTGGGCTTTGTGTCCGCAATTGTTGTCGCGCTTGGGTTCATGCTTGTCCGTTGGAAGTTGTTGTGGGGCGCGTGGTGGGTATCACGAAGTGAATGCTGCAAGCCGTGGGCTGGGAGCAGACCCGGCGGGGGCCGGGCAGGACGGGCCTTATGTCATTGCCATGAATGCAGGGGATGTCTCACAGTCCCGCAGCATCAGGCTGGAAGGGCGGAGGCAGCCATGGCCTTGGGCTATCGACGGTAGCTTTGACTGATGCCGGGGTGGCCTGTCTTGGAGTTCGGGGTTCATTTTCTGTTCTTGACCTTCATCGCCTTAACCCGGCTGCGCACAAAGGCTGCGCAGCCTGCATCCACCTTTGCGGGGCAGAGAATCAACGAGTTCGGGGGTAATGTAGGGCTGGCGGCCTGAATGCGCTTGGCGCATTCCGCAATTCAGTTGCCCGATCGTGACATCCAAGGGTAAGCCTAAGGGTCGGCCTTGCCGCTGCGGTATGGCATTGGCGTGGCAGTCTTCGAGCGGCGTTGGAAAATCCTGCTGCCCAGGCACCGGTGCAGTCCAGCGGTCCATCGACGGTCGGCTGATGTGGCGGAGCCTGGATGGTGCTTTGAATATGGAACTGCAGCCTGCTTGGCTTTGAGTTGCGCCAGCCTGGGGCGCTCATTCACGAGCGCCGTCGAAGTACAGTTTTGATAGCTGCATGTGCTTGTCTGATAAGCGCTCGAAGCTGTTTTGACTCGAATGTGCGTGGAATATCAGCTCGTGAGGTGTTCGGCCAGAAAATCGATGAACACTCTTGTCTTGCGCGGCAGGTGCCGGCTGTTGGGAAAGACCAGGTGAATCGGCTGGCAGGGCAGGGCGTAGCCGGTCAGCACGCGCTGCAGGCGGCCGCTGCGCACATCGTCTTGCACCAGCCAGTCGGGCAGCACGGCCAGGCCCAGTCCTGCCAGCGCCAGCGCACGAATCGCGCTTGATGAATTGGACTGGTGCGCCGCGTGGCCCTGCACCTCGGCCTGATGGCCCTCGGCATTTTCCAGTACCCAGTGCGTAGGGTTGTCCAGATTGCTGTTGGCAATCCAGGGCAGGTCAGCTAGGTCTTGCGGCTGCTGCACGGCGGCCAGTCCCGCTAGCTGGGGCGATGCCACCAGCCAGATGTCGTAGTCGGCCAGCTTGCGGCTTTTGAGGTTGGAGTCGGCAAGGCTGCCCAGGCGCACGACCAGATCGAGCTTTTCGGCCACCAGATCGCTGAGCGATGAATTGACATCGTGGCTGATGCCAATGCCCGGGTAGCGCTGCACGAACTGCGGGATCAGCGGCAGCACATAGCGCTCGCCAAACTCGGCCGTGGTGCTGATGCGCAGCTGCCCGCGCAGGCGGCGGCTGCCGTGCTGTGCATTGTCAAATGCTGCTTCAATATGCGTAAAGATCTGCTTGAACTCGTCATAGAACTGCTGACCACTTTCCGTTAGCGATACCGACCGTGTGCTGCGCACCAGCAGGGTGACTGACAGAGCCTCTTCCAGTGCCTTCACATGCAGGCTGGTCATGGCTTTGCTGATATTCAGGTAGTCGGCAGCCTTGGTGTAGCTGCCCAGTTCTACCACGGCCAGAAAAGTCTGCACGCGGTGAAGCTGGGTGTGGATGGCGGTGCTTGCAGTGGCGGCCATTGTTCAGTTCAGTCAAACAAAGTATCAAGCATAGCGGTATCGACGCGGGCAGGTGCGCTGCCTAATATTCGCGGCTCAAAGGAACGACATGAGCTACCGCTACCGCATCGCCCTGGTGTTTTTGACGGGGTTTTTTATCGACTGCATCAATATCTTCATGCCCACGGTCGCCTTGCCCCGGCTGGCTGCCGAGTTTGACGTGACCAGTCTGGACACCGCCTGGGTGGGCAATGCCTACATTCTGGGCTTGACCCTGGTGATTCCCATCAGCATCTGGCTGGCCGGCCGCTGGGGCGCGCGCCGCTTGCTGGCGGCTTCCATGCTGGTATTTGCACTGGCCGTGGGGGCCAGTGGCATGGCTGGCAGCTTTGCGGCTGTGGTGGGCTGGCGCTTTGTGCAGGGCATGGCCGGCGGGTTGCTGATACCCGTGGGGCAGGCCATGGCCTTTGCCTTGTTTCAGGGGGTGGAGCGCGCACGCATCTCCACCCTGGTCATGGCTGTGGCCCTGATTGCACCGGCCTTGTCGCCGGGGCTGGGTGGGTTGATTGTGGATACCTGCTCCTGGCGTTGGGTGTTTTTTGCCAATATCCCGATGGCCTTGGCGGCCGCGCTGCTGGCCTGGTGCTGGGTACGTGATTCGGCTGAGCCGTCGGCTATGGCAAAGCCCGATATCGCCGGGTTGCTGCTGATCAGCACCGCACTGGCAGCCGTGCTGCTGGGAATGTCGCTGTATGGTGCGGGCCATGGCTGGGGTGGGGCACTGCTGTGTCTGGCCGTGGGGCTGGTGGCCAGCGTGCGTTATGTGTGTCACTGTCGGCGTGTGGCTGCCCCAGTGGTTGAACTGCGCCTGTTGCACAGCCCACGCCTGCGAGTGTCCATGGCTGTGTACTACGCAGTGCCCGGTGTGTTTACCAGCGTCAATCTGCTGAGCCTGTTTTTTCTGCAAGACCTGCTGGCCCTGAGCGCTCAGCGCTCGGGCATGTTCATGCTGGTCTATGCCAGCGGCGCGCTGCTGGCCATGCTGCTGTGCGGACGCATCTACAACCGCGTGGGTGCGCGGCCGCTGTTTGTGGCGAGCCTGCTGTTGCACAGCCTGGGTATTGCTTGCCTGATGGCTGTGAACAGCGCGGGCGATTTGCCAATCCTCGTGCTGGCTTATGCCTTGATGGGCCTGGGCGGTGGCTTGGCGGCCAATGCCGCGCAAACCACAGCGCTGATGAATTTTCACGGGGCCGAGATGCCTCAGGCCAGCGTGATCTGGAACATCAATCGCCAGATGGCCTTCAGTATGGGCGCGGCCCTGTTTTTGGTGATCTTCAACCTGCTGCAGCCGCATACCGGCGCCCTTTTGGCCTATCACGCAAGCTTTGCAGCCGCCGCCTTGGCTGGGCTGCTGCCACTGACCTGTTTACATACCTTGAAAGAAAAGCATGAACGACCAGAACCTTGAAGCTGCTGTGCAGAGCATTCACGATGTGCATGAGCTGATCCGCACTGTTTTTACCGAGCAGGGCGACGCCGCCAGGGCTGCCACCCAGACGCTGATGCAGGTGTTTGCCGAAGGCTTCAGTATGGTCACCACGGGCGGTCGGATCGTGGATCGCGCCCAGGTGCAGCAGGTGTTCGGGGGCGCGGCGGGTGGCAGACCCGGCTTGCAGATTGCGGTGGATGAGGTGCAGCCCGTCTGGCATGCAGGCCAGCATGTGGCCCTGCGCTACCTCGAAACGCATGTCTCGGCACTCGAGAGACATGCACGTTATTCCACGGCGATTTTGGAGGTCACCGTCAGCGGGGTGCTCTGGCATGCGCTGCATGAAACAGCGGTTGCCTGACGCCCAACTTCGGCTCGGCTTCAGCCCATCACAAAGATCGGGGCCGTTGTACGAAACGGCAGCCTGCGGCCTGGCGGCAGCAGATAGGCATGCTCGCGCGGCACGCGCAGCGGGTCGCATTCGCCATCGGTGATGATGAGGATTGGCCCGTCCTTGGGAAAGTCGTCGGTCTGTAGCAGCAGATCCACGCCCGGCTGCAGTACGGTGCCGCCTCGGCCCCTTAGGGCGATGCGCTGGGCCATGTCGGCGGCCGGCAGATAGCCCAGGTCATAGGCTGCGGCGTCGCAGCAGATGAGGCGCACTGCGGGCACGTCCTTGGCCTCGGCATAGCTGGCGATGGCACCCAGTGCCTTGGCCAGCACATGGCGCTCCATGGAGCCCGAGGTGTCCAGCACCACGCCAAAGGTGCGGCCTTCCAGCCAGCGGCTGTCGGCTTGAATGCGTGGCCTGGGAATATCGGGTGTGGCGCTCTGGCGGCGGCTGATGCGGGCATAGCTGCGCCGCGTCTCTATGGGCGGAAAGTGATGGTCGAACCAGCGCGCCAGCTCGACCTGCCAGTCAATCGGCGGCTGCAGCAGAGCACGGATTTCCTCGATCAGTCCTGCGGGCAGCAGGCCGCGTGCGCTTTGCTCGTGGCGCAGCAGGCCTTTGCCTAGCTGGGTGCGGCAGAACTCGTCGATATCGGTAAAGTCGCCCGCGCCGCGCTGGTCGCCCGCATTGCGCTCCAGCATGTCGCCCCGGCCACCGGCCAGGGTGCGCAGCTTGCGCATGCGGCGCAGATCGCTCGCGATGCGGTCATAGACTTCCTCGGCGCCGAGACCGCGCAGCTCCGGGTCGTAGAGCAGACCGATACCCGGCGGTTGACCCACATCCATCTGAATCAGCCAGTCGTTGATGACAAAGTCGCAGGCCACGTTCCACAGAAAAGGCTCACGCCCGCGCCGGCGCGGCAGATGGCGCAGGGCGACGTGCAGCACTTCGTGGGCGATAACGAAACGCAGTTCCAGCTCGGACAGGCGGGGGCCGGGGTTGATGTAGATGGTGCGCAGCACTTCGTCGACCGCGGCGACGGCAATGTCCTCGCGCTCGCAGACGCTGGCGTCCTCGATGATGTCAAACGCCGCGACCATGCTGCCCAGCAGCGGAAAGCTGTCCATGAACCAGTGTCGAGCGCGGTCCAGCGCGCTGCTGGCAGGGCGGCTCTGGCCAAACTCGCGGCGCACGCCTGCCGCCATTTCCACGGACTGGGTGACGGAGCGAGCCAAGCCGGCGGCAAACATTTCGGGCCAGTTGCCGTACCTGCGCCAATACGGTTGTGGCTTGCTGGTGGATGAGGCCGGTTGTGGCCACTGCTCCGGTAAGGCCAGGCTGGGGTGAGCGCCGCCCTGGCCGGGACCGGCCAGGCTCAGTGACTGTGCCCATGCAGGTATGCCTTGTTCGCAGAACTGGGCGTACCACTGAGCCTCGTCGCGTTGGGGCAGACCGTCGGGCAGTTCCATGCCTTCGGGCGGACGGCCGAGCTTGATGGTCTGGATGAAGCGGGCTGTGACCACATCGCAGGCCGCGCTCCATTGGGCCCAGTGACTGCGGTCGCGCTGAAACAGCTCCAGCGCGAAGCTGAGCGTGGCCCGCCCCAGGCAGTACGCCCATTCCTCGGGGCTGGCCAGGCGCTTGGGGTGGATGTCGATCTGGCCGGTAAAGCGTTGGTGGTTGAGGCCGGCCTGCGCCCAGCCATGGGGCGGGCAGCCTGACTGGGCGCCGCGCACAAAGCCCAGGCTGCGGCTGAGTTCGCTAAAGATGGGGTGTGCCTGCAGCATGGCCAGGCCCTGCGTATAGGCCTGGGTGGCTGGCGTTTCGCGCGTTGGGGCTTTGGCCATCAGGCTCTGGCCGCTTCGCGCGCTTCCACCAGGCGCGGCAGGTCGCGCACGATTTCCACCATATACCAGGCGGGTAGGGTCTGGCTGTCGCTTTCGGCGGTGACGATCTGGGCCATTTCCAGGCTGATCTGGGCCAGCTCCTTGAGCATGGCCTTGGAGCGGTGAACGGTTTGCTGCAGCTCGCCGCCGCTTTGTTGCTTGTCGGCGGGCAAGATCTTGAGCAGGCGCGCACGGAAGGCCTGGGCCAGGAAATACAGCACATCTCTGTCCTGTGGTGCATGGGGCCAGTTGGCGTCGCCCTTGAAGATGGCGTCCAGACGGTGACGGTCGTCGGCCAGCTTGTAGAAGGCCTTGAACTGCGCCGCATGCTGGGGCGTGAGGCAGCCGCTGCTCAGGGCTTCCAGCGTGTGCAGATTCAGATCATCGCCATAGGACTGCAATGCGTCGCTCAGCATATGCCAGGAGCGCGGCGTGGAAAACGCTTCCTCATGCTTGGGTGGCTGGCTCCACAGGTGATCGGGACGCTGGGCCAGGTATTCGAGCACCAGAGTATGCAATTGGGCCTGCTGCGCCCATTGCAGCCACTCGCTGGCGCTGACCTTGAGCTGCACATGAATCATGCGGTTGATCAGCGCCGAGGACATGGTGCGCACAATCGCGGAATCCTGAGCCCGGTTGCCAGCTGCAATCACGATGGAGCCCTCGGGCATCACATACTCGCCCACGCGGCGTTCCAGGATCAGGCTGTAGAACGCTTTCTGCACATCCTGGCTGCAGGCGTTGAGCTCGTCCAGGAACAGGCAATAGGGCTGCTCGCGCGCAATCATGGCGGGCGGGCAAAAGCGGGTCACGCCGTCAATGATCTGCGGCACGCCCAGCAAATCCTCTGGCGCGAGCTGGCTGCCCAGCAGGGACACACAATCAAGCCCCACGCTTTGCGCAAAGTTCTGTACTAGTGCCGATTTGCCGATGCCTGGCGGCCCCCAGATGAACACGGGGCGTACGGTGGCGACGTTGAGAAGGAATTCGCTCAGTTGCGAGGGAGTGAGAGCCAGACTGGTTTGCATGCTGCGTGCAGTCTAAGGCAAGTGCAGCGGTGTCCTGAGTATGCTCAGGCGGCCACGACCCGGAGTCTTGCGCGCAGGCGGTCGTCGCTCATGGCTCCTGGAACGCCTGCATGCCTTGCATGCAATACAGCAGAAAGCGATTGGCGGCAGGGGACAGATGGCGGCCGGTGCGGGTGATGAGCTGCATCTCCGCATCCTGAAATGCAGGGTTGTGAATGGGAATGGCGCGCAGACGCCCGCTTGCCAGCTCGGCTGTGACGGAGCAGGGCGGCAGCAGGGTCACGCCCTGGCCGCTGGTGACAAAGGCCAGCAGCACGCTGATGAGATTGCTGGTCAGCGCGGGGCTGAGGTGGATCTTGTCCTTGTGTTCGGCATATTCCACGAGCTGGCGAATGCCATACACGCCTTGAAGCATGGCAATAGGCCATTGGCTGAGCTCCTGCAGCGATGTCTGGCCCGCGCTGGCCAACGGGTGCTGGGAGTGGACGATGGCATGCATGGGCTGGCGCGCCGCGCCGCGTGCGGTGATATGGCTGTCGGCGGGCGGGTAGTAGACCAGGCCGATCTCGGCAGCGTCCTCGCGAATGCGGCGCATGATCTCGGTCGTGCCGTAGATTTCCAGCGAGATGCTGACGCCAGGATATTGCTGGCGAAAATTGCGTATGGGGCCGTCGATCAGCTCCTGTGCAAAGCCCTCGCCGCTGACCACGCTGACACTGCCGCTGTGCAGGCCGCGCAGCGCATCGACCTTGGCCAGCATGTCGTGGCGGTGGGCTGTATGTTCGCGGTGATAGTCCAGCAGCAGCTGGCCGGCTTCGGTGGGCACCACGCCGCTGCGGTGGCGTTCCAGCAGGGCCACGCCCAGTTCTTCTTCGAGCAGGCTGATCTGGCGGCTGACGGCCGAGGGCACGATGCCCAGTTTTTCGGCTGCGGCACGGACAGAGCCGCAGTAGACGGCTTCAAACAGATAGCGGGCGCGGGAGTCTTGAAAGGCGGGCATGCGGCGATTGTCGTCGCCAAATTGCATCTGTATTCATACGTATGTTCACTTTTTTAGAACAGAAAAAGAGTGCGTATGCAATAAATGCATTGTTATATTCAGCGCCCGCATGGGTGAGCGCCAGCTTGGGCTGGCCGTGCCCATTTTCAGGGTTCAAAGCTATTTCAGCGCGTCGGCAGCGGCCGTCGTGCGCAAGGAAAGTTGATGCGTACAGAGGTGCAGCCGGCCAAGGCCGCGTTGAATTTGGGCAGCGTGGTGCAGGTATTTGCGCTGGCGCTGGTGATTGCGGCATTGTCCGAGTGGCTGGGGCCGCTGCCCATTGCGCTGGGCGTGGGCAAGGTGGTGCTGCTACCCATGATCTGGGCGCTGCTCATCGGTCTGGTGCTGGGTCTGCTGCGCAAGCGCATGCCCGGGCCTCTGCAGCTGAGCCTGTACAGCCAGAATCTGGCCGCTGCCGTGCTGTCTTGCGCGCTGTTTCTATTCATTGCCAAGCTGGGTCTGCTGGTCGGTGGCTCGCTGCCCAAGCTGGCCGAAGTCGGCTGGGGACTGGTGTTGCAGGAGTTGGGCAATCTGGTCGGTTGCGTGGCCCTGGGCATGCCCGTGGCGCTGCTGCTGGGCATCAAGCGCGAAGCGATTGGTGCGACTTTTTCCATCGGCCGTGAACCGGGTCTCGCCATCATCGGCGAGCGTTTCGGCATGGATTCGCCCGAAGGCCGCGGTGTGCTGGCCGAGTACATCACCGGTACGCTGATCGGCGCCATCTTCATCTCGCTGCTGGCCGGCTTTGTCTCCAGCCTCAATATTTTTCATCCGCTGGCACTGGGCATGGGCGCCGGCGTGGGCTCGGGCAGCATGACGGCCGCTGCCGTGGGCGCTATTGCTGCCCAGCATCCCGAGATGAGCGACCAGATTGCCACCTTTGCCGCTGCCGCCAATCTGATTGCGACCACGGTGGGCACTTATCTGACCCTGTTCATCTCGCTGCCCCTGGCGCTGCGTGCCTATCAATGGCTGGAGCCAATTCTGGGCCGCAAGCGCAAGCAGGCCGTGGTGGAGCAGGCCGTAGACCTGTCTGCCACCAAGGATGAGGAACAGGCACAGGTGCCGGCGCTGGGTCTGGGCATGCGCTTTGCTTCCTGGGTTCTGGTCGGCGCCATGGTGCTCATCGGCAACCGAATCGGCCATGGCGTGCCCGTGATGGATGCGTTGCCAGGTGTGCTGCTCATCATTGCCGCCGTGTTTGTCGGTGATCTGATCTATGTCGGCACGCGCCGTGTGCTGCCAGCCGTGTGCTGGATCTCGTTCATCGCCATGGCCATGACCTTCCCGCTGACGCCTTATGCCGCCGAAGTGGCGGCTTTGACCGGAAAGGTCAACTTCCTGGCCATGATCACGCCCATGCTGACGTTCGCGGGCCTGTCGCTGGCCAAGGACATCCCGGCCTTCCGCCGTCTGGGCTGGCGCATCGTGGTGGTTTCGCTGCTGGCCAATGCCGGTGTGTTCCTGGCCGCGACGCTGATCGCACAGACCTTTGTCCACACGCTGTAAAGCCGGAGCAAGACCATGATGAATACCATCAAGTGGCCCGGCCAGCAGGAACTGCAAGCCTGGCGTCATGACTTTCATCGTCATCCCGAAACCGCGTTTCAGGAGCACCGCACCAGCGCACGCGTGGCTGAGCTACTGAAGAGCTTCGGTCTCGAAGTGCACACCGGCCTGGCCGGCACCGGCGTGGTCGCCGTGCTTAAGGGCAGTTTGGGCGCTGGACCCTCCATCGGCCTGCGCGCCGATATGGATGCGCTGCACGTGACCGAGCTCAACCAGTGCGAGCATGCGTCGACCCATGCAGGTCGCATGCATGCCTGCGGCCATGACGGCCATACCAGCATGCTGCTGGGCGCGGCCCAGGCCCTGGCTTCGGCCCCCGACTTTGCGGGTACCGTGCATTTCATCTTCCAGCCTGCCGAGGAAAACGAAGGTGGCGCGCGCGCCATGATCGAGGAAGGGCTGTTCAAGCGCTTCCCCATGGACGCGGTCTACAGCATGCACAACTGGCCGGGCCTGCCCGTGGGTACGGCGGCAGTGCATTCCACGGCCGTGATGGCGGCCTTCGACATCTTCGATCTGACGCTGACCGGCAAGGGTTGCCATGCCGCCATGCCGCATCTGGGCAAGGACGCGCTGCTGGCGGCCTGCCAACTGGTGACGCAGCTGCCTGCGCTGATTGCGCGCGAGCAGGAGGTGCACAAGCCGGCCGTGCTCAGCGTGACCAGCTTCAACGCAGGCGATACCTATAACGTGATGCCCGAAGTCATCAAGCTGCGCGGCACCGTGCGCTGCTTCGACATGCCTCAGCGCGCGCGCATCGAACAACGTTTTCGCGATGCAATTGCCGCGACCTGTGCGCTGCACGGCCTGGAGGCCCAGCTCGACTACCGTGTCAGCTACCCCGCGACCATCAACAACCCCCTGCATGCCGAAGTCTGCGCCGACGTGCTGACCGGCGTGCTCGGCGAAGGCAAGGTACGTCGGGACATGGTGCCCAGCATGGCTTCGGAAGACTTTGCCTTCATGGCGCAGGAATGCCCGGGCGTCTATATCTGGCTGGGCAATGGCGAAGACAGCGCTTCCCTGCACAACCCGAAGTACGACTTCAACGACGCCAATCTGCCGCTGGGCATGCGTTATTGGGTGGAGCTGGTGGGGGCGCTGCTGAAGGGCGGCAAGCTGCCAGCCTGACAGCAGGGCTTTTCATATGAATCAATGCCGGGTCAACGCTGAGTTGAGCCCGGCATTTTTCATGTCCGGAGGTTTGCAAAACCCTAACAAGCCATGCATTCGGACACAGAAATGTCGGAAGGCTGACACCCTGTAACGCCATTTGATCTGGCGCCCCTATGATGTTTGTAGCGCTCCTGGGTAGCGCCTGCGGAGATCCGGGGCAAACTTTGGAGCGTGCGTGGCGGCTGCCGTGATCCTCTGGGCGCAGGGCTGGCCGCGCTAGTAGCAGGTGTTGCATCCCGGCGCATGACCGGGCTTTCACGCGGCGCTGACCGCATCTCTCGCAACGCTGCCTGCACCATTCCTGGTGCCGTGACTTTGTCGCACTGTCCGGGTCTTGATACAGGAGGGCGCTTTATGCCGTTCGGCAATCTTGAGGCGGGCATCTGGCCCGCCGGTTTTCCGCCACTGCTGAGCTGGTGCGTGCTGGTTGCAGCCGCCGCCTTGCTTGGTCATATGGTTCACCGCTTTACCGGTTATCCGCGCATGCTGGGCTATACGGTGGTCGGCCTGGTAGCCGGATGGGTGGGCTTTGGCGATCTGCCCTGGCCGCTGCAAGGCAGCACGGCCGTGCTGCTGGAGGTGGCCGTGGGCGCAAGCCTGCTGCTGGCGGCCTCTCAGGTTTCATTGCCCTGGCTGTTTCGCCAGCCCTGGCTGCTGCTGCAAAGTCTGGGCGAGTCGCTGGTCACGCTGACGGTGGTGGCTGCGACGTTGCTGGCTCTGGGTTGGGGCTGGGCCGTGGCGCTGGCCGTCGGTGTGGTATCCATGGCTGCGTCTCCGGCTGTGCTGCTGCGCATTGCTGATGATTTGCGCGCCAGTGGCGCGGTGACCGACCGCAGCTTGCTGCTGGCTACCATCAGCACTTTGCTAGCGTTGCTCGGGGCGCTGGTGCTGACAGTGGTGTTCGTGCCGGTCGCAGCGGCCGCGGGCGGCGGCCTGCAGTTTTCATCTGCGGGACTGGGCCGCTTGCTGTTCAGCGTGCTGCTGACTCTGTTCTGGGCCTTTCTGGTCACCATTGCCTTCTGGCCGGTCCTTCGTTGGCAGTCATCGCGCAGCGACACCACGGCCTTGTATCTGCTGGCGGCTATGGCTGCAGTCTGTCTGCTGGCCGAGCAATGGGGTGGCTCTGCTGCACTGGGCTTCATGGTCGCGGGTTTGATGCTGCGCAATTTGAGTCCTATGCCGCTGGTCTGGCCCCAGGCCTTCCAGGCGGCGAATGCCATGCTCAATTTGCTGATGTTCGTGCTGGTGGCCAGCATGGCCTCGCAGGTGAACCTGTCTGTTGCGATGGTTTCGGTCGTGGCCAGCGCGGTCCTGGCCCGGATTCTGGGCAAGTTTGGCTCCATCCTGCTGTTGGGGCTAGGTACCGGCATAGGCTGGCGCAGGCAATGGCCTGTGGCTTGCGGGCAATTGGCCTTGTCGGGTCTCGCGCTGCTGATGGTGTCGGGGATTGCAATGCAGTGGACGGCTTTCAATGCCAGCGTGGCCCAGCAGGTGGCGGCCATTGCGCTACCCATGATCGTATTGTGTGAGGTACTGGGTGTGCTGCTGGCCGCTACCGCCCTGTGGCGTAGCGGCGATGCCCATCGTGGCGTGGGCCGCGCGGCCTTGCAAAGAGGAGGGAAGCGCCATGACGCATGAAATCGAACAAAGTCAGCCCGCTGGGGCAGAAGCCGGCGGCCTGGGCGAATTCGCACCTTCTCAGGCCCTGACGCTGGGCGTGGAACTGGAGCTGCAGCTGCTCAACACCCATCACTACGACATGACGCCGTATGCGCCCGATATGCTGGCCCTGCTCAAGAACGCCAAGGTCCCGGGCTCCATCGTGCCTGAGGTGACCTCCAGCATGATCGAGATCTCGACTGGCATCTGTCAGGATGCGCAGGACGCCTACGAGCAATTGGCTGTTACGCGCGACGCCTTGGTCAAGGCGGCCGACCGACTCAATATCGCGCTGGCCGGTGGCGGTACGCATCCGTTTCAGCAGTGGCACCAGCAGCGTATTTACGACAAGCCGCGTTTCAAGGAGCTGACGGCGCTGTACGGCTATCTGACCAAGCAGTTCACCATCTTCGGCCAGCATGTGCATGTGGGCTGCCCCAGCGCCGACGATGCGTTGATGATGCTGCACCGGCTTTCGCGCTATATCCCGCATTTCATTGCGCTGTCCGCATCCAGCCCCTTTGTACAAGGGCAGGACACGGCGTTTGACTCCGCGCGTCTCAACTCGGTGTTTGCCTTTCCGCTCTCGGGGCGTGCGCCATTTGCCTTGCATTGGGAGGATTTCGAGCGCTACTTTGCCAAGATGGCGGCAACGGGTGTGATCCACAGCATGAAGGATTTTTACTGGGATATCCGTCCCAAGCCTGAGTTCGGTACGGTGGAGGTGCGCGTCTTCGACACGCCGCTGTCTATCCACCGCGCTGCGCAACTGGCGGCTTATGTGCAGGCATTGGGCGCATGGTTCCTCAGCGAGCAGCCGTTCGAGCCCAGTGAAGACGACTATCTGGTCTATACCTATAACCGCTTTCAGGCCTGTCGCTTCGGCTTGGACGGTACTTATGTGGACCCGGCGACCAGCGAGCAGCTGTCGCTGCGTGAGCATATTGCGCAGACGCTTCAGCGCGTCACCAGCCATGCCCCCGCATCCGGCAAGAGCGCGTTGCGGGAGCTGGCCCTGGTGCTGCAGCGCGGCAACGATGCGAGCTGGCTGCGGGAGAGCTATGCCCAGGTGCAGCAATTGCCCGAGGTGGTGCGCCAGGCGTCACTCAGATTTGCTGGTAGGCCCTGAGCTGTTTTGACATCATCGACCGGGTGCAAGGCGTTACATTTGCAAATACTTACGAGTGCGGATTGAAAGGGCTTGAACAAAGCATGAGCCAGTCCTGCCTTGTTCATCCGCAGGTCTGACTCCGGGCTGTCCTTGCCTGAGACACGCGGCACCTGTCTTTACCGGGTTGAGTGATTTCATGGTTGCGACCGTCATCCTTGGCATGCTATGCGTGCATCTGCTGTGCTTTAGCGCACTGTTCATGCTGATCAGTCGCAGACTGCTCGGCAGGAAGATGGGCATGGAGGTCTTTGCGCTGGGCAATCTTCTGCTCGGCTGCGCCTATATATTGCAGCTGTGGGTCGGCAAGCCCGCTTGGGGTGCGATGAGCATCATCGACCACACGCTGACCTTGTGCGCACCGGTGGCTTATGTTCTGGGTGCGATGCGCTTTTTCAATCGTCCGGCACCCGTGTGGCGGCCGCTGCTGGTGTTGGCACTGACCTATAGCGCGGTGCAGGTGCTGGTGCAGTCGACACTGGGTCTGAAGCGCGCCAGGCCATGCTGGCCGGGGCATGTGCCTTGCTGTTCCTGGGCATGACGATCACCCTGTTGTGGGGAACGCGTAGCTTTGCGAGGAATATGGCCGCGGAGATGCTGGTCTTTGCCATTCTGATCGTCGGCATCTGCATCCTCAATGCCATGAAGCTGCTGCAGATTCTTCAGCATGGCTTGCAGGCTCTGGACATGAACAGCCATTTTCAAATGGTGTTCTATATCTACATGTCATTTCTCGGCACGGTGATCCCGCCAGGCGCCGTCTGGCTTGTCTTGCGGCGCCTTACCGATGAACTCAGCAACATGGCTGCGCAGGATCCGCTGACCAAGCTGCTCAATCGCCGTGGCCTGCTCAACGGGCTGGGGGCGCATTTCGCGGGCGCAAAGGCCGTGCCCGTCCATCTGCTGATCGTGGACATCGATCATTTCAAGCGCATCAACGACAGCTACGGGCACCAGTTCGGCGACATGGTACTGTGCCGGGTGGCGGAGGTGATTCGGCAGAGCACGCGCAAGAGCGATCTGAAATGCCGTTTGGGCGGCGAGGAATTTGTGGTTCTCTGCCCGGGACTGCAGGGGGACGAAGCTCTGCAACTGGCCGAAAGAATACGCACAGCGATTGCAGGAGTCGCAATACCGGGAGTAAGCCTGCATGGCTGCGTCACTTGCACGGCAACGATTGGCATTTCCAATCCTTTCAGTGCTTCGCATGCATTTGAGCTCGCGCTGCAGCAGGCCGATGCGGCGCTTTATCGAGGCAAACGTGCAGGGCGCAATCGTGTTCAGCGAGTGGACCTCGAAGACCTCCGGACGCAGGCACCGGAGGGACTGGCTGCAAGATCAAGCCCTTTCATTGAAGAAAGGGTCTGAGGGCGCTCAGGCTGCGATCACCGTTACCGTATAGCCCTTGCCGCTGGCAATCACGTCCAGCAGCCGATCGATATTGGGATGGGCGCCGGGACGGGCCTTGGCGTCTTCGGTGTGCTCGGCAAACAGCTGCAGGCCTTCTTCGGCTGCTGCGACATTGATGCTGCCATGTTTGGCGTAAAGCGCGTTGTAGACCGTGACCGAGCCAGCTTTGCCGGGAGCGTTAGGAATGGTTGCGGCCAGCTTGCCGTCGGAGTCGATCAGCTGCAGCTCGGAGATATGGGCGATGGAGGGAAGTTGCTTGAGGTTGTCGGCAAAGGCCATGGTGTGCTCGCGATAGTCGCAGTGATGGAAGCCGCTATTGTGGGGGCAGCTTGAGGGCCTGTTCAGCTTCGGGTGCTGTTTTGCTCGAGCACCCGTAGTGCCTGCCGCATCTGCGCAAGCGTTGGCGCATATTCGGGCAGTTCGGCAATTTCATCCATTTCGCGCTGCATCAGCTGCTGCACCTGGGCTGACAGATTCTGCCAGTCAGAGGCGCTCATCAGGGCCTGGGCCGTCTGTAGCAAGTCGGTTTGTATTTCATAGGACAACGAGAGCTTGCGCACTACATTGAGCGCAAATGGTGGGCACAGCAGAATCTGAAACGCAGTGGAGCGTGCGAAGGCCTGGCTGCTGTGGCCCTGCCTGCCATGGCGCAGCGTCAGCCAGCTCAGGCAGGCCGTGCTCAGATAGATGAGCGCAAGTGCGATCAGCTGCAGCAGTTCGGAATGCAGTACCAACAAGGCGGCAGGAAGACCGAGAAACAGCAGTGCCGCCAGCAGATACAGCGGCAGTGCAAATGCCTTGAAGCTGCGGGTATGCGCCTCTACGGCAGTGGAAGATCCCGCATCGGCGGGCAGCTGGATCCGCATTGCACTCCAGCGCTGCCGATAGACGGGCTGGTGGAGCACAAATACAGGCAGCCACAGCAGGCGGTTCTGACGCAGCTCGAAGCCGTGGCTGGCCAGCTGTGCCCGCCATCCCGAGCGTAGCGGGCGCAGCAAACCCTCTTCAGGCTTGAGCAGCAAGGCCGCGTCATAGAGATAGAACAGGACGATGGCCAGAACTACCTGTAGCTGCGTGGAGATCGTGAAGTACAAGACGGCTTTCCGGACAAGACAAACCCCGCGATCTTAGCGATGCGCGGGGCGGGTTACAGACATTGAGGCCGTGGCCCGGCGACTGCCTTATTCAGCGGCCTTCTTGCGGCCAAACAATTTGCCTATGCCTGCGAACAGGGCGACTGCTGCTGCAGCGACGATCTTCCAGCCTGCGGCCAGAAAGCCAGCAATCGCGCCCCACAGGCCTTTCTTGGTAGCCACTGCGGCAGCGCCACCGAGCACCAGGGCGCCCAGACCGATGGCGGCGACCTTGTCACCGTTCTTGAATTCCGCATAGGTCTGCCCGCTGTTGTAGTCGAAGCCGGCCAGCACTTTCTTGAATTCCTCGGTGTTCTGGGCCAGGGTGGCGGTATCGGAGACCAGGGTGGCCGTCATCACGCCGCTGCGGCCCAGAATGCGCGAGGTGTAGTTGACATTTTTCTCGCCTGACTCGCCGCGCAGACGCAGACCCCATTCCAGTCGCTTGGTGGCGGTGTCGTAATGTGGGGGAACCTGCCAGCCATCGGTGTACAGCGCTTCAAGACCCAGCTTCTTGCGTTGCTCGTTGCCAGCCTTGTCGCCCGATTGCATGGATTTGAGCAAGTCGTCGGCGTCAATCTTCTCATCGTCCTTCACGTAGCCTGTGTCGTCATAGGAAAACACGGCAAACCAGTTCAGCGATTTGGGGGCGATCAGAAAGTGATCACTGCTGGGCGGGTTGCCAAACGCCTGCAGCAGCTTGGATGTGTCGGCCTCGCCGAGAAAGGCATAGCCAGAGGGAATCCTGACGCTGGCCTTGTCCGCGATTTCTCCCTTGCCACTTTCCTGCCAGTGCAGGGCCTTGATTTCGGCGGGTAACTCCTGAGTGGCTTCGGTCTTGGCCCAGACGCCAAGAGACAGTGACAGGCCGACAACGGCGGCCGCGATGGACTTGAACATGCAATGAACTCCCGTGTTATGAATATATTGAGGAAAGCTATTGGGAATAGCGAACTTGATTTCACATACGCATTCGAATCATCTGTCGTTGATTCGCAGGTGAAGCATAACGCGGCTCAAACTGAGCTGACAAAAGAAGCAGGAGTGATAACGCAATGCGTCATTACTATCTGGTAATTGGCAGGTTTTAGAAGAATTTCCTTGGAGGTCGCTCATATGCACAGTGCCATATCTTTTTTACAGGGACGTAACAGCCTGGGTATGGGCAGCTGGCATCTTGGCCAGGGACGGCGCAGCCTGGATGAGGAGAAGGCGGCCTTGCTCGCCGGGTTGCAGCTCGGCCTGAGCGTGATCGATACCGCCGAGATGTATGGCGACGGCCTTTCCGAGGAACTGATTGGCGATGTGCTGCGTGAGCTGCCGCCAAGTCGGCCCCGGCCTTTTCTGGTCAGCAAGGTGTTGCCTATGCATGCCAGCCGCAAGGGTGTGATGCGCGCGCTCGAGGCCAGCGCCCATAAGCTGGGAGTGGACTGTATCGACCTCTATCTGCTGCACTGGCGCGGCAATGCGCCGCTGGCCGAGACGGTAGCTGCGTTCGAGGAGTTGAAGGCGCAGGGGAGGATTCGCCATTGGGGCGTTTCCAACTTCGACACCGACGATATGCAGGAGCTGTGGCAAGTTCCGGGCGGACGCAACTGCCTGGTCAATCAGGTGCTCTACAACGCTTTCAGCCGCGGTATCGAATATGACTTGTTGCCCTGGTGCCTGAAGAACGGTGTGACCGTGATGGCCTATTGCCCGCTGGGGCATGGAGCGCTGGTTGAGCACAGTTTGCTGGCTGAAATTGGTGATCGCCAGGGTGTCAGTGCCAGTGTGGTGGCTCTGGCCTGGGCTCTGCGCAGCGGCAAAGTGCTGGCAATTCCCGAGAGCGGCTGCGAAGACCATATCCGAGACAACGTCCGTGCACTGCAGCTCAGACTCGGCCCGGAGGAGCTGGCGCTGATCGACGCTGCCTCGCCCCCGCCACGCTTCAAGCAGCCGCTGGACATTCTCTGAACAGGAAGTGTGGTGTCATGGGCGGCGGTCCGTGAGATCCTCGCTGCCCGTACCGGCACTCAGGCCCGAACCCAGCCCCAGGCCTCCCGCTCCCATGCCAGCGCCTGCCCCACCGCGACCGCCTGAACCCTGAGCTTCACCGGCCTTGCGATTCCCTCCGGCTCCCCCGGTACTCGGCCTTGCCGGACCCTGAGACGGTATCTGGAGATGCGGGGGAATCGGTTCGAGATCCAGAGCGTCGCGGATAAAGCCGCGCAGCGAAGTTACCAACGCGGCAGTCTCTATCGATCGACCGGCCACCATATCCTGGGCTGCCCGGGTTGCCAGTTCCACTTGCTCCTCGGTACCCAGCAGGATGATGTCGGACAGAGCGGCCTCCACGGCATCCCGGATACGACGTCGGCGCTCGTTCAAGCTTTCTCCGGCTGACGTTTGTGGCGGTGTCTCATCGGTTTGCCTGAGATCGCGCAGATGCAGAGGACTGACGCTCAGCGTGCCGGTGAACGAGCTGCCCAGCGTTTTGTAGGCAGCGATCAAGGTTTTGAGCCGCTCGTTGATCTGCCGGTTCTCACGCTCGCGCCGCTTTTGTACGGTCTGCATGAACAACAGGCGAATGCCCATCATCAGGCAGGTCACCAGCAACAGTCCCAGCACGGTGGAGAGCAAGGAGGTCCAGGAGCTGAAATCTAGCGAAGAGCGCATGGAGTTCCTTCAATCGGAGTCGTCGGTCATAAAAGCGAGTTTGCACAATTTTTATGCGATCTAGGCGAGAGTGGCCTGTGCTGGCAGCGTTCGTGGCAAAGCTCATCAATCGGCCTCGTGTTTTGCCATATGCTAGATAGTTGACATATCACCTAGCTGAGAAAAAGAGACAACGTGGTGGAGCCAGTGACAAGCCGGGGCCTGAACCCCTCATGGATCATCGTCGCAGCCGGCGTCAGTGCCTCGCTGCATGTAGGCAAGCTGCCGCCTGCCGTGCCCTTGCTGCAGCAGCAATTGGGCGTGTCCTTGTTGCAGGCTGGATTTCTGCTCTCCACTGTTCAGGTGGCGGGCATGTTGTTGGGCCTGGTGGTGGGGCTGGGCGCCGACAAATGGGGCCTTCGTCGCAGCCTGCTGACGGGGCTGATGCTGATGGCTCTGTCCAGCGCGGTGGGCGCTGCGGCCACAGGCTTTGCCTGGCTGCTGGCGCTGCGCGGGCTTGAAGGCCTGGGATTCTTGCTGGTCGCCATGCCTGCTCCGGGGCTGATACGCCGCGCGGTCAAGCCGTCGGAACTGGGGACGCGTATGGGATGGTGGGGTTCCTATATGCCCATTGGCAGCGCTATGGGCTTGCTTCTGGGGCCCTGGGTGCTGCAGGCAAGCAGCTGGCAGGTCTGGTGGATTGCGCTGGGCTGCACCTCTGCCTTGGCTGCCTATGCGGTTTGGCGCATGGTGCCTGCGGATGATGCAGCAACCGATGCCCTTGCAGCCACAGCCGATGAGGGCTGGCGTCCGCGTCTGGCCCGCACCTTGCGCAGCCCCGGCCCCTGGCTGGTGTCGCTGGGCTTCATGGTGTATTCGAGCCAGTGGATGGGGGTTGTCGGATTTTTACCCACCCTGTATGGGGAGGCCGGCCTCGGCGCCAAGCTCGCAGGCCTGCTGACTGCCATGGTCGCCGCCAGCAATATGCTGGGCAATGTGGCCGCAGGCAGGTTGTTGCATCGGGGCTGGAGTCCCGCGCGCTGCCTGCAGACCGGCTATGTGCTGATGGGGCTGACGGCGCTGCTGGCCTATGTGCAGATCGGCGGCGAGCCCTTGGCACCGCTGTGGCTGCGCTTCGTGGCCGTGGCGCTGTTCTCGGCGACGGGCGGACTGATACCGGCCACCCTGTTCACCACGGCCATGCACCTGGCGCCCAGCCCGGCCACGGTGTCCACCACCGTGGGTTTCATGCAGCAATGGTCTTGCGTGGGGCAGTTTGCCGGCCCACCACTGGTGGCGGCCGTGGCCATGCAGATGGGCGGCTGGCAGTTCACCTGGCTTGTGACGGGCAGCATGTGTGTGCTGGGCTGGCTGCTGGCGCTGGGAGTGGGGCGCTGCTGGAGCCGTCTCAAGGCCTGAGCTTTGATGGCTCTGCTCTATATTTATGAGCTGAAAGAGTACTCTGCATGGGCGCTTGGAGTCAATTTCATGATGTTCTCTTGCGCCGGCGCATGGGCATGACTTGCAACTGCTGCATGATTCGGGTCCGAACTACGGTTACGCTGCAGTCTTGTGGAGGTTCATGATGCAAAAGCGCCAGTTTCTCGCCACCGCAGCTTCGCTGACGGCATTGTCATCAACGACCTGGCTTACGGGCTGTGCTTCGCGCCGTTCTAAGCCCTCGGTCAGGCCCGCCGAGATGATCCTCTACGGCGGCCCGATTCTCACCATGAACGATGCCCAGCCCCAGGTGGAAGCCGTGGCGGTGAATGCCGGAGTGATTGCCGCCGTCGGCTCGCTGCAGGAGCTGGATTCCTTGCGCAGCCCTGGCACGCGCATGGTGGACTTGCAGGGGCGCACGCTCATTCCGGGCTTTGTGGACCCGCATAGCCATATCGGCGGCGTGGGGCTGCAGGCTATTTCGGCCAATCTGCTGCCTCCGCCCGACGGTGGCAACGCCTCCATCGCCGACTTGCAGCAGACGCTGCGCGATTACATCCAGACCTCGCCCGAGGTCAAGCAGCTGGGCATCGTGCTCGGTTTTGGCTATGACGATTCCCAGCTCCAGGAGCGGCGCCATCCCACACGCGACGATCTCGATGCCGTCTCCCGAGACCTGCCGATTGCAGTGATTCACCAGTCCGGGCATTTCGGCGCACTCAATTCTGTGGCTCTGGCCCGTGCCGGCATCGGCCCCGGCACTCCCAATCCAGAGGGCGGCGTGATCCGCCGCCGCGCCGGCAGCCCGGTACCCAACGGGGTGCTGGAGGAGAATGCCTTTTTCCACACCCTGGGCCGGATCATGCCCAAACTCACGCTGGAGCAGTCCATGGACTGGCTTGAGAAAGCCCAGCAGCTCTATCTGGAATTCGGCTACACCACAGCGCAGGACGGGCGCTCCGACGCGGGAGCCATTGCCTCGGCCATGGCGGCGGCCGAGTCGCGCCGGCTGGTCATTGACGTGGTGTCGTATCCCGACATCCTGCAGCTGGGTGACGGCGCGCTGGCCAACAATCTCAAGTTCAGCCGCAGCTATACCAATCGCTTCCGCATTGGTGGTGTCAAGCTCACGCTCGACGGCTCGCCTCAGGGCAAGACGGCCTGGCTGACCGAGCCCTATCTGGTGCCGCCCGATGGTCAGCAGCCCGGCTATAGGGGCTATGGGGTGCTCAGCGATGCCAGGGCCAACGAGCAGGTGGCCAGGGCCATCCACAACGGCTGGCAGATTCTGGTGCATGGCAACGGCGATGCGGCGATAGACCAGTTCATCGCCGCCGTGCGTGCCAGCGGCCCTGTGGAGCAGGCGCGTGCCGTACGTCCGGTGCTGATCCACGGCCAGACGCTGCGGCGCGACCAGGTCAGCCAGCTCAAGGAACTGGGCATTTTCCCGTCGCTGTTTCCCATGCATACTTTTTACTGGGGCGACTGGCACCATGATTCAGTGCTCGGCGATCCGCGCGCGCAGAACATCTCGCCGACTGGCTGGGTGCTGGAAGAGGGCATGGTGTTCACGTCTCATCACGATGCGCCTGTGGCCCTGCCATCGTCCATGCGAGTGCTTGATGCCACGGTGAATCGCACCACACGCTCGGGTCGTGTGCTCGGGCCTGAGCATCGCGTCTCGCCCTGGGTGGCGCTCAAGGCGCAGACCATCTGGTCGGCCTACCAGCATTTCGAGGACGACCGCAAGGGTTCCATCGAGGTCGGCAAGTTGGCCGACCTGGCCGTACTGTCGGACAACCCGCTGACCGTGCCGCCGCATCAGCTTGCCGGTCTCCAGGTGCTGGAGACCATCAAGGAAGGGCGCACGGTATACAAGCGTGCCCTCTGAAGCTCCTTATCTGAGAGCTTGAATCGCTTTATGGGTAAGCGATTTGGCGTATTTTGATGTAATTCTCATGCGTCACGTGAGCCTATCAAGGCTCGTAAAGCGCGCTCCAGCTGGCGGGCATTTTCATGCACCAGCAGCCATTCGGGCTGCAGCACAGGCTCCGGTGCCGGTGGTGCAGGGCAGTCATCCATGGTCGCCAGAGGGTCGTCGGGCTTGAGGGCAACCACGGTGGGCTGGTTGGCCAGATCAAGGCAGGCATGCGTCAGCCGGCGGCAGTAGTCGGATATTGCCGTGGGAGGAGCCATGCCGGTGTGTGCAGTGGCTCGGTTCAGACTCTCGGCCAGCAGCAAGGCTGTTGCGTAAACACGCACCGCATGGCGGTCATAGCGGCGGGTGACAAAAGCCAGTCGCTCGGAATTGAGCCGTCCGCGCAATGACCAGCGTCGCGAGGAGTGGGCCTGACCTACGGCGGCGCGCAGGGCGGCCAGCGATTCATGGGCCAGCGATAGCTGGCCGAGGGCGGTTTCTGCCGCATCGGCTTTCTGCTGCTGGCAGGCCTTGAGAATCAGATCCAGTCCATTGGCCAGTTGCTTGAGAAAGATCGAGGCGGCCCGACCCATATCCTTGATGGGATTGGAGGTCAGCAGCACTTGGCTGAAGATAAGCCCGACCACAGCACCGACCGTGACGTCCAGCAGACGGGCTCCGCCCGCCATGCTGGGGCCGAGCACCAGCACCAGAATCACCGAGACTCCGGCTTGAATCGGCACCACGGGCGCGGGGCCGATGATGGCACCCAGCAGGATGGAGAGGAATGCGCCCAGACTCATGCGCAGCAACAGGTGCTGTTCGGGCAACTGCCACAGCAGATCGCCGATCACGATGCCCAGCGTGCAGCCTATGAGCAGACTGCGTGCCTGTTTCAGATGGCTGGGCAGCCCAGGGGCGAGGCAGATCACCGCGGTGACCACGGCAAACGCGGGCTTGGGGTGGCCCCAGAGCTGCTGGGCGATGACCCAGGCCAGCATGCTGGCCAGCGCCGCGGCAAGTGCATCACGTAAGGCCAGTCTGGCTCTTGAAGGCAAAGTGGTTTTGGCTCGGCGCCAGGCCAGCATGAAGGGGGTGCTCCAGCGCAATCTCAAACTCCTTGGCATAGCCTCTGATCGGACTGTGATTCAAGGATGTTAGAGGGCGCAGCGAGATTGCCTTGTGGGAAATACGCCACGTCATCCGAAAATGCAGCGGCGTTGTGGCTCAGTCCGCCGAGTCTTTGTGGTGGGGTGGGGACTTGCGAAAGCCGCTGGTGACGATGCCTGCTGCTGATTGGCCGAAGAAGCGTTTGTGAATCAAGCCGTCAAAAAGGAGCTGCCTCAATGCTCTTGCAACAGAGCCTGAATGCAATGCCATTCGGCTTCGGTCACCGGGGTGATGGAGAGGCGATTGCCTTTTTGCAGCACACGCATCTGCTCCAGTGGAGCTTGTCCGCGCAGCTCGGCGATCAGCAGCGGCCGGGTTTTCTTCAGTGCCTGCACGTCCAGCGTCAGCCAGCGCGGCTTGTCGACCGGGGACTTGGGGTCGTAGTAGGGATCCTCGGGGTCAAACTGTGAGGGGTCCACGCGCAGATTGCCGGCAATGCGGGCCAGGCCGTAGATGCCGGGTTCGGCGCAACTGGAGTGCCAGTACAGAACGCCGTCGCCGACCTGCATATCGTCCCGCATGAAATTGCGGGCCTGATAGTTGCGCACGCCGTTCCAGGCAATGGTCTGTTCGGGGGCTGCCAATGCGTGGTCGATGGAGTACTCGTCAGGCTCGTTCTTCATGAGCCAGTAACGCTGGGCTTGGGTGCTGCTGTCGTTCATAGCTGGATTGTCGGTGAGGAAGTGGCGGGCTCAGTCATGAGGGCCGCGTTGCCAGGGGCCGCGATCTTGCTGCTGCCAACTGCGTACCAGATCGCTATTGCGTTGCAGCAGGTTGCGAGTGTCCAGCCAGCGACCGGGAATGTCCATCTCGGCCTCTTCGACCACGCGCATGCAGTCCTGAATATGGCGCTCTCCCAGATAGCGCAATGTGGCGTAGCCTATCGAGGCCGCTGCGAGCTGGCCCAGCAGCGGTACATATTTGGCAGCCTGCCTGGTGCTCATGCGCAGTCCCATGGCTTTGCCAAGGCGCAGCACCATATCGCGGGTGATGAACTTGCCGATCAGCACGGAGCCGACCATGGCGACGGCTTTCTGGACTTGCTCGCGCTTGCCTGGCGTGAGCTGGTCGAGCTGCTCGGGTGTCAACCCGAATTCCTGGTTGATGCGCGGATAGAGCTGCGCGAGAAGGGCGGCATCGGCGGCCCAGTCCAGCCCCGGTATGGGAATGGTGCTGGCAGCAGCACTGATAAGTGCGCGTTTTCTGAGCAACTTGCGGGCCCGTGCTGCGGCCTGTGCAATGTCTTTGCGCTCTGCTCTGGTCGCGCTGAGATTTCTCAAACTCGGGTCTTTTTTCCACATATGCGGTAAGTAGATGCAGGAAATAGAAAAAGGGGCCCAGGGGCCCCTTTTGTTCGGAATTCAGATTCAGTTGGCCTTATCGCGCACCATGCCATAAATAAACAAAAGAATCACTGCTCCAACCACCGAGGCAATCCAGCCTGCGGTTTGCCCGGGCTGGTACCAGCCCATGGCCGAGCCCAGATAGGTGGCTACAAACGAGCCCACGATACCGAGAAGAATCGTCATGATCCAGCCCATGCTGTCGTTGCCAGGCTTGATGGCCCGTGCAATCAAGCCGACGATAAGACCGACGATGATGGTTCCGATGATGGACATATTCTGTTCCCTGTTGGTGCTTTGACGAAAGTCACTCTACGCGGGCCCCAAGCTCGGCTCTGTCGGACGATTCTGAATGTCGGCGCGAGCGGGTTGCTTTCATGAAGGCAGAGGAGGACGGGGCCAGGGCTGGAAGCAAAAACGCCTGCACAAGGCAGGCGTTTTTTGGCGAGCGCTGATGGAAAGTCAGGGCTGCAGCGGGCCCAGGGCGCTGTAGGCAGCAGCTGTGGTGGCCGAGGCATCAGCACCTTCGACACGGCGGGCGCCATCAAAGCGACGCGCCCAGTAGGAGGTTTGCATGCTTTCCACGCGTACGCTGGCACCCGTGCGTGGCGCGTGGATGAATTTGCCGTCACCTACGTAGATGCCCACATGGCTGAAAGTGCGGCGCATGGTGTTGAAGAACACCAGATCACCAGGCTTGAGGTCGCTGCGGTCGATCTGCTGAGTGGCGTTGGCCTGTTCGGCAGAGACGCGAGGCAGAACCTTGCCCATGGTCTGGGAGTAGATAGCACGCACGAAACCGCTGCAATCAAAGCCGGTTTCGGCATTGGTGCCACCCAGACGATAGGGAACGCCAAGGAAGCCCATGGCTGTCACCACCAGATCGGAGGTTTTCTCGGCCACGTTCTGACGTGCTTCACGCACGAAGTCAGTCGTCTTCTCGGCCACGGAGTGGCGAGCTTCACGCAACTGGGTGATGAGGCCGCGGTTGACCAGCAACTGGGCCATGTCGTCGTCACGCTGCTCGCTAGGCGCCGCGTGCGCTGAGGTAACGCCGACAAATAGAAGTGCAATAAGCCATCGGGACATGGGGCGTGAGGGTAACACGTTCATTTGTAGGATGGGGACTCTATTTCCAATTTTTTCTCTTGGTTTTTGATGCAGCACAGCAAGTGAGCTGCGGGCATAAGCTTATTGCGTGAGCTGCTCTCAAATTTGCAGCGTATGACAGTACGTAATTTCCCCATTCTGGTGAATGCCGGTCGGGAATGCACTAATTCATGGTATTGACACAAAAAAGGCGTTGCATTGACGGACTCTCTGCCCCGGAATGCGCTTGCAGCGACAATAGCGCCATCGATTGCAGCCGATGCGGCGCGCTTCCTCAGCCCATCGCACGACGGTCTTGCGCAAGCGCTGCGCTTTTTTGCGTCAGGCTTGACACAGTTTTAAGAAAGATTTGCCATGTTGTTAGAAGCTTCCGAGTCGCAACTGGTTCTGGTGGACTACCAGGACAAGCTGATGCCTGTCATCCATGAAGGCGCGCAAGCGCTGGCCAATGCCGTCAAGCTGGCCAAGATGGCACAGTTGCTGGAGGTGCCTGTCTGGGGAACGGAGCAGAACCCTTCGCGTCTTGGCGCCAACAATGCGGAGCTGAAGGCGCTGTGCCAGAGGACGCTGGAGAAAATGTATTTCAGCGCCGTGCCTGAGGGTCTGGGCGAATGGCTGCGTCCTCCCGCCAAGCCGCAGGGCGGCAATGCGCGCAGCCTGCCCAAGCATTTGCAAAAGCCCCAGCAGCAGGCACCCGAGCGCAATATGGTGGTGATCGCGGGTTGCGAAACCCATGTGTGCCTGTTGCAGACGGCGCTGGAGTTGCTGGAAGACGAGTTCGATGTGTGGGTGGTGACGGATGCCTGCAGCTCGCGCACCGAGCGTAACCGGGATGCGGCGTTTGACCGTCTGGCGGGTGCCGGCGCCGAGCTGGTGACCACCGAGATGGTGATGTTCGAGTGGCTGCGTACCTGCGAAGACCCCGCCTTCAAGGAGATGCTGGCCCTGGTCAAGTAATCGCCTGCAGTCAGCCAACGGAAAAAAGCGCCCTCGGGCGCTTTTTCTTTGGGCAATGCATTGGCGCGCCAGATCTCTATTCAGTGATGTACAGGTCTCACGAGCCGCGCCTGGCTTAGCGATAGCCTTCATGACTTGAGCCAGCAACCCTGTACTGCATAGGTGCAGTAGTCAAGCGCTGTCAGTTTTTGGCAAGCGCGTTATGAATAATTATGAATTCAGAAAGCTCTCTGCAAAAGACGGAGAGTCAAGGAGACATATTCATGACCACGCGTTTCGACGATTTTTATCAGCGTTCCATTGATGACCGCGACGGTTTCTGGGCGGAGCAGGCCGGCCTTATCGATTGGCAGCAGAAGCCCCAGCAGATCTGTGACTACAGCAAGCCGCCATTTGCCAAATGGTTTGTGGGTGGCGCCACCAATCTCTGCCATAACGCCGTCGATCGTCATCTGGCGGTGCGCGGCGATCAGAATGCGTTGATCGCCATTTCCACCGAAACCCAGACCGAGAAGGTCTACAGCTACCGCGAGCTGCATGCGGAAGTCAACCGCATGGCAGCCGTGCTGCAGTCGCTGGGCGTACAAAAAGGCGACCGCGTGCAGATCTACATGCCCATGGTTGCGGAGGCTTGTTTTGCCATGCTGGCCTGCGTGCGCCTGGGCGCCATTCACTCCGTGGTGTTTGGCGGCTTTGCTTCGGGCGCGCTGGCGTCGCGCATCGATGATGCCGAGCCAAAGGTCATCATCAGCGCCGATGCGGGCTCGCGCGGCGGCCGCGTTGTGGCGTACAAGCCTTTGCTGGATGAGGCGCTCAGGCAGTCCATCCACCAGCCTGCTGCCGTGCTGATGGTCAACCGCGGACTGGCTGAAATGCCCATGAAGGCCGGCCGCGATCATGACTGGTCGGCATTGCGCGCCCTGAACCTGGATGCTCAGGTGGATTGCGTCTGGGTGGAGTCAACCCATCCCAGCTACACCCTCTACACCAGCGGCACCACGGGCAAACCCAAGGGGGTGCAGCGCGATACGGGCGGCTATACCGTGGCGCTGGCGGCCAGCATGCCGCATATCTTCGATGCCCAGGCCGGGCAGACCTTCTTCTGCACCAGCGATATCGGCTGGGTCGTGGGCCATAGCTACATCATCTATGCGCCGCTGATTGCGGGCATGGCCACGGTGATGTACGAGGGCCTGCCGGTCAACCCCGATGCCGGCATCTGGTGGGGCATTGTCGAGAAATACAAGGTCACGCATATGTTCTCGGCCCCTACGGCGATTCGCGTGCTCAAAAAGCATGATGCGGATTACCTCAAGCGTTACGACATCTCCAGCCTCAAGGCCCTGTGGCTGGCCGGAGAGCCGCTTGATGAGCCCACGGCGGCCTGGATCAGCCAGGCCATCAACAAGCCCATCATCGACAACTACTGGCAAACCGAGACCGGCTGGCCCATCATGACGCTGTGCAACGGTGTGGAAAAGCAGGCTACGCGCTTTGGCAGTCCAGGTCGGGCTGTCTATGGCTACAACGTCAAGCTGATCGATGACGCCAGCGGCGAGGAGTTGACCCAGGCGAACCAGAAGGGCGTGCTGGCGATTGAAGGTCCGCTACCGCCCGGTTGCATGCAGACGGTCTGGCGCGACGATAACCGCTTTGTCAACACCTACTGGAAGAGCATTCCGGCTCGCCTGATCTACAGCACCTTTGACTGGGGAATCCGTGACGAGGACGGCTATTACTTCATCCTCGGCCGTACAGACGATGTGATCAATGTGGCGGGTCATCGTCTGGGCACGCGCGAGATCGAGGAGAGCATCTCTGCCCATGCCCAGATTGCCGAAGTGGCCGTGGTCGGCGTTGCCGACAATCTCAAGGGGCAGGCTGCGCTGGCCTTTGCCGTGGTGCGCGATGCCGCCTTGGTGGCGGATGAAGCCTCCAGCAAGGCCCTGGAAGCCGATGTGATGAAGCTGGTCGATGCGCGTCTGGGGGCGGTTGCGCGTCCGTCGCGCGTGATCTTCGTCACGGCTCTGCCCAAGACGCGTAGCGGCAAGCTGCTGCGCCGGGCCCTGCAGGCCGTGGCCGAAGGTCGTGATCCCGGCGACCTGAGCACCATGGAAGATCCGGCGGCCCTGGCCCAGGTTCAACAGCGGCTGTAACTTCCGCAACGGTTGTTGCGGAGCTCTTCACTACCTTGGCTAGCGCCAACGGGACGGCGCGCCGGGATTTCGGCGAATCCAGAGTTCAAGGCCTGCGACCATCAAGGCGCAGGCCTTGCTGTTTGCAGCCTAAAATCGCCCGATCACGCTGCGCAGCCCGCTGCCTGGCGCCATGGAATTGAAAAACTTCGAGAAAGAGCTGTCGTGCAAGTTGCATCCTCCATCTTCAAGGCCTATGACATTCGCGGCATCGTGCCGTCGACACTGACGGAAGACGTCGCCCGTGGCATCGGCCGCGCATTCGGCATGGCAGCGCTGGTTGCTGGTGAAAAAACCGTGGCGGTGGGGCGTGATGGCCGTCTGTCGGGTCCCGCGTTGTCGGCCGCATTGATGCAGGGCCTGACCGAGGTGGGCGTGAATGTGATCGACATCGGTCTGGCCACCACACCCATGCTTTACTTTGCCGCCGCCACCTTGTGCACCAGTGGCATTCAGGTGACGGGCAGTCACAACCCCAAGGATTACAACGGCTTCAAGATGGTGCTGGCAGGCCGCGCCATTTATGGCGAGGAAATCCAGGCCCTGCGCGTGCGCATGGAAACCGAGGACTGGACGATTACCAGTGCCGGGCAGATCAGCCGGGCCGATGTGCTGGCCGAATACACCGCCCGCATCGTGGGCGACGTGAAGCTCGCGCGCCCCATGAAGATTGTGGTGGACTGCGGCAACGGCGTGGCCGGTGCATCGGCTCCCGCCATCTTCCGTCAGCTGGGCTGCGAGGTGATCGAGCTGTTCTCTGAAGTCGACGGCAACTTCCCCAATCACCATCCCGATCCCAGCAAGCCCGAGAACCTGCGCGATGTGATCCAGGCCCTGCAGACCAGCGATGCCGAGCTGGGTCTGGCCTTTGACGGTGACGGCGACCGCCTGGGCATTGTGACCAAAGACGGCCAGAACATCTTCCCAGACCGTCAGATGATGCTGTTCGCCAAGGATGTGCTGTCGCGCGTGCCTGGCGGCTCCATCGTGTTCGACGTCAAGTGCACCCAGCGTCTGGCACCCGAGATCGAAGCGGCCGCTGGCAAGGCCGTGATGTACAAGACCGGCCATTCGCTGGTCAAGGCTCGCATGAAGGAGCTGGACGCGCCGCTGGGTGGCGAGATGAGCGGCCATATCTTCTTCAAGGAGCGCTGGTATGGCTTTGACGATGGCACTTATGCGGGCTGCCGTCTGCTCGAAATCGTCAGTCGCGAAACCGACCCCAGCGCACTGCTCAACGCACTGCCCACCAGCTTCTCCACGCCCGAGCTCAATGTGGCCTGCGCCGAAGGCGAGCCCCATCGTCTGGCGGCCGAGCTGCAGTCGCTCGCTGCCACGGAGTTTGCTGAACCGGCACGGGTCAGCACCATTGACGGCCTGCGCGTGGACTGGGCCGACGGCTTCGGCCTGATCCGCGCCAGCAACACCACGCCTGTGCTGGTGCTGCGCTTTGAAGGCCATACACAGCAAGCCTTGCAGCGCATAGAAGCGCAGATGCTGGCCTTGCTCAAGCGCGTCAAGCCTGACGCTCAGATAGGCGCTTCCGCGCACTGACCGAAGCGGCGCTCAAGCATGGCCAAACCGGCTCCCATGGGCTTTGCCCGTGCGCTGTTCAGTGCGCTGGCCTGGGCGGTGCAGCCGCTGCTGCGGCGCAAGCTGCGTCGCAGAGCTCAGGCTGAACCGGGCTACGGCGTGGCCGTGCCTGAACGCTTCGGCCATTACCAGCCAGCAGATCTGGGGAGCGACGGACGCGGCCGTTGGGTGTGGATTCATTCGGTGTCGCTGGGCGAGACAAGGGCTGCCGCCATTCTGATCAAGGCCTTGCGCGAGCGCATGCCGGCCATGCGTCTGCTGCTGACGCACAGCACAGCGACCGGCCGAGAGGAGGGCGCAAAGCTGTTGCACCCGGGCGATGTGCAAGTCTGGCTGCCCTGGGACACCCTGGGCGCCACCAGGCGTTTTATCGCGCAGTTCCAGCCTGCCGTGGGCGTGCTGATGGAAACCGAGATCTGGCCCAATCTGATTGCGGCCTGTGCCAATGCCGGTATTCCTCTGGCCCTGGCCAATGCACGTCTCAATGAGAAATCCGAAGCCGGTGCCTTGAGAGTCAGGCCCCTGTCTCGCCCCGCATACGCCGCGCTGGCTGCCGTCTGGGCGCAGACCGATGCCGATGCCAGGCGTCTGCGCAATGTAGGCGCCAGCGTGGATGCGGTGCTGGGCAATCTCAAATTCGATGTGCAGCCCGATACCGCTCAGATTGCCCGGGCAGGCCAATGGCGCGCAGCGTTTGCGCGCCCCGTGCTGCTGTTTGCTAGCAGCCGCGAGGGCGAGGAAGCAATGTTCATCGATGCGCTCAAGGTCCTTGGCGATGCTGCAGCGGCGGTGCAATGGCTGGTCGTTCCGCGTCACCCTCAGCGCTTTGTCGAGGTGGCGAGCTTGCTGGGCAAGGCGGGCTTTGTTGTTTCTCGGCGCAGCCAGTGGAAGCAGATGCCTCCCCTGCAGTCCGGCGCGATCTGGCTTGGCGATTCGCTGGGCGAGATGCCCCTGTATTACGGGCTGGCTGCGGCAGCCCTGATGGGCGGGAGTTTTGCGCCGCTGGGTGGGCAGAACCTGATCGAGGCGCTGGCCTGCGATTGCCCCGTGATTCTCGGGCCGCATACCTTCAATTTCAGCCAGGCTTCCGAGCAGGCGCTGCAGGTTGGCGCAGCCCTGGGAGTGGAGAATATGGGAGTGGGCCTGTGCCAAGCCCTGGACCTGGTGACCAAGCCGGATCGTCTGCAGGCTGCCGTACAAAGCTGCCGCCATATGGTGCAGGGCAATCGCGGTGCGGCCGCGGCCACGGCCGAGGCGATTCAAACGTTGATGAATGCTCCTTGATCAGGAGCGTATAGCGCGCTATGGGTAAGGGTTTGAGGTCGATATGACGTTAAACCCTGAAAGCCTGCTTCTCGACCGGTCTTAACGCTTGAGCGATCTGGCTGCAGGCTTTGCCGCAGCCATGCCGCTTGTGACAGTGACCGCTGGCCTGGCTGCGGCAGCCGGGGCAATACTGGGCGTGCGTGTCAGTGCGTCGATCATGCGCAGATCATCGTCGCTGAGCACACCCGCAGCCTGGCGCAACTTGAGCTGACCAAGCAACACCTGATAGCGCGCATTGGCCAGGTCGCGCTCGGTCTGGTAGACCTGACTTTGGGCATTGAGCACATCGATATTGATACGCACGCCAACCTCATAACCCATCTTGTTGGCTTCCAGCGCACTCTGGCTGGAGGCGAGAGCTGCTTCCAGCGCCTTGACCTGAGCCTGGCCGGACTGCACGCCGAGGAAGGCAGTACGCGTCGCCTGCTCCACGCTGCGGCGGGCATCGTCGAGCTGGGCGCGGGCTTTTTCCTCCAGCGCCACGGTTTCACGGATGCGGTTTTGCACCGCAAAGCCCGCAAACAGCGGCATGTTCATGACCACGCCGATCTGGGCTGCGTTGGTGCGATAGCTCAGGGGAATGGAGGGAGTCATGGAGCCGTTGGGATAACGGTTGACCACATAACCGGCCTGCAGGTCCACGGTGGGCTTGTGGCCGGCCTCGGCCTTCTGCGTGTCCAGCCTGGCGATGTCCAGGGCCAGCTGGGCCTGACGCAACTGGGGTTGGGCAGCCAGTGCTTTGTCCACCCAGTCTTGCATATTGTCGGGCTCCACCCTGGGCAGGGTCAGCGGCGCAGCCAGCGGCGTGGGCTGAATGCCGACGCGGCCCACGAGCTGATCCAGGGCCACGCGCTTGACCTGCAGGTCATTTTGCGCAGCGATCTCCTGGGCAGTGACCAGATCGAAGCGGGACTGGGCTTCGCGTGAATCGGTGATGGTGGCTGTGCCAACTTCGAAATTGCGCTTGGCCATCTCGAGCTGGGTGCTGATGGCCTGTTTTTGCGACTGGGCCACCTGCACGCTGTCCTGGGCCGCCAGCACATCGAAATAAGCCTGGGACACACGCACGATCAGGTTCTGTGCAGCCGCATCCAGCTGAGCCTGGGCCACATCCACGCCGCGTTGTCCCTGCTCATAGGCAATCTTGTTGGCAGGACGGTACAGCGGCTGCTGGGCGCTGAGCTGCACGTTCTGCTGTGTGTTGTTGAAGCTGCTGGCCATGCCGGGTATGGGCACGGAGGTATGGATGTCCACATGGGTGCGGTTGGCCCCCGCTGACAACCCCACGTTGGGCAGCAGCCCGGACAGGGCCTGATCGGCACGGCTGGCAGCCGCTCTCGCATCGGCTTGCTGTGCCTGCCATGAAGCGTCATAGCCGCGGGCCTGGGCCACCAGCTCTGACAAGGTCTGCGCCTGTGTCTGAGCGCCGGCCCATGCCAGCAAAACTCCCAAGGAAATGGCACGCAGAGCGTGGGCGGAGGGGGCTTGCAGAGGCCTGGGCAGCTTGGTCATAGATGTCAGGTTTGGGCGGTCTCGATCACAACGGGGAACTCAACAGGCAGGAGGCGGGGATGCAGGACGGTCTCAGTAACGGGGGACGCTGGGGTCGGCGCTGAGCGACCACGCGTCAATACCGCCGGTGATGTTGCTGACGTCCTCAAAGCCGTTGTTGACCAGAAAAGCGGCCACGCTCATGCTGCGCGCGCCATGGTGGCACAGACAGGCGACGGGGTGGTCGGGGTTCAGTTCTTGCAGGCGGCCGGGGATATCGTGCATGGGAATGCAGCGCAGCTCGAAGCCTTCGCCGGGCTGGATGCTAGCCACGGAGACTTCCCAAGGTTCGCGCACATCCAACACCACGGGCTTGATGCCATTCGCGGCATGAGAGGCCAGCCATTGCTGGAACTGGGCGGGCAAGACCTGGGTCAACATAAAAACTCCTGGTGGCCGGCCGTCGAATTTGCGGGCCGGCCCTGACACTGAAAGACAGGCCCTGCCGGATGCGCCGAGGGGTCGGGGCGCAGGAAGCAGGGCGAACGCAACAAGCGTTTAGAAGGAGAAGCGCGAAGGCTCTTCAAAACCCACGAGGCGCGTGGCAGCGGTATCCCAGGGTTGCTGGACTTCGAAGTTGTTGCCGTTCTTGGTCACCAGCGTGAAGCGCATCACGGGCATATGACCGACGATGGCTGCAATGCGGCCGCCTTCGTTGAGCTGGGCGTAAAGGGCATCGGGGACCTGGGCCACCGAGCCGCTGAGCACGATCACATCAAACGTGCCCTGAGCCAGGGAAGCCGTGGCACCGTTGGCCAGCTTGACTTCGACATTCTTGACGCCGGCGCTGAGCAGATTCTCACGGGCCATTTCGGCCAGCTCGGGGTCGATCTCCAGCGTCACCACTTCCTTGGCCTGGGCAGCCAGCAGGGCGGCCATATAGCCGGAGCCGGTACCGATTTCGAGTACGCGGTCGGTGGGCTTGATCTTCACGTCTTGCAGCATGCGTGCTTCGATCTTGGGGGCAAGCATGTGCCAGCCTTTGGCGGCAGCTTCTTCGGCAGTGCCCTTCAGGGGGACTTCAATGTCCATATAGGCCATGTTCGCGTATTCGGGCGACACATAGTCTTCACGGTGGACCTTGCCCATCAGCTCCAGCACGGACTCGTCCAGCACGTTCCAGGGACGGATTTGCTGTTCGATCATGTTGAAACGAGCCTGCGCGTGCACATCGCGCGGGTCCACTTGGGCATTCATTGGCAGGGCCATGGTATCTCCGGGGAAAGACTTATCAGGACAAACCATCGATTCTACGAGCCTCGGAGGCTTCGTGCGGCGGCTCGGCGCTTTTTGAGGGGGCGCCAGACCATTTACGGCGTATCCAGTTGGCAAAATCATCGAGATAGCAGTACACCACGGGCACCACGACCAGGGTCAGCAGCGAGGAAGTGATGACGCCGCCGATCACGGCCTGGCCCATGGGCGCGCGCTGCTCGGAGCCCTCGGTGACCGCAAAGGCCAGCGGCACCATGCCGAAGATCATGGCCAGCGTGGTCATCAGGATCGGGCGCAGGCGCACGCGAGCCGCCAGCAGCAGCGCTTCGTTGCGCGGCAGGCCCGGCTCGGTCTGGCCGCTGGCCCCATCGGTGCGAGGTTCGCGGGCGCGGATGGCAAAGTCCACCAGCAAAATGGCATTCTTGGTCACCAGACCCATGAGCATGACCACGCCGATGATGGAGAACATGGACAGTGCCGAGCCGAACATCATCAGGGCCAGCACCACGCCAATCAGCGTCAGGGGCAGCGAGGTCATGAGCGCCAGGGGCTGGAGAAAGCTCTTGAACTGGCTGGCCAGAATCATGTAGATGAAGATGATGGCCAGCATCAGCGCGGAAATCGCGTAGCCAAAGGATTCGGCCATGTTCTTGGCAGCGCCGCTGAACTGGTAGCTGTAGCCGGGCGGCATGGGAATGGTGGCTAGCGCCTGCTTGATATCGGCCGTGACCTCGCCCGTGCTGCGCAGATAGACATTGGCGTTGATGGCGACCTCGCGGTTGAGATTGCGGCGGTTGATCTGGCTGGGACCGGTGCTGTCCACCACACTGGCAACCTGGTTGAGGCGCACGATGCGCATGCCGCCATCTCCGGCCGACAGTGCAAACGGCAGGCGCTCCAGGTCCCGCGGCGTGGTGCGCGTCTCGGGCTCGAGCCGTACATTCACGTCATAGGTCTGGTCGTCGCTGGCCCGCCAGTTGCCCACGGTCTGGCCGGCCACCCAGGTGCGCAGCGCGCCGGCCATATTGCCTATCGACAGGCCCAGATCGGCTGCGGCATCGCGATGGACCTCGATATTGACCATGGGCTTGTTCGGCTTGAGGCTGGAGTCCAGATCGACCAGGCCCGGTATATCGTCGATTCGCTCCTGCACGATCTGGCTCAGGCGGGCCAGCTCGTCCAGATCCGGGCCCATGAGGGAGAACTCGACCTGCTTTTGCCCGCCCACGGCCTCGCGCAGGCCCACATGGGTGAGCTTGATGCCTGCAATCGCCTGCAGCTTGGGGCGCAGATAGGCCGAAATCTCATCCACATTGCGGCTGCGCTGATGACGGTCAACCAGGCGCACATAGATATTGGCGTAGTTCTTGCCGTTGGCATTGCCGGTGTTGATGGTGGTCAGCGTGTAGCGCACCTCTGGCAAGGCGCGCAATATGTCCGTCACCTGTCTGGCCTTGGCTTCGGTGGCTTCGATCGAGGAGCCTTCGGGGGTGTTGAAGCTGATCGAGGTTTCCGAGAAGTCAGCCTTGGGCACAAATTCGGTGCCAAGCAATGGTACAAGTGCGATGCTTGCTATGAAAATAATGAACGCCAGCGCCAGGGTAAGCAGCTTGTGGGCCAGCGACCAGCGCAGTATGCCCTGGTAGACGTTCGAGAGCCGATCGCTTATGCGCTCCACCCAGGCTGTCACGCGCCCCAGTGTGCGGTCGTACAGGCTTTTGCTGCCATGCTCACCGTGGGCGTGGATCGCCGGGTCATGCCAGACGCTGGAAAGCATGGGGTCCAGCGTGAAGCTGACGAACATGGAGATCAGCACGGCCGCCACGATGGTGATGCCGAACTCATGGAAGAACTGCCCGATGATGCCGCCCATAAAGCCTATGGGCAGAAATACGGCGACGATGGAAAGCGTGGTGGCGAGCACGGCCAGCCCGATCTCCTGCGTGCCTTCCATGGCTGCCTGGTAGGCGTTCTTGCCCATCTGCACATGGCGCACGATGTTCTCTCGCACCACGATGGCATCATCGATCAGCAGGCCCACGCACAGCGAGAGCGCCATCAGCGTGACCATGTTGATGGAAAAGCCGAACCAGTACATGAAGAGGAAGGTGCCGATCAGCGCGATGGGCAGTGTCAGCCCCGTGATCACCGTGGAACGCCAGGAGTTCAGGAACAGAAACACGATGAGCACGGTGAGCAAGGCACCTTCGATCAGTGTCTGGCGCACGTTGTCCACGCCCACGCGGATGGCGCGCGAGTTGTCGGCAATTGCCTGCAGGCGCACGCCGGGCGGCAGCTCGGGGGCGATGGCCTTGATCGCTGCATTCAGGCCGTCGACCACCTCGATGGTGTTCTCGTCCTGTGCCTTCTGCACGGACATCAGTAGCGTACGGTCGCCGTTGTAGAGTGCCAGGGTCTGCAGCTCCTGCGCATCGTCCTGCACGCGGGCCAACTGGCCGACGCGGATCGGAGCGCCGTTGCGGTAGGCCACGATGATGCGGGCGAATTCCTCGGGGCGCTTAATGCGGGCATCGATCTGCACCACGCGTTCCTGGGCCTTGGAGCGGATGGCCCCCACGGGCAGATCCTGGTTCTCGGCACGTACCGCCTGGGCAACCTGCTCGGGGGTGATGGCGTAGGCCTCGAGCGCCCGTGGGTCCAGATAGACATTGATCTCACGCTTGGTGGCTCCCACCATGTTCACGGCGCCCACACCGCGCACGTTTTCCAGCCGCTTTTTCAGCACCTGGTCGGCCCAACTGGTCAGTGCAATCGCGTCGGGCGGCGTCACGTTCTGGCCATCGGGGGCGGTCTCGCCATGCAGGGCATGGGGGTCTGGCAGCACGGCCAGCGACCAGACCGCCGTGCTGGCCGGGTCGAAACGGATGACACGCGGCTCCTTGACCTCGTCACGCAGAGTGGGGCGCACCGAGGCGACTTTCTCGCGCACATCGTCGGCAGCGCGGCGCCCGTCTATATGCAGCTGGAACTCGATGATGACGACGCTGGTGCCTTCGTAGCTGCGCGAGGTCAGGGCATTGATGCCGGCGACCGAGTTGACGGCCTCTTCGATCTTCTTCGTGACCTCGCTCTCCACGATTTCGGGCGAGGCTCCCGGATACTCAACCGTGACCACCACCACGGGAAATTCGATATTCGGGAACTGGTCGACCTTGAGCCGCTGGTAGGAAAAAACGCCCAGCACTACAAAGGCCAGCATGAGCATGGTGGCAAGCACCGGGTTTTTCAGACTGATGCGCGTGAACCACATTTATGGGCTCCCGGGACGATCTGCATCTGCCCCCTTGGCGGCGGGGGCAGCAGCCGCAGCTGGGTTCGACGCTTCGACCAGCGTGCCTTCGCGCAGACCGCCGGTGCTGCCGGCCAGTATCCGGTCTCCCGTATTCAGGCCCTTGAGGATCTGCACCCAGGTTGCGCCCTCATTGGCGGACTGGCGTCCCAGTTCCACGGTCTTGTGGACCACGCGCAGCTCTGTGCGGCCGGCCATCTCCTGGGTCGGCTCCTGTGCGGCTGCAGTCACGGCCGGCTTGCCAGCTTGCAGTACCTGTACATAGGGCAGGGGCTTGTCGGTGCGCACGGCGCCCAGAGGCACGGCCAGCTGGCTGTCCTTGCCGGTCGTTATGCTTCCCTGCAAGAACAGACCAGGGCGCAACTGGGGAGCGCGTTGGCTGCTATTGTTTTTGGTGGCCTCGTCTTCTTGTACCGCCAGATACGCAGCCACGGTGCGCGAGCCGGTCTGGGCGCTGGGATTGATGCGCACCACCTTGGCGCTGATGGCCGTCATGTCCTGGGGGGCACCGGGCACTTGCAGCTCGGCCATCTGGCCGACCTGGACCTGTACCGAATCAGCGGGCGCCAGCTGGGCCATGATTTCCAGCTTGGCTGGATCGACAACTTCGACGATGCGCGCTTCCACGCCGACACGCTCGCCGCTCTGGACAAAGCGCTGGGCGATCTGTCCGTTCATGGGGCTGGTGATGACGGCGTCGGTGACGGACTTGCGGGCCGCATCGGCGGCAGCCTGGGCGGCGGCCAGATTGGCGCGGGCCGAATCCAGGTTGGCCTGAGAGGTCAGCAGCGCCGTGGTGGAGATAAAGCCTTTTTGCACCAGGGTCGCATTGTTGTCCTGGTTGCGCTGGGCAATCGCCAGCTGGGCTCTGGAAGCGTCGGCCTGCTGCTGGGCCTGGCGCCAGCGTGCCTCGGCCTCCGTCGCATCGACGCGCGCCAGCTGCTCTCCCTTGCGAACGCTATCGCCTTCGCGCACTGTCAGGCCGCGCAATTCACCCGCGACATAGGCCTTGACCACGGCCGAGTTCACAGCCTGAACCACACCGTTGAGTGGAACGCTCAAAGCAAGCTGGAGGGGCTGGACCGTCAGAACCTCCTGGGCAGCCAGTTGTATGGGCAGCTCCTGCGGAACCGCCGCATGGTTCGTGGCCTGCTTCTTATGCTGCAGATTGACGACTGCGCGCCAGCCTATGACGACCAGCAAGCCGATGACGGCCAGACTCAAGGCCCAGCGGCCGGAACGCTTCATGGTGTGTATCCCTCTGAGGCAGGTTTTTCTGTTCTATGCGCCACATGGCAGGTGCGCCGTAAACGGCTTGTATTGCAAGGCAGCAAGCAGTGTAGTGGGCGCCCTGCAGCATAGCGGGGCCGGAATCGCTGTCATTGGTGAAAATGGGTAGTTGATTTGAGCTACGCTTGACGCGTCTTAAAAACAAGGAGCCGGTGATGGCAGCGGAAACCATTTATCTGGGCGGAGGTTGCTTCTGGTGTACCGAGGCTGTCTTCGACCGTGTGCGTGGCATTGTCGATGTGGAGAGCGGCTATGCCAATGGCCACCTGGATCATCCCAGCTACGAAGATATCTGTACCGGACAGACCGGCCATGCCGAGGTCGTGAAGCTCGAATTCGACCCCGCGGTCATCAGCCTGCGTGATGTGTTGCTGATCTTCTTCGGCACCCATGATCCGACCACGCTGAACCGCCAGGGCAACGACGTGGGCACGCAGTACCGTAGCGCGATCTTCACCACCGATGCGCAGCAAACGGCCGAGGCACAGGCATTGCTGCAGGAAATGCAGAGCGAAAAAGCATTTGATGCGCCCATGGTCACCCAGATCGAGCCCCTGACCAACTACTGGCCCGCCGAAGACTACCACCAGGACTATTTCCTGCAGCACCCCGGCCAGGGGTACTGCGCTTTTGTGGTGGGCCCCAAGGTGGAAAAATTCCAGAAAGCGTTCTCACGCTGGCTCAAGGATTAAGCCTGGCTTTCAGCGCATGGCCCGGAGTGCAGATACACTTTGCAACCCTTGGCCGCTTTCGCACCGTCCGAGATCAACCCAGCCCCATTACGTGTCACTTCACTCCTTTCTGCGCCGACCCAGCCGCTCAGCCCCTGCTGACGGTCGCCTGTGTCTGCGCGAAATCTGGGTGATGCGCTGGCTGATGGGCCTGCTGGCCTTGGCCATGGTGCTGGGGCCGACGCTGGGCCAGATGCACCGTGCTGTTCACCTGGGTGGCGGGCCCGGGGGCAAGATCTATGCGGTGCACAGCCATGCGGCACCTGCGCTATCGGCAGCGTCGGCCGAAGCGGCGGGAGATTGCCAGGCCGACCGCAGCAACTGCGCCTCGGACCTGTCCTGGGTGCATGCGCTGTTTGCCGGTCACGGACCGGCAGAATGCCAGCTGCTGGACCAGGCCAATCACGGCTATGCTGGGCCTGTGGCCGTGCTCGCTTTCAGTGCGCCGCCACCTGACAGTTTCATTCCCCGGCCTTTTGCTCCCGCGCCCAGAGCCGTCTTTATTGCAGCACCGCTGGCTGCCCGTGCACCCCCTCTGTCTCTCAGCTCCTTGGTCTAGGTAGGAGCCATACTGCGGCATGGCTTGCCGCTTAGGCCAGAAACTTCAGAATTGATAGCTGCAAGCGCTTTATACATAAGCAATTTAGGCTGTTTTTATTGAATATCCGTGCGTACTTTCTTTGATCGTCTGCGTGCGCACGGTTGTTTGTGGAACTGAGATGTCTCAACGTTTTTCGAATTCTTCTGCCCATTCCTTGCGCCGCTCCCCCAAGTCGGCTCTGGCTCGCGCCATCGAGGCGCTGCAGCCGGCAAGGCGTGGACTGGCCCTGGGCACAGGCCTGGGCCTGCTGGCCTGTTCATCCCTGGCCCTAGCGCAGTCCGATGCGGCCAAGCAGGAGTCCAGCCTGGCTGAGGTGACCGTGTCGGCGACCGGCATGGCCGCCGGCGATATGGCCACGCCCGTCCAGGTGCTCGGCGAAGAGGAACTGCGCCTGCGCCGCGCTGCAACCCTGGGCGAGACCCTGGCCGCCGAGCCCGGCATCAATGCCAGCCATTTCGGCGCGGGAGCCAGCCGGCCCGTGATTCGCGGCATGGATGGTGCGCGGGTCTCCGTGCTCAGCGATGGCTCGGAGTTGCTCGACGCATCGACCGTCAGCCCCGACCATGCGGTGACCACCGAGCCTTTGCTGGCCAGGCAGATCGAAGTGCTGCGCGGCCCTTCGGCCTTGCTTTACAGCCCTGGTGCCATGGGTGGCGTGGTGAATGTGCTGGACGGCAAGATTCCGACCCAGGCGCCCGAGAAGGGCCTGGAAGGTTCGGCCGAGGTGCAGGCCGGCACAGCTGCAGGCATGTCGGCAGGCGCGTTCTCCCTGACCACAGCCACACCGCTGAAGAACGATAACGGCCAGCTGGTGCTGCATGCCGAGGGCGTGGCGCGCAACGCGGGAGACTATCGCGTGGGCAGCGGCTGGGGCCAGAGCAAGGTTCCAGGCAGCTTCAGCCGCGGCAACACGGGCAGCGTGGGTCTGTCCTGGGTAGGCAATCAGGGCTATCTGGGCCTGGCCTACACGCGGCAGCAGGCCAAATACGGCTTGCCCGGCCATCAGCACAGCTTCGAAGGCTGCCATGCACATGGTGATCACCTGCACTGCGGCTCCCATGACGGGCATGACCACGACCATGATCATGAGGAAAGCGGCAGCGTGCCCGTGGTCGACCTGACCAGCGAGCGCTGGGATCTGCGTGGCGAATGGCGCAAGCCCACCGCGGGTATTGCCGCGCTGCGTCTGCGCGGCGGCCTGACCAATTACCGCCACGACGAGATCGAGGATGGCAGCGTGGCCACCCAGTTCAGAAACAAGGCCCATGACCTGCGTTTGGAGATGGAGCATGAGCCCATCGCCGGCTGGCGTGGCACGCTGGGTCTGCAAACCCTCAAGCGCCGCTTCAGTGCCACGGGCGAGGAGGCCTATGTGCAGCCCACGGATACCCAGCGCCACAGCCTCTATCTGCTGGAAGAATACCGCTGGCAGGATTGGAGTTTTCAGGGAGCCTTGCGCCACGACCGTCAGCGCGTGGAAGCCGAACTGAGCAACGAACGTCGCAGCCACAGCGCCACTTCGGCGTCGTTGGGTACGGTCTGGAAGTTCCAGCCCGGCTATAGCGCATCGGCCTCGTTCACCAGCGGCAGTCGCATGCCCACGGCCGAAGAGCTGTTTGCGAACGGTCTGCACATGGCCACGGCAACCTACGAGATCGGCAATCCCAATCTGTCGCGCGAGCGCTCGCAGGCGCTGGACCTGGGTCTGGCCAAGACGACCGGTGATACGACCTGGAAGCTCAACGCCTATCACTACCGTATCAAGGGCTATATCTACGGCGCCACGCTGGATGCCCACGAAGGGCTGCAACTGCTGCAATACACCCAGGGCAATGCGCGCTTTACGGGCTGGGAGGCCCAGCTGAGCCAGCGCCTGAGTCGTGAGTTGAGCCTGAGTGTGTTTGGCGACGGCGTGCGTGCGCGTCTGGAAGACGGCTCTGCGCTGCCACGCATTCCCGCATTGCGCGCGGGTCTGCGTGCGAACGTGCGTCTGGCCGGCTGGGACACCATGGCTGAATGGACGCAGGTGCTGCGCCAGAACCGCACGGCCCAGTACGAAACCCAGACGCCGGGCTACGGCATGCTGAACCTGGGCGCAAGCTACCTCTGGAAGAGTGGCGGCAACCAGTGGCAGTTCTATGTCAAGGGCCAGAACCTTACCAATCGTCTTGCCTACGCTGCAACCTCGTTCATCAAGAGTGCTGCGCCGTTGACGGGTCGTAATCTGGTAGTCGGTCTGAGAATGGACTTCTGATCCGGCTCTTGGTGAGCCAAGCCGCATCCGGGCCGGGTTTAGGCCTGGGCCGGATGTTATGGCGATAGATAGTGCTGCAGATGGCGCAGGGAACGGGTGCTGTCCACACCTATTCTGGTAATCACTTCCGATTCAGGTACGCCGGCGCGCAGCCATTGCACGATGGCCGTGTTGCGCAGTACCTGTGGCCCTACGCGCTGCAGCGGAAATTTCTGGCTGTCCTCGGGCTGGGCCTGATGGGCGCGCTGAATGATCTGCGAGGCAACATGGAACAGCATGCGTACCGATAGTTCGCCGCCACGGCGCGAATAGAAGACGATATGGTTGCCATCAATCACCGACGGTCCGCGCTGTGCGGCGCTGAATCTTCTCCAGCTTTGCAAGGCCTGGGCCACAGAGTCGGGCAGCTCAAGCAGCCGTTGCTGAGCATTTCTGCCGCCTTCTATCTGCAGGTAGCGGGGCAGGGGCGACTCACCGTTTGCAATGCTTTCCGAGCTGCCAACCCAGACCTGATCGGCACTTGAAAGCAGGTTCTTCCACAGCAGGCAGCGCACTTCCTCGGGGGCCAGAGCCATCTCGTAGAGCAGCAGCACAATAGCGCGGTCGCGTGAGTCCTGGTAGTCGTCTGCGCTGGGGAAATGTCTTGGCAGCGATTGCCAGAGCAGGGGAGGCAGACAATGGCCCTTGCCGTCTTCGGAGGGCGGACGCTCGGCCGGCTCAAGACCGGTTGCGGGGTTGGCACTGATCCAGCCATGCTGTATCGCATGCTCATAGATGCGCTCCAGCAGCCGCCAGTAGCGGCGGCGGGTGACAGGACTGATCTTGCGCTCGGGGTGGTGATGCGCGCGTTGTCCGTCGCGTATCTGCAGGAAGCTCTGCACATCCAGCTCTGTGGCCTGATGCCAGGACTTTGAAGATCGCGGCCTGCGGGCAGGGCGCTTTTTGTCGGTGATAGCGGTCTGTCCGGACAGATGCATCAACCAAGCCTGCCATACCTTTTCATAGTTGCCGTCAGGAGAGGTGTCCAGCGCGTCCCAGCTCTTGCTGCCCTCATGCTCGAGCCAGTCGCGAAACAGCTGGCTTCCGGTTGGCAGAGTGGAGGGATCTGGAGGCTGCTGATCCGGAATGTTTCTGTCTTGCATATGATGAGTTTAATGTAACTTACATGAATTATTTATCACTACCGACAAAAAATATATTCACCTAACCACAAGCCTAAAGTAATCAGCGAAGAGGGCGCTTTCTGTCGCAGCGCCCTCACATTTTCTTGACAGACCCATCAAAACTCAGGGCGCCAGTCGTTCACGAATCCACTGCTGATCCTCCTGGCGGTAGCTCAGGCGGTCATGCAGCCGGCTCTTGCGTCCCTGCCAGAATTCCCAGCGCTCGGGCACCAGACGGAAGCCGCCCCAATGAGGAGGCCGGGGAGGATTGAGCAAAAACTGTGCGCTGTACTTGGCGGCATTGGCAACCAGCACACTGCGGCCGCTGATGACCTGGCTTTGCGGGCTCGCCCAGGCACCAATCCTGGAGTCCAGCGGGCGGCTGGAAAAGTAGGCATCGCTTTCCTCGGCGCTGACCTTTTCCACACGGCCTTCGATGCGCACCACACGCTCGAGCTCCACCCAGTGAAATTGCAGGGCCGCGAATGGATTGCCTGCCAGTTGCCGACCCTTGCGGCTCTCGTAATTGGTGTACCAGACAATGCCGCGTTCGTCATAGCCCTTGATCAGCACGATGCGCGTGCTGGGCCGCAGGTCTTCGCTCACGGTTGCCACGGTCATGGCGTTGGGTTCGGGGACCTGGGCACTGACAGCCTCCTGCAGCCATTGATCGAACTGCTGCAGGGGATTGGGGTCGGAAGCGGATTCGCTCAACTCTGCGCGTTCATAGCTTTTGCGCAGATCGGCAATGGATGAAGATAGGCTGCTCATGCGCGTATTGTGCCCCGCTGTCAAAGCTGGCGTTATGCTCGGCGGCAATATGAATCAAGAAGTTTTGCGCGCTCCCTCAATAGATCCAGGTCAGCCTTGTGTGCTGGTTCTCGCTGCGGGCAGAGGCGATCGATTTCTCGCATCAGGCGGTTCCAGCCACAAGCTTCAAGCCATGCTGGGCCTGCAAACCGTTCTGAAAAACACTCTGGCTGCAGTGCAGGCCTCCGGTCTGCCTTGGCATCTGGAATGCGGGCCGCACCCTGGCATGGGCGACAGCATTGCAGCGGGCGTCAAGGCAACGGCCGGCGCCAATGGCTGGCTGATCCTGCCTGCAGATTTGCCCTTGATTCAAGCCAGCACGCTGAAACAACTGGCTTTGCAGCTGGCACAGCTGGAGAGACGTGAGCTGCGTGTGATTCAACCTTTTTACAAGGGCCAGAAGGGCCATCCTGTGGCTTTCAGCCGTGCAGCTGCTCAGGAACTTGTCGAGCTGAGTGGCGATCTGGGCGCAGCCTCCATCGTGCGCAACGCGGCGGAGTATCAGCGTCTGCGGCGTTGGGACTGCGATGACATCGGCTGTGTGCTTGATGTGGACACCGTACAGGCCTTGGAAGAGGCGCGCAGGATCTGGCAAGAGCGCAATTCTTGATTGTCAAAAGCCCCTGAGGCAGGGCCTGACTCGGTAGCCTTTGAATTTACCGAGCTCGTCTATCCGTCAAAGCCCGGTTCCGGCTGCCTGACCTTGTCCTTCAAATGCACGCTCGTTACTCATTCTCTAGGCGATGGCTGGCTTAGGCTCCGCGCTCGATCACGGCACAAGCCAGGCGCGCGCCGGAATTGCCAGTCGGCTGAGTCGTGTAGTCATCTGGATCGTTGTGCACGATCAGCGATCGGCCCAGAATACCGTTGCTGCCTCTGTCCAGCTTGAGTTCCTTGCTCACAAAATCGACAGCTGCCACGCCTTGGGCATCAGCATCCAGGCTGGGCAAATCGCCGATGTGGTGGGCTTTGCTGTCGCCGAATTTGCCATGTGCATGCTGTCCCGGGTTGAAGTGGCCGCCGGCGCTCAAGCCATCTCCGCTGGAGCAGTCGCCTTTTTCATGGACGTGAAAGCCGTGCTCGGTATTCGGCGCCAGCCCTTCAACGCGGCCTTTTACTCGCACGCTGCCGTCAGGCTGTGGGAAGAACTGCACCGTGCCCGTTACCTGGCTGCCCTTGGTGGCGTCCAGGCGTGCAATCGACTGTACGCCTTTCCCTTGACTTGCCGCTGGAGCTGCTTCAGAAGAAGAGGGCGCTGCCGTGTTGCTGGTCGTGGAGCAGGCTGTCATGGCCAGGCCTGCGACAAGCGTCAGACCTGCCCAGACAGGGCGCGAAAAGAGGGAGGCAACACGGTTGGGGGACATGGCAATCTTTCCGAATTCAAAAGGGCATTGTGCCCCGGATCGTCAGAATTTCAAGTATTTTTGCCCTGTAGCCCAATACAGCAAAGCGCTGGTAGCTATGTTTCAAATAGCAGCAAAAGACGAGCAACCGCTTTGTTGGAAATCTGCATAGGCCAACAGGCGCTTGAGTGCCTTGTCGTCGATGCCCAGTCGTTGCAGCTCCTCAAAAGTGGCCTGTGCATAGTCCAGCGTTGTGCCATATATGCCCTGAGCCTCAGAGAAGATGCGCCTGTATTCATCTGGCGCCAGCTCACCGGTGTGGTGCGGGCTTTGGCGCGAGAGCGTGAATGCCAGGGCCTTCACTGCACCATGCGGCGTGCGGCAAGGCAGCCAGCGCGGATCATAGACGGCATTGGGCATCTCACGTAACCAGAGCTTGCGCATCACGGTATCGCCTTGGTTGCGCGGAATACGGAAGGCCATGCCCTGGCAGCTGCCGCCAGAGAGCATGCCAAACACCAGGCCCGGCACCTGGGGCGTGCCACGATTGATGGTGCTCCACATTTTGAGAGCACGGTGCCAACCATGCACATGGGCCGAGCGACGTTCGCTGAAGTCGAATTCGGGACGCCAGATCAGGGAGCCATAGCCAAAAATCCACAAATCCTCGTCGCCTCCCCACTGCGCCAGAGCCCGCTCCAGCATCTGGTCAGCATCGCGCATGGAATGGTTCAACAAGGGCAGGGCGGACATGGAAACTCCTCAAACCGGATTCAGGACTGAATTGACTTTGATATATAACGCGCTAGCGCGCCGTCGGTGCACCTGCACATGCGCGAAGGCGTAAAAGCAACGCTTTCCCGCAGTGAAACGTCCGAGATTTGAATCTTTTTTGCGATTGCAGCCGCAGCCGCCGTTAGGGCGTTTCACGGCAAGCCTCTAGAATGCGTGGTTTTGTCGCTTTGCCAGCCGGATGCTTGGAATCGGGCCGCAAAGCGTCACGAATACAGCTTTCGTACTTTCATAATCACCCGCAAATACGGAGATTTCATTCATGTCCTTCAACAGCTCTGACGACGATAGCCAACAACGCTTTGCCCTGGGTTTTCTGTTTGCCCTGATTGCTCTGGTTGTCTCCACCGTCGTCGGCACCGTCGTCTACAAGCGCGGTATTTCCCATGCACCCAAGACTGAAGCCGCAGTGTCCGCACCCAGCGCGACCAACGTGCCTGTGGTGGTGATTGAAGAAACTGCCCGCGTGATCGTGGAAAACGGCGTGGTCAAGTTCTACTTTGTCTCAGGTAAGGCTGAGGTGGCCGCTGGCGCCAACGAAGCGCTGAGCGACGTGGTCAAGGGTGTGGCCGAAGGCAAGCGCGCCGTGATCTCCGGTTTCCATGATGCAACCGGCAGTGCTGAAATCAATGCCGAGCTGGCCAAGCAACGTGCCCAGGCTGTCCAGGCCGCTTTGATGGCACTGGGCGTGGCTGAAGACAAGGTTGAGCTGAAGAAACCAGAGCAAACTCAGGCCGATGGCTCCAACGCCGAAGCTCGCCGCGTGGAAGTGATTCTGGCCGACTGATTCAGCCCGACACTCTGACCCAGAGCCCGATACGGCATCCGCTGTATCGGGCTTTTTTGCTGGTCGCAACTGGTTCATTCAGCTGTTTTCAATGAACCCGGCTGCCGGAGGCTGGCCCAGAGCGAGGACTCGTTCAATACCGCCAGCATCGACCTGGCGCATAACAAACGATCTTCGCGCAAAGCGCATGGAACGGATCTGCCAGCACCCGTTGATGCGTTCGTACTCATCGCTGTACTGGCCGCAGAGATTGACGATGGTGCGTTCCTTGACATTGATCTGGCAAAAATCCAGATCCCACAAGCCTTTGGCACTATCAGCGCCTGTAAAGCGGATCTCAGGATTGTGACCGTGATGCATATCCTGAATGGAAGGATTGGCAACCGCCAGTCTGCTGAAGGTTGCAACCCATTCTTCACGATCCGAAAAAGGCGGAAAGCCGTCGGCTTCGATGACTGCGCCATGCTTCACAAAGCACTCACGCATGGCGTTCGGCTGCTTTTGATCGCAAGCCCGCAAGTATCGAGCCTTCAACGTTGTTATTGACTGGATATCTTCAATATGCTGCAAACGCTGCTGAAGTTGGGCCAGAATCGCATCACTCATTGCCTGTCTCCGGATTTGTGTTGAGCACGGAGTCTTGAATAGCGGCCAATAACTGAAAACCCCTGTTTGGACGATAAGTGGTTCGCTCAGGCATGAAAAAAGCGGCAACTAGGTGCCGCTCGTTCCAGGAATCCGGAGAAGAAAAATCAACGCAAACCGGTGCCGGTGCCCAGATCGTCCTTGCGTTGGATTAGCTCAATTTTGTAGCCGTCAGGGTCCGTCACAAAGGCAATCACAGTGCTGCCACCTTTGACGGGACCTGCTTCACGGGTCACATTGCCGCCAGCAGCCTTGATCTTCTCGCAGGCGGCATAGGCATCGGGCACGCCCAGAGCAATATGGCCGTAAGCCGTGCCCATGTCGTAGCTCTCGGTGCCCCAGTTGTAGGTCAACTCGATCTCCGCCTGACCGGGGTTGCCGCCTTCGAAGCCGAGAAAAGCCAACGAGTACTTGTACTCGGTGTTCTCGGACGTGCGCAGCAGTTGCATGCCGATGACGTTGGTATAGAAATCAATAGAGCGCTGGAGATTGCCAACGCGCAGCATCGTGTGGAGGAATCGCATGGTCACCATTCTGCCAGCAGGTTCTGAGTTCTATATGAATAGGGGCAGATACAGCGTGCTCCCCATTGCCCGTTAGACCAGAGCCTGCGGTCAATGGCTCCGTGAGACACCCGCAGCAGATCAAGCTTGGGCTGCTCTTCCTTTGGAAACTTGACGAAGCACGCGCGCGAGTCTGAGCGTCTTTCCCTACTGGGGATTGCAGGGACTGCCGAGTATTCAACTAGGCCCCGCGCCTCATGGGCTTGGTGATGAAGCTGCGAATCTCTCGACCGAGGCGCGTTGCGGGGCGCGATGTGTTCCAGACAGGATGGCCAAAGGGCTGCACCAGTTGCAGTGCCATTGCCTCTGCATACTTCCGGAAATTTGCTGCCATTGCCATGATGTGCCGCCTTTCTGGTGTACCGGGCCCCTAGATTCGGAGCCGGCCGTTATCTGTCTGCCGCCCGTTTCACTGTCCCTTGCTTGCACCGTTCCCTGAGTTCTTCTCCGAGCCTTTAGTGGTATCAGGGTGGCTTTTCGGAATGGGGAAGCATTATGAATACCCCCGGAGAAAGGAAAAGGCCGCAGGCCGCTCCTGATTTAGCGTGGCCGAAGAGGCGAAACTCTGGGGAATGGTGCTGGACACCATGTGTCACGGGTAGCCGACACCGTGCGGCGAGCCAATAGAGCACCGAAGAGTGCTCATTCTCCGGACCCATGGGCGATATTTTTGATGAGCTAACCCGTAATGATCAATTTTTCAAGAAGGAACTTTAAGTTGGAGTTCAGGAGTCTCGAGCACATGACGATATGAAGGTGGATGGGCGAGAATCATTAAAAAGGAGAACGGATGCAAACCTCTCAAAGTAGTCATCGACACCATTACATTCCCGTTTGGTATCAGAAAGGCTTTCTCGCTCCTGGAAAGACGTCCTTCAAGATCCTTGACATGCGTCCTGATAAGTTCAAGGATGGGAGTGGAAGAGTTCGTGGAACAGGGCCTAGTATCCTAAGCAAAGGGGCTGACGCGTTTTTTTGGAAGTCTGACCTTTACTCCATACCTCGTCTAGGGAAAATGGACGATGTTATAGAACGGATGCTTTTTGGAGCAATTGACACTCAAGGTAAACGTGCTATTAGGGCTTGGTTGAGTGAAGATCATAAAGTTATCCATGACACCTATTTGCATGTCTACGAGTTCATGGACGCTCTTCGTTTAAGGACTCCAAAAGGGCTACGCTTCATCGAATCATTGGCTAGGAAGAAGCAGACCCAGTTGGATTTAATGCTGGCAATGCAAGAGCTGCGAAGAATGCACTGTCTGATGTGGACAGAGGGATTTCTTGAAATCGCCAAGGCTCCTGAAGGTTCAAGTGGATTCATATTTTCGGATCACCCTGTCATTATGTTCAATAGGCATGTGTTTCCCGGTGATCCAAAGCTTCCTGTTGGACACGATCCACATTTGCACTGGCAAGGAACCCAGACATTATTTCCTTTCGATAAAGAGCACTTGTACATAATTACACATAATGAATACGCACGTAGTCCAGGTCCAGGAAAAGCACGAAAGGAGCGGATGAATAGTAGATACTTCGACCTCGGCAATCAAGTTGTACGTTACGACGACTGCTTACGCTCGCGTACATTGACAGAGCTACAGGTTAAAGAAGTTAACTTCATCATAAAGTCGCAAGCCGATCGTTACGTTGCGGGGAGGATGGAGGATGACCTTTATCCCGAGCGTCACTTGAGGACAACCATGTGGAATAAGTTGAGAGGCTTCTTGCTACCGCCGGCAAATAAGGTAATTAGGCAGACGGGCTACACTATGGTCCAGTTTGATGATGGTAGATGTCATTTCCAAGATCAGTTCGGAAGGCGCCCTAAATCAAAGGAAGAATTCGATAGAGAATTCATAAAGACAAAGAAATTGAAAGAGCATTTTGAAGGTCTCATCAATAGGCATTTTTTAGATAACCTTTGAATCCTTAATTTCATTTAAATTAAGCGATTAATTAGTAAGGGGAGGGGAATATGGGGCACTACGATCCTGGGAATTGGCAACGCGAAAATCCTTTCAAAAGTGGCCACAAGGAAATGAGCTTTTTTACAAAGCTCGCTCTTACGGTTGTCGTGCTTTTGGTTAGCGTGCTCGCGTACAGGTATCAGTCTGAAATCGTGCGTTTCTTAGTGAGGCCGCCTGAGGCAGTTCCTCAACGACCTGAGGCGCGGCAACCACGAGAACCGGCAGTTGTCGCACCTAGGGTCTTGACGCCCGATAAGCCGCGTTCGGAATCAACGGGCCAGATTTATCGCTGTGGTAATACCTACAGCAACACGCCATGTGACGGTGGCAAGCAGCTCGCGCAGCAAAACAGTCGGCCGGTAGACAGGTCTGAGACAAAGGAAATTTACCTCTGTAAAGACTTTCAAGATCGTCTGACCTGGGAGAGCGTGCCGTGCTCAGCAAACGGACGTTTTATGGATCGAATTGCACGCGTTCCTGCCCATGTGCCTTGGGAGGAGCAGGTGGCAATTGCCAGGCAGCAGAGAGACAAAGCCCATGCTATAGCTGCTGAACAGGTCGTTCCTGTGGCTTCAAGGTCAACGTCTTCGACTCCTGCAGAGTGCCAAGCCCTTGAGCAGCGCATTCGCGTTCTTGATGCCGAGTGCCGTGTAAATGCGTGCAGCACGCAAAGGCTGGATTGGGTTCGGTTTGAGCGTAAAGCCGCAAGGGATCGGCAATTCCGCATCGGCTGCTAGACAATTTGGAAAACCGGTAGGTTGGCTGGCCCGGTGTTCGACCTGGCTAACTCGGCTTCAAGAAGCGCGATTTGATCCATAAGCCTTTTTGCTTCGGCGCTCCTGCGCTTGTGCTTGGGCGAAGTATGTGGAAGTACGCAGGTTTGAGATTGACTCGATGTACTGGATCAAACGTAATTTAACATAATATACATCGTGTGATGAATAATATTGAACTGAGAAGTCCAAGCTGCTTTGTATAAATAAACGACAATCCAGTCTCCAGAAATTCCGTGCCAGCTCATCACTCGTTGGCGCTCTGGCGACCGTGAACCGCGCCATCGTGGTTGCGGTGAGAACTAAAGTGTCTGAGACATGGTCGACTTTTCATTGCTAATTGCCTTTGTAGTCACTGCATCCATCCTGACGATCACGCCGGGAGTTGATACCGCCATTGTGTTGCGTGCCACGGCAATGGATGGCCGCAAGCAGGCTGCCATGGCGGCATTGGGCATCGCCTTGGGTTGTCTTGCATGGGGCACAGCCGCAGCATTTGGGTTGGGTGTACTGCTACATGCATCCGAAGCTGCATATGCCGTGGTCAAGTGGATTGGTGCGACATACCTCGTTTGGGTGGGAATCAAGCTGCTGGCTGGGCCTGAAGCCGCCTCCGATGGAAACAACCCCGACTCAGGGTCTCATCATCACGGGGCCAGTGCATTCTGGTGAGGCCTGTTGGCCAATCTGCTAAATCCCAAGGCCGGCATCTTCTATGTAACGTTTCTGCCGCAGTTCATTTCTTCGAATGCAAACGTCGCTGCATACTCGTTCTTGCTGGCATATTGCCATGTGGCGTTGACCCTTCTCTGATTTGCGGCACTGATTGCAGCAACCGTTCCGCTGAGTGCATTTTTGCGCAGCCCAAGTGCCGTCAAGACTCTGGACAGAGTGATGGGTTGCGTCTTCGTAGGCTTCGGCTTGAGGCTTGCGACCTCATCATCTAAGCGAGATGGAGCTCTCCAGGACCATCTTTCGTGGCAGTGGCCCCTGATGAGGGTTGAATCTGGGATTGACTTGGCGCCGAGTTCCGGCGTCTTACCAACAGGAGAAAACTGATGATTGTTGAGATTGCAGACTTCAAGGTGGAGCCAGCCAAGCACAAGGATTTTGGAAGCGCCATTCGTCGGGCTGCAGACGCAGTGCTGAGCAAGGCCACTGGCTATCTCGGCCACACAGTCCTTGCCAGCATCGAGACCGCGGGCCGATATGTGCTGACCGTGCAGTGGGAAACTTTGGACGATCACACGATTGGATTCCGCCAGTCCGCCGCTTTTGCCGAGTGGCGCGCCATCATCGGTCCTTATTTTGTGGAGCCACCGCATGTCGAGCACTTCACCGTCGAAGACAGCCGGGTTGCCAAGTAACGGGAATGGCTCAGATTTACCTCAACTGAGCCCTAACAGCCATGGATCTCCACTCACGGAGCAACTGGTGCTCAAGCACCAGTTGCCAACATCCGCCCTTCTTCAATCGAAGATTGCCGAGTTCCTTGCTTTCTCGATGATGAGTTCCGCATCACGCTGGAGCAAAAGCCGCTTTTCAACCAGGCTTCGTGCGGCTGCTGAGACCGCTTGCACATACCCGTCCTGGTCGACATACAGCTCTTCGAGAGAGACACGTGTATCACCTGCCGCAATTCTCTGAGCTCTAGTCTTGTGGAACGGTATGTAACTACCCGTCAGATTAGACAAATCAACGATCTTGTCGCTCGCCACATAGTTGAACTCAACACTTGTGCCGAGCGGCGCAAGTGCTTCTACCGAGTGAATGCCGGCAATCGTGAGACCGGTTCGAGGGTCGACCTGAGGTACCAGTATTGGATACTGCCGACCCGTTTGACGGGGTGGCAAGATGCTTGCAATGCCTGACTCATCTTCAGGCCGGTATTGCGGCCCGAACTCCAGCAATTCGTAATTGTTGTAGCGGGCCAGGTAGTTGAAAGCAGGTATGGCAGAAAGGCCTGTGCCGGATTTCCACTGGACTCCCTGCATTGTGGGGAACTGAACTGACCCGGGCTTGACCAATGTGCCGTCGGCCAACAAAGGGGTTTGGCTTGCCGGAGGCTCCGTGCCTTGGGTCACCCAGTCTTCCAAGGCGAGGAAGAGAGCTCGGAATGTGTCATTGAAATGCACAACCGTTCCGGCAGGATAGACATTACGACCTGGTGCATAGTTGATGCTGGATTCGCCACCTGCCCCGCCGTGTTGCGTGCTGGAGTAGTAGTAGATGCGAGCGTTGTCCGGTTGCGTAATGTCCCTGCTTCCTTGCGTATTGGTGAGTACAGGCGAACCCTGCAACTGCCAGAACTCCGTACCTGACAGTCCCAGAAAAAACTTGGGACAGGTATTGGACTCGCTGCAGCGGCGCATGACCCCGCCTTCACGGCCACTGATGTCATCGACATAGCTCTTGTCAAGGCCGCGAGGTGCGGTCTGGCCGAACGCGGTATGGTCGGTACGCAGCCCTCCTCCTCCTCCCGGAACGGCAAAACGCGTGTTGACATTGGTTTGACGAGCCGCGACATGCGCATACATCCCGTCAAATACGCGTGAACCGTCAGTTGCCTGGTTGAAGCCCAGATGCAGGAAGGTCTTCATGGCATTTCCCGACTGTGACGTACCTTGGCCAAGCGTGTATTTGATGCGCCCCGCCAGCGGATTGGGGCTGCCGTTGCTGTCCTTCTCTGTCGAGCGGAAGAAATGAACAGCATCACGCAATGCCGCAAGCCCGACTCCCATGACCTTGGGATCCTTGGCAACATAGACCAGTTCATACAGATACAGAGGATCGAAGCCATCCTTCAGGCAGACTTTGCCTGCATCTGCAATGCCTGGAAACGGTGCGCTTAAAGTGCAGTCCGCAAACTTCCAATCAGATGTGGGAATCAGCTCTCGCTTGTCCGTTTCGTTGATGCGCCGAGTTAACGAATAGCCAGGGGCGGTATTGTCCAGGCTGGCTGGAGCGTATGGAAGCATGGTTCCGTTGAAGACACCGCCAGGCAGGCCCATCGTTGACGTGGCGGTACTTGGAACCAGCTCGGTGCGATACGTGCCGGTGATGCTGCTGCCATCTGTATTGATTGCCACCGGCACTTTTGCCGTCAAACGCTCGGCAGACGATTTGGGTACATCGCCCTGCCAAGCCGCATACAACATCACGTAGCCCCGCTCCATGTAGACAGCGTCACTTGGTGTGCTGCTGGGATTGGGCATGGTCAGGATGTTGCCTCGATTCGGCGCGTCGTAGCGGAGCACGCCACTGGCTTTGGACATGTTCTTGGGCTTGAGAAGCACGAAGTCCGTTGAATACTCCACCATTCCCCTGGCGTTGACCGGAGCAAGCTCCAAGTCCTGAATGATGCGGTTTCTGGCATCCTTCGGGTCGAGTTCCCCAGAAATCGTTCCGCTGACCTTTTCGTAGGCTCCAACGCTGCCATAGGTTCCAGGAAAATCCTGAGTGGACGTAATCTGGATCGCCAGCCTGGGCTTGGCAGATTCATTGGCGGACTTGCCGCTGTCGTCGCCTCCGCATCCCGTGGCGATTGCCGCTGCCATGGCGGCTATTGTTAGCTTGAACGCATGCATGTTTGTCTCCTTGTTTTTATCGATGAGCCTGGTTTCAGAACGGCGCAGCTATCCCTTGGCATCTGGCGGCCAATTTGAAGATGGACTGGATTGCGTGTGAGCGGCCCGGATGTTGGGCCGCTGTGCTGTTGTCTGCCTTATTCAGGCGTGATGCCTGCCGCCTTGATGACCTGTCCCCACTTGGTCGTTTCTGCGGCCTGGAACTGTGCCAGCTCCGAGGCAGAGGTGGTCCAGGCTTCGGAGCCGGACATATTGAAGAAGGACTTGGCTGCAGCGCTGTTCACCGCCTTGGTCAGCAGTTGATTGAGTCTGGACGCGACAGGTGCTGGTGTATTGGCAGGCGTGTAGGCTGCGAACCAGTAGCCCATGTCATAGCCTTTGACACCGGCTTCCGCGATGGTCGGAACATCAGGCATCTGCGCGCTGCGCTTTTGGGTGGAGTAACCCAGCGGGCGCAGTTTGCCGGCCTTGATTTGAGGAACACCTGTCGAGACGTCGGTAATCATCAGGTTTATCTGCCCCCCGAGGAGATCCGTGAGGGCGAGCGGATTGCTCTTGTAGGGAACGTGAAGGATGTCGACTCCAGCGAGTTGCTTCAGCATTTCGCCAGCGACACGGCTTGAAGAGCTGCCGCTGCCAAAACTCAGCTTGCCGGGATTGGCTTTGGCATAGCCCAGCAGATCGCCTACGGACTGATAAGGCGAAGTCGCTGGAACGACCAGGACCTGTCCGCCTTTGCCCAGACCTGTGATGGGGGTGAAATCCTTGACAGGGTCGTACGACAGCTTTTTGTACAAATGCTCGTTGGCAGCATGCGTCGTATTGGTCGTGATGAGCACGGTGTAGCCATCAGGCGCGGCCTTGGCCACTGCTTGAGCCGCAATCATGCCGCTGGCACCGCCTTTGTTTTCCACCACGACCGGCTGCTTGGTTTGCTCGGAAACGGCTTGTCCCAAGGCACGCGCAAGCTGGTCGGTGGCACTGCCGGCGGCAAACGGAACAACAAAGGTAATAGGCTTGTTTGGAAATTCGCCCTGTGCAAAGGCCAAGGGGCTGAGCGCCAGGCTTGCACCGCATGCAAGAACGGTGCGTCGTGTCAGAAATTTCATGGTTTGTCTCCTAGTGGTTGTTGTAGAAAATTCAGGCGCTCGGACCGACGAGCAGTGGCTCGAGATGGCATGGAACCACGACGGGCATTTCAAGCACCCTGAAGCACAGCGTTTTTCCATGGCTGTCCAGGTTCAGCGAGTCGTTGACCCCCCCATCCAGCACGTTGTCGAGCACCAGATTCATGGCGTGGAGCTTGGGTAGCAGGTATCGCCGGACATGGCTTGGCTTGCGGTCTGCAAAAAGGTGCATCACGACTTGTTCCGTGACTTGTTCGCACACCACCTCCCACAGATCCGGATGCCATGCAATGACACTGATATTGGAGCGGTTGCCTTTGTCACCCGTGCGTCCATGCGCAACTCGGTAAAGGGGAACGGTAAGGGTTGAGTTCATGGCTTACTCCTGATGCGGCTTGGTCCAGTGGAAGCCAGTCGTAATCTGTTGCTGAGGTACCAGGCACGACACCATTCCCAGGCGCTGGCGCATATGGGTGCGAACGCCCCCTCCCCCCGCCGGACCGCAGCAGTACAAGGCGTTTATCTCGCGCGGCAGACGCGCGGCTACCGCATGGTCGGCATGCTGCCAGGCCATGCGAAGCCGGACATCCCGGGATTCGCCGGCAATGCCTTCGTCGATCAGCCAGTCGCTGCTGTCGTTTCCCCAGACGCTGGTTACGCCGATCAGGTCGGTTCTGAGGGGTGCAATATTCGCCAGGCGCCTGGATATGGTCTGGGCCGCCAGACGCGCGCGCGCTTGCGCTCTCGGGCCCGCGTAGGAGATCTCTCCCTCGGCAAACCACCCTGACTCAAAGCAGACATTGACTTTGAGCATCTCCGGCCTCGGATGACCAATGACACCTTCCAGGCGCACCCGGTCAGGCCCAACCGAAATCACTTCGGCCTGAGTGATGTCGGCAACAACGTCTGGCGTGAGGTAGCAGGCAGGGTCATGGATTTCGTAGAGCAGTTGCTCCTTGACCGTGGCTGCGGTGATGCAGCCCCCGGTAAGAGATGGCTTGAAGATGGTGCTGTTGCCCGCGCTGTCGATTTCGGCAATGGGATATCCCAGGCGCTCCATGCCGGGTACATCTTTGTACCCCGGGTCTGCGAAATAGCCGCCAGAGACCTGGGTTCCACATTCCAGCAAATGCCCGGTCATCGTGGCTCGTGCCAGGCGATTCCAGTCATCCCAGGCCCAGCCGAAGTGGGCCATGGCAGGTCCCACTACAAGCGAGGGGTCGGAGACGCGGCCGCACACCACGATGTCTGCACCTGCCAGCAGTGCCTCGGCAATGGGGCGTGCACCTATATAGGCATTGGCGCTCACCAGTTGCTGGTCTGGCATGTCCGAGCCCAGAGCTTTTTCGAGCAGCTGGTAGTGCGCGGGTCCGCTGAGGTCATCCCCGTGAACAACCGCTATTTGGGGTAGGCGCGTTCCGAGCTCCTTGGCCAATGCAGCAATGGCCCGGGCTGCACCTTGTGGGTTGGCCGCACCAAAGTTGCTGACGATTCGAATTCCATGCGCCAGGCAGTCGGCGAGCACGGGCCGGAGAAACTCCACCATGAGTGGCTCATAGCCTGCATCGGGATTCTGACGACGAGCAAGCTGTGCCAGCGCCAGAGTGCGCTCGGCCAGCGTTTCAAAGATCAGAAAGGCAGGTTTGCCTTGTCGAACCAGCTCCTGCACGACGGGCTGCGCCGCATCAATTCGATCACCGGAAAAGCCTGCAGCACATCCGATGAGCAATGACGTCGTTTCGTTTTGCACTCTTGTCATGAAACCTCCTGTTGCCCACTATAGAAAAACCGCTATAAGCTGTGAAATCGATAATTGAGATTAATTAATCCGCATTTCAAATGAATCTATCGTCGCGCGATGTGCAGGCATTCCTGGTACTGGCCAAGCAAAAGAACTTCACCCAGGCCGCCAGCATGTGCCACCTGTCACAACCGGCTTTCAGCGCACTCATTCGCACCGTGGAGCAAACGGTAGGTCTCAAACTTTTCGACCGCAGCACAAGACACGTAGTGCTTACCCGTGAAGGCGAACGATTCCTGCAGTCTGCAGAGCGCCTCGCCGCAGAATTCGCTGCCTGTGAGAGAGCGATGCGTGATACAGCACAACTGGCTCAGGGGCACGTATCAGTTGCATTGCTGCCATCTCTTGCCGCAGGCTGGCTTCCTGAAGTGCTGAAGGTATACACGGCGCGGCATCCGGGAGTCCAGCTGGGTGTGTTGGACGTGCTGTCCGAGCCATGTATCGCTGCCGTTGCCAACGGAGACGCGGATTTTGCGCTGGCCGCCATACGCGTGGATACACCCGACCTCAAGGCCGAGCCGTTTTGCAGTGACGGCTTCTATATGGTGTGCCCTGGCGACCATCCACTGGCGGACAAGGTCGAGCTGTCCCTGGAGGATCTGACACCCTGGCCGTTCATCCACCTGGCACGCCACAGCAGTGTTCGCCAGTATCTGGATGCCGCTTTTTTTCCTCGAAAGATGCAGACTTTCGTTGAGGTTGAGCAATTGGCCACCGTGATGGGACTGGTGCAAGCCGGACTCGGCATCACCGTAGCTCCCGCGCTGAGCCTGTTTCACTTCGACAAGCCCGGATTGGTGGCGCGGCACCTGCTGCTGCCGGGTATGGACCGGCAGATCTATATGGTTCGAAAGCGAGAGCGCAGCCTTTCATTGGTAGCTGAAGCGCTCTATCAATTGATGCAGCAGATGCGTCCTGCAAACGCTTGACCTGGCTGATTGCGATATGCACCTTGCCGATGCTGCCCCATCAGCCACAAGACAGAGCCGGCACAAGCTTCGCTGCGCAAAACACATATCTCGCCTGGGACAGCCGGTGGCAGACCGCGACACTCTAATAGCGCCAATCGGCATACAAAGTGAGCAGGAGCGGCGCCCTCCTCCACTCCAAGATTTTTTGCGTCTAGTTCAGCCATATGGCAATTTCGCGTCGTGAAGACATGCATCATTCGCCATCAGCTAGTTCCCAGCCATCTGCCATTACAGAGTTATCGAGTCGGCAATACAAGACATCCAGCCTTGATCACCCCCTAAAGCCCAGGAGACATACATGAAATACAGAACCAACAGCAAGCGCAGTGCCGTCTTGTCAAAACTGCCCCACGGCCTTGCCGGTGGGGCGCTGCGCAAGCTCCTGGTTGCCACGTTTGCACTGACATCGCTGGCCAATTGCGCGTTTGCGCAGGAGTCGAAGCGCGACGCCTTCTTCTGGCTGGGACAAATCAACAAGGCATCGGCAGTCATCAACACCGATGAGGGCTTGCTCGACAAGTCCATGGCTCCCAAAATTGCACGAGGTCTCCAGAGCGTCTTGAACGCAGGCGACGCTCCCAATGGCAAACGGCCAGGTTTGGTCATCACTTTCGAGCCCCTGCTCATTGATGCAGCAGGCGTGGAAGCCACTCTTCTGCATGCCGGGCGCTCAAGCCAGGATATGTTGGCTACGGTGCGCTCAGCCATACAGCGGGACGATATGCTGCGCCTGAACAAACAGCTGGCGCAGACCCGTGCTCATCTGCTGCGGCTGGCCCAGGCCTATGCCGGCACAGTCGTTCCGAATTACACCAACGGGGTGGCTGCTCAGCCTAATAGCTATGGGCACTACCTTCTGGGACACCTTGCCGGTTTTGACCGGGACGCCCAGCGCCTGCACGAAGCTTTTGCACGCATCGACCAGTCAGCAATGGGCACTACGGTTCTCAACGGCACCAGCTGGCCCTTGAATAGGGAGCGCATGGCTAGATACCTTGGCTATCCAGTCACAGTCGACAACGCCTACGATGCCGCACAAATCCTGGCTGCCGAGATGCCGGTGGAGATCGGTGCGGTTGCGTCAAGCATTTCCCTGCACGTCGGAGCTTTTGTCGAGGACGTCATGGTGCAGTACGCACAGCCCAGACCCTGGATTCTGCTCCGGGAAGGCGGAGGCAACACCTATGTCTCCAGTGCCATGCCTCAGAAGCGCAATCCAGGATTGCTCAACGACACCCGCGCCAACGCTTCATGCGTGCTGGCCCTGGGTGTGGGGCGCCTCATCAGCCAGCACAATATTCCACCGGGGATGAGCGATAACAAGTCGTCCCATGACTCCTCCGCGCTGATTGCAGCGACGATTTCCACTCTTCAGGGGTTTGACAAGGTGCTCAGCGGCCTGGTGATCAATCCTGAACGTGCGCTTGAAGAATTGAATCTTGACTGGACGGCCTCCCAGGAGGTGGCGGATGTTCTGATGCGCAAGTACAAATTGCCCTTCCGCGTGGGTCACCACTTTGCCTCGGAGGTCGTTAGCTTTGCCAAGGAACGCAACATCACCCCTCGCGACTTCCCCTACGCCGATGCCCAGCGCATCTATGCCGCGACGCTGAAACACGAGATGTCCATCGAGAACGGCAGCCTACCGATGTCGGAGGACGAATTCCGGGCAGCGCTGGACCCTGTGGCCATCGTGAAGAATCGTGTGACTGCTGGCGGCCCACAGCCTGCGGAGATGAACCGCATGATTGAGCGCTCCAGACAAATGCTTGCCCAGGAGGAGCAATGGGCGGCAGAGCGAAACAAACGCATCGAGACGGCCATCAAGGATCTCGATCGCGACTTCGCACGCCTGACGGCTCAGTGAAGAGGAAAACCAGAAAAGAGGCCCGAAGCCTCTTTTCAAATGCATGGCGGCCGGGCAGGCTTTTTGCGAGTGACGGTGCCGCAAAGCCTTGATGCACCGCACCGCAGCCTGAATGTGGCCAAGAGGATCACTCATGGCCATTCAGGCAAGCCCTTCACCGTCAGCGCTTTTTGCCTTGCTCGGTGTATTGCGCGTACAGTTCGTCAGCCATTTTGCGCAGCGCACGACCTATGGCCGCGTACTCATACTCGTTGAGATTGGCCAAGGAGGCGCGTCCCGATGGACGGTCCGATCCAAAGCCGCGTCCCGGCAGGAGCACGATTCCGGTTTCATCGGCAATCCGGAACAGCATGTCGCCAGTCGAGGACTGCTTGACCGCCCATTGCGAGAATGCTTCGCCATAAAGCTTGGAGGTCACGTCCTGCAGGTCGATCAAGGTGTAGTAATCGACCGCATTTTCGTCTCTTTGCGGAGGCGTGCCCAACTCACGATACAGCGTTGCTTCACGACGTCGTATCAGTTGCTTGAGCGTGTGCTTGTACTGGTCGCTCTCGTCCATGAGCGCAAACAGCGAGAACAAGGTCATCTGAACCTGCTGGGGCGTGGACAGACCGGCCGTGTGGTTCAAGGCAACCGCGCGGCTGTCGGCAACCAGGCGATCGATGAACTTCAATGAACGCACATCGGGCAGCAGTGAACGATAGCGATGATCGAGCTCTGTTTTCTCGGACTCAGGCAGCTTGCCCAATGCCAGGTCGAAGATGTTTTCCTTGTGGGCAGCCACCACACCCAGACGCCAGCCGGTGGCACCAAAGTATTTGGAGAACGAATAGACCAACAAAGTGTTGGCCGGGCAAATTGCAAAGAGCGACTGAAAGCCATCGGCAAACGTGCCATAAACGTCATCGGTGAGGATCATCAGATCCGGTCGATGTTCGGCCACGATCTTGCGCACACGCTCCAGGCTGCGCTCGTCCATCTTTACCGATGGCGGATTGCTGGGGTTCACGCAGAAGAAGATCTTGATGGCTGGATCCTTGAGCTTGTCCAGCTCGGAATCCGGATATTGCCAGTTGAGGGCCGGGTCGGCATTGATGGCCACCTCCTCCAGCGCATACTGGGCCAGCTCCGGAATTTCTATATACGGTGTGAAAACCGGCATGCCGATGGCCACCTTGTCACCGGCCTTGAGCAGGCCGTTGACCTTCATGCTCTCGAAGATATAGGCCATGGCGGCCGTGCCGCCCTCGACGGCAAACAATTCCACGGATTCGCCCGGCATGGAATCGCCGGCCATTTCGCGGATGATGTACTGGCGCACGATTTTCTCGCTGATTTTCAGCATGCGCGGTGGCACCGGGTAATTGCAGCCCAGAATGCCGTCGACCATTTCATGGAGAAACTCGGCGGGATCCAGACCCAGCTGATCGCGCACATAGCTCAGGGATTTACCGAGAAAGCGCACGCCTTCCTGATCGCGGTTTTCGGCAATATAACGCTCGAAGCGCCCTTCTATACCCTCGATCTTTGCCAGGCCCCCAACGCCCACCGTGGTCATATAAGAATACGAAAGCTCCGACTCGGCAGCAGCGAACAAGCCCAGACGGAAAAATGCTCTTCTCGGTGTGGTTGCCAGAAAATTGGGATTGCCCCGCCCCGCATTGAGCATGAGACGGTTTCCGTCGCCCGAGGCGATCTTGATCAACTCATCCTTGAGCTCGAACGGGCTCAAGTTCGCCAGACTCTGATAATCCTTGCTCATATCGCAACTCCTTCCATTCGTCCTAGTGAATCAGTTCAGGGTTTCACGCAAAGGCGATGACCAGCGGACCCAACAACGTCAGGAACACGTTGGCCAAGGCATAAGTGATTGCAAACGGGGTGGTGGGGATTGAATTGCCGGCCTTGTCCAGAACTTCGCCAAATGCGGGGTTGGCACTGCGTGCGCCGGACAGTGAGCCTGCGAACACGGCCACGTTGTCGTAACGCAGCACATACTTGCCGAACAAAATGGCAATCAGCAGCGGAATGATCGTGACCAGAACGCCCAGCATGAACAGCGTCAAGCCTTGCTCCATGACCGTGCTGACCGCCTGCTGGCCGGACTGCAGGCCCACCATGGCCACAAAACCGGCCAGCCCCAGATCGCGCAGCAATGTCGAGGCGCTTGTCGGCATATTGCCCATGGTGTGCTTGCGGCTACGCCACCAACCAAACAGTAGGCCCGAGAGCAAGGCACCGCCACCGCTGCCCAAGGTGATGGGAATGGCGCCTATGCGCAGCACCAGCAGACCGATCAGCAGGCCGACGACAATGCCGAAGCCGTGGAACACCCAGTCGGTCTTGTCGCTGGGAACAATGATGGGGCCGGCGGCCTGGGCAGCCTTCTGAACATCCTGAGGTGTGCCGAACAAGGTGACCACATCGCCGGGCATCACCATGGTCTGCGCAGTGATGGGAACCGGCGATCCCGCGCGAATCAAGCCCTCGGCATAGACACCGTGCTTGAGGTCCTGAGACAGGCTGTCCAGAATGTCCTTGACGCTGCGGTTCAGATACTGGGCATTGGAAATGGCCACATCGCGACGCACCATCACCACGTCCATGCCCTGGGCTCCGGGCAGTTCATCGCCTACTGTCTGGCCCAGAGACACCACGGCGGGGCGGCGTCCGACCAGCAAAACAATGTCGCCGGCCTCAAGGACCAGGCTGGGGTCCACGCCGACCAGGGCGTTCTTTCGCTGAATGCGCTCCACCGTCACCCTGCCCTGGGTCCCCCCGGCTTCAAGATCGGCCACGGTTTTGCCTGATTGGGCAACGCGGAAAATACGGCCCACCAGATCGGGGGCCGCTGGCGATTCACCCACGCCATAGACCCGAACGCCTTTGAGCTGCTCCTGCTCGGCCTGAACCGCGTCGTCCCGGATATTGCGTCCGGTAATCCATGGCAGGACATTAACGCACATGATGATGGCCCCGAAGGAGCCGAATATATAGGTGACCGCATAGCCGATGGCAACGTTGGCCTGCATGCGCTGCACCTCCTCACCTGAGAGCCCGAGTTTCTCAATCGCAGAACCAGCCGTTCCAATGATTGCCGACTGCGTCAGCCCACCGGCCGCAAGACCTGCAGCCAGTCCTTTGTCCAGACCGAATACCCTGGCAATCACCACCACCGTGATCAAACCGGACAAGGCGACCACGACGGCCATCATGATTTCCTTGACCGAATGGCGCCCCAGAGAATTGAAGAATTGCGGACCGCTTTCAAAGCCTACGGCATATATGAACAATGCGAAAAGGACAGCCTTGATGCCTGAATCTATCTGAATGCCGATCTGGCTGATCAAGACCGCTGCCAATAAGGAGCCTGCCACACCCCCCAGCTGGAATGATCCAAAGCGAAACTTTCCGACCCAGTATCCCAGGGCCAGAGACGCAAAAAGAGCCGCCTCCGGTGATTGGTGAAAAATGCTTTTGAGTAAATCCATGGCCACCTCTACTTCCGGATAAAAGGATCAAGCAACAGAAAGTCCGTCCAGGCACCAATACCAGGACCTGGAAATGCTTGAACTCAGGAGAAAGCGGTTTGCTACTAGGAAGCGTGCATCGAGATCGCCCATCTCAAAACTGATGTCGCATCCATTGGCGGGTTGGTTCTTGTCTTCTTCTATTTCCCACCACTATTAAAGACAAAAGCGTACCGAAATGTAGGACGTTACCGATTAATTATTTCAGGATAGTCATGGCTGGGCCGCTATGGCTCGGCGTGCGCAGAGGAGATTGACAAGCCACCGCAATAAGAGGCGGCCCGTGCGGCGGCATAGAAAACAAACCGGATTGGGCCGTTGCGGGACTGCCGGATATTGCCTAGCGCAAGGTTCGCCGGTTGATGGAGCGGCGGGTCGCCGCGAGATTGCTTCGACGCGCCAGAGGTTGAGCCGCATTCGAATCTGGGGCCGTGGCTGCGGCCGCAATTCTTTGCTGAGCCTCCAGCAGATTCTTGAGATCGACTGCACGCTCCTGCGCCAGGGCTGCGGTGTTCTGGGCTGTCTGCAACTGGGCATGCAGATTCAAGATCTCCTGCTCCGATTGCTCCAGGCGGCCTTGCATCTCCTGATAGCGTGACTCGGACTTGCGCTCCTGGTCCTGCAGGCTTTTTCTCGCTGTCGTGAGTTCCTGGCGTGCACGATCAACCTCGTTGAGCATATGGCGCTCGTTTCCCGCGTATTGCTCGGCCATGCGCTGGCGTTCCGCCGCAGCGGACTGAATTTCTTCGCTGTGCTTTTGCTGCTGCAACTCACGCTGGCGAACGGCATTGCCCAACTCGTCACGCAGTTCTTCCAGGCGCTGATCGCGCTCCTGCAGCGTCTGCTGCATCTCGTCCAGTCGACGCGCCAGGTCCTGGGCGTGATTCTGAGCTGTCTGCAGGGCTTGATTCAGCGCGTCTTTTTGCGCTTCCATAGTGGCCTGGCGTTGTGCTAGTTGCTCCTGCTGTGCCACAAAAGCCTGCTCCTCGACTTTCAAAGCCTGTTCACGAAGATCCAAGGCCTTGCTGGCGGCGGCTTTCGCCTCTTCCTGTGCCGTATTCCAGAGCTCTTCGGCAAGGCGCTGCACAGGGTCCGGCACCGATTGCAGCACGGATGGGTCCTGTTCTCCCGCAACCCCCAGGCGACGCCCCAGCGTGGCAAACCAGGTCTCCAGCATGGGACTGACCGTATTCGGAGAGCCGCGCCCTATCTGCTGGCGCACGCGCTCTATGGTTGGACGCAGACCCTGGGCAATCAAGACATCGGCTGCAGCCCAGACATCGGACTCCTGGACGCCCCTGGACGTAGTTTTGCTTGTATTCATATCTATTCTTTAAATAACTAACGATAAGTGATTGTTATCGTGATCTATCAATTGATTACGTAATATATAGTACATCTTATGTATTAAATATTACGTAAGAAATTTTCATACAGATGACAACATACATTAACCCGTTTTATCCCTTCGATTCAGGGTGAAGTCCGTTCGACGTTCGAGCGAGAGCAATTTCTTTTGCCTGCACATACTGGTTGTTCTGCCAGGGCCGTGATTAGGGCGGCCTGGCACCAGGCTGCACCCAGATCGCTGTCATTGATGCAAGCGATAGCTGCCATCAGCCACAGGCTTGCGTACAGAGTTGAAACCACCTGAATTGGCGTGGATAAAGACAGCCAGGACAACACGGTCGGCGGCGCTGCACCGCCTTACCCGACAGCTCAGGAGCGGCACATCGATTTCAGCGGGCATGCAAAGTCAGGGCGAAAATAGCATCATGGATTCACGCAAGCCCTCGCCCTTCCCTGCTCCAGCGGCCTTTGATACCAACCGCCTACAGGTACTGGATATGCCGCCAGCCGCCCTGGCACCCGAAGCGCATGAGGCCATCAAGGAACTGATGCATGAAGGCGAATCCCGCAACACGCGCAGCAGTTATCAAAGCGCCATGCGTTACTGGGCGGCCTGGCATCTGCTGCGCATGGGGCAGCCCATGCAACTGCCGCTACAGGTGGCTACCGTGCTGCAGTTCATCATCGATCATGCCCAGAGGCAGAGTGGTGCCGGCCTGCTCAATGAAATGCCGCCCGAGATCGACGAAGCCCTGGTAGCTGCCGGCTACAAGGGCAAAAAAGGGGCACCTTCACACAACACCCTGGTGCACCGCATGGCCGTGATGTCCAAGGCACATCAGGTGCATGCCATGTCCAACCCCTGTCAGGACGGGGCAGTCAGAGAGTTGATGTCACGCACGCGCAAGGCCTATGCAAGGCGCGGTGAGTTGCCACAGAAGAAAGAGGCGCTGACGCGCGATGTGCTGGAGGAGTTGCTGGCAAGCTGCGACGAAAGCTTGCGCGGCCTGCGCGACCGGGCGCTGCTACTGTTTGCCTGGGCCAGTGGCGGGCGTCGCCGTTCCGAAGTGGCTGGCGCCGATATGCGTTTCCTGCGCACAGTGGCTAATGGGGAATTCATCTACACCCTGAGCCATAGCAAGACCAATCAGAGCGGCACCGATGCCCCCGAAAATCACAAGCCCGTTACCGGCCGTGCAGCCATTGCCTTGAGAGCATGGCTGGATGCTGCGCGGATCACAGAAGGTCCTATCTTCAGGCGCATCCGCAAAGGCGGCCATGTGGCAGAGCCACTGACTCCCGCTGCGGTGCGCAACATCGTCAAAGAACGCTGTGCGCTGGCTGGTGTGGAAGGAGACTTTTCGGCACACTCGCTACGCTCGGGATTTGTGACCGAAGCCGGCAGGCGCAATCTGCCGCTGGCTGACACCATGGCATTGACCGGGCACCATAGCGTGAACACCGTACTCGGCTACTTCCGGGCCGACTCGGCACTCAACAATCAGGCCGCGCGCATGCTGGACGAGGACTGATCAAGCCCCATCAGCTGCAGCGCAGTCTGATGAATGGCGGATTGCGGATCGGCCAGTTGCAGTGGCAAATCAAAGTGGTTGGTAGCCGGCGCCTCCACCCATTGCCCCGGCAGACAACGCGCCTGCCACGCAGCCAGGTATTCGCGCGACTGGCGCTTGAATTCATGGCTTTCAAACTCCCCACAGCTCACGCGCAACTGGCATTGAGCATGGGTACTCGCATCGGGTAGCAGAAAGCGGGGACTGTTGCGTATGGCGCCAGCGTCGTCGAGCTGCATCCAGCCGTTGATATGGGTTGCCAGCAGCGGCTGAAGGTCGAACAGGCCGCTCAAGGTCAGTGCTGAGCGGGGCACGGCCTGCGCTGGCAAGTCGTAGTCTTGTTGCCAGTCCTTGGCCAGCAGCATGCCCGCCAGATGTCCTCCGGCCGAGCTTCCGCAGACACAGATATTGCGGGCATCACCGCCGTAGATGGCGATATTGCGTACCACCCAGGAATAGGCCTGACGCATCTGATCGACGATATGGTCCAGCGTGACGGACGGGGCCAGGTCGTAGTCAGGCACAACAACGATGGCGCCCTTCTGAGTCAGCGCCGGTGCCATGAAAGCCGAATCATCCTTGCCCAAAGCCTTCCAGTAGCCGCCATGGATGAAGATGAAAACAGGCGCGGCTTGTGCTTCGCCTGCCTGAGCTGGGGGCAGATAGATATCCAGAACATCCGTAGCCCTGGGGCTGTAGCGCTGGTTGCGAACTGCACCGGACAAGGCAAATGCAGCCTGGCTTTCCTGCGTGTAGCGCGCCAGATACTCCAGCGGATCCTGCACGCTGGCGCGGGCGTTGTATTGGCGGTCGTAGTAAGCGGTCGTGAGAGCAGTCGAGATGGGAGGCATTTTTCTGCGTGGCTTTGGGGTTCCGCAGCATAAGCCACGTTGATAGCTCTCTAGAGCCCCGAAAGCGTCAACTGCACGAGACTGCATCCTCCAATTAGACCTATGCGCCTGTCACTTGGACACATTAAATTACATTCATGCAACTGGAATCAGAGCGTTGGAGCAGGCGTTGAGAAAAGCAAAAGCGGGTGCTGGCTGTGCAGCCATGATGTGGGGGCTCTGCGCCCAGGCCGGCGGCCTTGATAGAACAGGCCAGGATCTCGGGCCTCTATTTGAGAACGGTCGCTATCTTTCCGTAGAGACCTATACGGTTCGGCCCCGGATCCAGGGCACGGATGCCCTGGGCAAGTCCACCGGACAGGTGGCTGACGATTACACCCAATGGGGCTTTGCATACAAGCAGGATGTGAATCCACGCACCTCGTTGCTGCTGATGTTGAGCAAGCCTTTCGGCCTTGACATCGCTTACAGCCCGCTGCAATCGCCTCTTTTTGGCGGCACGCAGGCCCGCGTGAGCAGCCATGAGCTCATGGGAGCGCTACGTTACCGCTGGGATGAGCACTGGGCCGTGCATGGCGGTCTGCGACTGCAACGCACCGAAGGACATGTCGCCCTGGGGGGGATGGTATTTGGAGTGCTCAATGGGTACCGGGTGGATTTCAGACCCAGTACCGAGCCAGGCTACTTGCTGGGCATGAGCTATGAGCGCCCGGATATGGCTTTGCGCGTCGCTGCAACCTATTACTCGGCGATCAAGCACAAGATCGCGACCCGTGAAAACCTATGGCCAAGCGAAACGAGGACGGCATCGACTGCCCCGCAAAGCTTGAACCTGGATATCCAGACAGGTATCACGCCAGGCACCCTGCTCTTTGGACAGGTTCGCTGGACCAACTGGTCGCAATTCAGGCTGTATCCGCAGACCCTGGCGGCGGTACTCCCTGGCCGCAGCCTGGCGGACATGGAGGACACTACCACCTACACGCTGGGTCTTGGGCAGAGGCTGACGGCGAACTGGTCCGGCTTTGTCGCCGTGGCTTATGACAAGCGCAGCGACAAGGCTGCATTGTCGCCATTGCGCCCCACCGATGGCCGTCTCGGCTACACGGTGGGGGTGAGCTATCAGCAAGGACAGTTCAAGCTCACGCCCTGGCTGAGCTACCAGCGTCTGGGCTCAGTAAATATCTCCAGCGGCGGCACGACCCTGGCGGCATTTGATGCCGAGTCCGCCACGGCTTTCGGGATCAGGCTCGGCTATCAGTTCTGAGAATAATCGCAGCTATTACGCTGTTGCAATCTGGCTGCCGGTGCCTGAAGCACTCAGCCCAGCGCCGCAATCACGTCGGCCGGAGCCTGCACCAGCTCAATCAGCACGCCCTCGCCGGCAATCGGAAACTCGTCATTGCTCTTGGGGTGCAGAAAAGTGATGTCATAGCCTGCTGCTCCCTTGCGGATACCGCCGGGAGCAAATCGCACGCCATTTGCGGTCAGCCATTCCACGGCCTTGGGCAGGTCGTCGATCCACAAGCCGATGTGGTTCAGCGGCGTGGCGTGCACGGCGGGCTTTTTCTCGATGTCCATGGGCTGCATGATGTCCACTTCCACCTTCATCGCGCCCCGCCCCATGGCCAGGATGTCCTCGTCCACATTCTCGCGCTCGCTCTGGAAGGTGCCGGTCTGTTCAAGACCAAGCATGTCCACCCACAGCTTTTTCATGCGCTGTTTGTCGGTGCCACCGACGGCGACTTGCTGAATGCCCAGAACCTTGAAAGGACGATTGCTCATGAATTACTCCTTGATTGATAGCTTAAGGCGCAATATTGGTAAGCACCAGAGCCGGTTTTTATTGAAATATCAGACCTCGCCCAGCAACCAGCTGCTGGCCATGGCAAAGTATTCGCGCAGCCAGGCATTGAAACGCGTGGCCAGAGGGGTTGGAGCTGCCACGGGATAGACCTGAGGCAGATCCTGCCGCTTTGCAATGTTCATGGCACGCATCAGGTGAAAGTCGCTGCTAACCATGGCCATGGGTGAATCCGCGGCCACGCCGCGCTCGGCCAGCAAGGGCCGGCTGAGTTTGAGGTTCAGCTCGGTACTGGTACTGAGCTTTTCCAGCACCAGCCGCTGCGCAGCAATACCGTGACGCTGCTGCAGATAGCGAGCCATGACCTCGGCCTCAGACTCTTTTTCACCCCAATCGACACCGCCGCAAACAGCGACCAAGGCCTGGGGCTGCAGTTTGGCCAGTTCTGCTGCCGTATCCAGTCGCGCAGCCAGAACCGGCCTGGGATGACCATCGAGCGTGCCGCTGCCCAGCACCACGATGGATTGCACGGGCGGCACTTGCTGCGGCGCAAGGCCCAGACCGAAAAGGTGGCCCCAGAACCAGAAAAGGCTGATCAGCCACAGCGCCAGGCCCGCCCAGGCAAGCGACCAGAGCCTTGCATGCAAGGGCCTGACTGCACGCCAGTGCTGCACGGCCTGCCATTTCCAGCTCAGCCCCAAAGCCGCAGCGCCCAAGCCGGCGGGCAACACCACGCCGACATTGAAATGCCCCATGCCCATCAGTACCAGAGCATCGACAAGCAGCAGCGTCCCCAATAGAGCCAGCAGCGCACGGGCCAATCTGGCAGGGCGGGAAATCGTTGTATCTGCTTTCAATGTCATAGCTACTAGCTGAGTCTGGATAAAGGATAGAGCCGATCTTATTGAAAATTGGAAAGCCCGCAGAGCCAAAGCCGTGCGGGCTTTTGCTTCGGAGCCTCATGCTCAGACCATATCGGCTCTGGACAGAGGCCCCGAAAAGCTCTCATCACTCGAATTCCAGAATGATGTCGTCCACCGCCAGCGAGTCGCCCTTGGCGGCGCTGATCTTGCTGACCACACCATCCTGCGCTGCAAACAGGATGTTCTCCATCTTCATGGCTTCGATGACGGCCAGCTTCTCGCCGGCCTGCACCTTCTGGCCGGGCTGCACTGCCACGTCGACCAGCAGGCCGGGCATGGGCGAGAGCAGGAACTTGGACAGGTCGGGCGGGGCCTTGTAAGGCATGAGCTTGTGCATCTCGGCGCCCTTGGGCGAGAGCACCAGCACATCGGCTTGCGTGCCGTTGTGGATGACGCGCAGAGCCAGCGGGTTCTTGCCGTTGCCGCGTTCGATCTGGCAGGTGAAAGCCTTGCCGTTGCACACGCCACGCACCACCAGGTCACGAATATCGGCATTGCTGCGGAACTCGTAGGCCTTCTCGCCGATCACGACCTTGCAAACGCGCGCCTGGGCATCGAAGTCAGTCACCTCGCCAGTCACATACTTGTTCTGGCCTTCAGCCCCCAGAACCACGGCAGTGTACTTCTCGCCCACCTGCACCTGATGGCCTTGCATCTGGCCGGTGATGGTCGATGCACGCGCACGGTAGCGGCGATTGCGGAACAGGGCCAGAGCGACCAGGAAGTCGGGATCATCGTGGGGCACGTCCTCGGCATGGAAGCCGTCGGCGTAGTGCTGGGCGATGAAGCCGGTGTTGAACTTGCCCGAGACAAAGTCCGGGTGTGCCAGCAGAGCTGCCTGGAACGGGATGTTGGAGCTGATGCCGCGGATGGCGAAGCCGTTGAGCGCTTCGCGGGCCTTGGCGATGGCGTCGTTGCGATCCTTGCCGTGCACGATGAGCTTGGCAATCATCGAGTCGTAGTACATGGGGATCTCGCCGCCGTCGTAGACGCCGGTATCCACACGCACACCGCTCAGGTGCTCGGTATCCGACTGCCACATGGTCTGCTCGGGCGGCGCAAAGCGAACCAGACGGCCGGTCGAAGGCAGGAAATTGCGGAACGGGTCTTCGGCGTTGATACGGCACTCGATGGCCCAACCGTCGCGTTTCACATCGGCCTGGGCAAAGGACAGTTTTTCGCCAGCGGCCACACGAATCATCTGCTCGACCAGATCGAGTCCGGTGATGCATTCGGTCACTGGGTGCTCGACCTGCAGACGGGTGTTCATCTCGAGGAAGTAGAAGTCCTGGTCCTTGCCGACCACGAACTCCACGGTGCCAGCGCTCTGGTACTTGACGGCCTTGGCCAGGGCCACGGCCTGCTCGCCCATGGCCTTGCGGGTGGCGTCGCTGATGAAGGGTGAAGGCGCTTCCTCGATCACCTTCTGGTGACGGCGCTGTATCGAGCACTCACGCTCGTTCAGGTAAACCACATTGCCGTGGCTGTCGCCCAGAATCTGGATTTCGATGTGGCGTGGTTCCTGGACGAACTTCTCGATGAAGATGCGGTCGTCGCCAAAGCTGTTGCGCGCTTCGTTCTGGCACGAGGCAAAACCTTCAAAGGCTTCCTTGTCATTGAAGGCCACGCGCAAACCCTTGCCGCCGCCACCTGCCGAGGCCTTGATCATCACCGGGTATCCAATGCCCTTGGCGATTTCCACGGCCTGCTCGGGGCCGGCAATGGCATCGTTGTAGCCGGGGATGGTGTTGACCTGGGCTTCGCCGGCCAGCTTCTTGGACGCGATCTTGTCGCCCATGGCTGCAATGGAATGCGACTTGGGGCCGATGAAGGCAATGCCCTCTTCTTCGCAGCGCCTGGCAAAGCCCTCGTTCTCCGAGAGAAAACCGTAGCCGGGGTGAACCGCCTGTGCGCCGGTCTGCTTGCAGGCTTCAATGATTTTCTCGCCCAGCAGATAGGACTCACGGCTGGGTGCGGGGCCCAGGCGCACGGCCTCGTCGGCCAGCTTGACATGGCGTGCGTCCTTGTCGGCGTCGGAATAGACCGCCACGGTCTGGATGCCCATCTTGCGGGCGGTGGCGATGACTCGGCAGGCGATCTCGCCGCGGTTGGCAATCAGAATCTTGGTAAACATGGATATATCTCCTGGTTCTTCTTGTTCTTACAGGGGGATGTTCCCGTGCTTGCGCCAAGGGTTGTCCAGCTGCTTGTTCTTGAGCATCTCCAGCGAGCGGCAGATGCGCTTGCGTGTTTCGTGCGGCTGGATCACATCGTCGATAAAGCCACGGGCGCCGGCCACGAAGGGGTTGGCAAAGCGCTCCTTGTACTCCGCTTCGCGTGCAGCCAGCTTGACGGGATCGTTCTTGTCCTCACGGAAGATGATCTCCACCGCGCCCTTGGCGCCCATCACGGCAATTTCGGCATGGGGCCAGGCCAGGTTTACGTCACCGCGCAAATGCTTGGACGCCATCACGTCGTACGCGCCGCCATAGGCCTTGCGCGTGATGACGGTGATCTTCGGCACCGTGGCTTCGGCATACGCATACAGCAGCTTGGCGCCGTGCTTGATGATGCCGCCGTACTCCTGGGAAGTGCCGGGCATGAAACCGGGCACGTCCACAAAGGTGACCACGGGGATGTTGAAGGCATCGCAAAAGCGCACGAAGCGCGCGGCCTTGATGGAGGACTTGATGTCCAGGCAGCCGGCCAGCACCAGGGGCTGGTTGGCCACGACGCCCACGGTCTGACCGGCCATGCGGGCAAAGCCGATAATGATGTTCTTGGCGTACTCGGGCTGCAGCTCGAAGAAATCGCCATCGTCCACGGTCTTGAGAATCAGCTCCTTCATGTCGTAGGGCTTGTTGGCGTTTTCGGGCACCAGCGTATCCAGCGACAGATCGGCGCGACCCACGGGATCGGTGGTCTCGCGCACAGGAGCCTTTTCCTTGTTGTTCAAGGGCAGGTAGTTGTAGAGGCGACGCAGCATCATCAGTGCTTCCACGTCGTTGTCGAAAGCCATGTCCGCCACGCCGCTCTTGGCGGTGTGGGTGATGGCCCCGCCCAGCTCTTCGGCCGTGACTTCCTCGTGCGTCACGGTCTTCACGACTTCGGGCCCGGTCACGAACATATAGGAGCTGTCCTTGACCATGAAGATGAAGTCGGTCATGGCCGGCGAGTACACGGCGCCGCCGGCACTGGGGCCCATGATCATGGAGATCTGGGGCACCACGCCCGAGGCCAGCACATTCTTCTGGAACACATCGGCATAGCCGCCCAGAGAGGCAACGCCTTCCTGGATACGCGCACCGCCCGAATCATTGAGGCCGATGACGGGAGCGCCGACCTTCATGGCCTGGTCCATCACCTTGCAGATCTTCTCTGCATGGGTTTCGGACAGCGCACCGCCGAACACCGTGAAGTCCTGGCTGAACACAAAGACCAGACGGCCGTTGATCATGCCGTAGCCGGTGACCACGCCGTCTCCGGGGATCTTGGTGTTTTCCATGCCGAAGTCCGTGCAGCGGTGCTCCACGAACATATCCCATTCTTCAAAAGTGCCGTCGTCCAGCAGCAGCTCGATACGCTCGCGCGCCGTCAGCTTGCCTTTCTTGTGCTGCGCATCGATGCGCTTTTGTCCCCCACCCAACCGAGCGAGTTCTCGCTTGGCTTCCAGCTGCTTCAGGATATCGTCTTGCATGCTTGTCCTCTAACGTGATTTGGGTTGCTTGTCTCGCAATGGTGATGCTGCGATGCTATGGTAATAAGAGCTACTAGCGCCTACTGCATTTGCGCTAGAAGCAGATTTCTTGCTGCCGTACTGGCAGCGATGCGACCCGAGGCCACATCGTCCTGAAGGACGGGGAGCAGGGCCTTGACCTGCGGGTGCTGGCGAAACGCCTGCTTGAGGCCGAAGTCGATGCGCTCCCACATCCAGGCCAGGGCCTGCTTCTCGCGGCGCAGGGCTAGGCGGCCGTTCGCGGTCTGCAGCTCCCTGAAGCTGCTGACTGCAGCCCAGAAGCCCTCCACCCCCTGCCCTAGCAAGGCACTGATCTGCAGCACACGCGGCTGCCACAGCGCGCCGGTGTTGGCATGATCGGGATTGCCGTGCATGCCCAGCAGGCGCAGGCTCGATGTGATCTGGGCCTGTGCACGCGTGGCGGCATGGGGGTCGATGTCGGCCTTGTTGATGACCACCAGGTCGGCCAGCTCCATCACGCCCTTTTTGATAGCCTGCAGGTCGTCGCCTGCGTTGGGCAGCTGGAGCACGCAGAACATGTCCGTCATGCCGTGCACGGCGATCTCGCTCTGGCCAACGCCCACGGTTTCGACAATGACCACGTCATAACCGGCGGCTTCGCAGACCAGCATGGCCTCGCGCGTCTTTTCGGCCACGCCGCCCAGCGTGCCGCTGCTGGGGCTGGGGCGGATATAGGCCTCCAGCCGCATGGACAGTTGCTCCATGCGGGTCTTGTCGCCAAGGATGGAGCCGCCCGAGACGGTGCTGGACGGATCGATCGCCAGCACGGCCACACGCAGCCCCTTCTCTATCAGGTACAGGCCCAGTGCTTCGATGAAGGTGGATTTGCCGACGCCCGGCACGCCGCTGATGCCAAGGCGAAATGCCTTGCCCGTGTGCGGCAGCAGAGCGGTGAGCAGACCATCGGCCTGTTCACGATGGTCGGCCCGGGAGGATTCAAGCAAGGTAATGGCTTTGGCCATGGCCCGGCGCTGCACGGCAGGGTTGCCGCGCAGGATGCCGTCTTGCATTTGCTCAGGTGTCACGTCGCGATCGCCTTTGCTATCGATGCTTGCCGGCCGATCAGAGGCCGTTGGCCTTCTTGATCTGCTCCAGCACATCCTTGGCGCTGGCAGGAATGGGGGTGCCGGGGCCGTATACGCCCTTGACGCCCGCGTTGTAGAGGAAATCATAGTCCTGAGCGGGGATCACTCCGCCCACGAAGACGATGATGTCGTCAGCCCCCTGCTTCTTGAGCTCCGCAATGATGGCCGGCACCAGGGTCTTGTGACCGGCGGCCAGAGTGGAGACCCCCACAGCGTGCACATCGTTCTCAATGGCCTGGCGAGCGCATTCTTCGGGTGTCTGGAACAGTGGCCCCATGTCTACGTCGAAACCCAGGTCGGCAAAGGCGGTTGCGACCACTTTGGCGCCGCGGTCGTGACCGTCCTGACCCAGCTTGGCGATCATCACGCGGGGGCGTCGGCCCATGGCTTGTGAAGCAGTGTTGATCTCTTCCTTGAGCTTGTCCCAGCCTTCGGCCGAGTCATAAGCGGCAGCATACACACCAGTCACCTTCTGGGTATCGGCGCGATGGCGACCAAACGCCTTTTCCATCGCGTCGGAGACTTCACCGACCGTGGCACGCAGGCGCACGGCCTTGATGGACAGGTCCAGCAGGTTGCCCTCGCCAGATTCTGCAGCAGCAGTGATAGCAGCAAGCGCTGCTTCGACCTGGGCTGCATCGCGCTTCGCCTTGATATTCTTGAGGCGCGCGATCTGGCTGTCACGCACCTTGACGTTGTCCACTTCCAGGATGTCGACCGGATCTTCCTTGGCCAGCTTGTACTTGTTGACGCCGACGATGACTTCCTTGCCGGAATCGATACGCGCCTGCTTCTCGGCGGCGGCGGCTTCGATCTTGAGCTTGGCCCAGCCGCTGTCCACGGCCGCAGTCATGCCGCCCATGGCGTCGACTTCCTCGATGATGGCCCAGGCCTTGTCGGCCATTTCCTGGGTCAGCTTTTCCATCATGTAGGAACCAGCCCAGGGGTCGATCACGTTGGTGATATGGGTCTCTTCCTGAATGATCAGCTGCGTGTTGCGGGCAATGCGGGCCGAGAATTCCGTGGGCAGGGCAATGGCCTCGTCCAACGCATTGGTGTGCAGGGACTGCGTGCCGCCAAACACGGCTGCCATGGCTTCGATGGTGGTGCGGACCACGTTGTTGTAAGGGTCCTGCTCGGTCAGCGACCAGCCCGACGTCTGGCTGTGCGTGCGCAGCATCAGGCTCTTGGGGTTCTTGGCGTCAAAGCCCTTCATGATGCGGCACCACAGCAGGCGCGCGGCACGCATCTTGGCCACTTCCAGGTAGAAATTCATGCCCACGGCCCAGAAGAAGGATAGACGGCCTGCGAAAGCATCCACGTCCATGCCCTTGGCAATGGCGGTCTTCACATATTCCTTGCCATCGGCCAGGGTGAAAGCCATTTCCAGCGCCTGATTGGCGCCGGCTTCCTGCATGTGATAGCCCGAGATCGAGATCGAGTTGAACTTGGGCATGTTCTGGCTCGTGTACTCGATGATGTCGCCAATGATCTTCATCGACGGCTTGGGCGGATAGATATAGGTGTTGCGCACCATGAACTCTTTCAGAATGTCGTTCTGAATCGTTCCGGCGAGCTGGTCCTGCGGGACGCCCTGCTCCTCGGCAGCCACCACATAGCCGGCCAGCACGGGCAGCACGGCGCCATTCATGGTCATGGAAACAGACACCTTGTCCAGGGGGATCTCGTTGAAGAGGATCTTCATGTCCTCGACGGAGTCGATCGCCACGCCGGCCTTGCCTACATCACCCGTCACACGTGGGTGATCGGAGTCATAGCCGCGGTGGGTTGCCAGATCAAAAGCGACAGAAACACCTTGACCGCCGGCGGCCAGCGCCTTGCGATAGAAGGCGTTGGATTCCTCGGCGGTGGAAAAGCCCGCGTACTGACGGATCGTCCAGGGCCGCCCTGCATACATGGTGGCCTGGGGGCCGCGAATATAAGGGGCGAATCCCGGCAGCGTGTTGGTGAATGGCAGATCTTGCGTATCTTCGGCCGTGTACAGCGGCTTAACGGTGATGCCGTCCGGCGTGACCCAGTTCAGGTTGTTGATATCACCGCCAGGAGCCGCCTTGTTGGCGGCCTTGTTCCAGGCATGCAGATCAGCGGGTGCAAATTCTTGTGGGTCCTGTACCGGATTCTCTTGGCTCATGTTGTCTCTCGTATGCGGTGCGCGCAGTGAAGTTTGGAATTGCGGTGAACTACCTAGATGCGCTTAGTGTACATGATTCATAATTATGAATTCAAAATACTTGCAGCATATAATCACGCGTAATGACAAGCAAAACACTTACTCCTCTTGCGCTATATGAGCAGGTCGCCGAGCAATTGCGCCAGCGCATCTTCCGGCGGGAGCTTGAACCTGGTGCCTGGATCGACGAGCTGAAGATTGCCGAGGAATACGGCATCAGCCGCACGCCCCTGCGTGAGGCACTGAAGGTGCTGGCAGCCGAAGGTCTGGTGACCATGAAGCTGCGCCGGGGCGCCTACGTGACCGAGGTCTCACGCAAGGACATCTCCGACGTCTATCGCTTGCTGAGCCTGCTGGAAGCGGATGCAGCGGCCGAGGTTGCCGGCAAGGCTACGGACGAACAATTGCAGCGTCTGCAGCAAACCCATGAGGAACTGAAGCTGAACACCGCCGACGCCGAGCGATTTTTCGCGCTCAACGAAAGCTTTCACATGCAGATCCTCGACATAGCCGATAACCGCTGGCGTAACCAGCTGGTAGCCGATTTGCGCAAAGTCATGAAGCTCAACCGCCACAAGTCGCTGTTCAAGCAAGGCCGCATCGAAGACTCTTTGGCAGAGCACGAGGCCATCATGCAAGCCCTGCTGCAACGCGATCCGAAAATCGCCATGAGCGCAGTGCAGCAGCATTTCGCGAATGGACTCGATGCGGCAATCTAGAGGGTCCCTTTTTGTCAGCCCATGGGAAATTCGCTTTGGTATTTATCCTACAAATTTGAAATATTGGATTACCCGATTCATGCGATGCTCGCAAAGTAACTGAATGTGCTTTCAGTGTTACAGGATCATGATTCATGCTGGCGCAATTTTTCTGGGGCTCCTCTGCCGACGCTCACTTGATCAAGGGCGAATATGACCCTTTGCTTGTAATCCTGTCGCTGGCTGTTTGCTGGATTGCTTCAGGACAGGCATTGCGCCACGCGTCTTTTGCCCGATCAGCCACTTCACGACAATTGCGCTACTGGTCTATTGTGAGTGGATCGCTGGCATTAGGCATAGGCATATGGGCCATGCACTTTATCGGCATGCTCGCTTATTCTCTGCATGCTACGGTTCAATATGATTTGACGGTCACGGTCCTTTCCATTGTCCCCGGCATTGCTGCGTCTGCAGTCGCCCTCGCCTTGCTAACTCACAATGAGCTCAATATCAGGCAATTGATCTTGGGAGGATTGGCAGTAGGCATAGGCATTGCAGCCATGCATTACTGCGGCATGGCTGCAATGCGCACGCCTGCAACCCACCAGTATTCAGCCACCTGGTTTTTCATCTCCCTGGTTGTCGGCGTTGCATTGGCTACGCTTGCGCTCTGGGTTCGTTTCGGGCTGGCGCGCTTCAAGCTCAAGCAGGACCATTGGCGCAAGACATTGGCGGCTGTCACCATGGGCGCAGCAATCTCCGGCATGCATTACACAGCCATGCTGGCGCTGCGAGTCACTTCCGATCATGAGATCCATGATGCAGCAGCATCGAACGACCGTCTGATTCTGGCACTGACGATTGCCCTGATTACGCTTTTATTCGGAGGACTGATTGCACAGGCCAATGCCTTGATCCATTACCGCAGTCGCTGGCAGAAAGTGGATATGAATGAGGCCAGATTGCAAGCCTTGGTCAATATGGCTGCAGATGGAATTATCTGCATAGACAATCAGGGCCGTGTGACGGATTACAACCCGGCAGCGGAAGTCATATTCGGCTGGAGCCCAGAGGAAGTATTGGGCCAGAACGTGAAAATGCTCATGCCGGCCGCATTAGTCACCCAGCATGATTACTATCTGGAGCAGCATGAAGCCGGCCAGCGCAATAACGCCCCTCCCCTGCAGAACAAGATTTCCGAGGTGTTGGGCCAGCACAAGGACGGTACGCTGGTTCCAATGCGTCTGGCATTGAGCCAGGCCGAGGCACGTGGCCAGCGGATGTATGTGGGTCTTCTGACCAACCTCTCGGACCACAAGCGAACCGAGCGCCAACTGCATATCGCTGCCACGGTATTTGACCATTCCCACGAAGGCATGGTGGTACTGGATGCGAATCGCAAAATCGTGGACATCAATCCGGCCTTTGCGCGTATCAGCGGCTTGAAGCGCCAGGCCGCCAAGAACAAGGAATTCTCCAGCCTTTTCATCCATGGCGATGAGGATTCGGATGTTCAGTGGTCGCAGATCTGGACGGAAATCGGCAGAAAAGGACACTGGCAGGGCCCATGCGTCATGCAACATGACATGAACCGACACCAGATTTCCCTGACGGCAGTGCGTGATGAGCAGCAGCGCCTGCATCATTACATTGCCGTCTGCTACCAAAGCATCGATATCCCGCTCGGGGCCGCATTCTGAGTCCCCAATTTTCATAACGCTATCATTCACGTAGCGGGAAACTGCCTGCTTCTTGAAGGTAAGCGCATGAACCAACAAAGTGAAATCGACGTACTGGGTCTCCAGGCAGAGAAACGACATCTGACTATCGAGCAGGTGCAGACCTTGCCGGAGCTCCTGGCGATGCGCGCCTGCGCCACGCCATCAGCGGAGGCTTACCGAGCGTTCGATGAAAGCAGCAATGCCTGGAAAAGCCTAAGCTGGGCGGAAACAGCCGAGCGGGTTGCCCTGTGGAGCCGTGCCTTGTGCGCATCGAATCTTCCTGCCGGTGCAAGGGTGGCAATCCTGCTGCCCAATGGCTTTGATGCGATGACCATTGACCAGGCCTGTCTGCGCTGCGGCTATGTGCCTGTTCCTCTGCATGCCATCGACAATGCCGGCAGCATTGCCTATATCCTTGCCGATTCAGGGGCGTCCTTGCTGGTGGTGGCCGATGCCAAGGCTTGGCAAAAAATTTGCGCCACAGGTCAGGAGCTGCCCGAACTTCAGGCCGTGATCCACGCGCAGCAAGGCCGTACCAACGAGTCACCGGGCCCCTCTCCCATACCTACCGAACAAGCAGAGCAGGAGTCCGTCAAGATCCTGCAGCGAAAACCGCTCATTGTCTTGTCCGCCTGGCTTCAGGGTGGTCAGCGCTATGCCTCTGCCCTCCCCAAGCCGCCAGACAAAACACAGCTGGCAGGCATTGTCTATACCTCAGGTACGACCGGAAAGCCCAAGGGGGTCATGCTCACGCATGACAACGTGGTCAGCGACTTGCACGCTGTGATGCAACGTGTGAAGGCTTTCCCCGAGGACGTCTTTCTCTCGTTTCTGCCGCTTTCACACACCTTCGAGCGCACTGCAGGCTACTACCTGGCCATTGCCACCGGCTCCTGCGTGGCCTACGCGCGTTCTGTCGCACAACTTGCGCAGGACATGAAGCAGGTCAAGCCGACCGTGCTGATATCCGTGCCTCGCATCTATGAGCGTGTTTATGCCAAGGTTCAGGAATCGCTTGCCTCCAGCAGCTTCAAGCGCCAGCTGTTCGAGGCGGCAGTCAACAAGGGCTGGAAGAGCTTCTGCGCTCGTCAAGGCATTCCCTTAGAGGAACAACTCGATGCCAAGCCAAGCTGGGCTTCTGCTTTGCCAGCCTGGTTGCTGCGCAGGCTTGTCGCACAGCCCCTGCTCGCACAGTTTGGAGGCCGGCTACGCGTGGCCGTAAGTGGCGGAGCCCCTTTGTCTCCGATCATTGCGCGCTGTTTTCTGGGTCTGGGCCTGCCCATGCTGCAAGGCTATGGAATGACCGAAACTGCACCTGTGGTCAGTGCTAACGACCTCGACGACAACTGGCCTGATACCGTGGGCCGGGTGCTGCCGGGGATTGAAGTCCGCATTGGCGATGATCAGGAACTGCAGGTCTCCGGCCCTGTGGTGATGCGCGGTTACTGGAACCGTCCAGAAGACACTGCCAAAACCTTTACTGCCGACGGCTGGCTCAGAACCGGGGACCAAGCGGCCATCGAAAACGGTCGCATCCGAATCAAGGGTCGAATCAAGGAAATCATTGTGACGTCGACGGGTGAGAAAGTGCCTCCCAATGATGTGGAACAGGCCATCCTCGTCGATCCCCTGTTTGAGCAAGTGTTTGTGGTGGGCGAGGATCGTCCTTTCATCGCCTGTATCGCCGTTGTCAGCCAAGTGGAATGGGAAGTGCTTGCCAGGAGTGTCGGCCTGAACCCAGATGATGCCTCCAGCCTGCACCATGCCGCTGCTGAGAGAGAAGCACTTGCCAGAATCGAAAAGCAGACACGCAGCTTTGCCCGTTATGCAGTGCCCAGAGCGATTCATCTGGTCAGGGATAGCTGGAGCATTGACAACGGCTTGATGACCCCTACCCTCAAGCTCAAGCGGAAGAACTTGATGGCTTACTACGAGGATGCCATCGAGCAGATGTATGGCAAGCCCATCGAAAGCTGGAAGACAACAGCCTAGGAATGGGTGAATTCAGGGTTTGGGAACCCTGTGCCATCTCATGTAAGTTACATTAAATGCAACCATCTTATCTATTGGCGGCTCATATGACATGCATGTACAAGCTAAAGAACTGTCGTTGTCCAAAGTCATAGTCATCGCCCCAGCAACCCGGTGCTCAGGCGCGAAAAATGCCCACTCGGCTATGCCGCCTCCTGGACTCAAGTAGTGCTCGAAGGGTCGAGGCAGCATCCTCATCCGGTTGTTTGCCAGCGTTGCCCCTCGCCTCTGCCCGATTACGGCTGTGATACCCACTCCAGCCGCCCTATCGCTTGCACGAGTGGCCTCCTGCTGGCCGAAATTGCGGTATCGCAAATACATAGAGACTTTACCTATGCATTCATCCAATGACTGATATGGCTCCATGTGAGCTGGCGACGTTTCATCAATACCTGCGGCTATTGCTGATTTCACTGCTCGCCACAGATATCCGCACGCCATCGCATGCTTCACTGGCTTGATTGCATCCGCTGCGCATAGCCTGCCCTGCAATCTCCGGAACATGAAAAGCATAAGCGGACGGCTGTCCGCAATCGCTCTTGGTGCCTTGTTTTTCTGCTGCCTTCCCCTTACCAGCAAGAACCTGATCTGTAACGTCTCCAATTACCCGTGCGATGGCAGCCCTCTCCATCGCAAGCCTCTACCAATGCAAATAAAACATGGTCTTGACCAGCAGGAGGATCTACACAACATGGCAAAACACGCTCAGGTGCAGTCGATGCGAACGCTGCCCGTTGAGTTGTCCATGGCGACGCCACCACATGGCGCAGGCGAAATGCGCAAGCACGCTTAGCGCCAGGGCGATCTTGAATGTCATCAACATGCCCGTGCTGCTGGCCAGTGGGTGTGCCAACGCCGATCGGAGCTGCCAGGCCAAGCCTGCCCCCGCAGAGTAGAGAGCCAACAACACCCAGGGCATGACGGCCGTTGCGCGGCTACCCAGCGCCTGCTCCACAAGGAGCATGTGCTGTTTCGGCACTCGGCTGGGTACCTGGGTCAGCAGCACCACCTCGAAGAACACAGTACCCGCAAACGCCACGGCAGCCAGCAGGTGTAGTGTGATCAGCAAGCCGTAGCTCATGTTCGAGCCTCCGAACGCAGGATCGGGATCAGCGACGTTGCGCTTGCAGCCGGTGCAATTAGATCCGCAAGAGTGAATTCATCCAGATGCGCCAGGAAGCTTTGCAAAGCACCCTGCAGCATGCCTGCGAGGCGGCAGTCGCCAGTCAGCGTACACCGGTTGTCACTGCCAAAGCATTCCACCAGTGCGAAGTCTGGCTCCATTCCACGCACCACGGCGCCGATATTGATCTGCTGTGGCATATGGGCAAGGCGCATGCCGCCCCCCTTGCCACGCACCGTGACTATCCAGCCCTTCAGCGCCAGTTGATGCGTCACCTTCATCAGATGCGTCTCGGAAATTTCATAAGCCTGTGCGATCTCGGAAATCGTGCACAGCCGCTGGGGTTGCCGGGCCACATACATGAGCAGCCGCAGCGCATAGTCGGTCATCAGAGTGAGACGCATCGAGGGATTCCGTTCAAGCGGATTTTCTGGACTTGATCACTGGCTGGGCAGCGGACAGTCCGGCGGGAGGCAGGCGCGGTCGAATCAGCAATGGCGCAAAGCGCCACAGGTACAAGGCAAAGGCCAACACCCATGCTAGAGCCGAAGCGTGGAGCGCCGCCTGGGCGGGGGCCGCAGGCAGCAGTGCCAGCAAACGCAGCACCGCGGCAGCAAGCACCAGCACATACATGGTCACCATGGCTGCATCCGTGCGCAACGGCCGGCCCAGATGCCCCAAAGCCGTACGTGTCACCATGCCGATAATCAGCACCGCAAAACCGGCCACGCCGATGACATGAACCGGCCAAGCCAGACGCAGCATCCAGCCACCAGCCTGAAGCGCAGCCACCAGCAGGCCAGCGCCTAAACCCGTATGGCCCAGGTAGAGTATCCACAGCAACGGTACCCGGCGCACCGCCCAGGGCCTCCAGGCCAGTACCTGCCACAGTGTGAGCAAACCTGCGACCAGCAATGCAGCCACCATGCCCTGTGTCCAGCCCAGCAACAGGCAGACAATACCGAGCAAACCAGCCCAGAGCTGCCACTGCCCGCTGGTTGTATGCATGGGTATCTGAAGGCCGGCGACAGCCCGCATGGCGAAGAACGGAATCACCCGCCGCGCCAGCAACAGCGCAATTACCGCCATGCACAGCAGGCCGGTGTAGAGATATTGCATCAGCGTTGCATAGCCACTGCCTTGCCATACCGCGCGCAGAAAGAGTGCATCGGCCGCACCCAGCCCGAATACCAGCAGCGGCAGACCGTAGTTGCGGCTGCTGCGTGCTGCGTAGATCGCCCGGCCCAGCACCACAGCAGCAGCGACAAAGAACAGCAGTTCGAACCCGCAGGCGAAGGCAAACGCGGTATCTCCCGGCACCAGAAAGCTCGCACGCGCCAGCAGCCACAGCACGCACAGCCAGCCCAGCGCGGGACCCTGAATAGGGTTGCGCCCGGTCCAGCTGCTTGCCGCCGTGCATAGAAAACCCACGGCAATCGTCGCCACGAAGGCCCACAACATCTCGTGCGCGTGCCACAGCACACCGCCCAGGCGCCCAGCAAGCCATTGCGGCGCAAACACCCACAATGCCACCGACACCGCAGCCCACAGGCATCCGGCCATATACAAAGGCCTGAAGCCAAACTCCAGGAAGGCTTGCCACTGGGGCGCAGGTGCTCTGGAGCGGTATGCCGATCCCGTCGGCTCATCGATTTGCAGCAGCTCAGACATGATTCACCACCTGCGGCAGCTGTTTGGGATCACGACTCATCTGGTACCCCGACCATAGACTTTGCGCAATACGGCGTGCCGCCTGCCAGGCTTGATCGGCCATGGATCGATTGGGCTGCTCGGCCAGTGTGATCTCGAACAGGCCAAGCCAGCGCTCAAACAGCTCGGTGCTTAGCCCGGGTAGCGCGGCATGTTTGGCCATGGGTGCCCCGGAAAAACGGGCAGTGCGCCGCAAAACGGCCGACCAGAAATCCACCAGTTTGGCCAGATGCTGATCCCAGTCCGTAATGTGCGCCTCGAAGATGGGGCCTAGCACCTCGTCCTGGCGTATACGCGCATAAAAAGCATGCACCAGGCGGGCAACTTCCTCTTCTGAGCAAAGCTCATGACTCCTCATAGGACAACTCCTTTCGCTGTCTCCACATAAGATGTATTTATTATGCATCTTTAAGATGCGACCATGTTTCAATGTCCCACCAGCATGCAGACTCGGACGCCTTGTCAGTCATTGATGCGATTTCTGGAGCAGCCGCCTGGATCTAGGTTCGGCTCGCGCGCCAACAATATGGAAGCAACAATTCAGCAGACAAGAGCCGCCCCACTCGCCCCCGCTCCCGGCCATTGCATCAAACCGGATACATGCCAGCTTCAACAGCCTGCAGGGCCGCATGCCAGGAATGAGGCTCAGGGATTACTATTTTGATAGCTAGCATTCATTTACGGGTATACGCCAGATGCATTTTTGCTTGTTTTCCCAAGGTTTGATTGCCATCAAGAAACCGTCTGAATACTGACGCTGTGTGTTGCATTGACCGACCCGCGGTGTGAGTATGAACACGGCATGCGATCGCATTCATTGTTCAACAACAGGCGCGCTGACGCGCAAGGAGGCTGGCTATGTTCAAGCACATTTTGATTCCTACAGACGGCTCGAAACTCTCCGAGGCCGCGCTACGCGCGGGCATGCAACTGGCCAAGGAACAAGGTGCGCAGGTAACGGCGCTGTATGTGATGCCGGATTACACCGCCATGATCTACGGCGCCGAGGCGATGATGGCCTACAACTCTGGAGAGATGGCCAAGAGCGCCGAGAAGGAAGCCGACCAGGTGCTCAAGATTGCGACGGACATCGCCGTGGCCGAGGGCGTGGATTGCAAGACCGCGCGCATGACGAATATCTCTATCAACCAGGCCATCATCCAGCAGGCGAAAGACAGCCATTGCGATCTGATCTGCATGGCATCGCATGGCCGCAAAGGCATCGCCGGCATTTTGTTGGGCAGCGAAACCCAGCGCGTGCTGGTCAACAGCAGCATTCCTGTACTGGTGCACCGTTCGGTCTGATTCACCAGCCAGTCGCAGGCCCCCCTCCTTAAGCCGTCTGTTGCGAGGCCAGATAGCCATGAGACAGACGAAGGCGATACGGGGTTCTTAATGAAAGAAATCCGCTGGAAGCCCCCTGACGGGCAAGTGCAGCTCAGTCGCGAAATGCTGCTTGCTACGGCAGTTGCGACCTTTAGCTTCAGGCGGATCAGGCTGACTTTCCCGCACGTCTCCTGGCCTGCAGGTGCAACCCGCTTATCGCACCAGTCTCCAGCTTGATGAGCAATGCGCGCCGCTTGCTGGCGCGCTTACTAAAGCAGCCTGTGGTGCTTACTGAGGCTGAAGTTGAATGCTTTTGGCCATGGCGCGAAATTTGACGGTGTCTTCCTTGAGTTGCCGCTCCGCCTCAGCCAGCGTCTGGGGTTGCGGCGCTTCCGATCCGGTGGCCGCAATCTGGCGCCGCACCTCGGGATCACGCAGCACTTCGGCCAGTACTTTGTTCAGACGTACCACCATGTCCTCGGGAGTTTTGCGGCTCACCATGAGACCGGCCCAGGTGGAATGGCTGAAGTTCTTCAGAATCTTGCCTTCTCCAAGCGCGGGCACAGAGGGATCCAGCTCGCTGCGTGTGGGAGCCAGCCACCCGACGAGCCTCAAGCGCCCCTGCTCGGACATTCCCTTGAAACTCGTTGCATAGGGCTGGATGGCAAAGTCGATGCTGTTGCCTGCGACATCTTGGACCATGGGTGCCATGCCTTTGTAGGGCACATGTGTGACGTGGATCTGGGTCTGCTGCGCCATGCTTTCAGCCAACAGGTGATACATGGAGCCCATGCCGACGCTGCCATAGGACAGACCTTTGTCCTGGGTCTTGGCATAGGCAATGAATTCATCGACGTTGCGCACCGGTAGAGTGGCGCGTGTGAGCAGAACCAGCGGATTCACTGCCACCTGGCCCAGCATGCGAAAGTCTTCGGCTCTTAGCTTCACGGCGGCGTTGACCATGGGCGAGAGAATCACCTCGTTGGGTGAGCCGAGAAAGATCATGTGCCCATCAGCGGGCGCGTTCAGCACCTTCTGCGCGGCCAGTGATCCGCTGACGCCGCCCAGATTGTCCACAATGACCTGCTGGTTCAGGGCACGACCCAATGCCGGGCTTATCGCCCGGGCGATGGAATCCGACAGGCCTCCAGCCGGATACGGAACGAGCAGAGTCACCACACGCTGATCGGCTGCCCGTGCAGCGCCCATTGCGAATGGGGCCACACACGAAAAACCAAGCGACAGGACGAGAGCGCGTCGACGCAAGATGGAGACAGGTTTTTTCATGATCAGATTCGGGCGTGGGTTGAAAGAAAGGAATGGGCCAGAGCCGTCCAGAATGTGGCGCCGGTTTCGAGGTTGCGATCGTTGAAGTCGAAACTGGGGTTGTGCACATTGCAAGGTCCCGAGGCGCTGCCATGTGTGTGGCCGTTGTCGCCATTGCCAATGAAGAGGTAGCAACCGGGGCGCTCTTCCAGCATGTATGCGAAATCTTCACTGGCGCACAGCGGATCGGCATCGGCTACGACCCTCGCATCGCCGAACAGCGACCGGGCTACACCCATCGCAAGCCGGGTTTCAGCGGGAGAGTTGACCAGCACCGGGTAGCCCCGCTCATAGGTGATGTGACACTGTGCGCCAAAGCTGTCGGCCTGGCCTTGCGCCACCGCCCGAATGCGCTCCTCCAGCAGATCGCGTACCTCGGGCTTCAGGGCCCGGATGCTCAACTCCAGTTCGGCGGTCTCGGGGATCACGTTGTAGGTTTGCCCGGCCTGAAGGCGTCCCACGGTGATTACGGCCGATGCCAGCGGATCTACATTGCGTGCGACGATGCTTTGCAAGGCCATTACCGTGGACGCAGCAACCACCGTAGGATCGGTCGCCAGGTGCGGCATGGCGCCGTGGCCGCCGCAGCCCTCGAACACCAGAGTTGCCCTATCGGAGGAGGCCATGCAAGCACCTTCACGAAACAGGATCTGGCCCTGCTCCATTCCTGGCATGTTGTGCATGGCAAAGACCGCGTCGCAGGGAAAGCGCGAAAACAGTCCCTCCTTCATCATGCGCTGGGCACCGCCCGCACCACCCAGTTCTTCCGCAGGCTGGAAGATCAGATGCAGCATGCCGTCCATGGCATGCTTGCCTTCGCGATGCAGCTTGGCTAACGCCTGTGCCGCGCCAAGCAGCATGGTGGTGTGACCATCGTGCCCGCAGCCGTGCATTTTTCCTGGCACCTCGCTGGCCCAGGGCAACCCCGTGTCCTCCTGAATAGGCAGCGCGTCCATTTCCGCACGCAGTCCCAGGCGCCTGGAGCCAGGGCCAAACTTCAGCGAGCCAACCAACCCTGTTCCCGCAAGCCCGGTGGTGACCTCATAGCCCCACTCGCGCAGGCGACGCTCGACCAGCGCACTGGTCTGGAACTCTTCAAAACCCAGTTCAGGCTGGCGATGGATGGCGTGCCGCCATGCGAGCATGGCATCGGTATCGAGGTAGGGGCTGAATTTCAAGTGCATGCAAAAAATGTAGCGTCTCGGTCATCGCACCAAAAGCCGGTATATTTTCCGAGGAGACAACCAAAATGATTCACCCGATGAAAACCCTGCCCTCATGAAAAATCATCAGATTCGGGCTTTCACCCAAGTCGCCGAAAGCGGCTCCATCCGGGCTGCTGCCCGTGCACTCTTTCTGAGCCAGAGCGCTCTGACCAAGTCGCTGCGCGAACTGGAGGAGGATGTAGGCGCAGAGTTGCTGGTACGCAGCTACAAGGGCATTGAGTTCACCCCGGCTGGCAAAGTGCTGCTCTCCCATGCACGCCTGGCGCTGTCGATGCTGGACAAGGCGCGCGAAGAGGTGCGACTGATCCGCGGCGGCTCGGGCGCCCGGGTGGCCGTGGCGATGTCGCCCCTGGTTTCGATCAAGGCACTGCCCGAAGTCTGGAAAACGTTCGAACAGTTGGCACCGGGTGTGCAGCTGGCCCTCAGTGAAGGCTTTCTGAGCAGCTTGATTCCCGCTCTGCTCGAGGGACGGCTGGACTTTGCACTGGCGATTGCCGACCCCGCCGATCTGCCTTATGAACTGGTCTTCAAACCACTGATGGACGTGATTGCCATGCCTGCCGGAAGACAGGGCCATCCGCTGGCCAAGGCGAAAACCTGGGATGAGCTTCGTGACGCGACCTGGGTTTTGAACTACTCCGCGGGCAGCCAGAGCGAGACTCTGGTGAGCTGGCTTCGAGGCCAGGGTTTGGCGGAGCCACGCAAGATGGTCAACTGCACCTCGTCCACGCTGATGAGTGAGCTGATGAGGCGCACTGACGTACTTGGCTTCTGCCCCGAAATTCTCTTGAACGACAAGATCTATGGAGCGGGACTAGAGCGTCTGCAGGTTGAGCCACTGCCACCACCCATGGCGCTTGGCTTGGTTCAGCTGCGCGGTGTGCCGTTGAGCAGCGCAGCGAAGCCGTTGGCGGCTCTGTTCATGAAGTATTTCCGCAAGACATAGGAACAGGTTCGGCATGCCCATTCATGGACGGCATCCAATGCGCCGCTAGTCCCTCGCTCAATGCCACAACTTCGGCCCAGGCCGTCACTGACGCGGCAGCTTCAGCGTTGCCTCCAGACCACCGCCCGGTAGATTGCGCAATAGCAACTGACCTCCATGTGCATGCGCCACGGTCTGCGCAATGGACAGGCCGAGACCCACTCCACCCGAGGAGGCATTGCGCGAATGCTCCACGCGGTAGAAGGGCTCCAGTACACGAGAAATCTGATCTGGCGGGATGCCGGGACCACGATCACGCACGCTGATGCTTAGAAAATCATGGGCGTCGCTGACATGCAGCTGCACCTCGCGGGCATAGCGCAACGCATTCTCGATCAGATTCTGCAGACAGCGGCGCAGGCTTTGCGCATAGCCGACATAGGGACCACCTGCCTGCCCATGAATGGGAATCTCCTGCCCACTGGACTCATGTATGTCCTGTGCCATCCCCTGTATCAAAGCATTGATGTCCACTGGCTGGCGCGGACCCTGAGCATCAGCGCCAGTAAGCATGTCCAGCGTGGAAGACACCATATGCTCCATTTCCTGCAGATCGTTGCGGAACTTGGCGCGTAAGGCCTCGGTTTCCAGCATTTCTGCACGCAGGCGCAACCGTGTGATGGGAGAGCGCAGGTCATGCGACACCGCCGCCAGAAAGCGCGTTCGCTCGGCAACTCCCTCGGAGATCTGCTTCTGCATGGCATTGAAAGCCTGCGCCGCCTGTTGCACTTCGCGCGGTCCATCGGTTTCGAGCGGGGGGCTTTGCAAATCTCGACCCAGGGCTTCTGCGGCCCTCGCCATGCGCTGAAGTGGTCGCATGGCCAGGCGTACCGCCACCAACGCAAATGCCACGATCACGAGACTTCGCAGCAGATAGACGCGCAGCACATAGTCGGCCAAGGCATGCAGCGGCCGCACCGGATACCCAATTTCGCTCTCCTGCGCATTCACCACCAGCCACTGCTTGTCGGCAAGTTGCATGGCCATGCGCACGTGAGCTTCTGGTCTACCCGATGTCAACACATTGGCCGAGTGAGAGCCGTCCACTTGCTCTTCCCCACGCAGGCCCAGCTGTAACACCCGCACGGGCACCGCGCGGCCCAAACGCTCCTGCAGAACCTGAGCGATCAAAACCTGCGCCTCTGCGATGAAAGGCTTGGTCTCGTCTGCAATCGGTGGTGCTTCATCGAGCAGCTGCAGTGTGTAATGGCTGGTGTTCCATTGCTCCAGCAGCGTATTTCGCTGTTCGCGCGGCATGGAAGACAAGAGCACCGAGGTATCGGCTGCACGAGCTGCCACCAACCTCAGCGGCACTTCCAGCAGCTGACTTTGCCGCATCTCCCACCAGATGGTTCCGGTCAGCGCCTGCGCAGCCAGCATGCCAATGATGAGGATTGCTGCGATGCGGCCAGACAGCGTCTGTGGCCACAACCTTGTCAGCAGGCTACGTAGCCATGCCGATGCAGTGGACTCACTCACTCCAGTGTCTCGACATCGCAGGCCAGCAAATAGCCTGCATTGCGGACCGTTCGCAGTACCTGCGCCTTGCGCGGGTTGGACTCCAGATGATGACGCAGGCGGCTGATGCACACGTCAATGGCACGATCCAGCGCCATGCGCTCGCGGCCGAAGGCATACTCGGCTAGGTAATCCCGGCTCAGCGTCCGATGCGGGTTCTGAACCAGGGCGCAAAGCACGCGGTAGTCCGACTGGGCCAGGGTTACCAGCACGCCATTGGGAGAGTGCAACTCGCGCGTGTGCATGTTCAGCGTCCAGCTGGCAAAGCGAAGCGTGGCCAGCCGTTCGGGTTCGTGCAGAGAGGCCGGCACCTGCCGCGTGCGACGCAGCACCACGCCGATGCGCGCCAGTAGTTCGCGGGGATCAAAGGGCTTGGGCAGATAGTCATCAGCCCCCATCTCCAGACCAAGGATGCGGTCCATGAGCGCACCGCGAGCCGTGAGCATCACCACGGGAATGTGGGTGCGCTCACGCAGACTGCGGCATAGCGTCAGCCCGTCCACGCCCGGAAGCATCAGGTCCAGCACGATGAGATCGGCGCTGTGGCGCGCCAGCCAGTCCCACATAGCCTCGCCATTCGCAACCGCAGACGGCTGCATGCCGTTGGCCTGCAGATAGTCACACAGCAACTCGCGGATCTCAGGGTCGTCATCCACGACCAGAATGCGAGCCCTGGCGGCGACATGCGACGACTGCGCGGAGCTTTTCGGGGGAAATGTAATGGATTGTGTTGAAGCAGCTAGGGAAAACATTGCATTGCAAATCTGCCCTCGCCTGTCTGTCGGAGGGGCGCTTGCCTCACTAGAGTGACGGCTCATCAATCAATAAGAACGATTTTCATTCTAGTTTATTGCAGTCATGAGCATCTCCGTCTCCTCCATGCCAGCGCGCGATTCGCGTGAATTTTCATCGGCTTCACGTTTAGAGCCCTCATTGTCTCCGGCCTTGGCCAGCCTGATGCTGGTGCTGGGCCCCACGCTGCTGGCGACGGGCAGCCAAGCCCTGGCCGCCGACGATGCGGCCACCATGCCTCTCGTGGAGGTGCGCGCCAACCGCGACAAGCCCGACTATCAAGCTCAGTCCGTGCAGTCGCCCAAGTTCACACAGCCGCTGCGCGACACGCCTCAGAGCATCACGGTGGTGCCGGCCGAAGTACTGCGCCAACAGAATGCGCAAAACCTGCAGGATGTGCTGCAGAACGTGGCGGGCATCACCTTCAGCTCCGGCGAAGGCAACCTGGGTTGGGGTGACTTCTTCACCATTCGCGGTTTCTCTGCTGAGCAGAGCATCACCATCGACGGTGTGCGCGACGCGGGCATGGCCAGTCGCACAGATACGTTCAATCTGGAGCAAGCCGAGGTCTTCAAGGGCACGGGGTCGGTCGAATCGGGAGTGTCGGCTGTCGGCGGCAGCGTGAACCTGGTGAGCAAGGAAGCCAAGCGCGATACGTTCTACAACGCCAGCGTCGGTGTGGGCAGTGATGGATATGCGCGTGCCACTGCCGACCTGAACCGCCCCATCGGTGAGACCGGTGCACTGCGCCTGAACCTGATGAAGCACAAGAATGAGGTCGCCGGCCGCAATGTGGTCGACTTCGACCGCTATGGCGTGGCAGCGTCTTTCGCCCACGGCCTGGGCACGGACACGCGCGTCGTCGTCAACGTGCTGCATCAGTCCGATGACAACATTCCGGACGGCGGCCTGCCCATACAGCGCGGCACACGCGGCAACGTGATGCCAGGCGTGGCTCGCAGCGCCTGGTTTGGCGCTTCCAATCTGTACACACAACAGGCAAGAACCGACAGCATCACGGCCCGCATTGAGCGAGACCTTGCTGCAGACACCACCATCCGCAACCAGTTCCGCTACGAACGCGTCGACAGCTGGAGCGTGCTTTCCCCCGCACGATTCAATGCGGCCGGTACGCGCAATAGCCTGGGTTATATCGGCAAGGGGCCTCTGGTGACAGCCCCTGGCAATATCTCTTCCTATGGCGACTACGACCTGGTGGACACCACAGGCCAGCCGATCTCGCTACGTCTGGCTGCCATGTCGAGCTCCAAGCGCTACACCATCGCCAACAACCAGACCGATCTGAGCACCCAGTTCGAGACCGCCGGCCTGCAGCACAAGCTCACTGCCGGTCTGGAGTTGTACCGCGAAACCTATGGCGATCACGAACGCAGCCTGGACCTGCCAAGTGGCACGCTCACCTTCGACCCGGTCAACCCCGCCACCACCTTCCCTGGAACGCCCACCATCGTAGGCGCTGGCAGCGCGCGCGCATCGGTGCAGAACGTCGGGGTGTATGTCAACGACACCGTCACCTTCAACGAACGCTGGCAGGCACAGACCGCCCTGCGCTATGACCGCTGGACCGCGAAGAATGCCGATGCAAGCCGCACCGACGGTGCGCTCAGCGGCCGCCTGGGCCTGGTCTACAAACCTGCCAAGGAAGGCTCCATCTACGCCGCCTACAGCCGTGCGGCCCAGCCGTCGGCAGTGGGCGTGACCACCAACAATGTCATCAACGGCACGGCGGCCCAGCTCAACTACCAGCCTGCACTCTCTCGTACCTGGGAAGCTGGTAGCAAATGGGATGTACTAGACGGACGCCTCTCCGTCACCGGTGCAGTCTTTCGCACCGAGCTTACCGACTCCTGGGAGTACAACCCTGACAACAGCTCTCCCGTACGCTCTCTGCCTGCCAAGCGCGTACAGGGCTTCGAGCTGAGTGCGCAAGGCGAAATCACGCCACGCTGGTCTGTGATGGCCAGCCTCTCGCACCTCAAGAGTCGTATCACCAAAGGTGTGAATGAAGGTGCCGAAGCCAAGAACGTGCCCGACTGGGCCGGTAGCGTCTGGACTTCCTATCTGCTCACGCCTGCCGTCACGGTGAGCTATGGCGCGCAGTATGTAGGCCAGCGCCGCTACGCTGACAACGTGATGGTCGGTGGTCTGAACAACAATTCAAGCACCGCCTCGGGGCCGAGCGGCACCTACCCGATCTATGTGGTGGACCGAGAAAAAGCCCCAGGCTATGTGGTGCAGAACCTGGCCCTGCGCTGGCGCATCAACCGTCAGATGACGGCCAACTTCAATATCAACAACATCGCCAACCGCTTCTACTGGAGCCGCATAGGTTCGTCCTTGGACGGCTTCCAGCTGTATGGCATCCCCGGTGCAGGCCGTACCTACACGGCCAGCCTCGATATGTCGTTCTGATCTCGGCCAGGTTGCTTCCGACGCTCTCGTAATGCAGCGCTTGCACGGCAGTTGCAGGTAGCGCTGCGAACGAGCGCATGCCAGCACCTGGCAAGCAAGCATTGACTTTTGAATGCCCTCTCTCATGACCTTTCACTTTTCATTCTCCAGACTGCAGCAGCTGTTGCAGGCCACAGGTCTGGCCATGCTGACCGCCTGCGTGATCGCCTCCCCCGCCCATGCGCAAGGCTCTGCTCCCGCCGCATCAAACCTGGTCGAAGTCTCGGTTGTGGACATCGTGGGCCGCACAGTGCGAATCCCTGCCAAGGTCGATCACGTCCTGCTGGGTGAAGGTCGATTTCTCTACGCGCTCGCGCTGATGGAGGGTGCCGACCCGCTCAAGCGCATTGTTGGCTGGCAAGGCGAGCTGGCATTTGCCGACCCGAATGGCTGGGCTGTCTACAAACAACGCTTTCCGCAAATCGAACGTATCCCGCTGATCGGGCGTACCTCGGAAGACAGCGTGAGCTTCGAAAAATCGGTATCGATCAAGCCCGACATCGCCATCTTCGGTCTCGGCGGCCACGGGCCGGGACGCCAGAGCGGTCTGGTCAAAGAGCTTGAGAAGTCCGGCGTGCCCGTGGTCTTCATCGACTTCCGCGCCCAACCCGTGCGCAACACCGCCAGCAGCATCCGCATTCTGGGCAAAGCAGTGCACCGTGAAGCCCAGGCCAATGCCTATGCCAGCTTCTATGAAGAGCATCTGCAGCGCGTGCAGTCGCGTGTGAAAGACATCCCCGGAAACAAGCGCCCGCGCGTGTTTGCGGAACTGCTGGCGGGCGTTTGGGATGGCTGCTGCCACACGGCAGGCAAGGGCAACATCGGCGAGTTCATCGACGCTGCAGGCGGCGTAAACATCGCCCAGGGCAAGATCCCCGGTGCTATCGGCGACCTGCACCAGGAGGCATTGATTGCACAGGACCCCGATGTGTACATCGCCACCGGCAGCCGCCCTCAAAGCAACCGCCCCATGCTCAAGGCTGGCGAAGGAGTGAGCGCCGAACTGCTGGGCACCAGTCTGAAAGAGCTGGCCATGCGCCCCGGTTTCGAAGTGCTCAGCTCCGTGCGCTCGGGCCGTGCCCATGGTCTCTGGCACAACTTCTACGATGCGCCCACCAACATTCTTGCCATAGAGGCCATGGCCAAGTGGTTCTACCCGGACCTCTTCAAGGACGTCGATCCTCAGGCCACCATGAAGGAAATCAATCAACGCTTCCTCACCGCCCTGCCCATGCAAGGTGCTTACTGGGGTGATATTGCCAGTGGCGGGGCCAGCAAATGACAGCATCTGCCGCCACGCTCGAGCAAGACCTGGCAAGCAGTGTGCAGGCCCGTCAACCGCTGCAACCGGATCCCATGCAACTTGCACGAGCCTACAAGCGCCTTTCCGGCTGGCGACTGCTGGTTCTGGCCTTGCTCGGCGCCGCCATCCTTGGCGCGCTGCTGACCGACTTCACTACCGGGCCTTCGGGCCTGGAGCTGCCGACCTTGTTGCACACCCTGCTCGCGCCCGACACGGCTGCGCCCGCGCTGCACGTCATTGTCTGGAACATCCGCCTGCCCTACGCACTCATGGCCGTGACCGTGGGTCTGGCCCTTGGCCTTGCCGGTGCGGAAATGCAGACCGTGCTGGCCAATCCGCTGGCAAGCCCGTTCACCCTGGGCCTGTCGTCCGCTGCCGCATTCGGGGCCGCGCTAGCCATCGTGCTGGACTGGAGCCTGCCAGGAATTCCCGCGGCCTGGGCCGTGCCCGCCAACGCTTTTGTCTTCGCCATGGCATCCGCTTTGCTCTTGGATCTGGTGGCCCGTTGGGGCGGCATGAGCACGACGGGCGTGGTGCTGTTCGGCATCGCTCTGGTGTTCAGCTTCAACGCCTTGGTAGCCCTGCTGCAGTTCGTTGCCACAGCAGAAGCACTGCAGGGCCTGGTGTTCTGGACCATGGGCAGCCTCTCCCGCGCCACCTGGCCCAAGGTGATGGCCCTGGCCATGGCACTGGCTCTGGTGTTGCCGTTTTCCATGCTCAATGCCTGGCGACTCACCGCACTGCGTCTGGGCGAGGATAGGGCCGCAAGCTTTGGCGTGGATGTGCGTCGTCTGCGTCTGGGTGCACTACTCCGCATCAGCCTGCTGGCCGCTCTTTCGGTGGCCTTTGTGGGCAGTATCGGCTTTATCGGACTGGTTGCGCCGCATATCGCACGCCGCCTGGTGGGGGACGATCATCGCTTCTATCTGCCGGCCTCGGCTCTCACAGGGGCCCTGGTTCTCTCGCTGGCCTCTGTGGCCTCCAAATCGCTGGTACCGGATGTGATCGTGCCTGTGGGCATCGTCACCTCGTTGGTAGGCATTCCGTTCTTCCTGGCCATCGTGCTAAAGACCAGGGGACGCGCATGAACATCCAGGGACTGAACATCACGCAACTGAATGTCGCTTATGGACGGCGCACCGTCATCTCGTCGCTGAACATTCTCGATCTGCAGCCTGGCACCGTCACCGTAGTACTGGGGCCCAATGGCAGCGGCAAGTCCACCATGCTGCGCGCGCTGGCCGGTCTGGCCCGCGCTCGGGGATGCATTGCATTCGAGGGCATGGCACTGGACAAAGCCAGCCTGGCCGAGCGTGCCAAACGCATTGTGTATCTGCCGCAGGCTCTGCCTGCACCCGTCCATCTGCGCGTCATCGAATCACTGCTGGCCGCGCGCAAGGCATCGCCCCACTCTCTTTGGACAGCCGACAACGAACGGCCCTCCGATGCCGTGGAGCAAGGCGCCATGCTGCTGCAGCGCCTGGGCATAGGCCATCTTGCCATGCGCCATCTGGACGAGCTCTCGGGTGGGCAAGCTCAGCTGGCTGGCCTTGCGCAAGCCCTGATTCGCCAGCCGCGCGTGTTGTTGCTGGACGAGCCTCTGTCTGCGCTGGACCTGAACCACCAGTTTCATGTGATGTCGCTGGTCCGGGAGGAAACGCGCCGCCATCGCATGATCACGCTGGTGGTACTGCACGACCTCAGCATTGCCCTGCGCCATGCCGACCGTGTAGTGGTACTGAAGGACGGAGAGCTGCTGGCCGACGGCCCGCCACATGAGGCCGTCACCCCCGAACTGCTGGCGCGCGTGTATGGCGTGCTAGCGCGCGTGGAGACTTGTTCACGCGGCACACCACAGGTGATCGTGGACGGACTGGCCGCCTGATCCCTTGTCTCGACCAGACATTGCATCCTACTCAGCAACAGAGAACGACCATGAAGCTCTTCACTTCAAGCATCTGCCATCTCACCGTATTGGCCGCACTCGCCATCTCTGGCGGCTCCGTCCTGGCGCAGCAGATGGACCCCATCTGCCAGGCTCATATCCAGGGTCAGCCCGGCAAGAAGTTTGACATGACCGAGCTGCGGGTCAGCAAGCGCTGTGAACAGTTCACCGTGCACCTGGTGCATACCGGCAAGAAGCCCTGGCAGGCAGCAGGCCACAACTGGGTACTCACCCGAAGCAAAGACACGGAAGCCGTGATTCGCGAGGGCCTGCAGTCCGGCCCTGAGCATGCCTGGCTCAACCGCAGTGATGCCCGCATTCTTGCCGCGACACAGATGCTCTCCGGCGGTGAGCATGCCTCGGTGACCTTCCCCGTCCAGCGCCTGGTCCAGGGCGAGGACTATATTTACTTCTGCTCCTTCCCCACCCACGCCCAGCCAATGCGCGGCAAGTTGGTGGTGATCGACTGAAGGCCGGGCCCACGTACCCGCGGCCAGCCCTTCTTCAGGCTCCCGGGGTTACTCGGGTCACACAAATTGTGAAGGCACGGATTCGCGCCCATCCATACTGGCTCAGTAGCTGCCTGACTAGATATTGCTGAGTCGAGGCCTGTTCATCGCATAGGGAAACGCTCGGCCCAGTGACGAGCCAAATCAATACGGCGGCACACCCACACGTTGTCGTGCTTATGGATGTGATCGAGGAAGCGCTGCAGCGCTGTAATCCGGCCGGGACGGCCCAGCAGTCGGCAGTGCATGCCGATGCTCATCATCTTGGGGGCGTTGTCGCCGCTGGCATTGCCCTCGGCGTACAGGACATCGAATGTGTCCTTCATGTACTGGAAGAACGGATCGGCATGCGAGTAACCCTGGGGCAGCGCAAAGCGCATATCGTTCACGTCCAGCGTGTAGGGAACGATGAGCTGGTTGTGCGTCGTGCCGTCGCTCCTGGCGACCTTCATCCAGAAGGGCAGGTCGTCGCCGTAGTAATCGCTGTCGTAGGTAAAGCGGCCGGCATCGGCCACCAGGCGGTGGCTGTTGGGGCTGTCGCGGCCGGTGTACCAGCCAAGGCCGTGGTCGCCATCGTGGCCGTAGAGCTCTTCAAAGATGTCCACGCATTGCTGCATGTGGGCGCGCTCGATCTCCTCGGGCACGTTCTGGTAGTGAATCCACTTCAGGCCGTGGCAGGCCACTTCGTGACCGAGCTCGTCGAAGGCCTGGGCCAGCTCGCGATGCTTTTGCAGCGCCGTGGCCACGCCGAACACGGTCAGCGGCAGGCCGCGCTTTTCGAACTCTTTGAGAATGCGCCACACGCCGGCGCGCGAGCCGTATTCATAGATGCCGTCCATGCTCATGTGACGGGCCGGATAGCTGGCGGGATTGAACATCTCCGACAGAAACTGCTCGCTGCCGGGGTCGCCATGCAGGATATGGTTCTCACCGCCTTCTTCGTAGTTCAGCACGAACTGAACGGCCACGCGGGCTTTGCCGGGCCATTCGGGATGGGGCGTGTTGCGGCCGTAGCCAATCAGGTCGCGTGGATAGGAAGCGGTGGAATCGTAAGTCATAGGGATACGGATGAAAGTGCCATCGACAGATCGCGCGTTGGCAAAATACGGTTGAAGGACATGCCCTCTTCCATGTGATCGAGGTGCTGCAACATCAGCTGCACCGCATGTTCGACATCGCCCGCAGCCAGCGCGGTCACGATGTCGGCATGTTCTTCGTGCGAATGCTCGGCCGCCGATGCAGACTGGTACATCAAGGTGATCAATGCGCAGCGGGAAATCAGCTCGCCCAGCAGCTGTGCCAGCACCTCGTTGCCCATGAGCTCGGCCATGCGCACGTGGAAGTCTCCCAGCAGCTCGGTGCGCTGGCCCACGTCATTGGCTTCCATGGCCTTCTTCTCGGCAGCCACATGCGCCTTGAGTTCCAACAAGTGGGAAGGTGTCTGCTGCGCAGCAAAATTGCGCACCATCTCGGCCTCGAGCATGCGGCGCACGGCAAACACCTGGCGCGCCTCGTCCACCGAAGGCGTGGCCACAAAGGCACCACGCGTAGGCTCCAGCTTGATCAGGCGGTTCTGTGACGCCCGAAACAAGGCCTGGCGAACCAGAGTGCGGGAAACGCCAAAGTGGTCGGCCAGCTTCTGCTCCGACAGCTTGGTACCCGGCATCAGTCGATGTTCAACAATTGCTTTGGTCAGACTTTCAGCGATAGACCAGGTGAGTGAGGTTTGCATTGCTTCATCATAGTTCTTGAACTCAACGCTTGTATACAACATCAACAAGAGAAAGCCTAGGTGTTCTCCCTTGATTCATCTTCGCTGCTCGCCAAGCAGCCGTCAGCGGACGATAAAGAAATAGCCCGCCCAGCCCATTTGGCCTAATCTCCTCCTTTGGAGGACGCCATCAAATGGCCTTCCGCATGCAACCTTTGCCAGTTGCTATCGCGGACACGGGCGAACTCTTCCACGCTGCAGAGCAACCACTTAGGCATGGTACGGTCGCATAAAATCAATTGAATGAGTACTCCAGTCATCACCAAAACCAAGATCGCCGAGCGTCTCATAGAGTCGATCCTGACAGCCAAGCTACGTCCGGGAGAGAAGCTTGGTGAACAAGACATTGCGGACTTATTTCAGGTCAGCCGAACCTTGGTCCGAGAGGCATTGATGCATCTGCAGACCCGAGGTTTTGTGGAGGTCCGATCCAGGGTTGGCTGGTATGTTGCAGAACCTTCGTTTGAAGAGGCTCAGGAAACCTATGCGGCGCGGCGCGTCGTTGAACCAGGCATGCTACGTGACGCTGGTCAGCCCTTGCAGGCAACTCTGAAGCGCCTGCGCAAGCACATCGCGGAGGAACGCAAAGCCATTGCCTGTGGAGATGCGGAAGCTCGCAGCTGGCTGCTGGCCGACTTTCATATCTGCCTGGCCGAGTGTCTTGGCAATCGTTTTTTGACTTCCATGATGGTCGATCTCTCTGCGAGAACGACTCTGATTTCGGATCTATACCAATCGAAAACCGAGGCCAAGGTTTTCAACGACGATCATGCAGCCATCGTTGATGCGCTGGCGGAAGGCGACAATTTAAAGGCGGAACAACTAATGATTGCTCATATCGATGCCTTGGCATCGCGCCTTGATGAAAGCCTGATTGGTCGTCGCGGAGCCCGCAACCGACTGCGCTCCATCCTGGCTCCTGAAGATTCGTCTTCAGCTAAATAAGTGTTCTGACGCCAGCAGGCGTCCTCCGCTTCAGCCTGATCCAGCCGCTCGGCCGCTTCGCTGATCTTGGCCCTAGCTCCCAACGCTTCCTAGCGAGCCAGTATTGAAGCTTGAAACGCTGGCGCTCCCAGTGATAGTACTGGCAGCGATTGAGATCGCCACCTGTTCGGGTGATGACTCGCACGTTCGCTGATCGTGCCGTGGAATGGCTTCCCGCAAGAATTGCCAATGCCACTGAGCGCAACGATATGCCCGTCTCCGCATTCTCTGCCGAATGGACTGTCCAGCTATCTCGGCTGCTGCAACGTCTGGTGAGTGCAGCGGCCAAAGTCTTGCCCTTCATTTCAACTGATCTCACAGCCATAAAAAATCAGCGCCGATTAGTCTTTGGCAAGCAATAGTGCTGCGATGCAAGCAGCCCGAATGCCGGCTTTGCAGCCGCTGGCCAATGACTGCGCTGCTCAGCTTCGAGGTTCTGTTCTATGGCACAGCAATTTGCAAGCAACCCGTAATTACCTGGCGCTGGTCGTCGGCGATTCATAGATAGAGATCCGTGCAAAACAGCCGTGATCAAAGTGTAGGTTCCCGTCTTCGCCTGCGAGCGAAATGCCCGCCAGAGCTTGCTAAGCCTGATAGCGACCATTTTTCATCGCGCCCAAGAACGCGCCAAACCTGGCTCCCCTCCCGATAGAACAAGGGTTCTTACTAGCGTCTTGAATTCATGCCTTGTATACATTGAATGCATGTCAGCGATGTGTTCAACATGTCACTGAACAGACTTGCTGAAACAGGTGTTCATGGGGCAAATTCGGTTGACCTCATGAGCTTCTGCAGCAAACACATGGCTGCAGGCTTGCATCGTCTGCAGCCGTTAATAACGGTAGACAAACATGGTCTTACTCAGCCGAAATGAGGCCATGGCAAAGGGGCTCCACGGTGCACCCTGATGGAAGGCGGCATATGAACAACCTAGTACTGGACACCCATGAGTCATTGACCTCGGGAGCCAACACCACAAGCCATAAGCGCGATAAAGGCCTGCCGGCCGGGGTTTCGCCATCGCTGTACAACCATGATCTCGCTCCCACCTCGAAACAGGGACGCACCTGGGGCAGCTACAGCCTGTTCACCCTCTGGGCCAACGATGTACACAGCCTTGGCAACTACGCCTTTGCCATTGGTCTTTTCACACTCGGACTAGGAGGACATCAGATTCTGATGGCGCTGCTGCTGGGAGCCGCATTTCTGTTCGTACTACTGTCCCTCTCCGGCTTTATGGGGACCCGTACAGGAATTCCTTTTCCGGTGATGAGTCGCATCAGCTTCGGTACACGCGGCGCTCAGATTCCCGCACTGATCCGTGGCGGAGTCGCCATTGCGTGGTTTGGCATTCAAACCTATCTGGCATCCATGGTGCTCGACGTGATGCTGATCACGCTGTTTCCAGGCTTGCAGTCGCTGAAAGAGCAAGTCGTGCTGGGCCTGCCATTGCTGGGCTGGATCAGCTTTTCCATCCTGTGGGTTGTGCAGGTGCTCATTGCCTGCTGGGGCATGGAGAGCATACGAAAGTACGAGGCCTTTGCCGGGCCGGTGATTCTGCTGACCTTTATTGCCCTGGCAGGATGGATCTTCTACAGCGCCAAATGGACCCTGCATTGGTCTGCCCCGTTTGCAAGCAGCGGCGGAGCCATGTGGCTGCAGATCCTGGGCGCTGCTTCGCTATGGGTGGCGATCTACGGCACCTTCGTGCTGAACTTCTGTGATTTCACACGCGCAGCCACCTCAAGCAGCGCCGTGGTGAAAGGCAATTTCTGGGGCATTCCTATCAATATGCTGATCTTCGGCTTGATCGTGGTCATCCTGACAGGCGGCCAGCTTGCCATCGATGGCACGCTGATTCAAAGCCCGACCGACATCGTCCAGAACATCCCCAATAAGCCGCTGCTGATGCTGGCCAGTCTTTCGCTGCTGATCTTGACCATTGCCGTGAACCTGATGGCCAATTTCGTGGCTCCTGCCCTGGCGCTGGCCAACCTCATGCCCAGGCATCTGAACTTTCGCCGGGCAGCTCTAGTCAGCGCAGTCCTCGGTTTCGTGATCCTGCCCTGGAACCTCTACAACTCTCCGCTGGTCATCGTCTACTTCCTGGGCGGACTGGGTTCATTTCTGGGTCCGCTGTTCGGCATCGTGATGGCCGACTATTGGCTGATTCGCAAGCAGCGTGTGAATGTGCCGGCGCTCTATACACACGACCCCGCAGGCCCCTATCACTACCGCAACGGCATCAATCCCAAGGCAATTCAGGCCCTGATTCCCTCGTCCCTGATCTCGCTGCTCTTTGCATTCCTGCCGACGTTGCAATCGCTGTCCCAGTTCTCCTGGTTCATCGCAGCCGGACTAGGCGCCCTGTTCTATTGGATGGTTGCACCAAAAGGCCTCACCTACGACGACCAGGATGGCGAATCCATCTCCGTAGCCTCCGCCAAGCACTGAGAAAGAAAGTAAGAAACCATGCGCATTTTGATCGTGAACGTGAATACCACCGAGTCGATGACTCATGCCATCGGCATACAGGCTCAGAAAGTGGCTGCGCCAGGCACGGAGATAGTCGCTCTGACTCCGCGCTTCGGAGCCGAATCGGTTGAAGGGAATTTCGAGAGCTATCTTGCCGCTGTCGGAGTTATGGATGCGGTGATGAGCTATGGCCAACCCTTTGACGCCGTCATTCAAGCTGGCTACGGTGAGCATGGCCGCGAAGGCCTGCAGGAATTGCTGGACGTTCCCGTGGTGGATATCACCGAAGCAGCGGCCACAGCTGCCATGTTCCTGGGCCACAAATACTCTGTAGTCACGACGCTGGATCGCGCTGTGCCATTGATCGAGGATCGACTCAAGCTCGCTGGCCTGAACGACCGCTGCGCATCGGTTCGCGCCAGTGGCATGGCTGTGCTGGAGCTGGAGACTCAACCCGAGCGTGCGGTCGAAGCGATTGTTCGCCAAGCCGGCCTTGCCGTCAGCGAAGACCATGCGGAAGTCATCTGCCTTGGCTGTGGAGGCATGGCCGAGCTGGATGCCAAGATCCGCGAACTTACCGGTGTGCCAGTAGTCGATGGAGTGGCTGCTGCCGTGACCATTGCCGAGTCGCTGGTGCGTCTGGGCCTGAGCACATCCAAGGTACGAACCTACGCCCCGCCCCGCACCAAGCGTGTAACGGGCTTCCCCTTCACGGGTCACACCCCTGGATTCACTGCCCGGAGCTTTGCCAATGGTTCCAAGTCTCTTGCACCAGTCAAACAAGTGTCTTGAGGAACAGTCCCCATTGCCTCGAAGAATTCCGGGGTGAGGGGCCGAAACGGCCCTGAAAACAAGACCATGGCATGGTCGATGTCTCAGGTCATTCGGCATGATCCGACCTTGCCGCACCAACATACAAAAAAGCGCTTCATTGAAGCGCCTTTTTGTTCTGGGTAGCTCAGGAGCTTACACAAAGCCGTTGAGAGGGCCGCTTCACGCGGTCAGCCCGGACCCAGCCTCATGCATTCAGGCAAAAGATCTCCCAAAGCCTGAAATCAAAGGCAGTGTGCCGTGGTGACACCAGGCAGATTGCCATTGCCGTCAAGTCTCCATTCAAGGTCAGTCCAACCGTTGCAGGGTTGATCGCATTACCGGCTATCAGTTGCCCAGTCTGTCCGGTCAAGGAAGACTCAAGTCCATACCGAGCATCCTGGCTAGGCCAAAGGTAAAGAACAGCACACCCAGCAGGGCGAGCAGGAAGATGGCAACCAGCTTGGCACTCGTGCGTAGTAACGCGCGCCTGTCCACGCCCTTCTTCCCCTGGTCATAGTGCCACTTGATGGCGAAGAACATGCATGTGCCGAAGATGAGCACCTTGAACGTTACGAAGACTACAGGGACCCAATCGATCATTTTGAGAATTTCCAGCCTATGGCTGACACTGTCTATTGCGAGGAACCTCCTCCCGGGCGCGAGAGGCACAAACGTCAGCGATTGCCATACAAGAGTGATGTCGCCGCCGTGTCAAGGCATATTACTTAAAAACAATTTCCATACATTGAGACAAAATGTATGTATATGAAAGCCATACAAGATGACCGTTTGCCCGCGTGGTTGCCGCGATTGTCCGCGCATGGCGGGCCGCGTTTTCTGCAGATTGCAGACGCCTTGCAGGCAGCCATGTCAGACGGGTCCTTGAGTCCGGGCGACCGTCTACCTCCACAGCGCCAACTGGCTGCACAACTGGACATCGACCTGACAACGGTCACGCGCGCGTATGACGAAGCCAGACGCCGCCACCTGCTGGAAGGCCGCGGCGCCCGAGGCACCTACGTCGCAGCGCCGAAAGTCGAACTGACCACTATCCTCGATCTGGGCATGAATACCCCACCGCCGCCGGACGGCGTGGACTTTGACGATATGTTGAAGCAAGGCCTGTCCCAGGTGCTGATGAGAGCGGATGCCGACCTACTGATGACTTACCACCTGGGCGGAGGGAGCGACTCCGACCGCAAGGCGGGAGCCAGATGGCTTGAGCCCATGCTTGGGCAGTTGGCTCCAGAGCAGGTTGTTGTCTGCCCAGGCGCACAAGCGGCGATCGCTGCATTGATTCTTGCGCAGACCAAGCCTGACGATGTGATCCTGGCGGAGCCGATGGCTTATCCGGGCCTGCGCACCGCAGCAACACAGTTCGGCCGACGCATTGTTGCCGTCGACGCGGATCAGCATGGGATGGTGCCCGAAGCGCTTGAGCAGGCGTGCCACGAGCACAAGCCTGGGCTGATCTATCTCAATCCGACATTGCAGAACCCGACAAGCATCACCATTCCTGAGCACCGGCGCAGGGAACTCGCCAGCATCGCAAAGCGCTGCAATGTACGCATCGTCGAAGATGACCCCTACTGGCTGCTTGCCGATGCCCCGCCGCCGCCTATTGCCTTCTTTGCTCCGGAGCAGGTGCGCTACATCTCGACTCTGTCGAAATGCCTGACTCCGGGCTTGCGTGTGGCCTTCGTTCTCATCCCTGATCGGCACGAACGTGAACAGTTCCTCGCAGCGCTCAGATCATTTGCGCTGATGGTCGCGCCTCTGACGGCCGCACTGGCCACGCAGTGGATCTTCGATGGTTCGGCTGCTGAACTAAGGGAAGGTGTACGCAAGGAGGCCCGTCTGCGCCACTGGATGGCCAGAGACATTCTGGCGGGACGTTACATCGGCGTTGGTGATGGTCTGCATGTATGGCTCGAATTGCCAAGCTACTGGAGCTCCTCGCAGCTCGCACGTGCCGCTGGCAGCGAAGGCATAGCAGTCACGCCAGCGGAGGCATTTGCCACCGGCAACGGCTCCGTAAATGCCATTCGCATCTCTTTGGGCAGCATCAAGGACCGTGCACGCTTACAAGCCGGTCTTCACCGGCTGTCTCATTTGCTGGCGCGACGGCCCGATTCGTTGATTGCCGCCGTGGTCTAGCGCACAGCAAGGGCCTATCGCGTCGCAGACATGCATCCTTACTAGTGATTCCGCAGCCTCCAGTCAGTAGATTTCCAAAGTCATCGAGCTTCTGGCTCCGTGATTCCCAAAGCCATGTCTGCACCAAAGCCTTGCTCGTGAAAGTCTGCGCCTCTGTGTGCACAATACTGCCCTTGTCTTTTGGGCGAATCTGGGCCGTATATACGCTTGGCTCATCTGCCTTTTCCTGGCCGAAATGGTCCCTATAGTTAAGGTGCTACTCCGCACCTCTGCCACTGAGGGACAAAATATTGGGGTTTCTGGGTGTTTTTCAGGGCGCTGTATCGGTGCTGCAAGCCCACAGATTTCATTGATGAACAAAGAAAATATCCAAACGAATCAACCAGTTCACAGCATGTGGCGCATGTCTGTGGCACCTATGATGGACTGGACGGACAAGCATTGCCGCTACTTCCACCGTCTGCTCAGCCAGCACACCCTGCTCTATACAGAAATGGTGACCACCGGTGCTCTGGTGCATGGCGATGTGGCCCGCCATCTGCGCTTTGAAGCCGAGGAACATCCTGTGGCGCTGCAGCTGGGAGGCTCGGAACCTGCCGATCTGGCGCACAGCGCGCGCCTGGGCGAACAGTGGGGCTATGACGAGATCAATCTCAACTGCGGCTGCCCTAGCGAACGCGTGCAGCGCGGCGCTTTCGGCGCCTGTCTGATGAACGAGGCCGCACTGGTAGCCGATTGCGTCAAGGCCATGGCAGATGTGGTGTCCGTGCCGGTCACCGTCAAGCACCGAATCGGCATCGACAAGATCGAAAGCTACGATTTTGTGCGCGACTTTGTCGGGACCGTTGCCGACGCGGGTTGCCAAGTGTTTGTGGTTCATGCTCGCAATGCCTGGCTCAAAGGCCTCTCCCCCAAGGAAAACCGAGAGATCCCACCGCTGCGCTATGAGGTCGTGGCACAGCTCAAGCGCGACTTTCCGGGCCTGACCATCGCCGTCAACGGCGGCATCAAGACCGACGACGTAGTGCAGCAACAACTGCAGCAGGTCGATGGCGTCATGGTGGGCCGCGAGGCCTATCACAACCCCTGGTGGATGGCGTCCTGGGATGCTCTTTACTATCAGGATGAGAGCAAAGAACGCACACGTGAGCATATTGAAGAGCAGATGGTGCTTTACATGGAGCGCGAAGCACGCGAGCATGGCACGCACTGGTATTCGATTGCCCGGCATATGCTCGGTCTGCGCAACGGTCTTGCCGGTGCACGCCGCTGGCGCCAAGTCTGGAGCGACCACCGCCTCAAGACCCTGCCACCGCACGAGGTGATGAAACTGGCTCGCACCAAGCCGAACGAGATCCAGCAGGAAGCCGCAGAGCAGATGCTGTGAGCCGGTATGAAAAAGCTGACTTCGGTCAGCTTTTTTACTTTCAGACGCCGCGAAGTCCAGCCTTCGTTGCGCAATCCCCGCAGATCCGGAGCTTGAAGGGAATTCACTACTTCGCATGTCAAACTCTGCTGTTATATTGCACTGCAACATAACCCGCAAAAGTGCCTCCGATGCTCTATCAGATCTACGAAATGCAGCGCGCAATGGTCGAGCCATTTGCAGACTTTGCCCAGGCCGCGTCCAAGTTCTACAACAACCCTCATTCGGTCTTCAGCCAGGTGCCCTTGGCCCAGCGCATGGCTGCGGGTTTCAACCTGATGTATCGCCTGGGCAAGGACTATGAAAAGCCCGAGTTCGATCTGCATAACGTCGAGGTCAACGGCGTGGATGTCACCATCCGCGAACGTGTGGAGATAGACAAGCCGTTTTGCGAACTGCGCCGCTTCAAGCGCTTCTCCGACGACCCCGAAACGTTGGATCTCATGCTCAGCCAGCCTGTGGTGCTGATTGTGGCCCCACTCTCCGGCCACTACGCTACCTTGCTGCGCGACACCGTGCAAAGCATGCTGGGAGGCCACAAGGTCTATATCACCGACTGGAAAAACGCCCGCATCGTGCCGCTGTCCGATGGCGAATTCCACCTGGACGACTATGTGAACTATGTGCAGGAGTTCATTCGCTATCTGCAAGGACGCTATGGACAGTGCCACGTGGTCAGCGTCTGCCAGCCCACGGTGCCGGTGCTGGCGGCGGTTTCGCTGATGGCCAGCCGTGGCGAAGTTACGCCGCTGTCCATGACCATGATGGGCGGGCCCATCGATGCGCGCCGCTCGCCAACGGCCGTGAACAATCTGGCCGAAACCCGCAGCTACGAATGGTTCGAGAACAACGTCATTTACGAAGTACCGAACAACTACCCCGGTGCTGGCCGCCGTGTTTACCCGGGCTTTTTGCAGTACTCGGGCTTTGTGGCCATGAACCCCGACCGCCACGCCAACAGCCACTACGACTATTTCAAGGACCTGATCAAGGGCGACGAGGCCAGTGCCGAGCATCATCGCAAGTTCTATGACGAGTACAACGCGGTGCTGGACATGGACGCCGACTACTACCTGGAAACCATCGCCACCGTGTTTCAGGAATACAAGCTGGTCAAGGGCACCTGGGAAGTCAGGAACGAGCAAGGCAAGCCCGAGCTGGTGCGCCCGCAGGACATCAGGAACACGGCCTTGCTGACGGTTGAAGGCGAGCTGGACGATATTTCGGGCGCCGGTCAGACCCGTGCCGCCCATGATCTGTGTGCCGGGATCGCTGCCGAGGCACGCCAGCATATCGAAGTGCAAGGCGCGGGCCATTACGGCATCTTCAGCGGCAGCCGCTGGCGCAAGACCGTATACCCTCAGGTGCGTGACTTCATCCTGTCCCATCAGCCGGCCAGCGCCACGGCCGCCAGCGCCGCCGGTCATCTGAGCAGCGTCAGCGATGACGGCCCCGAGCTGGAAAGCAATGAAGCCCATGCCGACAAGCCTGTCAAGACTGCGAAAACAGGTCAAAATAGCGCCCCTGCCCAGAAAGGACGCGGTTCTCAGCGCGCCAGGGCATAAAGGCTCACCAGACCAGAATGAACTCATCCCTGTCCGCAGCCTCTTCGCTTCAAGCACTGGCTGCGAACATTGATGCAGCCCTGCCCCAGACACAGTGCACGCGCTGCGGTTATCCCGACTGCGCGTCCTATGCCCAGGCCATTGCCAGCGGAGAAGCCGCCATCAACCAATGCCCCCCCGGCGGCCAGGAAGGCGTGCGCCGGCTGGCATCGATCACCGGCAGGCCGGAGTTGCCGCTCAGCGCCGAAAACGGCCTGGAGGCGCCCCGCACCCTGGCCGTGATAGACGAAGCTTGGTGCATAGGCTGCACGCTGTGCATCAAGGCCTGCCCTACCGATGCGATTCTGGGCGCCAACAAGCGCATGCATACTGTGATTGCCGAGCATTGCACGGGTTGCGAGCTGTGCATTCCTGTCTGTCCGGTCGACTGCATAGAGCTGGTCAATGCCAGCGCCGACGCCACGGGCTGGTCCGCCTGGAGCGCTGCGCAGGCCGAGCATGCCCGCAGCCGCTATGGCTTACATCTACAGCGCACGGGCCGCAAGGCCAACGCGCCGGTGCGCACCACGGCGCAGCCCGCGGCAACAGAAACCAGCGCTCAAGCCGTTACGACGGCTGCGCCAGCTCAAGACAAAAAGGCGGCGATTGCCGCCATTCTGGCCAAGGCCAAGACTCAGCGCGCCCAGAATTGATACCAAATAAGCCTCTATCGCTTATATATAAAGCATCAGAAGCTCTTGATTTGATAGCATTTTCTGGGACTGCAAAGGCCTCCCGGGTTTCACTAGGCACCGACCAAGCTCTTGTAGACGCCACAACCCCAGTAAAGGCCTGCGTGCTTGCAGACATAGGACATTTTGGTCTGAACCTGCTGATTGCTGGGGTTGATGTAGTCGTATTCCACCCAGCCCGGGCGAAGTTCGGCCTGGGCCATGATATCGGCCATCAGGCGGTCGCCGTCGATACCGGGTACATCCTGCACACGCAGCCCCACTTTGGCTGGATTGCCGCCGAAGGCCCGATACTCCCCTTCAGCGGACAGGGCAAACACATACATATCGCGGTCGTAAAACGGCTGCGCGGGATCGGAGACGACCTGCAGCAGGCTGGCAACACTGGAGGAGCTTCTGGCTTGCCGCATGGTCGCATTCACCAGCGCCACGGCCTCCTCGGCCGTGCCCTGCTGCAACCTGAATCGCGACACTGCGCCCGACAGGTGCTGGGCGCGCAGCTGCAACTCCTGCGCCTGCTGCAACGCCTGGCCCACCATCTGGGCGTTGTGCTGGGTGATTTCATCGATCTGGTGCACGGCATTGCTGATTTCCTGAAGCCCCGTGCTCTGGCTGCTGGCCGAGTCCGAGAGCTCCCCCATATGACTCACCACGTCGTGAACGGCCCGCGTCACACCCTGGATTTCCTCGACTGCGCCGCGCAGCAGCAGCGTACTCCGGCCGACCTGCTGCACGGTTTCACCGATCAGTTGCCTAATCTCCTTGGCAGCCTCGGCGCTGCGCTGGGCCAGCGTACGCACTTCGCTGGCCACCACGGCAAAACCGCGCCCCTGCTCGCCGGCTCTGGCGGCTTCCACCGCCGCGTTGAGCGCGAGAATATTGGTCTGAAAGGCAATACCGTCGATCACCCCGATGATTTCCCGCATGCGCCCGGCATTGCGCTCGATCAGCTCCACCGACTGCACCGCATGCTGCATGGCTTGGGCCCCCTGGTCGGCAGCCGAGCGCACTCCGTCGGCGCGGCCATGGGCTGCCTTGCTCACCTGCGCATTGTGCTGAACCGCCGCCGTGAGCTGCTCGACACTGACCACGGTCTGCGCCAGATTGCTCGCCTGCGTCTCGGTACGCTCGGATAGGGCCTGATGATCCTTGACCATACTCTGCCCGGCCTGGGCCACCAGGGCCGCGTTGCTGCGGACATCGGCCACCATGGCCGACAGCGCATACACCATGGACCCGGTGAGGCTTGATGCCGCCGGTCCATCGCCTGGCTTAGCGCCAGCGCTCATGCTCAGGTCTCCTTGGGCGACCTTTTCCAGTGCCAGCTGCATGTCCTGCCACTGCTGCTGCCAGCTCTTGTGAAGAGCGCCTAGCCACAGCAGCACTCCCAGGGCCCACAATGACAACCAGCCCAGCTGCAAAGTTGCGCTCAGCCCCAGCACGGGCAAAACAGGCCCGGCGAGCAGCCATGGCAGCCCCAACCACAGCAATCCGGAATTCCTCACTCGTACGCGGTTTTTTTTGTCGGGCAAGATGCGCTTTTGCATTGCCAGTCTCCATTCGTTTTTTGTTGTTGACTTCGTTTGCTGACTTCGCAGCTTGTTCACGGTAGCCACTTGCTCTGTCATCCAGCTTACGTAACAAATTGCAATTTCCAGAGCCTGCAAACCCGCAAATTCGAAACCATGAGCACTGTTTTCTCATGCGAAAATGGCATCAGCCCATAATGTGTCACTATGAATCCCCTGCTCTCGCGCTTACAGCCTTATCCGTTTGAACGTCTTCGCCAACTGTTTGCCTCTGCCAAGCCGCCTGAGGGCCTACGCCCCATAAGTCTGGGCATTGGAGAGCCGCGTCATGCCACGCCAGCGTTCATTGAAGAAGCACTGAGCAGCGAACTGCAGGGTCTGTCCGTCTACCCCGCCACCGCCGGTCTGCCGGCCTTGCGCCAGGCCTGCGCCCAATGGGCCAACCGACGCTATGGCATCGAACTGGATGCTGCGACCCAGGTTCTGCCCGTCAATGGCTCGCGCGAAGCCCTGTTTGCCTTCACCCAAGTGGTGGTGGACAGCACCCGGGCCGGTGCCCGCGTCATCTGCCCCAACCCCTTCTACCAAATCTACGAAGGTGCGACGCTGCTGGCCGGGGCTACTCCCTATTACGCCGCCAGCGATGCCGCGCGCAACTTCGCCGTGAACTGGGATGCCGTGCCCGAAGAGGTATGGCAGAACACGCAGATGATTTTTGTCTGCTCGCCCGGCAATCCCACCGGTGCCGTGATGCCGCTTGGCGAATGGGAGAAGCTGTTTGCCCTGTCCGACAAGCACGGCTTTGTGATTGCCAGCGACGAGTGCTACAGCGAGATCTACTTCCAGGAAGAAGCTCCGCTGGGCGGTCTGGAAGCCGCCCAGAAGCTGGGGCGCCATGATTTCAAGAATCTGGTGATGTTCACCAGCCTGTCCAAGCGCAGCAATGTGCCAGGATTGCGTAGCGGCTTTGTGGCGGGCGATGCGGCCCTGCTCAAGTCCTTCCTACTCTACCGGACCTATCACGGCGGTGCCATGAGCCCTGTGGTGCAGACGGCATCGGTCGCTGCCTGGGGCGACGAAGCCCATGTTCAGGAAAATCGCCGCCTGTACCGCGAGAAGTTTGCCCAGGTCACGCCCGTGCTGTCCAAGGTCATGGATGTCAAGCTGCCCGATGCCAGCTTCTACCTCTGGGCCGGCATTCCGCCGGAATTGGGCATGGATGATGCACAATTTGCCAAAGAGCTGTATATTCATACAGGCGTGACGGTTTTACCGGGAAGCTATCTGGCACGCGAGGCCCATGGATTCAACCCCGGAGCCAACCGCATCCGAATGGCTCTGGTGGCCGAAACGGCAGAATGCCTTGAAGCAGCTCAGCGTATTGCCCAGTTCATCGAGTCCCGCACACGCTGATTTCCACCCAAGGTCTGCCTTGCGCAGGCCTCATGACTCAACGATTCACCTCAACTTTCGATCTTTGACCGAAAACATCATGACGCAACAACTGCAATCCATCATCGACAACGCCTGGGACAACCGTGCCAATATCTCGCCTTCCGCCGCCCCCAAGGAAGTGGTGGATGCCGTGGAGCACGTGATTGCCGAACTCAACGACGGCAAGCTGCGCGTGGCCACCCGTGAAGGTGTGGGCCAGTGGACGGTGCACCAGTGGATCAAGAAGGCAGTGCTGCTGTCCTTCCGTCTCAAGGACAATGCGCTGATCAACGGCGGTGCCCTGAACTTCTTCGACAAGGTGCCCACCAAGTTCGAAGGCATGAGCGAAGCCGAGATCGCCGCCACCGGCGTGCGCGTGGTGCCTCCTGCCGTGGCCCGTCGCGGCTCCTTCATCGCCAAGGGCGCCATCCTGATGCCTTCCTATGTGAACATCGGCGCCTATGTGGACGAAGGCACCATGGTCGACACCTGGGCCACCGTGGGCTCCTGCGCCCAAGTGGGCAAGAACGTGCACCTGTCCGGTGGCGTGGGCCTGGGCGGCGTGCTCGAGCCCCTGCAAGCCAACCCCACCATCATTGAAGACAACTGCTTCATCGGCGCTCGCTCCGAAGTGGTCGAAGGCGTGATCGTGGAAGAGAACTCGGTTCTGGGCATGGGCGTCTACATCGGCCAGTCCACCCCTCTGTTCAACCGCGAAACCGGCGAGATCACCTACGGCCGCGTGCCCAGCGGCTCGGTGGTGGTCAGCGGCAACATTCCCAAGCAGACCAAGGACGGCAAGGACTACTCCATGTATGCCGCCATCATCGTCAAGCGTGTGGATGCACAGACCCGCTCCAAGACCAGCATCAACGACCTGCTGCGCGACTGATGGGCACCCGGCCATGCACGCTCCGCCCTGAAGCGGAAGCTGCACCGGCCAGCCCTGCACAAAAGCCTGCCCGCTCATGAGCGCGCAGGCTTTTTTCATGCCGAAGTTCGGCTTTGGGCGTCATGCACCATCTGCATCGATTGGACACGCGCTAACATGCGCAGACAGAGAGGCTGCGCAAAAGAGGATGAAGAGCAAATGAGCACCATGGAAAAAATTCTGCGTCTAATGTCCGAGAAAAAGGCATCGGACGTGTATCTCTCCGCCCGCGCCCCTGCGCTGATCAAGATCAACGGCATCTGCATCCCCATCAACAATCAGGAGCTGCCGGTCGAAGCTCCGCTGGCCTTGCTCTCCGAAGTCGTCAAGCCCGAAGCCATCGAAGAGCTCAAGCAGACTGGCGAGCTGAACATGGCCATACCCATGAGCGGCATCGGCCGCTTTCGTATTAGCGCCATGCGCCAGCGTGGCTCCTATGCGGTGGTCGTGCGCTTTATCTCCTATCAGATTCCGTCGCGCAATGAACTGAATCTGCCCGCCATCCTCAGCGAACTGGTCATGGAAAAGCGCGGTCTGGTGCTTGTGGTGGGCGCAACGGGCTCGGGCAAGAGCACGACGCTGGCGACCATGATCGAAGAACGCAACGAAAAGCTCGCCGGCCACATCCTGACGGTGGAAGACCCCATCGAATTCCAGTTCCGCAACAAAAAATCGATTGTCAACCAGCGTGAGGTCGGCACCGATACCAGCACATTGGCGACCGCACTCAAGAATGCGCTGCGCCAGGCACCCGATGTGATTCTGATCGGCGAAATCCGCGACCGCGAAACCATGTCGGCCGCACTAGCCTATGCCCAGTCCGGTCACCTATGCCTGGCCACCCTGCACGCCAACAACAGCTACCACACGCTCAACCGCATCCTGTCCTTTTTCCCTGAGGAAGTGCGGCCCAGCATGCTGGGCGAGCTGGCAGCCTCGCTCAAGGCAGTGATCTCCCAGCGCCTGGTCCGCACTGTCGGCGGTACGCGCGTGCCGGCCGTGGAGGTGATGCTTAACACCAAGCTCATCAGCGACATGATCGTCAAGGGCGACTTCAGCGGTGTCAAGGAGGCCATGGAAAAATCCATGGCCGAAGGCTCTCAGACCTTTGAGGAAGCACTGGCGGCGCTGGTGCGCAGTGGCACAATTGAGCGCAACGAAGCGCTGGCCTATGCCGACTCGCCCACGAATCTGATGTGGCGTATGGATAATGACGTCAGCCATGCGGCCAATGCTGTCAAAGCTCCGGCCATCACCGATGTGATCCTGCCCGGCGATGACGATATGCCGTCCTTCACGGAAATCACCCTGGATGTCAGAACCGCCTGAAACCGCCCGCCAAGGCGGCTTTGGCATTGTTTTAGTTTGAAGCCCTCTCCCTCCATGTCCCGGACCCTGCAACTGACCGAGCAGCTCATCAGCCTGCCCTCCGTCACCCCCGAAGATGCTGGCTGCCTTGAGCTGCTCGCCGATGCCCTGATGCCCATGGGCTTTGCCTGCGAGCGGCTGGACAGCGGCCCCGCAGACTTCCGCGTACAGAATCTATGGGCAAAACGCTCTCCAGCGCTTTCTCAACCTACACAAGGCGCTATCAATCCAGATAGATCTGTACTGGTCTTTGCCGGCCATACCGATGTGGTGCCACCCGGTCCGCTCAAGGAATGGACCAGCCCGCCTTTTGTGCCCATGCACCGGGACGGCAAGCTCTATGGCCGTGGAGCCAGTGATATGAAAACCTCCATCGCGGCCTTCGTCGTGGCGCTGGAAGAGTTTCTGCAGGTCACTCCCGAGCCCGCCTTTGACATTGCGCTGCTGCTGACCAGCGACGAGGAAGGCCCCTCGATTGACGGCACCAAGGTTGTAGTCGAACAGCTGCGCCAACGCGGCGAACGGCTGGACTGGTGCATTGTGGGCGAACCCACCTCGGTCAAGCAGACCGGCGACATGATCAAGAACGGCCGCCGCGGCACCATGAGCGGCAAGCTCACCGTCAACGGCGTACAAGGCCATATCGCCTATCCACAACTGGCACGCAACCCCATTCACGAGGCCCTACCCGCACTTGCCGAGCTCGCCGCTACGGTCTGGGACCGGGGCAATGCCTTCTTCCCGCCCACCAGCTGGCAGATCAGCAATATCCATGGCGGCACTGGCGCAAGCAACGTCATACCCGGCCATGTGGTGATCGACTTCAATTTCCGTTTCTGCACCGAGTCCAGTTCCGACTCCCTGCAAAAGCGCGTGCATGAAATCCTGGACCGTCACGGCGTCGAGTACTCGCTGGTCTGGACCGTGGGCGGCCAGCCCTTTCTGACCACGCCGGGCACGCTGGTGCAGGCCGTGCAGGCCGCCATCAAGGATGAAACCGGACTGGATACCGAGCTATCCACCACCGGCGGCACCAGTGACGGCCGCTTCATCGCCCAAATCTGTCCTCAGGTCATCGAGATGGGCCCGCCCAATGCGAGCATCCACAAGATCGACGAACACATCGCAGTGGCCGATATCGAGCCGCTGAAGAACATTTACCGCAAGACGCTGGAGCAACTTCAGCGCCAGCAGACCGCACCCCAGACCGCATGAGCACCACCAGCACAACCCCGATCTCCGGCAACACGGTTGCCGAACTGATTGCCAGCGGCACCCAGGCACTCACCGCTGCCGGCGTGGCTTTTGGTCATGGCACGGCCACGGCCGAAGACGAAGCGGCCTGGCTGGTGCTCTGGAAGCTGGGCCTCCCCCTGGACAGCGAGCTCACTCCAGGCGCTCCGGAATCTGTCGCAAATCAGCCTGTTCCCCTTGATATACAAGAGCAGACAGCTACACTTTTTGATGAGCGTATCCGCAGCCGCAAGCCCGCTGCCTATCTGACGAACGAGGCCTGGCTGGTAGGGGTACCCTTCTACATCGACGAACGCTCCATCGTGCCGCGCAGCTTCATCGCCGAGTTGCTGGCCGACGGCAGCATCGACGGCTGGCTGTCCGACAAGACCGTGCAGGTGCTGGATCTGTGCACCGGCAACGGCTCTTTGGCCTGCCTGGCCGCCATGGCCTATCCTGAAGTCCGGGTGACCGGAGCCGACATCTCGACCGATGCCCTGGCCGTCGCCCGCATCAATGTGGACAAGCATGGGCTGCAGGATCGCGTGACTCTGCTGGAGAGCAACGGCATGAGCCAGGTGCCCGGCCCCTGGGATCTGGTGCTGTGCAACCCGCCCTATGTAAACTCCGACAGCATGGGCAAGCTGCCTGCCGAGTATCAGGCCGAACCCGAGCTGGCCCTGGCCGGCGGCACCGACGGAATGGACTTCATCCGCCAACTGCTCCTGGATCTGCCTGCGCGCCTGAACAAGGATGCCGTGGTGGTGCTGGAAATCGGCAATGAAAAACCGTACTTCGAGGCCGCCTTCCCCGATCTGCCCGTGTTCTGGCTCGACACCAGCTCGGGTGACGAGCAGGTGCTACTGATTACCGAAGAGGCCCTGCGCCACTGGTCCGACAACGCGCTATCCTCATAAAGGCAAGCGCTACCAGCCAAAAAAGGGGCCCGGTCGAACCGGGCCTTTTTCTTTCTGCTGCTCCCCAGGCGTGCACAGTCAATACGCCATGATGCGTGTGGCCAGCTTCGAGATTGGCGTGCGTATCAGTCCCTCGACCCTGGTCGGCAACAGCATGGGTTTGAGCAACATGCGCACGGCCAGGTCGGCAGGCAGACGGCGGCTGACCAGCTCGTAGATGCGCTGAGCCATGTCCTCGAAGCGCGTGCTGCCATCGGCGAAATAGCGGCCCTTGTGCGCCCATACATGGCGCAGCGCGATATCCGAATCGCTCTCGCGAAGCTCCTTGAGGCGGCCGTACAGTGCCTTGGCAATACGTGCACGGCCCACGGGCGACTGCTGCTGCAGCTCCTTGAAGTACTTGAGGAAATGCTTGAAGTGGTTGACCTCGTCATTACGGACATTGCCCAGCAACTCGCTGAGCACCGGCTCGTCGCTGAGCTCGCGCAAGGTGTGATAGTAGGCTGTGGTGCCGGTCTCCACCACGCAACGCGCCACCATCTCCAGCCGCGGGTCGGGGTAGAGTTCCTCCATGGTGCACAGTTGCGAATATTCGGCAAAAAAGCTGTCGTAGGCTTGTTGCCAGGGAAACTCCGGCCATACGGCCTCCACATAGGCCCGCAGCGCGCGCCCGTGCTGCAGTTCCTCGAACTCCCATTGATCCCTGAGCCAGACCGCAATTTCGGGCCAAGCCGCGTAATGCTCCGCGAGGTTTGCCGCGTAGGTATCCGAGCCGGTTTCGATGAACGAGGCGCTCATCAGCAGAAAGAAAAGATCCTGGTTGTGCTCTATGGCGTGGCGATCGATGGCAGAGAAGTCAATGTCTTCAATGCGCCAGTGGGCAGAGCCGTTTCTGCTCGAAGTGGTTGAAGGTGAAGAGAGGGACACGTTTTGCTGCATCAGTTGTAGGACCGACATACTGAATCTGTCGGGCTTCAGACTTAGAGATATGCCATCTTGTCGACATTTGGCCCTTGCGCCATGTCAGATTACGCCGACATTACAGGAAGCTAACAATTCTTCAAATAGCCTTCTACAGGCTTTCACACCAGCCTTCAAGCTGATTTTTAAAGTGGCAACCATGGATCTTCGCGGGCTTCGCTATTTCATCACCGTGCTGGAGGCTGGCTCGATCTCGCGGGCTGCCCATTCCCTCTATGTGGCCCAGCCTGCACTGACCGCGCAGATCAAGAAGCTGGAGTCCGAGCTCGGCATCCAGTTGCTGGAACGAACCCATGCGGGAGTCACGGCCACGCCAGCGGGCAGCCGGCTGTACGAGGATGCTCGCCGCCTGCTCTCCGATGCCGACGCCATGTGCGAGCGCCTGCAGCGCCTGCCCATGGGGCCGGAAGGCTCGGTCAGCATTGCCATGCCGTTCCTGTTGACCGGACTGCTCATGGGACCGGTGATTGCCGGCCTTCGCCAGAGCCACCCGCGCATACGGGTGTTTGTGCTCGACGACTCCAGCCTGATGGTGCAAAAAGCCATGTTGGAGCGCCGCGCCGATCTGGGCGTTCTAGTGGACACAGCCAGTCTGCAGGGCCTGCAGGTGAAGCCCATGGCCACCGAGCCCATCTATTTCTGTGGCCATGACGCACAGGGCGAGGTCGCGCCCCTGCTCTATCGACACAGCACAGAAGAAAACACTCCCTGCCTGGATTTTGCCCATGCTGCGGCACAGCCACTGGTGCTGCAGTCACGGCGCTTTTCCATACGCCAGACGGTGGAGCAGGCCGCCAGCGATCTGCAACTCGGTCTGAACATCGTGCACGAGCATGACTCGGCCCGTGTCATTCGATCGCTCTATCAATGCGGCGGGGGCTTTACCTTCAGCCCCGCCTGCTCGGTGGCCGAGAACCCGCAGCCACAGAGCGCCGACAGCGCCTGGATCGTGGCCAGAGTCTGCAACCCCGATCTGCAACGACGCTACTATCTGGCGCGCCAGCCCGGCCGCGCCCATGATGCCGCAGTACAGGTGGTTCAGGACGCCCTTCTGCGGCAGGTCCAGGCCATGATCGGCGAGGGCCGCTGGCCAGCCCACTGGGACTACGCTGGGGCATAAAGCACAGCCAAGCACAGTAACACGGCAAATGCAGCGGCCAACTGTCAGCTATGCCCCTGACACGGGACAAACCCGCAGCGCAGCCCCCTGAAACTAGGCATCTGGAGCACAAGTCGTTGATTTTCCAAGTCATCAAAAATATTGATGAGGATGGATAAACAAACGGTATTTCCTTGATCTCCTTCGTTTTGGGACAGTCCGAGCAGATGCCGCACACCGGTGCGACGCTGCTTAAAAAAGGACTTGCCTATGACCACTGCTTTACCCGCGGCCAATATGCCTGACGCCCCTGTGCCGGGAGCTCCTCTGTCGGGTGCCCCCATATCCAATGTCGGTGCACTCGTTGCGCGCTGCTGCCGTCTGTATGCCGACCACCTCGCGGTGACCAGCGCCAGCAAAAGCCTCAGCTATGCCGCGCTGGAGCAGCGCAGCAACCGCCTGGCCAATGCCTTGCTGGCTCAGGGTCTGCAGCGTGGCGACCGCGTGGGCATCTACCTGCCCAACTGCACCGAAATCGTCGAAATCGAGCTGGCCTGCTACAAGGCCGGTCTGATCAAGGCACCGTTCAACGCCCGCCTGTCGCCCCGAGAAGTGATCGAGATAGCTGACAACAGCGATGCAGCCATCATCGTCACCACGGCGGAACGTGCCGAGAGCTTTCGCGCCCAGCTACGCAACCCGCAGGTCCGGCTGATACTGTTGGACGACAATGAAAATAATAGCTATGAGCGCTTGCTGGAAAAGGCTTCAGACCAATTTTCAGCAGTATCCGTGCATGAACACGAAGTGGCCGTGCTGCACTACACCTCAGGTTCTTCAGGCACGCTCAAGGCCGCCATGCAGACCTTCGGCAATCGCCTGGCCCAGCTGCGAAAGTTCCTGATGCGCGGCGAGGGCATGCAGCCTGGTCATACCCTGGGCCTGGTGGGCCCTGTCACACATGCCTCGGGCATGCAGCTGATGCCGGCCCTGTGCACAGGCGCCACCATCCACCTTTTCAGCAGCTTCGAGCCTGCGCGCTTTCTGCAAGACATGCGCAGCCTGCGCGTGACACACACCTTCATGGTGCCGACCATGATCAATATGCTGCTGGCAGAGATCGCAGGCCGATATCGCCCCCTACCCGATCTGCTGCGCCTGGGCTATGGCGCCGCCCCCATGGCACCGACTCGCATTCTGCAGGCCATGGATGTGTTCGGCCCGGTGCTCAGCCAGGGCTACGGCGCGGGAGAAACCACCTCAGGCGTCTGCGCACTTACCGTGCAAGACCATCTTTATGCCCGCGCCGCCAGGCCCGAGCTGCTGTCGTCCTGCGGGCGGCCTTTCCTCGAATCCTGCGTGGAAGTGGTGAATGACGAAGGCCGGCCCCTGCCCCAAGGTGAGGTGGGAGAGATCGTGGTCAGCGGGGCCGACGTGTTTGCCGGCTACTGGCGTGCCCCCGAACTGACGGCCGAGGTGCTCAAGCACGGCCGCTATCACACCGGCGACCTGGCACGTGTTGACGAACACGGCTTTGTCTACATCGTGGACCGTAAGAAGGACATGGTGATTTCCGGCGGCTTCAATGTCTATCCGTCCGAAGTGGAGGCCGTGCTCCATGAGCATGCGGCAGTGCAAGACGCCTGTGTGTTTGCCATACCCGATGACAAATGGGGTGAAGCCGTGGCTGCCCACATCGTGCTCAAGCAGGGGCAGACACCCGGTGACACGGGCATCAACGAGGCCATCGACCGCTTCTGCGCTGATCGCCTGGGCGGTTTCAAGCGCCCGCGCCATATCGAGTTTGTGCAGCAGCTGCCCAAGAACCCGAATGGCAAGGTCATGCGCAAGACCGTGCAAGCGCCCTACTGGGCCAACCACAGCCGAAAGGTGAACTGAGATGAATGCCAAAGACACCATGCAAGCTGTATCTCCGAGCTCTGCCTTGCTTGCCATGCCGTTTGAGGGATCGCCGCGCGCAGCCGAGCTGATTGCAGCCCTGCAGGATTTCCTGCAGGGTGAGCTCGCAGAGCTGGCCCAAAAGCACAGCATCAGCCATGACAACAGCGCCAGCAAGGAGTTGCTGCGACAGGTCTGGAAGCGTTCGCGCGAGTTGGGCTTCTACGGCATGACGCTGCCCCGCGCCATGGGCGGAGAAGAGCTCTCGGTTCTGGACCAGGTGCTGATCAAGGAAGCCATTTATGCCAGCGGCTCGCCGTTCGCTCCCCATGTGCTGGGCGAGCTCAGCGGCCCGCCGCGTATCGGCTCTCTGGTGCGCAAGGCCACGCCTTTGCAGATGGAGCAGTTCATCGCACCCGTGGCGCGCGCCGAAAAATCCATCTGCTTTGCGCTGACAGAATCCCAGGCGGGATCTGATGCAGGCGCTGTGCAAACCAAGGCCGTGCGAGAAGGTGAGCACTATGTGCTGACCGGCCACAAGCGCTTTATCTCTGGGTCGCCGTTTGCCGACTTTGCCGTGCTCATGGCATCCACCGCCCCCGAGGGCAGCGCCGAGCGGGAAATCAGCGCCTTCTTTGTGGACCTGGCCGCACCCGGCGTGGAGGTGGTCAGCGGCTACAAGACCATGGCCGGGCAGTCGCACACCGGCGATATTCATCTGAACGCCGTGCGCGTGCCCGTGGCGCAGCTGATTGGCGAACCAGGCCGCGGCCTGGGCCTTGCGCTGGGGCGCATTACCGTCAACCGACTGCTTCACTGCCCCGCCATGCTGGGTCTGGCACAGTGCGCGCTGCGCGATGCGCGCGACTATGCGCTGAGCCGTCAGCAGTTTGGCCGCAGCATTGCCCAGTTCCAGTCCATACAGCACATGCTTGCCGATATGGCCACCGACTGGACGGCCGCCCGCGCGCTGATGATCCAGACCGCCCGCGCGCTGGATGCAGGCATTGATGCACGCGCCCAGGCCTCGATGAGCAAGCTGTTTTGCTCGGAAAAGGCCTTTGCCATCGCCGATCGTGCTGTGCAGATCCACGGCGGTGAAGGCATTGTCCAGGGCCGCCGCGTCGAGTTTCTGTTCCGCATGCTGCGCATGTACCGTGTGCTCACCGGCACCAGCGAGATCCAGCGCAACACCATTGCCAAGGAACTGCTCATGCCCTGACGGGACATAACCAGGCAGCTATAAAACCAGGAGACAAAATGAGCAAGCAATCCTTGAACCCCTCTGTCGGCAACAGCGAGCGCCGCCAGTGGCTGCGCATGGCTGGCGCCAGTCTGGGCGCCGCAGGCCTGGGCGCTGTGGGTCTGCCCACCCAGGCCCAGAGCTGGCCCAGCCGCCCCATCAAATGGGTGGTTCCCTATATGGCAGGTACCGGTCCGGACAATGCCGCGCGCATCGTCTCCGATGCGCTGGGTCAGCAACTGGGTCAGCCTGTGGTGATCGAAAACCGGCCAGGCGCAGGCGGCAACATCGGTGCACGCCAGGTCGCCCGCGCTGCCGCAGACGGCTACACCCTGCTGTATTCAGGCTCGCCCATGGCAGCCGCCATGCGCATGTACAAAAACCCAGGCTTTGAGGTATTCAAGGATTTCCGGCATGTGATGGGCATGTCCCGCTCGGACATTCTGCTCGTGGTTCATCCTGGCTCCGGGCTGCGCAGCCTGGCCGACCTGATCGCCGCCGGCAAATCCCGTGACATCGACTACGCCTCTGGTGGTGTGGGCACGCCGTCGCACCTAGGCGTGGAGCTGCTGCTCTCGGCGCTGCAGATCCAGGCCACGCACGTGCCTTACAAAGGGGCGTCCGATCTGGTCAACGCAGTGCTGGGCCAGCAGGTAGTGTTTGCTGCGCCCATCTTTTCCGTCGCCTACCCCCATGTGCAGGCCGGCAGGCTGATCCCGCTTGCAGTTGCCGGCGAGCAGCGCAATGACAAGCTGCCCCAGGTCCCGACGCTAGAGGAGGCCGGCGTGAAAAACGTGCATCTGAGCTCCTGGGGCGGCCTGTCGGTGCCAAGGGACACGCCGCAAGCCGTCACCACCAGGCTGCGCAATGCCATGGATGCGGTGCTGAGCCAGCCCAAGGTGCGCCAGATGCTGGAGATGGATGGCGGCAAGGTGCAGATTCTGGACTCCGCTGCCTATACCCAGGCATTCGAGCATGAGCTGAAGTTCACCGAAACCATGATGAAGCGCATAGGCCTTCAAGCGGTATGACGACTCCGACTGAGCCGCCGTGACCGGGGCATCGCTGTAGCCTGCTCAATCCCGCATGCTCCTGGGTCTGCGGGCATTCGCGGATAATCGGCTCCAGTCATGATCAGTCTCAAGAACATCACGCTGCGCCGCGGCACCAAAGTCCTGCTCGACCAAGTCAGCACCACCATCAACCCGGGAGAGTCCGTCGGCCTTGTCGGCCGCAACGGTGCCGGCAAGTCCAGCCTGTTCGCCCTGCTCAATGGCAGCTTCAGCGAAGACGGCGGTGATTTTTTCATCCCTCCTCAGTGGCGCATGGCACAGGTGGCCCAGCACATGCCGGAAACCGACGAATCTGCCACCCGATTCGTGCTGGATGGCGACACACGCCTGGCCGAGCTGAACGCCCAGCTGGCTGCAGCCGAAGCTTCCGGCGATGGCATGGAGATCGCTCAGGCCTATGTGGATCTGGCCGATGCCGGTGCACATGATGCCGAATCGCGCGCACAAGCCCTGATTCTGGGTCTGGGCTTCAAGGTCTCCGAGCTGGATCACCCCGTCAACAGCTTCTCGGGCGGCTGGCGCATGCGTCTGCAGCTGGCTCGCGCCCTGATGGCTCCCAGCGATCTGCTGCTGCTGGACGAACCCACCAACCACTTGGATCTGGATGCCCTGGTCTGGCTGGAGGCCTGGCTCAAGCGCTATAGCGGCACGATGATCGTCATCAGCCATGACCGCGAATTTCTGGACGCCATCACCAACGTCACACTGCAGATTCAGGGCGGGCAGATCAACCGCTACGGCGGCAACTACTCGCGCTTTGAAGAGCTGCGCGCCCAGCAGCTGGAGCTGCAGGCGGCCAGCTTTGCCAAGCAGCAGGAAAAAATGGCCCACCTGCAGAAGTTCATTGACCGCTTCAAGGCCAAGGCCAGCAAGGCCAAGCAGGCACAAAGCCGGGTCAAGCAGCTCGAGCGCATGGAAAAAATCGGGCCGGTGCTGGCCGAGGCCGAATTCACCTTCGAGTTCAAGGAGCCCGCAAATCTGCCCAACCCGATGCTGGCCATCTCCGACGCAGCCTTTGGCTACGAGGACGAGGACGGCAACCAGACCACCATCTTGCGCGGCGTCAACCGCTCCGTGCTGGCAGGCCAGCGCATCGGCATTCTGGGGGCCAACGGCCAGGGTAAATCGACCCTGGTCAAGACCATCGCCCGCGAAATGAAGGCGCTGGCCGGTACCGTCACCGAAGGCAAGGGCCTCAATATCGGCTACTTTGCCCAGCAGGAGCTGGACGTGCTGCGCCCCAGCGAAAACCCGCTCGAGCACATGATCCGGCTGGCCAAGGAACTCGGCGCTGCCGCGCCTGCTGCGAGCCGTGAACAGGACTTGCGCAACTGGCTGGGCACTTTCAACTTCAGCGGCGACATGGTCAAACAGTCTGTGGGCAGCATGAGCGGCGGTGAAAAAGCCCGTCTGGTGCTGGCCATGATCGTCTGGCAACGCCCCAATCTTCTGCTGCTGGACGAACCTACCAACCACCTGGACCTGGCCACCCGTGAAGCGCTGGCCATGGCACTCAACGACTTCGACGGCACCGTGATGCTGGTCTCTCACGACCGCCACTTGCTGCGCGCCGTATGTGAAGACTTCTGGATGGTGGGCCGCGGCGTTGTCGGCCCCTTCGATGGCGACCTGGACGATTACCAGCGCTATCTGCTGGAAGAGTCCAAGCGCCTGCGTGAAGAAGCACGTAATGCAGAACAGCAGGCCGCGAGCACGCCAGCTGTGCAGGCTCCTGAAGAGTTCAAGCCAAATACGGCTGAAGCCCCCGCCACAAAAGCGCCAGATGCTCCGAGAACAGAAGCAATCACTGACGCAGCTGACCCTAAGGAAGCCCGCCGCCTCGCTGCTGCAGCACGTCAGCAACTGGCCGAAAAGACCAAGCCTTTCAAAAAGGAGCTGGAACAGATCGACAAGACGCTGCCCAAGCTCAATGCAGAGCGCGGCACTCTCGAAGCGAAGCTGGCCACGCCTGGCCTGTCGGGCGGCGATATCGTGGAAGCCGGCAAGCAGCTGAGCGCCGTCAATGCCGAGATCGATCAATTGGAGGAGCGCTGGCTGGAGCTTTCGGAGCAGATCGAAGCCCTGTCCACCGAAACCTGCTGAGACCCTAAAGCAAGCCCAGCCATTGCCCAGAATTGGCAGGGCGCTATTCATTTTGAACTGATGACGCAGCCACTGACAACATCAGCAAACGTGAGTTGCATTTTCTTGCGCGGTTGATTCAGCTTCTTGTCAACCTGCAGTTCAGGCCAGGCGTTGAACACGCAAAGGAGTGAACTGCAATGACCACCACTGTTACCGACACCGCCAAAGCCCAGCCTGCAAAGGCAGCAGCAGCTATGTCTCTGATGGCCTGGCCTTGGGACGAGCGCGATCGCAAGCGTGCCCCCGCATTCGCAGCCTGATGATCACTGGATAAAAGAACAGGCAAAAAATTTCCAAAAAGCTGTCAACGAGCTGAATCTGTCAGACGTTAAACAGACATACAGGAGAGATTCCCATGCAAACCACGAACATCATGTCCATCTGGCCCGAAGACGAACGCGATCGCAAGCGCTAAGCGCTCGCCGCGCAGCACTGTGCAGACCAAAGCGCAGTGTGTTGCAGCCAGGTGCCCGGGCAGTCGGCACTGATAGGCCAAAGAACCCACAAGCCTTACTGCCCCGCGCTCGACCTGCCGCTCTCTGAAGCGGCTCCAATTCCTCAAAACCCGCATGAATGATCTCTGCGGGTTTTGTCATTTGCTGAAACGAGCTTTCCGGTCGCAAGCGTGCAAAGCGAAGGCATAAAAAAAAGGAGCCTGAGCTCCTTTTTTGCTGAATGCCTGAACAGGCTTAATGCATGTGCAGACCGCCGTTGACCGCAAAGTCAGCGCCGGTGGAATAGCTGCCCTCTTCCGAAGCCAGCCAGGAGATGATGGAGGCAATCTCTGCAGGCTCGCCCAGACGCTTGACGGGCACGCCCGCCACGATCTTTTCGAGCACATCGGGACGAATGGCCTTGACCATATCGGTGCCGATATAGCCCGGGCTGACCGTATTCACGGTCACTCCCTTGGCGGCTAGCTCCTGCGCCAGCGCCATGGTGAAGCCATGCATGCCCGCCTTGGCCGCCGAATAGTTGGTCTGGCCGGCCTGGCCCTTGGCACCGTTGACCGAGCTGATGTTGATGATGCGGCCCCAGCCCTTTTCCACCATGTCTGCCACCACTTGCTTGGTGACGTTGAACATGGAGTTGAGGTTGGTTTCGATGACCGACTTCCAGTCATCCGGCGTCATCTTGACGAACATTCGGTCGCGAGTGATACCCGCGTTGTTCACCAGCACATCGATGTTGCCGTGCTCTGCCTTGGTCTGGTTGAAGGCTTCGACGGTGGATTCCCAATCCCCCACATTACCAACCGAGGCATAAAACGTGTAACCCAATTGCGCCTGCTCGTCCAGCCACTTGCGGTAGTCGCGCGATGGTCCGCAACCCGCGATCACCTTGAAGCCATCCTTATGCAAACGCTGGCAGATTGCGGTACCGATACCGCCCATGCCCCCCGTGACGTACGCTACTTTCTGACCCATTCATCTCTCCTGTCAATCAATGGTTATTTCACGATCACACTATCAACGATAAACATTTTTAGGTATTGCTTATCGTTTTGAACGCCACACACCCTGCACGCTGGCCATACCAGTATGCAATCGAGTAGGTCCGAATGAACCCGCTTTCGCCGTGGTTTACCTCGTGATCTTCCCTAGGGTCGATGGGAGGCGGGCCTCAGCGGGCTGCTCAGACTGCGCGGCCTTCAGGAGCACCGCAGCAGTCTGCAATCCTGAAGCCTCAGCAGGCTTCCAGAGCCATAGCAACACCCATGCCACCGCCGATGCACAGGCCGGCCAGGCCCTTCTTGGCACCGCTGCGCTGCATTTCATGCAGCAGCGTCACCAGAATGCGGCAGCCCGATGCACCAATGGGGTGACCGATGGCGATGGCACCGCCGTTGACGTTGACCTTGGCGGTGTCGATGCCCAGATCCTGGTTCACCGCGCAGGCCTGTGCGGCAAAGGCTTCGTTGAGCTCGAACAGGTCCACATCGGCCGCCTTCCAGCCGGCGCGATCCAGTGCCTTGCGCGTGGCATAGACAGGGCCCAGGCCCATGACCTCTGGGGCCAGGCCGCTGGTGGCATAGGACACGATCTTGGCCAGAGGCTTGAGGCCCAGAGCCTTGGCCTTGGCAGCTGTCATCACCACCACGGCTGCGGCGCCGTCGTTCAGACCCGAGGCATTGCCGGCGGTCACCGAACCCGCCTTGTCGAAAGCGGGCTTGAGAGTGGCCAGCACATCGGCATTGGTCTTGCGGTTGATGTATTCGTCGCTGTCGAACACGATGGGGTCGCCCTTGCGCTGGGGAATGTTCACAGGAACGATTTCGTCCTTGAACTTGCCCGCATCCTGCGCAGCTGCAGCCTTTTGCTGGCTGGCCAGCGCCAGCGCATCCTGCTGTGCCCGGCTGACGCTTTTTTCCTTGGCCACGTTCTCGGCAGTGATGCCCATGTGGTACTGGTTGTAGACATCCCACAGCCCGTCCACGATCATGGTGTCCACCATCTTCCAGTCGCCCATGCGCTGGCCGTCGCGCGAATTGGGTACGGCATGGGGCGACAGGCTCATGTTTTCCTGACCGCCGGCAACCACGATTTCGCTGTCTCCGGTTGCCACGGCCTGAGCCGCCAGCATCACGGCCTTCAGGCCGGAGCCGCAGACGGCATTGATCGTCAGCGCAGGAGTCTCCTTGGCAATGCCGGCCGCCATCATGGCCTGACGTGCAGGGTTCTGTCCGGTCGCTGCCGTCAGCACCTGACCCATGATGACTTCACCGACCTGGTCCTTGCCCACCTTGGCACGGGCCAGAGCCTCGGAAATCACGGTCGCACCCAGCTGGGTTGCAGGAATCTTGGCCAGAGAGCCGCCGAACTTGCCGACCGCCGTACGCACGGCGGAAACGATAACGATGTCTTCCATTGCTGACGAACCTTTCTAGGTTTCTTACAAGTGATGCATGCGTGCGGGTCGCATTCTGTTCATCGTGCCACCCGACGCTTCCTATCACGGTGCAAACCTTGTTTGCTGCACCGCAATATGGAACTGATTGTGCCTCAGGCCTCGCTCAGGCTTTTGACAGAACGTAGCGACCCGGTGCATCTTCGATGGCGGCATAAGCGCGCGCACGGCCATAGCTCCTGGGAGCCGCCAGCTGCTTGCCCGAATGGCTGCCGAGCCAAGCGCTCCAGTCCGTCCACCAGCTGCCCGGATACTCCGTGGCATCGGCCAGCCAGTCGTTGAACGACTCTGGAAACTCGCCATCCTCGCGCAGCCAGTGGCTGCGCTTGTTCTTGGCCGGAGGATTGATGACGCCGGCGATATGGCCGGAAGCCCCCATCACGAAACGCAGCTTACCGCCCAGCACCTGGGAGGAGGCATAGGCCGCACCGACGGGGACGATATGGTCCTCGCGCGAGCCGTAGATATAGACCGGCATCTTGAGCTGCCCCATATCGATCTTCTCGCCGCACACGGTCAGCACGCCGGGCTTGATCAGGTTGTTTTCGAGATAGAGATTGCGCAGATACCAGGCATAGAACGGGCCGGGCAGATTGGTCGAGTCACTGTTCCAGTAAAGCAGATCGAAGGGCGGTGGCGTTTCGCCCTTGAGGTAGTTACCCACCACATAGTTCCAGACCAGATCGTTAGGCCGCAGAAAGCTGAAGGTGGAGGCCATGTCCTGCCCCTTCATCAGCCCGCCCTTGCCCATCTGCATCTCGCGCAGCCGCACCATGTTTTCATCGATGAAGATGTCTAGAATGCCGGTGTCGCGGAAGTCGATCAGCGTGGTCAGCAGCGTCATGCTGGCCACTGGGAACGGTTGGGCCTGCGTCTTGACCGCAGCAGCCGTCCTGCTGCTGGTCTTTGCTGCAGCAGCGCGACTGCGCGCAGGCTTGGCGGCTGGTAGCTCTCCATGCTCGCGGGCGTGGCGTGCGGCCAGCACTGCCATGGCCGTAGAGACCATGGTGCCGCCCACGCAAAAGCCCAGCACATTGATTTGCTGCGCCTCGCAGATGTCCTGCACCGTGCTCACGGCCTTGAGCACGCCGTCTTCGATGTAGTCGTCCCAGGTCTTGTGACCCAGGCTTTCGTCGGGATTTCGCCAGCTGACCACAAAGGTGCGATGGCCCTGGCTGACGGCATAGCGAATGACCGAGTTGTCCGGCTGCAGATCCAGGATGTAGAACTTGTTGATGCAGGGCGGCACCATCAGAAAAGGCTTCTCGAAGACCTTGGCCGTCAGCGGCTTGTACTCGATGAGCTGGAACAGCTCGTTCTCGAAAACCACCGCGCCTTCGGTGGTCGCCACGTTCTGTCCCACGGTGAACAGGCTTTCGTCGGTCATGGAGACATGACCTTGGCGCATGTCGGCCAGCAGATTGGCAATGCCCTGGGCCAGGCTCTCGCCCTTGGTTTCCACGACCTTGTTGAGCGCATCGGCATTCAGCGCCAGAAAATTGCTGGGCGCCATGGCAGCCACCCATTGCTCGACCGCGAAGCGCACGCGGTTGCGCGTTTTCTCGTCACCCTGCACGGCATCAGCCATGCCGGTCAGCATGCGGCTGCCGAGCAGATAGTTGGCTGCGGCCATCGCCGCAACGGGATTGGCGCTCCACTCGGGCTTGGCGAAGCGCTTGTCCTTGGCCAGCAGGGCCTGAACCTGCTTGGCATCCGCGAGCGACTGCACGGACTGGAGATATTCCTGCTGCAACCCCTGCAGTTTGGGGGTATCGAACTGAACCGTCTGAGCCGAGCCGGCCGCCGCCTGGGGTATGGCCGACTGCATGGCCTCCGTGATGGAGGCCCAGGGGTTGGGTGCAGCACCCAGACCTGGCATGGCGCTGAGTCCCATGGGAGCACCGGCCTGCATCTGCTGGAGCGTCTGTAGACTTTTGCTCCAATGCTCCTGCCAGAACTGTTGAACGGATTGGCCAGCCTGGCCCCAGCTCGGGTCAAAATTCATGCTTACATCCTAGTCAAGGCAAGCGACCGGCGATCTCAGGGTCTGGGGACGCTTGCGGAATCTGCAATACGGCTCACACGGCGGCATTGTCACCTATGTGCCACTCGGTTCCGACAAGAAGCTGCGTCATTTCGCCGTTATGAAGCTGTTTTGACACAAAACACAGTGCTGCCGACATGCATGGCGGCTCTTAAGATAGACACCATGTACCTCATAGCCATCGCCTGGATGTACGTTGTCGTGATGATGACGATCGCCGAGGCTGCAAGCCCCGGCGGCACCCTGCTGGGTGCATTTTTCACCTTTGTTCTCTATGGTCTGCTGCCACTTTCCATCCTGCTCTACATACTGGGCACGCCGGCCAGAAAGCGCCGCCTCAAAGCCCGACAGGAGCAGGAAGCACTAGCTGCAGGACACATGCCGCCCGGCCCCGATTCAAGCGTCGCGCCAGATGCAGGCAGCCAGCCGACCGCTGCTGCTCAGGCGGGCGGCATCGCGTCGGTGCGAGAAGAAACGTGATGCATTGCTGACCGTGCACCAGGGCCGGCTGCCATCGTTGCCGAAGATTGCAGCAATGCCCAAAGCAGCAAGCCTCTGGCGTGCCAGTTGCGCCAGATCGGCAAGATATTTGCCCTCGCTGCCCGCTACCGGCACAAAATGCCGCGCAGCATCAGGGTCATGGGCCACAAAAATATCGCGCACCTCTGCCCCCACCTCGAAGGAATCGGGGCCTATGCAAGGGCCCAACCAGGCCTGGGTGTGCGCGGCAATCCGGGAGCGCTCTGTTTCGGCACCCGAAAGCGATGGCTGCATCTGCACCTTGCGGCAGAAAGCCTCGAAAAGTGTCTCCAGCACACCGCCGGGCAAGGGCTCGTCGGACGGCTTTCTGCCGGGCGGCATGCCGGCCAGACCGCGCCAGCCGGCATGGGCTGCACCCACGACCAACCCCGAATCATGGGCCAGCAATACGGGCAGGCAGTCCGCCACCATGATGGTGCAGACCACGCCTGCCTCGTCGCTCACACAGGCATCAAAGGCCGCACCGTTGGATTCGGCCACATTGCCTGCATCCAGCGCCAGCACGCCCACACCATGCACCTGCCGCAAAAACGCCGTACAGGCACCAGGCGTGCGGGCCCGCAACGCCGCATTGAACAGTTCACGGTTGCGGCGCACATGAACGGGGTCGTCGCTCACATGGTCGCCCAGATTCAAGCTGCCCCAGGGGGCCTGACTGACGCCGCCCTCGCGCGAGGTACAAAGCGCATGCACGCCGGGCAAGGCCGGCCAATCGGGAACCAGCCAGGAATCGGGCCAGGAGTTTGGCAGACCCGGCCTGTAGTTCTCGCTCATGGCGCCCTCTTCACTCCGCATCCGGACAGGCCGAAGGATGGGCCTGCTGGAAAGCCGGCAAGGCGTTGCAACGCTCGACCACGCCCATCAGGCGCGGCAACGCATCAAGATTCACATTGAAGCGCTGGGCGTTGTAGATCTGCGGCACCAAGCAGCATTCAGCCAGCGTGGGCGTGTCACCCCAGCAAAACGTCGACGGCGCCAGCCCCGCGGCCTTGCGTTCAGCATCCAGCAGCGCCAGCTGACGCTCGAAGGCTTCGAGACCGGAGCGTACCCAGTGCACATACCAGCCATTCTTGGCTTCGTCGCCAACGCCCATTTGGTGTACCAGATACTTGAGCACACGCAGATTGTTGAGCGGATGGATTTCACAGGCCACCATCTGCGCCAATGCCCGCACATGGGCACGGCCCAGTGCATCTGCAGGTAGCAATGGTGTTTGAGCATGGGTCTCATCGAGATATTCGATGATGGCCATGGACTGCGTGAGCCAGAGCCCCTCGTCCGTCACCAGTGTGGGCACCAGGGCGTCGCCGACATGGGAGGCATAGGCCGCAGCCTTTTGCTCGCCGCGCACCAGATGCACGGGCACGGAGTCATAGGGCAGGCCCTTGAGTTGCAGCGCAATGCGCACGCGATAAGAGGCGGAGGAGCGGAAATAGGTATGCAGCTTCATGATGCCGCCAGCATAGCGCGAGCCACGCAGACTGGCATTTTCCCTAGGTCCGGAATACGTAAAAGCCGTCGTGCGCCGCGCCTTCGGCGTGCCCGCACCGTGGCACACTGCTTGCCACATCAACCATTGCTGATTTCAGCGCCTGTTCCTGCCGAGGACCTCATGAGTTACGTGTTCAACCCCCCTGCTGTTGCCAGCCTGCCTGTTGTGGGCCGTGGCGAGCGCTTTCCCATTCACCGCATCTACTGCGTGGGCCGCAACTATGAGGATCACGCCAAGGAAATGGGCTTCACCGGCCGCGAGCCACCGTTCTTCTTCATGAAGCCCGCGGACGCGACCGTGGCGCTGGAAGCCGGCAGCACCGGCCAGGTGGCCTATCCCACGCTGACCCAGAACCTGCACCACGAGATCGAGCTGGTCGTCGCCATCGGCAAGGCCGGCAAGAACATCAAGGCCGCCGACGCACTGCAGTACATCTACGGCTATGCCGTGGGCCTGGACATGACGCGCCGCGACCTGCAAAACGAGATGAAAAAGCAGGGCCGCCCCTGGTGCATCGGCAAGGCTTTCGAGCAATCGGCGCCCATCGGCCCCATCACGCCGGCCGATCAAGCGGGCGACATCGTCAACGCCGAGATTTCGCTGCAGGTCAATGGCGACTATCGCCAGCGCAGCCACATCCACAAGCTGATCTGGAACATCGCCGAGACCATCGAACATCTGTCCAGCGCCTGGGAGCTGCAGCCCGGCGACCTGATCATGACCGGCACTCCCGAGGGCGTGGCCGCCGTGGTCAAGGGCGATGTGCTGGAAGGCGCCATCACCGGACTCGAGGCCATCAAGATCCAGATTGTCTGAAAACCCTTGGCGCACAAGCATTTAGCGCCAGTCAGCCTCCAGGGGAGTCACATCTGCACCAGGGTGTGGCTCCCTTTTTCATAGCTATTTGCACATGTTGCGCCTGCGCTTGCAGCCTGATTTGCTTATAGTTGCGGAATGATTTTTCGCAGCCCCATCAAGTTCTGCCGCGAATGCGGCACCGCAGTCACCTACCGCGTTCCTGACGATGGGGACACGCGCGAGCGTGCCGTTTGCCCGGCCTGCCACACCATCCACTATGAAAACCCGCTCAATGTGGTCGGCACCCTGCCCGTTATGGATGACGGGCGCGTGCTGCTGTGCAAGCGCAATATCGAGCCGCGCCGCGGCAAGTGGACGCTGCCCGCGGGCTTCATGGAACTGGCCGAGACCACCAGCCGCGGAGCCCAGCGCGAAACCGACGAGGAAGCCGGAGCCGACATAGAGCTGGGCAGGCTGTTCAGCCTCATCAACGTGCCCCAGGTGGGACAGATCCACCTCTTCTACCTGGCCCGCCTCAGGAGCACCCAGTTCTACCCTGGCCCCGAGACCATGGAGGCCCAGTTGTTTGACGAGGCCGACATCCCTTGGGAAGAAATCGCGTTTCGCACCGTCAAGCTCACCCTGGAGCGCTTCTTTGCCGACCGCAGGGCCGGAGTGCTCGAACAGCAGCAAGTGCACTGCATAGACCTGCTCTGAAACTGCCAGACTGGCTACCCACTTTCTCACAAAAATCACCGCTCTGTCTTCGAGGGACAGAGGAAGTTGTCTGACGCCACGCTCACGTCTGCAGGCCAAAAATTACCAATGAATACAAATTGCGTGTGACCTGACATATCTCCTACGCAATGCTGTGAAAGGTCGAGCATGAGAGCGGGCATCGCGACGGAGTTCTGATCGCCAACGGGCATGGCGCCTGCTGGCTGTTTCGTACCCGTGCGCCTTCTGGATGCCTGAGCCCATGTTTCTACAGTCTATTTACTGGATGAGGCGTCATGAAGGCATCTTTGAGCCCCGCACTGAAGTCTCAACAATTGCTGCAACGTGTCTGGGCTTTTGCGCTCCTGGCACTGATTCTGCTGCTCAGTGCCAGCTGCAGCCTGTACCTGCTCTCGGCCGTGCGCGCCTTCGTCAACGGAGAAAGCCTCTGGTCCAAGGCCCAGAAGGATGCGATCTACTCGCTGTCCCGCTATGCCGACGAAGGCAACCCGGTGGACTTCGCCCACTACCAGCGGGCCCTGCAGGTGCCCCGTGGCGATGCCGAGGCACGCATCGCCCTCTACGACAAGCCCCTGCGCCTGGACCTGGCGCGCAAAGGCATAGAACAAGGCCAGAACCACCCCGACGACGTCAGCTCCCTGATCTGGCTGCTGCGCACATTCCGCTACTTCAGCTGGGTGCAGGAGCCTGTGGCCTACTGGAAGCTGGGCGACGAATATCTGAATCAGCTGGACACACTGGCCCAGGAAATTCGGCGCGGCTACGAAGTGGGCAATATCAGCCGCGAAAACATTGCCACCTGGAAGCGCGAGATCGACCTGATCAACCAGGGCGTGACGGCCCTGACCCGAGCCTTCAGCGACTCTCTGGGCCAAAGCTCGCGCAACATCGTCTGGCTGCTGCTCGCGCTCAACGGAGCCCTGGCCATCGGACTGGTGAGCCTGTGGGTCTGGAACACCTGGCGGCTGGTCCTGCTGCGAGAGCAGGTTCAGGAAGGCCTGAACAGCGAGAAAGAGCGCGCGGAAACCACGCTCGCAGCGCTCAGCGATGCGGTCATCACGACCAATGCCAAGGGTCTGATCAACTACGTCAACCCGGCCGCCATCGGCTTGTTGGGTCTGCAAAAGCACAACTATCTGGACAAGCCCATCAAGCAGGTGCTGCAGTTCTACACCATGGACGCGTCCATCACCAGTGAAGGCCTGCTCGCCCAACTGGTCAGCGAAACCAAGGAAAGCACCGTCGTGCGTGACGAGCAAACGCACTGGGTGCGCCGCACCGACCACAGCATCGTGCCGGTCAAGGTGCTGGGCTCCGCCATGCAGCGCGAGGGCCAGACATCGGGCGCCGTCTTCGTGCTGCGCGATGTATCGCGCGAGCAGCAATACATGGATCAGATCTCCTGGAACGCGCGCCACGACACGCTGACGGGGCTGGAAAACCGCGGCGAATTCGAGCGGCGCCTGCAAAAAATGCTGACCCAGGGCCTGCATCAGGTCAAGCCCTATGCCCTGCTCTACATCGACCTGGACCAGTTCAAGCTCATCAACGAAACCAGCGGCCATGCCGCCGGCGACGAGGTGCTGTGCGAAGTCTCGCGCATGCTGCAGGCCAATCTGCGCGAAACCGATTGCCTGGCACGCATGGGCGGCGACGAGTTTGCCGTGCTGCTGGAGAACTGCCCGCCATCCAATGTGGCGAGCATTGCCGAGAAGCTGCGCCTGGCGGCCCAGCAATTGCAGACCACCTGGGGAGAGAAGATATTGCGCACCGGCTTTTCCATCGGCGCCGTGCATGTTCCCGGCGATGCGGTGAATGCTTCCGATCTGCTGCGCATGGTCGATATGGCCTGCTACCAGGCCAAGGAGCGTGGGCGCAACAAGGTCTTTTTCTACAAGGCCGAGGATGGAATCTACAGCCGCTATGTCAGCGAGATGGAATGGGCCACGCGCATCCGCACCGCCTTGGACGAAGAGCGCTTTTGCCTGTATGCCCAGAGCATTGCGCCGCTGCAGCAGCACAACAAGAGCGGCAAGCATGGCGGCATGCACTTCGAAGTCCTGCTGCGCCTGCGCGACGAGAACGGCCAGATCCTGGCGCCCGGCCATTTCATCCCCGCCGCGGAGCGCTACGGCCTGATGCCCTCGATAGATCGCTGGGTGATCTCCAAGGCTCTGCAGACGCTTGCCCAGCAGCCAGGACACGCCAAGCTCGTGGAAACCTGCGCCATCAATCTCTCCGGCCCAAGCCTCGACGACGACGGGCTGCTGGAGTTCGTGAAGGAGCAGCTGCAGTTGCACGGAATTGCAGCGCAGAAGCTGTGCTTTGAAATCACCGAAACCAGCGCGATCGGCAACCTCAGCAATGCCACGCGACTGATTCAGTCGCTGCGCGCCCTGGGCTGCCGATTTGCCCTCGATGATTTCGGTGTCGGCATGTCGTCGCTGACCTATCTGAAGCAGCTGCCTGTCGACTACCTCAAGATCGATGGCGGCTTTGTGCGCGACATGCTCAAGGACAAGGGCGATCACGCCATGGTGGAGATGATCAATCGCATCGGCCAGACCCTGGGCAAAAAAACGGTTGCCGAGTTCGTCGAAAGCCGCGAGATCGCCGAGGAACTCATGAGCATGGGCGTGGACTATGTCCAGGGCTACGCCATCGCCCGCCCCAAGCCCATGACCAGCGAATACTTTGCTGCCACGCAGGAAAACCAATTGCCCCAGTGGTGCGGAGCATTGGCCATGAGCTGAAAGCAGCGCACGCCAGCAACAAAAAAACGACGCCTGAGGCGTCGTTTCCTTTTCTAGTCGGCACTCAGGCTGCTGCCATCAGCGCGGCTTGCGCGAAGCCTGACCCGCAGGCTTCGCCGGCCTGGCTCCAGGCCTTGCCTTGCCCGTCACACCGGCACGCGGAGGCAGACCCGTGTGCTGGGTCAGCAGCTTGCCGGGTTGGGGCTGGCTGCTGCGAAAGCGCACATCCCCCTTGGGCTCAAGGCCTGCATCATCCTGGCGACGACGCACGGCCACGGCCTTGCCATCCTTGTTGGTGGTGTAGCCGATACCGCCACCGCTCTTGGACGAGGTGCTGTTCTTCTTGCGGGCACTCTGATAGCTGCCGTCGACCAGAGGCTGGAAGGTCGGAATCAGATGCTGCTTGCCGTTGCCGATCAGATCGGCACGTCCCATGGTCTTGAGCGCCTCGCGCAGCAGCGGCCAGTTGTTGGGGTCGTGATAGCGCAGAAAAGCCTTGTGCAGACGGCGGCGCTTTTCACCGCGCACGATGTCCACGCGCTCCTCGTCCTCGTCGCGCATCTGCCGGCGCACCTTGGTCAGCGTATTGCGGCCGCTGTGGTACATGGCCGTGGCCGTGGCCATGGGGCTGGGATAGAAGGTCTGCACCTGGTCGGCGCGGAAGCCGTTCTTCTTGAGCCAGATGGCCAGATTCATCATGTCTTCATCGCTGGTGCCCGGGTGGGCGGCGATGAAATAGGGAATCAGGAACTGCTTCTTGCCGGCCTCTTCGCTGAACTTCTCGAACAGCTGCTTGAACTTGTCATAGCTGCCGATGCCCGGCTTCATCATCTTGGTCAGCGGGCCTTGCTCGGTGTGCTCGGGCGCGATCTTCAGATAGCCGCCCACATGGTGCTGGACCAGTTCCTTGACGTACTCGGGCGACTTCACGGCCAGGTCGTAGCGCAGACCCGAGCCGATCAGGATCTTCTTGATGCCAGGCAACTTGCGCGCGCGACGGTAGATCTTGATCAGCGGCCCGTGGTCGGTATGCAGGTTCTGACAGATGCCGGGGAAGACACAGCTGGGCTTGCGGCAGGCGGCCTCGATCTGCGGGCTCTTGCAGCCCAGGCGGTACATATTGGCCGTGGGCCCGCCCAGGTCGGAGATGGTGCCGGTAAAGCCCTTGACCTTGTCGCGGATCTCCTCAAGCTCCTGGATGATGGAGTCTTCCGAGCGGCTCTGGATGATGCGGCCCTCGTGCTCGGTAATGGAGCAGAAGGTGCAGCCGCCGAAGCAGCCGCGCATGATGTTCACCGAGGTGCGAATCATCTCCCAGGCCGGAATCTTGGTTGCACCCTCATGGCTGCCGCTTTCGTCGGCATAGACGGGATGAGGGCTGCGGGCGTAGGGTAGACCGAAAACCCAGTCCATCTCGGCCGTGGTCAGAGGAATGGGCGGCGGGTTCATCCACACATCGCGCGCCGTGGCTCCATCGCCATGGGCCTGGACCAGTGCACGGGCATTGCCGGGGTTGGTCTCCAGGTGCAGAACGCGATTGGCATGGGCGTACAGAATCGGATCGCTCTTGACCTCTTCGTAGCTGGGCAGGCGCAGCACGGTGCGCTCGCGCGGGGGCAGCTTGGACTTGCTGCGCAGCGAGAGATTGGGCACGAACTGGATGGGCTGGACCTTGGCTACCGATGCGCCGTCATTGGGGCCGTCCGCTTCCGATTTCGCGGCATCTTCCTTGGAGCAGGTCTGGCCCTGAGCCTCGGCCTGCTCGCTGGTCGTCATATAGGGGTTGATATGGGGCTCGACTTCGCCGGGCTCGTCCACCGTGGTGGAGTCAACCTCGAACCAGCCTTCCTCCGAAGCGCGGCGAAAGAACGAAGTACCGCGCACATCGGTGATCTGCTCCACCGGCTCGCGCGCCGCGATGCGGTGCGCCACTTCGACCAGGGCACGTTCGGCATTGCCGTAGAGCAGGATGTCGCATTTGCTGTCCACCACGATGGAGCGACGCACCTTGTCACTCCAGTAGTCGTAGTGGGCAATGCGACGCAGCGAACCTTCGATGCCGCCCAGCACGATGGGCACATCCTTATAGGCTTCGCGGCAGCGCTGGCTGTAGACGATGGCTGCGCGATCGGGGCGCTTGCCGGCCACATCGCCGGGGGTGTAGGCATCATCGCTGCGGATCTTGCGATCAGCCGTGTAACGGTTGATCATCGAATCCATGTTGCCGGCCGTCACGCCCCAGAACAGATTGGGCTTGCCCAGGGCCTTGAAGGCCTCGGCGCTGGTCCAGTCGGGCTGGGCGATGATGCCCACGCGAAAGCCCTGCGCCTCCAGCACGCGGCCGATGACGGCCATGCCGAAGCTCGGGTGATCCACATAGGCATCGCCCGTGACCAGAATGATGTCGCAGCTGTCCCAGCCGAGCTGATCCATCTCCGCACGACTCATGGGCAGGAACGGCGCCGGGCCGAAGCGCTTGGCCCAGTACGGCTTGTAGCTGGTCAGCGGCTTGGCATCGCGATGGAAAAAGGAAACATCAACCGGGGCGTTCATGTGGATGGGCTTTATATGGCCTCATGGCCTATGCGGAGAAAGAACCCGTCAGTGTACTTTTCCGCCCTCGGCCTTGCACGAGCAAGGTCTTGCGGAAACAGGGCTGAAACTCTGAACTTCATAGCAGCCAGCGCTTGCGATCATTGAAATTCAATGCTTAACGTATCTTAAACCTTTGATTGACAAGCGCTAGATACTCACTTCTTCATAGCACCACAATCCCGCAGCCACGCTGCCTCAATCCTTTTCCTGGCCCGTGACGGCACCGGTGACCGGATCCAGCCGGAGCTTCATGACCGTCTGGTCGGCTCGCAGCAACTTGACCTTGTAGCTGGTCCTGCCCCAGTCCGAATCCAGCTGGGCCTCCAGCGGCTTGCCCGGCAGGGAGGCAACAGCGGCATCGACCGCCTGCGCCAGCGTGATCCGGGTATCGGCCAGGCGCTTGACATGCTTGGCTTCGGCCCGCCCCTTGTTCTTCTCCACGGCGGCATCGCCGGTGCTGGCATTCACACGCAGCCTGATTTCCTCGTTCGCGGGCGATACCAGGGTGACCGCGTAATAAGGAGCGGCGCCTTTCTTGCCCTCTTCCAGCTCGGCGTCTATCGCGTTTCCGGAAACGACGGCCTGGGCCTTCTCGACGGCCTGGGTCAGGCCGATCTGCACGGCGCCGGTCAGGGCCAGCCATTCGGCAGCCGATCTGGCCAGGGCCGGAGCCGCGGTCCATCCGTACAGGTTCAAGGTGGCAGCTAGCAGCAAGGTGCTGGAACGCAATCTCATGAACCCATCCTCCGACAGTGGCGACCCTTGCAGTCTGCCCCGATTCCGGGGCTCGGGCTTGTCAGATATCAAGCCGTATCGACTTTCAGAAAATCCACGCAAAGCCTTTGCCAGACAAAGCACTCTCGCTATGAAATTCAAGAGCCCCATGCAAACAGCCCGCCAGGACCGGGCCTTGGCGGGCTGCAATCGGATCGGAAACAGGCCGCTGGCTTACAGATCGCGCTGGGCTGCGGCAATCAGCTCGCCGAACTGGCCGGCGTCACCCAGCCGGTTGGCAGCCAACAGCGCCAGCTTGACCAGCAGCAGCTCGGACTTGTCCGCGCCCACGGCATCAATGGCGACAGCCAACTGGTCGTACACGGTCTCCAGACCAGCGATATCAAGAGTGGTTTGCGTCATTTGAATCTCTCCTCAGGCAGGCAAGGCTGCCTTGAATGCGGCTTGCAGGCGATTGGCATCCAGCGCCATCCAGCGCGCACAGACATGTTGATCGGGACGCAGCAGATAGGCAGCGCCATCGGCCATCACGCCATAGCGTGCGCGGCAACGGCCTTCGCTGTCGTCGAGCACCAGATCGGCACCCTGTATCGCGCTGGCGACCTGGCTGCTGACGGCAATCAGGCGCACGCCGATTCCGCGAGCCCTGATCCCGGCCACGACCGCTTGCAGTTCGGCAGGAATCGCCTTGCCGTTCGTGAAATACAGCAGATCGAAGCCGCCACCCAGATGGTCGAGCAGATAGCTGTCCGGCGCAAAGCGTACGTTCAGAGGCGGCGCGCCGTGGGCGGGGCCGGCCTTGAACAGCAGATTGTCGTCGCCCATGCTGTTGAGCGGCGAGCCGCCGTACTCATGCGGGCGCGAGGTGCGCCAGTGGTAGAGCGGGCCGACAAAGGGCTGACTCAGCGACAGGGACAGCACGGCATCGCGCAGCAGCCTGAAGCCACGGCTCGGCGGCGCCATGAAACGCGTGCTCTTGCCGGCCTCCTCCACTATCTCGCGGGCCGCACCCACGCGCTCGCTACTGTAGCTTTGCAGCAGCGCGGCACTGGCCGCCCCCTTGGCGACGAGTGCCAGACGCCAGCCCAGGCCCTGGGCATCCTGAAAACCGGTGTTGGCGCCGCGCACGCCGAAGATGGGCAGCATATGGGCGGCGTCGCCCGCAAAGATCACGCGGCCATGCACATAGTCGGGCAGGGTCAGCGCGCGGGCCGAGTAGACAGAGCTCCAGTCCATCTCCCAGGGCGTGCCGCCAAAGCCGATCATCTCCAGCTGCGCATCGATGCGCGCCTTCAGCGACTCGGGCCTGAGCGCATCCTCGGGATCTTCGCCAGCAGGCAGCTGGTAGTCCACACGCCAGATGCCATGCGGCTCGCGGTGCATGAGGATGGTGTTGCCCGGGTTCCATGTGGGATCGAAGAATGCGAGGCGCTCGGTGGGCAGGGGCAGGTCGATGCGGATGTCGGCGATCACAAAGCGGCCCTCGTAGGAGGCGCCTTCCATCAGCAGACTCATAGCCGTGCGAATCCCGGAGCGCGCCCCGTCGCAGGCCACCAGCCAGTCGGCCCGCAGCTCGTAGCTGCCCTCAGGGGTATCCACTTCCACCCAGGCCTGCTCGCCCTTTTGCTCGACCTTGCTCACGCGATTGCCCCAGCGCAGCTCGATCAGCGGGTTGGCCTGCACTGCATCGACCAGATATTCCTCAAGGTACTGCTGCTGCAGATTGATCATGGGAAAGAAGCGGTCGTCGTCAGCACGCGCGTTCTCCATGCGAAACACGCGCTGGCCGCGGTAGATGCTGTTGCCGTAGCACCAGGGCAATCCGGTCTCCGTCACGCGCTGGGCCACGCCCACCTGTTGCAGAATTTCCATGGAGCGGCGCGTGAACACGATGGCACGGCTGCCTTCGGACACCTGCAGCTCGGACTCCAGCACCACGCAGCGCTGGCCGTGGCGGGCAATCTCCAGCGCCGTGGTCAGGCCCACGGGGCCGGTGCCGACGATGACGATGGGGTGGTTTTGCTCGCCCGGATGCAGGGAGGCGAGCCAGGGCTGGTGCACCTGGTACTGGTAGTAGATGGAGCGGCGTGGCTCGGCAAATGGCTGGTGCATGTTCTTGTCTCCTGGGGGCGCTGTCGTGGTCAAACCGGTGCGCGTTCATCCCCTTTGCGGTCTGGTTTGCAATGCAGTGTAGAAAAGCAGCCCACCGCCGACGTCACCAGATGGAGACAACATCTATCCCAAGTCAAATTTCAATGAAATCAGCCTCTATCCCTCTCTAATCAATCGATGGCAGCTATCATAGTTGACCATCGACAGCTTCAGCAGGCTCCATCAGCAGCGCAAACAGCTCGCGCTGCCCTTGCACGCCCAGCTTGGCGCAGACGCGTTTGACATAGGTGCGTGCACTGCTGACGGTAATGCCTAGGCGCTGCGCCAGCGCATCGGCATCCAGACCCTGGGCCAACGCACGCACCACATCGAGGTCGCGCGGCGTCAGTTGCTCGAAACGCCTTGCCAGTCGCGCCAGCACCAGCCCGACCAGGTCATCCTGCAGCGTCTGCCCCGCGTAATGCAGACGCATGGCCTGCATGACCAGCGGCGCGAAAGCCTCGATCCGGGCAATGGCTGAGGCGTCGAAGCAACCGTGCTCCTCGCCGCGGTACAGGTTCACGGAAAGCCAGCGCGCGTTTTCCTGCAGCATCAGCAACGACAGCCGCTCGGCAATGCGCGGCAACTCATAGCAGACATGACGGTATTCGGGATGCTGCACATCGCGCGGGCCCTGGCGATGCAGCCAGACGCGCGGCTTGGCATGCGGGTCCTTGGCAAGGCGTGCCAGCTCGGCCTGCATCACGCGCTGCGAACCGTCGAGCGGATAGAAGCGTTCGCTGTAATCCTGAGAGATCATGGGCAGCACCCCCGTGCGCGCCCTGTCGCCCATGCCCACCACGCGCGGCCTGGCCATGCCCTGGAAGGAGAAGATCGTGCACTGCGCCAGCGGCACATGGCGCCCCAGCAGCTGCAGGATCTGCTCGGCCACGGCGTCGCTGCTGCTGCGCCCCACCCTTTCCATCATGGCCGTCACATCGGCCAGAGCCACGGGCAGCTGCGCTGCCTGCGCGGCAGCCGGCAGCAGCATCCAGTGCGAGGAATCGGGAAACGGCGCGAAGCAGGCAGTCATAGACCGCGATTCTCGCCGCTGCAGCGCGGCTGCGGACAGGAAAAACCGGCTCTCCCTTTCAGGAGCGGCCGGCCTGGCTTGTGGCAGAAATTGAAGCAGAAAACGCGGTCGGGCTCTGGCGCCCTACCACTCGCCCACATTGCGTATGCGCTGCAGCAGCTCCCATTCGTCTTCGGGAGCCGCAGCCTGCAGGGCCTGAGGCTCTGTCAGTTCCTGGGCCAGCGGAGGCGGCGTGAAGTGTTCGCGGCCAAAAGTATGTTCGCTCAGGGACTCTGGATGCGGATGGTTCATGATGGCCTCCTTTGTTCAAAGCTTAAGGCTCGAAGTGGACCGCTCCTGTAGGAATTGGCTTAAGGACACTGTCGAGCAATCCCCACAGGCCGCGTCGTCGTGTCATGGATATGTCACAACTGCCATCATCGGGCCACGCTGCTCGGCCTCGACTTTGCGGTTATGCTGCCGCCGCTATGCCTCAGACCCTTCGTGCTTCCGCCTCCAGTGAACTCATCATCAAGAAAAGCCGCTTCATTGGCTGCGTGCAGCCGATGACGGACCGGGCCAGCGCGCAGGCCGTGGTAGATGCACTCTGGCGCGAGCATCCGGGCGCGGCCCATGTCTGCTGGGCCCTGCTGGCAGGCGGTCAATCGGCCGCCGTGGACGACGGCGAGCCCAGCGGCACGGCCGGCCGACCCATGCTGGATGTGCTGCGCCATCAGGATCTGGAAGGCGTACTGGCCACCGTGGTGCGCTATTTTGGCGGCGTCAAGCTCGGCGCCGGCGGACTCGTGCGCGCTTATACCGATGCCGTGGCACAGGCCTTGCTGCAGGCCGAAAAAGTCGCCATTCAACGCATGCAGACCTTGCAGTGCACGGCCCCCTATCCGCTGGAAGGTCTGGTGCGGCGCATGGCCGATACAGCGGGCGCGGAGTTACTGGAGGTCGATCACGGCTCTCTGGTGCGCTTCACGCTACAGATGCCCGAGGCCGATGCCGCCCAGTTTGTCAGCACCCTCAATGAGAGCGGCCAGGGCCGCATTGGCTGGCTCAAGCCCGACGAGCTACAGGATGCAAAAAAACCCGCCTGAGCGGGTTTCTTCAGCAGCCTTATCAGCAATTGCCTTTTTTGGCCTGGCCCGGAGGACAGCCATGGGGGTGGGGCTTTTTGTAGCCGTCGTCGTAATACCGGCCGTCATAGACCGCGCAGCCGCTGAGCACCCACAGGGTCACAGCCAGCGCAAGCATGGTTTGCATGGGTTGGACCTTTTTCTGATTTTTCGGAGCGCCAGTCTATAGGCGATCCCGCTCGCCTTCTGTCAACAATCTTTTCTGCAACGTTCAATTGACCGGTTGCTGCTCGGCCGCCACCTGCAGGTGCAGCAAGGTGAAATACAGGGTCACATCGCCCTGCTGGTCGATGAAGGTGCCCACGGCGCGCTGCAGGCGGGCGGCAATGCACAGGCACTCCATGGCCTCGGGACGGCCGCCGGGAATCCTGGCCGTGGTCAGCAGTGCCAGCTGGTTCTGGCGACCGAAGTCATGCACGACCTCCAGTGCTTCGCCATGCTGTCTGGGAATGGCTTCGTTGGCCCAGCTCCAGACAAAGCTGCCGTCCTGCTCGCTGCTGGTGCCCACCAGGCAGACCGTGGCAACCACCTCATGCAGCGGAGCTTCCAGTGCCAGCAGCGCACGTTCGAGATCCCAACGGTACTTGGGGCTACCCTCCAGGCCGAACTGCCGAGGCCATTCGGCATTGCGGGCCTGCATCATTTCAACGGCCTCACGGCTCCAGGCAGCCCAGTCGGTGGTTTGTGCGTCGTTGCTCATCGCGTATCCATTGCTTTTCAACAGAGCGCATTGTCAGGCAAGAAGCGAGCATGCCGGGGCCTGGAACCCTATGCCCCCGTAGGCCTGCGTTCAGTCCTTCATCTGCTGCGCTATCCAGTCGGCCAGAAGCTGCTGCACCGAACCGGCGACCCAGACTTGCGGGGCCAGCAGACAGTATTGCGAGCCATCCGGCACAAAGCCCAGCGGCGCCACCAGCCGGCCGGCGGCGATATCGTCCTCCACCAGCAGTTGCGGGCCCATGGCTACACCTAGGCCCGCTGCTGCGGCCTGCAGGCTCAAGTAAAAATGCTCAAGCACCAGAGCGCCGGCTGTTTGTGCTTGCCCCGCCTGCATCGGGCACTGAAGTGACACAGATTGACACCAATCCGCCCAGGCCCCGGGACGCGTCCTACTGTGTAACAGCGCCGCCCCACCCCGCAGCTCCAGGCTGCCATCCGCCTTCGAGGCAAAGAACTGCTCCAGCCGGTCCGGCTGGCAGACCGGCCCCATGCGTTCTGCGCACAAGGGCTGTACATGGACGTTGCGCCCCCAGTCGAAGTCGTTGCGGCGTATGGCCAGATCGATGCCGCGCGCCCATTCGACGGTACCGCCGCCTGCGACCAGATGCACGATGTGCTGCGGGTAGCGAGCCTGAAAGTCACCCCAGCGCGGAATCAGCCAGCGCATGAGCAGCGTGGGCTCGCAGGACAGCAGCAAAGGCCTGTCGACCACCTGCCGGCGCACCGCTTCTGCCGCGCGCGCCATCTGCGCCAGCCCAGCATGCACGCCATCGAACAACAAGCGGCCTGCGGCATTGAGAAACACGCGGCGATTGCGGCGCTCGAACAGCGGCGCCCCCAGCTCCTGCTCCACCGCACGCACCGCACGGCTGATGGCGCCATGGGTCAGGTGCAGCTCGTCGGCAGCGCGGCTGAAACTCTCCAGCCGTGCTGCGGCTTCAAAGCAGCGCAAGGCCACCAGCGACGGCATGCGCTGTGGACTGACCGCGGCTATCTGTGATCCAGATTCACCATTTTCTTGAGAAATCATCGTTATTCAAAAAGCTATGACCGCCCTAGAGTTCAGGCCCATAGAGCGCTGAATGCCATTTTCCTGCAACAAAGCCATCGGACAAACAGCAATTTAAACTCAATCAAACACATAGCATGAACGCCTGGCCTACCGTGATTCTTGTCACCTCTCTTGCCGTCATCAGCCCCGGCGCCGACTTCGCCCTGGTCACCCGCACCAGTCTGATGGAATCGCGCCGTGCAGGTCTCTGGGTAGCGCTGGGCATTGGCAGCGGTGTGCTGATCCATGTCGCCTATACCCTGCTGGGACTGGGCCTGGTCCTGCAGCGCCTGCCCTGGCTGTTCGACTTGCTCAGATATGCGGGTGCAGCCTATCTGGCCTGGCTGGGAATTTGTCTATGGCGCAGCGCCAGCCATGCCAGCGAAGGTTCGTCAAAGCCTGCCCGCGGCGCTGCAACCGGCCATGCTGCCGGCCTCTCGCTTTTTGCGCTGGGCTTTCTGACCAATGCACTCAATCCCAAGACCGCGCTCTTCATCATCAGTCTGTTCATGCAGATCGCCGGGCCTTCCGTGCCCATGACCAGCCAGTTGGCCTACGGACTCTTCATCGCGCTGACCCATGTGCTGTGGTTTGCGCTGGTCGCCTGCTTTTTCTCGACCCCGGTGCTGCAACGCAGGATGCAGGCCGTGCGCCCCTGGATGGACCGCAGTCTGGGCCTTGTGCTCATGGGCCTGGGTGGGTTGCTGGTCGGTGCCAGCACCACACAATCACTTCAATTCTGATAACTGCTTGCGCCCTATATGAAGGTGCTTCAAACCAATAAGGCGCTCTATAGCAGTATCTGCAACGTAAACGACAGCTTTGGAGCGCTCACCCATGCCATGCTTGGTCGGTATCAGTGAAAAGCCAGAGGAGACCAGCACCATGAAGAATCGCTACCCCTTTCCCGATCTGAACAGCCTGCCGGAAGACATCAGGCAGCGCATTGCCGAAGTGCAGGAAAAAACCGGCTTCATTCCCAACGTATTTCTGGCCTTTGCGCGCCGTCCGGCCGAGTGGCGGGCCTTTTTTGCCTACCACGATGCGCTGATGCTCAAGGAGGAAGGCAGCCTGAGCAAGGGCGAGCGCGAGATGATCGTCACGGCCACCAGTGCCGCCAACCAGTGCCTGTTCTGCGTGGTGGCCCATGGCGCCATCTTGCGCATTCACGAGAAAAAGCCGCTGATTGCCGATCAGATAGCCGTCAACTACCGCAAGGCCGATATCAGCCCGCGCGAGCGAGCCATGCTGGACTTTGCCATGAAGGTCTGCCTGCACAGCCAGGACATCGACGATGCCGATCACGAAGCGCTCTATCCCCACGGCTTTGACGACGAGGATATCTGGGACATCGCGGCCATCACCGCCTTCTTCGGTCTGTCCAACCGCATGGCCAGTTTTGCGGGCATGCTGCCCAATCCGGAGTTCTACCTCATGGGTCGCGTGCCGCGCGAGAAAAAGGCCTGAAGCCAGCAGCAACAGGCGGTAACTCGTTGGCTGCAACCAGTGCAACAGGCGACGGAATGGCGCATTATCCCTCGCAGAGCAGCGGCCGACCCGGCAAAGCGCTGCTTGCCGGAGGCCTATCGAGATGCGAAAAACCGTTTGCTGCCTCGCCGTGCTCGCGGCGTTCTGCGCCACGGCGGCTCATGCTGCCACTTGGCAACTCGAGCCAGGGCCCGATAACCGGCTGGAGTTCACTGCAACCTTCGAGAAGACGCCGGTGACGGGGGTATTCAAGGACTTCAGCATTCGCTTTGATTTCGACCCTCAGCAAGCTGCCGACAGTCTCCTGAACGTCCGCATTCGCGTCAGCAGCGCCGATATGAACAGCAAGGACATCAACCAGGCCATCGCCGGCATGGACTGGTTTGACTTTGCCCGCTACCCAGAGGCGGTCTTCGATACCCGCGAAATCCTCGTCACGCCGGGCACTGACCGTCATCTGGCACGCGGCACGCTGCTGCTGAAAGGCGTTCGGCAGCCGCTTGAGCTGCCGTTCAGCTGGAAGCCCGAGCAGCGCCTAATCGAGGGGGAATTCCTTACCCGCCGCAACCTCTTCGGCATAGGCACGGGACAGTGGCAGAGCAGTGATGCCGTGGGCGACGAGGTGAAAGTGAAATTTCGCGCCCGGCTGCGCGAACTGCCATGAAGGCCGTCAAACCGCAGATTGCGGTCCTAATGGTGCTGATGGTTCTGATGGCCCTTGTGACCCTGATTGCGGGATGCTCCCAACCGGGACTGGAAGCCGTGCCGCCCACCAGCCCGCAGGCAAGGCCTGCCGACTTTCCTGCAGCCTTCTACGAGCAGGCCGCAGCCAGCGGTCAGCAGGTACTGAAGGTAGACACCTCGCGTTCACTGGTATCCATCACCGTACGTCGCGCTGGCGCCCTGGCCAACCTGGGGCACGATCACGTGATTGGCAGCCGGCAGCTGCAGGGCTATGTGGCGCCCCGGTTGGGCCGGGCTGACCTGTATGTGGCGCTGGACAGTCTCTCGGTCGACGAACCCGCTCTGCGTGCCGCAGCGGGCCTGGACACCCAGCCCAGTGCCGCCGATATAGAGGGGACCCGCGCCAATATGCTGAGCAAGGTGCTGCAGACCCAGCTCCATCCGTTTGCAAGCGTCCAGGTGCGCACCACCCCGGATGCGGACGGCGAGGTCGTACTGGTCTTGAAGCTCACCGTCCACGGAGTCACGCGCGGCCTGAGCGTTCCGGCCCGGATCGTTAAGGAGCAAGGCGCTATCCGTATCAGCGGAGCGCTGAGCATCGATCAGTCAGACTTCGGTATCACGCCTTTTTCCATCCTGGGCGGCGCCATCCAGGTCCGGGACCGGCTCGATCTGAGCTTCGAAGTGCACGCCGACCCAATGAAGCGGGAATCCGGATCATGAGACCAGGGAGCTGGCGTGCCCCGAGCGCAGCGCTGCTGCTGATCTGCTGCGGCCCGCTGGTGTCGGCACAGCAACTGCAGATCGAGACCGCCGAGCATGATGACGCCGTGGTGGTAAACGCCTCGGCCATCATGCAGATCAGGCCGGCCACTGCCTGGGGCGTGATTTCAGATTACGAGCATCTGGCCGAATTCGTGCCGGGAATGCACAGCTCTCGCGTGCTGCAGCGCAACGGCAACCAGGTGCTGGTGGAACAGAAAGGCAGTCTGGGATTTCTGTTCTTTCGCCAGGCCATCGAAATCCGGCTGGCCGTGAACGAATGGCCGCAACAGCGCATCATCGCCCACGCGGTCGGCGGCAATCTCAAGCAGATGGACGGCAGCTATACCCTGGAAACCCTGGCGGACGGCCGTGTGCGCCTGAGCTACAGCGGCCGCCTGGTTCCCGCATTCACCATCCCCCCGCTGCTCGGAAAAGCGGTGGTGCGCCAGTTGCTGACGCGCCAGTTCAAGGCGCTGGTGGATGAAATCCTGCGTCGCGAGGCATTGAGCCTCGGAAGCGACAACCCGCGATCAGAAAATTAGCGCAAAGCCTCTCGTTGCGAGGAGTACTACCGGATTTCCTTGACGATCATCCAAAGCAGTCCTGCGCGTATCCAAGCCTGCACAGAGCGATCTGCCTGGCCGCCGAGAAGCCATGACTGCCGGCATTCGTTCATCAAGCGCCGACAGCCATGGAGTTTTCAGGCCTTGAAAGTCAGCCAAGGCTTCAATCTCAGGCTCGCCCGGATCAGCCCCGCTTCTTCCTGTGCCTGCAGCACCGGTCCCACGGGTTTGTAGGCACTCGGGGCTTCTTCGATCAAGCGCTCCTCGCGCAGCGTAATGCACTGCCACATGGACTCGATCAGCGGCTGCTTCATGCGGCGTGTGTCCTGTCTGCGCACCTGCCGACCCGCGCCGTGGCTGCAAGATTGCAGCCAGTCTTCATGGCCCAGACCCTTGACGAGGAAGGAGTAGTCGCCCATGGAGCCCGGAATCAGCGCCCACTGGCCGTCGTGCGCCGGGGTCGAACCCTTGCGGTGCACATTGAACTCGCCTTCGGTCATCACCACGTTATGTGGCACATCCACAATCAGGCGCGATGCATCGGGCGCGGCAATGTCCTCCAGTTCTTTGCGCACCAGCTCGGCCAGTGCCATGCGGTTGAACCATGCATAACGCGCTGCCACGCCCATGGCCTGCAGGTAATCCTGCGCCAGCGCACCGCTCAGACCATACAGGCCGTGCCGAGGGTGTTTGATGCCTTGCGGCCATTGTTGCCTGGCCAGATCCATCCAGCGGCGGCCGACATAAAAGCCGACATCGCGCGAGCCGGTGTGGATCATCACCGTGATATCGCCCTTCTTGAGCCCTGCCGCATAGGCGGCGTGGCGATCGTAGATCTCATCGACCACGCAGAACTCCAGAAAATGATTGCCGCTCCCCAGGTCGGCGGCAGACGGCGGACGCAGCAACTCACGTGCCTGCAGCAAGGCCTCGGGCGCGTAGCGACTGCTGCCCGCAAAGCCTTGCAGTCCCACGCACTCGGCCAGCTCGGCCTGCAGGCGATCACGATTCACGCACTGCCACAGGCCCGCATCAGGCAAGTGGTCAATAAAGGCTTGCGGGCCCTCGTCGAACAATGCCTTGAAGCCAACGCTGCGCACGGGTACATCGCGTCCGTTCTGCAGGATGACACGGGTCAGACGCTGGACGATGGTGGCTCTGTGCAGATCGGCCTGCGCCTGGGTCAGGCCCGTGCTCAGCAGGCGTATGCCGCAGTTGATGTCCGTGCCGATGGCAGCAGGAATCACGAAATCCGGCGATGTCGCCACCACAGCCCCCACTGGCGCAATACTGCCGGGGTGAAAGTCCGGCGTGGCACAGGCTTTGCAGACTGCGCCATGGCCCTGCGGGTCGGCGACCGAAGCAAAGTCCAGCAACTGGCTGACGGCCTTGTGCTCCAGCGGCAGACTGTCAGGCAGCAAAACAGTGGCGGCCGCCTGCTCGTTATGGATTTGATAGATATGGTCCCGATAGGAGACCTGGATGCCCTGACGCGACAGGGCTTTTTGCAGTCGGGAAAGCTTCCCGGAAAGATGGGACATGATGCTGAGAAAAACAGGTACGCAACAGCGCATCTCCGAATCTGGGAGATGCAACGCACCTTCGAGCAGCAGCATCAGGAAGGATGAGTGAGCCGCAGATTCTAATGATTAGCGGCCCCGCCGCCAAGCATCCGTGTTGCCCGCAGGCTGCAGTGCACTTGATGGGCCAAGGCACCTTTCATCAGAACTTCAATCCAGAAAGCGCGCTGCCACGGCGGGGTCCGGCATCAGGCATTGCTCGCTTTTGCCAAACCAGCGGTAGCGGTTTCTGGCAATCAGGCGATAGAGCGCATCGCGCAAAGCAGCGGGTATCAGCCGAAGCAGCGCTGACAGGCGCCAGGGCCAGCCCAGCGCATGCAGCACGCGCAGGATGGCATCGGTGTGCTGCCAGGAACGCTGGCCGTCCACCAGCAGCAGGGTCTGCAGACCTTCCAGGCGCAGGCCCGCGTCGGCCAACAGCTTGCCGCCTACCTCTCCCTGGATGGCGGCGAACTGAAAAATGCCATGCTTGTCGTGCTTGAGCAGAAACTGCACCCAGCCGTTGCACAGCAGACATTGCGCATCGAAGACCACAATCATTTTTTCTCCTCGGGCAGCAGCAGATAGCCTCGGTAACTGGCCACCACGCCAATCAGCGGGACGGCCGCCTCGATATGAAACTGCAAGCGCTGCCCGGCCCCTGTTTCCTCGGCCACGATGCGCGGCGCCAGCCAGCCCGGACAAGGAATGCCCAGAAAAAACAGGCGCTGCAGTCGCATGTGCAGCCGTCCATCCACCGCCTGCAGGGCAAAGCACAGCCGCGCCGGCCCGAGACGCTCGACCAGGCCGCCCTGGTGCAAATGCATGCTGGAGCGCATGACCTGCTCGGGGAAGATCCGAGTCCAGGTCTCGGCCTCAGGACTGGCCTGCAGCTCGAAATGAATCTCCCCCTCAACGGCCGTGCGCGGCGTACCCAGGGCCAGGGCCAGCCACCTGGCCAGCAGCGTCCGGGGCGCGCCGGTCTGCACCCTGCCCTCCAACTCATGCTCGCCCTGCAGACGGTGAAAGCGCTGCAGCGCGGCATCGAGCCTGCCAAACTCTTCACCCATGGCCTGCTGAAACAAGGAGGCTCGCTGCCTCATGGGGCCAGCTCCTGCATCCGGATGTCCAGCCCCCGCGCCTCGGCCATGAAGTCCTGCAGCGTCAGCAGCCCCATGCAGGGCCTGGCACCAGGCACCAGCGCTGCACCTGCTGCCAGCTTGCGCACCAGTGCACTGGCGGCCAGGGTGGGAACATAAGGCCCGTCGCCGGAGCCCGCCGTCAGCACCCAGCTGCGCTGGCTGGCTTGCCCCTGGGCATCCAGCCCGCTGACGGTTACATGCATGGCGCCCACGTCGCTGCCCCGGTTCTTGAACCAGTCCGCCATGCGCTTGAGCGTGCGTGCATGGGTGGACCAATCGCGCACCAGCCCCAGGTGCGCCAGCCAGGCCATGGCGTTCATGCCTCGTTGCAGAAGCGGCAACTCAAGTCCGGCACCAAACCTGACACAACAGTTCTGATAACGAAGCGGCAGCAATGCAAGATCGGGCACATCGCAGGCCGACAGCAGCCGTCGCCCCACAGGAGCCGGATAGTCATGCGCATAGCTGCGCAGCCAGCCGATCACGGTTTGCCGGCCCGCACCGGGCAGCGGCTTGCCGCAATAGCTGAGGATGGCAGCGACGGTGGACAGGCCTCTGTCCGTTCGATTGCCCGGACTGATGCCGATGTCGATGTGGTCGACGCGGGCCATGCCCCGAGCCAGCGCATCCACCACCGCCGAGGACAGCGCCGGCACCGAGCTGGCACCACTGAGCAGCAGCACGCCGGCGGCTTTGGCCTGCAACTCGAGCTGGTCTATGCCGCAGACAAACTCACGCCCATCGGCCAGATCCACATAGTGCACGCCGGCTTGGGCACAGGTCAGGGCCACGCGGTAGTCCTGTCCCTGAAACGGGCCCGAGGTGTGAATGAGCGCATCCACCGCCAGGGCCTTGAGCCGCTCCTCCAGCCCCGGAGACATCACGTCCAGCACCGCATGGCTCAGGCTTGAGCGGGCATCCCGGGCCAGACCTTCTTGCAGAGCCTGCGCCGCAGAAGCCGAGCGCCCTGCCACCACGATGTGCAGACCGCTTTGCCGGGCCAGCCTGGCAACCAGGCGACTGCCGAAGAAGCCATATGCACCAACGACCATGACCTTGAACTCACGCATGCCCCAGTGTAGCGGGACGCAAGCTCCGCCCTGGACCCCAAACGCGGCAGCCGCTTCATGGCTTGCTCACAGCCCGTGCTTGCGAATCTTGTCGTGCAACGTGGTCTTTGGGGTGTGCAGCGCCTGAGCCGTGCGCGTCAGATTGCCTTCATTGTTGCGCAGGGCTTCGGAAATCAGGGAGCGCTCTATGGACTCCATGGTCGACGCCAGCGAAGCAACAGTCCCAGGCGCGGCGCCGGACGGCGATATGCCGGCATCCAGCCCCAGCGTGATGCGCTCGGCCGCATTGCGCAGCTCGCGCACATTCCCAGGCCAGTCCTGGGCCAGCAAGGTCTGAAGACGCTGCGGTGTCAGCTCGGCCACAGGTCGCTGGTGGCGGGCCGCGGCCTGCAGCGCGAAATGCTCGAACAGCAGCGCAACATCCTCGCGGCGCTCGCGCAGCGGGGGCAGGTTCACGGTCGCCACATTGAGACGATAGTAGAGATCGGAACGAAACAGACCCTGTCGGCTAAGCTCCAGCAGATCGACCTTGGTTGCCGCAATCACGCGGCAATCCACGGGAATGAGCGTGTTCGATCCCAGACGCTCCAGTACTCTTTCCTGCAGCACGCGCAGCAGCTTGGCCTGCATGGCCAGGGGCATGCTCTCGATCTCGTCGAGAAACAGCGTGCCGCCACTGGCATGCTCGATCTTGCCGATGCGCTTTTTGCCTGCGCCGGTAAAGGCCCCGGCCTCGCTGCCGAACATTTCGCTGTCGAACAGGGTTTCCGGCAGACCGCCGCAGTTGATGGCGACGAAATTGCCGCTTTTGCGCCGGCTGGACTCGTGCAGGCTGCGTGCGACTCTTTCCTTGCCGGTGCCGGTTTCACCCCAGATCAGCACATCGGCCTCGCTGGCCGCAAGGCTCTGCAAGGTGCTGCGCAGCTGCCGCATGGGCAGCGACCGCCCCAGCAACTGGTGCTGCAGCACATCCCGGCTCTGCAGTTGCTGACGCAGGCTGCGCACCTCCAGCACCAGACGACGTCGCTCCAGCGCCCGGCGCACGGTCTCCACCAGGCGTTCGGGCGCAAATGGCTTTTCCAGAAAGTCGGCCGCACCATCCTTCATGGCCTGCACGGCCATGGAGATATCGCCGTGACCGGTGATGAGAATCACGGGCAGCTCGGCGTCCAGCGCGCGAATCGCGGCCAGCAGCCCCAGCCCGCTCATCTGGGGCAAACGGATATCGCTGACCACCACGCCGGCGAAATCCGGCGACAGCCGCTTTAGCGCCTGCTCGGCACTGCTCGCACAGACGCAGTCCAGGCCTTCGAGGCGCATGGTCTGCTCGCAGGCCATGGCGACATCGGCATCGTCTTCAACGATCAGGACTTGGAGGGAAGAGTTCATGGGCAGCAGGCAATCAGGACAGCGGCCGAGTATCCACCAAGGGCAGGCGCAGCGTGAAGATGGCCCCGCCTTCCGGATGGTTGCCGCCGCTAAGGCTGCCACCTGCGGCATGGGCAATCTCTGCCGACAGCGGCAGGCCCAGGCCCAGTCCCAAACCCTCGGGCTTGGTGGTGAAAAAGGGCTCGAACAGCCGCGCCTGCACCTGTTCGCTGAGTCCGGGACCATGGTCACGCACCGTGATCTGCGCCCAGGCACCGGACCGGTTGCAGGCGATTTCCACGCACCGCGTGCTGGCGCCCTGCACAGCGTCCAGCGCATTGCTCAGCAGATTGATCAGCACCTGCTGCACGCGATTGGCATCGCACCAGGCAGTCAGCGCGAGATCCGAAGGCTGTCGCACGATCATGACGCCGCTTTGCGCAATGCGCGGCTCCAGCAAGGTCAGAGCGCCATCGACCACCTTGGCCAGTTCGACCTGTTCCGGCTGACCCGCGGACTTGCGCGCAAAGTTGCGCAACTGTCCGGTGATACGTCCCATGCGCTCCGTCAGCTCGGCCATGCGCCGCAGATTGCTGTGCACCATCTCGCCCTGGCCGCGCTCCAGAAAACGCTGGCTGTTGCCTGCCAGCGCCCGCAAGGCTGCCAGGGGCTGATTCAGCTCATGAGCTACTTCGGTGGAGAGCTGACCGATGACGGCCAGTTTGCCGGCCTGCACCAGCTCATCCTGCGCAGCGCGCAGCGTGGTCTCGGCATGCATGCGCTCCACCACCTCCTGCTGCAGTGCCAGATTGGCGTTCTGCAGATCGGCCGTGCGCTGCTGCACCTTCTGCTCCAGCACCTCGTTGGCCTGCTTCAGAGCCTGCTGGGCCGCCAGTTGCTCGCGCACATGCCTGCGCCGCTGATAGAGCAAAGCCCCCAGCAACAGCATCAATGCAATCAACGCCCCGGTCACCCATGCACGGCTCGCCGCCAGCTGCAATGCAACACTCAGGGGAGACAGCACGGTGATCTGCCAGGGCGTACCGGCCAGCGGCGTGGACTGTGCCAGAAAGCGGCCTGCGCTCGGGCCTGCCGCAGCGTCCTTGAGATCAGGAATGCTGACCTGCCTGATACCGGTGGCACCGCTCACGCCACCCCAGCTCAGCGACCTCAGATTCAGACGGTTGTATTTCTGGGAAGCTTCCAGCTCGGCGCGTCTTGCTGCGTTCAGCGGCTGCAGGGTGGCAAAGCGCCAGGCAGGCATGTTGCTGAGGATGACCACGGTGTTTTCATCGCTGACCATTACCGGCGACTCTGCACTGGCCCAGGACTGCTCGAGCTGCGCCAGCCCGACCTTGACCACCACCACGCCATGCAGCTCCCCCTGGCCCAGGGTCGTGGTCAGGTAATAGCCGGGCTCACCGCGCGTGGTGCCGACACCGAAGTAACGCCCCCGCCCTTCACGCAGCGCCTGCTGAACGTAGGGCCTGAAACCGAGGTTCTCGCCCACAAAGCTGTCAGCGCGGCGCCAGTTGCTGGCCGCCAGCACAAGACCCTGGTGATCCAGCATGTAGACGCTGAGAGTGCCCGCTCGGCGGCTCAGTTCTTCCAGATAGAGGTTGGCACGGGATTGCAGCGTTTCGTCGCCTGGCGATTTCAGCAGGGACAGGATCTCGGGCTGCAGGGCCACCACATCGGGCAGAAAGGCAAATTTGTCGATCTCGCGCCGAAGGCTGGCTGCATAGAGGTCAAGGCGGTTGTTGCCGGCCGCAGCCACCGTCTCGAGACCGATCTTGACAAAGCCCTGATAGCCCAGCCAGCCGCCCAGGCTGCTTGCAGCCAGCCAGAGCAGGATCAGCAAAGCAGCGCGCAGGTGCGGGGGCAGGAAAGCTAGCATGGTGCGGGCCATGTTAGCAGCGCCCGGCACAGCAGCAGGCAGTAAGCCGGGCAAGGCGGGGATCAGGCTCAGGCGCGGGCGGCCTCAGCCATGATCACAGGCTGGGCTGCCGAGTCTGTGGAAGACTCTGGAGCTTCATCGCCCTCCCATTTGGCCACCACGGCCGTGGCAATGGCGTTGCCCAGCACATTGGTCAGCGTACGACCCATGTCCAGGAAGTGGTCGATGCCCAGAATCAGCAGGATGCCGGCTTCCGGCAAGCCGAACATGGGCAGCACGGCGGCCACCACCACCAGCGAGGCGCGCGGCACGCCGGCAATGCCCTTGCTGGAAATCATCAGCACCATCAGCATGGTCAGCTGTGCGGTCAGCGACATCTCGATGCCATAGGCCTGAGAGATGAAGATGGCCAGGAAGGTGGTGTAGATCATGGAGCCGTCGAGGTTGAACGAGTAGCCCAGGGGCAGCACAAAACCGGTGATGCGTGGCTTGATGCCGAATTTCTCCAGCTGCTCCATGAGCTTGGGCAGCGTGGATTCGCTGCTGGCCGTGAAAAAGCCCACCAGCACCGGGCCGCGAATCAGCGACAGCAGGCGGAAGACATCCTTGCCCAGCACCACATAGCCGGCACCGATGAGCAGCACCCACAGCGCGGCCAGCGCAATATAAAAGCCCAGCAGGAACTTGCCGAACACCAGCAGCATGCCCAGTCCGTGGGTGGCAATGGTGCCTGCGACAGAGCCGAACACGCCCACGGGTGCAAAGCGCATCACGTACTCGGTCACGCGCAGCATGACGTGCGAGGTCTCTTCCATCAGATCGACCAGCATGTGCTTTTTCTGGTGGTTCAGATAGCCCAGGGCAATACCGAAGAACAGCGCGAACACGAGGATCTGCAACACCTCATTGGTGGCCATGGCCTCGAAGATGTTCTTGGGGAAGACATGGGTGATGAAATCCTTGAAGTTCAGCGCACCGGTCTTGAGACCCAGGCTCTCGGCATTCGTGGGAAGCTCCACGGTCAGGCCGTGGCCGGGTTGCAGCACATTGGCAAACACCAGACCCAGAAACAGCGAGCAGAACGAAGCCGCGATAAACCAGCCCAGCGCACGACCACCCACGCGGCCCACGGAACCGGCATCGCCCATATTGGCCAGGCCCGCCACCAGCGTGGCAAACACCAGGGGCGCGATGATCATCTTGATCATGCGCAGGAATACGTCGGTGAGGATGCCGAAATAGCCGGCAATGTCTTTGGCAGTCTCCGGTGTCGCGGCGTTGGCGTGGACGAGATAGCCCACGACCACACCCAGAACCATGGCCAGCAGAACCATGATGGTCAGGCGATTGGATTTCATTTCTTGGAATCTTGGTATGCGTTGTTTGAGTCGCTGCCGGAATCCAGGCCTTGAAGGCACCGGGTTCAGGCAGCGACAACAAACCGAGACGGACCGCCGACGCAACCGAGGTTTCGTCAGCCGGGTCCAGCCCCAGTCTCACTTGGTCAGCCGCAGCGAAGCGGCGTGCCGTCCTTTAAGCACATACCGTGCCAGCCAATAGATCACGGCCAAGTCTTTGATTTGCTTATATTCAAAATACTTTTCTGCATAACGACAATCGGATTTCCGGACGGCATCCGGAGAGATGTACGGAATTCCGAACAAACCTCAGGCTGTGACTGCCGAACGTATCCAGTCCGGTAGCGCAGCGGCTTTCTGCCGGGGAAAATCCACCCAGATCACCGTGCCTCCGCCGGCAGCGCAAATGACTCCCGGCTGTGCCACACGCTCCATCGTGGCCCAGGTCTCGAAGGTGGTGCGCGCGGGATCGCTGACAAACATCTTGAGCAGCACCTCGTCGGGATAGGCCAGCTGCTGATAGAAATTGCAGAAGGCGTTGACGATGACCGGCCCCTGCCCTGCGGGGTCCGGATTCAGACCCATGCCGTGCATCCAGTCGATACGGGCTGTTTCCAGGTAACGGAAGTACTGGGCGTTGTTGACATGGCCCATGGCGTCCATATCACCCCAGCGCACGGGAAAGCGCGTTTCATAGACCTGTTTTTTGCGCTCTGGCAACTCGATTCTCATGCCGCTATGTCTCCTGATTGTCCTGATTGTCCTGATTGAACGAGGTTTGCAACTGCCTCATCACCCCCTTGTTCTAGTTTCTTTGAGGGATGGCGTACCCCGGGTGGAGCACTAGCCTATGGACTTTGCCGCAACACCGATTGATGGGCTGTCGCCAAATCTGCACGGTCGTGCCGGACTGTCAGCATAGAATCGCCCGCATCGTGGTTTTTGCAGACGCACCTGCCTAGGCCGCGCACGCCAGTTTTCCCAATCCAATATCAAGCGAGACTTTCCCGATGACAAACGAAGAGATCCTGGCCCAGTACGGCCCGCGAGAGGCCATGGAATATGACGTGGTGGTGGTCGGTGGTGGCCCAGGCGGCCTGGCCACGGCCATTCGCCTCAAGCAGCTGGCGGCCGAAAAAGGTCAGGATGTCTCCGTGGTCGTGCTGGAAAAAGGCTCGGAGCCCGGCGCTCACACGCTCTCGGGCGCCATCATGGATCCTCGCGCCCTGACCGAACTGATCCCCGACTGGAAGGAAAAGGGTGCCCCCCTGAACCAGCCTGTGACCGAAGATGCCATGGTCTTCCTCGGCGAGAAGAGTTCTCTGCGCACGCCCAACTGGCTGCTGCCCAAGTGCTTTCATAACGAAGGCAACTACATTGTTCGCCTGGGCTTTGTCACCAAGTGGCTGGCGGAACAGGCCGAAGCCCTGGGCGTGGAAATCTTCCCCGGCTTCACGGCTGCCGAAGTGCTCTACAACGAAGATGGCTCCGTCAAGGGCGTAGCTACCGGCAATATGGGCATCAGCAAGGAAGGCGAGCCCACGGGAGACTTCCAGCTGGGCATGGAGCTGCACGGCAAGTACACCATCTTTGCCGAAGGTGCGCGCGGCCATCTGGGCAAACAGGTCATCGCCAAGTATTCGCTGGACGCCAACCGCGACCCGCAGACCTACGGTCTGGGCATCAAGGAACTCTGGGAGATCGACCCCCAGCGTCACAAACCCGGCATGGTGCTGCACACTGCCGGCTGGCCCATGAAGAGCGACACCTACGGTGGCGCCTTCCTCTACCACCTGGAAGACAATCTGGTCACGCTGGGCTTCATCACCGGTCTGGACTACTCCAACCCCTACCTGTCTCCGTTCGAGGAGATGCAGCGCTGGAAGACCCATCCCAATATCCGCTACTACCTGGAAGGCGACGAAGCCAAGGGCATCAAGCCCGCCAAGCGCATCAGCTACGGTGCGCGCGCCATCACGGCCGGCGGCATCTCCAGCCTGCCCCGCTTTGTCTTCCCCGGTGGTGCACTGGTGGGCTGCGAAGCCGGCTTCCTCAATGTCAGCCGCATCAAGGGCAGCCATGCCGCGATCAAGACCGGCATGCTGGCCGCCGAAGCCGCCTATGCCGCCATCGTCGCCGGTCGCCAGGGCGACGAGCTGACGGCCTATACCTATGCGTTCGAGAACAGCTGGCTCTATGAAGAGCTGTGGAAGGCGCGTAACTTCAAGGCCTGGTTCAAAAAGGGTCTGACCACGGCCACCGTGATGAACGGACTGGAGCAGTTCGTGCTGCGCGGCAACATCCCCTGGACGCTGCATCGCAACAAGCCCGACCACGCCTATCTCAAGCCCGCCACCGAGTGCGCCCCCATCGAGTACCCCAAGCCCGACGGCAAGCTGACCTTCGACCGCCTCTCCAGCGTCTTCATCAGCAGCACCAATCATGCAGAGAATCAGCCGGCTCACCTGACGCTCAAGGACGCCAGCGTCCCCGTTGCCGTGAATCTGACCAAGTTCGCCGGCCCCGAGCAGCGCTACTGCCCCGCAGGCGTGTATGAGTTCGTGGAGGACGAGGCCGATCCCGGCAAGCAGCGTCTGCAGATCAATGCGCAGAACTGCGTGCACTGCAAGACCTGCGACATCAAGGATCCGACGCAGAACATTGTCTGGGTGACACCCGAAGGCGGAGGCGGCCCCAACTACTCCGGTATGTAAGCCATATGATGGCATTCGGCGGCGACAGCCGCTGCCGGATGCACTCCCCAAAAGCCTGCGCCAGTTCCGACTGCACAGGCTTTTTTCATGGGCTGAATGTTTTTAGCAACGCAGCCCGTCAAATGCCCACAAATTTGCAGCATCCTGAAAATTCTCATGCCGGAGCAAGGGCCGTGAATCTCCCAATGGAGACCGGCTTGCCGCAGGGAAAGCGCAGCGACCAAAAAATAGGCAATCGCCTCGATATCCTTGACCTTGGCAAATCAAACGCAGGAAAAATGCAGGAAAAAGCAGAAACCCCGCCCTGCTCAACGCAATATTGCGCGCCATTGAACAGTGTCCACACACACAAACACCAGTCAAATAGCGCTTTGCGCAGCTTTCATGCCATTTTTTCGCGATCATCGTATAGGGATAAACAAGGTTATCTCAATTGCGAAGACAGCCAGATCGGTGCAGTAGACTTTGCCGCGAGGCGACGCGCATCGAGCACTGCCGTCTTAATTCACCTGGAACACACAACAAACGCTGGAGATACACATGAAGCAGCTGTCCTTGGCCCGCATGGGCGCACTGGCCCTGGCAATTTCCGCCATGTCGGGTGCCTATGCCGCCGACACCAAGTCCGTGGCCGTGACCGCCATTGTTGAACACCCCGCCCTGGATGCGGTGCGCGACGGCGTCAAGGACGCCCTGAAGGCTGCCGGCTACGAAGAAGGCAAGGCACTGAAGTGGCAGTACCAGAGCGCACAAGGCAACACCGGTACAGCAGCCCAGATCGCCCGCAAGTTCGTGGGTGACAAGCCTGACGCCATCGTCGCCATCGCCACGCCTTCCGCTCAGGCCGTGATCGCGTCGACCAAGACCGTGCCCGTGGTGTTCTCGGCCGTGACAGACCCTGTGGCCGCCAAGCTGGTCCCCAGCTGGGAACCTTCCAAGAACAATGTGACCGGCGTGTCCGACCTGCTGGCCCTGGACAAGCAGATGGACCTGGTCAAGCAGGTCGTGCCCAATGCCAAGCGCATCGGCATGGTCTACAACCCCGGTGAAGCCAACTCCGCCGTGGTCGTCAAGGAGCTGCAAGCCCTGCTGCCCAAGATGGGCTGGACTCTGGTGACCGCTGCCGCTCCCCGCTCGGTGGACGTCTCCAGCGCCGCACGCTCGCTGGTGGGCAAGGTCGACGTGATCTACACCAACACCGACAACAACGTGGTGTCGGCCTACGAATCGCTGGTCAAGGTGGGCCAGGACGCCAAGATTCCTCTGGTGGCCTCTGACACCGACTCCGTCAAGCGCGGCGCCGTGGCTGCCTACGGCATCAACTACCGCGACCTGGGTGAACAGACCGGCCGCATGGTGGTGCGCATCCTCAAGGGCGAAAAGCCCGGCGACATCAAGCCCGAAGTCTCCACCAAGATGGAACTGTTCGTGAACCCCGGCGCAGCCGAAAAGCAAGGCGTGAAGCTGTCCGACGCGCTGATCAAGTCCGCTGCGACCGTGGTCAAGTAATCCACTCCCTGTCGCCAGCACTGCCACCAGGCAGTGCCAGCGCAGCGGCAGGTGCCGTGGCAACATGGCCCTGCCGATTTTTTTAGACGTTTGCCGCGCCTGTCGCTCTCTCTATGTCTTTATTTTCCATCCTCGGTGCCATTGAAATTGGCCTGATCTTCAGCCTGGTGGCGCTGGGCGTCTTCATCTCCTTTCGCTTGCTGCGTTTTCCCGATCTGACGGTCGACGGCAGCTTCCCCCTCGGTGGTGCGGTCTGCGCCATTCTGATTTCCACGGGCACCAACCCCTGGCTGGCCACGCTGGCCGGCACGGCTGCAGGTGCCGTGGCCGGCTTCATCACGGGCTGGCTCAACGTCAAGCTCAAGATCATGGACCTGCTGGCCTCCATCCTGATGATGATCGGCCTGTACTCGGTGAATCTGCGCATCATGGGCGGCCCCAACGTGCCGCTGATCAACGAGCCCACGCTGTTCACCATGCTGCAGCCGGCCAACATTGACGACTATGTGATGCGCCCGCTCATCATGCTCGGCTTCGTCATCGTGGCCAAGCTGGCTCTGGACTGGTTCTTTGCCACCGAGCGCGGCCTGGCCATCCGCTCCACGGGCTCCAACGCCCGCATGGCTCGCGCCCAGGGCGTCAACACCGGCGCCATGATCCTGCTGGGCATGGCGATCTCCAACGGCCTGGTCGGCCTGGCGGGCGCACTGTTCGTGCAGACACAAGGCGGCTCCGACATCTCCATGGGCATCGGCACCATCGTCATCGGTCTGGCGGCCGTGATCGTGGGCGAGACCATCCTGCCTTCGCGCAAGATCATCTGGGCCACGCTGGCCGTGGTACTTGGCGCCGTGGTCTACCGCTTCTTCATCGCGGCAGCCCTCAATATCGATGCCATCGGCCTGAAGGCGCAGGATCTGAACCTGGTGACGGCAGTGCTGGTGACCATCGCACTGGTGATTCCGCAAATCAAGAAAAAGCTGAGCAAGCGCAAGTAAGAAGAAGGACGGCGGAGAACACCATGCTGAACGCACAAAACCTCGAACTCACCTTCAACCCTGGCACGCCAATCGAAACCCGCGCGCTGCGCGGCCTGTCGCTGTCGATTCCCGACGGTCAGTTCGTGACCGTCATCGGCTCCAACGGCGCAGGCAAGTCCACGTTTCTGAACTGCGTCTCGGGCGACCAGAGCGTGGACAAGGGCAAGATCGAAATTGCCGGCATCGACATGACGCGCATGCCGGTATGGTCCCGCTCCAAGCAGGTGGCCCGGGTGTTTCAGGACCCCATGGCCGGCACCTGTGAAGACCTGTCCATCGAAGAGAACATGGCACTGGCGCACGAGCGCGGCAACTTCCGCGGCTTGTCCAAGGCCGTAAAGGCAAGCAATCGCGATCTGTATCGCGAGCGCCTGGCCACGCTGGGCCTTGGCCTGGAAAACCGCCTGACTGATCGCATCGGCCTGCTCTCGGGCGGACAGCGTCAGGCCGTGAGCCTGCTGATGGCGGCGCTGCAGCCTTCGCGCATTCTGCTGCTGGACGAGCACACTGCCGCTCTGGACCCACGCACCGCCGACTTTGTGCTGCAACTGACAGCGCGCATCGTGCAGGAAGCCAATCTGACCACCATGATGGTGACGCACAGCATGCGCCAGGCGCTGGATGTGGGCACGCGTACCGTCATGCTGCACCAGGGCAATGTGGTGCTGGACGTCAGCGGCGAAGAGCGCTCCAGAATGGATGTGCCCGACCTGCTGCACATGTTCGAGAAGGTGCGCGGCGAAAAGCTGGCCGACGATGCATTGCTGCTGAGCTGAACCAGAAGCCATCAAAACAATAGCTGCTAACGCTTTACCCATAAGCGCTAGCAGCTATTTTCATATCAATTTAACTCAGCCAAGCTGAGGCTTCAGCTCCTGAACCAGCGGCCTGTGCCCCATGAGCGCGCAGACCAGCAAGGCCACCAGGGCAATCAGCGCGGTGCCCCATTCCGCATTCTGCAGACCCAGGGCATTGGCCTGCTGCAGTGCCTGGGCATTTACCGAACCTGTGGCCTGCACTTGCGCCACCGGCAGGGCAGCCACCATCACCAGCACGGCCAGCCCCAGTGCCGCCCCCACCTGCTGGGCCGTGGCGGCCACACCGGAAGCCACCCCCTGCTGCTGCGGCGCAATGCCCTCGCCCACCAATACCCACATGCCGGTCCAGCTGGCACCCTGGCCTATGCTCATCACGATGAAGCCCGGCACCAGCCACCAGTAATTGCCGGCCAATGGCAGCACGGCGGCGGTCCAGACCAGCCCCGCCAGACCTGCAGCCCAGCCGGCCATCAGCACGATGCGGGCGCTGTAGCGCGCCAATCCGCGTTCGGCCCAGCGAATACCGACGGTGCAGACAATGGTGGGCAGCACAAAGGCCAGCCCGGCCTGCAGAGGGCTCCAGCCCAGCACCTGCTGAAAGTACAGACCCAGGAAGTAGTACTGCACGCCGTAGCAACTCATGAACAGCAACGTCAGCAGCATGGCATGCTGCAGGCCGCGCACTTTCAGCATGGCCAGCGGCATCAGCGGCGCAGCCACCTGTTTTTCAATGGCAAAGAATGCCGCCAGCGCCAGCGCGGCGGCTAGCACCACGCCCCAGGTGCGGCCGTCCAGCCAGCCCCATTGCGGACCTTGCACCAAGGCCGTGACCAGCAGGCAGCTGCCCAGCGTCACGCTGATGCAACCGGCCACATCAAAGCGACGCTGCTGACGCGGCACGCTGGGCATCGCGGGCAGATAGCGTAGTGCCGCCATCGCACAAGGCCAGGCAATCGGCACTAGCACCCAGAGCACCCAGTTCCAGCCCAGCAACTGGGTCAGCACGCCGCCCAGCAAGGCCCCTGCCGCCAGCCCTCCGGCGCTGGCCATGCTCCACACGGCCAGCGCCCGATTGCGCTCGGCACCTGGGCGGTAGAGGGTGTTGATCATGGCAAGCGTGGCCGGGAATAGCAGCGCCGCCCCCACGCCCTGGGCCGCACGCGCCGCGATCAGCAGCCAGGCCTCGGTGGCAAAGCCTCCGGCCAGCGACGCCAGTCCGAACAAGGCCATGGCTGCTATGTACATGCGGCGCTGCCCCAGCAGATCGGCGCAGCGCCCGCCCAGCAGCAGACAGCCGCCGAAAGCCACGCTATAGCCGCTGATCACCCATTGCAGATGATGCACAGGCAACTGCAGATGCGTGCCCATGGCGTCCAGCGCCACAAACACGATCGTCGCATCCAGCGCAATCATCAGCTGCGCCAGCGATAACAGGGCCAGCGCTGCACGCGGATAGCGCAGGCTGGGCAGGGCTTGTAACTGGTTTTTCTCTTGATCCATCAATCGGTCCTCATTCTCGAAACAGAGCGGCTGCACGCCTCGCCGCTACGGCGGGCGTGAGTGCTCCAAAGCGTGCTGCTTTGCAGGTGCAGCGTGAATGACCGGTCAGGCAGGCATCGTATTTAATTCAAGGACGTAGATAAACATGAAAATCATGTTTAACTTATGCGTATACGCATCAATCAAGCTTGAGCACCATGGATCTGAACGCCGTACACATGCTGGTCAAGGTGGCCGAGTGCAAAAGCTTCACGCAGGCTGCGCACAGCCTTGGAACCACGCAGTCCCGCATCTCGCGGGCGATTGCCCAACTGGAAGCAGATCTGGGCACCCGGCTACTGCATCGCAATACACGCAATGTCTCGCTCACACCCGATGGCTGCACCCTGGTGGACCGCAGCGCCGCGCTGATTGCCGGGCTCGATGAGGCACGCCAGCTGATGCTGGACCGGCGCTGCGAACCCAGTGGCGTGCTGCGCATGACCGCGCCCTCGGTGCTGGGACGGGTGGTGCTCACGCCGTTGCTGGGGCCGCTGATGGATCGCTATCCGGGTCTGCAGATCGACGCCAGCTTTACTGACCGGGTAGTGGACATGGTGGAAGAAGGTTTTGACGCAGCCGTGCGCATAGGCCCTCTGGCCGACAGCCGCATGATTGCGCGCAGCCTGCCGCCGCTGCGCTGGGTGACCGTGGTCTCACCCAGCTATCTGCAAGCCCATGGCGCACCGCGCACGCTGCAGGAGCTGGCCCGGCACCGCTGCCTGTCGGTCTACAACCACTATCTGGGATTTCAGGTGCCCTGGCAATTCAAGGCCGAAGGCGAAGAGCCGCTGGACTGGATGCCGCCGCAGTCCATCAGCTTCGACAGCGGCGACCCTTTGGTCGAGGGCTCGCTGGCCGGCCTGGGCGTGGCCCAGGTCATGGAGTTTGCCGTGCGCGAGCATATTGCCGGCGCGCGGCTCATACCTGTGCTGACCCAGCTCGAAGGCCGCAGCCGCGAGCTGTCTCTGGTCTACCCGCGCACCCGCCATGCCTCGCCCAAAGTCAAGGCGCTGACCCAGATGCTGCTGGAGCAGGCGCGCTGGTAAGCGGCAGGACGGAGCCGCTCGGAACGACAGCGCCGTCAAGCCTTGCGTGCGGCACTCTCGCCAGCCGCTTGCGCCGCAGGACTGCGGCCGGCCTTGCCCAGCCACACCAGGCCCAGACCGCCTGCAGCCAGTGCAGCGCCCACCAATGGCACGGCCGCATATCCCAGGCCCTGACCGATGACGAAACCGCCCAACGCAGCGCCCAGCGCATTGCCCAGATTGAATGCCCCCACATTGACCGATGAAGCCAGGCCCGGCGCCTGTGCCGCGGCCTGCATGACCCGCATCTGCACTGGCGGCACGATGCCAAACGCCGCAGCGCCCCAGACCACCAGACCGATGGCCGCACCCAGATGGGTGGTCATGACCAGCGGCAGCAGGGCCATGATGACGGCGAGCAGCGCCAGAATGATCTTGGTGGCGCCGTCCAGCGACCAGTCGGCCAGCTTGCCGCCCAGCGCATTGCCCAGCGTGAACCCGATGCCGATCAGCACCAGGGCGAAGGCCACAAAGCCGGGGCTGGCATGCGTGATCTCGGCCAGCACGGGTGCCACATAGGTATAGAGCGCAAACATGGCACCGGCCCCCAGCACCGTGGTGCCCATGGCCAGCAGCACTTCGGGGCGTGCCAGCACCTTCAACTCGCGGCGCACGTCAGGGCGTGTGCCCGGTTCGCCCTTGGGCAGCGCCAGCCACAGCGCGGCAATGGTGAGCAAGCCCAGCATGGCCGTGCCGCCAAAGGCCAGGCGCCAGCCCAGTTGCTGGCCGATCCAGGTCGCAGCGGGCACGCCACCGATATTGGCAATCGTCAGGCCCATGAACATGGCGGCAATCGCACTGGCCTGCTTGTCCCTGGGCACCACGCTCGCTGCCACCACCGCACCGATGCCGAAGAAAGCACCGTGATTGAGACTGGTGACAAGGCGCGACAGCAGTAGCGTGGCATAGCCCGGAGCAAAGGCCGACAACAGATTGCCCACGGTGAACAACACCATCAGGCCCATCAGCGCAGCCCGTTTGCCAAAACGACTGAAAAGCAGCGTCATGACCGGAGCCCCCAGCATCACGCCCACAGCGTAGGCAGAGACCAGCATGCCCGCCGTGGGAATACTGACCTGCACCCCATCGGCAATCACGGGCAGCAATCCCATGGGAGTGAACTCGGTCGTGCCAATGGCAAATGCGCCAACGGCCAGGGCAAATAAAGCGGCGGAGGATTTCATAGCCCGCAGTGTGCCCGCTGCATCTGTGCCGATTAAGCCCTGTATTCAACAAATTCTCTTGAATTGAATTCAAGAATAGAAATGCTCACGAAACCATCACCGGCAAGCTGTAAGCCTTGTGTGGCTGCCGCCGTGAAAGCCGAGGTCTGGCGAATCGGGCTACGGAAAAGCGCTGATGCCCCAAGCAGGCTTCAGGCTCTACCAGCTGGACAAAAGACCGCTGTTGGTCCGCGCTTTGCCTCGATCCGTTGCGTCCATGCCACCATTTGTGCGCCACCGCTCCATGCAGAGCCAATGCCGCCCACAAGAGGCAGCCACTAGCCCGAGCCCATAAACCCATAAAAAACAGATACTTGGAAAAAATCTCCGCCAATTCGCTGCACTTCATGACAACCCGGAGCGCACGCACCGCCCATAAATCGCTCACAATCTGCACCCACTGAACGGCAATGAGTGTCATCGCCGATCGCGCACGCCGCGTTGTTATCCCAGGGCCGGCCGTGCAGAACCACAATAATGCAAGCCATGACAACGGCCTTAGCCAGCCTGTTTCCCCTTGTCATGTCCTGCCAGAAAATCTCGTATTCATGAGCGACAGCGAATCCACTGCAGCAACCGGCCAGTTGCACCGTTCCCTCAAGGCCCGTCATATGTCGATGATCGCCATCGGCGGCTCCATCGGCACCGGCCTTTTTGTCGCCTCCGGCGCAACCATCTCCCAGGCCGGCCCAGGCGGCGCCTTGCTGGCCTACATGATCGTGGGCCTGATGGTCTATTTCCTGATGACCAGCCTGGGCGAGATGGCCGCACACATGCCCGTCTCCGGCTCTTTTGCCACCTATGGCGCCAAGTACGTGGATGAAGGTTTCGGCTTCGCGCTGGGCTGGAACTACTGGTACAACTGGGCCGTGACCATTGCCGTGGATCTGGTGGCCGCACAGCTGGTGATGGCCTACTGGTTCCCGGGCACCAACGGAGTGCTCTGGAGTGCGCTGTTTCTGGCCCTGATGTTCGGCCTCAACGCACTGTCGGCCAAGGGCTTTGGCGAATCCGAATTCTGGTTCGCCGCCATCAAGGTGACCACGGTGCTGGTCTTCATTGCCATCGGCGTGCTGATGATCTTCGGCATTTTGCAAGGCGGCGCGCCTGACGGAATCTGGGGCAATATTGCCAACCTGAGCACGGGCGACGCACCGTTTGCAGGCGGCTTTGCGGCCTTGATCGGCGTGGCCATGGTGGTGGGCTTTTCCTTCCAGGGCACGGAGCTGATCGGCATCGCCGCCGGCGAATCCGAAGATCCCGCCAAGAACGTGCCCAAGGCCGTGCGCAAGGTGTTCTGGCGCATTTTGCTGTTCTACGTCTTCGCCATCCTCATCATCGGTCTGCTGATTCCCTATACCGATCCCAAGCTGCTGCGCAACGACCTGGGCGATATCGCCGTCAGCCCCTTCACGCTGGTGTTCGAGCGTGCCGGCCTGCTGGGCGCTGCCGCCGTGATGAATGCCGTGGTACTGACCTCGGTGCTGTCGGCCGGCAACTCCGGCATGTATGCCTCCACCCGCATGCTGTATGCATTGGCCAAGCAAGGCATGGCGCCCAAGGTGTTCGCCCAGGTCAACACGCGTGGCGTGCCCGTGCTGGCCTTGATCGCCACTACCGTGATCGCCGCCCTGTGCTTTCTGACCAATATCTTCAGCCCCGAAGTGGTCTACATCTGGCTGCTGAATCTGTCGGGCATGTGCGGCTTCGTTGCCTGGCTGGGCATTGCCATCAGCCACTATCGTTTCCGCAAGGGCTGCGAAGTGCAGAACTACGATATGAACCAGCTGCCCTACAAGGCAGCGGCCTTCCCCTTCGGCCCCATCTTCGCTTTTGTGCTGTGCCTGATCATCACCCTGGGCCAAAACTACGAGAACCTGATCAAGGACCAGATCGACTGGGTCGGCGCCATTGCCACCTATATCGGCCTGCCTCTGTTCCTGGCCATCTGGTTCGGCTACAAATGGGTCAAGGGCACGCGCATCGTCAAATACTCGGAAATGGATCTCAACGGCTCGCGTTGATACCTAGTCATTTTTGATCCCCCAAAAGGGCAGCACCGGCAACGGCGCTGCCCTTTGTGCATCATGGGCCGCCCCCGGACGCTGTCGATTAGTCTCAACAGACGATTCATGTCATGACAAATATCTGAAGAATCGATGTTCGCAGGCAGGAGCCTGCATGGTTTTCACCAGGGAGGAGAGCAATGAAGAACAAGACGATGAATACGGCGCTGCTGCTGTGCATGGGTTTACTGGGCGCAGGCGCTGCCTGTGCCAAGGTTCCCGCTGCCGAGGCCGACAAGCTGGGCAAGGAGCTGACCTGCACGGGCGCCATCAGGGCCGGCAATGCCGACGGCAGCATTCCGCCCTTCACGGGCAAGATCCTGGGCGTGCCGCCCGGCGTGAAGTTCACCAGGTCAGTGGGACAGTTCCAGCCCGATATCTATGCCAACGAGAAGCCGCTGTTCGAAATCACGGCCGCCAATATGGCCCAGTACGGCGACAAGCTCAGTGACGGCCAGAAGGCGCTGCTTGGCAAATTCCCGGCCACCATGCGCATTCCCGTCTATCCGGGCCACCGCGACTTCCGCTATGACGACGATATCTGCGCCGTCATCAAGCGCAATGCGCTGGAAGCCGAGATAGTCAACGACGGCAATGGCGTCAAGGGCTTCATGGGCGCTCTGCCCTTCCCCATTCCGAAGAGCGGCGTGGAGCTGCTCTGGAACAACCTCATGCCCAGCCGCGCCAGCACCGAAGAGGTGGAACGCGACATGGCACTGGTGGGCGCAGGCGGCGATATCGCCTGGGGCCGCACCAGCTACATCCAGCTCAGCCGCTATGACTCCAAGGAAAACCTGGGCAAGTCCAACGAAGGCAAATACGCCTACGTGACCAATTTCTCCATCCTGCCCGAGCGCGAAAAAGGCGGCGTGATTCTGTCCATAGAGCCCATGAACTTCGGCACGGACAAGCGCCTGGCCTGGAACTACGACCCCGGCACCCGCCGCGTGCGCCAGCTGCCCGAGTTCGGCTATGACCAACCCTCCCCGGGCACCAGCGGCAAGGCGACCATCGACTCAGAACGCCTGTTCAACGGTGGCTCCGAGCGCTACGAGTGGACCATGCACGGCAAGCGCGAAATGTTCGTTCCTGCCAATACCTTTCGCATCAACCAGCCGCTGAAGTACGCCGATCTGCTCAAACCCGGCCACCCCAACCCGGCCTACACCCGCTATGAGCTGCGCCGTGTCTGGGTGCTGGAGGGCAAGCTCAAGCCGGGCTTTCGCCACCTGTACTCCAAGCGCGTGATGTTCATTGATGAAGACACCGGCCACGCCGTCTCGGGGGACTTCTACGATGCACGCGGCCAGCTGTGGCAGCACGCAGAGATCAATTACTACTACGCCTACGACATCAGGAAATGGCATGCCGGGACATCGTTCTACTACGACCTGAATGCCGGCTCCTATGTGAGCATGAATCTGGTCCAGGAGCGCCCCAAGGCGCCGATCCTGGGTAAGGACAACCTCAAGCCCAGCCAGTACACCCCAGAAGCGATCCGCAATCTGGGCAACTGATAGATGACAGGTGGCTCAGCCACCGCGCGCACTGCACCAAAGCGTGTAAAGAGAGGCCATGAGCCTCTCTTTTTTTATGGCTGCTCCAACGCCCGAAACTGGCGCGCCCTCCCGCATATGCCCGGGCAGCGTGCTAGGATGAAACGCGGTGCCGGCATTGAAAACCATGGCAGCTGGTGCCGTTTTTTCTGTCTTCGAGTCGATTTCAACGTGAGTATCATTCACCAGCAGCCAGCGACCCACCCGGTCGCCTGGCAGGGCGCGGATCTGGCGGGCGCCCCCGCCCGGATTCATCGGCCATCCGCCGACACTCTTGCCGCCATCGATGCCATGCGGGCCCGGTTCGGACAATGCGCCCCGAGTCGCCCGCCCTTCTCGACCCAGGTCGCAGCCTCGCCCTGTTTTAATCTCTGCACAACAAAGCCCGACTAAGCTTGCAGACGGTTTAGTTCGCCGCAATCATGACTTCCATGCAATCCCTGGCCCGATGGCTGCCCTTTCTCGATTGGCCCAAACCTACTTTCGGCCTACTACGCGGCGAATTCTGGGCCGGCCTGACCGTGGGCCTGATGTTGCTGCCCCAGGGCGTGGCTTACGCCGCGCTGGCCGGCATGCCACTCATCACCGGCATCTACGCCTCCATCATTCCGGCCGCAGTGGCCATTCTCTTCAGCCCCTCGCCACGGCTGGGCGTGGGACCGACGGCGCTGAGCGCCTTGCTGATCGGCGCCTCCCTGACGGGCATGGCCGAACCGGGCTCGGCCCAATGGGTAGTGCTTGCGGCATGGATGGCGATTCTTTCCGGCCTGGTGCAATGGAGTCTGGGCGTGGTGCGTGCAGGCTGGCTGCTCAACCTGGTCACCTCCCCCGTATTGGCAGGTTTCACCCAGGCAGCAGCCCTGCTGATTCTGGCCTCGCAGCTGCCCACCCTGCTGGGCATGCGCGCTGACTGGTCCACCGTCTGGCACTCGCCGTCCATCTACCTGTTCAGCATCCAGTCCATCGCCTACGGCCTGGTCAGCATGGCTCTTCTGATGCTGGCCAAGAAATGGCGTCCGGCCTTTCCCTCAGCCATTTTCATCATCGGCCTGAGCGGCTTCATCAGCTGGATCACGGGTTTTGCCGATGCGGGCGGCTCCGTGATCGGCCACCTGCCTGCGGGACTGCCCAGCTTCCAATGGCCAGGCATGCTGGACTGGGAACAGTTCGGCGCCCTGGTCATGCCAGTGCTGGTCATCTCCCTGGTCAGCTTTCTGGAGACGGCCTCCAGCGCCCAGGTCGAGCATCAGCAGGCCGGCACGCGCTGGAACGAGAACCAGGATCTGATTGCCCAGGGCCTGTCCAAGATCAGCGCCGGCCTGTTCGGCAGCTTTGCCACCAGCGCCTCGTTCTCACGCTCGGCGGTCAATCTGCTCGCCGGTGCCAAGACCGGCTATGCGAATGTCTTTTCCATCTTGCTGGTGGTGGTGGTCGTGCTCTGGTTCATCCCCTGGCTCTACCACGTGCCTCAGGCCACGCTGGCAGCCATCGTGATCACCGCCGTGCTCAACCTGGTCAAGCCCAGCGCGATCCTCAAGCTGTTCAGGATCTCCAAGGTGGAAGCCTGCATCAGCGTCGCCACACTGGTGCTGACCATCGTCACCGCCCCGCGCATGTACTGGGGGGTGTTTGCGGGCATCATGCTCAGCCAGGCTTACTACCTCTATCACCACTTGCACCCGCGCATCATCGAGATCGGCGAGCATCCTGACGGCAGCCTGCGCAGCCGCCAGCTCTGGCAGTTGCCGGCCCTCGCGCCCAATGTCGTGGCCCTGCGCATGGACGCAGACCTGGACTTCGCCACGGCCACAGCGCTTGAGCGCTACGCTGCCGACGCACTGCAGCAGGTGCCCCAGGCCAAAGACCTGGCCTTGCTGATGCAGTCCATCAACAGCATCGACATCACCGGCGTCGAGACCTTTGCCCGCCTTGAGCGCATGGTTGCCTTGCGCGGCGGCCTGCTGCATGTGGTGGGGCTGAAATTGCCTGCCGAGCAACGACTGGAGCGTGCCGGCCTGCTGCACCAGAGCGGCAGCCCCATCAGGCTCTATCGCACGGATGCCGACTTTCTGCGAACGCTTGGCAATTTCCCCACAGAACCGCCTCCTGTCAACACTGACGAAAAGCCTACATCCACAAAATGATAAGGGTCGCTGCTACACTGACGGCCACCATTGATAGCTTGTCGTGACCTCATCCGCCCCCCATCAATCCGTGTTTCTGCGCGATCTGCGCCTTGCCACCGCACACAATCTGGTGACTCGCGCGGGCGGTGGCGATATCCGTCTGCCCACCGACACCCCCACCCATTACCTGCAAGCCCTGATTGATGGCTTGTGCGCTCTGTCATTGCGCGACCCTCTCACGGGGCTGGCCAACCGCCGCCATTTCCGCTCCGTGATCGAGCGCGAGATCGACCGCGTGGCCCGCTCGGGCGAAACCGCTCTGCTGCTGATGCTGGACATCGACCACTTCAAGCAGATCAACGACGAGCACGGCCATATCGCCGGCGATATGGTGCTGCAATCGGTGGCACAGACGCTGGCCGAAATCATTCGGCCAATGGACACGCTGGCGCGCTTCGGCGGCGAGGAATTCGCCATCGTGCTGCCGGTCTGCCCCGCGCATCAGGGCCGTACGGTCGCCGAGCGCCTGCGCCAAGCCATCGAAGACAACTCCATCGCCGTGTCCTCGGGTCAGATGCTGAAGGTCACCGTGAGTATCGGCGGTGTCTACGCCCAGCAATGGATTCGCAGCACGGCGCAGCTATGGACCGAGCGTGCCGATCGCCAGCTCTATCTGGCCAAATCCGCAGGCCGCAACTGCGTCTGTGTGGAGGAACCGCCCGACAGTACGGTGAGTGCCGAGGAAAAAAGCCTGCTATTCAGCCCTTTGCATGCTGCCTCTTTAGAGGAAAATGTTTCCGACAACACAGCACCAGACGTAAACACCGACGCCGCAAGCCAGGTCATAACGCCTTGAGACGATGGACACCTTGGCCCCTCACCCTACTTTGCCCGCTCATATATCCATGGAAGATGCCCTGCGGGCGCCTGGCCGCACCAAGCAGGCCCACATCATTGCCGTCACCAGCGGCAAAGGCGGTGTCGGCAAGACTTTTGTCTCTGCCAATCTGGCTGCGGCTCTGACGCGTCATGGCTTCAACGTGCTGGTACTGGACGCCGATCTGGGCCTGGCCAATCTGGACGTGGTGCTCAACCTCTATCCCAAGGTCACGCTGCACGATGTGTTCACGGGCCGCTCCACGCTGGAAGATGCGATTCTGACCACGCCGGGCGGCTACTCCGTGCTGCTGGCCGGCTCGGGCATGATCGAGTATTCGCGCCTGACGCCCGAGATTCGCTCCCAGTTCATGCGTACGGTGGAGCTGCTGCGCCCGCGCTACGACATCATCCTGCTCGACACCGGCGCCGGCATCTCCGACGTGGTGCTGTTCTCCGTATCTCTGGCCACCGAGGTGCTGGTCGTGGCTACACCCGAGCCCACCTCGCTGACCGACGCCTATGCAGCCATCAAGGTGCTGGCCCTGCAGCAAAAGCGCCAGCAGATCCGTCTGGTCATCAACCAGGCGCAGCGCCCTGGCGATGGCCGCGCCATCACGGGCCAGCTGCAGCAGGTGCTCAACCGCTTCGTGACCACCGATTCCGGTCAGCCGCTGCAGCTGACTCACTGGGGCGATATTCCGGTCGACTCCGCCGTGCGCGAAGCAGTGATGCGCCGACAGCTGCTGCTGCAGGCCATGCCTGGAGCACCCGCATCCCTCGCAGTGGCACAGCTGTCCAATAAAATCAAGGCAGAGCTGACGGCCCCGGTCTGAGCTGCATCACCGTCGATGCAGCAGCCGCGCGGCCGCCCCCCGGATATCGACGTGGCCGACATACTCAACATCTCCTGCTACAAATTCACGCCCCTGCCTGATGCCGACCAGTTGCGCCAGACGCTGCTGGAGCGCGCCCATGCCCTGAGCCTCAAGGGCACGGTGCTGCTGGCCGAGGAAGGCATCAACTTTTTCCTGGCCGGCCCTGCCGATGCCGTACGCGGCTTTGTCGAGCAGCTGAAGCAAGACCCGCGTTTTGCCGACCTGACCCCCAAGGAAAGCTGGTCCGAGACCGTGCCCTTTCGCAAAATGCTGGTCAAGGTCAAGAACGAGATCATCCGCATGGATCATCCCGCCATTCGCCCCGCCCATGGCCGGGCACCTTCGGTCAGCCCGGTCACGCTGCGCCGCTGGCTTGAGCAAGGCCATGACGACGAGGGCCGCGAGGTGGTGACACTGGACACGCGCAACGACTACGAAGTGGACGAAGGCGCGTTTGCAGGCACGATCGACTGGCGCCTGAGCAAGTTCACCGAATTCCCGCCAGCACTGCGCCAGCACAAGGACGAATTCGCCGGCAAGACCGTGGTCAGCTACTGCACGGGCGGCATCCGCTGTGAAAAGGCCGCCATCCTGATGCAGAACGAAGGCATCGAAAACGTCTATCAGCTCGAAGGCGGCATCCTCAAGTACTTCGAGGAAACCGACGGCAAGTTCTACGACGGCGGCTGCTTTGTCTTTGACGGCCGCGACTCGCTGGGCACCGATCTGTCGCGCACCGAGCTGGTTCACCCCCGCCCCATCAAAAAGCATCTGATGGAATAAGTCGGCCTGTCTGGGCGACTCTCAAAAAAAGAGCGGCTAGCGCTTTTCATCAAAGGATTTCAGATACCAAGCAATCTGAAATCCAAGATAGAAAAGCGCTAGCCGCTTCCTATTCAATAGCAGATCGAAGCTGCTTATCTTGCCCAGCGTGCTGCAGCGCTGGCCACGCGCTCACCGAACTGGCGTGCGGTCTCCAGATCGCCAGCGGCCATCTCGCTGGCCGATGCATCCGAGGGCGACTGCGCCATGGCACCGCTGAAGCTGCCCATCCAGTTCACATCATTGCGCTGCGCGGCCTTGGTGTTCGAAGGCAGCAGGCCCAGACCCACCCAGACGCCGCCATGCTGCATGGCCAGGTGGTAGAAATAGTCGAGCGTGACCTGCTTGTCGCCCTGCACGCTGGCGCTGTTGCTGAAGCCGGCGAACAGCTTGTCCTTCCAGGCCTGGGCAAACCAGGCCTTGGACGAGGCGTCGGCAAACTTCTTGAACTGCCAGCTCGGTGCCGCCATATAAGTGGGCGCGCCAAAGACGATGGCGTCGGCCGCGGCCAGTTGCTCCCAGCCGCCCTCTGGCAGATTGCCGTCGGCATCGATGGCCAGCAGCTGCGCGCCCGCGCCCTGCGCCACCGACTGCGCCATGCGCTGGGTATGGCCGTAGCCGGAGTGGTAGACCACAACGATAGTGCTCATGATTTCTTCTTTCTTGCTTGCGTCGGCGCGGCCATCCGCGCCGCCATCCTGTTTCTTTGCCAAATAAAGGCCCGCCGGATTGACACCCGGCGGGCCTTGTCTTGCGAGAGCACCCTAGCTTATCAAAGCCTTGGCTGCCCGCGCGCCTTCAGGCGATGCAGCAGCCTCAATCAACTCTTGCGAGCGTCCATGCTCCAGGCGCCTGCCCCATGGGCGGCATAGCCAAGCAGACCACCGACCACAGCGATGTTCTTCCAGAACAGCAGCTGCTGCATCATCGCGGCTTCCGCAGCCACGCCCCAGAAGTTGTGGAAGAAAAAGCTCGCGACGAGGGTGAAAAAGCCCAGGATCAGGGCCGCCCAGCGCGTATGCCAACCCAGCAGGATGGCCAGACCGCCGGCGATCTCGATCACCAGGCCCACCGCCACGGCGACCTGGGGCATGGGCATGCCCACCGATGCGGCATAGCCCACCGTGCCAGCAAAGCCGCTGATTTTCTGGATTCCCGCCGGCAGGAACAGCAGGGCGATCAGCACCCGCCCCAGCAGGTCCAGAGGATTTCTGAATTGATTCAACATTTAAAACTCCAGTCATGGCGACCAAGGGTCGCGTTGGCTCATATCCATCATCACAACCCTTGAAATCGTCAGACTCAAGGCTCCAGATCAAACACCAGAACTTCCGCGGCCCGGCCATTTGCAAGGCGCAGGTGCTCCTCATTTTCAATAAGTGCAGCGTCGCCGCTTGTCAGCTTTTGTCCATTCACGTCCAGCTCGCCGCGCACCAGGTGCACATAGGTCTTGCGGCCGGCTGGCAGGGATACATCCGCAGTCTCCCCTGCGTCGAACAGGCCGGCGTACAAGCGCGCATCGGCATTCATGCTCACCGAACCCTCGGCTCCATCGGGCGAGGCCACCAGGCACAGGCGACCGCGCTTTTGCGCCTCGCTGAAGGTCTTTTGCGCATAGCCGGGCTCGATGCCCGTGCGCGCCGGCAGCAGCCAGATCTGCAGAAAATGCGTGGTCTGGTCCTGGGCGTAGTTCTGCTCGCTGTGCACCACACCAGAGCCGGCACTCATGCGCTGCACTTCGCCGGGCAGGATGGGGGTTTCATTGCCCATGCTGTCCTTGTGCGAGAGCGCGCCTTCGAGCACATAGCTGATGATTTCCATATCGCGATGGCCGTGGGCACCGAAGCCCGTGCCCGGCGCGATGCGGTCTTCGTTGATCACGCGCAGATTGCCAAACCCCATGTGGCGCGGGTCGTAGTAATCGGCAAACGAAAAGCTGTGATAGGACTTGAGCCAGCCGTGGTCGGCGTAGCCGCGTTCCTGGGATTTGCGCAGAGTCATCATGGTGTGCTTCCTTTCGTTCATGTAACTGTCTCTATGGGCTCTACTGTAGAAGTCGGCGGCAAAGCTGTGGCTGAACGGCGTTGATGGCATCATTCAAACTGTTTGAATACTCGATCTCACCATGCCCAGCTCCCGCGATGTGCTCACCCCCGACAGCCTGGCCATGCTGCAGGCCATAGCCGAAACCGGCAGCTTTGCCGCTGCGGCGCGCTCCCTGGGTCTGGTGCCCAGTGCGCTGACCTACCGCGTGCGCCAGATAGAAGATGCGCTCGACGTGCTGCTGTTTGACCGCAGCTCACGCCACGCCCAGGCCACGGAAGCCGGCCAGGCCCTGTTGCACGAGGGCGCCCGTCTGCTGCAGGAAATCGACGCCGTGGCGCACCGCGTCAAGCGTGTGGCCACGGGCTGGGAGCCGCAGCTGACCATCGTGATCGACGGTGCCGTGGCCCGTACGCCCGTCTTCGAGCTGGTCGAAGCCTTCTATGCGCTGAACCCGCCGACCACGCTCAAGCTGCGCGACGGCATTCTCAACGGCACACTGGAAGTGCTGACCAGCGGTCAGGCCGATCTGGCCATTGGCGTGGCGGTCAACACCAGCAATGTCTCGGAGTTGCAGACGCGCGAGATCGGGGAGATGGATTTCGTCTTCGCCGTCGCGCCGCACCATCCGCTGGCCAGGCTCGACGAGCCGCTGTCCGATGAGCTGCTGCTGCAGCACCGCATGGTGGCCGTGGCCGACTCAGGCGTGCGCAGCAACACCAGCTTCGGCCTGGTCAACGGCCAGGACGTGCTCACCGTGGACAGCATGCAGGCCAAGCTGGAAGCACAGATACGCGGCATTGGCGCAGGCTTTCTGCCGCGCGGCATGGTGCAGGCCTATCTTGACGCCGGCCTGCTCGTCACAAGGCAGGTACGGCGCGCCAGCCGCAATCTGCGTCTGCACTATGCCTGGCCTGGCCCGGCCCACCGGACACCCGGGCGCGCGCTGCAATGGTGGCTGACGCAGCTCGAGAGTCCGGCCACGCGCAAGGCGCTCATGGAAAACCATCACCGCCAATAAGCTGCAGCGGCTCACAGCCGACATCCGGGAGGTGTAGAGTGAGTTGCGCTGCAACAATTCAGCAAAAGCAGCACTTGCTATCTTTTGGATAGCTGGCTACGCTAGAAGTCAAACGGTGTCGAAAAGGCTTTTTCATGAATGCTTCCCGCACTCGCGCGTCCGCAACTGCCTCTGCTTCTTCCCCCTTCCTGCATCCCGGTGCCAAGCGCATTGCCGTCATCGGTGCAGGTATTGCAGGCTTGGCCTGCGCCCGCACGCTGATGCAGGCCGGACACGACGTTCATGTCTATGAGCGTCTGACCCAGGCTGGCGGGCGCATGCGCTCGGTCAGCGGCCCCTATGGCAGTTTTGACATCGGCGCCCAGTTCTTCACCGTGCGCGACCCACGCTTCAAGCAGGCTCTGGACACCACGCCCGGCAGTCTGCGCGCCTGGAGTCTGAACAGCGTGCAGACCCGCAATGCCCAGGGCCGCAGAGTCGACAAGCACGCACCGGTGCGCGAGACCCACTGGGTCGGCATGCCAGACATGCAGTCCCTGCCCCTGGCCTGGGCCGCTCCGCTGTGGGAGGCCGGGCGCCTGCATCTGGGCCAGTCCCTGCGCGCCATGAGCCACCACATTGCCAGCGGCAGCCACCACAGCCGCCATCAATGGTCGCTGATGCTGGATACCGAGGACCACGGCCCGCAGATTGCCGTCGACTTCGATGCTGTGGTGCTAGCGGTGCCGGCGCCCGTGGCCGCGCAACTGCTGCAGACCGCACCACAGGGAGCAGCGCTGGCCAAGACCCTGGCCCCCGTGGAGATGGCCCCTTGCTGGGCCATGACACTGTCCTACCCCATGGCGGCTCAGGCCGGCCTGACCACACTGGGCCCGCAGTGGAATGCGGCGCGCAGCACGCATGAGCGCGTTGCCTGGGTGGCCCGCGAGTCTTCCAAGCCCGGCCGCGCCCAGACCGAGCGCTGGACGATTCACGCCAACCCGCTCTGGTCCAACGAGCACCGCCATGACGACGCCACGCGCGTGCTCTCCAAGCTGCAAAAAGCCTTTGGCGAGATCACGGGCATCCGCGTCGCACCGCGCCATGCCAGCGTCTACCTCTGGCAGCATGCCCAGACTCTGGCCCCCCTGGGCAGGCCCTTCAGCCACGATCCCTCGGTAGGTCTGGGCCTGTGCGGCGACTGGTGCATAGGTCTGCGCGTGGAAGATGCTTTTGTCTCTGGGCTCGAAATGGGCCTGGCTCTGGCCTGAGCCTGCTGCGCACAGGGCAAGGGGCGTAAGATGGCGTCCCTCATGTCTGCGGCCCTCTCCCGTCCCTTCACCAGCGCCCCCAGTGCGGGGCCATATATCGGGCGCTTTGCCCCCTCTCCCACCGGACCGCTGCATGCGGGTTCCCTGGTCGCGGCACTAGCCAGCTGGCTGGATGCACGCGCCCACCAAGGACGCTGGCTGATTCGCATCGAAGACATCGATCCGCCACGCTGCCAGCCTGGCGCCGACCAGGAAATCCTGCGCCAACTGGCCGCCTGCGGCCTGCACTCCGATCTCCCCGTGGTATGGCAGTCGCAGCGCCATGCTCTCTATGAAAAAGCGCTGCGGCAACTGCAGGCGCAAAAAATGGCCTACGCCTGCGGCTGCACACGCAAGGACATCGAAGCCGCCTGGCAGGCAAAGGGGCTGACTCACGAGCGGCATGTGGAGCGCCCCTACCCCGGCACCTGCCGCCATGGCCTGCAAGGCAAGCCCGCCAGGGCCTGGCGATTTGCGCTGGAGCAGCAGGTACAGGAACTACAAGAGAATCAAACCAACACTCTTACCCAGCAAGCGCAAGCAGCTACGCAAAGCATAGCAATCAGGCAGTCTTGCCTGGAAAGCAAGCGGCCCGTGCTGCACTGGCAGGACCGGCGTCTGGGCCCGCAGCAACAGAACCTGATCACCAGCGTGGGCGACTTTGTACTGCGCCGGGCGGACGGGCTCTGGGCCTACCAGCTGGCCGTGGTCGTTGACGACGCCGAGCAAGGCATCACCGATGTGGTGCGCGGCGAAGACCTGGCCGACAATACCCCGCGCCAGCTAATGCTGCAATTCGCCCTGGGCCTGCCCCAGCCGCGCTATCTGCACACGCCGCTGGTTTGCATGGAAAGCGGAGAAAAGCTCTCCAAACAGCATGGCGCACCCGCCGTGGATGTCAGCCAGCCGCTGACCGTGCTATCTGCTGCTGCGCAGGAGCTCGGCCTGCCACAAGCGCCTGCAGCCACTACTGGCTGCAACGAAAGCCCCGCAAGCGCCTTGCCTTTGGCGCTGGACTTCTGGGTCCGGTGCTGGCGCCAAACCTACAATATCGCCCCGTGACTTCTTCAAATCCAACACCTACCACCGATATGGCCGAAAACGTGCCAGCCGCTGACGCATCCGCAGCATCCCAAGGCCAGGCGCCAGAAGGCGTGGCGTATCCCAAGACCATCAAAAGCTATGTGCGCCGCGCAGGCCGCACCACCACGGGCCAGGCCAAGGCTTTTGAGGAACTGGGTCCGCGCTTCCTGCTGCAATACCAGAAGGCTCCTCTGGACGCCGCAGCCGCCTACGGCCGCGACGGCAAGCTGATTCTGGAGATCGGCTTCGGCATGGGTGAAGCCACGGCCCATATCGCCCGCGTGCGCCCCGACGACAATTTCCTGTGCTGCGAAGTGCACGAACCCGGCGTGGGAGCGCTGCTCAAGCGCATTGGCGAGCAGGAGATCGAGAACATCCGCATCCTGCAGCACGATGCCGTGGAAGTCATCGACAACATGCTGCCCGAAGCCTCGATCGACGGCGTGCACATCTTCTTCCCCGATCCCTGGCACAAGAAAAAGCACAACAAGCGCCGCCTGATCCAGAGCCCGCTGATCGCCAAGCTGGCCGCTCGCATCAAGCCCGGCGGCTATATCCACTGCGCCACCGACTGGGAGCCCTATGCGGTGCAGATCCTGGAAGTGCTGAACGCAGAACCCATGCTGCAGAACACGGCCGAGAACTACGCCGAAAAGCCAGACTACCGCCCGCTGACCAAGTTCGAAAACCGCGGCATTCGCCTCGGTCATGGCGTCTGGGACCTGGTGTTCAGGAAGAAGTAACCCCCTGAGGCGCTTTGCGCCTTCCCCCTTTTCTCTACGCGCTTCGCGCTAAGGAAAGGGGGACGACACCCTCGGTGCGGGGCGGCCCTTCCTCGGTGTCTCCAACTTGGGTTATGCCAGTTTCCAAGGGTTCGCTCCAACAATAAAAAACGCTCCTCATCGAGGAGCGTTTTGTTTTGGTGCAAGACAGCCTGGACTGCCTTTTGGTGTTCGCCTTACAGGCTCTCGGCTCAGAGGCGCTCGGCCACCCAGGCCTGCACGCTGGCCAGCGCTGCGGGAACGGCTGCGGCGTCGGTGCCGCCGGCCATGGCCATATCGGGCTTGCCACCGCCCTTGCCGCCCACTTGCTGGGCCACAAAGTTCACCAGCTCGCCGGCCTTGACCTTGGCAGTTTCAGCCTTGGTCACGCCTGCGGCCAGTTGCACCTTGTCGCCGTCCACGGCAGCCAGCACGATCACGGCCGCGCCCAGCTTGTCCTTGAGCTTGTCCATGGTGTCACGCAAGGTCTTGGCATCCGCACCTTCGAGCTTGGCGGCCAGCACCTTGACGCCCTTGACGTCGGCAGCCTGCGTGGCCAGCTCGTCGCCCTGGCTTGATGCCAGCTTGCCCTTCAGAGCAGCGATTTCCTTTTCCAGCGCCTTGATCTGATCCAGCGCACCACCGATGCGGTTGGTCAGCTCGGCTGCAGGCGCCTTGAAAGCGGCTGCAGCCTGGTCCACGGTGGATTCCAGCGACTGCAGATAGGCCAGCGCGTTTTCGCCGGTAATGCCTTCGATACGGCGCACGCCTGCGGCCACGCCGGATTCGCCCACCACCTTGAACAGGCCGATGTCGCCGGTACGGCTGACGTGAGTGCCGCCGCAGAGCTCGCGGCTGGAGCCGATGTCCAGCACGCGCACGGTTTCGCCGTACTTCTCGCCGAACAGCATCATGGCGCCAGTCTTCTGGGCACTTTCGATGTCCATCACGCGCGCATCGGTGGCGGTGTTGGCCAGCACCTCTGCATTCACGCGGGCTTCGATCTCGCGGATCTGCTCGGCCGTCACCGGAGCGTTGTGCGCAAAGTCGAAACGGGTGCGCTCGGCGTTGACCAGCGAGCCCTTTTGCTGCACATGGCTGCCTAGCACTTCGCGCAAGGCCTTGTGCATGATGTGGGTGACCGAGTGGTTGCGCATGGTCGCAGCGCGCACGGCGGTATCCACCTGCGCCTCAACGACATCGCCCACCTTGAGGCTGCCGGCTTCCAGCACGCCGTGGTGACCGAATACATCGGCCTTGATCTTGAGCGTGTCTTCCACGGCAAAGCGGTTGCCGCCCGCGGCAATCACGCCCTGGTCGCCGACCTGGCCGCCGGATTCGGCGTAGAAGGGGGTCGTGTCCAGCACCACGACACCGTTCTGGCCGGCCTGCAGCTCGTTCACGCTCACGCCATCAGCGTACAGCGCGACGATCTTGGCAGCCTCTGCCAGCTTGTCGTAGCCGGTGAACACATTGGCGTTCCCCGTGTATTCCAGCGCGCGGTCCATCTTGAACTTGCCGGCTGCGCGGGCCGTTTCCTTCTGGTGCTGCATGGCGGCGTTGAAGCCGGCCTCGTCCACCGTCACGCCACGCTCGCGCGCCACGTCGTTGGACAGGTCCAGCGGGAAACCGTAGGTGTCGTGCAGCTTGAAGGCCACATCGCCAGGCAGCACCTTGACGTCGCCGGCCAGCGCACTGTCCAGAATTTCCATGCCGTTGGCCAGGGTCTCGAAGAAGCGCTCTTCCTCGGCCTTGAGCACGCTGGTGATATGCGCTTCCTGCTCCTTGAGCTTGGGATAGGCGTCGCCCATCTGTACCACCAGATCGGCCACCAGCTTGTGGAAGAAGGGAGTCTTCTGGCCCAGCTTGTAGCCGTGACGGATGGCGCGGCGGATGATGCGGCGCTGCACATAGCCACGACCTTCGTTGGAAGGAATCACGCCGTCGGACACCAGGAAGGAGGTCGCGCGGATATGGTCGGCAATCACCTTCAGCGAAGGAGTGCTCAGATCTTCGGTGTGGGTTTCACGGCCGGCAGCCTTGATCAATGCCTGGAACAGGTCGATCTCGTAGTTGCTGTGCACATGCTGCAGGATGGCAGCCAGACGCTCCAGGCCCATGCCGGTGTCCACGCAGGGTGCGGGCAGCTTCACCACGGAGCCGTCTTCCCTCATGTCGAACTGCATGAACACGTGGTTCCAGATCTCGATGAAGCGGTCGCCATCTTCTTCCGGGCTGCCGGGAGGGCCGCCGGCAATGTGCTCGCCGTGGTCGTAGAAGATTTCCGAGCAGGGGCCGCAGGGACCGGTGTCAGCCATCATCCAGAAGTTGTCGCTCTTGTACTTGCCGCCCTTGTTGTCGCCGATGCGGATGATACGTTCGGCAGGCAGGCCGATGACGTTCTTCCAGATGTCATAGGCCTCGTCGTCTTCGTGATAGACCGTGGCCAGCAGCTTCTCGGCGGGCAGGCCGAAGACCTTGGTCAGCAACTCCCAGCCCCACTCGATGGACTCCTTCTTGAAGTAGTCGCCGAAGGACCAGTTGCCCAGCATCTCGAAGAACGTGTGGTGGCGCGCGGTGTAGCCCACGTTTTCCAGGTCGTTGTGCTTGCCACCGGCGCGCAGGCAGGCCTGCACCGATGTTGCACGGTTATAGGGGCGCTTGTCCGTGCCCAGGAACACATCCTTGAACTGCACCATGCCGGAGTTGGTGAACATCAGCGTGGGGTCGTTGCCGGGAACCAGCGAGCTGGACGCGACAACCGTGTGGCCCTTGGAAGCGTAGAAATCCAGGAACGTCTTGCGGATGTCCGCAACGGAAAAAGTGGGTGTACTCATGGTGTTTGGTATGAAGACGCCAGCATGACGCCTGCGATCAGTACGGCCCGGCGCTGCTTTTTCAGGAGCTGCGCAGACAGGCAAATCAGCCGAACATTATAGGTTTGCGACTACATACCCGCGCTGCCTTGTGCCGATAACAGCGATCACGAATTTTCATGCGTTGCATTAATGTCTTCATCATCGGCTTGCGGATAATCGGCAGCCACTATGAGCGATACCCCCAAAACCGAGACTTCCAAACCCGATGCCCCTGCCAAAAACCGCCTGGTGGTCTGGCTCATCGCCCTGCCCGTGGTCATCTTTGGCGCGCTCATGCTCGTCGGCCAGTTCATGGACGATCCACTCAGCAAGCAGCGCTGGACGGAGGCTGAAACCATCAAGATCTGCTGGAAGCAGACAGCCAAGCCTGAGGCCGAGCGCAAGACACAGGAGTTCAAGTCCCCCGAAGACTGTGAACGCCTCGAGTTCGACTTCAAGACCCGCTACGGCGAAAACCCCTGAAGCAGCTGCGACGGGGCATGCCCAGGCACCGGGCATGCGCCCTGCGTGACTGGGAGACTTACTCTTCGCCCCAGTCTTCCTCGACGCCCTCTTCCTCTTCTGCAGCGGCCAGAGCGATCATGCGGTCGAAGGTCTCGATGATTGCGACGCGGCGGTCCTGCTTGTAGCCCTCCTCGGGCTCCAGCTCGTCGATGCTCTGATCCCAGGCCTGCAGATAAGTGGCTTTCCATTGCTCCAGCGTCTGCAGATCCGGCCACAGCGGATGCATGCCGCCCTCGGCCATGGCACACAGCAGCTCAATGCGGCAGGGAACCAGATCGGACTCGGACTCGCCCGCCTGCAAGGCCTCAGGCGAGTCCAGGGCCTCTGCAATTTCATCGATAAGCTGGCCAGTGATATCGGCCAACCAGTCCAATGCGGTGTCGTTATCGAAATTGCCGTGCGACCAAGTGCCCATGACCAAACTCCTTGCTGCGATATGTCAGTAAAGCAAGGCCCAACATAGCGGGCCTTGATGTCAAAACTGTGTCAATCCGGGCAGTCGAGCCAGGCGCGGCAAATCAACGGTTACGGTTTTTCATGGCGCGCTCCACCTCGCGCTTGCCTTCGCGGTCCTTGATCACGTCGCGTTTGTCGTGCTCTGCCTTGCCCTTGGCCAGGGCAATCTCGCATTTCACGTAACCGTTTTTCCAGTGCAGGTTGATGGGCACCAGGGTGTAGCCCTTTTGCTCGACCTTGCCGACAAGGCGCTTGATCTCGTCCTTTTTCAAGAGCAGCTTCTTGATCCGCGCCGAGTCGGGATTGACGTGGGTGGAAGCGGTCTTGAGCGGGTTGATCTGGCAGCCCAGCAGGAACAGCTCGCCGTCCTTGATCAGCACATAGCCATCGGTGAGCTGCACCTTGCCGCTGCGCAAGGCCTTGACCTCCCAGCCGTGCAGCACCATGCCGGCCTCGTGGCGTTCCTCGAAGAAATAGTTGAAAGCTGCTTTTTTATTGTCGGCAATGCGCGACGATGTTTCTGGTTTCTTGGCCATGGAATATTAGTTGCAGGCGGACCGGAGATGAAAGCTCTCCCTACAATACTGGATTGCCGTCTCGCCTCTGAGCGATGATTTTAGTTTCGCATCGCGCCCCTGGGTTGATTGGCCCTGACCAATTCCCTGCTCTTGCGCCCTGCTGATTGCTCTTTGTTCATGAAAAACGTCAACAAGTCCGTCCTGATCTGGTACAGCCCCGAAGAAATGTTTGCCCTCGTGACGGACGTGGCCCACTATGCCGACTTTCTGCCCTGGTGCGATCATGCCAAGATTCTGGAGCAGGACGGCACCGGCATGACTGCCGAGGTGGGCATTGCGTTCAGCGGACTGCGCAAGTCTTTCGTGACGCGCAACACGAACAGTACCATGGACAACGGCGGCAAGCAGGTCAGCATGCGCCTGGTAAAGGGACCTTTCTCGCGTCTTGAAGGCCACTGGCGCTTTCACCCCGTGGGCGACGGCACACAGCGCGCCTGCAAGGTCGAGCTGCAGCTCGACTACGGCTTCGAGAACGGCGCAGTGGCCGCCATCATCGGTCCGGTCTTTGACCGCATCGCAGGCTCCATGGTCGACGCATTCATCAAGCGTGCCGAGCAGATCTATGGCTGATGCGCCACCCACGCTGATCGACATCACGGTCTGCATCTCGCCCTGCTCCGGCACCGTGCAGGAAACCTTGTTGCAGCTTCCCGCAGGCAGCACCGTCCAGCAAGCGCTGGACTCAGTGACCGCTTCAACAGCAGCATTGCCGGATGTGCAACTGCCCGAAGCCTCGGCTGGCATGGTCGGTATCTGGGGCAAGACCGCGACCGCGGACCAGATGCTCCAGCATGGCGATCGTCTCGAGGTCTATCGCCCGCTGACCGTAGACCCCAAGGTCGCCAGACGCGAACGCTTTGCCCGCCAGGGTGCGCGCAGCGCCGGACTTTTCAAACGCCAGAGAGACGGAGCCAAGGCGGGCTACTAACCAACAGCCAGCAGGATAAAAAAAGCGCCTTCAGAAGGCGCTTTACTTATCGAGATTCCGGCGAAGACTCCGACAACTATTGCGCCGGCTCTGGCATTGGGCCGCAATCGGATGCAATCACGCCATCGGCTCGCTTGATCTCGGCATCGCGCGTGGCCTCGTCCATGAAGCCGCGCTCGCCGTTGGCATTCACATGCGAGAGCATGCGGCCCGAGGCCAGGGTTGCCCTGGCCTGCTTGGCGCGATTGCAGTTGTCCTGGCGCTGTTTTTCCTTCTGCTGCTTGTCGGCCTGGGCCTTGGCGGCTTCCTGCTCCTGCTGCTTGCGCTTCTGCTCTTCAAGTCCCTTGTCTACGCCCTTGTCCGCCGGAGGCTTGGCAGCAGCTGCACTCGCTTCAGACACGGCCACAGGCGCCGCAGGCTTTGCGCCACCGGGGCTGCGCAAGATATTCTTGGCAGGGATATCCGCAGGCGGCGCCCGGTCGCTGAATACCTTGCGCCCCTGACCATCTATCCATTGCCACTGGGCAATTGCGGGTACCGTGCAACAGGCTATGGCTGCGAACAAAGCGAACTTGATGGCGTGCATGGAGTCAATAAGTCTTGGACAGGCGTTGGGGATTCTGGCTCACGAGCCCACATTGTGCGGCAAGTCACAGGTACAATCTTTCTTTTGGAGCCATCACATGCGCCTTCTCGGAAAAGCACTGACCTTTGACGACGTCCTGCTCGTTCCCGCCTACTCCGAAGTCCTGCCCAAGGACGTTTCTCTCGCCACCCAATTCACTCGCAATATCCGCTTGAACCTGCCCCTGGTGTCTGCCGCCATGGACACGGTGACCGAAGCGCGTCTGGCCATCGCCATTGCGCAAGAAGGCGGTATCGGCGTGATCCACAAGAACATGACAGCCGAGCAGCAAGCCGCTGAAGTGTCCAAGGTCAAGCGCCACGAATCCGGCGTGGTGCACGACCCAGTGGTCATCACCCCCGAGCACACCGTGCTGCAAGTGCTGCAGCTGTCGGAAGAGCGCGGCATTTCAGGCTTCCCCGTGTGCGACGGCGGCAAGGTGGTCGGTATCGTGACCAGCCGCGATCTGCGCTTCGAGACCCGCTACGACGTCAAGGTCAGCCAGATCATGACGCCCCGCGAGAAGCTGATTACCGTCAATGAAAAAGACGGCACCAGCCCTGCAGAAGCCAAGGCACTGCTGAACAAGCACAAGCTCGAACGAATCCTGGTGGTCAACGACGCCTTCGAACTCAAGGGTCTGATCACCGTCAAGGACATCACCAAGCAAACCACCTTCCCCAATGCCGCGCGTGACGCATCGGGCCGCCTGCGCGTGGCTGCCGCCGTCGGCGTGGGCGCTGGCACCGAAGAGCGTGTGGAACTGCTGGTCAAGGCCGGCGTGGACGCCATCGTGGTGGATACGGCTCACGGTCACTCCAAGGGCGTGATCGATCGCGTGCGCTGGGTCAAGCAAAACTACCCCCAAGTGGACGTGATCGGCGGCAATATCGCCACCGGCGCTGCCGCTCTGGCACTGGTGGAAGCCGGCGCTGACGCGGTCAAGGTCGGTATCGGCCCCGGCTCCATCTGCACCACCCGTATCGTGGCAGGTGTGGGCGTGCCCCAGATCATGGCCATCTCCAATGTGGCCGACGCCCTGAAAGGTACCGGCGTGCCCTTGATCGGCGACGGCGGCATCCGCTTTTCCGGCGACATCTCCAAGGCCCTGGCCGCAGGTGCCTCCACCATCATGATGGGCGGCATGTTTGCCGGTACCGAAGAAGCTCCTGGTGAAGTGATTCTGTACCAGGGTCGCTCGTACAAGAGCTACCGCGGCATGGGCTCCATCGGTGCCATGCAGCAAGGCTCGGCCGACCGCTACTTCCAGGAATCGTCCACCGGCAACCCCAATGCCGACAAGCTGGTTCCCGAAGGCATTGAAGGCCGTGTGCCCTACAAGGGCTCCATGGTCTCCATCGTCTATCAGATGGCTGGCGGTGTGCGCGCCTCCATGGGCTACTGCGGTTGCGCCACGATCTCCGAGATGAACGAAAAGGCCGAGTTTGTGGAAATCACCGCAGCCGGCATCCGCGAATCTCACGTGCATGACGTGCAGATCACCAAGGAAGCACCCAACTACCGCGCTGACTAAGCAAGCCCCTTGAATTCTGACCAGATTGAAAAAATCTGGTCAGAATGCTAAAATCTGGCCTGAACTACTGGTTCTAGCCAGATTTTTTGTTTTCCACCATGCAATCTATCGGTATCTACGAAGCCAAAAGCCGCTTTTCCGCCCTAGTCGAAATGGTCGAACAAGGCGAGGAAGTGCGCATCACGCGCCACGGCAAAGAGGTTGTGCGCATGTTGCCCATGCGCCGCAAGCCCGTGATCACCAATGAGCAGATTGCTCGCGAGCTGGAGCAGATCTCGGCTCTGCAGCAGACGGTGAAAGCGCCAGCAGCTGCAACGACCGCCGCTGACAGCATCACTGGCCTGCGTCACACCGGACGGAGCCTGGCATGAGCGCCACCGCTTTTGTGCTTGATGCCTCCGTCACCGCCGCCTGGCTGCTGCCTGACAGCGCCAGCGAACACACCCGGCGCCTGTACACCCGCATCCGCCGCGATGAGGTGGATCCCCAAGCCCCCAACCTCTGGCAGTGGGAATGCGGCAACCTGATTGCGTCGGGCGTGAATAATGGCCGTATTCCACAGACTTCGGTCGAAGGCTTGTGGGGCGTGCTGGAAGCCATTCGCCATCGCGTGGAGCTGCACGATCTGGCGCCTGCACAGCACAAGGCCGTGCTGGATGTGGCGCTGGACACGGGCCTGCCCACCTACGATGCCGCCTACCTGTGGCTGGCGCAATCGCTGCGCCTGCCGCTGGCCACATTCGACGCAGCCCAGATGGAGGCCGCCCGCAAAAGCGGCGTCACCGTCTGGGCTCCCGAAGATTTCTAATACCTTTTTGCCACCCTCTTGCCCTTGATCACCATGCAACACGACAAGATTCTTATTCTGGACTTCGGCTCCCAGGTCACACAGCTGATCGCCCGCCGCGTGCGCGAAGCCAATGTCTACTGCGAAGTCCACCCCTGCGATGTGAGCAGCGACTGGGTACGCGAATTTGCCGCTGACGGCAAGCTCAAGGGCATCATCCTGTCGGGCAGCCATGCCTCCGTCTATGAAGTGGATGACCGCGCTCCCGACGCCGTGTTCGAGCTGAACCTGCCCGTGCTGGGCATTTGCTACGGCATGCAGACCATGGCCACCCAGCTGGGCGGCAAGGTCGAAGGCTCCAACACCCGTGAATTCGGTTACGCCGAAGTGCGCGCCCATGGCCACACCAAGCTGCTGGAAGGCATCGAGGACTTCGCCACGGCCGAAGGCCACGGCATGCTCAAGGTCTGGATGAGCCACGGCGACAAGGTCACCGAACTGCCTCCCGGCTTTAAGGTCATGGCCTCCACGCCCTCCTGCCCCATCGCCGGCATGGCCGACGAAGCACGTCGCTACTACGCCGTGCAGTTCCACCCCGAAGTCACACACACTGTGCAGGGCCAGGCACTGCTCAACCGCTTTGTGCTCGACATCTGCGGCACGCAAGCCGACTGGATCATGGGCGACTACATCGAAGAAGCCGTGGCCAAGATCCGCGAGCAGGTGGGCGACGAAGAAGTGATCCTGGGCCTGTCCGGCGGCGTGGATTCGTCCGTGGCTGCCGCCCTGATCCACCGCGCCATCGGCGACCAGCTGACCTGCGTGTTCGTCGATCACGGTCTGCTGCGCCTGAACGAAGGCGATATGGTCATGGACATGTTCGAAGGCAAGCTGCATGCCAAGGTGGTGCGCGTCGATGCTTCCGACTTGTTCCTGGGCGAGCTGGCCGGCGTGTCCGAGCCCGAGCAAAAGCGCAAGATCATCGGCCGTCTGTTCGTGGATGTATTCAAGGCCGAAGCCGAGAAGCTCAAGGCTGCCAACGCCGGCTCCAAGGGCGCCACCTTCCTGGCCCAGGGCACCATCTATCCCGACGTGATCGAGTCGGGCGGCGCCAAGAGCAAGAAGGCCGTCACCATCAAGAGCCACCACAATGTCGGCGGCCTGCCCGAGCAACTGGGCCTGAAGCTGCTGGAGCCCCTGCGCGACCTGTTCAAGGACGAAGTGCGCGAGCTGGGCGTGGCCCTGGGCCTGCCCCGCGGCATGGTCTACCGTCACCCCTTCCCCGGCCCCGGCCTGGGCGTTCGCATTCTGGGCGAAGTGAAGAAGGAATATGCCGACCTGCTGCGCCGCGCCGATGCCATCTTCATCGAAGAACTGAACAACTGGATCGACGAGGCCTCCGGCAAGAGCTGGTATGACCTGACCAGCCAGGCCTTCACCGTGTTCCTGCCCGTCAAGAGCGTGGGCGTGATGGGCGACGGCCGCACCTACGACTATGTCGTGGCCCTGCGTGCTGTCGTCACCAGCGACTTCATGACCGCCGACTGGGCCGAGCTGCCCTATGGCCTGCTCAAGAAGGTGTCCGGTCGCATCATCAACGAAGTGCGCGGCATCAACCGTGTCACCTACGACGTGAGCACCAAGCCGCCAGCGACCATCGAGTGGGAATAAAGGGCTGTCGTGCACTGACACGCAAGCTTTAGACTTATTTCTCACGTAAGCCCGTGTGTTCACGGGCTTTTTTATTTCCAGTACGGGCGGCAAGCCGCCGAAACCCTTTGACGAAGCCGCATGGCTTCGCCACTGCAGTGCGCAGCAAGCCCTACATCCTTCAAGAAGCTGCCATGCAATGTCAGGAACTGCTCATCAAGACAGGCTGACCAAACGTCCAGTTACAGAAGATCAAAAGGCAGTGGCGCGGACACCGAACCAACCTCAGCAGTCTTTGCACACGCCAAGGCAAGTTTTGTGGCACCCAACAAAAGGAGAGTGTCAACTTCAAGACAGTTGTACTCACCATAATTCCCGATCCTTGATGCAAGTCATGAATTAAGAAGGATCGAATGGAGTTCCTCGGAAATCAAAGCACTCAATTGAGAGCGATGAAAGGGCAACTTTTGGCGCAGGAAGCGCTTCTCGTTGCACTGATCAGAACGCTGGATGAAAAACAGTTGAGCACTCTGCAAACCAACTTCCATCAGCACGCCGAATCAGTGAAGGCAGACGTCTTGAACTCAATGGCAACTGATGCGCTGTACGAACACCTGCTCGACCAACTTGAAAAGTATTCAAAAGCAGTCAGAACGCGCAGTTAGCCTTTTCATGCCTGGTACAGCCCGCCAACTGAGCGGGCTTTTTGCTTTCGCTCAACCGACCCGCTCAACGCGTGGATAGCTTGTACCAGGCGTATAGGACAGCAAGTGCAATCAGCTGCAAACCAAAGAAATTTGCGATGTAAGGCATTTGGATCTCCTGTACTGCGCGGCTGATTCCGCAGAGTCCGTTTTATTGCCTCGGTGTAAAGCGCCCATTCCTGCTGCGTAAACCTTTGGCAAACGAGACCCATCCCCCCTCTACCTAGCCCGCCGCTGCGCGGGCTTTTTTGCTTTCTGGAGCCCTCTACCTACTCGTCAATTTCTACAGCACGACAAAAATGGCTTTGCATGCTTGCCTGTGCCTCGCTTCATCGCCGCTTGTGCACCGATCAAAGGACCCCTCAATGAATGACACGCTCAACACCATCACCAGTACCATTGCCAGTGAATTTTCAGATGTCCCCGACGCTGCCCAAGCAACAAGAATCGTGGTTCGCCTGTTTCTGGCGGCCGTCCTGGGTGGGCTCCTTGGCTGGCAACGTGAGGCCAACGGAAAAGCTGCTGGCTTGCGCACCCACATGCTGGTGGCAATGGGATCCTCATTGGTCGTACTGGTGTCCCTGCAGTCCGGGGTGGATGCAGCGAATGCTGCACGAGTAGTGCAAGGGGTCATCACCGGCGTCGGATTTCTCGGCGCCGGTGCCATCCTGAAATCTGATGGCGAGAACTCAGCACCTCATGTAAAGGGCCTGACTACGGCAGCCGGGCTTTGGCTCACTGCCGCCATCGGCGTATGCGCAGGACTCGGTGAAGAGGCAACAGCGGTCATCAGCACAATCTTTGCGCTACTGATCCTGAGCGTGATTCCCATGCTGACAAAAAGCAGCCAGTCCAAACAGACAGCGAAATCAGACTAGTCCCCAACGGCGGTTCAGGTCGCACCTCACCCTCGCCAACCATCAGTATTCGCAGCCCGCCGCCGCGGGCTTTTCTCATTCCGCGGAGAGCATGTACCAACAGATGGATCGGAGGCTAAGCCGCATCGTGCGCAACGCCCCAGACGACGGCATGCGGTTTAAGCGAAGCGCAGACCGGGCCACCGTCTTTCATCGTCCCCAGGACGCGAGCCTCAATGACTCCCCCGGAGGCGAGAGCGGCATCAACGACTTCCTGCGGAATCGTCGCGAGCTTCAGCTTGGCACGGCGTGTCCAGGGCGAGTCAGCTTGCCCCGCAAGAGTGCCGGAATTGATGTAAACGAAACGGTCTGAGGATGGCCCCTGCGCGAACTCCCCCAGGAAATTGGCTGCGCCAGTCGAGAGGGGCGAGCCCAGGCGAAGCGAGAACTCGAACCGAAGAGACTCTTGCGGATCGTCCAATGGTTCAAGCAAATCAGATCTTCCCCGCTGCACAGCAAACCGAACTTCAGGCGGTGTATCGACCACCAGAATTCGCATACGAACGGACTGTGCGGAGTCTGCTTTGGGCATAAGGACGACCTGCTGCTAATGATGGATTTCAACGGGCTCCGATAGCTCTCCGACCGCCACGAAAGAGAAGTACATGCGACGGCTAATAGTCGGAGCAGCTGCCATTCGGGTACTGATTATCGAGCTGCAACCCACCCAGGCACAGAAAGGCCACACATGAGCCATCGAGCCCACGACCGATGAGGCAAGCGCTGCGGATGATCTGAAGGCATCAGCGCCACTTAGACTGGCTAACACCACCTATCCACGAAGCGTGCGCAGATGATCGCTGCCGCCAACTTCAACAGCGCTTCGTGGATATCCAGCCGTCGTTCAAAGCGGATTCGCAGCTTGCCAAAGCTGGCAAACCAGCTGTGCGTCCTCTCCACCATCCACCGATGCTTGCCCAGCCGCTGGCTGCTCTCAACGCCTCGTCTGGCAATCCGGCCTATGGCACCCCGCTGCCTCAGGTCGGTTCAGCAACGCTTGTAGTCGTAGCCTTTGTCGGCGCGCAGCAGGTCTTTTACGGGGACGCCCTGACAAGCCTGCAATCGCAGGAATCGCGTCCACGCACCTCTCGAACATCTTAGAGTCGTGCCGGTTCGCGCCGCTGACCAAGATCACCAGCGGGATGCCTCTGGCATCTACGACGATGTGTCGTTTGGAGCCGAGCTTGCCTCTGTCCGTGGGGTTGGGGCCCGTTTCCTGGCACCCCGGGGGCTTGGTACCGAGGAGCCATCAATGCTGGCCCGGCTCCAATCGATCTGGTCGTGTTCACGCAAGCGCGTCAGCATGGCCTGGTGCAACTGCTTCCAGACACCAGCGGCATTCCAGTCTCGCAGGCGCCGCCAGCAAGTCATGCCGCTGCCGTAGTATCCAAGGGGTTGGGGAAGGTCATCCATGGGATGCGTGTTTGCAGCACGAACAGGATGCCGTTGAGGGCGGCTTCGTCGCTGACCGCGAGCTTGCGCGCACCGCCTTTGGCAGAAGGCACGAAGGCTGGGATCAGGGGTTGTAGCTGTCGCCACAGTTCTTTGCTAACGGGGCGTCTTGCCATGAGGGCCGCAAGCATAACTGCTCTGCGAGGGGCTATGACGAAGTGATGTTAGCCACTCTTAGCCAGTCTTAGCCAGTCTTAGCCAGTCTTAGGCTAAATATAGCATAAATGAGACTCATTTGCATATAATTAGTTTCGTGAATCCATACTCTTTCAATCACTAGATGACCAGAAAAAAGAATTTTGATATCTGTATGCATATCTATGCTGAAAGATGATTTCGGCTATTAATAGATTTGGACATTGGCGCAACATTAATTAATATTCGTAAAGTATATATGTGGAAGTGGATTTTTTCATTTATCGTGATCGTATTTCTAATTGCCGGATATAAGGCAATTGATAAAGATATTGACTCATCTAGCGAACCTAAGATTGGTGAATCAAAAGATTCATCGCCCACTACTAGTCATTCTTCAATAATCATACCAAAAGAAGGTCATTTCAATTGGGGTATGCCAACAAAGGGAGCAAAGAGATTTAGTGGTGTTAGGTACGGCAGCCTACCTATTGAAGAAGCAGATCAGGAACCCGCTGAAATACTAAGAAAAGCAAGGGAGGATGGTATATATGCTTACCGCGCCTGGAGTTTATATGAGCGTTGCAATACTCTTAGTAAGACCCCAGATACTTACACCCTCGATGGAAGTTTTGATATAACGAAAAAATGCAGGGATTACATTCAAAAGGTTGGAAATAATGGTGATGAGTTTTTATTCATGGCAGCCCAATCAGGAATTCCAGAAGCAAAGATAGATTATCTGAGCATGGCATTTTATGATTTCGATATAAATACCGCAACCGCAGAGCAAAAAAACAAGGCTAACCAAGCGTATACGATGGTTTTAGATGAAGCAAACAACGGCAATGCTGATGCAATGGTGTTGGTGGCGGGTATCTATCAGACAGGCTTAATTGTAGAAAAAAATACAGTAGCAAGTTATGCATATGAATACGCGGCAATGAAAACTGGTTTGATGAAAAATAGAGAGGAGGTGCTAAAAATTCTAGAAAAAGATATGACAAGAAGTCAGATTAATGAAGCCATTCAAAATGGCGATCAGATATTCAACATTTGCTGCAAATGAGTATGAAAATCTTCAGAAAAAAGTTCTCTTGGGATCGGTTTTTGTGTCTATGGCAGTTCTTGCTGCAGTTTATGGACCATTCAGATGCGATAATGGATGCAATGCTACAGACATGACAGACGGTCTAACGATGGCATTCATCAGAAGTACCGTTAATCAACAGCTGCACCAAGAAGCTTCGGCAGCAGGTAAATCCTTTAGCTGGAAGCCAGGGGATCTGGCTTACTATATGTGATGGGAAATGGTGTGTCACTTCTCAATATCATCCATTAACTGGAACATTCATTTGGAACCCAATTAATAAACCCGCTTACAGAGATAATGGCCAGATGTCTTCCAATGAGGTATATTCTATTTATCTAGCACAGCTAGAAGATCCAGCGCTAAGGCGAATGCTTGATACATTAATGGTCGGCTGCTTAAGAGGTACTTTGAAGATTGAGGGTGAGAGTTGGGGCGGAGACTCTTACTCGTGGGATGATGGATATATGAATGTAATATCTAGCGGATATCATTACAATCTTGGTTATGATTTTTGCAATGTGTAGTGGATTTCACAATTACTATTAGTTAATCGCTTCAGTCTGAGATTATTTCCGATTTCAGATATATACCAAGCTCTCATACCGAGGGCTTGGCTTTATAGGCGACCCCCTACAGCCCGTTCATTTTCGATTGAGCCGAAGTGTAAGACTCCAATCAGCACTGGACTGAGAAAAATCCAGTAATCCCAGATAATTGCAGTCAGAAGTCTGGATATTGGTCTCTTGTTGCTATTGCAGGGTGAGAACTTTCTATAGCTTTTACAGCGTCTATTCGGGATTATGAGGTTTGAAATCAGTGCGCTCTTTTCGCATGTTCATCGCAGGCATAAATGGCCAGACCATCCGAAAAACCAGCTCACACATCCACTGAAGCATGGGTTGGCATCGCTGGGTGGTAGAGCGCACACACGCATGGTTTGCAGGCTTTGGCAAGCTACGCATCCGCTGTGAAGGCGGCTAGATATCCACGACGCATTGCTGAAACTGGCCGCTGCGATCATCTGTGCACGCTTCGTGGATCGGTGGTGTTAGCCGCTCTTAGCCAGTAGCTGGCCCAGCTCATCTGGACTCATGGCATCTGGGATGGTATTGCGTGCATGCACATCGCTACAACCCACACCAGCTATGGCTTTCGGAGTCTTATGAATATTTGAGTGGGAATAAAGGGCTGTCGTGAACTGATAGACAAGCTTTAACTGTCTCTCATCCCCCCAATCCACGGGCCTTTTTATTGCGGCCTGGCACTATCTGGAACTAGCCATTCTTAGGACCCAGCCCTTCGGAGACCAAGAGCTGGATAAGGGACGCCCGCAAATGGATGTAGAACTCTCCAGACACCAACTCGCAGCAACTGTGCAAGCAGTACGAACATCGTCTCAGGAATCTGCAGCAGGCCCTTGGCGAGGCGATTACCGCCACAAAGGCCAGGGCGCAGTGCAGTCCACGGGTGTTTCATGCCGAACGAGAAAAGACCAGCGCATGGCAGCCCCCGTGAAAAAATGGCTGCTGCGTGGCAAGGAAGCTTCGCCTGACTCAGGCCCATAAAAATACCCATGTCGCCATGAGCTTGCCATCGAATCAGCAGACCGATTATTTTGTGAACTCCTTGATCTGGATGGGGCGATCCTTCACAAACTCCACAATACCTTCGCCATTCTTGAAATGGATGAACGTGCTCTTGCCATCGGTCATGCGCAAACCGCTGGCCGCCGGCACACGGGTCATGCTGAACGAACGGTCGGCGTTGTCCGTCATCACGGCAGTCTCAAAATTATCCGAAGACTGCAGCCTGATCGTCAGATCCATGGGCCCCACAAAGTTGACCACCTTGGTGGCTGAAACGCCCGCCGGCTTGTCCACGGCAGCGCTTTGCACAGGCGGTTGGGAGCCATTGCAGCCCACCAAAGCAATAGCGATCAATGAAATGGCCAGCATCACTTTCATGACGAACTTCCTTGCTTGTTGAATCTCAAACCAACTACCATCAAGCAGCATCAAAAGCCTGAGCCGGCTCTGATTCACCTTGACCGCAATACGCCTTCAAGAGTTCGCCGATGTTGTTCGCATTGGCGAGCATCATCGCAAAATGACCATCGCTGCAGGGACTTTCTCTACAACGGCAGGGGCGAATCGCCACTGATTCTGGTAGACGCGTTAGGGCAATTCTCGCCCCGTGCGACATTTCTGCACCGCAACGCGCAGTGCAGCTGCGGGCTGAACGCTCTTGAAATAGAAGCACATAGCGCAATTCATGCAACGATCTTGATATAGAACCCCTTTGAAATACATATAGACCGTGCGCTATATGCTCATAAATTCGATAGTCGCTAACATCACCCTGGACTCCATACTGCACGGCCTTTTAATCAACCAGGATCAACGACCTGTGGCATCTAAATCCACGGCAAACAAGTGCGACCGCTCAGGCATTTAGAAAACTGCCAGCTCAGACAGTGTGGCTGCGCAGTGATGCCGACAGGAACCGCATGCTGCGCCAATGCGCGAACCGCAATCAAGACATCAACCCGCCATCGGAAAGCGTTTCGCGCAGGATGGTGAGATTGTCCGGCGACACGTGGATCAGGCCTTTACCAGGCACATCGATCTCGGCAATCAGGAAAAGAGCCAGGGCAGTGACAAACGGGACGATGAAAATCAGGGAGCTGCGACGATTTTGGCCACGGATGTTGTAGCCAATAAGAAAGTTTGAACAGACCCCGAAGATGATGAGCAGAAACCAGGCGGCACCTGGAATGTGATGTCGCCAGCTGGCCATCGTTTTTTGCTGTGCGATATAGAGGTCGTTGCAGGCGTTCAAGGCTGTCGCAATGACCGGGTCGGGGTTGGCTGTGGCAATCTTGCTGACCAGCCTCCACATCCGGGTCTGCATGTGAATGGACTCCCTGCGGATGTGCGCCCGCTGGTTTTCATTCATGGTCTCAAAGAATTGCGTGCGCAGGCTCAGATAGTCTTGCAGCAAGGACTTCGCCTGCTGCTGATGACTGTCCTTCAACAAGCTGGTTCGCTGAAAAGCATTGCCGATTGCGATGGCTTCGTTTTCTTCGGCCGCCACGCGCATGTTGTAGCCACCAATCGCGAAAGACAGAATGAAGCCGATCAGCAGACCAAACAATGACAAGGTCGCACCCAGAACGATCTTGAGCTCATCTTCGGCGACGGCGTCATGTTTGAACCTCTTATTCCAGGTGAACTTGCCCAGAAAAGCCGCGAGACTGAGCAACGCAAAAATGCTGACCAGCAGTATCCAGGAGTTGGTATCGATGGCGAGAAATGTCTTTTGCATCGTTGTTCTCCAACTCAGCTCAATAGTCACCAGAAAGCGACAAGCTGAAGGGAATGACTCTGACTGCGGCAACCCGGCCCGAGCCTTTGGGCCGCGCCCTCATCAGCTTATCTCCACGCAAATATACGCTTTATCGGTGAACCGGACGCAGAGCAGACACTCGCGAGCCAGGCGGGCCAAGCAATAAACAAGCCCATGCAAGTCTTATCGATCAAACCCCGTGTCGACATCCGCAGCGACTCTACAACCGCCCAAAAGATGCGCAGCAAAAATCAGCTGCAAACAGGGCATGCTGGTACACCAGCAATATTTGCAGCCATCGAAAGCTTGGCTTGCGACCAAGAAGCGCACCACTATCAATGCGCTTCAATCAACAGGCCTTTCTCGTTGTTTATGGCAGACAGAATGAATCCCTTGGGATACGCGGCATGGGGCGTGACTGCTCTCCGAGAAGCAGGCAATGCTTGATCGTCAAGATTCTCATCGCTGAAACAGCTCCTGCAATGATTACAGGAAGCCGTTCTCCATATTTCATGTATCGGCGGCGCCATTCCCTCTGGCATCTCTTGAGCTGATAGCTATTTGTCGTCGAGCCTGGATACGTTGCAAGACATAGGGCCAGACCCGATGTCTTGCTGCAACTATATGGACCTTCTCACAGCCCACATCACAAAGGCTATGGACGTGGATTGGGATTTGCAGGTGATGGCTCAGGAACAGGAACTTGAGAACCCGGGGCGGGACGTTGTGCAGGCATTCCTTCTGTTGCTGGCGGCCTCGATTGAAGTTCTGGTTGTGGCGCTTTTTCACAGGCACTGAGAGCCGCCACCGCCGCGAGCAATACAAGGGCATTGAGAGATTTCATGACCGACCTCCTTTCATGGAACATAGGTCCATGCTAGGCCACGTCGTTTCCAGGAATCTGCCCTCTTCTTTCAGAACTCACATACAGTGACGTTCATGCCCGCCGCCGGGAAATCACCTTATACGGGCACTTCTGACAAACAGACGGCTCAATCGCTGGGTCTCACCAACTACCCAATCTGGCGATGATGGAGCGGGTGTAAGAAGCCCGAAAAGATGTAACACCGCTGCCAGGGCCAAGCCGACTGGCGATCACCGCGCCACCTGACATGACATAGTTGACCATCAAGTCACTTCAAGCTTTAGCCTTGAACACATGACTCTCCAATCCCGCTCGCAAACCGATTCCTCCTTGCTCGCGCTGCGAGTGCCGCCTATAGCACTGTTCGCAGTGTTTGCCGCAGCCATGTGGCTTCTGCCAGATATCCTGGTCACCAAATTCCCGGCCTACAGGATGGCCGCCTTATTGCTGGCGATATTGGGCGGCGCCTTCTGCATAGCCGGCGTACGGGCGTTTCAGCGCGCCCAAACCACGGTAAACCCCACCACTCCTACAGCGTCGACCTCACTGGTTGTCAGCGGGGTTTATCGTATGACGCGCAATCCGATGTACCTGGGCTTTGCACTGCTGCTGCTTGGCTTCGCCACAGGGTTGGGCAAGTTGTCAGCACTGCTTCTTGTGCCGCTATTCATGGCTTATTTGCAGCGCTTTCAGATTCGGCCGGAAGAAGAAGCGCTGCAAGCACAATTTGGAGCGTCCTTCGACACCTATCGCCAACAGGTTCGACGCTGGCTGTAGATGGGCTTGAACCGGCTCAGAGGAATGCCCAATCGGTTTGATGGCCTGAGCATAGCAATCACGCTCGCGATACCAAGGTAGAGCCACTCGAGCCGCTATTGAGTCAATAAACGGAGTCAGCCAAGGCATCACTGGCTGAAGCCCTTATACATTCGGCCGATCTATCGGGTCGGTCGGTAACTCTGCAGGCGGTTGTTCATTGGGCGGATCAACCGGTTCCGGCTTGGGTTCCGCTTCCTTGAGCGGGTTCTTTTGAAACGTCATTGGCATCTCCTGCATATGGTTTAAACGAGCGGCTCGCCCCCTACGCTGTCAGGTGAAGCGGGGCCAACCCAAGGCGCTATTGCCTGAGTGAATAGCCGAACTCAGCATAGCCGGAGGCTGGCTTCCAGTACTTCATCCGTCACGGAAAGATCTCGAAACGCCAGCCTTGATCGTCCAACGCCGAAGTCAAATACGGCGGAAACAAGGCCTGGCGCATATGAGCGTCGAACAGGTTGCAAGCCCACAGGAGCCAGTGCCCTGGCCCTCGCCGCAGACCTTCCGCAAGCGACTGCGGGGATGCCGGGAGGCTCAAACTATCTCGAAGATATCGCCATCGGACGATGCGGCGCTCTCGTGAAAGATGTCGTAGAGATACTGAGGCAACTGCTCATAGGAAACCTCGGAAGGAACAGCCAGATCGACAAAGCCAAGCTTGCCATCGGCTCCAACGGAAAAACAGCGCCATGCAGAGTCTCTGCGCTCTATGAGCACTATGTCGCCAAACACATTGAACCGATACCTTTCCATGGCCACTCCCTTGTTGTTCCTCGCATGCTAGCCCGTTTTCTCCTGCATCGTCTGTACAGTCGACCGAGCGCTCCGACCGTCATCAGTTGGATGAGACAACGACGTGACTCTTATCTCAGACGCGATGTCCGCAATCGGCTTCGCAGGCGGCGGTCATGCATCAACCTGGTTGACTTGGGCAATGGAAAGAAGCGGCGGTACCCGCATGATGATTGGCTTTCTCAGCCAAGGCAGCCAACTCGAGCAGGGTGCGCCACTTGGCGAGCAAGCTATGCGATAGCGCCAGCATCAAAGCTGACGTTTTACTTATTGGAGGGCATTTAGGGTTATTAAAAAGAGTACTGTGCTCTTTGACGATCGATCCTGATTCGTCATCCAGGACTGGAGGTCTATATGCCAGATAGCCGTATTCCCCCGCCAATCCAGAAGTTCTGGGAGACCACCAAGGAGCTGTTCTCCATGGACAAGGATTTCCCCACGCCGCCACAACTAGAACAGCAAGAGCCCACAGCAATGGAAAAAAAGCAGGAGCAAGAGAGGCTGCTGCGCGAGCGCCACAACTACCGGTATTGGTAGCCGGGCGCTTCAAATTCATCTTGCAATGGGTTCACGACCACCTCGACAGGTGGTTTTTTGTTGCCTTGAGATACAAGAATATGAGCACGTAGATCCTGCCAAACCTAGGCACCAATAAGAAATGCAGCGATAAGATGAGTCGCAAGCTGTGCTGCACATGCCTGGACTCTCAGCCACATCCCACGCCCCCTTCAGAAGACCCATGAAAAACAAAGTTGTGCTCATCACCGGCGGCAGTCGAGGTATTGGTGCAGCCACCGCCGTACAAGCTGCGACGGCCGGCTAGGATGTGCTGCTCAGCTTCAATACGGACCAAACAGCAGCGAGGCAGTTGTCTCGCAAATCACCGACATGGGCAGGCACGCCATGGCCATTCAGACCGACATGGCTTACGAAGAACAGATTCGATGCCTTTTTGCCGTGGCCGATGTGCAGTTCGGGCGCTTGGATGCACTGGTCAACAACGCGGGCATCGTGGACACGGCGCAGACAGTGGCGGAGTTCAGCCTTGAGCGCCTGGAGCGGATGTTTCGCATCAACACCATCGGTGCCTTTCTGTGTGCCCGCGAGGCCGTGCTTCGCATGAGCACGGCACGCGGCGGTCATGGCGGAGCGATTGTGAATGTGTCCAGCATCGCTGCAAGACTGGGCGCGCCAGGCCAGTACGTGGACTATGCAGCGTCCAAAGGAGCCATGGATGTCATGACTCTGGGTCTGGCCAAGGAGGTGGCCGCGGAGGGCATCCGCGTGAACGCAGTCCGCCCAGGCCTCATCGAAACAGATATCCATGCCAGCGGGGGACAGCCGGACAGGGTTCAGCGCTTAGCGCCGCGAATTCCCATGCAGCGCGGAGGAAGCGCGCTGGAAGTTGCGAATGCAATCGTATGGCTTATGTCGGACGAGTCCCCCTACACCACGGGCAGTCTGATTGAAATTTCGGGCGGAAACCTCTGAGGAAAAAGCGCTAACCATCCATGCACAACAAAGCCCGCCGAGGCAGGCTTTTCGATGTCCTCACGCGTAAAGGGCATGCGGCGGACGACTTTGGCAGGCAGAGCTGCGCAAGCAGATCCCGGACCGAAAGCCAAGAAGGAACACGGACTGGCATTCCCGCACGGTCAAAAAAAACCAGCCAGATGCCGGTGACTCTCAACTTTCCGACTCGCCGATCCGCAGTTGACCCCTTAACTGGCACGCTGGTGCGATATCTATTTCCCAGTCTTCACTCTTTCCCTTGGTGCATGCAACTCAGCGATGCCCATGGCCATGGCCATGGCCATGGCCTCCACCCGGCCGATGCCCACCATGCGGAGGACGATTATTTCCATGCCCTCCATGACCAAGGTGCGGCCTATGGGCAGGTGGACGATGCGCGTGATGATGATGGTAGTACCCAGGCCTGTATGCAGGCCGCCCGTAATAATACGAGCCGCCATAAGGCTGATAGATATAAGTATCGCTATACCCGTAGCTGTATCCAGGGCCTGCTGCATAGCAGCCCGATAAAAGCAAAACGAGCACAGAGACTCCAAACATTTTCTTCATGTTCCTGAGTCTAGTCGCTTCGATACATTGCGGGTTTTCAATGTGTAAGGCCGTCTTGCCTCCAACATCTCGCTAAGCCGTTTTTGGCGCACCCATCGGCAACCAGCTATCAGTCAGGAACGTGTGATGCATCAGAAACGCACTCCATGGACCGCTGCTGATTCGATATGACCATGGCAACCACATTCCTGCTCAATAGCTAGTAAATGCAATAATTGAATAATCAATTTTAATAGCTTCAATCGCTTTATAGCAAAGCGTTTCAAGACAAAATCTCTGTCAGTATCGAATAGCATTAATCGATGACAGTGATCTACCTAAAGTGCCATGCATGGCCCGAGCGAGCAGAAAACACGGACGCTACAAGCCCTTTAAGACACTCGTGTCTGGATTTGCCGTTTATCAAATTTAGCTTGAGTTTGCCACTGCGCCATTCCCCTGCTTCAGTGCCATTGCCGTTGCAAATAGCTGGTAAGGCTCCTGCAGATGTAGCCCGTCAGATGCTGAACGCGGAATCGCTCCTCCTTGAGCGTCGATCGCAATCAACTGGAGACACTCAAAGATTGATTAAGACGACTCCTTTATCAGGCCAAACTGCTAAGTCTCAGCAAAAAATGCGATAGATCGTCATTTCAAGCAAGGTCCGCATCCGGCGATGGGAATCGAACCGATCAAACCGGGGTTTAAGGGGGATTAACAGGTGCCTCTCCCTCTGAGCGCCATCATTTCAATTCCCGTCGCGCCCCCTAAACTCCCCAGAAAACTCCCCTCGGTACTTCAGTGCTCACGGCCCCCTGCTCTGCATAGCCTGCGACACGAGGCACTGCAAAAACTAAGTCTGTAAACGACCCAAACCAGACAGCCACTAACAAACTGAGGTTAGCGACGACTCAAGACCGCCCGCTTGGGCGTAGGATTATATTTACCATTCACTTGATGGCTTAATATTTTCAATTAAATATGGAGGGTAGAAGTGCTGATGAGAGGCCCAATAATTCTTGAGTTTTTATTTTCAAGGCTTGGTGAAAGAAGCTCCCAACATATACAGCCATCGTGTTCTACTAATTTGATGCCATATATGTCATTTGGATAATTAAGTTGCTTCACAGAATTATATTCTTTAAGCTTTATTGGCTTATCAATCAACTCCACGAATAGAGTGGAGAATAGCTTAATCCAATCAATTGGTTTACTTTTAGACAAATCCTGCAAAAAGGGAAGGATTTTCTCAACTTCCTCACGAAGCCTATCAACACCTAAAACTTCAGATACCATTGAATTGAAATTTCTTTCGGTATCCATATGCTCGATTATTTTATTATTTAGTCTATCAATTAAGTGACGGCTTGACCTATCTAGCTCACGATGAACAAGCCAATTGCAATACAAATTTAGAGTTGGCAGTTCCCCCTTGGAATTTTTCTCTTCAAGCAAAGAACGAATTTTAATAAAAAGATAAACCACATCGGGTGGATATGAGAAGTCAATCTTCTCGATGAATAAATTAATTTTATCGCTTGTAGTCATTTCACAGTCTTGATGTGCTCTATCGGGAAATGAGAAATCTAACGAACTAGCTAAGCCGATCGCCGCAGGCGGGTCGGCTTGAGCAGCGGTTTAGATAAAATAAAATAATTTCAAATATAGGTGAATGCGCTATACTTTTCGCATGAAACCATTACTTCGCCAAAGAATGATTTCTCAATTTCTGATATTGACCTGACACACTGGTAGTTTTTATTTTCAAGCCAACTACTTACCGCATTGAAAGATATCTCATCTATTTCAGTTACTATATCAAGAAAATCTTTTACATAAGGACTGTAGACAATTGAATATATACCACTCGGTCTAATCTCTAAGATACTACCGCTACTCCCATATAACATTGCTTGATTTATTTCTGTCGTGCAAATAACAGCAGTGGATCTGCATTTAATGCCAAATTTCTCATAAAACCAATGATCCGAAAAATCATGGATGAGCTTTGGAGTTTCTGTTGGTTGGCGAGGAGATAATAAAAATTGATTCAAATACTCACCAGGCTCTTTTTTTCTAGAGAATCCTCTATAAATTTTTTGCATATTTTTCTAATTTATATAAAATTAATTTAATACTGGATTTAGACAACAAGCAAAATAGGATTGTTGTTCTTATAAAAATGAATCTATCAGCAATTTTGAGAGTGAGCAATGACAAACAAGCGTCTAGAAAAAACCTAAAAATTTCTAAATTGCAGCTTGTTGTGGGTAGTCAAAGGCCAATGTAGGAATGAATGACTCTTCCTTGCCGTACTGCGACATTCGCAACTCAACCAGAAGTCGCTACCCCATCAATCTAGCGTGGCCGCAACAGCCTACAGCTCATGGCTGTAAACGATAAACCCGGCATGTCTGGCCAACTTGTCGTAGAGCGCGCGGCCGGCTTCATTGGTTGCTTGCGTTTGCCAGTAGACGCGGCTCGCACCAGCCAGCGTGGCTTGCTCGTAGACGTTGTTAATGAGGGCCTTGCCAATTCCGAGCTTGCGCCGTGTGGGGGCTGTAAAAAGATCCTGCAGGTAGCAGACCGAGGCAAGCCTGGTGGTGCTGCGGTGAAACAGGTAATGGGCCAGGCCGACCACTTCTCCTTCATGTTCTGCGACCAACGCAAATACTGGCTCGATGGGATTGAAGAAGCGCTCCCAAGTTGTCTCGGTAATTTCTCTGGCCAGTCCAGAAGCACCGGCCCGCCCATAGAAAGCGTTGTAGCCGTCCCAGAGCAAAAGCCACTGATCAAAGTCTTTGGGTTGAATGGCTCTTACCAAGACACCGGTTACTACTTTATTTTCAGACACAGGACAGACTTTCTTGGTTTGCACCACGAGTGAATGAGACAGCTTCCATCCAAGTGTAACGTCTGCTTACAACAGCCCGTGCGCGCTCGCGATTGCATCACCGTTTATCTGCGCAAACAAAACGGGAGCTCACCTCGCAGCTCTTGTCCATATTGCCGCTGACACCACCTTGCGTTAGCCTGCACGCTCCACTATTGCTCAGGAGCCTGCCATGTCCCGTCGTTTGGTTCTTTCCGCCAGCACAGCCCTTGCGACTGCCGCACTGATTGTGGGTTGCGGCGCCATGGGGTCGTCGGGCGGCAACCCCATGAGCTTTTTCATCACCAGCACCAACCCCGGCAAGGGCGGCGACCTGGGCGGGCTGGCCGGGGCCGACCGTTACTGCCAGTCGCTGGCCGCCAGCGTGGGTGCAGGCAACAAGACCTGGCGCGCCTACCTGAGCAATGCGGCGCTGAATGGGCAACCGGCTGTCAATGCGCGCGATCGCATCGGCAACGGGCCGTGGCGCAACGCCAAGGGCGTGGTCATTGCCACCAGCGTGGCCGACCTGCACAGCCCCAATGCCAAGGTCGGCAAGGACACCTCGCTGACCGAAAAGGGCGAAGTCGTCTCGGGCTTTGGCGATGAGGTCAACCGCCACGACATCCTGACCGGCTCGCGCCCTGACGGCACACTGGCCGTGCCCGAGCCCGGCAAGGACACCACCTGCGGCAACTGGACCAAGAGCGACGGCGGCTCTGCCATCGTGGGCCACCACGACCACAAGGGCACCAACCCCGACCCTGTGGCCAATGCCTCCTGGAACTCGTCTCACGGCACGCGCGGCTGCAGCATCGACCAGCTCAAACAAAGCGGCAGCGCCGGGCTGATGTACTGCTTTGCGACCAACTGAGCTGGGTGAAAGCGCGGGCCTGGGCCCGCGCCTTGCCTGAGCGCCACGCCGCTCTCAATTCAGTCATTTCTCTTGAGTGCGTTTTGACCTCTTGATGAAAAACCAATTCACCATGCCATTGCGGCCAGAAGCCAGGCGCATTTGATACACGAATCATCCCTTCTGAATTTAGATGGGTGATCGCCGGCGATATTTGGTTTAATCAGGCGCGATAACAACACTGAGAGAGATTGAATGGCTTCCTGCGCGTACTGCAATACCAGAATTCTTTTTGGCGGAAAGCGAGACGGCGACCGTCGCTACTGCAATGAGAAATGCCTGCACCAAGGGCTACTTTCCGACGCTGCGAGCCAGCTCTCCCCCGCCGATGTCCAGGCCCATATCTTTCGGGTGCACAAAGGCAATTGCCCCAAGTGCGACGGCCCCGGCCCGGTGGATGTCCATACCTCTTACCGTGTGTACTCCGTCGTCATGATGACGTCGTGGTCGAGCAGGCCGCTGGTGGCCTGCGCACGTTGTGGCACCAAACAAAAAATCGGAGACACGGTCTTTTCATTGTTTCTGGGTTGGTGGGGCCTGCCTTGGGGAATTTTGATGACGCCGGTGCAACTCACCAGAAATCTGATGGCCTTTGGCAAGATCCCAGACCCCGAGACGCCCTCGCCCGCGCTGGAGCAAGTGCTTAGAAGCCATTTGGCAGCCCAGTTTCTTGCCAATCAGCAGCAAGCGGCGTCCCAGCCCGGCAGCTACCGTTGAAATCTGATTAGCGCCCCCAAAAGCGCCTTCTAACGCACAAAGGCAATGTAGCTCTCTATATTGCCTTTTTCTTTGCTTTATTTCAGTTGCCCAACATCACACTGGATGTGTGGCCGCAGCCTTGACCAGCACAACCTGAGCGGGAACGCCGGGCTGACGCATTGCATCGGAACCAACTGACCTAGATGAAAATGCGGGCCTTGTCCCGCTTATTTTCGAGCATGGCTTTCTGACCTGCTTGAGCATGACTATAGAGATCATCACGTTCACTGAGCACAATCCACCGAATCGCAGCTCAACTTGATGACAAGCACGTAGACAGCATCGCACAGCCGTTTTTCAATTTATGAGAATAAATCCTGCGAAATCAGGGAGGCCTCTATATTATTAATCGAATATAGTTCAGGTTCGTTATTCAGAATTAATTTTACCCCCTCACTAATTTTCTCAAAAAACTCTTTAGAAAAAACCAAATTCATTTTTTTTTGAAAAATTATTTTCGAAAAATTTAATAAAGAATTAGAAATAAAATTATCTAAATAACCTCTAGAAAGACTATTTTTCAAACTACACACGAATGCTTTTGATTCATTTTTAAATTCAAGATTATAAAAATATAATATACATTCTTCCTCATCTTCATCTAGGGTTAAATCAAGACAAGCACTGAAACAAAAACCTTTTTTCCCAGCGTCCAATTCTCTAAACTCAACTAGGTAATCTTTACTCTCAATACCTCGCATTATTTTTTCATGCAAGTCCAGGAGATTTAATCGACGTTTTTTTAGCGCATCTATTTTACGATTAAAATTACCAACAATATCTATAATTAGGATATTATTTTCATCATTTTCGCTTAGCACAGTTTTTACGAAATCAGATCCCATATTAATCTGACATTCCACCTCAAAAATTTCCCTACGGGTAGATCGCAAACATTGCTTATTAACAAAATAATCATCTAATTTTTGGTTACCGTCCTCAACATCAGAGAACAAGTCTAAATCATGCTTGGCACAGTAGCCTGGAAAATTAGTTGCATTTCTTTTATGTATATATTCTCCCATGGAAAATATAGGATTACCCTTCATATTCCTTTTTAAAATTACGACTTCAGAATCACCCCTGCAAAGATTTTTCAAGAACGCGTTCTCAGAGATATCATGTGAATAACAGGATTCATCGGAACATCCTCGATATTGGCATTGATAGTGTTTTTTCGCTCGATAATTGAAACTAAAGTTATTATGGATACTTTTGATTTTTTTTGAAATTTCAGATGGTAAATTTCTATAGAAAATATCAAGAGCTAATCCTCTTAGGAATTCATCATCCTTGGTTGAATCCACAATTTCACTCACCACCCCCGTGAACGATTCATTAAATTCCATTATAAAACCGCCTATTTCTATTTATAAATTCATCGACCAAAATTAGTCGTTTATAAATTCGTTAAACTTTCTATGCAACAACCAATTGGGTTTTCTTGTCATATTCTCTGAATCAACCAGATAAGAAGCGACCGTTTTTTCTTTTTTTATTAGCCCATTTGTTGCAAAAGCCGATACTGCGCCAATCAAAACTCCAGCACATAACCTGAATGGCGCATAGGGATCTGCTCCTCCAATTGGCATCGATAAAATAGTAGCCGTCACAGGCAATCCAACCGAAAAAATACTAAAGATCTCATTTTTCCGAAAGAAGCCAATAGATTTTTTATATTCGTCTTTTGCTTTTTCAAAAGTCTTTATAAAGTCAGCCACAATATATTTTGCATGTTCTTTGTTATTGCAACGTGAAACCTCTTCCCTAAGTAGAAAAACTTCTTTCTGAAAATTCTTTCGCTGCTCAATATTATCTTCATTAAAACGAAGGATAGTATCGATTGAGACTTGACTGAGATCCATTGGAAGCAAATCATCTATTGCCAAATTCGCCAAAAAAGCATTCGATTTTTCACTCCAAACATTTTCCCCAAAGTTTCCATTCTGAGAAAAATATGTGCCAACCGCCCAATAATCCGATGAATCTGTAATCAAATCCATTGAGCGCTGTTTTGCCACATAGCTCGCTAAATAGAACATATATGCACCAGCGTGTTCAGATGGAACCTCAAGAAAGCCATCACTAGACATTCTTTGCGAAAGCTGCTCAAAAAGAGGAAGCAGCTTTGCATCTATCTTTTCTGGATTTATCCTCGTGAATGTTGCCGTAGACAATCCTGCTGGCCACGGCAGAATATTCCTATAATCGTGACGCCTCTCGAAGAAATTCAAAAACCCATTTGCCGCATTCCATTTATCATTTTTGTCAATTTCTAAGTCGACAACGGAACCTGAACTTACAGCTGTTTTCACCTCCGAACAATCATCGGGATTATAGCCGGATGGAACAATTCTAAATACTCTATCCCATAATAGCAGGGATTTTTTCAGACTCTCAGTATCTTGAAACTCAATAGTTGGATAATTTAGTGCATGTGCCATGTCTATTTAAGATCCTATTCACAAGTAACTTCATGTTACATCATATTAATTGATGTTCATAGATTTTTGAAAAAGAGTTTTAAAATTCACTTATCAAATTTCTCATGGATAGAGCACCCCGGTGCCCTTTACACCACTGCTGCGGCTCTATTCCCGCTTTGAGCTAGATCGAGTATAATTTTCTTACCCTGTAGAGGGCGGAGCGTAAGAACTCCTAAGATCACGCGGAAGAACCGCATCCGATAACTGGCGGTTTTTTTGTGCCCGGACATTGCACGCCTGCACTTTTGCAGACGCTTGATTTATGGCCGGGAGGGCGACGGATATAAGACCCGAAAGGGGAAGAAGTCCGCCTAGCGTGATCTAGGTTCTTAACCTCCCGGCCGCCTATTGCAGTGCGTAAGAACGCTGCGATAGGCACTCAAAGTCTCATCACGGAGCGCCACCATGTCCAAGTCCAACCTGGCTTTCTCTCCCGCCGTCACGCTCGTCGACGGACAACCTTGCACCACCAGCAACGAAGTTGCTTCGCACTTCGGCAAGCAGCACCTGCACGTCATGGAGCGCATTCGCGCCCTCATCGCAGACCTGCCGCATGAGCACCAATCGGATTTCCGATTGGTTGATTACACGGATGCAAAAGGCGAGAACCGCCCCGCCTACCGCCTGACCCGCGACGGCTTTACGTTGCTGGCCATGAGCTTTACGGGCAAGAAGGCTTTGACCTTCAAGCTGGCCTATATCGACGCCTTTAATCGTATGGAGGCCGCGCTGCACCAGCCGGCAGACACGCAACGCATGGCGCTGGCTTTCTCTCTGGCCGCAGAGGCCGCGGCGCAGGTGCACCGCACGGTGTTCAATGCGGTGATGCAGGGAGACGCCGATGAATGGCAGCACAGCCGCTATCTGCTGAACCTGAACTACGACAGCCAGGGCCGCCCCACCCTGCCCCATGCCCAGCCGATTGCGACGGACCAGATGGTGGTGTCCTTCAGCAGCCTGCCGCAGCGCATTGCCGATGGCGAGATCATGAGCGCGACGGATGCGCAGCTGGCCACGCTGGCAACGGCCTGCACCCAGCGGCTGACCCAGCGCGCCCAGCACCGTGAAAAGCAGCAGGCCACCCGACTCGATCAACCCAACCTGCCCGCCGACCAGCAGCCCGCTCAGGGCATGCTGCGCATGACGTTCAGGTAGTCCGCTTGGGGTGGCCCGAAGCGCTTTGCCATGCAAAAAGCCCCTCTAAGGGGCTTTGTTGTTCATTCCTCTGATGTGGTGGGCCAGAACATCTCTCGCACTTCTGGAGAGTAGTACGGCAGGGCAAGCACTGCCCCAAAGAGTACGCAGCCCAAGGTCGATGTGGAGTACCCCAGACCGGACAGCACAATCGGCGGGCTGAAACAGACGACGACCCAGGTCGCCACAGAGGACCACAGGGTAAACCGAGGCGCCCATGCCCTGAACCGCAGCAGCCCATAGAAGGAAATGAGGCCGAGCACTAGGACCACCGAGAACGCCAGCAGGAAGATCCAGTCGGTGAGACCGACCTCAGACTGCATCAACAGGCTCTGGGAAAGGTCAGCCAGCTCCTGGGGCACCAGATCGAAGCCATATTCCGCCAGTATTCCGAGGATTGGGATGCCCAGCGAAGCAATCACCAATGCGCGATACGTCGATTTGCCCATACCCACTCCAAGTTGCCATTGGCGAATCGTACTACCGCCCTAGCCGCTGATGGCGATCTGCACAGCGGATGCGAGAGCACCACGCACAATGCCTGCGTGGCTAGACGGGCCGGTGCCCTTCCGCCAGCCGGCGCAGCAGTTGCAGCTGTTCGCTCTGGATGGTGATGAGCTCGCTCCACTGCGTCTTCTGCAGCTCGTCGATCTTCTGGTGCAGCAGCATGATCTCCAGCTCCGCCTTAAGGTTGACTTCGTAGTCATGCTCGCCGCGAATGCGGTCCTTGTCTGCCTGGCGGTTCTGCGACATGAGAATGATGGGCGCCTGTATGGCGGCCAGCATGGACAGAAACAGGTTCAGCAGAATGTAGGGGTACGGATCGAAGGTTGAGCCGCGTGCCCAAAGCAGCAAGGCGTTGAGGCCGACCCAGGCCACCATGGTTGCGCAGAACAGGAGCACAAAGGCCCAGGAGCCGCCAAAGGTGGCGACGGCATCTGCCGCGCGCTGGCCGAAGGTGGGCGGTGCCTGATCCAGCTCCTCATCCACATTGCGTGAGATGTGCTTGCGCCGCGCTATGTGCTGGGCAACCTTGAGCGCTCTTTCGTCCAAGGTATCTGCGGAGGCGCCAAACAACCTCTTCGCAACGGTATCCGTGTTGAGCATGGGACTTCCTTGCCATCTGAAGGATGAAGACAACGCCACCATGCTACCCAACCCCGGCGCGTTGCATCAGGCGCGTGCCATGGCTGATTGAATATTGACTCCAGGTGTTGCATTGACGGCCCCAGAGTGTGAGTATGGGTCTGGTAAAGGTTCGGATCGACTACCAACCACATACGCGCTGGCGCGCAAGGAGGCTGAAAATGTTCAAGCACATTCTGATTCCTACGGACGGCTCGAAACTCTCAGAAGCTGCACTGCATGCGGGCCTGCAGCTGGCCAAGGAGCAAGGCTCCGAGGTGACGGTGCTGTATGTGATGCCGGACTATTCAGCCCTGATGTATGGCGGCGAGGGCATGGTGGCCTACAACCCCAGCGAGCTGCGAAAAGACGCCGAGCGTATGGCCGACAAGGTGCTGCAGGCGGTGCAGGACATTGCCAGGGCCGAGGGGGTGAACTGCAAGACGGTGCGGACGATGAACTTCTCGGTGCACCAGGCCATCATCCAGCAGGCCAAGGACAGCCAATGCGACCTGATCTGCATGGCATCGCACGGCCGCAAGGGCATTGCCGGCATTTTGCTGGGCAGCGAAACCCAGCGCGTTCTGGTAAATAGCAGCGTTCCGGTGCTGGTGCATAGGCCAGTGGTTTAAGCCCGGCCTGCGGCAGCGCGGCAGATTTGCGCTGTTCTCAAAGTTTAATCGACGCCCCGGTGCCCTGGCGCAACGGGGCGTTTTTCATGCGCCTATCGTCGTGTAGCATCGGTGCATCAAATTGTGAACTGGTGGTTCCATTTGTCACGCCTGCCGGGGCGTCTTTGTTCATTCAGCATGAGGGGAGAGAGCAGATGAGTAACGCAATCGCTACCGACGCCGACCTGGCCTGGAAGACGGGCCCGATTCGCCCCAGAGCCTGCACCTGCGGCAGCGTGGTGTGCCAGTTGCTGCATGAGCGGGTGATGACGGATATGTCGCGCCGCATGTTTGTGGGCGGGGTGGCCGCGATGATGGCCCCGTTTGTGGGCCTGCATGCGGCCGAGCCCGGTGCGGGCGGCACGCCCAGGCAGGCCGACCGCCCCGTGTTGCTGACCAATCTGCGCCTGTTTGACGGCACGGGCAAGTCGGTGCGCCAGGGCGTGCAGGTGCTGATCCAGGGCAAGATGATTACCGCCCTGCCCTCTGCCGGAGAAAAGGTGGAAGGCGCCCAGGTGATCGATTGCCAGGGCAAGCTGGTGATGCCGGGCATGATCGATACGCACTGGCACACCATGCTGGCGGCCGTGCCGCAGATGACGGCGATGACGGCCGATCTGGGCTATCTGTATATCTCAGCCGCGCAAGAGGCGCAGCGCACGTTGATGCGCGGCTTTACCTCGGTGCGCGATGCGGGCGGGCCGGCCTTTGCGCTCAAGCGCGCGATCGACGAGGGCATGGTGCCCGGCCCGCGCATCTACCCCAGCGGTGCGATGATTTCTCAGACCTCGGGCCATGGCGACTTTCGCCTGCGCAGCGATATCCCGCGTGCAGCGAATGAGTCGCTGAGCATGGTGGAGCAAGTCGGCGTGGCCATGATTGCAGACGGCGAGACCGAGGTCCTGCGCCGCGTGCGCGAGCAGCTGATGCTAGGTGCATCGCAGATCAAGATGCTGGCGGGCGGCGGCGTGGCATCGCTGTACGACCCGCTGGATAGCACCCAGTTCACCGAGAGGGAGCTGCGCGCCGGCGTGGAAGCCGCCGCCGACTGGAACACCTATGTGATGGCGCATGTGTACACGCCAAAGGGCATCAAGCGGGCCATCAAGTCGGGGGTGAGGAGCATCGAGCACGGCCAACTGGCCGATGAAGAGAGCGTCAAGATGATGCGCGACGAGGGTGTGTGGTGGAGCCTGCAGCCGTTCTTGCAGGACGAGGATGCCAACCCCTACACCGACGCCGTGCGCCGCGAGAGCCAGTCGCGCGTGGCCCAAGGCACGGTGCGCGCCTATGAGATGGCGCAGAAGTACGGCATCAAGACCGGCTGGGGCACGGACATTCTGTTCAGCCCCAAGGGCACGGCCACGCAGGGCCGGCAGCTGGCCAAGCTGACGCGCTTTTACGACCCTATGACGCTGCTGAAGCAGGCCACGGGCACCAACGGCGAGCTGCTGGCCCTGTCGGGAGAGCGCAACCCCTACCCCCAGCCGCTGGGCCGTATCGCCCCCGGTGCGTTTGCCGACCTGCTGGTGGCTGACGGCGACCCGACGGTGAATCTGGACTTTCTGGCCAACCCGGAACAGAACCTGCGCCTGATCATGAAGGACGGCAAGGTGCACAAGAACACGCTGTAAGGGAGACAAATGACTCAGCACATCAAGACGGCAGCAGCAGCGCTGGCCATGGGCCTGCTGGCCGGCACGCCGGCCTGGGCGCAGGACAAGGAAGCGGCCGACGCATGGCGCTTTCAGCTTACGCCCTATGTGTGGATGACTGGTCTGGACGGCAGCGTTCGCCCATTCAGGGGCGCGCCCACAGTCGACGTGAACAAGTCGTTCTCGGACATTCTGGAGAACCTGGACGCCGCCGCCTTTGTGAACGGCACGGCGCGCAAGGGCAGCTATGTGCTGCAGGGCGACTTCAGCTACGCGGCCACATCGGACAAGGCCGCCCTGCCCCTGGGCCTGAGCGCCCATGCCAAGATTCGCCAAACCTCGCTGACGATGACCGGCGGGCACAACTGGGCGTTGAACCCTCAGTCAAGCTTTGACCTGATGGCGGGCTTTCGCCTGTGGCAGATCAGGGCCGAGGTGAACGTGCCGGGGGTGGCGTCGGCGCAGTCCAACACCTCGTTCGTCGACCCCGTGGTCGCCGCACGCTGGCGCTACGACATTGCGCCGCGCTGGTCCAGCTTGCTGTATGCCGATATGGGCGGGCTGGATGTGGGCTCTAAGCTCACCTGGCAGGTTCATGCCTCGGTGAACTACCAGGTCAAGGAGAACATCTTTGTCTCCGTCGGCTACCGCCACCTGAGCGTGGACTACCGCGATGGGGGCAAGCGGCTCGACTTCAGCCAGAGCGGCCCGATCATCGGGGCAACGTTCCGGTTTTAAGTACCGCCAACGCGAATCGCAATCCTGACAGGCTGGCTCAGTGCGTAGCCAGCAGTTGCCTGTCCACCCGCACCTGACCTTTCAAGGCATTGACCTGGGCGTCTCTGCGCTCGACCAGTCCGACAAGCTGGCCAACCACGCCCGCGCCTTCGCCAGCAAGGGCTGCGAGTCGCTGGTGCTGATCTGCGAGATCTCGGCAGGCAGTGGCGTCACCGGCAAGCTGGGCGTTACGGGTGGCGGCACTGCGGATGTCGTGCTGCAGGCCTGCAATGCGGGCAGCATCAGCAGCGCGGCCAGCTTCCAGGCGGGCCATTTCTTGCGTGTAGTCATGGGTGTTTTCCTGTTGTCCTGCGGCGTGCTGCAGTCGCCCTGCGGTTTTTATTTCCATAGCAGCTTGCGCTTTCTGCGCCTGGGCTGCGACCTTTTTTGACTGGGATACTTCGACCCCTGCCAAGCGGTGGTTCTGCAGGACCAACAGCAGGGCAAGGGCCAAGGCCAGCCATGGCCAGATGCGGGATGCGCCGGTCATGTCAGGCCCGCCTCGCACAGTTGGCGCTCTGCCGCGCGGCGCTTGACCAGGCCGGGCAGCTGCTTGCCGCCAGCGTAGGTCCAGCGGCTCAGCTCGGCACAGGCGCCGTCGATGTCGCCCGCATTGGCCTTGCGCACCAGGGTGCTGCGGCAAAACGCTTCGTCCCCCACGTTGAAGGCAAAGCTCACAAAGGCGGCGCGCTGGCCGTCGGTCAGCGGCGCGGTGACGCAGCTCAAGGCGTCGGCGTGCTTGGCCAGGTCCTTGTAGAGCATTTCCTCGCACTGCTGGCGGGTGTAGGTCTGGCCCATCTTGAGTTCAGGGCCGGTGTGGCCGGTGCAGGCGGTGACGATGCCCACCGGGTCGCGGTAGCTGCGCAACACGGTGCCTTCGTACTTCTGCACCAGAGGTATGGCCAGGGCCACGGCAGCACCGCCGATGGCAGCCAGGAGCTTTTCTTTCCAGTTCATCGGCTTGCCCCTCCTTTCAGGGCCGTCCAGAAGGCCACGCAGGCCCCACCCAGCATGACGATGGCGGCTAGCGGCTTTGCGACCTTGCCCACCCAGTTGAGCACCTTGAAGGCACCTTTCATGGCGGTGAAAAATTCCAGCAGCTCGGCCATCTGCTGGTTGCGCTGGTGCAGTTCCTGTCGCACCTCATGCAAGCCCTGGGTTGCGGCTTTCAAATCTCGTTCGATGGCAGCCATGCGTTCACTCCCCTGGTTAAAGCGTTTGTTGACTTGCTGCAGCGTGGTGGCCGGCAGCTCGTTGCCGTAGTCGTCCATTCCCTTCCTTTCTTCTTTCAGACTTCAATCAGCACATAGGGCATGGCGGGCGCGGGGCCAGTGACGGCACCGCCTTGCACATAGACGCGCACGCCGTTGGCAATGCCCAGCGGGTTGCGCACGCGCAGCAGACCTGCTGCGCCTTCGAGCGCGACCAGTGCGGTGCCGTCGGCAAACACGGCGCTGATCTGCCCGGTCATGACGGGGTCGTCGGGCAGCAGGGCCTTGAGGCGCTTGTAGAGGTTGGTGCTCATGCGGCGACCCTTTCGACGGTGACCTGCTGGCGCACGCGGGGCATGGATGCGCTGACGCTGACGACGCGCACCAGGCCGCGCCAGGTGCCGTCGGTGTCGGCCACCTCCAGCAGCTGGCCGGGGTTCAAGATGCCCGGGTTGGTGCCGCCCGTGAGAACGGGCATGCTGATGCTGTGCTGCAGCTTGTTGCCGCTGGCGGCCAGCGCCCAGCTGCCGCGCATGCGGGCGGCGTCGGCGTGGGTGATGAGGTCGTCTTGAATCTGCGGGGCCAGCTTGTCGCGGGCGCTGAGGCTGCGCACCACATGACCCAGCACGCCGCCCACGCTGCCGCCGGCGACATAGATGGCGTTGTATTCGGCACGCGGATCCGGGCGCAGTTCGTCCGTCACGATGACGGCCGCAGGCATTTGCACATCGGGTACGGCCGCGCCCCACTCCCACGGCAGCACCGGGTAGCGCGGTGCGACGATGAGCTGCTCTGCCGTGCGGTGGCTGCGCACCACGGCATTGACCGACTGGGCCATGCGCAGCACGGCCTGCAGCGGCGTGCCCTGAAAGCTCCAGGCGCCGGCGGGCACCTGCCAGTCGGGGATCTGCCAGTCCAGATCGACCCCACTGAACTCCAGCGCGCTCACCGCCAGCTGCTGCGCCGTTGCCACCGAGGTGGAGAGCCAGGCCTGCTTGGGCATGTATGGGCTGCCCAGCATGGCCGTGACGCTGATGCCCTGCACGGCCACGCGGCGGCGGTCAAACGAGCGGCTGCGCGCGGTGCTTGTGACGGCAAAGACAAACTGCATGCCGTCAATGCCGACCTGCAGCCGCTGCGGCAGCCCGCCCACGGGCGCGAGCTGGTCCAGCAGATGCTCGGGGCCGTTGGCAGACAGGCTCCAGCAATAGCTGTCGTCGTCTGCAGCAATGGAAACGTCAGTGAGCACTACGGGCTCAAGGCTTGGCAGCAGATGCGCCGTGAGGTTGTGGACTTGCATATAGACGGGCAGCAGTGGAATGACGAACTGGGGCTGCGGCTCTGGCCCGACGGCCTTGCAGCACATGAACAGCAGATCTGCCGAAGCAGTCCAAGACCTGCAGAACAGCAAACGAATGGGGCCGCCCACCAGTTGCTCATAGCAGCCGGGCTTCTCTGGCTCTGGCGGCTTGACCTGAGACTTGCCTGCAGGCGGCCTCATGGCCTGCTGATAGCGGCCCTCAAATCCTCGGTACAGCGGCACCGATGGGCCTGCGCCCGTGGTGAGCTCGTACTGCAGACCCATCGCATCCTGGGCCGTTGCGTCGACCATGCGGCGACGGTCGCGCAGGCTTTCCTGAAACCGCACGGCCCAGCCAGCGCGAACGGGCACGGCATCCTCGGCCGAGGCCTGCAGGCCCACGCGCACGCCCTGCCCTTCTTGCCAGCGGGCCTGGGTTGACGCGCCAGGCAGCGCCTGCGCCTGCTGAAACCGCCCCTGCAGGGCCACCCGTTGCCGCTGACCGTCCTGCCAGGCAACGCCGAACTGCTCCAGGATGGGCATGGCGCCTTGAGCGGTCGACACCCAGCCCGCAGGCAGTGCATCCGTGTCCTGCCAGCCGGAGATCCAGCCCTCAGTCACAGGCTGCGCCTGCTGGGCACTGGCAGCCACCTCGGCCACCACAGGCCGGGGCGTATCGGTGTTGTAGCGAACGACCGCACTGCAGCGCAGGCTTGGCATGCGGCCCGCTGCGACCAGATCCTTGCGCACATGCACCAGGGATCTGACCCGCAGACCCGGCATGCGCGCGGCAACGGCCAGCGCTGCATCGGGCACCTGCCCGCCGCCGCCAACGTCGCCAAACACCAGCTCGACCGGGTTGCCAGTCTTGAATGCGCGATTAAAGATCAGGTCGACGGCAGGCATCAGGCTATCCTTGTCTCGCCCAGGATGGCCTTGCCGCCCGCATAGAGCTGGGTGCCGGTGGTGCCCAGCAGCTTGAAGTGCCCGGTGCCCACCTCGTCCGTGACCAGGCCGCGCCCGATCAGCTTGCCTTCGCTGGTGCTCCAGACGCCGATGGCGGCCTGCCCACTGGTCAGAATCATGTCTCCGCCGCCGCTGGCCTGGGTCAGCACCAGATAGCCCGCCTCGGTGATCTGGCCGCAGGGCTTGGTCAGCGTCAGCGTCACCAGCAGCTGCTCGGCGCCGTCATAAAGGGCGATAGTCGACGCGGCAGGCCCGGAGTCCGCAAAGTTGGCCGTAGCCTGCAGGCGGGCCAGCGCATGGGCCGCCGAGATCTCGAAGGCTGGCAGATCACTCATGCAACCTCCGCGAGCTGGTTATTGGCGACGGTCGAGTACTCCTGCAGCTCGTGATCCCAGGCGATCACATCCCACTCGTAGCGCGTGGAGATCTCGCGGAATTCATAGGAGCCGTCGGCCTTGCTCCAGGTCTCACGCGCCAGATAGCCATCGACGCTGCGATGCAGGCGCACACGGCGGCGCAGCGGCACATTGGCGGGTGTGCTCTTTCTGGCAACGGTTCCATAGATGCGCCCCTGGCCACCACACTCCACGTCGATCAGCTTGCGTGTGCGGGGCGTGCTCATGGTCTGAAGCCCTTGAGAGACGGGGCGAGATCCCAGGACAGACAAGGGACGATGCCGCTGCATGGACAGTGTTTGAGTGATGCGCGGATCGGTGCACACACTCGCAACCTCCGCAGCCGACAGGGCGCGGTTAAAAATCGCAAAGGCACTCATCAAAGAGCCAGCAGGCAAGCCAACATCGCCAGCACGCGAACCCACATGCAGCTCCGAGCTGTTGTAGACAGGCCCACCGGAGTTTGCATAGTCCCGTGAATTCAGCACGCCATCGACATAGAGCCTGCGCCCGCCTTGGGCGCTATAGGTAAACACGATGCGACGGGGCCGACCGTCATTGATAGCGGTAGTCGTCATGGTCAGCCCGCCGCCTGCATTTAATCCGACAGCCACAATGATGCCGCCCGGTACCGCTCCGTATACGGTCTGGCCTTGGCCTGCGGTTTGCAAAGACCACCCTTTGTTATCCGAGCCATGCTCGGCAATCACGAGGTTTAGGTCTGTGTCGGTCTGCAGGTCGATGACGAGAGAAAAATTCCCCGCATCAACGCCCTGGGCAGGAATCACCACCAGCCCACTGCTCTGCGGCTCAAACGAACCCGACAGGCCGACAGTGAGCACCGTCGAAGAGGTGACGCCACCCGTGCGGGTGCCGGTACGCGATCCGACCAGGTCGGCCTGCGTTGCGCCCGCCGCATCCAGGCCCCAGGCTCCTGCCGGCGAGGCGGCCAGGAGCTGCGACAGCACGTTGCCGCCCTCCCGAAACCATGCACCACCAGATACCAGCGCAGGCCATGCCGTGTAAGGCTGGGTCGTGCCGGGGCGCAGCACCGTCATTCGGGCGGGAAGCAACGCCCCACCGACATAGACCTCATCCACGCGGTCGCCAGCGAGATCGAGCTGTATCCAGAACCCAGGCGCACGGACATCAGACGCGGCCCACCGGCAGCCTGTCGCGGGATTGCCGTCGAGCAGGCTGGAGACATCGCCAGCCAGCGGGGGCAGGCTGCTGGAGATCGTCGCACCCGCATCGACGCGCTGGCCTTGCGCCCACAGCTGCAGCTCGGAGATGTCCAGCCACTCCCCTCGCGCGTCAATGCCGATCAAGCGAAAGACAGCCATCTCAAGACCTCCAGGGGCCGGTTACCTCAAGAAAACCTATCCCAGTCGTGGACGCAGGGACCCCCACAGCAAAGCTCAGCACCTGCTTTCCGGTAAATGATCCTTGCCCAGCTGTAAGGGCCACGTTCCCGCCCAGCGACGCCAGTACATTGGACTGAGGGCAGTGGTAAGCGCCTGGCATGACCCCCCGGCTCGGTGCAGTAGATGGGCCATCCGTCAGATGAATCGCGGACAGCTGCAGGCTGTTGTCGACCACGGACGGAAACGTGCCCAGATAGCTATCCGAGCCAGACACGACGTTGACATTGCCGAATGCTCTGCGAATACATTGAGCTGCGCCGCCCATGCCGTGCGCCAGGCGCTTGATGGAAATGCCCGTCGATCCGGCTGTCTGGAAGATGCAGCCGCTGGTCTGCGTAAATTCGGTGTCGGTCGCCCCAGTCACCACCCCGCACCAGGCATCCCCGCTGCGCATGCTATTGAGGTCGCCCGCGTAGCAGGAAATACCGGCATAGCTGGCGTTCGTCGGCGTGGTGCTATACGGAAACAAGACAAGGTAAAAACCGCGCGAATCACCGGCAAACACCCAATAGGAGGTGCCCGAGCTGTAGCGCTTGTGCCAGTAGTAGCCACCTGTGACAGTCGTAGGCGCTGCTGCAACACCCGTGTCCACGTCTGTCATGGCCTCGTACATCTGCACCCTGGCATACGAGGCATTGCTATCGTCAACGCGGTAGTACATACGCGTCGAGGCCGGATCGATTTGCCGATAGACGGCCTTGTTCGTACCCGCAAAGACCTTCTCCCAGCCCAGCGGGGCCATCTTGAAACTGATGGAGCCCGTGACGGCTCCGTCCGGCAGTGCCGTCTTGAACTCCACCCAGCCATTGGCGACAGCCGTCACCCTCTGCTCGCCATTCAAGGCCGAGGGGGTTGCGCCAGTCACCAGAATGACGGCGTGTGCCTCGGCCGCACTCTTGCCGCTGGCAAAGTTCAGGCGGCAAACGCCGTTGCTGATGACCGCCGAATCCACGGCCTTTGCGCCCCAGCCATTGACCAGGAATGCATCGAGCGCGCCGATCAGAGAGCCGACCGTGCCGCCAATGGCCGGCGCTCCGGTCATGGAGCTGTATGCGTGCTTGACGCTGGTATCTACAGGGGATGCCATATCTCTCTCCGCTCTCTCAGGTTCTTCAGTTGGACTGCGGGCGGTTCACATCGCCGCGCGCCAGGATGGAAAAGCTGTGCTCGATGCCGGTCTCTGGACCGGGCTGGATGGTTCGCACGACCCAGAAGGGGTAGATGGCCCCCACGGTGTTGACGCGCAGAATGTTCCCCACGGCCCAGCCGCTACCCCAGCCCAGCGGCTTGATCGTGAAATAAGGCTTGCCCGTGGCCGGGTTGAGCGGCGAGCAGACGCTGTTGATGTCGCCCGTGGCAATCACGCCCACATGCTCGCCAATCACGCGGAATTGCGTGGTAGAGGTGAACTGCAGCACCCAGCGCTCGGTGCTGCCGCCTGCGTTGGTGATCTCTATCGGGGAAACGCTCTGGTCGTACTTGGCTGCAATCCCTGGCCCACTGGGGGCATCTGCCCAGGCGTTATCGATCCAGGTCTGCTGCTCAAACACCAGGCTCACCCGCGCGAAGCGGTCGCTGGCCTGCAAGGCGCTGGAGACATAGGTGCCATCCTTGGGGTAGTCATGGGTCAATGCCCGGTTAAAGGTGATCTCCCCCGAGATCTGCACATCGGTGGCAACCGCCATGTCCTCGATGCGATCCTCGATCGTCACCGGCATGGTCATGGCGGACACATCGGTAAAGGTGACCAGGCCGGCCTCCAGATCCACCGAATAGCCGGTATTCAGGGTCTTGCCGTTGGCATCCCTCACCACCACGCGGGACAGGCGCACGCGGGCCAGGTTGATGGTCTGGTTGTTGCTGACGTTGAGCTGGGCGCTGGTCTTGGTGTGGCCCACCACGCACAGCGTGCCAGGCCGGAAGATCGGCACCTTGCCGTCACTGGGCAGGCGCACCGGGTCGATGCCGATGATGTCCGCATTCATGGGCAAATAGGCATAGGCCACCGCCGTGTAGCGCAAGGCGCTGGCGACCACAGGCTGCGGCTTGAAGATCTTGCCGTCCGGCTGCACGTTGGCCGCGTCATACCAGGGCTCGGCCTCATTGCCCGCCGCCACGACCAGAGTGCCAAAGCCCAGGCGCACCAGGCCGGTTTCATAGTCCACCGTGCCGACCACGCCGGGGGCCGAGATGGTGCCGTCAATGCCTGCGCTGACGTTTTGCGAGCCACCACTCGCACGGGGAACCTGAACGGTCAACGATCCGGGGCGCAGCGGAGCCGCCGCTGTGCGGAACACATAGGCGCTGCTGATGGCATCGCCCAGCGTGGTGATGCAGCCTGCACGGCGCAGTGTGTTCGCATTGCCAGGCGTCCACGAGGTCAGGCCCACGCGTCCCGTGGCGTAGTTGATGCTGCCGCGTGTCACAAAGCCGCCCGAGGTCAGTACTCGCAGCACGCCCCTGCCGTCATCGCTCCAGGGCTGACCGCTGGAGGGCATGAGCAGCACCGAGCCAGGCACGACCGGAGCCTGCACGCCCGTGACCAGGTCAAACTCGGGTGCAAACGTGACCTGCAGCGTGCGGCGCGTTGCGCTGCCTGCGGTGCGAAACCGGATCTTGACGTAGCCGCTTTCGTCATTGGGGTAGATCGATGGGGCATTCAAGTACTCGATGCCCTCATAGTTGAGGCGGTACTGGGCGACCTCGCCATTGAAGCCGCCGCCACTGACCTGGCTGGATGAATAGACAGGCTTGGGGATCTTGATGACGACATCAGGATTGAAGTCCACCGCGCCCGTGCTGTAGTTGACCGTGCCGACCTGCGCACCGCTCAGCATCAGCTTGCCAGCGCCGTCATCGCGGGCGATCTGGGTCGGGTCGACCAGCGTCACGCCCATTTCCTTGAGCTGGTCGCGGGTGTACAGACCCAGCACGCTCTGGTCGGTCAGCGTGTTCCACTCCACCTCGACCGTATAAGGCACAAGCGCACCCTGGCCTGCCGAGACCGCCAGGCGGCCCTGGCCGTTGCGCGAGGGGTGCTGCAGGTTCACCTCGACCGCAGGAGCCGTGTCGACCGTGACATCGAGCACCGTCCCCACGGCGGGCAGCAGCTTGGGCGAAAACAGCACTTCGGAGCGGCCCACCCTCACCTCGCCCGTGGCATCGCCCTGCAACTGCCAGGCGGCAGTGGCCGTGGCCGTGCGCTGATTCGTTCCATCCATCCAGGTCATGGAGAAAGCGCCGGGATAGAGCGCCTGGCCCGCAGGCAGGGCCAGGGCAATGGTCTGGCTGATCAGCAGATCGACGGCGGGCTGAACGATTTCCTGGGTCGGCACGCCCCAGTGCTGGACGATGGAGCTGCCCACATCGGGCAAGGCCCCCAGCGTGACGACAAAGCTGCCGGTCTCGGCGCTATAGGTTCCCGCGCCATAGCTGGAGTCAGTACCGCGCAGCGCGCCGTCGCCGGCGTCCGAGAGCACATACCAGCGGCCCTGCGCCCGGTAGCTGAAAGACAAGGTGCCGCGCGCCGGCAGGGGCGTGATGAAGCCGGTATAGCTCTGGCTACGGTTCTCTGCCGTGATGCGGATCTCGCTGGACTGCGGCATGCGCTGCATATAGGCAGCGGGCCGGTAGCTGATGGTCTTGGTGCCGTCATAGCTGCCCGAGCTGGACGTAACAATGCCGTTGGCATAGTCCACCAGGCCGATCTGCTGGGTGCCCGACATCAGAATGCCGCCCTTGTCGGTAAACGTGACGCCGCCCACCACGATGGAGAGCGAACCCGGCAGGCAGCCACCGGGCAGGGCCAGGCTGGTAGTGGTGTTCCAGGTCTGGGCGGTGCTGAAGCTCACGGCCTCGGCCGCAGAGACCGGGAAGCCTGCCGCCGCATACGGAATGGCCGCAGGGATGGGCGTCTCGCTCTGGGCCGAGGGCACGATCTGGGTCATGATCGTCTTGGCGATGATGGTGAAGTCGCCCAGGGCGGCAGCTTGCTGCAGGGGCGTGACGCCCACATAGCTGCCCGCATCGGCCACCACCGTATCGCGCAAGCGGGCGCTGTTGGCCAGGCGCGTGAACTGGCGGCTTGCCGGCGATCCGGTGAAGCCGTAGCGCAGCGCGTCCGAGATCTCGACCGAGACAATCACCGCCTTGTAGTCTTTGTCTGTGTCATAGGTAAAGGAGCGCTCCTGACTGGTCACGCGAATGGCGCGGACATATTGCTCCTGCTCATTGGCCAAGCCTTCATTGCCGACCAGCACCAACGTCTTACCCGTGGCTGGCAGCTCCGTGCCGGGCCGCTGGAAGATCTGAATGACGCGCTGGCCCTGGATGTGGTCCTCATAGAGATAGCCCGCCCACTCCGGTCCCTTGTTGAGGTATGCCTCAAGCCTGGCCTGCGCCTGGGCGCGGGTGTCATAGACCCCGCCCGTGGCAAACAGGGTGATGGAGATATTGGGATCTTCGGGAGGCTTTGCCACGATGACATTGCTGCCCTGGTAGGTGTCGCGGTCTTCGGTATCTACGCCCACAAACATCTGACGCATGTTGTCGCGGCCCAGTGCGCGGTCCATCTCGGAGACGTCCGGCATGATGGCGTTTTCTTGGCCGGACTCGATCACGACGTTGGACGGCCCGCCGCCACCCTCGGGCACATCGTCCATGACTCGGCTGGCACGCAGCTGGATGTCGCCTTGCAAAATGGGCATTGTTCTTCTCGCTTAAACAGTGATCAGCCGCAGCGTGGCGACATAGGGATGGGTGGCGGCGGGCAGCTCTGGCCGGGAGATGGGCGCAGCGGCAATCGGGTCGTCTGCCGCAAACTGCACAGTGAATTCGCGGCCGTCTGCCAGGCGCAGCGGGTACTGCGCACCTGGCTCGTCGGCCAGGGCTTGCACATTCAGCAGCGTTGCACGACGAATCCAGCCTTGATCCTCCGCAGCCTGCAAGGTGATGGGCCGGCCCTCGATACGGGCAGCCGCATCAATGATCTGGGCGCCAGTGATGCCGCGCTCAACCGTCTTCTGCACCGCAGACCAGTTGAACTCGTCCACCCACAACATGCCGCGCGGCAGCTCGATGCCCGCGAGAAAATGGCCGGCCATCAGTGAACACCTCCCGACAAATTGGCATCCCGCTCCAGTGCGGCCATCAGCTGCTGCATCTCTGAGCTGCCTGCTGCATCCGTGCCCACGTTGTATTGACGGCCGCCAATCACGACCTCATGCCTGTGGGTGATGACGGATTGGGGAGCGGCAGCAGCAGGGGCCGCAACAGGGGCAGGCGCCCGAGGCACTGAGCTGGGAGCGCTTGGCTTACGCTCCGCCTCCTGCTTTGGCCTTGCATTGGCAGCGGCCTGCTGCAGGTCGATGGCTCTGCCCGCCTGCGTGACCGCAAACTGGGTCAAGTCATATTGATAGTTGCCCAGTGCGCCGCTGCTCTTGACTGAAAAAGGGTTGTCCTGCGCATACTGGTTCTGCCATTGCTTCCACCAAGCCTCCAGCTCCTGACGGGTCTGGAACTGGGGCACCAGGCTTAGCGGGCCGGTGTTCTGGCGCATGACGCCTGGCGAGCCATTCACGCCGGCATTGCGCTCCTCGACAAAGTTGCGCGGGCCGCCCTGCTCCCATTGACGGGCTGCGTGGGCAGCGCGGCCCGATGCGTGCTCGATGCCGCGCATGCTCTCCTGCACGCCGTCGGCTGCATCGCGCACCCGGCCCATGCCGCTGACCATTCTACTGACGGCCTTCGCAGTTGCGCGGTCGGTGTTGAGCACAGCATTGCCCGCATCGTCCACCGCGACCTCGTAGCCCTTGACGGCGGCCTGGGTCTTGAGCCATTCGGGCGCAATGCCGCCATTGGCCGCTATGACCTTGTCGGCCATGGCTTTCCAGGCCTCTGCAATGCGCATGGGCGGCTGCTTGCCGTCCTTCTCCAACTGATCAAACGCAGCACGCGCCTGCTTGGCCATGCGCTGCAGATCCTCGTTGGTGGTCATGCCCAGGTCTTTGTAGGCCTGCTCCAGCAGCGCGGTGGACTGCGCCGCATCCTGGGCCGTGCTGGCGGCTGCGCTCTGGGCCTTGGCAATTTCCTGCAGCTTGCGCCCGGCGGCGTCCAGATTGCCGCTGGCGATCAGCTGCTCGTACTCGGCCCTGAGCTTCTTCAGGTTCTCGGCCGCAACGCTATCGGCCTCGGCCTTGGCGGCAGCGTCCTTCGCCGCCTTGGCTGCAGCCTTGCCCGTGGCCTCGATACCTGCAGCCACCGACTCGATGGAGGGGGCTGCCGCTGCAGCAGCATTGCCGACCGCAGTAACCTCCCCCGTCAAGCCGCCCCAGGCATCGCGCGCCGTCTGGGCGCCGTCGGCCATGCGCTGCAGAGACTCTTCGGCCTTGGCCTTGAGGGCATCTGCTGAGGCACCAAAGGCGCCCGCCATCTCCTCGGCATCAGCCGCCGCCAGGCGAAAGCTCTCGCTCAGGCCGCCAAAGGTGACGGATGCCAGGCCGCTGCGCAGCTGGGCTACGCCCTCCATCACCTTCGAGGCAATCTGCGCAAACGCTGCGCCCAGGCCGTAGATGGCAGTCAGCACGCCATTGACGCCCGCCGTCATCACGCCCCAGGCCAGCTGCACCGTGTTGCCTGCGTTGGTCGCGTACTGGCCGATGCGCTGCAGCGTCTCGCCCGTCTCGCTGGCAAAGACCTGCAGACGCAGGATCACGGTGTCAAAGTTGACGTTGGCCGCAAATGCACGGAAGAACTTGAGGCCGTTCTCAAAGGCCGTGGCCAGGGTCTGGCCGAAGCGCTCCACCAGACCGCTCTCGACCGCCTTGCGCAGTGCGCCAGTCAGCTCGTCCACACCTTTGCGCACCACGGGCAAAATTGGCTTGCCCAGCACCTGGGTCACGGTCTCCCACATGCTGCTCAGGCCTTTGAGCGATCCGTTCAGGTTGTCGGCCATGGTCTTTGCCGTGGCCTCGGCACTGCCGCCCGCCTCTCGCAGCTTGCCGGTCAGCTCATCCAGCGCACCCATGCCCTGGTTGAGCAAGGCGCGCAGCGCGGGCCCGGCCTCCAGGCCCACGGCATTGATGGCACGCTCGCCGTCCTTGCCCTTGGCGGCCAGCTGGTGCAGCGCTTCTTCAAAGTTGGTGGTGACTATGCCTGCCGCGCCCAGTTCCTTGCGGAAGCTGGAGAGCGGGTTGGCAAACTGGCTCATGATGGAGTTCAGCGCCGTGCCCGCCCGGCTGGCGTCGATGCCTGCGTCGGCAAACTTGCCGATGATGGCGACCGTGCTCTCCAGGCTCACGCCCAGGGTATTGGCAACCGGCGCGGCATAGCTCAGCGCCTGGGCCAACCCTTCCACGCTGGTGTTGGTGGCGTTGGCGCCCTTGGCCAGTACGTCGGCCACACGAGCAGCATCATCAAACTCTAGACCCATGCCCATCACGGCCTTGGTCACGTACTCGCTGGATTTACCCAGCTCGATATCACCCGCCTGGGCCAGGGCCAGCACGGCGGGCAGCGCCTTGACGGAGTCGCCCGCGCTCAGGCCTGCCTTGGCCAGGTTCTCCAGCGCGCCAGCCGCCTGCACCGATGTGTACCTGGTATTGCTACCCGCCGCCTGGGCAGCCTTGGTCAGCGCAGCCATTTCTGCGGCCGAGCCTTCGGTGGCTGCCTTGACACGGCTCATGGCCGCTTCAAAGTCTGCCGCGCTCTGCACCACGCCTGCAAACGCCTTGATGCCGAAGTAGCCGGCAACCGTAGCGCTCAGCAGCTTCACATTGCGCCCAAGGCGGCTCAGCACCGCAGACGCATCGTCCTTGGCGTTGATCACAATCTGAATGGGCTTGAAGGCCATGGCGTCTCAGCTTGAATGAAAGTGGTTGCTTCGGTCTGCGCTGCAGCCGGCGCTTGCGGGCCGCAGTGCAAACCGTCCCGGCAAGCCGGGTGGTCTGGATAAAGGCGTTACGGAATCAGCGCTGCGCGGCCGTCCACATAGACGGCCTCGCCGTTGTCGGGCTTGAGCACTTCCACGTCGAAGCCGAACTGGCTGTAATCGGTGCCGTCCTGAATCAGCGGCAGCTCGCCCGTGGGCGACAGGGCCACGCTGGGGAACCACCAGTCGCGATTGGTGCCGTGGGCGTTGTCGGCAATCAGCTGCAGCGCGCCCTTCAGATCCGCGCCGTTGCCGGACTTGATGCGCTCCCAGCTGGTCTCGGCTGCCGTGTAGCCCACCAGCACCTCGGTGGCCGCGTTGATCTCGCCGCCCTCTGCGATCTGCAGCAGGCCCAGGTCGGCATCCACCGTGTAATCGGTGCCCGCTGCAAAGGTCGTGGTGCCGTCCTTGCTTTTGACGGTGACAGTGCTCAGCTTGCGTGCGCCGGTGGGAGCGGCTGCAGTCACGCCCAGGCGGTAAATGCCGCCCGGCTCCACGGTGTGCGCCTCGTCGGCCACCGTAGCCGAGGCCTGGGTGTGCGTCTGGGCCGTGCCGGACAGAAACATGCGCAGATTGCTGCCGCTGATGTTGTCGGTGGTGATGGCCGCCTTGCGGGTGATCTCGATCAGCACCTCTTCGTCCTTCTCGCGCAGGCCGCCCTGCGAGCTGTAATGCGGGGCCTTGTCGCCCTCCACGCTCAAAGAGAAGGCCGGACAGTTGCCGAACTGGCGGCCGCCCAGCAGGCGGCCCGCCGCATCGAACGGATAGAAAACAAGGCGTCCACGCGGAATCTGATATTCCTTCTTGACGCGGGGCAGTGCAGCCATGGCTAGCTCCTTTGAAAGATTGAACGGCGCCGGCCTCAGGCGTCCAGCGACTCGAAAACAGACACGGTGGTGAACTCCACCGCATAGCCGACCAGGCCGGCGTCCACAAACTCGGCCTCGCGCACGCCAGCGGCGCGCAGCTCGGACCAGGCGCGGCCACCCGGCACCGCTGGCCGCCAGCCGTGCAGGCAGCCCACCACCTCTTCCATGGCGGCGTCCAGCTCGGCAGCAGCGGTGTCGCTGCGCCGGTTCACCAGCACGCAGGACCAGCGCGGCTCCAGCTGGGCAGCCTCACGCGAGACATCGCCCAGGCCCGCGCCGGACATGCGCACCTCGATGGCCGGCACCTGCGTGCGGTCGCACAGCTGCGATGCACCGCGCACCTGCCAGGGGGCCAGCGCACTGCGCTCTGCCAGGCGCGACTTGATGACTTGTTCAAGCAACAACATGGCAGTCAGTTCAGGAAGACGATGGGGAACACGGCCCAGCCGCTGGCGTCCTGCACCACCGGCCCGGTGACCTGGCAGGGTTGGCCGCCCACGAGCAGGCCGGTGCTGCCCTCGGCAATGCCGGGGGCGTCGGCAACCGGCATGGCCACGGTGTGGCGCTCGGCGGTGGCGGCATCGGCCAGAAAGCCTTCCAGCGGCGTGCGGTTGAAGACCACGCCAAAGGGCTTGCCGCCCTGCCAGCTGGCCGTGGCATTGGCCAGCAGCTGGCTCACGCCCAGGTTGATCAGCGCATCCACCTGCGCAAAAGGTGCAGTACTTGCCAGCATGCTCAGGCCTTGCGCTTGGCGCGCTGCAGCATGCCGGGGCGGGTGCACATGAACAGCGGGTAGCTGCGCACCTCGGGGCGCACCCACTCCTGGCGGTCCTTGTCCGTCACCACCATGGCGTAAACGTCCTGGCCGGGCGTGTTGACGAAGGGGAAGGACTCGGCCGGCGAGAAGCCGACGCGGAAGGCATCCGGCGCGCCCACGGGGAAGAACTGGCACTTGTCCGGGTGCACGGCCACGGTGCTGTTGTCGTCGGTGCCGCGGTAGTTGATGAACTGGATGTTGCCGTAGCGAAACGAGCCGAACACCTGGCCTACGTCGTTGCGCAGGTCGCGTGCCTCCTGCTGGTTCAGGTAGGTGCCTCGGGTTTCGGCATTGCCCGTCAGGTCGTCGAAGAAGTTGTCGCCGCACAGGCCCACGGCATAGGTCTGGCCGGGCAGCCAGGCGCCATGGCTGGCCCGCATCATGTCGCGGATCAGCGCATTGCACTGCTTGCGGATCTCACCGCCTTCGGCAGTGGCGTTGGCCAGGTCGAAGTTGATCTCGGCAGGCTGGGCAATGCCGAACTCTTCATACCAATCCACCAGCACGGTGCCGTCGGCGTCCAGCACCTTGCCCTGCACGGCGCCCAGGCGCATGTGCTCGTGCGTCAGCTCCACGGCGGCGCGCAGGCCGGTCTTGCCGTTCATGATGTCGGCCAGCTCGTTCTGCACGGCCTGCAGCTCACTGACGGAGCCAAAGGCACGGATGTTCTGCACCGACGATGCATACAGCGTCTTGCCGCGCGCAATGCGCAGCGTGTCGAAGTGGCGCATGCGCCGGCTTTCGCCCTTGCCTTCTTCAATCGGCGCGCCGCGCGGGCTGGTCTTGATGAGGGACAGCACGCCGCCCTTTTCCTCGATCGCCACGGTGGTAGTGCGGGAGCGCTCGGTGGTGAAGATGCCCAGTTGCCCCAGCAGCTGCGGCGCATAGGGCGCGGCCTGGATGGCGGTGGACATCGAGGTCATGCTGAATGCCTCGTGCGCAAAGATATTGAGATCGGCCATATCGGTAGTCCTTTTTCTCGCGCGGCTTCAGCGCGCAACAATGCCCACGGCGGCCAGTTGGGCCAGGGCAGCGGTTTTCTGGGGTTCGGTCGTGCCTGCGGGCCAGGCCAGCGCATGGGCGGCCACTTCGGCGTCTCGGGCGGTGATCACGCCGGGCTTTTCAGCGGCGGTGGTGTCAACGGCGACAAACAGCACGGCCACCGCGGTTTGGCTGCCGTCGGGCGTGCCGCCTTCGCCGCTGCCATTGACAGGGTCTACGGCTACGTATTTGCCGGTGGTAGTGACCTTGCCCAGCACAGCGCCGGGCAGCAGGTTCTGCCCCTGCGCGATAGTGACCACTTCGCGCGAGCGGGTGCCGTTGGCCTCGCTGACCAAATAGCAGGCCGTGCCAGGGCCGAGTTCTTGCACTTGCATGGTGCGTGCTCCTATGGGTGGGGGTTGGGTTAAGGTGCGGTGCCAAAGGCCTTGCCCCAGCCGGCTGCGGCCTGGGTGGCCGCCTGTGCAGAGCCGTCGGGGCTGGCCGCCTCGACGCCCGAGACATTGGGGTTGCCCAGCGCCGCCATGGCCTGGGCAAACTGGTTGGTGGCTGCGGGTGCCAAAGCGGCCACGGCAGCAGCCGGTGCGGCATCCAGCACGCCCTGGGCCTGCTCTGCCGTCAGGCCGCCGGCAATGCAGGTCTGCGCCAGGCTCGGGTTGGCCGCTGCATTGGCGTGTCCCAGGATGGCGCTGACGCGGGCACGCTCGGCCTGTGCGCCTTCGGCGCGGGCCTGCTCCAGGCCTTGCGGGGCAGCCGCAGCAGCAGGCGCCACAGGTGCAGCAGCCGATGCAGCGGCGGGCGCTGCAACCGTTGCCGTAGAAGGTTCGGCAGGTGCAGCCGCTGCCGGTTGAATGGTTTGGGGGTCGCCCATAGAAGCTCCTTGAAGTTGAAATGACATTCCCGCCCCTGCGGGGTAACTGCGAGCGCGGCGCGCGGACAGGTCGGCAATCGCGGCGTCTGCCGTGCCAATGCGGTCGGCCAGCCGCGCAGCCACGCCGGCCACGCCCCGGTACACGGCGGCGCGCGTGTCGCGCACGGCCTGCTCTTGCATGCCGCGGTGCCTGGCCACGGCCTGCACAAACATCTGGTACAGGCCCTCGATGTCTGCCTGCAGGTGCTCGCGCACCGAGTTGGGCAGGGGCTGGTAGGGGTTGCCGTCCACCTTGTGCTCGCCGGCAAAGATGTGGCTGACGTTGATGCCCTCATTGGCCAGCGCGCGGCTGTAGTCCACATGGCGCATCACCACGCCGATGGAGCCCACGTAAGACGTGGTGGTCAGCACCACCTCGTCTGCCGCGCTGGCGGCCAGGTAGGCAGCGCTGGCCGCCATGCCGTCGGCCACGGCCACAATGGGCTTGCGCCCGCGTGCGGCATAAATGCGGTCTGCCAGCTCGAAGGCGCCCGACACCTCGCCGCCCGGGCTGTCCAGCACCAGGGCAATGGCGTGCACCTCGGGCTGGGCCAGGGCATCTTCCATATCGGCGGCCAGGTCGTTGTAGCCAATCAGCAGGCTGCTGTCGGCCTCCAGCCGGGTGCGGTGCACCAGGCCGCCCATGGCGCTGATGACGGCCACGCCCTCGTTCACGCGGTAGCCGCGCTCGGTGCGCTCGCCCTTGCGGGTGGTAAACATCTCTGCGGGCAAAGCCGCGCGGGGGCTGATGGCTGCGGCATCGATCTGCAAGCCGTCGGTGCCCAGCAGGCGCTGGCCCAGGCCGGCGATGATGGCGTCCAGCTTCTGCGGGTGCAGCAGCAGCGGGGTGTTGAACAGGCGGTCGGCCAGATGCGGATAGGGTCTGCTCATCTGGCGGTTAATTTGGCGGTTCATGGCGCATCCTTTCGGGCGGGTGCGCCCTCTTCCTTGTCGCCGCCGTTGTCTGCGGTGTTGGCTATCCAGGTGGTGGCACCGGGCTCGGGCAGGCCGTGCTCGCGGCGGCACTCGGCCTCCAGGCGCTGCTGGTGCAGCACCTCTTCCCAGTCCAGGCCCTGCTCGGCGCATTCCTGCTCCAGGGTGGAGACACCAATCTCCAGCCGCAGCTTGGCGGCCTGCACTTCCTTGACCGGGTCCACCCAGCCCTTGCCGCCAAACACAAAGCGGCAGCGGGTATAGGCATAGCGGTTGGCGTAAAAGCCGGGCGCGTCGATCACGCCCGCGTTCACCGCCTCTTCCAGCCACAGCTCGTAGATGGGCCGCAGCCAGGTGGTGGTCAGCCAGCGGCGGCGGCCGTGAAAATAGCGCCATGCCTCCAGCAGCGCAGCGCGGGCGCTGCTGTAGTTCACGCGGCTGAAGTCCTTGGCAAACAGCTCGTACGGCAGGTTCATGCCTGCGGCAATGCGCCGCTCCACCGCCAGCATGAAGGCCTCGAAGGCCACATTGGGCCGGCCCGGCGCAAACGACTGCAGCCGCGCGCCCACGGGCAGCGGAATCACCGCCCCGGCCTGCAGCTTGCCGATGCTGCGCGACTGGGTAACAGACTCCTTCCACACATCGCGCGCCTGGTCGCCGAACAGGGCCGACGCTGCCTCCTGGCTCAAATCCGACTCCAGAAACGCTGCCACCAGCGAATTGGCCAGGCTGGCCTGCAGCTCGTTCTGGGCGTACTTGCCCGCCATATGGAACTCGCGCATCACGGCGCTGACAATGGGTTTGCCCCGGCTCTGGCCCGTGCGCTCCTTGGCATGCAGGTGCACCACGCGGCGGCGGCCCCAGGGGGTAAAGGCGGGCACGCGCTCCCAGCGGTTCAGGTCCTGCGCCTCGTCGCCGCGCAGGTACAGCGCATCGCCAGGGTGCGCGGCGCGAAAGTGGTAGGCCACGGGCGCGCCCTCGCCATCCAGCTCCACGCCACGGCGAATGCGGGCCATGCCCTCCAGGTACGGCGGTGTCTCCAGCCGGTCGGCCTCGATCACGCTCAGCCGCGTGGCCCAGGGGCTGTCGGGCCGGGGCAGCCATTTGGGGATGGCCACGGCATCGCCGTTCACCATCTCGCCGCCCAGGGCCAGCACCGTCAGGCCCAGCAAATCCAGCGTGCGGGCGGCGTCGCAATCCGTGGTGTCGGCCCAGCTGCGAAAGTGCGCCTCAACTTTGTTGCCCCACTCGCGGGCCTGCTCGGGCGTCCAGCCCAGCAGGCGGTAGTCGGGCACGGCAGACAGGCGCAGCACCGCTCCCACCACGTTGTCGCGGTGGGTCTGCAGGCCGCCGGCCATCAGCCCGTCATTGCGAGCCAGGTCGCGGGCGCGGCTGGTCAGCGTGCCCAGCTCGGGCAGCAGGTCGGCATCGGCGCTGCCCGCCATGGGCTGCCAGTCGCTCAGGGCCAGGTCGGTGTGCGATGCGCCCTGGTAGGCCGACATGGCCGCCCCACCCTTGAGCGCAGCTGCGCCCAGCGACGCCGCCAACGACGTGCGGCTGCGGCTTTGGCGGCTTGGTTGGTTCTGGCGTGTATTGCGGCCCATGCTTACACCAGGTAGATGGGCTTGCGCACGGCCTGGCCGCTGCGCTGGGCCAGTTCGGCGTTGATGTCATCAATGGCGCGGCGCAGCTGAGTCGTGTCGGCATTGAACTGCACGGAGCGCGCGCCCACGCCGTCGGTGCTATGGCTGGCCTGCGTGGGGCCGGTCAGGCGCGCATCGATGGCGGCCAGATAACTGTCGCGCCGGGCGGTGAGCTGTTCGGTGGTGAGGTGGCTGTAAAGACCCATGCGCCGATGGTCGGCGGATGGCTGCGACAAAGCCATGTGACGGCTGTCACAAAAACATGTCGCAGGCTACGAGCGCTTATGCAGCAATAACATCAACAATCAAATTGATAGCAAAGATAAGATACGCGGCACAGAAAACAATATCTTGAGAGGGAAAATGGACGAGTACTACAAGATAGCAGCGGCCTACTTCAAGGAGTTTGAGCCAAGAGGTGCGTTTCCGGGTCTCAAAAGCGGCCATTGGTACCTTTGGGCACTGTCGCTCGCCTTCTTCATCTACTTTGGCTACGAGTTTTTTTTCGAGTCCGCACCGTCTTTCGAGAAGACGTACTGGCAATTCTTTGCCTCGGAAGTGGCTTTCCTTTTGTCGTGCGGGCTAATAGCCTTTGAACGTTTCCGCCTCACCGTGCGTGCGACCAGCGCAGACAGCGATACAAAGCCCGTTGAACGCTTAGCCAACTCCAAAAGGGAAAAATTGGAGGAACTTCTTGAAAGGCCCACGTGGAAGTTCATGGCAACAGCCAAAGAAATCATTGAACTTCGGGCCCTGGAAAAAGCGTGCCGTACGACCTCTGACAAAGACTTTGCAGAGCTATTTCCCAAAATCTACGACCCTGAATCCAAAGCGCGGCTGCTGACACTCATGACAGCGCTGATTGGCCTGGTTATCGCCTTTCTTGGCAAGAGTGAAGCCTTGAACTTCATGGAGACGATGGGTGACGAAGGAACATGGGCTTTTTTGAAGGCACTGGCACAGCTCGCCGCCGTAACATTCATTGGGGGCGTCGTTTCATATCAAGTTCTTCGCCAGATTCTTGAGCTAGTCCTATACCTCTTTTCGTCCCTGTTCCCTGTACTGCACAACCGGCAAGTGACGCTGGACTACTTGCTACGCGACCTCATCCGGTTTCATCGCATGGAGCCACCTGCCCCGCCCCCAGTGGCACAAGCCCCCGCAGAAACACTCCAACTCTCGCCAAGACGCGAGCCAGGCCTTGGCACACTCATTGCAGCAGTCTGCCTTGCATTGATCCGCCAGCCATCTGCGCCTAGCGACAATGCCTCAGCCAAGCACAAGACGCCCTCAGACAACTCTTGAGACACAGCTCACACAACCAGAGCGACCATAAATAAGCCCCTGCCAGCCAAAGCCTGCAGGGGCTTATTTAATTGCGACAAAGACTTCAATCCAAATCGACCTCTAGCGCTTATCTGTCAAGCGCTAGTAGCTATCAAAACCGATTACTTGAAGGTCATCATCAACGTGCCGGGTGGCAGACTGGCGGCGGGTTTCTGGGCGGGATAGACGGGTTGGGTCACCTGCTTTTCGCGGTGCTGGGCGCGTTGGGTCAGGCGCTGGGTGCAGGCCGTGGCCAGGGTGGCGAGCTGGGCGTCGGTGGCGGACAGGATCTCGCCGCTGGCAATGCGCTCGGGCAGCGCGTTGAAGGAGACGATCATCTGGTCATCGCCAATGGGCTGGGCATGGGGCACGCTGGGCTGGCCTTCGCGGTCGTAGCCCAGGTTGAGCAGGTAGCGGGCATGGCGCCAATCGGTGTTGTCTGCGGCCATCACGGCGTCAAACACAGCCTGCGTCACCTGGGCTGCGGCCTGGGTGGCCAGGCGCTGGGCGAGCTGAATGCGCTGCGGGTCTTGCGCGGGCTTTTGCAACTCGGCCTCCATGCGATTGAAGGCGGCGATATAGGCCAGCTTCCAGCGCAGCGCCTCCTTGCCGGTAAACCCCATGGCCAGCAGCATGAAGCCTTCGCGGGTCATGCGGTAGGCAGGCTCCTCACGAGTTGCGCCATTGCCGATACTGACCTCTTGAGACATGCGCGCAAAATTGCGCGCATGTTCTTCGGGTACTTCAGACGAAAGATTTCGGACGGCCCGCAATACGTCACGATGGCGTTTGCCAAAGAACTGTGCGACTTGAAGACTTGTGGTGGTGACGGTGCCGTCGTGAATGGAAAGCTCAGGACGAGCTGATGCGACGGGTGCAGACGAACCGATAGAGATGCCAGCCATGACAGGCTCCTTTGTGACGAGGTTTCAACCCATCACCCAGGCCGCCAAGCAAAGGTGATGGACCGTGCAGGGTTGGCGGACCGGACAAAGGAACCGGCACACCCTTGCGGGTGTCCCCACACGGCCCACCGTAAAGTAAAACGGAGCCATGCGCGCGCAGGCATGCTCATAGAAGCAAAAAGCCGCAGACCATGAAGTGATGGCGCGGCTGCTGCGCCTTTGTACCGGGCCGCCAAGCCCAGATCACGCTTACGGGCGTGATTCCGAATTGTCACATCTATTCAACTAAAGATCAAGAAAGAAGTGCAGATTTCAAGAAGACTCCAAGATACTAATGATGTCTTTTTTCCTCTTCTCCGAAGCAAATGGCAGGTCGTTAGTAAATTTCTTCAAATCAAGCGACAGTTTGAGTTCACTGCCATAAATGGTTTCCTTTGATTCAATCTTATTAAATTTGAAAGAACCTCTAAAATCAACTAATCCTTTATCGTTTGATTTAAGAATAAATTTAATTAAACGGCCACCAGATAATTTATAGAACTTATGCTCAAGATTTGGAATAATCGATATCAATTTCAAATCAGAATAAGAATTATATTCAAGCTGACGTGATGAAGTCTTGTTAAGCTTCAAAACGTCGCGGGCACCTTGATGCCCAAAAATAGACGCTGTAGCCGCAACGAATGCCATTCCCCAAACATACTCGTTATTATTTTTAAATTCAATTAACTCATTGAATTTACTCCAACTGCATTCTTTTGAATTTTCACGACCTAAAAATTTCCTAATTTTTGCAAAACTATCTAATTCAACCTGAACCTCATTGCTCTTGTGATCCTGGAGAGCAAGGCTAGCCTCCAGTATATTATTTTCAAAGAATGCACTATCGGTTCGTGCATTCCTAAAAAACTCACCGATAATACGACTCTCTCTTGCTATATCACCTCTAACAATCTCACCTTCACTCGAGAAATTACTACCCTCCAAAATTGAAGTCACTCCTGAAACACAATTACCTTTGACATCAATTCTTTTTGCCTTTTCAATTATCTCAGCGTCGTGTTTTTCTCCAGAAACGAATTTCTCCATTTCAATAATATAGTTTCTATCCAAAATGTAATACATAGCTTATTATTTCAATATATCAGGGGAATTAAAATTGATCCAAATCAGAATCAAACATTCTTGAAAACACAATATTTTTACAAAAAGTAAATCACCAAAATAAATCCTCCTCTAATTCAATATATTTTTAGATAGATATAATAAAAATGTCACGCCATATTTTTCAAATTTCTATTTGTACGAAGCTTCGGGTAAGCTTGACAACTTACTTGAGCACACAAATGACATATTCACCTTTTCTAAGAGCAGAAGCATTTGATCCTCTATCTCTTTAAATCCAGTTCTTGATGCTTCTTCGAAATTAACACCAAACTTTGAAACTATATTTCTAGCTTCCTCTTGATGCTTCTTATAACTATAACCAGAGCTAGGCCCGCTTGTTTTCAGCAAGTTAGATCTATTGATTAATTCTGAGTAATCCTTAATCAGACTCGAATATTCATCAGAACACTCCAATGAACCATTCTTAGACTGGTCATAAATACATCTATACCACATCACTATGTCAAAACTCGACAAGTGAAGGTAGTCCAGTTTCTGAATCTCGTTAGTCACATAATTATTAAATAACGACAAATTAGAAAAATGATTAACCATAGACTGTGATTCTGAATTCTTCTTGTACGTTAATACTGCAACAAAAATACCAAAAATAGTGGCCAAGTTGTACATTACCGCCAACCAGTATCCAAACCAGCTGAATGAAGAAAAATTATCAGAGAAAAATTTATTAACACAACTCAAATTATTACAAAAGTCCCAACTCAAAGCCTGCTTATACGGAAAATAAATCAGCAGCGCAACAAAAGATATTGCAATTGGAAAAAATACAATGATGCACCCCCAACGGAATAAAGTAGAATAGTCACCTAACTCGTCCAAAAAACGCTTCAAGCTCATATTAAATTTTTCTCAAGTAATTCAACAAAATAGCAGCACGACGACTATATTTATTATTCTTCTTTATCAGAGTCAACAGCGTTTTTGCTTGAGCGCACTGTTTTTTAAAAAAATAATGCTGCCTTCTTTGCTGAGATGTTCTTCTTATAATTTTCAGCATTTGAATAGCAACATACAGATCAGACCGAGTAGACTTCGGCCTAATCCTTTTCAGTCTATTCACAAGAGCAGAATGCTGAATATGCCCTACACGAGCGAGCTTATTGACTCTCCCCATGCATTTATTAAATTCTTCGCGATAAGTTGGCAACGTAATGTAATTAGGCTCCCTTGAAGCAACTTCCAGGTGTTGCACAGCTGCCCTAATTCTTTTAACTTCTGCGATTGGTAGTCTAGCGTTCGATGTATTCACTCGGAGCCCGTGCACAAGCAACGGCTTAGAGGTTAAATTGATAACTGAAGTTTTTCCTTTATTAACCGGCAAGTCCTTGGACATTAAAACTTCTTCAACAACTTTCTCAACGTAGGAAAAATCATAACTTCTATTTTTTGAAGAAATAGTAATATCATCTACATACCTAGTATAGGTAACACCTTTTTTTTCAATTCTTTTAACCATCTTTGCTTCGACATCGAAAATACACAATGCGGCAAGATAGCTTGATGTTAGTGCCCCCTGACACAACCTATCATCTCGACAGCAAATATCAGTTAGAATCTCTGAAACTGGGTATGGGTATTTAAAGAAATCAAAAAATACATCAAAAACTACTTCTCTTTGAATATTGTCAAAGAAATCTTTGATATCCATCTTGAGCAAGCTACCTGCGCCTGCATGTACATTTGCAGCTGCAACATAATCTTTCGCTGGTTGCCCATTGCTCTTTGGAATAGAGCCATATACAAAGAATGGCCAATCAACCAAAGGCTTAAAAATTCTATTGATTATTCTCTGCTGAATTTTTCTGACCAGAGCAGAAGGGTTGTATACCTTTCGTACTCCACCATGCTTTTTTTCAATGAACTTTTCTTTATATCTTTGATCAGCAGGCGTGTTTAGAAGATTCTCAATTTCTGATAAATTGATATCCAAAGCATTTGCAAGCGTCGGAATCGATGAAATCGATCCTGCTACTCGCTTCGTAAAATCTTCAATGAGTTTGGTCATAAGGTAGTGTTGGCCGCTCCATCCAATAGGAGCACGGAGAGTCTCTTCAATGATCGCTTAGCTACGATTGAGCCTCTCCAGGCCAACGTCTACTACGTCGCTCCTGCGCGCGGCGCGCCGCGTGGAGGAGCCGAGGTGCTCAGACCCCGAAAGCCCAAAAATGGGCGCTCAAATGAGCAAAGTAGCTGTTAATAGCGATATTGTTTTAAAGCAAGCGGTACACTTACTTGTGTAACAGTTTACATCACCCCTCATTTTTAAATCAAATTTCGCACTAGGGTAACCACTGATTTCCGTACTTAAAAAGTATCACTAGAAGATTTATAGATTATTTTTTAAAACCAAGATTCTTTGAATCTGCCTAACACTTACTCCGAACTTGCGTGCCAGTTCACGGGCATTGCACCCATCAAAGTTCGCACGTATTTCCCTCGCCAAACGCTCACGCTTCAGAGAGCGCTCAATCGGAACATACACCTGCACCCCACCCAGCCGCTGCACATAGCGGCGCACCAGCTCTTCCGTCAAATCTTCCACCCGCTCCACACCATGGCATAGCGCGGCAGCGGCCAGTTCTTCGCGCAGCACGGCAATGGGGTCCAGCTTGTTGCTGGATACGGAAGGGGTGGTGGTTGCGTTCTTGTTGTTCATTGTTTTGATAGCTGGTTGCGCTTGCTGTGCCTGCGTTTGCATTAGTTTTTATCAATAAAGGCTGATGGGACTAAAAAGCTCTTCGTCCGCCAGTTGGCGTGACGGGCTGGGCCGCGTTGGCGCGCGTGGCGGCGCGGCTTCATTGCCCTGCGGCTGCGGCTGGGCGGCCTGGGCCGGAGCGGTGTTGAAGAGGTCTTGCGGGGGCTGCACGGTTTGCTCCAGCTGCAGCCAGCGGGCCTCGGGCCATTTGTGGATGCCAAGGCACATGGCGGCGTGCAGCGCGTAGTTGCGGCAGTCCAGCACTTCATTACGAGGCCTGCGCTTGACCCAGCGATACACGTCCTTGCCGTTGACCTTGACGAGCACGCGCTGCTCTGCGGTGAGCTGCTCGTACCATTCGCGCGGCAGCTTCTGGCTGGTATGCACGTAGCCGGGGCCGGGCTTGTCGATGGCGAGCTGGCCCAGCAGCAGGTCTTTGGCGCTATCCACGCCCACCAGCCAGAGCTTGATGCCGTGCGATATCTTGCGGCCGCGGTAGTTGACTTCTTGCAGGCTGCTAGGGCCGACGATGTTGCGGTTGTCGTTGTTGTCGCCCTTGATGGCGCGCAGGCCGGTGAGCTGCCCTTGCGCGCTGCGCACCCAGTTGTAGACGGCCTGGGTCTGGTCGGACGAGTCGATGCTGATGGCACTGAGGCCCAAGGTACCGCCGTGCCAGGCCTGCACGTAGCGCTGCTGCAGGTATTGGGTGACGGGCTCCCAGTCGGCCTCGCTGGCAGGGTTGCCCTGGATGACCTGGTGGGCAATGGCCCAGCTTTCCAGCCCGCGGCCCCAGGCCCAGATGGCGATCTCCCACCGGTCGCGCTGCACGTCGACCCCGGCGGTAAGCAGCAGCGCGCCGGCGGGCACGCGGCCCAGGGGGTAGTCTTCGGCCCGGGCCTGCAGGGCGTGTTCGTCGCTGCTGTCGCCCTTGAGCTCCCAGGTCTCGCCCAGGGTTTCGTTGGTGAAGCCGGTCATGGGCCCCACGTCGCCGGCCTGCAGGGCGCGGTGTGCCTTCTCGAATTCATCGACGATGCTGACCCAGGTGCGCTGGGGGCTGTAGGCGGCCCAGACGTGCACGCCCAGGGTGCGCGGCGGGCGGCAGGGCTGGCCTGCAGCGTCGCGCCAAATGCGGTCTGCGCCGTAGCGGCGGCCGGTCTTTTTGCAGACCCATGTGCCGGTGAGCGGCCAGCCGCCGGGAAGGTAGTCGGCCTGGGTGATGCTCTCCAGGCAATGCGGGCAGACATGGTGCACGCTGGCGGGCTGGCCTTTGATCCATTTGAAGCCGTAGGGCAGCTCTTTACTGCCCCAGACGAGCGGGTGCTCCGCGCTGCAGCGCGGGCATTCGATGTGGTACTGGACGTAGGCGTCGGATTCTTCGCAGGCGCGCTCCACATGGCACATGCCTTTGACGCGGGGCGTGCTGCCGCCGACAAACTTGGGGTATGGCGCGCCTTCCAGCCGGCCTTTGGCCAGGCTGCCGGGGTCGCCGGATTTCTCGATGCTCTGGTCAAAGGCGCTCCATTCGTCGAGGATGGAGACAGCCACGGTAATGCGGCGGTAAGCCCGCGCGGCCTTGCCGCCCAGCAGGTGCAGCACGCTGTCGCGGAAGGGCTTGTATTTGATGGTGTCCTCCACCCCCTTGCCCTGGCGGCGCGCGGCCTGTACGGCGGCCACGCCGTCGAGCACGGGCTCGATCTCGCTCTTGACGTAGCTGTCGCGGTCATCGTCGGTGGGCTGCCACAGCGCCTGTTTGCGGCGGCGGTGGGCGATGTTGTAGGCGACGAAGGCGGTGATCATCTTGGTATAGCCCACGCGCTTGCTTTTTTTGACGGCCAGCTCCTCGATGCGGTCGTCGCTCATGAAGTCGAGAATGCCGAGCTGGAAGGGCCAGCCGACCCAGCCGCCCTTCTGGTGGCTGGATTCGCCCGCCAGCAGGAAGTGCTCTGCCGCCCATTCGCTGAGGGTTTGCGGCACATCGGCCCGCAGGCTGGACAGGCCCAGCGCGGCTGCGGCCTGGATGGCTGCCATGGCTTCGGGGCTGAGGGGTGCGCTCATGCGGCGTCGCCCTCCTCAACGCTGCCTGCTCTGATATCAAATGCTGCGGTCTCGTCTGCATCGAGCTGCGCCATGGCTTCGACCTCCTTGTTGACCAGCTGGGAGGTGGAGCGGATCCATTCGTTGCGCGCGTCGGCCATGATGCGCAGCACGATGAGCAGCACCTCTTGCGGCAGGTCCGGGCAGGCCTTGCGCACCTGGCCTTCGAACTGGTCCATGCGATCGACAATGGCGGAGCTGGCCAGGCCGAGCACGTCAGCCAGGATGCCGATGGGCGCGAACTCGCCACGGGCCACTTGGTTCTTCAGCTCCTGCGCCTCACGCTGGGCCCTGGCCAGGCCGGCGCGTTCTTGCACCAGGTCGAGGCCCAGGGTCTCGCCGATCCGGCCCGCGGCCTGGTCGCGCAGGTGCTCGCAGTAGCCCACCAGCCAGGCGTGGACGTTTTCACCACGGGTCAGCACGCCCTCGCTCACGCGCTTGCTGATGCTGGCTTCGCTGACACCGACCATCTGCGCAAACTCTGCTTGCGAAACGATAGCATCCAAATAAGGCAGAACCTTCACTTAACCCCCTTAGGAAACTCACGAAACAGTCCGACAACGCGGCTCGAATTACCCGCTTCAGAGGCTCGGCGGAAGGACCCGCGCCCCTCGTCCTGCCTATTTTTTGTGCAGTGCATCAAACCTTCACCTCCAGGCCCAGGGCCATGCGTGCGGACTTGCCGGCGTAGTACGAGATGCTGGTGTCGCCACTCTCCATGCGGGCCACGATGCGGCGTGCCCAATCCTTGCCGTCGTTGCGCTCCTGCAGGCTGACCTTCACAGGTGGCGCGGCCACGGGCGCGGGCAAGGCAGGCAGGCCCTGCTGCTGGGCATAGGTCTGGCGCGGCATGACTGCATCGCACATCAGCTCGAACTGCGGCAGGTTGGGCGGGAAGTCGGGGTGCTCTGCAGCCAGGCGGGCGGCCGCGGCCTCCAGCACATCGGCAGGAAAGCGACCCAGGCGCGCCTGCCAGACGTTCATGGCCGCACGGATGCCCTTGTCGTGGCCCTGGCCGTCCTTCAGCCCGGTGGCGAACTTGCTGAGGAACAGGCTGCCGTAGCTGCCCTGCAGCAGCACGAACAGCTTGCGCACCGCCGGGCCAGCCCGCAATCCGTCTGCCGGCTCCGCAGCGCGTGCCTGCGCTTGCTGGATCGCCTCAGCCGTCAACGCCGCCACGTCATGCATCCCACACCCCGTCGAAGATGGTTGCTGCCGCCGCAGCGTGCTTGTTCGCATTGAACGCCGGCGCACGACCACCCACCGGTGCCGCCGCAGGCCTGAGCCATGCGGCCTGCAGCCCTTGCGAGCCGCGTATGCACCACAGCTGCAGAAAGGCCTCCAGCGTCATGCCGGCCTTCGCCGCCTCGGCCTTGGCGCCCTTCAGCACGGTCTCCGTCACCGGTGCCCGTTTGACCTTGCGCAGCTGCAGCCAGTCGGCCCAGGTCTGGTCTGTCACGTCCTCCGGTTGAGCAACAGGTCCTGCGCGCTCAAGCGCAGGTGTGCTGGTTCTTTGATGGTTCCTATGACGGTTCAATGATGATTTGGGTGCGCCTGGTTCACCCCTGGGGTGCGCCTGGTGCGGGGGTACAGGTGCGCCTGGTTCACCACCTGGTGCGCCTGGTGCGGGGGGTGCGCTATCTGCGGGGGGTGCGCCATCTGCACCACCTGCCTTGCTGCGACGGCGACCGACAGGCGCCTTGGTCGGGTCGAAACTGCCCGGCGTGATGGTGTAGCTGGTGCTGGCATTCAGGCGATATTCCCGAAAGACCAGACCGACCTTCTGCAGCCACGACAACGCCTCTTGCACGGCCCGTTCCGACAGGCAGGTGCGCCTGGCAATGGTGCCGACACCGGGCCAGCACACGCCGTCGTCATTCGACTGGTCTGCCAGCGATATCAGAACTGCCTTTTGCGCAGCAGACATGCCCTGCAGCGGCCAGCAGGCCGACATGATGATGGTGCTCATACTTCTCTCCCGATCAGGCCAAGGCCGTTTGTCGCGCCTTGCAGCGCACAGGCATCACGTCACGCTGGCGCGGCGACAGGCTGCAGCGGCGTGCGGTGCCCTCCTCCAGCCGTCCGGCAGCCAGCAAGGCATTGACGGTGCTGGCCACGCTGCACAGCTCCAGCCATTCGCCCGTCTGGGCGTTGTGGTAGTCACGCAGCTCGCGCCGGCTCATGTCGCGCACGCCTTGCTGGTGGGCATGGCGCAGCGACTCGTACAGGCGCTCGTGCAAACGGCGGCGCGTTTCATTGCCCAGAGCGGCAAACGCCTCGGCGCTGGTGTCGCGCCCGGTCACTACGGATTGGGGTTGCTGCATGGTCAAACCTCCTGATATCTGCACAGGCGGCTGCGCGCCTGCGCTCAAATTCGTTGCTGGGTTCATGGAAGTCATACGCCTGCGGCCTCGCGCAAGCGGTAGCGGATACGGCGCTCCAGATAGGCCGTGGCGTCGGCACGCTTGGCCACCTTGTCCATGTCAAAGCGCGGCAGGTAGCCGCGGCCCGGCCGCACAAACATCAGCACCGGGCGCACATCGGCACCGCCTGTGCCGCTGGCCGCCCAGATGCCAGGGGCCAGGTGCGCCGTGCGCTCGTCCTGCTCACCCTTCTGGGTGATGCGAGGGCCGCCACGCGTCTTGCCGTAGGCCACGAAATAGCGGCGGCCCGCCTGCTTCTTGGTGCCGCGGTGCACGCGCAGATAGCCCTGGTCGCTCATGTTGGCCTTGTAGCCCTGCTCGCCAAACGCCTGGAAGTAGCTGATCAGCTGCACCAGAAACGGCCCGCGCAGGTTGCCCTTGCCGTCATCGCTGCCGGGGTATGGGCCACCTCTGGCCTCATCGGGTATCGCCGTCTGGTATCCGGCAGGCAGGATGCCCGCACGCTTCAGTGCCACCTCGCTGCGCTTGTCACGCCGGCGGCCGCCCCAGGTCTGGGCATCCAGAATCTTTTGCGGATCGATCCCCTTGCCGCCCATATAGGTCGGCTCGATCGTCACGCTCAGCCTGGCGGCCGTGGCCATGTGCACAAACGGGCTACGCAGGATGTAATCCGTAGGCCGGTCGAACACGGCGCGCATCTCGTCCTGCATCGCACGGCGGATCTCGAAGCCCGTATCGTTCAGCGCCTTGGCATAGGCCTTGGCGGCCTGTGCGCCCGTCAGCCCGTGGATCTGCCGCAGCAGCTCCGCCTGGTTCAGCACCCGCGCGCTCAGCTGGATATGCATATCAGCCCTCCTCCACCGGCGCCGGCACGCGCGCTGCCGCCGTGGCCAGCAGCTGGTTCAAGGCAGATATCAGCTCGTTGTAGCGGTACTGCAGCCGCTTGATCTCGTTGCGACTCACCATGGCCTTGCCGCCCCGAAAGGCGTCTGCCGCTGCGGATGTGAACTCGCCCACCTCCTGCTGCAAGGCCACAAACGCCTCCACCGGGTCGCCCGCGGCCTGGTCCGGCAGCGCGGGCACGCAGGTGTAGCCCAGGGCCGCCGCCATGGCATGCAGAATTGCCGGGTTGCTCGACATCACCTGCAGCGCCACAGACTCGCGCAGCGTCAGGTGGTGCGTTGTGTTGTTCGGGTTCAGCTTGTTCTGCAGCGTATTGGCGCTCACGCCCATGCGCTCGGCCAGCACCCGCACTCCGCCCGGGTGGTTGTGGGCGATCAGATATGCCGCATCCGTCACATCGGCAGGCATCCGCATGTCGTTTGGGCGGCCTGCTTCGCCATTGTTTGCGTGGGGAGGGAAAGAGACACTGCTTCTCATGACCACACCTCACTTCTCAGGCGCGTCGCTGACGGCCGCCGCGCAGACAGCCAAGCAAACCCCCGTCGCCGCCACACCCGAGTGGGCCCACGCCATGGAGCTGCTGCTGCAGCAAATCGTCTTCGTCCTGGACGTCGAAGGCCGCGACAGCTTCACCACCCGTAAAGTCGCCCGCTGGAACAACCAATGCATCCACGAAATGCTGCGCACCGGCAGCGTGCCCCTGCCCGTCATCGAAGAGCTGCAGCGCATGGCGGTGCGGGTGCTGACGTGAGCGCTAGTATGGGAAGCACAATCCAAAGCCCGAGGGAGAACAGAGTGACGGACCACACTCCACATCAGCGCATCCATCAGCTGTGCGACCGCCTCACACAGCACATCAGCAACAGCCATGCAGGCCAGAACGACCAGGCGCTTCATGAAACGAAGAGGTTGTGCTTCGAGATCCGCAGCTTCACTACCGCCCCGCAGATCGCCCAATACACGCGCGACCTGGAAAGTGCTGCTAGTCGATACTTCAGCGGCAGCCCGCTGAAAAGCATCAATGCCCAAGACCGGCACAAAGCGGCTTACTCGCTGCCCCAGCGCATACGCGAGCATGCTGACTGGCTGCTCGCAGAAGGAGAACTGAAATAGCACCGCCATCATTCGCCGCCTTTGCATGCGTGACTCAGGAGCGCCTCCTCGATGCAGGCATCTCTATGCCGACAAATGGCTGCTGCAAGCCCCTCCTCCCACGACTGCCCGCTATCGATATCAGTCACGCGGATGGCCAACTGGACGATCAATGCATCTGTCTCCGCCCGGGTCAACATGCGTCGCATCGTTCGCCTTCCAGAGCGCAAGGTCAGCTGCAGATAGCCGCCAAGAATGCAATCTACAAGCCAGTTTTCGACCAGTACGCCTTCCTGTTGTCTCTGCGCCCGCCATCGACGGACCAATGACTCCTGGCTCCAGCGCATCTCAGGCAAGGAAAGGGGCATCCTGGGCAGCTTGCGGCGGCGACGGGAGATGCGCTTAGCCATGAGCAGCCTCCTGACCGGCTTGCGGTAGAGCGACTGACTTCGCAAACGGCGGCGGTAAACCCTCGACATTTCGACGAGTCCAGGCTGCAAGTACGCGGTCTGCAACCTTGTCACTGAGAACGTCAGGCCACTTGTCGACGGCCTGGTAAGACACACCCAAAGCGGCCGCCACTTCTCTCGTGGAGCCACCCAGCATTTCTATGGCCTCTGATTTTCGGATCGTCATGCCTCAAGTTTAACCTTAGTTAAAACATGAAAGCAACCATAGTTAGTATTGATTCCGCCATGATTTCAACCATGGTTGATTACAAAGAACGCCTAGAGAAGGCAATGAAAGCTGCCGGTGTAGACATCACAGAGCTCGCGAGGTCTGTTGGCGTCTCCTATCAGGCTGCGCGCAAAGTCCTTGAGGGGGAGAGCAAGGCTTTCACTGCCGAAAACAACGCCAAGGCCGCCGCACGCCTGAATGTGTCGTCGGACTGGCTTGCCACTGGCATGGGCGACATGGCCCGCAACGCCAACAGCATTGTTTTTTCAGAAGACAACGAAGATCTGGTTCGCATCCCCATACTGGCCAACAGCGGCAGCATGGGCAAAGGCAATGACACGCTCGACGCGGACTATGTGGTGGGCGACCTGGCGCTATCCGCGCACTGGATCAACCAGCATATCAAGCCCGGCAATATCCGGGAGCTGAAATTCATTCACGCCCAAGGCGAAAGCATGTCGCCCACCTTCAGCGATGGCGATGTGCTACTGGTCGATGTGGGTTCACGCGACCCCGCCAGCCATGAAGGCGTCTACGTCCTGGACGTGCATGGCCAGACCTATATCAAGCGCGTTCGCATGCGTATGAGCGGCACCCTGGAAGTCAGCTCGGACAACCCCAACATCAAGACCGTGGATGAACTGAATGGGGATCACCAGGTACGCGTGCTGGGCCGCGTTGTGTGGGCCTGGAACGGCCAGAAGCTCTAATCCAGGCCATCGCCGCACCGCCTGATCACATTCCTCCTGCTCTGCTCAGAAAGGCGTACCGCAATGAAAATCAAAGTCTCGTGCTTCGGTATCTCACTTGACGGCTACTCTGCCGGGCCTGACCAGAGCCTGAGCAATCCGCTAGGCGTGGGAGGGACGGAGCTCATGGATTGGTTCTTCCCCACCGAAGTCTTCCAGAAGATACACGGCGGCTCGCCAACTGGTGAAACAGGCATCGACAACGACATGGCCCAGCGCTCCTTCGAGAACATTGGCGCCTGGATTCTCGGTCGCAACATGTTTGGCCCTGTACGCGGCCCCTGGCCCGACGAGAGCTGGCAAGGCTGGTGGGGTGACGAGCCACCCTACCACGTGCCCGCATTTGTCCTGACCCACCATGCTCGCCCCAGCCTTCACATGCAGGGCGGCACTGATTTTCACTTCGTCACGGACGGAATGGCATCCGCACTGGAGCAAGCGAAAGCAGCTGCGGCCGGACGCGATATCCGTATTGGCGGAGGCGTGGCTACCGTACGCCAGTTCCTGCAAGCCAAGCTGATTGACGAGATCCACCTTGCAGTCCGCCCCATTCTGCTGGGCAGTGGCGAGAACCTCTGGCAAGGCCTGGATATGTGCGCCCTGGGCTATGAGGTCGCTGAAGTGATTCAGGGCGAACGCGCCACGCATGTGATGGTACGCAAACAGGCATAGCCGCCCCGCTATCTCGCACAAGCCCGCAACAGCGGGCTTTTTCATTTCCGCCTTCGGATTGAAGACAACTTCACAATAAAACTTAACCATGGTTGACATGAGTAATTTAACCATGGTTAAATTCAATCGTCGCAGCAGTCACTGGACAGCACCAAGGGGCACAACCCAATGCCAAAGCCACCAACGCCAAGGCGAACTGGCTTCAGGGGTACAGCAGATTGCAGACGCGATGGGCGCCACGGCATCGGCCGGGTCAGGCCCGGTCTTTCAAAAGTCGTATGCCCATGTCGTTCGCTCCACCCACGCGGAGCGTCCCCGGGCTTCATCGCATCAGCGGGCACGGTCGCTGCACTGCGCGGCATCCCTGCCGTATCCAGCCGCCAAAGGGCGTACACGGTCAAAAGGGTGAGGCGAATGCGGCCAAAAGCAAGAACGGCAACGCCGGTTGGAATCCCGGCACCGCCCTCCCCGAGCGCATCGGGGCCAAACCAGAGCGCCTTGCACCAGGGCGCTGCGGTTTGAACGGTTTTCGCCGAGCCAGAGGCATCTCCTCCCTCCACTTCACTTCCTCTGGCACGCCTGCAAGGGCATCGGCTCTTTCTTCACGGTCTGCGCCAGTCGATGGCTGCCACCGCCAATCTCCCAAGCCCGCCAGCATTCGCTGAGCGGGATTTTCTTTTGCCCTCAACCGGAGAACCCATGCAAGCAGCCCGCCCCACCTTGCCCAGCATGCCGATCACCAGCGCGGCATTCCTCTACTCCAATGAGCTACTTGTCAAGAACCTTGAAAGAAGCGTTTGACATTATTCTTGTTAATTTGAGGTGAATCTGCAATTTTCTTAATAATTACCCTATATCTCTCTTCAACATAATAATAACAAACCGTCGAAGATATAATCAAAATTATCGTAACACAAATCAGTAGCAAGATATTATTTGAAAGCAGCGGAATCATTTCCACAATAAAATCTCTGTTATCAATTAAATACAACAGAACAAATATTTGAAGCAAGTAGAAGGAGTAACTAATTCTTCCTAAAAAATTAAAGGCTCTACTAGAAAGAATACTTGAAATAAATGTCTTCTCCGCTGCAACCAGGTACAGAATCAGAGCTATGTATGGAATAACAATAAAATTATGTCCAATGTACTGAGGCAGCTCACTTCCAAAAAGCGCCAAGTAAGTGAAGAAAGTCAATGTCGAAACAAACAAAAAAATATTCGGGTAGGGAACACGGATCTTCAGTATGTATAGCTTATATAGAAAAATTCCAATAATAAACTCCGATAATCTAAAGATAGGCATCGCATAAAAAACCCCAAACTGCGGCGGACTAAATAAGTAAGTAGTCAGCCCAGGTAAAGCAGAAATTATGCAAAGCAGAACAACACCCAGGGCGATATGTTTTTTTGTGAAGTTTTTTGCTAGATTAACCAAAAGTGGAAACATCACATACAAGAAAATCTCCACAGAGATCGACCAAGTCCCACCAAAAGTCCAATAATTAAATAAATTTGGAAACCAAGCTTGAAGCGCAAATAAATTTATAAAATTTAAAGTAATTATTTGAAATAAATTTTTAAATGAAGCATCAGTGAAATTTATGCCTATCCATGGTATGGAAATGATGCTAAGCAGAATATACACAGGATAAATCCTCGAGAATCTGTTAACTATGTATTTCTTAAAATTTATGGAATTATCTGCGTAGTTATAAGCCAATATAAAGCCGGATAGCATAAAGAACAAAGTCATTCCGACTGCTCCTTGGCTTATTATATTCTTCAGATAAACATTACTCGAAAGCGGCCATCTCATATCAATATGGAAGACCAATATTGAGAACGCAGCCAAGAACCTTACCCCGGTTAGGGTGAAAATCTCTGATTTCATCTTTTGTATTTTTAGACGGCTTCATCAAGGACGAAAGCCACAACGACCACATGCATCTGATATCGCCAGCAAGGCGACTGTAGCAGCACTCCACATCAGTTTGAGTAGTTGCACGCGACAGCATCTAGCACTCTCCCTTTCTCCGGGCCAGGAAAACCTCCTCCCTCCCTCTGTATCACTTCCCTAGACATGCCCACCAGGGCACCGGCACTTTCCACCCCCAAGCCCGCCAGCAACCGCTGAGCGGGCTTTTCTTTTGCCCTCAACCGGAGAACCCATGCAAGCAGCTCGCCCCACCTTGCCCAGCGTGCCGATCACCAGCGCGGCATTTCAGTACAGCAATTCGGCCAGTACCAACATTGCCGACACCTTCGCCAGGGCCCGCGCACGCATCGCGGCCGAGCAGGCAGCTGCGGCCGAGCAGGCAGCTGCGGCCAGCAAGCCGCGGCGCCGCAGCCAGCATGGCCCGGCTCTGATGACCATCAGCCGCGTGCGCGCCGGCACAACCAACCACCTGAACCTACCGCTTTTCGAGGAGCAGTCGCCATGCGCATCTTTGTTCTGAAATGCGGCTGCGTCTCCATCCATCACATTGCCCGCAGCGCCGCCGAAGCGTTTGACCATGGCTTTGCCGAGCTGGGCCACCTGGGCTTGGGGATCTCCTGCCGATGCATCCGATAGACACCGTGCTGCACGAGCTGCAGCACCGCGACCGCCAGCGCAGCCGCCTGCTACGCGCTATGGAAAGCAAAGCGGCTACCGCCAGTCCAGCAAGGCTATCAGTAGCAAACTACTTTCAAATCCAGATAGAGCAAGCGCAACATGCTCACAAATTGAGAAGTCACTACCCAAACAAAAGCCCGCAAGGTTCAAGACCCGGTGGGCTTTGTTGATCACCAAGGAGTCGCGTTCCTGGCGCTACTGCTCAGCAGATCGTGAAAAACGCTTTAGATATGCAGCATCGCCAGTCCGCCCACGGCCAGGCCGAGCGCGGCCACGCCAAGCATTCCGTATTCGAGCCACTTCTTCTTGGTCAGCAGTGCAATGGCGGCAAGAGCAATGGAGACCTGCAGTGCCGTGGTGGCCTGGGCCCAGCGGTGATGCAGGTGCATCTGCATCTCGGACTGCTCGTCCCACTGCCGGGCCTCCGCTTCCAGACGCTCAGCATCGCGCTTGATGTCGTCCTTTTCCTTCTCGTAGCGCTCCACCTTCGCCTGGTAGGCTGCCCGCTTGTCCTCGGTGGCCACCAGATCGCGCGCGAACTCGGCCATCGACTGCTTGGTGCTCTTGGCCTGGTAGAAGGCCCACTGGTTGGCCGCCTCGGTCTTCTTGATGGCTGCGTCGTTCTTGTACAGCCCGGCATTGGCCTGGGTCGCGCCACCCATGTACGAGAAGATGGCGCCCACCGTGGCGATGACGGCGGTGCACATGGCGATCTGGTTGGTCAGGCTGCCGCCGCCGATACCGTGGTGGGCGGTTGCGCCATGTTCGCCCTGCGCGGCATGTTCGAGTTCGTGATCGTGCGGGCCGTGGACGTGAAAGCCGTTGGAAGACATAGAAGCCAAATTCTTGATAGCAATGGGTGGCGCATTATGGGGCCGGTATGACTGCAGTCCAGGGCTTGAGAGCCGGCGCCCTATCGACACCGTGCTGCACGAGCTGCAGCACCGCGACCGCCAGCGCAGTCGCCTGCTTCGCGCTATGGAAAGCAAAGCAGCTACCGCCACCCCAGCAAAGCTATCGGTAGCAAACTACTTTCAAATGCAGCTAGAGCAAGCGCAACGTGCTCACAAATTCAGAAGGCACTACTCAAACAGAAGCCCGCAAGGTTCAAGACCTGGCGGGCTTTTTTTGATCACTAACGAGCCTTGACGACCGACACCTCAGACCGCGACGAGCTGGTGCGACTGGCGGGTGAGCAGGCCCAGTTTCTTATGGAGACTCTTCGGCAGCAGTGCCCGAGGCCTTAGACCCCAATAAACGTACTGCGCGTCCCTCCAAAAGTGCTTGATTCACTGCGTCATGAAGAGACAACTTTTCATCGTTTACTGTGATATTCGGCTGCCCGTCAATCAAGGTCGTCAAATCCTTTGAAAGCGTCAACGCTGCCTTTTCTATATTGGGCTTCATCCCCGAAACATCGATATTGGACTCTTCCATCCGCTTGGTTAGCTCAAGCAATGCATCGATCGCTTCAACCTTCCTCGGCAGTCCGTTCAGCTTTCCTTCAGTCGTGTAGTTGCGGTAAACCCAAGAAGCGCTTCGCTCAATAAACGACGCCATCATCTCAACAATTCTGGTGTTTCCAAAAAGCAGTGCCCAGAGGCTTCCTGATTCCACCTTTCCAATGCGCAGTGGATGGTCAACTTCCGACACTTGAAACAACGCACAAAGCTCTGAATAAATGGATTGAAGCGCAAGCAAGCGCTCTGCAAAATCCTTGAGGCTGAAATGCTCTGGGAGAATAACAGAGATTTTAGAATCTTGACTACTTGGAACCTCTTGCGGGCCAACCGCTTCACGAACTGATGATAAAAATTCGATAAAAATAGAAATTTTTATTCTTAGACGCTGAGCAGAATCCAGCAATCGCCGAGCGTTCAATGGTATCTGCTGGCCAAGATAAATATCATATAATTCAGCAAAATTTTCGATATGCCGCTGCAAACCATCAAATGGCTGCTCATCTGCTGACCAATCTTCTTTCAATGTTTTCAGAGCGATCTGAAAGTGCTCAAGCCCTTTGAAGAATTGCCTATTACTAATCCCTACAGTGAGCTGAGGAAGATTCTTAAAGTGTTGATATAGTTTCTCCCCCGCTTTATTAATTCTATTTGTATCAGGTGCAGAAATCTCATCAAAATAACCCGATGAATTCTCCAAATATACTGATAGATCTTTTAGACCATTTATAAATGAGCCAGCAAAAGAAAGCTGTTCAAAAAATCTATCAATCGATTGCCGCAGGTTCAAGACGTTCATGAATTTTTAAATCGTTTAAATAGTTCTCAAGATCTGTCGATCCACATCTGCTTACACGCTGCATTGTGGCATCAGTCAGCAGCTCAGCCCACCAGCACATGTCACGTGGGCTTTTTTCATTTGCAGCAAGGAAAGAATCTCATGAAGCCCATCATCTGGAACCTCGTCGACTGGTGCGTGCTTGCAACCATCGTATGGGCCAACCAATGGCAAGCATCAACAGCCCAGCGCCTGCTCGAAACCGCTCATATCTGGGTATGGCTGGTCAACCTGCTCATCCTCATACAGATGCTAGGCCTGCTTATCTCGCGGAAGGAGCGAGATCACTGGCGGGCCAGACAACAGCAACGCACTCAATGGGAGCTAGTTCACAGTTGGTCAAGCATGCTCATCAGCCTCGCTGTCTTTGGCTGGGTTGGCTGGCTCTGGACTTTCGGAATACGGCTTGGTCAAGTCTTCGCACTTGAAATCATGCGAATTGAAGTGAAGTCCTAGTAGGACCCACTATCCATTCACTATTTAAGCCGCGCTGCATCACAAAGACTGCCATGGACTCCCTCTCTGCAATCGTGACTGACGACAACGCCATTTCGGATGTACTGAATTCTGATGGCGGATTCAAGTTGCGGCAGTTGGTGGACTTGTACTGCACAGCAACCGACAGCGATGCTTTTGTCTGCACGCTTTGTGCACGACCTCACTAGAGAGCAAACGACCTAGCAGCAAGGCTGTAGAGAGCGCTGCAAACCGGTCAGGCTAAGGCACAAACACTACCTCGTTACAATTGCGGTAAGAGAGACAACCAACCACATAGACATGCTTCAATTTCTGCTGAGCCTCAGCTTATGTTTGACTTTTACAGCCACTGCGGCACAGCCCTCCGAACAGCCGACTGAGATTCAGCAGCTGAAACTGCAAGTTCAAACACTCCAGGCGACGGCTCCGCAGCAGCAAGAAGATATCAAGCAGCTGCAACAGCAGACCCAGAAGCTGACAAATGACTTTGCTGTTTTTACGCAAGTCAGCAGTAAACAGCTTGACATGCAAGACAAGAGAATCAGTGACTTAAGTATCTATATAGCTTTTTTCGGTATTTTGATCACATTGGTTACTTTCGTGATCAACTTAGGCACTTACTTCACAGCGAAAGGACGCGCCAAACAAGAGGCCGAAGAGATATCCAAAAAATGGTTTGCAGATAACGGCTCTGAATTCACTGATGAAATCGATAAGCTTCGAAATAGGGTGAGCGCCATCCAAAATGAGGTGGAGGAGCACGCAAATAAAACAAAGAAGAAGATGGATGAGGACGGACAGAAAATCGCCATCGCAGCCCAATTAAAAATTATTCCCTCAGACCCTTCTTTACCATCGAAGCCATCGGATGAAGACCTGCAAACAGTCAATGATGCCAATCAAGCCCTAAAATCAAAACCAGAAAACGATTTCACAGCTGAGGATCACTTCGTTCGCGGCCTCAATGAATTCAATGCAAAACGTTTTGATTCAGCATTGATCAGTTTCGAAAAAGCTATCGATATAGCTGACACTGTCCCTGTTAGCGCAGTAAGAAATGCAGAATTTATTTTTGCACGTGCCATTACTTTAGATATGATGAACCGCACTGAAGAAGCGGTCAAGTTGTATAACCAGATTCAGCAGCGCTATGACAAGGAAACCAGCCCAGACCTACGCGATTCGGTCGCCAGAGCATTGGTAAACAAGAGTGTTGCTTTAGGTAAGCTGGGTAAAAAACAAGAAGCAATTGAACTATCCGAATATATTGCACGAATCTATGGCAACGACGACGACCCCAACCTGCGCGAACAGACCGCCAGAGCGATAGGTAATAAGGGGTTTACGCTCGCCGAGCTGGGTAAAGAACAAGAAGCAATCCAGACCTTTGAGGAAATTGTGAAACGATACGCGGATGACCCCGAGCCAGCTATACAAAGGGTTGTAGCCAATACCCGACAACTGCTCAATGAGCTTCGAGGCGATAACGAGCCAGAAGCAGAGCCAACTTAAACACCTCAATCACACAAGCCCGCACACGCGGGCTTTTTTGCGCCTAGGCATCGCTTCCGCTACACTCCACAGCGTCACGCCAGTAAAGCGTGATCGGGTTGGGAAGCCCGAAACAATCTTGCGGTGACAACAAAGCCGCACCTGAACCGCAGTCGTGCGGCTTTGTCGTCTGTGGCCCCAGTTTTATGGTGGCTCGGAGGGGGAGCCGCGAGGCTCGCCGGTTTGCCGCAGGGTTGTCCGGTCTTCCTACCCCTTCGAGTCACCGCCATTTGTTGGGAAGCGAGCGGCGGTGGTTGTAGCAAAGCACACAACCTTCGGAGGCCGTCATGGCTGACATCACTCCTTTCAACTTCGGCAGACATGCCGTTCGCGTCATCACGCGTGACCACCAGCCCTGGTTCGTCGCAAGCGACATATGCGAAGCCCTCGGATACAGCAACGCAAGCAAAGCAATCGGAGATCATCTTGACGATGATGAACGCTCGACCATAACGAATAGTGCGAGTCGAAATGGCGGCGGCAAGCTGACCATCATCAGCGAGTCCGGCCTCTACGCCCTTGTCTTGCGCAGCCGCAAACCCGAGGCGCGCAAGTTTGCCAAGTGGGTGACCAGCGAGGTGCTGCCCAGCATTCGCCAGACTGGCGGCTATGGCACCCCTCAACGCGACGTTCACCTCGTCGAGCATGCCCACCAGCTGGCCCATGCAGCCACGCTGCAGGTCTATCAGGCCGTATTTGATGCCGTGATGCTGGAAGGCGAACCGCCCCACTCCACGCGCATGCTGCTGTCTTTTACCCGCGGCGCGGGCGGTGCAATGAACCCCTATGTGCAGCCCATCGAGGCCGGTGCCATGGTGATGACGCTGGCCCAGCTGACCCAGGCCGTGCGCACCGACTTGATCGTGAGCGACACCACGCTGGCCCGACTGGCAGCAGCCTGCACCCAGCGCATGGCCACGCGTGCCGAGCTGCAGGCGCTAAAGCAGGCCCAGCCCACCCAAACCGCTAAGCCCGATCAACCCGGCCGGCAAGGCCGCCTGCAGCTACAGTAGGCTTATCAATTTCATAGCTACCAGCGCTTGATGCATCAACGCTAGAGCCTGATTTCATTCAAAACCCAGCCCGCCCGGTCCACGCCGCGCGGGCTTTTTTCATTGCCGAGACAGGAGGCATGCATGCGCCATACCGGAACGCTTTTCCTCAGCCGCACCCCGCCGCAGGCCAGCACGGCGCTGTGCGGGGCCTTTCAGTTGCAGTTGCTGCTGCTCGACCGCCTGGGCCCGCACCATACCGAGCCATGGCGTGCCACCTGGACGGGCGTGGCGGCGCAGCGCTTTTGGCAAGAGCACCATGCAGCGCTGCTGCCCGGCGCCGCCCTGGTGGTGGAGCTGGAGCGTGCCCGCATCCACACGCTGGCCTGCCGCCCGCCGCGCAGCGAGGTGCATGCACGCGTCATTCACTGCGCGCTGGTGCCGGCGCGCAGGCAGGAGCCTGCCAGCGCTTCAACGCGGCATGCACCCCCGCAGCACGCAATGTGACCCACGCAATCGATCAAGCAACCCCGAGCCCTGCCACTGAGCAGGGTTCTTCTTTTTCAGGAGGTATGACATGGACTCTTTTCTGACCGCCACCCAGCCGCCACCGGTCTTTCTGGCACCGGATCGCTTTGTCACCATCAAGATTTTTGCGGCCATCTCAGGCTTCACCGAGAAAGCCATACGCCGAAAGATCGAGAGCGGTGTCTGGATCGAGCGGCGCGAGTACTTCAGGTCGCCCGACTCGCACATTTTTATCGACCGTGAAGGAGTCCAGAAATGGGTAATGCGCGGGGTGTAGAGATCCGTGAGAGCGGCATTCGGCTCTCGTTCGCCTACCGGGGAGAGCGCATTCGCCGCACTCTCCTGGTGGAGGGCAAAGCCATTGCGCCAACGCCGGCCAATATCAAATACGCCATCCGGCTGCTTGCCGAGATCAAGCTCAAGATCCGCGCGGGCAACTTTGTGATGCGCGAGTACTTTCCGGAAGGCGGCACGGTGGCCGCCGGCACGACCGTGGCCCACCAGCTGGATCATTGGTTGTCGGTGAAGGTGGCAGAGAATTCGACGCTGGCGGGCTACCTGAGCGCGGTCAAGTTCTGGAAGCCTTTCATTGGCGAAAAGCAGGTCTCGGCCCTGAAGCATTCGGACATTCTGCGCGCCATCAAGACCCGACCGGATCTGAGCGGCAAGACCGTCAACAACTATGTGTCGGCCCTCCGATCCGCGATGGACCTGGCCGTGCTCGACAAACTGCTGAGCGAGAACCCGGTCGCTGCGGTCCCCAGCGCCAAGTGGCAGCGGGAGCCGCCCGACCCGTTCGACCGTGAGGAAGTGGAGCAGATCATCGACTACGCGCGTGCCAAATTTGCGCCCACGGTCGCCAATCTGATTGCATTCCGATTCTTCTCAGGTCTGCGCACCAGCGAGATGGTGGCCCTGCGCTGGCACAGCATCGACTGGAACAAAAAGCAGGTGCTGATCCATGAGGCGGTCGTCAAGGGTCTGCGCAAGCAGACCAAGACCAACAAGGCCCGCCTCGTGAGCCTGAACAGCCGTGCCCTGGATGCGCTGGAAAGGCAAAAAGAGCAGACCCCGAGGGCACAACTCGGCAGCCTGGCCAGCGACGTCATAAGCCAGGCCGCGCCCAAGGATTCACAAACGATCTTCGCCGACCCGACGCATGGCGAGCCCTGGGCAGATGACAAGCGGTTTCGCAACCCTTTTTGGGTGCCGATGCTTAAGGCGCTGGGCATTCGCTACCGCCCGCCCAACCATATGCGCCACACCTATGCGACGATGCTGCTTATGGCAGGTGCAACGCCGGCCTATGCAGCCAAGCAGATGGGGCATTCGGTGGAGATGTTTTTGAACGTCTATTCCAAGTGGCTGGACGACGGTCAGGGGGATATCGAGCAGGCGAAGCTGGAGTCCTTTATCGGACAAAACTCCCCAGGAACTCCCCCGAAAAAACAAAGATCGCTATAAGTCTTTGTTTTAAAAAGGCAAAGCTGGAGCGGGCGATGGGAATCGAACCCACGTTATTTGCTTGGGAAGCAAGAGTCCTACCATTGAACGACGCCCGCACAACGTTAACCGCATGATTTCATTGCAAAATCTGCCGCAAACCATTGCCTTTACTGGAAGTGACGATGTTGTGCTTCGAAAATTATAGCACAACGAAATCCTGTGAAATCCGCCTGCTTTGTGCGAATTGGCACAGGTTCTTCGGCAGCTTGTAGGTCTTGAGCACCACTGCAGAACCCCATCCACGGCGCAGGCGGACAAGCTATTGGCTAATCAAGGGCTCTGCCATGTTCACCAGTTGACGATGCCATCTGATCATCGTTATATCGATGACGCCTCGAACGCTTGATGTGACGAGCCAGGGCCATCTCGAGGAGTCCAAGGAGCAACAAACCCATACTCCCTCCGCTGCCGGCAATCAGACTCGGGCTCGCAGCAAAGGAGACGGGGACCCATATGCGAGCTTCTCTTTGTATGCCACACGCGCGGCGCAGAGCTGGGCTGAAGTGCAGCGCCTGCATGCGCAAATGCATCGGACAGTGTCTCTCCCAAAAACACAGGCACATGCACACAGCCGTGTCCGAAGACGCCTCATCATGCGTACGACCATTTCCTCGCAGTATCAGACAATGCAGCACTTCAGCTTCTTCCGGCTGTTGTCCACGCTACTTATCAAGGAAACTCAATGACCCGTCCATACTCTCCCAAGAACCAAGCCTTGTTTGACCAAGGTCTGTCCACTCGCCGCGAGGTGCTTGGCTCGGAATACGTGGATGCCTCTATCAAGAACGCATCCGACTTCAACATCGACATGCAGGAACTGGTAACCCAGTACTGCTGGGGTGATGTGTGGAATCGCCCTGGTCTGGATCGAAAGACACGCTCTTTGCTGAACCTGGCGATGATCACTGCGTTGAACCGGCCGCACGAGCTCAAGCTTCATGTACGCGGAGCCATCAACAATGGCTTGACCAAGGAAGAGATCAAGGAGGTTTTCCTCCAGACGGCAATCTACTGCGGCGTACCGGCCGCCATCGACTCGTTCCGAGTGGCCTCGGAAGTGTTCAAGGAAATGAACATCTGAGCAGCCCCTGGGTTGTGTCAATCACGCTCAAACGCATCTCCCCCAGAGCAGCAAGGCATTCACGGCTCGGCAGGAGCCGTCCAAACACATTGCAGGACGGCACGGAATCTCCTGCCTGGAATGACTTTCCTGTATGTGAGGCTGCCCAACTGAGTCCACCTCACCCCAGATCCCCTAGAAAACCCTGATCTTCTGCTCTTTTCATTTTTTGTATGTTGGTATACCATCTTATAAACAGACCAAGGAGACATGACATGACAACGCAAACCTTAGGCCGCAGAGCCTGGCTTTTGCACTCGATGCGTCGACTGCTTATTTCTGGAGCAGCCGCGGGCGCCGCCGCCAGCGTGCTGGCAGCCTATCCGGAAAGGCCCATTACCTTGATCGTGCCATTCGCACCAGGAGGCAGTTCGGACATCATTGCGAGAACCATTGCTCCTGACCTGAGCGCGAAGCTGGGCCAGTCCATCATCGTGGAAAACTATGCCGGTGCCGGTGGCGTGCTGGGCATGCAGAGAGCTGTGCGGGCCAACGCAGACGGATACAGCATCCTGCTTGGATCCGGCTCGGAGGTCTTGATCAACAAGCTGATCAACCCTTCGTTGCCATATGACGGTCAACGCGATCTGAAGCCCGTTGTTTTTGTTGGCACAGGGCCTATGGTTCTGGTGGGCAAGAAATCTCTGCCACCCAACAACATCAAAGAGCTTATTGCGTATGCCAAGGATGAAAAGAATCATCTGAATTTCGCCTCGGCAGGCAATGGCACCCCCATGCAGGTTGCAGGTGAACTGTTCAATATCAAGGCAAAGACTTCAATCACCCACGTGCCATACAAAGGCGCATCGCCAGCCTTGGTTGACATCATGGGCGGCCAGATCGAGCTGGGTGTAGCGACATTGACCGCAGCCCAGACATTCATCAAGTCCGGAAAGATCAAGGCTTACGGCCTCACTAGCCGTGAGAAGTCCCCTCTGGCTCCAGATATTCCCGCGATCGGACAAGTCCCTGGCCTGGAAGCTGTGGACCTCGGCGTCTGGTTCGGTTTGTTCGTGCCTGCAAAAACCAATGAGGCTGTCGTCCAAAAACTGGAATCCGCATCCAAAGAGGTATTGGCGAATCCAGAGGTCATCAAGAAATTGGCGGACCAGGGTGTTATTGCCTCTGGGAAATCAGCCGCCGATTTGAAAAATTTCCTATCCATTGAGTCTGAAAAATACCGTGCAGTCATCAAGGCTGCAGATATCAAGCCTCAGTAATATTCCTGGAGAATCACAAATGAAGAACCTGCAAAGCATTGGCGTCCGGAAAATCGTCGAGTATCGTGAAGACACCTTCATCGAAGGCGGTAAAAATGTCGCCACTCCCCTGCAAATGTTTGGTGTGGCAGCTGTTTTGCGCAATCCTTGGGCCGGCCGCGGATTCGAAGAAAACCTGAAGCCCGAAATCCTGGAAATTGCCCCCATTCTTGGCAAGGAGCTCACCGATCGCATCGTGGCACTTGCAGGGTCGGCGAGTCTGATCGAAGCCTACGGCAAGGCTGCCGTCGTTGGCGTCAACGGCGAGGTGGAGCATGCATCCGCACTCATTCATACCTTGCACTTCGGCAATTTCTACCGCAAGGCCGTCGGCGCCAAGAGCTACCTGAGCTTTACCAATGTGCGTGGCGGCCCCAACTGCTCTGTCGCGATTCCCATGATGCACAAGGATGACGAAGGCATGCGGTCGCACTACCTCACTTTGCAGTTCGCTATCAACGACGCGCCGGGCCCTGACGAAATCGTCGTCGCCCTGGGTGCTTCGATCGGTGGCCGCCCCCACCACCGGATTGGTGACCGATACCAGGACCTGGCAGCACTGGGCTCTAATGAAACCGTCTAATTCATCAGAGAGCCGTCAGTTCGCCGGAACCGCCTATCGGGTCTACGGCGAAGGCGAGCCTATCGTGCTGATTCATGGTGTAGGAATGGATCAGCGTTCCTGGCAGCCCCAGATAGAGGCTCTTGCCAGCAATCACCTTGTGGTGACCTATGACATGCTGGGGCACGGCGCAAGCGCCTTGCCGCCGGATAGCGTGCCATTGTCCAGCTTCGCAGAGCAGCTGCTGCAATTGCTTGAGCATCTGAGCATTCCAAGGGCCAATATCGTTGGGCATTCCATGGGAGCCCTGGTCGCCATCGAGTTCGCCCTCACCTATCCAGAGCGCACTCATCGGCTGCTGGCTTTGAATGCTGTTTTTCAGCGATCGCAAGAGCAACGTGCGGCAGTGCTGGAGCGTGCCCAGGCATTAAAGCGGCATGGAGTGGGAGCAACGGTTGACTCCACGCTTGCACGTTGGTTCGGAGAGCCAGTGCCGGAGCATTTGAGGCATGTTGCTGCGCTCTCCTGCGACATTCTCAGCGATGTCAATGCACTTGGTTATGCGCGGGCGTATCAGCTGTTTGCAACCTCTGATGATGTTCATTCGAGCAGGCTTCCAAGTCTGAACTTACCGGCTCTTTTCATGACAGGAGAATTCGACCCCAACTCAAGCCCCGCCATGTCGCTGGCGATGGCGGCGATCACTCCCAGGGCCCAGGCCCAGATCGTTCCGGGTGCTCGCCACATGATGAACTTGACCGATGCGCAACAGATCAATGAGCGCCTGCTGAGCTTCATCGCACAGACCGCCTGAGCCAATAAGACTGTCGATACAGCCTATAGGCCGGCCAGCCAATCTCCGGCAAGTGCAGTTTGCACGCCCTAGTGCTTTCAATATTCGGCCCGTATTCGGGCCATTTTTTTGAGACCCATCATGACGCATTTGAGCCGCGCACAACTACAGCAAGACCTCTGTTATATCAATGGGCAATGGACTGGTGCCGAACAAACCATTCCTGTCCACAACCCTGCCACGGGCGAGCAGATCACCAGCGTTCCTCTATTGAAGGAAGTGGAAACCCGGCTGGCCATCGAAGCGGCACACGCCGCAGGCGAAGCATGGGCTGCCACCTCACCCAAGCAGCGAGCCGGTCTTCTGCGCCGCTGGTTTGATCTGATCATCGAGCATACGGAGGAGCTTGCTCAGCTCCTTACCGAAGAAATGGGCAAGCCCATTGCCGAGGCACGCTCAGAGATCGCTTATGGAGCAGCCTACGTAGAGTGGTTTGCCGAAGAGGCAAAGCGCATCAATGGCGACCTCATTCCTGACGGACAGGCCAGCCGTATATTCACGGTCGTGAAGCAGCCAGTCGGCGTTGTCGCCGCGATAACGCCCTGGAATTTTCCGAGTGCAATGCTGGCTCGCAAGCTGGCGCCCGCCTTGGCTGCCGGTTGTACCGTAGTCGCCAAGCCCGCTGAACAGACACCGCTTTCAGCGCTGGCCTTGGCCAAGCTAGCGGAAATTGCAGGCCTGCCGGCAGGCGTCATCAACATCGTCACGGGTGACCCAGTCGCGATCGGACGCGAGCTATGCAGCAACGCGTTAGTCCGGAAAATCACTTTCACAGGATCAACCAATGTCGGCAAGCTGCTCATCCGGCAGTCTGCGGATACTGTCAAGCGCCTCAGCATGGAGCTAGGAGGCAATGCGCCATTCATCGTCTTCGATGACGCGGATCTGGAGTTGGCCGTCACGGGGGCCATGAACTCGAAGTTCAGAAATGCCGGGCAGACATGCGTATGCGCCAATCGCCTGTATGTGCATGCCAGCGTTTACAACCAATTCGTCGAGAAACTGACTGACAGGGTTCGCAAGCTTCGCGTGGGCAATGGCGCTGAAGACGTGGATATCGGACCGTTGATCGATTCCAGGGCCGTAGCGAAAGCCGCTTCACATGTCCGCGATGCCGTCGCCAAAGGCGCAACGGTACTCGTCGGTGGCGGTGTTCACTCGCTAGGAGAGAACTTCTTTGAGCCAACAGTCATCAGAGATGTGACGGCGCAAATGCTGGTAACGCAGGAAGAGACCTTTGGTCCGGTCGCACCGGTCGTCAGATTCGAAGACGAAGCAGACGTCATTCGGCAAGCCAATGCGACAGAGTTCGGCCTTGCAGGCTATTTCTACTCTTCGAACCATGCCCGAGCATGGCGCGTCGCACGGGCACTAGAATGCGGCATGGTTGGCATCAACACCGGGCTTATTTCATCCGAAGTAATGCCTTTTGGAGGCATCAAGCAGTCTGGATTCGGGCGTGAAGGATCACATTACGGAATCGACGACTATCTGATCATCAAGTCGTTGTGCCATGGCGATCTGAATTAGGAACACCTGTGCTCGACTCCCCCACGCCTTCGCTCAAAGTAGATAGGTCGGCTAAAACACTGCGAGAGCTGACGCTGGAGAAGATGCGTGAAGCAATCTTCAGCGGCTTTTTCGCGCCCGGGGAGCGCCTGGTGGAAAGAAAGCTCTGCGACCTGCTGGACGTCAGCCGTTCAGTGGTGCGAGAGGTTTTGCGCCAGCTGGAGTCTGAAGGCTTGGTCGAAACCATCTCGCATCAAGGGCCGGTTGTCGCAACCCTTGATGCCAATCGTGCTCGGCAGATCTATGATCTGCGCGCACTTCTGGAGGGACAGGCTGCACGCATTTGCGCGGAAAAAGCCACGCCAGAGACGCTTGCAGAGCTGTCGATGCGCAACCAGAGCATTCAGGACGCTTTTGAACGCGGTGAATTTGTGCTGGTCATGGAGAGAACCACCGCTTTCTATGAGCTGATGTTTCTGGGCTGCGGCCTTGAAATGGCTTGGGAAATGGTGCAATCCCTGAACGCGCGAATCAATCGACTGCGTGCCATGACCATTAGCTCGGCAGAGAGAAAAAAAGCCACGGCCCGCGAGATGCAAGCACTCGTCGAGGCCCTGCTGCGTCGAGATGCGGATGCAGCCGAGAAAGCCGCCAGGGAGCACATCAACAGGGCCGCCGAAATCGCCATCGCCAAGCTCTCCAAATAATTCGGAGTGCCAACCGGCATCAACCAGAACGTCCTTCGAAATCGGCCCGCGTGCTTGATCCAGCCGCTGGCAATAACTGCCATGGAGCGCAATTCCAGCGGGTCGACGCTCAACTCGGCTTCATGCCGAGTGCCTCCATCAATTCCCGGCCTCTGCATGAATGCCTAGTCAATGAGACGTTCCAAGGCATTCGAGCTGAGGCAATCCTCCTCAGGCGCGAGCTGTCGTGGAGCGCGCTCTCCTGGCACAGAGCGGCCTGAATGGACGCTTTTTGCAGATTCCGAGCTACGCTAGCGCCCCTGATTGGCAATTCGTTTCGGGCATCGCCAACTTCGCCCAACGCCGCTTTGCGATGAAACAAAAAATGCTAGGATCGCGCCGCTAGCGCCGACTTCAGCACCAAAGACACATAACTCCGCAGAAGTATTCGCCCACCTGATTCACAAGGCAGGTCGAAAAGCTATTGCGTTCGATGCAGCAAGAAACCTCGGGGAGTGAAGCCATCACCCCTCCAATGCTTGAAAAGCATTTTGCTGCGGTAGTGGAACTTCATGAGTTAAGTGTCTTGTCCCAAACATCCATCCCCGGTGATTCCTCTGCGTCTCACGGCATGCGCGTCTCCTGGTCAGCGCTAAGCGGCCTAGCCGCCATTGCCCTGTTCTTCATTGTTCTTGGGCATGACGGCCGACGTGTTGCACAGTTGCTGATACTCATGGTGCCTGTGCTCATCGGTCTGACCTGGCCGATGCGCAGCCCTGCCTGGCTCAAGGCGCGACGTTGGCTTTCTTTTGTCTGGGTAATGCTTTTTGCATTGGACGGCACCATGCGTGCCTATCTGATGGAGCTGTACCAGTCGTCACCAGAGGGCGCCATGGTGATTGGCGCAATGGCCAATACCAACTGGCGTGAAAGCTCCGAATATCTGTCAATGCACTGGCGCAGTGTCGCGCTGATCTGCTGCGGCCTTGCCCTGCTTGCTTTGCTGGTGTGGCATCTCACAGGGCGAACTGTATTGGCTGCCTTGCGCAAAGACAGAAGGCTGGCAGTGCTTTCCTTGATCGTGGCCCTTGTGTGTGCGCTGGCCTATTCCAGCAAGCCTTGGCGCCGGCTGCATCCTGCGATTTTCTGGACCCAATGGGTTCACTCCGCTCAAAAACTGAAAGCCAGCCTCGCCAACCAGCATGAGGAACGTGCAAGACTTCTGAATCACGCCATCCAAGCAAAGCCTTTGCTGGCAAACGCCGGGCCATCCACCGTCGTGCTGGTGCTCAGTGAAAGCATCAATCGTGACAACCTGTCGCTCTATGGCTATGACAGGCAGACAACGCCCAAGCTCCAGGAGCATCAAAGGATTTCAGGGGCCCAGATGACAGTGCTGCGCAATGCATGGTCTGTGGATGCCAGTACTCTGCCCGCAGTGCGCAACTTGTTTGGCTTCGGCGCCCCGGGCTCGACTGAGTCCCATCATCTGGTCGCGCTTGCTCGGGCATCAGGCTACAAGGTCTGGTGGATCAGCAACCACGACGATGTTGGAATCGAGCAGCAGCATGCCAGGCTGGCTGATATCGTGCAGATGGTGAATCGCACTCCCGGGCGCTCCTCTGTGTCTTTGGACGGGGAAATGGTTGATGAGCTGAAGACGGCTCTTGATGCGCCTTCCGAACGCAAGTTCATCGTGGTTCACATGCTGGGCGCCCACCCGCACTACAGCCTGCGCTACCCCAAGGGCCAGAATCCCTTTGATGATGAAGCAGATGCGATTGATGCATCGCTGAAGAACAAGGGCACCTCCTTATGGGTGCGCCGGCAACGCCAGGAATATGATGCGGCGCTGCTGTATCACGATTATGTGGTGGCGGAGACGCTGCGCCTCACCCAATCGGCGGCCTTGGCAAAAGGCAAGGTGGCGTGGATGTATCTATCCGACCATGGACAGGAAGTGGGCCATGTCCGCAACCATGCGGGACACAGCAAGAGCACCGAGGCCGGCTACCGTATTCCCGCGATTATCTGGCGCGCCCCCTCTTCGCCAAACCTGCCTGAAGACGTTGCACAGAGGCCCTTCCGCTCCGATTGGGCCGCATGGACTATCGCGGATCTGCTAGATATACGCTGGAGCAGCCAATCCCTTGAGCGCAATGTCCTGAGCAAGAACTACCGATGGGAAGAGCCACGCCTGCCAATGCCTGTGAGTTCCTTCACCAGGTGACTTTTCATTCGGTAAACGAGTGCTGAAGTACGGAAATGCAGATCTCACATAAAGCACCAGCCTAGAGCTGCTGTGCGAGTGGTCAAACAACCGACAGGAGTTTTAGACAAGCTTGGTGAAAGAAGGCCTCATAGCAATGAGCCCGAAAAAAACCCGGTCCAGTGGGGCAATCTCAGGCCAGATCTTTGCCTGGACCGAGACACTCCTGCTCATCAGTTGGAGGCAAACACCCGCGAGCACAGGAAATCCACCAAGGCTCTGACTTTGGGCGAAACATGTCTGCCTGCCGGCCACAAAATGTGGAAGACCCCCTCACGTTGCACCTGCTCAGGCATTACACGCACCAGCCTTCCGTCGGCCAGCGCCTCCCGAATGGCAAAGTCCGGCAGACAGGCAATGCCGAGCCCTTGCAGGGCAAAACATGCACGCGTCTCGATGTTGTTGCAGACCATGGATACCGGTAGTTTCGGGGGCTCGCCGTCGGCTTCTGGAGGCAGTGGCCAAGCCTCCAGCTTGCCGCTATGAGGCCAACGGAAATGCAGGCAGAGGTGGGACTGAAGGTCTTGCACCTTGCTCGGACTGCCATAGATAGCGAGGTATTCGGGAGACGCAACCAGCACCATCTTGAAATGACCGAGCTTGCGCGCCACCAAACGGGAATCGGCAGGCTCTCCGGTGCGGACCACGGCATCGAAGCCCTCTTCCACCACATCAACCAGACGATCTGAAAAATCAAGGTCCAACTGGATATCCGGATACTCGTGCATGAAATCGGCAAGCACCGGCAGCACAAGGGTACTCACCAGCGGCAGACTCACACGCAAGCGCCCTCTTGGAGCCGATGCGGCCTGAGACAGTTCTGCCTGTGCCGCTTCGATCTCTGAAAGAATGCGCCTGCTGCGCTCCAGCAGCAGCAGGCCTTCGGCGGTAGGTGCGATGCTGCGGGTGCTGCGATGAAACAGGCGCACGCCCAGTTTTTCCTCGAAGCGCGCCACGCTCTTGCCTACCGCAGAAGCGGAGACACCCAGCAAGCGGCCGGCCGCGACAAAACTTCGAGTCTCGGCGACCTGTACAAACACCGTAAATGCGTTGAGGCTATCCATGCATCGCTACTTTGCGTTTCGGCAATGTGTCTCTTGATTGCGGACATATTCGTCCTTGAAGATCGGAACTCTATCCTACTTTTTCTCGGATTACATGCCGCATAAGGTCACGGCTTCCAAGCAAAGAGGACTGTGATCCGATGACTTCTTCACTTTCCTGCACGCCTACAAGAAGCGTGCAGCACCCCATTTCCGAGCCGTCGGCACTGGTGACCGATGCAGTGCACCAAGCCCTTGCCGAGCAGCGCCTGGTGGGCGCCGTAGTGCTCGCCTATCAGCACGGCCAGATGCTGTGCCGCATGGCCGCAGGCTGGGCCGACCGTGAGGCAGGCATCGCAATGTCGGAAGACATGGTGTTCCGCTGGGCTTCGGCCAGCAAGCCGGTGATCAGCGCAGCCGTTCTGCGGTTGGTGGCCCAGGGACGCATCGCGCTGGACGAGCCCGTCACGACCTGGCTGCCAGCCTTTCGCCCCCGGCTTCCCGATGGCGGTGAGACGAACATCACGGTGCGCCAACTGCTCAGCCACACCTCAGGCCTGGGCTACCGCTTTCTGGAACCTGACGCATACGCCCCGTACGCGCGGGCTGGTGTATCGGATGGCATGGATGCGAGCGGCATCGACCTGCAGGAGAATCTGCGCCGCATTGCCAGCGTGCCGCTGCTGTATGCACCTGGCACTGGCTGGTGCTACTCCCTGGCCGTGGATGTACTAGGCGCGGTGGTTGAAGCAGTGTGCGGCATGGGTTTGCCGCAGGCCATCGAGACGCTGGTGACGCGCCCTCTGGGCATGGTCGATGCCGGCTTCACCTGCCTGGATGCGGCGCGTATGGCGACGGCTTACGTCAATGGCGCCCCGGTGCCCCATCGCTTGCAGGAGGGCGAGGTCGTGGCGCCCTTCGAAGGCACGGTGGGTATTACTTACAGCCCTTCACGCGCTTTTGATGAGCACGCATTTCCTTCCGGCGGCGCCGGCATGGTGGGCACTGCCGATGATTTGCTGCGTCTGCTGGAGGCACTGCGCACAGGTCGGGATGGCTGGATGCCCGAGCACCTGGTCGCCGAGATGGCACGGGACCAGATACAGGGGCAGGAGCTTGCCGCCGGCCCCGGCCTGGGATTCGGCCTGGGCTTTTCCGTGCTGCGCGACCCGGAACTGGCCCAGTCACCTGAGTCCCGTGGCACCTGGCGCTGGGGTGGTGCCTACGGGCATGCCTGGTGGGTGGACCGTCCCCGGGGACTGACGGTGGTTGCCATGACCAACACTTTGTATGAGGGGATGTCGGGCCGTTTTGTATCTGCATTGCGAGATGCGGTTTACCGGAGCCTTCAAGAATGAGCGCTTCTACCTCTCAAGAAAGTCTGCCCTGGGCGAACTTGCTGGCCTTGAGCATGGCTGCATTCATCACCATCCTCACTGAAGCCTTGCCCGCCGCGCTACTGCCGCAGATGGCACAAGACCTGGGAGTCTCTCAAGCCTGGATCGGCCAGACCGTGACCACCTATGCATTCGGTTCGCTGGTGGCTGCCATTCCCCTTGTGACGATGACACGCAGCATGCGCAGGCGCCCGCTGTTAATGGCTGCCGTGCTGGGTTTTGCGCTGGCCAACAGCGTGACGGCTTTGTCGGACAGTTTCAGGCTCATCATGGCTGCGCGCATCGTGGCAGGTATGGCTGCGGGAATGCTGTGGGCGCTGCTGGCGGGCTACGCCACTCGCCTGGTTGCACCGCAGTTCCGTGGTCGCGCCATTGCCGTGGCCATGGCTGGCACGCCGCTGGCTTTGTCCCTGGGCGTTCCCGCAGGCGGTTGGCTGGGATTGGCATGGGGTTGGCGCTGGTGCTTCGGCTTGGCCAGTACCCTTGCGCTGCTGCTATGGCTGTGGATGTGGCTGCGGCTTCCGGATTTTCCGGGGCAGGACCAGAAACAGCGCAAGCCCATTGCTGCCGTGATGCGCACGCCCGGCGTGCTGGCAGTATTGATGGTGGTGCTCTTCTATGTGCTTGCCCACAACATCCTCTATACCTACATCGCGCCTTTTCTGGCGGCCAGTGGAGTGCATGTCCGCATCGACCTGGCGTTGCTGGTATTCGGTATTGCGGCATTGCCTGGCATCTGGTTGACGGGGTTGTTCGTGGACCGGCATCTGCATCGCCTGTCGATGGCGAGCATTCTGCTCTTCTGCGGCGCTGTTCTGATGCTGGGGCGGCTCGTCGCTGGCCTTGGCAGCATTGGCAGTCTGGGGATTCGCCTTCGGTGGTTCAGCCACCTTGTTTCAGACCTCACTCGCGCAAGTCGCGGGGGAACAGGTCGACCTGGCCCAGTCCCTGTTAGTGACGACGTGGAACTCTGCCATCGCCGGCGGGGGTCTGGCCGGCGGACTTCTGGTCGTGGCCTGGGGGCGCAAGTCTTCCAGCCGGTGCTGCTGCTACTGCTGGGCTTTGCCGTTATCTGCCAACGGCTGCTTTCTGAATCCAGCATCAAACACCTCAAGGTGATGCAAGCTGACTACGAAAGCTGAGTCTGCTACTGCCTGGCCACATCTGTTCAGGGGCGAGGATGACGGACTTCCGCGCCTCGCCTGCTGCAACTGGCAGCCAATGCTCGGCCGTTTGACTGAGCGCGACCGAGAGACTATCAAATAGTCACAGCAAGACCACAAGCAGCTCCAATTTCTACCGGCCATGAGCAGAGTGTTCAATGTCATGCTTGGAGGTGCGGTCTGCCCGTCCCCCACTTCATTGGTTTGGAGTGAGCGTTCTCATAGTGCCTATGATTACCCCTGCCAAGTCTGCACAGGAGATCGCCATGAGCACTTTCCGCGTTCAACACATTGACCACATCGTGCTGCGCGTCAGTGACCTGGAGCAAAGCATCCGCTTCTACCAGGAAGTGCTTGGCTGCGCACTTGCAAGACGTCGTGACGACCTGGGCATGGTTCATCTTCGGGCCGGTACATCCATGATTGATCTGGTGGATATCCATGGCCCGCTTGGACGTGAAGGCGGCCCTGCGGCCTCAACAGCGCGCAGGAATATGGACCATTTCTGCCTGCGCATAGAACCATTTGATGAGTCAGCCATCCTCGCCCACTTGAGCAGTCACGGTCTCAAGGCCGAGAAAGCCGAGCAGCGCTATGGAGCGGACGGCACTGGCCCATCCATCTATTGCCACGATCCAGACGGCAATCAGCTGGAACTGAAAGGACCTGCACACCGGCATTGATAATTGAGCGAGCGCGATGCCGCAGCTCGGCGACGTTGAACAGATCAACTCTGAATCGCCAAAAGCTCACTATTCGCTGAAGAGAGCAGGCGCATCACCATTGAAAGCGCTATCGTGAAGTACTGACATTAGCAGCTTAACTCCGGGGCGCATGGATGACGATCTCGGCCACGAAATGCTTGTGGTACAGAACTAAGAGATATGGAGCAGTACCTGAAATTTACTTGCAACAGATAATTGGCAAAGGGAAACAGAGTGGATGAGATTGATGCGCTCCATTAAAGCAACAACATGAAGAACTTTCGCTGGTCGGCATTTTTCGGTCACTGCAACTTCATTCTTAGTGCCTCTTATGCAATGCCGCTGGTCGGAGGGATTGTTGCGCTATCGATGACGGCAATCTGTACTTTCGTCCTCTATCAAAGCCGCCTGGATGCGATGGAGCATGCCGTGGAGACATCGCGAGATGTTGCCCTGCTTGCAGAACATGACCTGGTTCGAAACTTCGAGCTCTATGCGCTGTCGCTGCAAGCCGTGGTCGAAGGCCTGAGCGATCCTGAATTGATGGCTGCGTCGCCCAATGTTCGCAAAGCGGCCTTGTTCGACAAGGCGGCGAGCGCTACCTATTTGGGATCCATTCTGGTGCTCAATGCGGAGGGAAAAGTCACCCTCAAAGCAGGTGCAGAGAGTCTGGTGGACGACAGCTTCTCTGATCGTGATTTTTTCAAAGCACACCAGGAAAGCTCCAACCTGGGTCTCTATGTGGGTGATCCCTATGTTTCACCGCTACATGGCGACTCGATGAGCATTCCTCTGAGTCGCAGGATTTCTCATGCGAACGGATCTTTCGCAGGCATCGTCCTGATTGATATTCAGCTGGAGTACTTCCAGAAACTATTTTCTGAACTATCGCTAGGCACACATGGATCGCTGGCGCTGATCAGAAAGGACGGGACCATGGTGATGCGGCAGCCCTATGATGCACAGGTCATAGGACGCAATATCAGTAGTGCAAGCACATTCAAGCGGTTCATGGCGGCGCCAGAGGGCAGCTTTTCGGATACGTCATATATCGACGGTGCGAGACGGTTGTATTTCTTCAAGACTTTGCCGAACCTGCCTTTCATCATCATGGTGGCAAAGGCGCATTCTGATATTTATGCGGTTTGGCGGCAAAGAACATTGCTCATTGCCTCTGTCATGGGGACGCTCACATTGGCATTCATCGGTCTGTCCTGCGCTTTTGGAGTACAGCTCAAGCGCAAAATGCGCGCGGAGGCTGAGCTGGCAATGTTGGCGCGTACCGATGGGCTGACGGGCTTGAGCAACCGCCGCAAGCTCGATGAAATCCTGGATCAAGAATGGCGAAGAGCCAGACGGCACCAAAGTGCCCTGTCATTGCTATTCGTGGATATTGACTTTTTCAAGGCCTACAACGACAACTACGGGCATCAAGCTGGCGACACCGTTCTAGCGACTGTGGCGAAATGCATTGCCAACAATATCCGCCGCCCCGGGGATAGTGCCGCTCGCTATGGAGGCGAGGAGTTCCTTGTCGTTTTGCCCGACACGTCTTCGGACGGCGCAGAATTCATTGCCGAGAATATTCGTCTCGCAATCTGCAAGCTTGCCCTTGAACATACAGAAAGCGCTTTCGGTCACATCACGGTCAGCATAGGGTGTGCCACATGGGGCCCAGAACGGGCCGATGCAGATATGGCAGTGGTGATCCGTGATGCCGACGAGGCGCTCTACAACGCCAAGATGACTGGGCGCAACAAGGTAGTCTTGTCAGCACAACGCAGATGCGGGGTGCCGCAGGCCCGCCACTGATCAGTGACGGCTGCATTCGGCCAGTTCCAGAGGTGCAAGCACAACGGTTTTCAAAACCACACTCAGCACGGTTTCCACGCCACTGCCCGAATACCCCACAGCGATCGGACGTGGTCTTGCATCCGCTCTCGCAATGCCCAAGCCCAATATCCACGCTCCAGGCACGGCGCTCTTTGTCCATTTCGCGGATTGGCAGCCGCTCAGCTTGAGAGTCTGCACCACCGCCCGGAAGCCGCATGTCTGTTGCGGCCTCGTGGAGGCTCCGGTGCACCATTGCTCAGGCCGAACATTGCTCAGGCCGAAAATCGCTTCAGAATCAAGGAAGCATTGACACCGCCGAAGCCAAATCCGTTGAGCATGGCATGCTCCATTGCATGGGCACGTGCATTACCGGCGATCAGATCCAGACCGGCAGCCATAGGATCTGGATGCTCCAGGTTCAGCACGGGTGGTGCGATCTGGTCGCGCAAGGCCAATACGGTGAAGATCGCAGCAGCTCCGCCGGCCGCTCCCAGCATATGGCCCAGAGCGGATTTGGTGGCCGTGATCGAAGGGCCGGAGTCTGTGCCAAACACTTGGCGAATGGCAGCCAGCTCGCCTCGGTCACCTACGGGTGTAGAGGTCGCATGGGCATTCAGATGTTGAATATCAGCAGCTTGCAACTGTGCCTGACGCAGCGCGGCCCGCATCGACCGAGCAGCGCCCGCTCCATCCTCCGGACCGGAAGTGACATGGAAGGCATCGGCAGAGGTACCATAGCCCACGATCTCCGCCAGTGGTTGGGCGCCGCGCTCCAATGCGTGATCCAGTGCCTCAAGCACCAGCAGCCCCGCACCTTCGGCCATGACAAAGCCATCCCGTGCCTGATCGAAAGGTCGGGAAGCCCTCGCGGGATCGCCGCCGCAAAAAGTCGTCACGGCCTTTGCCGCAGCAAAGCTGCCTAGCGCAACCCGGTCAATCGTGGCTTCGCTACCACCACAGAGCGCCATGTCCGCTTCGTCATTGCGAATCAAGCGTGCCGCATCGCCAATGGCTTGAATACTGGCAGCACAAGCCGTCACCGGCGCCCCCAACGGCCCCATGAGCTGATGCCTGATCGATACCTGCCCCGCGGCCAGATTGGCCAGGAAAGCGGGTACCGTGAAGGGTGACAAGCGCTGGGGTCCTTTGCCATCCGTGGTTCGCACGGCTTCTGCGATGGTGCTGAATCCGCCCACGCCGGAGCCGATGATGGTCGCCGCGCGCTCCCGCTGCTCGGCTGATGGATGAGTCCACCGCGCATGGGCCAGAGCCTGGTCAGCTGCGCCCAATGCAAATGCAATGAAGCGATCCATACGGCGTAGCTCTTTCGCTGAAATGATGGCGTCGGCATTCCACCCAGCCTCTGGATCCTCCTGCTGGCCCGGTACACGCCCAGCCACGCAGACGCCTGTCCCCTCGGCGGCACCAGCACTCAGGGTCCTCACCCCGGACCGGCCGGCCAGCAGCCTCTGCCAGGCCAGTTCAACATTGCACCCTAAAGGAGATACCAGACCCAAGCCGGTAACAACCACCCGACGACCCATGCTGCACCTTTCGCTTGTCCTGCTCAGTCTTCAGCAGGGACTGAACATGACTCTATTGATGATGATCGCAATCATAAATGAGTTTTGATGATGGGTATCATCTAATTTATGAAAGTGAGCAAAGCACAGGCAGCCGAGAATCGCGAGGGCATCGTGGATGCCGCTGCTCGTCTGTATCGAGAAAAAGGCCTGGATGGCGTGGGCGTGGCGGAGATCACCCGCGACGCAGGATTGACACATGGCGGGCTGTACCGGCACTTCGAGTCCAAAGATGCCCTGGCACGCGAGGCATGCCTGCGCGCATTCGAGTGGACAATCACCCCACTGGACGGATTGGAGTCCTCAGAAGCCGACGCCGCATCTGCGCACAGCCTTCGCGCACTGGTGCATGGCTATCTTTCCGCAGCCCACCGCGACCACCCTGGAGAGGGCTGCCCTGCTGCGGCATTGGCCGCAGATGCCGCCAGAGCAGGCCCCGAGATGTCAGAGGTATTTGCGCTGGGGGTCGAACGCAACATCCAACGTTTTATGGGTGTGCTCCAAGGTGAAGACGAAGCCAGGCGCACCCAGACTATCGTGACCCTCAGCAGCATGGTGGGTGCACTGGTTCTCGCTCGCGCAACAGCAGCAGGCAATCCGGCTCTTTCTGAAGAAATACTGGCAACCCTGCGAAAGCAATTAGCTCCGTAGCCTCCCGGTTGAGGCACTCGCTCGCGCGTTAGAAACGCGTCATGGCCGACCCAAAGCAGGCATTGAGCATGCGTCGCTGCTTTGGGCCACAACTGCCGACGCTGGCGAGACGAACCGAACAACGGCTGATGGCCTCACTCACGCTGATCGAGAAGAGACAGGATGACCTGCCAGATTCGATGCGCTCCAACTATGGAGATGGAAGAATCATGAGCACGCCTTGTGTGTGCTCGGATTCTGGCGGTCTTAACCAGACCGAGGTCTGGCAGTCGCGTCATGCGCAAACGCCGCTATTTGGATTTATCGCGCAGGCCTTCGCTCCAACGCGCCAGCCAACCCGAGGCTGCCACCAGTGCCTGGCTGCCCTTGCCCAGCAGCGAAGAAAGCTCCGTCTCGGCACGCTCGCGCAGCGTCTCCTCGTTTTCAGGCAGCGGCGGCAATATATGGGCGTAGTAGCTATTGCCCAGAACCCGGTGCAGCAGGCGCTCTCCCGGAAAAGGCTCGTTGTTGTTCAGCGCCCGTGCGCCTTTGAGAATATTGCGGATGTCGTACTGCGTGGGGCTGATATCGGCCACCTGCTTGGGCAGTCCCAGCAGCGTGTAGACGCCGATACGCGCGGTGCGCACCGAACTCTCCATCGTGAAGATCACATCGTTGCTGGTCTCCACGAACTGGCCCAGCAAGGCCAGATTGGTGCAGCCCTGCGGCACCACATGAGGCCGGTCACCCGCCGCGCGCGGCATGAACTGCGCAGTGATGTAGGGCATCAGAGCCAGGCGCACCTTGGTGTTGGCGGCCACCGTATCGAGCTGATCATCGATACCCAGGTGGTAGCACAGCTCGGCCAGGATCTCTCGTCCGGTACAGGCGGGCATGGGCTTTTTGATATGGTTGCCCTCCTTGTCCATCAGCAGCGCATAAACCCACAGCACCAGTACATCGTCAGGCTGATCGGGAAAATGCGGTTGGCGATTGCAGGTAAAGCTCATCACCCAATTGGAATCCGTGAAGGTGATGATGCCGCCGGTGACCGTCTTGCCCGAGTAAGGATCATTGACCGCCAGTTCCTTGAGCTTGTCGATCAAGGGGGAAGGCTTGCAGGTAAGCGTGGCCGACTCCCACATCGAGCGGGCAATATCGCCGCAGAACTTCTCCGGCTTGCCGAAGACCGGAGATTTCTTCGCCAGGTTCTGCCACAGCGTCCAGTCGCTGCCCTCGCCCGGCTCGCTGTTACCGCGCGCCAAGACCGGCACCGTGTCCATGTTTCCGTAGGCCGTGCCCTCGGTCATTGAGCCGGTCAGCGCAAACACCACATCATCGGTGCCGACGGTGATAGTCTCCTCGCGGCCCGCTACCTTGCAGCGAATCGCGGTCACGGTGCGGCTGCCCTCCTCCTCACGCATGTCCAGTTCGTGGGCACGGGTGTCGAACTGCACACGCACGCCCCGCTCCTGCAGCATGCGGGCCAGCGGCACGACAAAGCTGTCGTACTGGTTGTACTTAGGGAACACCAGGGCCGACATGTCGGTAAGGCCGTCGATGGCATCGAGGAAGCGATGCATGTACAACTTCATCTCCAGCAGGCTTTGCCAGTTCTCGAAGGCGAACATCGAACGCCACAGATACCAGAAGTTGGTCTCGAGAAAGCTCTTGCTGAAATACTCCTCGATCGTGATGTCGTTCAGGTCCTCCTTGCGCTTGAGCAGCAGCTTGACGATCTCCCACTGGTGCGACTTGTTCAGACCCAGCGTAGCGAAATCACGGATCTGCCCTTGCTTGTGCATCAGCCTGGCCTTGGACCAATTGGGATCGTTGTCGTTGATCCAGCGGTATTCATCGAGCACGCTGTAGCCTTCAGGCAGCTCCAATGCCGGGACATCCTGGAACAGATCCCAGAAATTGTCGTAGTTCCAGTTCATCTCGCGGCCACCGCGCACGATGTAGCCATCCTCGGGATTGCCCGCGCCGTCGAGCGAACCACCGGCAATGTGCAGACTGTCAAGAATGGTGATGTCCTCCCCCTTCATTCCTCCGTCGCGAATCAGATAGAAGGCAGCGGCCAATCCTGCAATGCCGCTGCCGATGATCCACGCCTTGCGGTCCGACGCCTGCCTTGCCGGTACCGGACGATTGCGCATATACGGACCGACCATGTCCGGCGGGGGCAAGGTATCTTTCGCGCTTTTACGCCAAAAGCTCTCTCCGACATTCGCCTCTACGCGAACGGAAGCCTGGGACTGACTACGGGTGTGGAACTCTGCACGATTCATGGTCTTGCCTTTCATGGATGTCATTGGTGATGACGCTCTACATTTACCAGTAATGCACCGACTGCGATTTGATATGCGATAAAAGCATCTCAACGCACATTTGTTCAAGCTCTTGAGGAAATTGCTTGAGAAGAGAAAAAACCTCAGCGACTATCGGTTCTGGAAAACCAGGCCTCCGCTGAAATATGCAGGGCTCAATACATGGGCTAATGCGGGATATTCTGCACAGTGCATACCGAACTACTACAGCTTATCAGTGACGGGCCCGATCGGTCACTTCTCAGATGCTGCATGGCGTACATAAACAAATTGCCCACTGAATGCACTTGCCTGGACGACCTATTAGTCGTAGCAGCTGCCAACACCAGGTCCTTTAAAAGTGAGCAAAATCGAGTGCAGCCGATGTTTGCAACCAATGACCGGCCAAGTCAAAAAATATGCAATCGCTCGATATCTAAGCCAAGCCGACACCACCAGGCAGGCTTGGATTGACCAAACAGCTAGTCTGCAGCGCCTAGAACATGCCCAATTTATTGGGTGAGTCCTTGGGCACCTGCTGTCCTATATCCCACATTTCGACGATCTTGCCATTTTCGAATCGCAGGATATGCACGATCGCAATATCCATATCGACTCTTTCGCGCCGCAAATGAGAATAGACCGCTACCCGATCGTCAGATTCAATGGCTTGTTTGATCATGAACGACTTGTTGGGTTCGGATTCGGCGCTTTGCTCCATCCCAAGCAGCAAGGACTCCCGGTCAGCAGGGAAGTACGCGTTGTGATGGTGGAAACTCTCCGACACGTACAGGTCGTAGGCCGTTCTAACCTGTCCTGTTGCGCACAAGGTCAGGAAGTCTGCCGCAATAGCGGCCTTGCTCCGGGTGCTCATGATCATGCTCCATTCAGGCCGATGTTCGGCCCAAGGGTTTGAACCTCAGGCATAGCCACGCCAGTGCTTGATGATTCCAAATCATCAAGCCGCCATGTTTTTGAAGCAAGCACCATCCGCGACACGACGACTGCCTGCTGTCGGACCGCCGGCTCCAATGATCAAAGATGCGCGCTCATGGCTCAAGCATGCAGCCGCTTTCACGCAAGGCCCGCTGCAAACGCTTTGGGTCTATCCCTTGAACAGCAACGCTGCCCGCCATCGCTGCCGCAGTGCCTGCGGCCTGCCCCATCACAAAACATCCTCCACTTGCTCGAGCTGCAGACTGCCCCTCGTGGGTCATGGAAGCACAACGTCCTGCAACAAGCAGGTTCTCAACCGTCTGCGGCACCAGCATTCTCCAGGACAGATCGTTATAGCCCCGCTCGGGATCCGAGGGAAACCCCCATGTGATGCCTCCGGCACGATGCAGCTCCATTGGCCACGCGTTGATGCCAATGCTGTCATCAAAGCGGGCCGAATTCAGGATGTCATCGCCAGTCAGCGCATAGAGTCCCTGGATTCGACGCGTCTCACGAATGCCGACCTGAGGGGCGATCTCCACGATTCTCGAGTCGGCAAACCCCGGCACCTGCTCCTGTAAAAAGCGGAAGTACTCGACGATCTGACGCCGTCCCTCGACTTCTCCTGCACTCAGCTCCTGCGCATCCACGGCATTCATGGCCTGACCGCTCGAATTCGCAATCTGGGTGACATTGGCACGCCACTCCGACGGATGGATCTGCGGTCGAAGAATAGCGCCTTCGCGAGGGAAGTTGTAGCGACCAGGATCGCGGAGCCGAGAACGCTCCATGAAGTCATTGATTGCCTTGAAATCGCCAACCGCCGGCAGGGCCTGCGATGCGTCGACATGGCCAATGCGGAACATCGTGGATGGGAAAAGACCGCTGCCATGCCCGTCGCCCACCTCATAGGGAACGCCGGCCAGGGCAGCGATGTCTGCGTCGCCCGAACAGTCGATGAACATATTCGCCCGGACTGCCTGACGTCCTGATTTGGTCTCGATGACCAAAGCATGAATGCGTGAGTCATCCATCAGCACAGATGAGGCCCTGGTGTGGAACAGCAAATGCACGCCGCAAGACAGCATCCACTGGTCCGCTACGCATTTGTAGATGGAGGTGTCATAGGAGCGGACGCGAATCCTGCCCTGCATCCCATCCTGAGGCTTGTTCAGCCCACCCATTGCCTGCAGTCGTGAAAGCAGATCGTCCACAACGCCATGCACCAGTTGGCGCATTTCCCCTTGATGACGGCCATATAGCCCTGCGAAGTTGGTCACGCCGCCGGCGGTGCCCATACCTCCCAGGAAACCGTAGGACTCCACAAGAAGGGTTCGCGCCCCAAGCCGAGAAGCGCTGGCGGCAGCCGCCAGTCCGGCCGGACCGCCACCGATGACGACCACATCGTATTCACCTTGAACCGGTAGATAACGAGCAGGCTCCAGAAGGGATTTTTGCGAGGATGTCATGGCTTCTTGCTTCAGTCCAATGTGATCTTGTTGCGTTCGACGACAGGCTTCCACCGCGCCACATCCGCAGCCAGCAATCTGCGGAATTCCTCGGGAGAATTCCCCACCGGATCCATGTACTGCATACGCAGCTTGTCTTTCACGGCAGGCTCGGCAAGGACTTGCGCAATCTGGTCACGCAGCGCATCGACAATGGCCGCAGGCGTTTTCGCGGGCACGATGAAACCGATCCAGGCATCTCCCTTGATGTCAGGAAGACCGCTCTCAGCCAGAGTTGGCAGGTCGGGAAGTGATGGCGATCTGCTTGGGGAAGCCACGGCCAGGGCTCGCAGCTTGCCGGCTTTCACATGCGGCATCACGGCTGCGGCAGGTAGCAAGGCCATGTCCACCTCACCCGATAAAAGAGCGGTCACCGCACCACCCGATCCGCGATATGGAACATGCACTGCATCGCCGCCCGCCTGAGCTACCAGTGCAGCCATTGCCAGATGCGAGATGGAACCGGCACCAATCGACGCAAAGCTGAGCTTGGATTTGTCCCTCATCAGAGCCGACAGTTGCTTGGCATCTGTCGTGGACAGCCTGGATCCGACGACCAGCACGGAAGGCTGGGACACGGCAATGCTCACCAGCCCGATATCCCTGGACGTGTCGTAAGGCATCTTTCGAAACAGAAGCGCGTTGACGCCAAGAGGTCCGGCAATGCTGACACCGATGGTGCGTCCATCCCCTTCGGCCTTGGCCACCATGTCGGTGCCGATGTTGCCGGCGGCCCCACTCCTGTTCTCCACTACAAAAGCTTGATGCAGCCTGCTGGCCAATCTATCGCCGATGACGCGGGCCGCCAGATCAGGGGTCGAGCCAGCATCGAAGGGCACAAGGACTTTGACAGGAACTTTGGGCCATTCCTGTGAGTAAGCATGGCCACCCGTGATGGAAATGCAGGTGAAAAAAAGGGATAGAAGCAAGCGCGATTTCACAAAAATGTCTCCAGGTTCTTAGGTATTCGGGGCGAGTTCCTCATCGCCAGGTTCGAACTCTAGGCAAGCAGCATCATTGCGTCGATTGATAATGAGCAATATCTCCTAGCGGAAAATCGAATAATGGATATGAAGCTTCTCTCGGTCTTCGACGAGATCTACAAAACGCGGAGCGTGAGCCGGGCAGGAGAGAACCTGGGTCTGGCTCAGACCTCGGTCAGCCTGGCACTCGGCAGATTGCGGCGAGCTTTCAATGACCAGCTCTTTGTCCGCACCAGTGAGGGGATGCTTCCCACCCCGCGTGCAGCCGCACTGGTTCCTCAGCTGCGACAGGCTTTGGAACTGCTGCAATCAGCGACAAGGCAGCAAGCTGAATTCGATCCAGCCTCGTCCAGCAGAGCGTTCCGGCTCGCGATGACCGATATCAGTCACCTGGAATTCCTGCCTGCATTGATGAACAAGCTGGGAAATATCGCACCCAAGGTGAGAGTCGAAGTACTGCGCATCACGACCGACACAGCCAGATTGCTGGAGGCAGGCGATGCAGACTTGGCGATAGGCTATATGCCGGAACTCGATGCCGGCTTCTACCAGCAGAAACTGTTCAGGGATGGGTTTGCATGCGTCGTGCGCAAATCGCATCCTCGAATCGATAAGAACCTGACGACGGCTCGGTTCAAAAAGGAGCGCCATGTGATCATCACGGCTCCTGGAACTGGTAACGAGATTGTCGAGCAGGAGTTGAAGCGCCAAGGGGCGCAGCGCAATGTTGCGCTGTCTCTGCCCACACTCCCGGGGGTTGGCAACCTGCTGGCTCATACGGACCTCATCGCTACGGTTCCGCATCGAATTGCGCAGACACTGGTAAAGATCGCCCAGGTCAAGGCAATCGCGTCACCATACAGGCTTTCAGAGTTCGCCATCAAGCAGCATTGGCATGAACGCTATCAGCAGGATCCGGCAAACCGATGGCTGCGCTCAACCCTGGCAGAGCTATTCCTGGAAATCTGATCAGCTGGGAGGTATTGGCTACGACAGGCTGGGTTCGCTCAGAACGCGCGCCCTATTGCCAGAACGCTTCCACGACCAAATAACAGGAAAGGCTCCTATCGGAGCCTGGACCGATCAATCAACGGCGACCATCACCGACGACGCCTTGATAACCGCATAGGCATTGTCGCCCTCCTTCAGCCCCAGCGACTGGGCTGAAGTCGAGGTGATGGAGGATGTGACCCTGACACCAGGAGCAATTTCCAATGTCAACTCCGTGCTGACCGGGCCTGTGACAATCGAGATGACTTTGCCTTGCAAGACATTGCGAGCACTGATCTTCATAGCATCTATACCTAAGAAATGACGATGGCTATGAGCATATATTCAGTAGATCCATGGCTGTAGAAGCTCTGCAATATAGAAGTCTTATCGGCCGTTGTATGACAGGTAAGTCCGTCACAGCACAAGCACTGAACTCAGCCAATGCAAACTTGGCATCTCGCCCCTCGTGCGGAGGCTGCGTCCGGTTAGTCCGCTTGGCCTATTAGCACTTGAGCCCAGGCGGGCCTCAGTTTCACTGTCAGCAATGAAAGCAGAACATCATGTCCGAATCACGAGATTCCAGGTTTGCCGCAATGGAAGCGGCTCTTTCCCTGAGCTTTTCCGGCGAGATAAAGATCGGCGGAAGCTATGTCTCCGTGGTCCGCCACGACAGGCAGCTATTTGTCAGCGGCCAGATCCCTCGAGTCGGTGACAGCGTGGTCGTCACAGGCAGAGTCGGCGCTGAAGTTTCGGTCGAGCAAGCACGGTATGCCGCAAAGATTTGCACCATGCGTGCACTGGCATTGCTGCGGCAAGAGCTGGGATCTCTGGACAGGGTTTCACGCATTCTGCGCATCACCGTGTTTGTCAAATGCTCAGAGGACTTCAGCCAGCAAAGTGAAGTGGCGGACGGCGCGTCCGAGCTGCTGTATTCCGTGCTGGGCGACGCCGGCATTCATACGCGAACATCCGTGGGGGTCTATCAACTTCCCAAGAATGCTCCGGTGGAAATCGACCTGATCGCGGCGGTGGATTGATGCCCCGTCACAGGGCCCCCTGAGCTACACTGCCTCGCGTGGGCACCGTCCTGCTGACCTCAACCGCAAGCGCATTAGCCATTCAGCACCGCCTGTAAGCTGATCGCGCCTTGCAAGCAGAGACCATCTAATGAGCAATACCACCGATCACGGTGTCCAGTTCGGCCGAATCGCCGCGACGATTCCGATGAAGGACATGGCCAGAGCCTGTGACTTCTACACCAAGATTCTCGGGTTCACAAAAGTCTTCGAAAACGGGAACCCCGTCGGGTTCATGATCCTGAAGCGGCATCACGGCGAGCTGCACCTGAGCCTGCAGCCCAGCCACAAAGCCGTGAAATTCAATGTGGCGCATCTCCTGGTCGACAACGTTGATGCGCTGCACACAATCTGCAGTCAATACGGCTTGAGAATCATCAAGAGCCTTCAGGACAAGGACTATGGTCTGCGGGCATTCGTGTTTGAAGACCCTGATGGCAATCGTATCGATGTTGGACAAATGATCTAGAGCTGGCATCAGGAGTGGGCGGCGGCCACCTTGGGGCGGTCACAGCCTGCCTCGGATCGGAAACCTAGCCCGAGCGCCCAGATGCTTGTGTCGCTTCCCTGCCTGCCGCAGATCGCGTTTGGCCGGGAGCAGGCACACCGCCGAGTTTCAGGTCACAGCGCATCTGGCTGGCCATTACCCTCCAGCTTTGTGACCTTAAAGACCACAGATACCAGCCAGGCTTGCTGCACCGGCTGGCCTTGCATGCCTTAGCTCCTCTCGGTCCCCGACAGCAGGCTTGGCCTCAGGCCTTCGTCCATAGTCAGAGCATCGACACAATCTTTACCTCTTGGCATCCCCGAAAGCGGGTCTGGAAGGCAAGTCTTTCTTCCACTTTGTTAGGGGCACTCAGGTCACGGCTGCCTAGCCTCAAATCACAGGGGTAAAATTGTGCGGGATCAAAGAGCCTGCATTCAACTGCGGCTCCAAGCGTCGAGCGAAGTCCTGACCCTGGAGCGCACAAGGCTCGCTACGTACAGTCAGGTTTTCTCTCGTTCTGCGCTTGACCAAGATCTTCAAGAATTTCTGTAAATACAGGCCAAGCACTGGCCGCCCCTGCTGAACCATGCCGCTTTGCTTTTGCGATTTTGCCCTGACCGCCGACCGCCCCGCCTTGCCTGAAGTGCAGGCGTCCAAGCGCCGGAAGATGGCCCCCGGAGCAATGGCATGACAGAGCAGCAGCTATATGACCTGGCTCCTGCACTGGAGCTGATGGCTTTTGGCCTGGTCCTGGCTCTGGGACCTTTGTGCTGGGTCTGGTGGCGCAATCGCGGCACCGGCTCCGGCAGGCGCCTCCAGGCGCTATGCGTGCTGACGCTGTTTCTGACCTTCGACCTGGTTCTGTTCGGCGCCTTCACCCGTCTGACGGACTCGGGCCTGGGTTGCCCGGACTGGCCTGGCTGCTATGGCACGGCCAGCCCCATCGCGGCACATGCCCAGATCTCAGAAGCGCAGGCTGCCATGCCGACCGGCCCGGTCACCCATGGCAAGGCCTGGGTGGAAATGATTCACCGCTATCTGGCGACCACGGTCGGTGTGCTCATCATTGCGATGACGGTCATGAGCTGGAAGCAGGCAAGCGCCTCCAGGCGAGCAGGTCGGCAAATATCATTCAGTGGCGCTGCCAACCCCTGGTGGCCGACTCTGGCACTGGTATGGGTCTGCATCCAGGGTGCTTTTGGCGCGCTGACGGTCACCATGAAGCTGTTTCCGGCCATCGTCACGCTGCACTTGCTGGGCGGTACCGGCTTGCTGGCATTGCTGGCCATTCCTGCTTCGGGCCTGAGCCTGCAGCAAGCCGGTATGTCTCCGGCCCTGATCGCCAGACGCTTGCGCATTGCGCTATGGCTTTGTCTGGCGCTGCTCGTCGTCCAGGTCAGCTTGGGCGGCTGGGTCAGCACCAATTACGCCGTCCTGGCTTGCACGACCTTCCCTGGCTGTCAGGGCAGTTGGTGGCCGACCATGAATTTTGCCGAAGCGCTGCAGATCTGGCGCCCTCTGGGCATGCTCAAGGACGGAAGCAACATCAGCTTCGAAGCGCTGACCGCCATTCACTACACCCACCGTCTGGCGGCATATGTGGTGGTTCTGGCACTGGCCGGTCTGTGGTGGGCATTGCGCCATGCTCCTGCGTTGGCCAAGCAGCGACGGCTGCTGGGATTCTTTGCAGTGCTGCAAGTTTTGACGGGTCTGTCCAACGTGGTGTTGGACTGGCCCCTGGTTGCGGCCGTGCTTCACACCGGTGGAGCTGCGGCCCTGGTGACAATAGTGGTCTGGAGTCTGGCCGTGACGCGCGCAAATACCGTCGCCGACCCCACCCCTGAAATGGCGCGCCGCCCAGCCTGAGGCATAGCGTAAAAGAGTGATTGCATGAGTCAAAGTGAAGCCTTGTTGAACAACACCTCGCGAATCAGCCAGTTCTATGCGCTGACCAAGCCGCGCGTGGTGCAGCTCATCGTGTTCTGCGCCCTGATCGGGATGGTGCTGGCCGTTCCCGGATGGCCCACGGCCAATCAGTGGATCCATATGGGTGTTGCCTGCGTCGGCATCTGGCTGGTAGCAGCTGCCGCTGCTGCCTTCAATTGCCTGGTGGAGCGTCATATCGATGCCAAGATGAAGCGCACCTCCTGGCGCCCCACGGCACGCGGCGAACTCTCCAGTCAACAGGCACTGGCCTTCTCGGCCATTCTCTGCATGATCGGGGCCACGATTTTGCTGCTCTGGACCAATGCGCTGACCATGTGGCTGACGCTGGCCACCTTTGTCGGCTATGCGGTGATCTACACCGTGGTGCTCAAGCCCGCCACGCCACAAAACATCGTTATCGGCGGAGCCTCTGGCGCCATGCCCCCCGTGCTGGGCTGGGCCGCCATGACGGGCAATGTCGGCCCCGAGGCATTGATTCTGTTTCTCATCATCTTCCTCTGGACCCCTCCCCACTTCTGGGCACTGGCCCTGTATCGTGTCGAGGACTACCGCCAGTCCGGCCTGCCCATGCTGCCCGTGACCCATGGCAGCGAATACACGCGCCTGCAGATTCTGCTCTACACCGTGGTGCTGTTTGCGGCCGGTCTGCTGCCCTTTATGTACGGCATGAGCAGTTGGCTGTATCTGTTTGCGGCTGTCGTGCTGGGCGCCGGCTTTATCGTCTATGCCGTGGCTCTGTACCGCAATTACTCGGACGAGCTGTCGCGCCGCACCTTCAGGTTTTCGCTGCTTCACCTGAGCCTGCTGTTTCTCGCCCTGCTCGTGGACCACTATCTGTTCATGGCCTGATCTTTGAGGTTTCTCCCATGCCAAAGCCCGGTTCACCGGGCTTTTTTGCGACTCTCAAAAAGTGAGCTATCAGCGCTTTATGGGTCTTCGCTTGAGCGCAATTTCATTCAGATTTTTACTTTACCCGGCCACTTCACAGGTTCGTGACCGAGACCGAGCGCGGCGCTGATGATTCGGTGAAGACCTGGCGGGGCGCGGATTCTCGTCACCAGGATCATCAAAAAAAGAAGGCCAGTCCCTGCTACAGGACTGGCCCCGGTCATGCATCCAGCAGACCCTATCAAGCATCCATTTACAGACCCTTGAGCAGCTTGCCGTTCACTTCCTTGCCATACATGGAGTACTTTCCATGGTGCTTTTCGGCCGTGGCCTGCAGATTGCCGTTGAAGCGCGGGTCCTGGCCACGCTCCTGGCTGTTGATGAAGGTGGCCACATCCCAGGCCTCCTGATCGCTCAGGGTCGCATTGCCGTACGGCATGTTGTTCTTTATGAAGTTCGCCGCCTTGTCTATATCGTGCATGCCGGCCCCCCAGTTATAGGAGTCCTTGCCCCACAGCGGCGGGAACACGGCCACATCGCCGACAAACTGCCCCTTGCCGTCCGCAGCATGGCATAGCGCACACTTGGCTTCATACACCTTGGCACCGGCTTCGTAAGTGGGTGTCGTTTCGGGCTGGCCCGCCTTCTTGAAGCCAGCACCGGGCAACTTCTCGCCCGTGGGTGCCTTCTGGGCCATCCAGTAAGCGTAGGACTCCAGAGCCACCAGAACATCGTGACCGTCATCCGGCGCCTTGCCGTTCATGGAGTACATGAAGCAGCCGCGCACGCGCTCGGCAAACGTGTCCACATGGTCGGTCTTCTTGCGATAGGCCGGATACATGGGATAAGCCCCCCACATGGGAGCAGCACCCTTCAAACGACCCGCGTCGAGGTGGCAGTTGGTGCAACTTAGCGGGTTGCCCGAGAAGCCCACGGCATTGGTCGGCGTGCGCGTGAAGATGGCTTCGCCGCGGCGTACCCACTCGCCCATGGGGCCTTCCGGGTAATCACTCACACCTGGAGGTGTGAATTCGTCAGGCTTGGCAGCCACGACCACGGCCGTGGTTTCTGCCGCAGGCGCTGCCACCTTGACGGGCTCTTCGGCCTTTTGGGGGCGGCTGATGCTCATGCCATACCAGAGCGCGCCGCCCAGACCTGCAAACAGGCAGGCCACCACGGCGTACTCAGCGAAATTGGAGCTTTGGGAAGCTGTTTGTTGTTGGTCCGACATAGTCAACTCCCGAACACTTAAGGCTTGGTGGCCGCTGCAGAGGCAGCGGGGGCATGCAGGCGCTGGTAATACGCAGCCACGGCCTTGATGTCCTCAGCCGTGAGCTTCTTGGCCACTGCGCCCATCAGACCCAGAGGGCCGGCTTCGCGCTGTCCCTTGTTCCAGGCGTCGATCTGGCTTTGCATATAGTCGGCCGTCAGATGGCCGATGGCCGGAAAATCATTGCCCACGCCCACGCCGCCAGGGCCATGGCACTGCGCACAGGCAGGAATGCCGTCGGCCCAGCGGCCGCGCTCGACCAGCCAGGCGCCACCATCGTCGCTCTTGCCGGGCAAGGCACCGCGCACGCTCTTGATGGGCAATGGCAAGCTCGCGTAATAGGCGGCCACATCGGCGCGCTCCTGCGCGCTCATGGCCTTGGCCATGGGAGCCATGACAATGGATTGACGGGCGCCAGCCGCCAGCTGGTTCAGCTGACGCTCCAGGTAGCCAGCACGCTGGCCCGCCAGGGCAGGAAAGCCGGCCTGGCCCTCACCCTTGGCACCATGGCAGCTGGCACAGGCAGCCGCACCGCCCGCCGAGCCGGACTGGGCAATCCTGGCCCCGGCAGCAGCGTTGCCGTTCAATGCGGCCTTGCCGGCAGCAGGTTCTTGTGCCCAGGCGCTGGTCGCCATCAGCATGGAAATGCCGACAGCTACCCACGACCGGGGCAGAGTCTTTGTGTTCAAGCGATTCATCTTGGGAATGGAGGTTTGAGCGGCGCAGATCTGCCGCGCATCAGGCCTGTGCCTGACGCCTACGTCTGAGCTGGGCAGTCACGGCCGAGGCAAGCCATGGCAGCAAGCACATGGCACTAAGATACCGAGGGAAGATTAAGAGCCAATTAATGCCGCTGGCAATTGGCTGCCGCTGCAGGACCCGGCTAATCGGGCAATGCCGCACGGGGCCTGACCGGCAGGCATAAACGCGCCACCAGCCCCGTCGCCGCAGGCTCCGCCTGGCCGTTCTGCTGCCGCCATTGCGCCAGGGGCAGCAATTCCAGCTCACCGCCGCCGCTCTGCGCGATGCGCTGCACGATCGCCAGCCCCAGGCCGCTGCCATGTGCCTGATGCTGCTTGCGCCAGAAGCGCTGGGTCGCCACGGCACAATCCTCGCTGCTCAGCCCGGGGCCATGATCGATTACCGTGAACTCCAGATAACCGCAGGGATTGGCAGGCGTTGCCTGCAGCTTGTCGGCATCAGGCTGCACCGGCTGCGAAACATGACGCAGACCAAGCAGCACTGAAGATTCGCCAGGCCCTGCGTCTGCCGGCTGCCCATAGTGCAAGGCGTTCTCCATCAGATTGCGCAATGCCGACACCAGCAGGGGCTGAGGCAGGGCCACGCGCAAAGCCTGCAGCCGGGCATCCCCCAAGTCCTGATCTGGCGACCAGCGCAAGCGCTGCGATCCCAAGGGAATGGCCGTAGCAGTCAGCTCCCGGGCCTTTTCCAGAGCCTCCCAGGCACAGGCCGGCTCGCTTCGGAAGCCACAGTCTTCCTCAGCTGCCGGCTGGCAATCCAGCCTGGCCAGCAGCAGCAATTGCTCCAGCGTGTGCTGCAAATGCTCCACCCCCTGTCCCGCCTGCTCCAGGGCCTGCCGGGTCATCTGCCACTGCGTGGTCTGCGAAACAGGCCTGGAAGCAATCCCTGGGTTTCCGGCAGGCGACTGTTCCGTCAACGCCACCATCTGTTCGCCCGCATGGGCCACCGCCATCTGCGCCACCTGCACATGGGTTTTGACGGCTGTCAGCGGAGTGCGCAGCTCATGGGCGGCATCGTCGCTCCAGCGGCGCTCGCGCTCGATGGCTCGGTGCACGCGCTGCAGCAGGTGATTGATGGTCTGCACCAGCGGCGCCAGCTCCCTGACCTGCCGGCCTTGTGCCACAGGAGAGTCGTCACCGGGCGGACGCTGGCTCAACTCCTGGCGCAGCGACTCCAGCGGCCGCAGGCCGCGCGTCACGCCCCACCACATCAGCACCATGCTGGCCAGCAGTGCCAGCACAAAGGGCAGGATGATGGTGTAGGCAAAGCCATGAATCAGGCCCTCGCGCACATCGATGCGGTCGGCCGTGGCAATGCGCACGCCATGCTCCTCGAGCACATAGGTACGCCAGGGCTTTCCGCCTTTGGTGATGCTCGAGAACCCCAGCAGCAGCGGCCCCTGGAAGCTGGGTGCGCCAGCGGTGCGGGCCAATACCTGAGAATCGCCGGGTTCGACCCCATGGCCGGATTCGGCAGTCCCGCCAGGGTCGGCACTGGCAGTCTTTGCAGCCCTGACACGCGGCACATCCAGCGGAGATGCAGGAATCAGGGCCGGACGTGCACCCGCATTGCCCTCTTCCACACCGGTCACTGCATCAGCGGCGGCATCCATGCCACCTGGCGCGGGGGCGGTCTGCACCTCACTGCGAATCATGCTGACCTCGCAGGCCACGCCATCGCGTGCCACCACATTGAGCATGGGGCCCCAGTCCTCAGGACTGGCGTTATGGGGTTTGAACTGATGGACGATGCCCGCCACCATGCGGGCCGAGGCGATCAGCCGGTCGTCCAGCACCGAGCGCAGCTCCTGTCGCATGTCGGCAAACATCCAGGCGGCCACGCCACCCCATAGCGTGCACAGCGCCAGACACAGCCAGACCAGCAGGCGCACGCGCAGACTGCGCATCAGCGCCCGCCCCCTTGCACACGCCCCAACCTGAAGCCCACGCCACGCACGGTCTCCACCATGTCCGAGCCCAGCTTGCGGCGCAGGTGATGCACATGCACGTTCACGGCATTGCTCTCCACATCGAGGCTGTAGCCATAGAGGCTGTCGCGCAGTTGCTCCAGACTCAGCACGCGCCCCGGAGACTGCAGCAGCGCACGCAGCAGCGCCCACTCCCGGCGCGACAAATCCACGGCACAGCCCTCGCGCATGGCCTGGCCGGCAGCCAGATCCACCTTGACATCGCCCAACATGATCCAGTCCACGGTACGTCCCGCAGCACGGCGCAGCAACGCATGCAGTCGCGCCGCCAGCTCGTGCAGATCGAAAGGCTTGACCAGATAGTCGTCGGCCCCGGTCTGCAAGCCTTCGATACGTTGACCCACTGCATCGCGTGCGGTCAACACCAGCACAGGCAGCGCCAGCCCCTGGCTGCGCCAGCGCGCCAGCAGATGCAGACCATCCTCATCAGGCAGACCCAGATCGAGCACACACACGTCAAAGTGGGAGGATTTGAGCGCCGCATCGGCCTGGCTGGCGCAACCCACCACGTCCACACCAAAGCCCTGTAGCTGCAGGCCCGCCTTCACCCCGCTGGCGACCAAAGCGTTATCTTCCACTAACAGCACATGCATTTTTTCATTGCGCAACCGCCGCCCCGACCACTGTTTCCAGCGACTGGGCAAGTGTTGCGCGTCTTGTTTATCCGAATCGGGCGAGCATCGCAGATTTGTCTTTTCGCAGCGTTAACCCCTGCTTAATCCCTTGCACTCAGGATCACGGCCAGCCCCACCCAGCAACGCCCGCACCCGCTCGCTCATGTTTCTTCGCTTCATCGCAGTCCAAGCTCTGCTTTCAGTCCTGCTGCTGACTGGCTCGGCCGCGTGGTCACAGCCGCTGAGCGCGCCCAGCCTGAGCGCTGGCAAATCCGCTGCGCAATCCTTGATTCTGGGTGCGGAACAGGCTTTTGCACTGATGCCACCAGAGCAAAGCACTATCAGGACAGAGGCCAATGGCCGCCGACTGCTGGAACTGCACTGGACTATTGCCCCCGGCCATTACCTCTACCGCGAGCAGCTGCGCCTGCGCGATGCGCTGGGCCAGGCGCTGCCGCTGCAGATTCCTCGGGGGCAGTCGCTGGACGATGCTTTTTTTGGCAAGGTTCAAGTCTTTCATCAGGAGCTGCGCGTTCGGGCCGCGCTGCCCGAGAGACCCGAGCAGTGGCCGCTGAAATTGCAGTGGCAGGGTTGCGCCGAGGCCGGCATCTGCTACCCGGTGCAGCAGCAGAGCATCAGGGCCGCTCAGATGGACCTGGACAAGACGGCCCAGGCAACTGCACCGGCCCCTGTCAATACCAAAGCTGCTTCAGCCAGCCCACTGCAGGCACTGGCACTGCCGGCCAGTGTGCTGATCGGCCCTCTTGCCTTTCCCAGCATGGCACTCGCCACGTTTGTGGCCATGTTTGCAAGCCAGTGGTGGGCGAGGCGCAAGCAGCGCCAGGGCGGTCAGCCCATGGAGGCCCTTCTGCTGCATGCCACGCTGGCAGGGCTGCTGGCGGCACGTGCAGCCTATGTAGTTCAATGGTGGCCCGAGTACTGGTCGTCCGTGAGCGCATCTGCCGCCGGCGCGTTGCAGATCCTGGATATTCGCGATGGCGGCTGGAACCTCTGGGCCGGGCTGCTGGCGGCAGCTCTCTGGGCGATCTGGAGCGCTCGCAAGCAAGCACCGCTGAGACGGGGCGTGCTGCAGTCCCTGTGCCTGGGTGCTGTCATCCTCCTAGCCGCCCACGCACTGCGCAACTGGGTAGAGCCACCCCAGCCCCCGCTCCCCGCGCTGACACTGGTCAGCGCTGGCGCTCAGCCCACAGACCTGCGCAGCTATCGGGGCCAGGCTCTGGTCGTCAACCTCTGGGCCAGCTGGTGCCCGCCCTGCAAGCGTGAAATGCCGGTACTGGCCCAGGCGCAAAAAGACCATCCCGAGGTGCGTTTCATCTGGATCAACCAGGGCGAGGACGCAGCTACCGTGCTGCGCTATCTGCAATCCATGCCCTTGCCCGTCGCCCAGGTGCTGCTGGACCCGGAGCAGCTCGCTGGCCGGCACTGGCAGCAGCGCAGCTTGCCATCCACCTATTTCTATGACGCGAACGGGCAGCTCCGCTCCATGCGCATGGGTGAACTCTCGCGTGCCAGCCTGGCAGAACAGCTGAGCAGCATCGCCCCTGCTCGACTTGCTCCATGACTCAACACTGAAAAAGGTTTATCGTGCTCCGCCCACTGTCGCTGTCGCGCCCGCTTTCTGCATTGATTCTTCCCGTGCTCGCTGCCATTGCCGCTACCGTGGTCACCGTGGCCCAAGCCCGCGATGTGATTGCCGCCAGCAAGGCCGCCGCAAGCAGTATTGCAGCCGGCGATCTGCCATCCGCACAGTTCCTGGCCGAACAGGGCCTGCAGATCGTGGGCCCCATGCAAAGCTCCGGTGGCCTCAAGGCCTGGGCCGCCTACCGCGATCAGCAGCCGATTCCCATCTACCGCATGCCTGACGGCAGGCACTGGGTGATCGGCACCGTCATCGACGCCCAGGGCAAGGATGTGAACGCCAAGGCATTGCAGAGCGCGGTACAACAGCCCATGGGTCAGGAACTCTGGGCCGATCTGGAAAACACCCGCTGGATTGCCGATGGCAAGCCTGATGCCCCTCGCATCGCCTATGTGTTCACCGACCCCAACTGCCCCTATTGCAACCAGCTCTGGCGCGAAGCAAGGCCGCTTGTGCAGGCAGGCCAGTTGCAGCTGCGCCATATTCTGGTCGGCATGCTACGTCCCAGCAGCCAGGGCAAGGCCGCTGCCATTCTGGGCTCCCGGGCTCCGGAGCAGGCTCTGGCCAGCCACGCCATGGCCTATGCCGATGCCCACGGCAAAAATCCCGATGCCCTTGGCATTGCACCGCTGCAGCGCATCCCTGTGTCGGCCCGCGATGCGCTTGCCAATAACGCCACGCTGATGAGCAGTGCGGGCTTGCGCGCCACGCCCGTGACGATCTGGAAGAACGCCCAGGGTCTGGTGCAGATCCGCACCGGCATGCCGCCGGGGCTGCTGGACGAATTGCTCGAGAAAGCCCCAGGCAAGTCAAGCCCTCAATAAGAGCCGAATTGCCTTGAAACCCATGCACCGACTACGCAGGCAGCTATTATCACGGTAGCAAATCTATACAAGCACCATGAACCGCCCTGACTGGAACACCCTGCTGCCGGCCCTGAGCCCCGCCACCCGCATCGTGCTGCACGCCCCCAGTCCGCAAGCGCTGGCCCGCGCACGCGGTAATTTCAAGAACCTGAAAGCCGCCAACCCCGAGCTGGAAGTCTGGATCGTCGTCAACGCCCAGGCTGTGCAAGCCGTGCTGGACCAGCCGGACGATCTGGGCCCGGCATTGGCGCATGTTCTGCTATGCCCCAACACGCTCAGAAACAACGGCCTCAGTGCCCCCGAAAACATTCAGGTGCTGCCCATGGGCGCCGTTGAAGCCATCGCCCGCATGCAACAGGGTGGCTGGACCTATATCCGCAGCTGAGCGGGTGGGAGCCCGATTCGGGACTACAGCCCCCAGTCCCTGAGCGCAGGCAGCGCCAGCTGGGTTGCGGCATAGCCTTCGTCGATGGACTCGCGCCCACGGTAGAAATCCATCAGTCCGACATGCGAGAGACGCGGCGCTATCAGCACCTCGGCCGGGTCTCCCGCCATGCGGCTGCGCGTGATGCGCATCTGCATGATGTTGACACTGGCCATGACCACATTGAGCAACGAGGGCACGGGCAAGGAGTCCTCACCCTCGTCAAATCCTTCCCCCTTGCGCCCTCTACGCATGACAGTCGAGGACAGCGTCTTCACGCTGGTCATGCTGCGCTTCCAGGCCCCTGTCCAGCCGAGCGGCGAACCGTTCGCTGCAAGCGCTTCGGGAATCTGGCCCAACGGCAGCGGAGGCTCCTCGTCTTCCGTATGCAGTGTCGAGACCTTGAGCTCGCGACCGTGCATCCTGAGCTCGCTCTCGCCCATGTCCGAAGCCCTCATATGCCTGCGCATGATGTCGGCATTCAGATCGACGGCAATGACAATATCCGCACCCATGGCGCGCGCCAGCGAGACCGGGACAGGATTGACCAGGCCGCCGTCGACCAACAATCGCCCTTCGCGCATCACCGGGGTGAACAGTCCGGGCAAGGCGATGGAGGCGCGCACGGCCTCGGCAATCGAGCCCTTGCGCAGCCAGACTTCGGCGCCCGTCTGCAGGTCGGTGGCCACGCAGCCGAACGGCGCACCCAGCTCCTCCACGGTCTCCTGCACAAAATTCTCGCGCCAGAACTCAATGATCTTCTCGCCCTTGAGCAGGCCACCGCCCAGATTGAAGTCCATGAAGCCGAAGACCTTGCGCCTGCCCAGGCCCAGCACCCAGCTCTCGAAGGCATCCATCTCGCCGGCCGCGTAGGTTGCACCGACCAGCGAACCAATGGAAGTGCCGCAGATGATGTCGGGGCTGACGCCTGCCTCGCGCAGCGCGCGCAACACGCCAAAATGCGCCCAGCCTCTCGCAGAGCCGCTGCCCAGGGCCAGGCCCACCACGGGTTTGCGTCGCAATTTGTTCATAAGGCCTTCCCTGCCACTTTCACAGATGGTTCAACCGGGCTGTTCGCCCCGCAGCAATGCCAGCATCCCTGCCTCGTCCAGCACAGGCACGCCCAGCTCCTCGGCCTTGGCCAGCTTGCTGCCGGCCTCTGCCCCTGCCACCACATAGCTGGTTTTTTTACTGACCGAACCCGAGACCTTGGCACCCGCTGCCTCCAGCATGTCCTTGGCCACGTCGCGGCCCAGTGTGGGCAAGGTGCCGGTCAGCACCACAGTCAGTCCGGCCAGAATCTGGGGCGCTTTCTCGGCCGGCTCGCCTTCTTCCCAGTGCACGCCGCAGGCGCGCAACTGCTCCACCACCTCACGGTTATGGGGCTGGGCAAAAAAGGTGTGAATGCTGTCGGCCACCACCGGCCCCACATCCTTGACCTGTAGCAACTCCTCCACGCTGGCGTCCATGATGGCATCGAGCTTGCCGAAATGCTTGGCCAGATCCCTGGCCGTGGACTCGCCCACATTGCGGATGCCCAACCCAAACAGAAAGCGCTGCAGCGTGGTGCTCTTGGATTTCTCCAGGGCCGCCAGCACGTTCTGGGCCGACTTCTCGGCCATGCGCTCCAGCGCCGCCAGCGAGCTCAGGCCCAGTCTGTAAAGGTCTGGCAACACGCGTACCACCTGACCATCCACGAGCTGATCGACCAGCTTGTCGCCCAGGCCTTCGATATCCATGGCGCGGCGATGCGCAAAGTGCAAGATGGCCTCCTTGCGCTGCGCGCCGCAGAACAGACCGCCCGTGCAACGGTGATTGGCCTCGCCTTTTTCTCGTACCACCGCACTGCCGCAGATGGGACAGGTCCTGGGCATGCGGAAGTTGGGCACGTAAACCGGCCGCTCGCCCGGCACCCGCCCCACCACCTCGGGGATCACATCGCCCGCTCGGCGCACTATGACCTGGTCGCCCACGCGCACGCCCTTCTTTCGAATGTCGAACAGATTGGACAAGGTGGCATTGGTCACCACCACACCGCCCACCTGCACCGGGGCCAGGCGCGCCACAGGCGTGAGCTTGCCCGTGCGCCCCACCTGCACGTCGATGGCTTCCATCAGCGTAGGCATCTCCTGAGCGGGGTATTTGTGTGCCACGGCCCAGCGCGGCTCGCGCGACTTGAAGCCTAGCTGACGCTGCAAGGCCAGGCTGTTGACCTTGTAGACCACGCCGTCGATTTCATAGGGAAGATTGGCGCGCTCGGCGCCGATGCGCTGATGAAACGCGACCAGCTCGGAAGCGCCCAATGCCAGACTGACCTGCGGTGCAACCGGAAACCCCCAGGATCTCAGCGTCTGCAGCATGGCGTAGTGCGTGCCGAAGTCCGGCCCGCCCAGCTCTGGCGGCGTGATCTCGCCCAGGCCGTAGGCGAAGAACGACAGCGGGCGCTGGGCCGCGATATTCGAGTCGAGCTGACGCACCGAGCCAGCTGCCGCATTGCGTGGGTTGGCAAAAGTCTTGGCACCAGCAGCCTGCTGGCGCGCATTGAGCTTTTCCAGATCGGCCTTGGCCATATGCACCTCGCCACGCACCTCCACCACAGGCGGCACATTGCGATCTGCGGGCAGGGACAGCGGAATCTGGCGAATGGTACGGATATTGTGGGTGACGTCCTCCCCCACCTCGCCATCGCCGCGCGTGGTGGCCTGCACCAGGCGGCCGTTTTCATAACGCAGATTCATGGCCAGACCGTCGAACTTGGGTTCGGCCACATACTCGATGGCGGCTGCGGATGCATCCAGTCCCAGCTCTTTGCGCACGCGCTGGTCAAAGGCAATCGCGCCCGTGGCCTCGTTGTCGGTCTCGGTCTGAATGCTGAGCATGGGCACGGCATGGCGCACGGGCGTCAGGCCATCCAGCACCGCGCCGATCACGCGTTGCGTGGGCGAGTCCGGGGTGACGAGGGCCGGGTAAGCGCCTTCGAGGGCTTCCAGTTGCTGATAGACACGGTCGTACTCGCCATCAGGCACCGTGGGTGCATCGAGCACATAGTACTCATGTGCCCATTGCCGCAGCTGCGCGCGCAATGCAGCCACCTTGCTCGTCACGCTCTCCGGAACCCCCGCATTGATAGCAGCCGGCGCTTTCTGGCCTTGGGGTTCAGCGGAAAAAAGGTCTAAATTCTCGGTCATGCTCTGCCCGCTGGAATTTCACGGTCTGGGATAAAAAAGGCCAACATCGTTGGCCCTGTTTGTTTTAGCTGAAAAGCCTTCTGGCGAGAAGCGATCCGGCCGACAGCTCTGCGCTGTCGAGCTTGTCGTACAGCAGCTCCAGGTCATGCTGAATCGGATCCAGCGCCGAGACCGGCAGCAGATAGCCATTCTGGTCGCAGAGCACGCCGTCCATGGTCTGGCACAGCTGCTCCGCCACCTGGCGCAGACGCGCAAACGGCTGCTGCCCGCGCGGCACCTGGGCCACATCCAGGCTGAGCAGGAATTCGCGCACGACGGACTGGTCCAGATCGTCGCCCATGGCGGCCTGGGGGTCGTAGTTCAGCACCAGCACGGGCGGCAGGCCCTGAATGGGCGAGGCAAGCACCATTCGGCCCGGCATTGGTGTGATGACAAAGCCCAGGCGCTGCGCATTCTGCTGCACATAACCGGCACTCCAGGATGCCTGACGCGCCCGCAGCATAAAGCTCAGTTGAGCATCATGCTCGCTGGCGAACTGATCGAGCTCGCGCGCCCGCGAGACTTCGTTGAGCATATTGGGCACGTCGGCCATGGCGCCCAGCGCATCGGCAAAGCGCTGGACCTTGGTGACGAACTCCGAGAACTCGATCTCGTTGAGCGCACCGGTACGGTTGGCCAGTTGCACCCCGGCCTGAAAACCCAGATAGCGCTGACCGGTCTGCAGCGGCTCCCACTGCTTGCTTGCCTGATTCATGCCTTCGATGGCAAAAGGCTTGTTGCCGGCACGGCGGGTGCTGGGCTGGGCCTGCAGAGCCACTTCGCCAGGAACGATCTGCGCCACCGTGACAGGCGCGATCGCATCGATCAGCGCATCCAGATGGCCGCGGCGCTCCACGGACGAGGCAGGAGGAATCGAAACGGCCAGAGGAGCGTCCGTCAACACGGGCTCCACAGCCTGCGCGGCCTGCTCAGTCACGGCAGCAATGGCAGCATCCGTGCGCTGAGCGGTCGCCTCTTGCATCGCCCCAGCGTGCGCGGATTCGGCCAGCTCGGCTTTCTGCTGGGCGGCAGCCAGGGCTTCCTGGCGCTGTGCTTCTTCATGGGCTTCGCGCGCCACGAGTCGGGCCAGCTCGGCATCGGCTTCGGCAAAGCGCCCCGCAGACTCCGGCATCTGCAGAGGCTCGGTGCCGGGAATGGCATTGCCGAAATCGCCTAGCACGGGCTCGTGCTGGTACTTGGTCAGATCCGCGCCATGACCGACCGTGTTCATACCGGGTTCGAGACGCTGAGGATCTGTGCTTTCTTCCTCGGGCTCTGCCCGCTTGGGAGCATTGCGACGCGCAGTCCAGGAGTTGTAGGCAACGATCAGCGCCAACAGCACCACACCCAGGACGGCCAGACTGATTTGCAAGTTACTCATGTGAGAAAACGGTTCTTCAATAGGAGGATGACCGGGCTCAGGATAGCTCAGCCATGGAGAGGGCGGACTCCATGTCCACCGCAACAATTCGTGAAACGCCCTGCTCCTGCATGGTCACGCCGATCAACTGCTCCGCCATTTCCATGGCGATCTTGTTGTGGCTGATGAACAGGAACTGGGTTCCCTTGCTCATGCTGTGAACCAGCTTGGCATAGCGCTCGGTGTTCGCATCGTCCAGCGGCGCATCCACTTCGTCCAGCAGACAGAAAGGTGCAGGGTTGAGCTGGAAGATGGCAAACACCAGCGCAATCGCGGTCAAGGCCTTTTCGCCGCCCGAGAGCAAGTGAATGGTCTGGTTCTTCTTGCCGGGCGGCTGGGCAATCACCTGCACGCCGGCGTCGAGGATTTCGTCGCCCGTAATCACCAGCTTGGCCTGACCGCCGCCGAACAGCTCGGGGAACATGCGGCCGAAGTGACGATTGACGATATCGAAGGTGCCGGTCAGCAGATCCCGCGTTTCGGCATCGATCTTGCGGATTGCCTCTTCCAGGGTATTCATGGCCTTGGTCAGATCGTCCATCTGCGCATCGAGGAAGGTCTTGCGCTCGCGTGCCAGGGTCAGCTCGTCGAGCGCGGCCAGATTCACCGCCCCCAGGGCCTGAATTTCCCGATGCAGACGATCGATCTCGCCCTGCAGCCCGTGAAGACGCACATTGCCCTCGGCAATGGATTGCGACACCGCCGCCAGATCGGCGTTGGCCTCGGTCAGCAGATTGCTATATTGCTCCAGGCCCAGGCGCGCAGCCTGCTCCTTGAGCTGGAATTCGGTGATGCGCTGGCGCAGCGGATCCAGCGCCTTTTCCAGGCTCTGGCGGCGCTCGTCACTGGCGCGCAGCTTGTTCGTCAGATCCTCATATTCGCTGCGGCGCTCGGCAACGTCCTTTTCGCGCTGCATCTTCAGGTCCAGCGCATCCTGCAGACCGCCCTGCGCTGCCGCATCGGACAGGCGGGCCAGTTCGTCCTGGGCACGCTGCTGCTCATCGGCCAGCGATCTGGTTTGCTGGCTGGCGGTTTCAATGGTGCGAGACAGCTCCGCGCGACGCGCGTGCAGCGTGCGCTGCGAGAAGGTCGCTTCCTGGGCCTGACGCTCCAGGCTGCGTAGCTGCTCGCGCGACTCGTTCAAGCGACGCTCGGCATCCAGCACCCGATCGCCCAGCTGGGCATGGCGCTCCTGGCTGTCGGCCAGTTGCATGTCCAGCTCCTCGAAGCGCGCTTCGGCAGCCACCTTGCGCTCTTCGATATCGGAGAGCTGGGCTTCGACTTCGGACAGATCCGCCGCGATCTGCGCATTGCGGGCGCGCGCCTGCTCGGCCAGCTGCGACAGCCGCAGGGTTTCGACCTGCAGCTCATGGGCTCGGCTTTGCGACTCGCTCGCTTCGCGGCGCGCGGACACCAGGCGCTGCGAGGCATCGGCATAGGCGCTTTCGGCGCGCACCAGGGCAGAGCGCGACTCATCGGCAATCAGTGACTGGGCGCGGACTTCCTTCTCGAGATGCTCGATCTCCTGCGCCCGCGCCAGCAGACCCGATTGCTCGGAATCCTGGGCATAGAAGGTCACGCTGTGCGCAGTCACCGCATGGCCTGTGGGCACATAGATGGTCTCGCCGGCCTGCAGATCAGCGCGCTTGGCCAGGGCCTCGTCGAGTGTGGGCGCGGTATAGCAGCCCGTCAGCCAGTCCACCAGCACGGTGCGCAGGCCGGCATCGCTGATCTTGAGCAGATCGCTGAGACGCGCAAAGCGCGCCGCTGCCGAGGCACCGGGAGCCTGAGCCTGGCTGAAGAAGGCCAGCCTCGCTGGCGGAGCATCCTGCCCACCCGAGCCCAGAAAACCACGCACCATGTCGAGGCGACCGACCTCCAGAGCCCCCAGACGTTCGCGCAGCGCAGCTTCCAGCGCGTTTTCCCAGCCCGATTCGATGGCAATGCGGCTCCACAGCCCCTGCAAGCCGTCCAGCCCATGCTTGGCCAGCCAGGGCTGGAGCTTGCCATCGGTCTTGACCTTTTCCTGCAAGGCTTTCAGAGCCTCCAGCCGCGCCGACAGATCGGCATGGCGGCTGTTCTCGGCATTCAATGCCTGCTGACGCGCACGCCGATCCTCGTCGAGCTGCGGCACGCTGTCCTGCAATTCGTTGAGCACGGCATCCGCCATCTCGGCCAGCTCCTGGGCCTCGGCCAGCTGCGCCTGCAAATTGTTCAGACGTGCCTCGTCCGGCGTCTCCAGCGCATTGCGGTCGGTCCGCAAACGCTCGTAACGGGTTTCGAACTGGCGACGCTGCTCGTCCAGGCTGCGCTGCTCGGCGGCCAGCACCTGAATCTGCTGCTGCACCTGTACCACGGAGTTGCGCTGCTCTGCATCCGCCTTCTGCGCCTTGTGCCAAGCTTCTTCCAGGTCGGGCAGACGACCGCTTTGCTCCTCAAGCTGCGCGGCCAGCATCTCGGCCTGCTCCTCGGCATCCATGCCCGCGCCTTCGATGTTCTCGATTTCGCCCTGGGCCTCTTCGCTGCGGCTGCGCCAAAGCAGTAGCTGCTCTGCCAGTTGCTGCAGGCGCTGCTGCACGCGCTGGCGGCCTTCGACCACATAACGAATCTCGGCTTCCAGCTTGCCGACCTCGGCCGTGGCTTCATAGAGCTTGCTCTGTGCCTGATTGACCTGATCGCTGGCGTCGTAGTGCGATTGGCGCAGGGTCTCGAGTCCGCTTTCATTGTTGCGGATATCGGCCATGCGCTCTTCGAGCTCGTTGACGACCTGGAGACCTTCGACACGCACGCGGTCCTGCTCGGCCTCGGCCTCGGCCCGCTTCATGAACCACAGCTGATGCTGCTTGAGCGTGACCTGGGCGTTCAGGCCGTTGTACTTGGCCGCAACTTCGGCCTGCTTTTCCAGCTTGTCCAGATTGGCATTGAGTTCGCGCAGAATGTCTTCCACACGGGTGAGATTCTCGGTCGTGGCCGAGAGGCGGTTTTCCGTCTCACGACGACGCTCCTTGTACTTGGAAACCCCGGCCGCCTCCTCGAGGAACAGGCGCAGCTCTTCGGGGCGCGACTCGATGATGCGGCTGATCGTGCCCTGCCCGATGATGGCGTAGGCGCGCGGTCCCAGACCCGTGCCCAGAAACACGTCCTGCACGTCGCGGCGACGCACGGGCTGGTTGTTGATGAAGTAGCTGCTATTGCCTTCGCGCGTGAGCACGCGCTTGACGGCGATTTCGCCGAACTGGCCCCACTGGCCGCCCGCGCGATGGTCGCTGTTGTCGAAGGTCAGCTCCACACTGGCGCGGCTGGACGGCTTGCGATGCGTGGTGCCGTTAAAGATCACGTCCTGCATGGACTCGCCACGCAACTCACTGGCCTTGCTCTCGCCCAGCACCCAGCGCACTGCATCCATGATGTTGGACTTGCCGCAACCGTTGGGTCCCACCACACCCACCATCTGCCCCGGCAGAATGAAATTGGTGGGCTCGGCAAAGGATTTGAAGCCGGAGAGCTTGATGGAATTCAGGCGCACAGTGTCAGTGTCGGTCTAGAAGCTGGCCTGCAAAGGCTTGTGGTGGGGAAGAGAAGCGCCAACAGCAACGGCAGCCATGCAAAGCCTCAAGGCCCTGCCCGTGCTCGCAACCATTAGCAGAAGGGAATCATAACGCGGCCTGCCCCTTCGTCAGCCAAGATTGCTGCATACACACAAACCATAGCTGCCTGTGCTTGTGCGCCAATGGCTGGAGGCGGATTTCAAGCGCTAAACCTGCCGAGGGTTGCCTCAGGCGCGCGGCTGAAAGGCGATCAGCCCGGCCCCCAGCAGGCAGACGGCAACTCCCGCCATATCCCAGGCACTGGGTTTGATGCCATCGACCAGCCACAGCCATAGAAGCGCCATGCTGATGTAGATGCCGCCATAGGCGGCATAGATGCGGCCCGAGGCCGAGGGATGCAAAGTCAGCAGCCAGACAAACAATGCCAGGCTGGCCGCTGCAGGCAGCAGCAACCAGGCGCTGTAGCCCTGCTTGAGCCAGAGCCAGGGCAGATAGCAGCCCACGATCTCCGCCACGGCGGTCAAGGCAAACAGCAGCAAGGTCTTGATTTCAGGCAATTCGAACTCTCACACAACAAAAAGCAGGCATTTTAGAGACCGCCACCGCCTCAGCGCATGGACACCGGGCTGAGCGCCGGCGTCGCAGAACCCGGCACATTGCCATTCGTGACCAGGCCCTCGAACTCGCTGACCGGCACGGGCGGGCTCATCAGATAGCCCTGCCATGCATAGCAGCGTATGCCTTCCAGGAAACGGCACTGCGCCTGCGTCTCCACGCCTTCGGCGATCACATGCAGACCCAGACTCTTGGCCAGGGCCACGATGGTGCGGGCAATGGCCGCATCATTGGGGTCGGTCAGCACGTCACGCACAAAGCTGCGATCGATCTTGAGCTGGTCCAGCGGCAGCCGCTTCAGATAGGACAGCGACGAATAGCCGGTGCCGAAATCGTCCAGCGAGAATCCGATGCCGTAGGACTTGAGACGCATCATCTTGGCGATGGTGTCGTCCACATCGGCCACCAGCATGCCTTCCGTCAGCTCCAGCTTGAGCCGGCGCGCATCGGCCCCATGCTCGGCCAGTGCCTTGAGCACCTGCTCGACAAAGCCGCTCTGGTGAAACTGCTTGGGGCTGACATTGACCGAAAGCACCAGTTGCGCATAACGGGGATGCTTGGCCCATTTCGCCAGCTGCTGGCAGGCCGCCCTGAGCACCCAGTCCCCCAGAGGCAGGATGACGCCGGTTTCTTCGGCCAGCGGAATGAAGTGGGCGGGCGGAACAAAGCCTTTTTCGGGGTGCTTCCAGCGCAGCAGACCTTCGGCGCCGATCACCTTGCCCATTTCCACCTGGGGTTGATAGAACAGTTCGAACTCGCCGGCCTGCAGGCCGGCTCGCATGTCCTGCTCCAGCGTACGACGCTCCTGCAAGGCCGATTGCAGCTGCGGATCAAAGAAGCAGCTGACATTGCGCCCCTGGCTCTTGGCCTGGTACATGGCCATTTCAGCGCGGCGCTGTACTTCCTCCCCCGTCAGCTCAGGCTCTCCGAACAGGCTCAGGCCCATGCTGACGGTGATGGAGCGCAGCACTCCGCCTATCTCTATGGGCTCACGCAAGCGGTTCAGCCATTGATCGGCCTGCTGCTCCAGCCTGGCGGCGGCCGCCACGGAATCGCCGCCCAGATCCTCGATCAGCAGCACGAAATCGTCACCGCCCTGGCGGGCAATCGTGGCCCCCGAGGGCAGCAGACCACGGATGCGCTGACTCATCGACTGCAGCAGCAGATCGCCCTGATCCAGGCCGTAGGTCTCGTTGAAGGCCTTGAAGTTATCGATATCCAGCAGTACCACTCCACCGAAATGGGCCTTGCGCTGGGCCACGGCCAGCGCCTGCTGCAGCCGGTCGGCCAGCAGACGGCGGTTGGGCAGTCCCGTCAGGGCATCGTAGAAGGCCAGACGACGGACCTCCTGCTCGGCCGCCATGCGCTGGCTCTGGTCCTGCAGCACCATCAGGCACCCATCCGCCTGCAGCACGGCGCTGACCGCCACCGGGCGGCGCAGGCCATCGAGGCCTCTGAGCATCAAGGTCTGCGCAGATACGGTGCACGCTGCGGCCTCGGTGGCGAGCTCGTCCCACTGCGCGTCCTTGCCATCGACGCCCTCGCGTTCGGTGCGGCGAAGCTGCAAGATCCGACTGGCCTGTGCCTTGGCGACCTGCCAGCGCTGGATCACGCGCTCGCGCTCTGCGGTGTCGGGGAACATGCGTTCCCACCACTGTTGGGTGGACACGCTGGGCTTGCCACCATAGCCGGCCAGACGCAAAAACTCCTCGTTCCAGTACACCAGGCGCCCGTCCAGATCCTCCATGACCAGCCCTACCGGCAACCTTTGCATGAGACTGCGCAACTGCTGGTGACCCAGCCGCTCCATCTGCTCCAGGCGCTTGCGCCCGCTGATGTCCTGCACCAGCACCTGCAATCGACGGGACTCATGACGTCCGGTCAGAAACGCGTTGAGTTCCACCCAGACCGGCGCACCATTCTTGGAGCGCAGACAGAACTCGCCCGCGTTGTGCTGAAACTGCTGCAGGTCCAGCCCTTCGAGAAGCTGGGCACACTGGGCCTGGTCTTCAGGCATGACCAGCTCCAGCACGCTGCGCCTGTGAATGTCTTGGGCTTCGTAGCCCAGCAGCCTGCAGAAATGCTGGTTGACCTTGAGCACGCTGCGCGTGGCGATATCGAGTTCGAGCACGCCCATGGCGGCCTGCTCGCACATGGCATGAAAGCGCGCGTCGCTCTCCTGGCGGGCCTGCGCGCTGAACTTGAGGCGGCGGCTCCAGTTCCACCGGCTTTGCCACCAACCCGAAACCCCGGCGGCCAGCACCAGCCCCGCGAGCAGGCCAGCGGCCAGCACCAGCCATGGCAGGTATCGCTCGAGCAGTCTCTGGCTGCTGAGTGCGGGCTTGAACTGCAGCGACCAGATACGGTCGTACACCTGTATCTGTCGCTCCAACGGCTTGATGGCGGCAAACTCCGGATGGGTTTCCGCCTCCGCCCACAGGGAGCCGGTGAACAGTATCTCCGAGCCGCTGGCAAGCAGCGACAGTGGCAAGGCCGGCCGTTTGTGGTCCAGGCCGACCTTGGGCAATGGGTCGGCGGGGCTGAGGTCCACCAGCTTGAAAGCGACCTGCGGATAAAGATTGGCCGGGACCAGCGCTCTGGCAAATTCACCGAGCCGGATCCGGGCATCGACCGTCCCTAGCAGCTTCTCGGAGCCGTTGTAGCCCCCTTCCTGGGCAGCAGCAGGCCATAGCGGCGCACGCAATACAACGCCCTTGGGGCTATCGGGCAGTTGCAGAAAGCGAAATGGCGCCGACATCGACATCTGGCGCGAATTCCATGCCTGCATCAGACCATGAAATGCCGCAGCCGGCTGACGCGCATTGCTTCCCGCCAGGGCCTCGTTGTCGATCATCGGCCAGACATAGGAAACCTCGAAGGCCTGGGAGTCACGCGCAAGATCGGTGTGCAGTTCCTCGTTCACCGCACGGGTCAGACTCAGTGCCTGGAGCCCGACCAGGCCCTCACGGCTGAGCAAGGCATGGGCATGCTGGGAAAACATCTGCTGACCCGCATCCGCATCACTGGCCATCTGCTCGGCCAGCTTGGCAAGCAGCCGGTCATAGCTGCCCAGGCGCTGCTCCAGTGATCGCGTTGCCATATCGGCACTGAGCTGCAAACGCTGTTGCATGCGCGACTCCTGGCTCTGATGGAGCAGCCAGCTCCCCAGGCAACCACAGGAAATCCCAAAACCCAGTGCCAGCAGCGCCAACCAAGGTTTGCGCACTGTCATCACTGGCTGAGTTGCGAATTGCGGCATGCAAAAAACACAAGATTCCTGAGTTGCGAAGTGGCTCCGGTCCGCAGTAGCGCCTTGCAGCAAAGGCTGCGACACCATGAGCCAATGAGAGGAGCGACATAGTTTGTAGGAACAAACCTACAGCCAAAGAACATTCACGCCAAGTGATTACCCTGAAAGGCTTGCCATGATTGCTTCTAGATTTAGATCAAATCATAGGCATAAGCTTGTATATCCAATACAAAGCGCTGCAAAATCAAGAGCAAGCCACCCCCTCAAAATTGACAAATGTCAATATTTGTCGGAGCTTAGTCCTAATCCGACTTCATCACAAACCACGACAATTTGTATCTTTTCTGCAACAATCAAGCAGAACCACAGTGCGGAACCCGGTTATTTCCGCATGCAGGCGAGTGAATAACCAGGTTTTTCCACTGGCAACAGAGCAACCATGTCCCAACGCCCGACCCTGCTGATCGTCTACCACTCCCTGACGGGCGGCACGCTCCAGATGGTCGAAGCCGCCAGTGCCGGCGCCCGCCAGGAAGCATCCGTGCAGGTCAGCCTGCTGCATGCTACCGACGCCGGCCCGCAAGACCTGCTGCAGGCCCAGGGCTATCTGTTTGCGACGCCGGAGAATCTGGCTGCAATCAGCGGCCTCATGAAGGATTTTTTCGACCGAAGCTATTACGGCGTGCTCGACCGGATACAGGGCCGCCCCTACGCCAGTCTGGTCTGTGCGGGCAGTGACGGTCATAACGCAGCCAGACAGATGGAACGCATTGCCACCGGCTGGCGCCTGAAGGCAGTGGCGGAGCCGCTCATCATCTGCACCCATGCCCAGACACCGGAGGCCATACTGGCCCCCAAGCAGATCCCGGCCACCGATCTCCAGCGCTGCGAAGAATTGGGCCAGTCGCTGGCCGCCGGGCTGGCTTTGGGCATTTTTTAGAAAAACCAGGGTTTGCCCGAATCATTCCGCGCAGGACAGGCTCCAGACAAAGGCAAGAATGGGGCCTTCGAATCGGCTTGTATAAATGTGCCATCATTGCGCGCGCATGCTTTTCTCCGATGCGCGCTCCCAAGCAGGCATAGTCTGCGACTTCACCAGCTCTTGCGTCCATGATTGAACCAGACACCGCACGTCCCAAGCGCACGCCTCGCGGCCCCAGTCCGCAAAAGACTCAGGCCACGCGCCGCTCCATCGTGGCGGCTGCGTTTGCAGAATTTCTGGAACACGGCTATGCGCGTGGCACCACGGCTTCGGTGGCACAGCGCGCGGGACTGTCAAAGGTCACGCTGTTTCGCTATTTCGACAGCAAGGAAGCCCTGTTCGAAGCTGTCATCCAGACACATATCGCCTCGGCCGCCGTGGCCTTGCAGTCCAGCCCCATGCACGAGCATGAATCGGTGGGCGAATATCTGCTGCGCACCGTGGGCGCCGCTGCGGAGGTCATAGACAGCAGCGGCCGCTCTGCTACGGCCAGACTGGTCGTCGCCGAAGGCCTGGAGTTTCCGCTGTTGGCGCAGATGTATCGTCGCTATGTCCACGACGCCTTGCTCGAGCATTTCACCCGGCTCGCGCAGCTGGCCGCCAAGCGTGGAGAGCTCAAGGCACCGGAGCTGTTGCAGCATCCGGAATTGCTGCTTGCACCGCTGTGGCTGGCCATGATGAACAACACTGTCATTCATCCCGAAGTGCCCATGAATGCCGGAACCCTGTTCCGGCTCCAGGTGACCCTGCTGTTCAAGATGCCTTGAGTATTGGCGCACCGGAATTTCAATGAAATTCTCCCCAATCGCTTACTGGTAAAGCGCTAGTAGCTATCAAAAACAAAGCCGCAGTCTTTCAAGCTGCGGCTTTGTTTATCGAGCGAGTCTGCCCGTCAACTCTGCTGTTGTTCAGCCTCTTCCCCACCCAGTGCCTTCCACAGGGTCACGCGGTTGAGCTGCTCCGACAGGCGCAGGCCTATCAAGGTCTGCTGCGCCGTATAGAGGCTGCGCTGCGCATCCAGCACCGTCAGATAGTTGTCCACGCCGGCCTTGAAGCGCGCATTCGACAAATCAAAGGCTTTTTGCGTATTGGCCACCATGCTGGTCTGGGCGTCCAGCCGCTCGCCCCACTGGGCACGGTCGGCCAGCACATCCGCCACCTCCTTGAAGGCGGTCTGCACGGACTTCTCGTACTGGCTCAGCGCAATGCGCTGATTGCTTTCGGCCACCTGTACATTGGCGCGGTTGCGGCCGCCATCAAAAATCGGCAGCTTGACCAGAGGGATGAAACTCCAGGTGCCGTTGTTGTTGCCGAACAGGCGGTCCAGTTCGTTGCTCCCGGTACCGATACTGCCGGTGAGCGTGATGCTGGGAAACATCGCCGCTCTGGCTGCGCCGATATTGGCATTCATGGCCTGCAGATTGCGCTCCGCAGCCTGCACATCAGGACGCTTGAGCAGCACCGACGAGGGCAGAGGTACGGGCACGACCTTGAGAGCCGCCGTGTCTGCCGCGCCCGTCAGGGTCTGGGCGTTGGGCAGCAGCTGTGCAGGCACCGGACCGCCCACCAGCAACTGCAGGGCATTGCGGTCCCTCTCGACCTGGGAGGTATAACTCGCAACGTCACCGCGCGCCGTATCGACCGTGGTCTGGTTCTGGGCCAGCACCAGTCCGGAGGTCGAACCCAGCTCATGCATGCGCCGTGTCAGCTCGAAAGCCTTGATGCGGCTGTCCAGCGTGTCCCTGGCCAGTTGCAGGCGCGCCTGATCGGCCGCCAGCGTCAGCCAGGCATTGGCGACATCAGCCACCAGACCGATCTGCACATTGCGCCGGTTGTCCTGGCTTTGCAGAAACTGCTGCAGCGAGGCTTCGCTCAGATTGCGGATGCGCCCCCACAGGTCCAGCTCGTAGCTGGCGAAACCCAGCTGGGCTGTGTATTGCTCACTGACGCTGGAGCGCCCTGCCGTCGTCAGATCCCCCGCGGTGCGCGTGCGATTGCTCTGCGCCTGGGCCGTGATGCCAGGCAGCAGATCGGCTCTTGTGATGCCGTACTGGGCCCGAGCCTTCTCGATGTTTTCCAGCGCGACGCGCAGATCGCGATTGTTGCTCAGCGCCAGCGCCACCACCTCGCGCAGCTGCGGCGACTGCAACCATTGCAGCGCCTGGGCCTGTTGCAGCGCCGCTTCGCTGGCCTGGGCCGGCATGGCGTTGCCGGACACGGTCTCGGGCACGGGCAGATCAGGCGTTTTATAGGCCGGAGCCAGATTGCAGCCCGCCAGCAAGGCCGTCACTGCGGAGGCCGCCATAGCAGAAAATTTCATGCTGAGGCGCCTCATGCTGCGCTCTCCTTGTTGACGTCAGCCGCCTCATCGCTGCGCGAGCGGCTCTTGAACCAGCTGCGCACCAGCAGGAAGAACACCGGCACGAGGAAGATACCCAGCACCGTCGATGCCACCATGCCGCCCAGCACGGCCGTGCCGATGGCATTGCGACCACCAGCGCCAGCGCCGGTGCCTATGGCCAGCGGGATCACGCCGAAACCAAAGGCCAGAGAAGTCATCAGGATGGGACGCAGACGCAGACGCACGGCCTCCACCGTCGCATCGAACAGCTTCTTGCCCTGCTCCTGCAACTGCACCGCGAACTCCACAATCAGGATCGCGTTCTTTGCCGCAAGACCCACGGTGGTGAGCAGACCGACCTGGAAATACACGTCGTTGGTCAGGCCACGGGTATAGGTCGCCAACAGCGCACCCACCACGCCCAGCGGCACGGCCAGCATCACCGACAGAGGCACCGTCCAGCTTTCATAGAGTGCGGCCAGGCACAGGAAGACGAACAGAATCGAGATGGCATACAGCATGGGCGCCTGCGCACCGGACTGGCGCTCCTGCAAGGAAGCCCCCGTCCATTCGTAGGCAATGCCGTTGGGCAGCTTCTTCAGGATGTCTTCCACCGTCTCCATGGCGGTACCCGAACTGATGCCCGCTGCGGCACGGCCTTCAAACTCATAGGCCGGGCTGCCGTTATAGCGCAGCAGCTGGGGCGAACCATAGGCCCAGTAGGTCTTGGAGAACGCGCCAAACGGCACCATCTCGCCCTTGTTGTTGCGCACCGTCCACTTGGCGATATCGGTGGGCAGCATTCGGTACTGGGCATCGCCCATGATGTAGACACGCTTGACGCGGCCGTTGTTCAGGAAGTCGTTCACATAGGTGCCGCCCATCGCGCTGGAGAGCACGCTGTTGATGTCGCTGTACGCCAGCCCCAGAGCGGCAGCCTTGCGGTCATCCACATCCACGCGCAGCTCGCTGGCGTCTTCCAGATTGGTGGTGCGCACAGCCGTCAGCAGATTGTTGGCACGCATTTCGCCAAGCACCTGATCACGCGCGGCGAGCAGCGCTTCATGACCCACGCCATTGATGTCCTTGATCATGAAGTTGTAGCCCGAGCTCGAACCCAGGCCGCGCACCGCGGGCGGCAACACCACCTGCACGCGCGCATCACGGATGCCGGCCAGATCCTTGGTCGCCTTGTTCGCAATGGCCGCTGCCGATTGCGAAGGCAGCGGACGCATGCTCCAGGGCTTCAGACGAATGAAGCCGCGTGCCGAACTCTGGTCGCCGTTGAGGCCCGAAACCTGGTTGAAGCTGATCACGTCCGGCTGCTTGGCCAGATACTCGCGCACCTGGTCCAGAACCTCCTGCAGACGGGCGTCCGAAGCGCCAGACGGCAGGTTGACGTTGACATAGACAAAGCCCTGGTCCTCGTCCGGCAGGAACGAGGTAGGCAGCTTGGCCATCAGCAACCAGACCGCGGCCAGCACTGCCAGGAAGATCAGCATCATGCGCTTGGTACGACCCAGGCTGAAAGCCACCGTGCTCTGGTAGCGGTTGGCCGCAGCATCGAAATTGCGGTTGAACCAGCGGAAGAACCGGTCGTTGATGCCCAGCACTCCAGAGCGTATGGGACGCTCGTGACCCTCTCCGTGACCGAGATCCGGAGCCTTGAGAAGCGTGGCGCACAACGCCGGTGTCAGTGTCAGGGCCACGAACACGGACAGCGCCATGGCCGCCACGATGGTGATTGAGAACTGGCGATAGATCACACCGGTCGAGCCACCAAAGAAAGCCATGGGCACGAACACCGCCGACAGCGTGACCCCAATGCCGACCAGCGCGGGCGTGATTTCCTTCATGGACTGGCGCGTCGCCTCCTTGGGGGACTTGCCCGTCTCGTGCATCACCCGCTCCACGTTCTCGACCACCACGATGGCATCGTCCACCAGCAGGCCGATGGCCAGCACCATGGCAAACATGGTCAGCGTATTGATGGAGAACCCCGCAACGGACAGCACGCCGAAGGTGCCCAGCAGCACCACCGGCACGGCAATGGCGGGGATCAGCGTGGCACGGAAGTTCTGCAGGAACACGAACATCACGATCACCACCAGCACCATGGCCTCGCCCAGCGCATGCACCACCTCGTTGATCGAGGCCCGCACAAAGGGCGTGGAGTCCGAGCTCACGAAATAGTCGATCTGGTTGGGGAAAAAGGGCTTGAGCTCGGCCAGCTTGGCGGCCACTGCATCCGACACCGCCATGGCGTTGGCACCATCGGCCAGGATGATGCCCATGCCTGCGCCCGGCATGCCGTTGAGCTTGGCCTGGATGGACAGGTTGTCGGCCCCCAGTTCCACCCTGGCCACGTCCTTGATGGTGACGACAGAGCCGTCATTCGAGGACTTGAGCACGATGTTCTCGAACTGTTCCACGGTCTTGAGCTTGGTACGCGCCGTAATGGTCGCGTTCAGCTGCTGGTTCTGCACCGCCGGCAAAGCCCCAAGCTGACCTGCGGAGACCTGGGCATTTTGCGCGTTGAGCGCGTTGCTCAGATCGGAGGGAATCAGCCCGTATTTCTCCATCTTGGCCGGGTCCATCCAGATGCGCATCGCATAGGGGGTGCCGAAGACATTGATGTCACCGACGCCTTCGATGCGCCCGATGATGTCCACCAGATTGCTGTTGATGTAATCGCCGATGTCCACAGCGGTCACATCCTCATCGGGCGAATAGAAGCTGTAGGTGACCAGAAAATCCTGGCCGCCCTTGTTGATGAAGACGCCACGCGTCTTCACGGAGTCCGGCAGGCGGTTGACCGCGCCCTGGATCTTGTTTTGCACCTGCACCTGGGCCACGTCGACATTGGTGCCCGGGGCAAAGGTCAGCGTGATGCGAGCCTGACCCGACGCATTGCTGGTCGAGCTCATATAGAGCATGTTGTCGATGCCCTTGATCTGCTGCTCGATGATCTGCGTCACCGAGTTTTCGACCGTCTCCGCCGAAGCACCCGTGTACTGGGCACCGATGGTCACCCGGGGCGGAGCAATCTCGGGGTACTGCTCCAGCGGCAGCAGCTTGATCGACAAAGCCCCGGCCAGCATGATGATGATGGCGATGACCCACGCAAAGATGGGCCGGTTGATGAAGAACTGAGCCATGTGTGTCGCCTGCCTTGCTTACTTCTTGGCAGGCGCATCGGCAGCGGCCTGGACGGGCGGCTCGCCACGCTGGCTCTTGCGCTCGGCCTTGGCCTTCAGATCCACTTCCACAGTCTGGACCTTGTCGCCGGACTTGATGCGCTGAAAGCCATCCACCATCACACGCTCGCCGGCTTTCAGGCCCGTCTTGAGCAACCAGAAAGTACCCACGGCGCGGTCCAACTCCACATCGCGCTTTTCCACCACATCGCCGTCCTTGACGACCATGACATTGGCGCGTCCTGTCAAATCGCGGGTCACCGACTGCTGCGGCACCAGCAAGGCATCGGGTGCCAGGGCAGTCGGCAGCAAGGCCTTCACATACATGCCGGGCATGAGCATGCCGTCGGGATTGGGCACCTCGGCGCGCAAGGTCAGCGTGCCGGTCGTGTCGTTGACGATCACGCCTGCAAAGGCCAGCTTGCCCTGATGCGGGTAGTCGCTGCCGTCGTCGAGCTGGATGCGCACGGGAATCTTGTTGCCTTCCACCTTCTGGTAGCGGCCGGACTCCAGATCTCGCTTGAGCTGCATCAGGTCGGAGCTCGACTGGGTGAAGTCCACATACATCGGGTCCAACTGCACGATGGTGGTGAGCGCCGTGGCCTGACTGGCCGTGACCAGCGCGCCGGGCGTGACGGCAGACAGCGCGATGCGGCCGCCGATCGGCGCCTCGATACGGCTGTACTTGAGATTGATGCGCGCGGTTTCCAGGTTCGCCTTGGCCACCGCCACGTCTGAAGCGGACTGGGCGGCCGCCGCCTGGCTTTCGTCAAAGGCCTGCTTGCTGATGGCGTCGATCTTGACCAGCTCGGCATTGCGCCGCGCCGTGGCCGCCAGCGTGCGCTGGCTGGCTTCGGCCTTGGCCACGGCTGCCGCGGCACTGGCCTCGGCGGCCTTCAGCGATGCGGCATCGATCTGGTAGAGCTGTTGACCCTGCTTGACCTGAGCGCCTTCGGTGAACAGGCGCTGCTGAATGATGCCTGAGACCTGGGGCCGCACTTCAGCCGTCATGAAAGCGCGGGTGCGCCCTGGCAGGCTGGCATCCAGCTGCTGGCTTTGGGACTGCAAAGTGACCACTCCGACCTTGGGCTCCGACTTGGCCGGGCCTTTTTGCTCCGCCTCGGGCTTGGAGCAACCCGCCAGCGCTGCGGCAATCAGCATGGCGCCCACAGCCAGCGTCCAGCGCTGCTGGCGACGACCCTGCCTGCCTGCACCGGGCAGGCAAGAAAAATGCGCCTCTCGGCGCGGTCTCGGCGAAGCGGGCTGGTCAATCTTCATACGTGGAACGGTCTGAACTAAGGAACTTGTCAACATTGTGCGCCGACAATATTAATAAAATGTAAAGCAGCCAAGAGCGCAATGACATGCCGGCAATCACCCGCTTGCCATTCTTCTGTCACACAGGCATGCAAGACATGCTGCGCCATCGACTTGGCGGCATCACTGTAGAAAGCCTTGGCAGCAAGGCTCCACCTCATAACGGACTAGGTCCGCCCCGCCGCCGCGCTGCGCAATCGATGGTCGGCTGCGCCATCAATATCAGCTCGGCAGCCGCTTTTGCTGCCAAATCAATGCTGCGACTTGCCCGGGCGTACCCGCAACATGCTGAAAACCCCGGCCAATGCCGCAAAACCGCCGGCCACGGCCAGCGCCAGCAGTTCAGCATTGCCACCATGCCCGCCCGAGATGGCAAAGATGGTAGCCAGTACCACGGCACCCAGCGTCTGCCCGGTCATGCGGGCCGAACTCAGCATGCCGCCCGCTGCACCGCTGCGCGACATGGGGGCAGAGGTGACGATGGTGTGATTGTTGGGCGACTGGTAGAGCGCAAAGCCGCTGCCCGCCAGCAGCATGCGCCAGACCATATCCCAGTGCGCGACATCGATGGGCATGGCCGCCAGCAGCCACAGTCCGCAAGCAAACATGGCCATGCCGATACCGCCCAGCAGACCGTCTGGATACTTGCCGATCAGACGCCCCGCAACCGGGGCCGTGAGCATGGTGGCCAGCGGCCAGGCCGTGATCAGCATGCCGGCCTCCATGGGAGACAGGCCGCGTGCCTCCAGCAGCAGGAATGGCAGGGCCAGATAGGACAGCATCTGCGCGCAGAAGGCCGAGACCGATCCGCACATCGACAGGCGGAACACCGGAATACGCATCAGATCGACCGGAAACAGCGGAGCTGTCTTGTGCCACTGACGGCGCAGGTAGACATAGCCGACCACCAGCCCGGCACCCAATAGCCACCAGCCCGAAGGCATCAGGGAGCTGCCCGCAGCGCCCTGGTCATGCCCCATGCGCACGCCCAGTTGCTCACCGCCCAGGAAAAGCAGGGTGAACATCAGAATATTGAGCAATACGTCAAGCGCCGCTATCGGCTCGCCGTCCTTGCGCACCACGGGGTTGGCCGGCAGTGCCTTGCGTCCCATCCACAAGGTGATCAGGCCCAGCGGCACATTGATGGCAAACAGCCAGGGCCAGTTGGCGACCGACAGGATGGCCGCGGCCACCGAAGGCCCGGCCATGGACGAGGTCGCCACCACCAGCGAATTGATGGCCATGCCGCGTCCCAGCATGGCGCGCGGATAGGTCAGTCGCACCAGCGCCGCATTCACGCTCATGATGCCAGCGGCACCCATGCCTTGAAACACGCGCGCCGCAATCAGAGTGGCCAGCGAGCTGGCCAGCGTGGCCGCCACCGAGGCAATGACAAACACCGTCATGCCCAGCAGATAGATGCGCCGGTAACCCAGGCGCTCGCCCAGGGCCGCCAGCGGCAGCAGCAGCACCAGACCGGCAAGCTGATAGGCATTAACCACCCACAGCGTCAGCGCCGAGCTGGCCTGCAGCTCGCGCGCAATGGCGGGCAAGGCCAGATTGACGATGCTGCTGTCCAGCACCGACAGTGTCAGGCCTAGAATGATGACCAGCATGGCGCGGCCGCGTGCGCCATCAGGCAGGCCATCGTAGGCGGCAGGAGTCTGGGCAGTGCTCTCAGTCATGGGCAACTCGGTGTACACGGCCCAGCGTGATCCAGGTCAGCGCCACGCCCACCAGGGCTCCGGTCGCCATACCCACTACCATGGGCAAGGGCTTGCCGTTGGAAAAATGCCCCACGATCTGCATGGCCGCCGCGCCGCTCAGCATCTGCAGCGTGCCCAGCAAGGCCGAGGCAGTTCCAGCAATCTCGCCATGCTCCTCCAGGGCCAGCACCGAGGTGGTGGGAATCACCAGGCCCATGAAGGCACTGGCGATGAAGTACAGCACGATCAGCACCGTCAGCTGCTCGCCGCCCAGCAGGTAATAGACCAGCAATGCAGCCATGGTCACGCCCGAGGCAGAAGCCGCAGCCTTGACGACATTGACCAGGCCAAAGCGCTGACCCAGCCGACCCGTCAGCTGCGCCGCACCGATGAAGGCGATGGAGTTCAGCGCAAACGCCATGCTGTACTGCGTGGACGAGAGGCCGTAGTAGTTGATGAGCACAAACGGCGAGCCCGCCAGGTAGACAAAAAAGCCCGCCATGGCGCAGCCACCGATAAACACCAGGCCCAGGTAATGCCAGTCACGCAACAGGCTCAGATAGGCCTTGAGTGCGCCGCCCAGGCTGCTGTCCAGCCGCGCCTCGGCGCTGCGGGTTTCCTCCACGCCGCGCCAGGTGGCAATCAAGCCCAGCATGGCTGCGGCGGCCACGACCCAGAACACGGCACGCCAGCCGGCCAGGGCAATCACGCCGCTGCCGGCCAGAGGCGCCAGAATCGGCGAGACGCTGAAGACCAGCATCAGCAGCGACATCATGCGCGCGGCCGCGTGGCCCGTATGCAGGTCGCGCACCACGGCACGCGGCACGGCCATGCAGGCCGCAGCGCCCAGACCCTGCACAAATCGGAGCACCACCAGGGTTTCGATATTGGGTGCCAGCGCACATCCCACGCTGGCGGCGGCAAACACCGTCAGGCCAAAATACAGCGGTGGCTTGCGGCCCAGCATGTCCGAGACCGGGCCGTAGAGCAGTTGCCCCACGCCGATGGAGAGAAAGAACGCGGTCAGGCTGGCTTGTACGGCACCGACCTGGGCATCCAGGCTGGCGCCGATCTGTGGCAAGGCCGGCAGATACATATCGATGGCGAAAGGCCCTATGGCCGACAACAGGCCGAGAATCAGAACCAGACGCAGGGAAACAGAAGCTTGCATAGGGGTGTGATTGTCGTGGTAACTTGATTTATGTGCTGAGCAGGCGCCGGTTTCCTGCATGGCGGTGCAGGCTCACGCCGGTCAGCCGCGCACCGCCTGTGCCTAAGCCGTCAATTACGAGGCTTTAGGCCCAGTCATCGAGGCCATGACTGCATGGACAACCAGCACAATGGGCTCAACTACCCTTCCCTGCTATTGCCGTGATTGCTGCAAGTTTCTCCCCACGTCTGTCCTTTTTACTGCTGACTGCGCTATGCCTGACGTCTCAACCGGCCAGCGCGCAGCCCGCCGCAGCGGCCCCGGTCTTTCTGCCCTCACCAGATGGGAACATGGTGATAGACACGCGTGCCAAGCTGGCCTGGCCGCGCTGCGCCGAGGGCATGAGCTGGAATGGCAAGACCTGCAGCGGCCAGGCCGAGGTCTTCAGCTACAAGCAGGCCATGACCCATGCCGCAGAACGCAGCAAGGCCGAAAACCTGCGCTGGCGGCTGCCGCGCGTCAATGAGCTCAAGCGCCTGCTGGACCGCAGCAGCAAGCCCCAGGGCCTGAACCCTGAACTCTTTCCCAACGCGCCGCGCGACTGGCACTGGACGGGCACGGCCGCCGTGAATGCCCAGCGCCTGAACACCTACAACTACGCCCAGGTGGACAAATCCAGCAGCATCTCCGGCCTCTCGGCCCAGCAGGCCTGGGCGGTCAACACCGAGACGCTGCAGGCCGTGCCTGATATGGGCAAGGGCAATGGCCTGCTGCTGCGCCTGGTGCGTCCGGCCACCGAGGCCGAGCTCGGCCCCCAGACTTCGGCCACGCCATGAAAAAAGCCTTGCCGCAGCGGCAAGGCTTTTTCAACTTCCTCACCCTCAGCCTGCGCGCAGCGCCGCCTTGAGGCTTTCGCCCAGTTCGGGCTTGTGCGCGTACGGATCCGTCGGGTTGCGGCCCTGCACCACATCCTCCAGACGCACCTGCACCGAGCCCAGGGCCTGCGGGTGGCTGTAGATATAGAACTGGCCCGATGCAATCGCATCGAACACCTTCTGCGCCATCTCGGCCGCCGTGACCTTGCCCGAGCCCACAGCCTTGTCGGTCATGGCCTGACCTATCTTCTGGCTGGCCGTCAAAGGCTGCGCCTCCAGGCCCTGGGGACGGTTGCGCTCGCTGTGAGCTATGCCCGTGGGCACAAAGAAGGGACAGAGCAGACTGGCGCTGACCTGATCCGAGACCAGGGCCAGGTCCTGGTACAGCGTCTCGGTCAGCGACACCACCGCATGCTTGCTGACGTTGTAGATACCCGTGTTCGGCGGCGCCAGCAGACCCGCCATGCTGGCGGTGTTGACGATATGGCCTTCGAAGGCCGGATCGGCCTTGGCGGCCTCCAGCATCATGGGCGTGAACAGGCGCACGCCATGGATCACGCCCCAGACATTGACGCCCAGCACCCACTGCCAGTCGGCTACCGTGTTTTCCCAGACCAGACCGCCGGCACCGACGCCCGCGTTGTTGAAGACGAAGTGCGGCGCGCCAAAGGTCTCCTTGACCTCGGCAGCCAGTCGCTCCATCTGCGCAGCATCCGACACATCGACCTTGCGCGCCAGCACCTTGGCACCGGCGGCCTTGAGCTCGGCCTCGGCCTTATCCAGCGCCTCCTGCTGCACATCGACCAGCACCAGATTCATGCCTCTGGCGGCTCCAATGCGCGCGCACTCCAGCCCGAAGCCCGAGCCCGCACCCGTCAGAACCGCCGTCTTTCCCGCGAAATTCGTGATCATTCTTGTCTCCGGATATTTTTAAAATGGAAATAGCGCCTGCAACTGGGGCACTCCAGATCAGAGATGCCAAACTAGAGCCGCCTCGCGGCGGGGCCGCCCCGGCGAAGGCATCGCCCCCCCCCCAGCGAAGCGAGAGAGGGGGAAGGCGCAAAGCGCCTCAGGGGGTGATTTTTTTCAGCCTCAGGGGGTTAAATCAGCTTCACCAGCTGCTTGCCGAAGTTCTTGCCCTTGAGCAGGCCCAGAAATGCGCCCGGCGCCGAGGCCAGACCTAGTGAAATCGTCTCGCGCGGCTTGAGCTTGCCGGCTGCCACCAGGCCGCCCAGCTCGGTCAGGGCCTCGCCCCAGACTTCCATGTGCTCGCTCACGATAAAGCCTTCGAGCTTGATGCGGTTGACCAGCAGCAGCGCCGGGTTGGCCAGCGGCAGGGGCTGGCCGTCATAGCCGGCAATCATTCCGCACAGGGCCACACGCGCAAAGGCATTGGTGCGCAGCAGCACGGCGTCGAAGATATAGCCGCCCACGTTCTCGAAATAGCCGTCGATGCCGTTGGGGCAGGCATCCTTCAAGGCCTTGGCCATGGTCTTGGCATCGGGGTGCTCGCGGTAATCGATACAGGCATCAAAGCCCAGTTCATGCACGGCGTAACGGCATTTCTCGGCACCTCCCGCAATGCCCACCACGCGGCAGCCGCGCGCCTTGGCCAGCGCCACAAAAGCGCTGCCCACGGCACCGGTCGCGGCGCTGACGACCATGGTTTCACCGGCCTTGGGGTTGATGATCTTGACCAGGCCATACCAGGCTGTGACGCCCGGCATGCCCACGGCACCCAGATAGTAGGACAGCGGCACATGGGTGGTGTCGACCTTGCGCAGCGCGCCGGGCACGCTGGGGTCAAGCAGCGAGTACTCCTGCCAGCCGCCCATGCCGACCACCTTGTCGCCGGCCTTGAACTTGGGGTGGCGGCTCTCGACAATCTCGCCCACCGTGCCGCCCTGCATGACCTCGCCCAGCGGCTGGGGTTGGGCATAGCTCTTGGAGTCATTCATGCGACCGCGCATGTAAGGGTCCAGGCTCAGATAGTGGTGGCGCACCAGCACCTGGCCCTCGCCCACCGTGGGCAGCGGCGACTGCACCAGCTTGAAATTGCTCTCTACCGCCTCGCCCTGCGGGCGGTTGTCCAGAAGGATCTGCTGATTGACCGTCATGTCTCGTCTCCTGTTTGAAACTCAATTTTCATAGCTGAAAGCGCTTGATATACGTCACACTTACAGCTAATAACATACAAAACAACCATATGAAAGGCGGTAGCCGCTCATAAAAACAGAGCAGCCTGTCTGTACTCAATCCGTGGGCAGGGCTTTCAGTCCGCCTTCGGCTGCAGGCCTGCGCTGCATGTATTTGAAAGTGCCTGTGGCCTGCACGCACAGGCGTCCTTGCGCGTCATAGATACGACCTTCGGTGAAAGCCATGCTTCCGGTGCGATGCAGCAGCTTGCCCTGACCCACCAGCGGCCCTTTGGCGGCCTGCATGAAGGAACTCTTCATCTCGATGGTGACAACACCCTGCTCGAAATCCACGCTGCGCGCGGCCACGGCCATGGTCACGTCGAGCAAGGTCATCGATGCGCCGCCATGCGTGACGCCGAAGGAATTCAGGTGCTCGGGCCGCGGTGTGTAGCGCAGTTCGGATTCGCCGTTTTCGGCCTTGATCAGGACGAAACCGAGTTCATGCACAAAGGGAATTTCTGGACCAAATGACAACACCGCAAAACCTTTCAGGAGAGTGAAGCGCCGCGCACCGCGCTGCGACAGCCAAGTCGTGAATATAAACACGCCGGACCGGCCCGAACTCCGGCGCGTGACAAAAACACGGCCTGGCCGGGCTTCAGCCCCCGACCAGAGCGCTCACGCCGCCATCCACCGCCATCCACTGGCCGGTGATGTGCTTGCCGGCATCGCTGGCATAAAGCAGCGTCAGTCCCTTGAGATCCTCGTCGTCGCCCAGGCGGCGCAGCGGGGCATGGGAACGCATTTCGTCCTCACCCAGCGTCTCGATCAGCACGGCCGCCATCTTGGTCTTGAAAAAGCCCGGGCAGATGGCGTTGACCGTAATGCCGTGCTCGCCCCACTCGCCAGCCAGCGCGCGCGTGAAATTGATGACCGCGCCCTTGGAGGTGTTGTAGGCAATGGTCTTCATGCCCGTGGGATTGCCACCCAAGCCGGCGATCGACGCCAGATTGATGATGCGACCGCTCTTGCGCTCCAGCATGGACAGGCGGGCGATCTGCTGACTCAGCAGAAAATAGCCGCGCACATTCAGGTTCATCACCTTGTCCCAGGCTGCCGTCGGGTGGTCCTCGGCCGGCGCGCCCCAGCTGGCTCCGGCGTTGTTGATCAGGATGTCCACATGGCCGAGGCGCTGCACGGCCTCCTTGGCCAGACGGGTGATATCGGCCTCGTCCGAGCAGTCGGCGGCAATCCAGTCAGCCTCTATGCCCGCGGCCTTGAGTTCGGCGGCGGCCTCTTCCAGATCCTTGGCCTTGCGCGAGCTCAGCAGAATCTTTGCACCGGCCTCGCCCAGCGCATGCGCCATCTGCAGACCCAGGCCACGCGAGCCACCGGTCACCAGGGCCGTCTTGCCCGAGAGATCGAAAAGTTGCTGCACCGTACGTGTCATTCTCATGTCTCCTGTTTGTTTTCAAGGTTCAAACCGGGTGCGCAGTGCCTTGCAAGGCCTGCCCGTCAAAAGCTGCATGAATTGTGCGGGCGCCTCAGGCGCTGTGTTGTCACCTGCGTGTCGGCGCTGTCCCGCAGGTGGCAGAGCCGGCACTGGCGCGGCTTGCAGGATCTGCCGGCAGCCGCCAGGCGAAGCACATCCTGTGCCCTCAATCGGCAAACAGCGACTGTGTGCCGCCCCAGGCACCGCCTTCGATCTCCAGCATGCGCAGCTTGGTCAAAGCACCCTGACCGCCCGAAAAGCCGCCCGGCGCCCGTCCTGCCGCCAGCACGCGATGGCAGGGAACAATCGGCGCAAACGGATTGGCTCCCAGCGCCTGGCCTACGGCGCGCGCCGCACCGGCTTCGCCCAGTGCCGCCGCCACCTCGCCATAGGTGCTGGTCCGGCCCGGCTCCAGGGCACGCGTGAAAGCATAGACCCGGCTGTGAAAGGCAGGCACGGCAAATTCATCAAGCGCGATCTGCTGCAGATCGGGCAGACCGTCGCCCGATTCTTGCGCGAAGTCCTGGCGCATATCGCCCAGCACGCCGAAAGCCACGGCCTCTGCGCCGAGCTGCGCCCAGCCCTGCTCGCTCTGCGAGTTCACGCCAGCCAGCAGACACTGCACCCCGGCCATGGCCAGCAGGGCAAAGCCCGGGACCGCGGAGATGGAGGTCACGGCGCCATAGACTGCAGGTCCGCGCTGCGGCTGCAGCGCATGGCGTTTGCTCAGGCCCAGCAGCATGCGCTCCCGGGTCTCGCCCCAGCTGGCCTCGGGCAGTTGCACGGCGCAGACGGCGGCGGCATTCCAGGCCAGTCCACAGGCACCGATGCGCGTGACAAACAGGGCATGACCGGGAAATGGCAGCGAAGCAGCGTGATTCATGACCACAGTCTACAAAACGCAGTCCCTGGTCAACCGCAAAAATTTTTCAGGAACTGGATACAAAAACAGTTAATTACTGTATATTTAAACAGTCAAAACACTGTGGATATACGGACATGCAAGAAGCCCATTTCACCGTCTCTCTTTGCGACTACCCCGAGCTGCCCGAGGACAAACGTCATCAGGCCGAAGCACGCTATGCCCGCGTACTGGCACGCCAGCTTGGCGGGGAAGAACAGGTAGGCGAAGCCCTGTCTCTGGTGCAAGGTCTGGAAGACACCCCGCCCGAAGAGATCACCGACGACGCCAAGCTCACCTTCCAGCGCTGGATGAAAGCCGCCCGAGCTGCTGCCGAAGCCGGGCTGCAAGGCATTGGTGGCACCGAGAGCTGCTTTTTCGATGTGCGGCGCATCTACCACTGATTGAACGGCTACGGGCAGCGCGAGCCCCAGGGCCTTTTGCGGCTGCCCGGGCCGCCAAGCATTGCAAGGGACATGTGCCGCCCTGGCCACCGGAGCTCGCTGCAATGCCTACACTGGCGGCTTGTTTGACCGCGTGACTGTTTTCCCCCCATGCAAGCCCTGCTAGCCGCCATTGCCCAGATGCCCTTCCCTACCGATGCCCAGCGCATCTTTCATGGCCGCGGCGGGCGCTATCCGGGCTGCGAGCAGATCTCGCTGGATGCCTTTGCCCCCGTCATCGTGCTGACCAGCTTTGCGCCTATGGAGGAGGCCCAGCTGAGCCAGATCGGTCAGGCGCTGGAGCAGCGCTGGCAGCAGATCGCACCGGCCGGACTGCCTCTGACCTGGGCCTTCCAGAGCCGTGAGAGCGGCGGCAAGGTCGAAACCCGCGTCATGGCCGGCGAACTGCCTGAGCCGCATGTGGTGACCGAGAACGGCGCCAAATATCTGATCCATATCGCACGCGGGCAGAACCACGGCCTGTTCCTCGACATGGCCGCCGGCCGCGACTGGGTGCGCCGGCAGGTGCTGGCCCATGAGCGTCCCGAGCGCATGAAGGTGCTCAATCTGTTTGCCTACACCTGCGCGTTCTCGGTCGTGGCCAAACTGGCCGGTGCCGGTCAGGTTCTCAATATGGACATGAGCAAGGGCGCTCTGGCCACGGGCCAGCACAACCATCAGCTCAACGGCGTCAAGGCCGGAGCCAGCTTTGCCGCCCATGATATTTTCAGCAGCTGGGGCAAGATCAACCGCAGCGGACCGTACGACCTGATCGTCGTGGACCCGCCCAGCTACCAGAAAGGCAGCTTCATCGCCACCAAGGACTATGCACGCCTGATGCGCCGCCTGCCCGATCTGCTGGTGCCGGGCGGTCAGGTCCTGCTGTGCCTGAACGCACCCGAGCTGGGGACGGACTTCCTGCGAGGGCAGATGGCGGAAATCGCACCCGAGCTGCAGTTCGTAGAGCGCCTGACCAACCCACCGGTTTTTGCCGATGTGGACGAAGAACGCAGCTTGAAGGTGCTGGTCTATCGTGAGCCGGAGCTGCCTCAGCCCGCGTGCGGGGCAGCCTAGGAATTTCGAAAAACGCTTCCAACCCTTCCCCACGGATCGCCATACGCTGCAAATAAAGAAGCAAATGCAGCTTGCATTGCCCATAAAAAAGCCACCGCAAGGCGGTGGCTTCCTTGAGCGCGGCACTTAGAACGCCGCAGGCCGCCATTTGAGCAGACGTTTTTCCAGCCGCGTGAGCAGAAAATCTGCGGCCAGCGCCACCACGGCCAGCACGATCATCGCAGCGAACACGCCGCTGGCATTGAAAGCCCCCTGGGCTGTGGAGATCAGCAGGCCTATGCCCTCCTTGGCGCCCAGAAATTCACCCACCACGGCACCCACCAGTGCGAAGCCGAAGCTCACATGCAGGCTGGCCAGAATCCAGGACATGGCAGAGGGGATCACCACCGCCGTGGTCAGCTGGCGCGGCGAGGCCCCGAGGATCTGCGCATTGGCGATCATGTATTTATCGGCCTCGCGTACCCCCTGAAAGGCGTTGGCGAAGACCACGAAGAAGACCATCACCACAGCCAGCGCCACCTTGGAAGCCATGCCCAGGCCCAGCGCGATCACGAACACCGAGCCCAGCACTACACGCGGAATGGAGTTGGCGATCTGGATATAAATGGAGAACACGTCCGACAGCAGCTTGTTGCGACCCAGTACGATGCCGCAGACCACACCGGCCACGGCGCCGATCAGAAAGCCGATCACCGTTTCCTCCAGCGTGACCAGCACCTGCTGCCAAAGCGGCCCCTGGGAGGTACCGTCGCTCAGCCATTCCACGATCTGGCTCCAGATCATCGAGGGCATGGAATAGAAGAACGGGTCTATCCATTTCAGGCGCGCCGCCAGCTCCCAGCCGCCGAGCACAAGGACCAGCACGGCCAAGCGCAGGGCGATGATCATCCGCCTCCGGCGCCTGATGCCCGCCTGGGCGATGGCCGACTCCTGGGCCAAGGCTGCATCGCTGATCGCCTGAGGCAGTCTGGCGCCGGATGAGGGCGCGGTCTGGGAGGCCGGCGAATTTTCCGGCGCTGTGTTCAAAGCCATTTCGGACATGTGTTTCTCCTTGCACGGCGCATTAGGGCTTACTGGATCTGCACTTCTTCACGCAGGTCGTCCCAGATGCGCTTGGACAGATCGATGAACTGCTGGTCATAGCGCACCTGGCTCATGATGCGCGGGCGCGGCAGGTCGATCTCGTAGACCCGTTTGAGCGTCGCGGGGCGCGCGGTCAACACGAACACGCGATCGGCCAGAGCAATAGCCTCCTCCAAGTCATGCGTCACAAACACCACGGAGCCGCCACTGCCGGACCACAGACGCAGCAGCTCGTCCTGCATCAGCGTGCGCGTCTGCATGTCCAGCGCCGAGAAAGGCTCGTCCATCAGCAGAATCTCGGGCTGGTTGATGAAGGTCTGTGCCAGGGCCACGCGCTTGCGCATTCCGCCCGAGAGCTGGTGCGGATAGTGGTTGCCGAACTTGTCCAGGCCCACGCGCTGTATCCACTCATCGGCCAGCGCCAGGGCCTTGGCCTTGGGCGTGCCACGGAAGATGGGCCCGGCAGCTACGTTCTCGCGCACGGACTTCCAGGGAAACACCGCATCGGCCTGGAACACAAAGCCTATGCGCGGATCGATCCCCGTGACGGGCTTGCCCATGACCTGCACGCTGCCCACCGTGGGCTTGAGCAGGCCGGTGATCATGTTCAGGGTCGTGGACTTACCGCAGCCCGTGGGGCCCACGATGGCCACGAACTCGCCCCTGGCCACCGTCATGGAAAAATTGCGCAGCGCGATCGTGGCGTTGCCGTCGGCCGAGATGAAGCGCAGCGAGACATCATCGAATTCGATAGCAGAATCCACGCTGGCGGCGCTTGCGAAAGCGCCTTGGGGCGGTAAAAGACCGGACGCTTGCGAAGTACCAAGCGACAGTGTGACTGAGGACATGAAGAGCTCCCGTTAACAGTTCAAGGCTGCCTTACTTGGCGCTGAGAAAGGTATTGGTATAGGTCTTGCCCAGATCGATATGCGCACTCTTGACCTGGGGCTTGTAGGCCGACAGCACCTTGAGCACGGTCTCCGGCCCGCCTGCGGGCATGGCGCCGTCCCTGGTGAACATGGGCAGAGAAGCCTTGAGTGCCTCCACATACAGGGCCTTGTCGCTGCCGTAATAGTCCTTGGGCATCAGCTCGGCGATCTGCTCGGCACTGTGGCTGCCGATATATGCCATGGTCTTGGCAAAGGCCCGGGCCAGCTTGGCGGCCTGATCCTTGTGCATGGCGGCCCAGTCGTTGCGCACATAAAAGCTGGCGGCCGGATACAGCCCGCCCAGCGCAGCCTGGGTGCCGGCCTCGGTTCGCATGTCCACCAGCACCTTGGCATCGCCGGACTTGAGCATCTGCGACACCGTGGGTTCTGTGGTCATGCCGGCCTGTATGCGGTCCTGCTTCATGCCGGCGATGAAGGAGCTGCCCGCGCCCACAGGCAGCAGCGAATAGTCCTTGCTGGCCACACCCTGCCTGTCTACCAGGTAGCGAGTCAGGAATTCGGTGGACGATCCCAGGCCGGTCACGCCCAGCGTCTTGCCCTTGGCATCGGCCATGGTCTTGAAGCCCGCGGCTGCGGCCTTGCTGGAGACCAGCTCGACCTCGCCCGGCACCTTGCAGAACACGGCAATGGCCTGAATCTCCTTGCCCTTGGCCTGCAGATCGATGGTGTGGTCATAGAAACCCACCACGCCCTGCACAGCACCAGCGATCAGCTGGTTTTCGGCATCCACACCCGCAGGCTGAGACTGCAGCTCCACCTTCAGACCTTCGGCCTTGAAGTAGCCCAGAACCTCGGCCAGCTTGGCAGGCAAATAAATGATCTTGTTAATGCCTCCCACCATGATGGTCACGGTATCGCTGTCAGCTGCATGGGCAGCCGGAGCCACGCTGCCAAGGGCCAGCAAGGCGCTGGCCAGGGCAGACGTCAGCAGACTGCGGCAAGAGCGAGCATTCAAGGACATGGCGGTATCTCCTTCAGAGGGTTGTCATGGCGTGTCGTCCGCCGCAGGGGCGGCTTCGCCTTCCGGTCGTTGATGAAGCCAGTCTAGAAATCGCGCGCTTTCGTTCCGCTTTCGCTGCACCGCAATATTTTTAGGGGTTATCCCGGGTCGTTGTTTCACGTAGCTGCGACGCTCATGACTGGGCGTACTCTGGCGACATGAAGCTTCTTGTGGTGGAAGACAACCCCGAGCTGGGCCAGTCCCTGGCCGAGCTGCTACGCCAGCAGGGCTATGTGGTGGACCTGGTGGAACGCGGCGACAGCGCCGACCAGTTGCTGAGCCAGACACACTACGACCTGCTGCTGCTGGACCTGAATCTGCCCCTGCTCAGCGGCAAGGCTTTGTTGCGCCGGCTGCGCGGCCGCGGTGATGCGCTGCCGGTGATCGTACTAACTGCATCTGACTCCATGGACCAGAAAGTGCTGTGCCTTGAAATAGGTGCCGATGACTATCTGGTCAAGCCCGTGGACCTGCGCGAGCTGCTGGCGCGCATGCAGGCCATAGCACGGCGCCAGATGCCGGGGCGCGAAAACCTGGTGCGCTGCGGCACGTTGCAGCTGGACCTGCGCACCCGGCTGTTTGCCATCGATGGCGAGGAGCTGCCCTTGCCCCCGCGCGAGCGCAGCGTGCTCGAAGCCCTGATGCTGGCCCATGGCAGCGCCGTCTCCAAGGCCAGGCTGCTCGACGCCGTGTACAGCATGGACGAGGAGGCCAGCGAAGACGCGCTGGAGCTGTATGTACACCGCCTGCGCAAAAAGCTCGAGGCCAGCGACGCCGCCATCATGACGCTGCGTGGCGTGGGCTATCTGCTCAAGCCCCGGCTGCCCGACGCAGAGTAAGCCATGCTCCACAGCCTGCGCGCCCGCCTTGCCCTGTGGCTGCTGCTGCCGCTGGCCATACTAGTGGCACTGTGCGGCTGGTTTGCCCACCAGCACGCCGAGGAGGCCGCCAATTACGTACAGGACCACGACCTGTTGTCCTCGGCCAAGATCCTGGCCGATCGCCTGATCTGGGAAGATGGCGATGTGCAGGCCAGCGTGCCGCCCTCGGCCCTGAGCCTGTTCATGTCTGCAGCTCATGACCGTATCTATTTGAGCGTGACCGATGGCGAGGGACAGTTGCTGGCAGGCCAGCCCGGCTTCCCCCTGCCGCAGCCGCTGCAGCTGGCTGGAGGCGACCGGGCCCAATGGTATGACGCGGTCTGGCAGGGACAGCCCATCCGCGCGGTTGCCACCCGCCGTTCCATGTATGACGTGGCAGGCGCGCGCGAAATCACCATCATGGTGGGCAAGACCACACACAGCCGCGACGCCATGGTGCAGACGCTGTGGCGGCCGACCATGGAATACCTGCTGTGGGCCCTGGCCGTGGCCGTGCTGGTCAGCGCCACGGCGCTGACGCTGGAGCTGCGCCCGCTGCTGTCCATGGCGCGCCAACTGGCCCAGCGCCCCGCCCAGGATCTGGACTTCCACCTGGATTCGCGCCAGCTGCACCAGGAGCTGCGGCCGCTAACCGAAACCGTCAACCAGTTCGCACGCACCATACGCGCCCAGGTCGCACGCCAGCGGCAGTTCGTCTCGGACGCAGCACACCAGTTGCGCACGCCGCTGGCCATCCAGGCCCATACCTTGGAGCAGGCCCTGGGCCAGACGCTTGCCGAACTGGCCCAGCCTGGCGCAGTGCAGCGCCGCGCTGCACTGCTGCGCCTACAGCGCAGCAACCAGCAACTGATCAACCTCACCCACCAGTTGCTGGTGCTGGCCCAGGCCGAGCAGCCCGCAGCACAGGCCACTGTCAACGCAGACCTGCAAGCGCTCTGCCTGCAGGCACTGGAAGACTTTGCGCCGGCCGCAGAGCGCAAGTCCATAGACCTGGGCTGGCATGGTCCCGACGCCGCCGAGACCGCTAGCTGCATCCTCCAGGCAGCCACACCGTTGCTGCCCGAGCTGTTAGCCAACCTGCTGGATAACGCCATACGCTATACGCCGCCGCACGGCCGGGTCACGCTGGGGCTGGAAACCACGGCCGCCGCGCTGACGCTCTGGGTGGAGGACAACGGCCCCGGCATTCCCGCCCAGAGCCACACCAGAGTGTTCGAGCGCTTCTACCGTCTTGCCAACGACACCCAGGGAACAGGCCTGGGCCTGGCCATCGTGCAGGAAGTGGCCCGATCCTGTGGCGCCGCCTTAACGCTGGGCCCAGCACAGCACATGCCCGGCACACAGGAGCGGCCCGGGCTACGAGTGAACGTACAGTTTCCCAGACCCTCGTGACCACGCCTCAATGCTCGAATTGAAGCAGATTGAACAGTCGCTAGCAGCTATCAAATTTATGATTACGGCCATGACATCCCTCGCAGTCACCGAAATCGACCCCGCACTTGCCCGTACGCTGCAGCACTTTGCGCAGCTTGATGCGGACACGCCTACACCGCAGCTGTCCTATGCGCTGCGCCGGCGCCGGCTCGCCGAGCTGCAGGCAGAGCTGATCCGTACGCCGCTGCCAGGCATCGTACGGAAGAACCATTTTGTAGCCGCCCACGGCCGCGAGATCTGCGTGCGCAGCTATCAAAAGCATGGGGCGACGGCGCAACAGACACTGGTCTGGCTGCATGGCGGCGGCTGGATGGTGGGCGATCTCAACACCCATGACGACCTGTGCGAGCATCTGGCCCAGTTCACCGGCCATGTGGTGCTGTCCGTGCATTACCGTCGCACGCCAGAGAACCGCTTTCCCGCGCCGCTGGACGATGTGATGGTTGTGCTGCAGTGGCTGAGCGATATGCGCGGGCTGCTGCCTTTTGCGGCCGACCGGGTCCTGCTCGGTGGCGATAGCGCAGGCGCCCATCTGGCACTGGCAGCGGCGGTGCGCCAGATTCAGCACCCCACCGATGCGGCCCGCATTGCTGGCCTGCTCCTGCTCTACCCTCCGCTGCAGCCCGATCAGGACAATGACAGCATGCGCCGCTTTGCCACAGGTTTCGGGCTCACGCCCGCCGCCATGCAGTGCTACTGGCAGGAACTGGGCCGGCCCGAGGGCCAGGCCGCGCAATGGCTGACGCCAGGCTGCTGCAGCGCAGCCATCGTCCATTTGCCGCCCACGCTTTTGATGACGGCCGGCCACGATATTCTGCGCGACGAGGCCGAAGCCTTTGCCCATGAAGCCCAGGCACTGGGTGCACCGCTTCAGCTTTTGCGCGCCCCGGCCATGGTCCACGGCTTTGCACGCATGCTGGCTGCCAGCCCGGCGGCACGCCAGCAGGTGGAGCTCGCCTGCTTGGCCTGGGCGGAACTAATAGGCCGCCAACGCCCTCTGAGCAAATAAGCTTTGCTTTCCAGACGGGTAGCGGCATGGCCCTGCAGGTGTACGCTGCAAGGCGCCGGGCGCCGCCTCGCCCCCTTTCAAACACAATAGTTGCGGCGCTGATGCATCAGGCATCCGGCGCCTGCCGCCATAGCTTTCATCGCCATGAGTCCAACTTCCGCCACCCCACAACAACTGATGCGCCTGGCCGTGGACCTTGCCCATGCCAACCGCCTTCAGGGCGGCCGCCCGTTCGGTGCCGTGCTCGCCCAGGGAAATGAAGTCGTTGCCACCGGCGTCAACGAGATCATTGCCAGCCACGACCCCAGCACCCATGCCGAAATGCAGGCCATACGCGCGGGCACGCGGCAGCGCGCCAACCCCAGTCTGGCGGGCCTGTCCATCTATGCCAGTGGCCACCCATGCCCCATGTGCCTGGCGGCCCTGGTCATGAATGGAGCCGAACAGGTGTTTTTCGCCTTCGACAACCAAGACGCCGCGCCCTATGGTCTGTCCAGCGAGGGCACCTACCAGCGCCTGCGCCTGTCGCTGACGCCGCCACCGCTGCCCATCACCCGCATCGACACCGGCATCCGCGCGGCGCAGCTCTACGGAGATGAGGCCTGGCCAACTGCCTGACCCTTCTCGCCGCAAAAAAACCACAACAACAAACCGGGCTGCCTAAGGCGACCGCACCGATGCATTGCACCGTCGGCAGCCTCAGCGCTTTATGACATCGACATATTCAAAAACGCATCGCGTGCCGCCGCTGCTCTGGCTGCTGGTGGTGATACTGGTCACCATCAATCTGCGTCCCTTTCTGACGGCACCGGGCCCCTTGGGGCCGACCATACAGCAGGCCACGGGTATGGATTTGCGCAGCTTCTCCTGGCTCACGCTGCTGCCCATGGCGCTGATGGGCATTGGTGGCTGGCTGGCTCCCACGGCTTTGCAGCACTGGGGCGCACGCGCCAGCATTTGCGCCTCGCTGCTGCTGATTGCCCTGGGCTGCGCCCTGCGCCTGACGCCTGCAGGTGCCGCCACCGGTACGCTGCTGATCGCCACAGCCGGCCTCTGCGGCGCGGGCGTGGCGCTGGCACAAAGCATTCTGCCGGGGCTCATCAAGCGCCAGTCTCCCCACAGCGTGGCGCCCATGATGGGCCTGTATTCGGCGGCGCTCATGGGCGGCGGCGCACTCAGTGCCCAGCTCTCGCCCGTGGCCATGCAGCTGGGCCTGAGCTGGCAGGCTTCGCTGGCCATCTGGGCCATTCCCGTGTTGCTGGCATTGCCGCTAGCCTGGCATGCGCTGACTCTGATGCGCGAGTCCGCTCCCCCTGCGCCCTCTGCACCCCTGGTACAAGCCAATAGGGACTGGGACTGGGACAGGGACAGCGGCACAGGCTGGCTGCTGCGCCGTGGCCGCACCTGGCTGCTGCTGATCAGCTTTGGCCTGATGAACGGCGGTTATGGCTCCACCGTTGCATGGCTCGCTCCGTTCTATCAAACCCATGGCTGGACAGCCACGCAAAGCGGCTCGCTGTTGGCCATCTTGTCGATTGCACAAGCCGCATCGGCGCTGGCCATGCCTGCTCTCGCGTGCCGCAGTCTGGATCGTCGCTGCTGGCTCATGCTGGCCTTGCTGCTGCAGATCATCGGCTTTGCCGGCCTCGGGCTCTGGCCCGACGCCATGCCCACGCTCAATGCCATCGTGCTGGGGCTGGGTCTGGGCGGCTGCTTTTCGCTCTTCATGCTGGTGGCGCTGGACCATCTGCCCTCGCCCACACAGGCTGGCGCCCTCAACTCGCTGATGCAGGGCGGCGGCTTCATCCTCGCAGCGATAGCCCCTCTGATCATGGCGCAGCTGCACCAGATCAGCGGCACCTGGATGACGGGCTGGCTCTATCAGGCCGGTGTGGCAGCGCTGGTCTGCCTGCTGGTGACACGCTTCAATCCCAAGGGCTACCCGCAAGCCATGCAGCGGCTGTGAACCCGCCATCTCGCGGCAAAAAAGGGCCTGGAAATTTCCAGGCCCTTTTTGTTTTGGCTTGAACTACTCGTTGACCAGCAGCTGCAGCCCATGCGCCTCGGTCGGCAAGGGCACCTCCCATCTGTGCAACATGCCCAGCAATGCGGCATTGCCGAGTGTGGTGTCGCGCTTGCTGTTGCGCGCCAGCAAGGTGGATCTGGCAGCCTCCAGATGCACCAGCTCCACCTGGGCACCGTAGGCCAGGCACAGGTCCAGCGTCTTGCCACGCATCTGCCGAGAAAGGTGCGTGGCATTCCAGACGAAGGCAGCCTTGGCGCGCAACAGACTCTTGGCCTTGTCCACGGCTCGGTGGGCAGCAGCGCCCTCGTTCTCGCCATGGCGCAGGCCCAGCTCGGCACGCGCATCGTCAAACGACACCACAGGCAAGCCCGCATGATGCTGGGCAACCCAGTGGTTCTTGCCTGATGCGGGTAGGCCGCACATGACGATGACGCGCGAGCCCGGCTCTTCGTGCAAGGCGTAGTCCGGGTGCAGCTCGGCACCGCGGAAATAGCGAACGGCCGTTTCGGCCGAAGCAAAGCTGCGCGGCTTGCGCAAACAGCCCTCTTCCAGCGCCAACTCCCTGAACAGCTCGATATTCACCAGCACATTGCCCACATCGGGGCAGATGCGACCGCGAATATCGGCACGGGCCAGCAGCACCAGCAAATGCAGATCGACCTGCCAGGACAGCTCCCTGACCATGAACTCGGGCGAAACGCCTCGGCGCGAATCGGCAAAGGCGAAGAACGGCACCTGATGCACGGCAATCAGCCGACAGACCGCCTCGCGCCGGGCCACGGGCGCGCCCGCCTCCCAGAGCATGAGCCGCGCATCCAGCGCCCCACGACGCGAATGGCCGGGCTGTGAGATGCGGCCGTCGTCGGCTATCTGCGTGGTCGAGCACTTAGCGACATCGTGCAGCAGCGCGGCCAGAAAGACCGTCTCGCGCTCCTCGTTGGTGAGCCCTGCATAGTCGCCGTCCTGCAGCAGTTCGGTCACCACCATCTGCGTATGCGTCCAGACATCGCCTTCGGCATGGTAGATCGGGTCTTGCGGCGTGGTCCTGGCCAGCTCAAGTTGCGGGAAAGCCTCCAGGCAGGCTGCCCAGTCCACCAAGTCGTGAGCGGAATGCGGCACCAGGGCCGCTATCTGTTTCCAGCTCCACATAAGTTCTCCTTTCACCGCAGCTTCATCGCAAAACTACGGTTTTGATAGCTATCAGCGATTTCTGGTAATGGCTTACCAGCTTTTTTGAATCGCATTGGCAAAGATATCGACGCCTGTGCGCAGACCGTTGGCGACAATGGGTCGCTCGCTGTGGTGCGAGCCGGACTCCAGGATCACCTGCACAAAGTCGGAGCGCACGAACTTGTATCGCTCAACGGTCTGACCGTTCTCCTCGACCTTGATATACAGACCTTCGGCCAGTTCGGATCTGTCGGTCTGGCGCCAGGCCAGCGGCAAATCCAGCTTCTGCTTTTGCACCTGATCCTCGAACACCGCCTTCCAGCGAGCGCTGCGCCCCAGGGACGATGCCAGCAATGCCAGCAAATCCTGCATGCGCCTCGGTGCGATACCGGCGTAAAGCACAGGCACGGACACCACGGGCACACCGGACAGCAGCGCATGACGCTGCGGCGTGTCCAGAAACTGCTGCGCCACGCGGTCCCAAATGTCGAACTCGCAAAACCAGTGCGGCAAGGCGTCGTAGTACAGCGAGTGCTTGGCGTACAGCCACTCGCCATACATCACATAGCGCTCGTCCAGCAGCGCCATCAGCGCACCTTCATGGGCTCTGGCCCACTGCTTGTAGGCATTGAACTGGCGCTCGCGCCCGCCCATCTGATCGGCTTGCAGATAGTGGCCACGCGACTGCAGCAGCAAACTGCCGTCGGCGCCGAAGCTCAGCGCCGCATTGGCACCATCGAGCTTTTCCTCGACCACGATATGCCGGCCGGCCAGGGCTTCATAGGACACGGCATCGGCCTGATCACCGACCTGCAGCCGCGAGCCCCGCAGATGCGGCGTGCGCGGATATTTGAGAATCTCCAGATTGAATAAATGGGAAGTAGCCATGTTGTGCTTTCCAAAAAGGGAATAAGCCACGCGCCAAAAGACGTGGCAGACAAACCAAGGACAACGAAAGCGGCAATCGCCGCCACCATCGGGCGAAGACAAAAACACCTGGCCGCCGAGCAAAGGGCGGGTAGGGATTCAGAGAGTGGAAGAGCGCAGGACCGTGGCGCGAGCCAGGTCGAAAACGCCGGGAAAGGGCTTGCCCATCGTGAAGAAATGCCCCGTCGGGACGGCAAGCCACCCGGGCCTGGGGCCTCATGAGGCCGATATGTCCATACCGCAGCGCACACCTGAAAAATCAGCGTGCGGCGAAGTCGTTTAGCGCAAACGAATCTGGCAGGACATGATGCACCTCGAAAATGAGAGCGGATAACGCAAGTGGGGTAAAGGCTGGCGAGTTTATTGGCTTGGGGTGGCAACTGCCAAGCGGTTTGCAGCGCCTGTGGTGCAAAGACCACGAATCGGCTTCACAGAGATGAGATGCAGGCTGGTGAGACAGCGAATTTTTCCTCCTGCATCAGCCAAGCTCTCAATGACATCCGCACAGGGCTTGCGCCAAGCTCTTTCTGATTTCCATGATTGCAGCCGCCCCCTGGCCGCCTGCTGCGGTGAGGACAACAACACGAACAGCAACACCCCAGTGCCAGCCCCCAAGGTCCCGGCACCAGCTCCCGAATCCGGGCAAACGCCTGCCGCGCTCCTGCTTGAGAAGATCGGTAGCTATCAATCGGGCATCATGGCAAGCCCTTGCTGATGGTTGACAACAAGGCCAGCGCAGCCACAGCCGTCTACCTGCTGCATCTGCAATATTGAAACCTGCAGACAAGCAGTCGCTTTCATGCCAAGCCCCGTCCCGACGGGGCTTTTTGCTATTCAAATCACGCAAAGACTGCGCCGAGGGTTTCTCAATTACGTAACAATAAGCACCAGCGGTCGGTGTACCGCCCATGGGTTTCCATTCGCCGCAAGCCAAACGCTTGTGACCTACTAAACCGCCGTGTATCCGGACGGCGGTGGCTTTTTGAACGGAGCACTTAATGAAGCACTCTTTCGCTCGCCGCCAGGCGCTGCGCGGCTTGGCCGTGGCAGCTCTCGCTTCCTCCTCCTTGCTGTCCGCAGCGCATGCAGACACCCCTGCGGTGCTGCGCGTCTCGGCCATTCCCGACGAGGCACCGACCGAGCTGCAGCGCAAGTTCAAGCCACTGGGCGAATACCTCTCGCAGGCCACCGGCATGAAAGTGGTGTTCACCCCCGTATCCGACTACGCGGCCGTGGTCGAGTCCCTGGCCACCCGCAAGCTGGATCTGGCCTGGCTGGGCGGTTTCACCTATGTCCAAGCCAAGATCCGCACCAACGGCACGGCCATCCCCATCGTGCAGCGGGCCGAGGATGCGGTCTTCACCAGCAAGTTCATCACGGCCGACCCCGCCATCAAGACCTTGGCCGATCTCAAGGGCAAGACCTTTGCCTTCGGCGCCCCCTCCTCCACTTCGGGCAGCCTGATGCCGCGCTTCTTCCTGCAGCAGGATGGCCTGAACCCCGAAAAAGACTTCAAGACCGTGGCCTACTCGGGCGCGCATGACGCCACCGTGGCCTTTGTGGCTGCAGGCAAGGCCGAGGCCGGCGTGCTCAACACTTCGGTGTGGGACAAGCTGGTCGAATCCAAGAAGGTGGACACCAGCAAGGTGCGCGTGTTTGCCACGACGCCCACCTACTTTGACTACAACTGGACGGTACGCGGCGACCTGGACCCGGCCATCGTCAAGAAGCTGACCGCGGCCTTCCTGGCACTGGACCCCAGCAAGCCAGAGCACAAGGCCATCATGGACCTGCAGCGCGCCTCCAAGTTCATCGCCACCGACTCCAAGAACTACGACGGCATCGAAGCTGCCGCCAAGTCCGCCGGTCTGCTGAAGTAAAAATTCAGCTTTTTTGACTGTCAACGCTTATTTATCAAGCGTTGACAGCTATTGTTTTCAGAGTATTCGTCTCATGAGCTTCATGCTGGACGATGTGGGCCTGACCCACAGCAACGGCTTTACCGCCCTGTCCCATATTTCTTTGTCCGCCACCCAGGGCGAGAGCATTGCGCTCATCGGCCCCTCCGGTGCCGGCAAGACTTCGCTGCTCAGCACCATAGGCACCGCCTACCTGCCCACGGCAGGTCGCATGCAGGTGCTGGGCCAAACCGCGTCTGCGCAATCCTCCGTCCGCGAACTCAAGGCTTTGCGCAGCCGCATCGGCACCGTGTACCAGGCCGCCCCCATTCCGCTGCGTCAACGTGTGGTCACGGCCGTGCTGGCCGGCAAGCTGGGCCAGTGGCCGCTGTGGAAGGCGCTGGCATCGCTGGCCTATCCGCAGGACATTGCGGGCGCGCGCGAGGCCCTGGCCCGCGTGCAGCTTGAGGACAAGCTGTTTGCACGCTGCGACCAGCTCTCAGGCGGCCAGTTGCAGCGCGTGGGCATTGCCCGCGTGCTCTACCAGCAAGCCGGCCTGATTCTGGCCGATGAGCCGGTCTCGGCCCTGGACCCTGCACTCTCGCAGGCCACGGTGCAATTGCTGGTGCAGGAAGCTGCCGCGCGCAAGGCCACGCTGGTAGCCAGCCTGCATGCCGTCGATCTGGCTCTGGCCAACTTTTCCCGCATCGTCGGCGTACGCAATGGCCGCCTGGCCTTTGACCTGCCCGCCGCGCAAGTCAGCGAAGCCCAGTTGCAAGCGCTCTATGCCCATGCCGATGGCAGAGCGGCCGAGCTGCCCACGCTGCACAACCGCCTGACTCAGCGCGATCCCGCCAGCACCGCGCCCGCTCCCATCCAGGTGAACGCATGCCGGTAGAAATGGCCGAGCCCGCCCAGCCATCGCACCGCGACCCCTCCGCTCGCCGCCGCCTGAGCGGCCTGATCCTGACCCTGGTCGTGCTCTGGCCCATGCTGCAGACCTCGGGCTTTTCGCTTAAGCCACTATTCGACGCCGACAATCTCAAAGTCATCGGCGGCTTTCTCGCGCAGTTTCTGCCGCCTGATACCAGTGGAGAGTTTCTGGCCTATCTGGCTCAGGCCACGCTGGAGACCCTGGCCATCGCCACGGCCGGCATGGCGCTGGCCTTCGTGATTGCCGTACCCATGGCCTATCTGTCCACGGGCGCGGCACGCGAGAGGGTCACACTCAACCCCATCGCCCGCAGCGTGCTCACCATCCTGCGCGGCATTCCCGAACTGGTCTGGGCCCTGGTGTTTGTGCGTGTCTTCGGCCTGGGTCCAGCAGCCGGTGTGCTGGCCCTGGGCCTGACCTACGGCGGCATGCTCGCCAAGGTCTATGCCGAAATTCTCGAATCTACCAACCCTGCTCCGGCCCGCGCCCTGCGTGCCAGCGGCGCCGGCCGTATCCAGGCCCTGCTCTACGGCCTGCTGCCGCAGGCGGCCACGGAACTGACCTCCTACACCGTCTACCGTTGGGAATGCGCGATCCGTGCCTCGGTAGTCATGGGCTTTGTCGGTGCGGGAGGCCTGGGCCAGCTCATGGACCAGGCCATGAAAATGCTCAACGGCGGCGAAGCCGCCAGCATTTTGCTGGCCTTCATGCTGCTGGTGGCTGCGGCCGATCTGCTTTCCTGGTGGCTGCGTCGCGCACTCGACGCCGCGCCTGCCGCGCGCGCACTGCCCTTCGGCTGGCGCACCGGCACATTTGTGCTGACTGCCTGCGCGGCGCTATGGGCCAGCCTGCAGCTTCTGGATATTGATTTCTCGGCACTGTTCACGGCGGATGCGGCCGCCAGCATGGGCGACTTTGTACGCGGCTTTTTTCCGCCCGATCTAAGCCAGCCCTGGCTGCTCAAGGTGCTGCAAGGCATCTGGGAGACTCTGGCCATCTCCATCGTCGGCACCTTGCTGGCCGCGATCGCTGGCCTGCTGCTGGCCCTGCCGCGCTGGCGTGCACCATGGAATGTGCTGCTAAATGTGCTGCGCTCCGTGCCCGAGCTGGTCTGGGCCACGATCACTGCGCTGGCCGTGGGCCTTGGCCCGTTTGCAGGTGCGCTGGCCCTGGCCCTGCATACCACCGGCGTGCTGGGCCGCCTGTTTGCCGAGGCCTTGCAGAACACCCCGGCCGCTCCCGCGAATGCGCTCAAGCTCAGCGGCAGCAATCGCCTGCTGGCATTTTGCTATGGCACCCTTCCTGGCGCTGCGCCGCAACTGCTGGCGTACACGCTGTACCGCTGGGAGGTGAATATCCGCATGGCGGCGATTCTGGGCTTTGTAGGAGCAGGCGGGCTGGGCCAGCTGCTGTACTTCGAGCTTTCGCTGTTCCACTATGCCCAGGCCAGCACCGTGATCATGGCCATGCTTTTGCTGAGCATTGCCGTAGACTGGAGCAGCGCTGCCTTGCGCCGCGCCATGCGTTGAGACGGCTACGCGCCAGCTTCATCAGCTCCACCGCCAATCCACTACGCATCCGATGGGCCAGCGCTGGCAGCGGCCCGACCTGGCCCGCATCCAGGTTCGATGAGAGCTGAAGTCTGAATGATTTCAGCCACACCGGCTCCGCGCAGCAACTGATCGCACCGCGAAGAGCGATGCCGCTTCAGACCCCAAGAGGCAGGTCAGCTTTCTTCAGCGTGCGCAGCACAAAGCTGGACTGGCTGTGGCGTATGCCCTTGATCTTGTAGAGCTTCTCGCGCAGCAGGCGCTCGTAGTCGCGCGTGTCCTTGACGACGATACGCAGCAGATAGTCATACTCGCCCGATACCAGATGCGCTTCCACGACTTCGGGAATGGTGGCCAGCACCTCGCCAAACTTTTCCAGCGTGTTGTCCGAATGGCTGTCCAGCGTGACCATCACCAGAACCGAATCGGCCAGTCCCAGCGCCTGGGGGTTCAAACGCACGGTATAGCCCTCAATCACTCCGGCCTCTTCCATCTTCTTGATGCGCGCCCAGCATGGCGATGCGCTCAGGCCCACGGCCGCGCCAATGTCCTGCAGGCTGGTGCGCGCATTGGCCTGCAAGGCAGCAAGAATCTTTTTATCTAAGGTATCCATACCCTGGAATTTACCGCCAAATACTCGAGAACAAAAAATTTTTCTGTAGCAACACTAGATTCACGGAATTTAAAGCAACATTTTCTGCAGCGCAACATGCACACTTGAGTCCATGGAAGCACGTTTACCGACGCAGCAAAACCATTCAACATACCGCGCCGTTTACCGTCAGCATCCGGTTGGTTGATCCGCAACACGCCTACGCAACAGGCCGCATCACTTAAGCACAGTGGTGCGGCCTGTTGATTTTTGGAGGGCTCCATCGTCCGGGCCAGCAACTGCTGCATAAAAAAACCCAGCCGGATTTCCATCGGGCTGGGTGACGGGAGTCTGCCTGGCGCGCAAAGCACCTGGCAGATACGCGTGCTATTTACTGGGCTCGCTGCGGAGCAGCATCGGCTTGCACATGCTGACGCACCTTGCTGACCTGGCTTTCGCTCACATCCGAAGCCTGGTTGCCCCAGCCTTTGCGCACGAAGCTGGCCAGTGCGGCCACTTCACCGTCGGTAAGGCGGTCGGCATAGCCCTGCATCACCAGATGCATGGGACGGCGATCCGTAGCGGGCGAGGAAGCGCCCTTCAGAATCACCGACACCAGCGGGCTGGCATCCTTGCCCAGCACCATGGCATTGCCTTGCAGCTCGGGGAAGATCTCGGGAGCGCCCTTGCCGCTGACAAAGTGGCAGGCTGCGCAGTTGTCGAGATACAGGCGAGCACCCAAAGGCATGTCGGGAGACGCGGATTTCAGCAGTTTGGCCGTGGCCTCGCCGGCTCCATCCGCCTTGGCAACCGCAGTGCTGCGAGGGCCTGGCGTGGCCACTTTTTCAGGGGCTGCATCTGCGGCCTGGCCGTCCATGGTCTTGAGGAACTTGGCCATGGCGTTCAGATCCGCATCGGTCATGTACTGCATGGAGTGCTCGACCACCAGCGCCATTTCTCCGTTAGCCACCGCATGGGCATTGCGGCCGGTTGCCAGATAGGCGGCTACCTGCTCGGTCGTCCATTGCGGAACACGCGAGTCCTTGCCGCGCAGTGCAGGAGCAGACCAGTCGTCCACCATGCCGCCGGTCAGGAAGCTGGAGTCGGACAGGCGTGTGCCGTTCTGCGCCATGAAGGCAGTGCGAGGGCTGTGGCAGGCTGCGCAGTGACCGGCGCCTTCGACCAGATACTGACCACGAATCTGCTGGTCGTCACCGGCCATGGGCTTGAACTCTGCTTCACCCGACAGCGCCAGCCAGTTCCAGGCACGGATGCCGAAGCGCATATTGAACGGGAAGCTCAGGCTGGTGGCCTGCACCTCGTTCCTGACGGGCTTGACCTCGGTCTGGAGGTAGTCGAACAGCGCGCGGATATCGCTTTCCTTCATGAAGCGATAGTTCTCGTAGGGCATGGCCGGGTACAGCTGCTGGCCGTGGCCACCGATACCGTCCACCATCGCGGCACGGAACTGGTCCAGAGTCCAGCTGCCGATGCCGGTTTCCTTGTCCGGCGTGATGTTGGAGGACCAGATGGTGCCCATGGGGCTCTCAATGCCACGACCGCCGGCCATGGGCTCGCCACCCTTGGCGGTGTGACAGGCCATGCAGTCACTGGCGCGCATGACATATTCGCCACGACCGGCTTCTGCCTTCCAGTCGGCGGCCAGCGCCTCATTCGCCGGTGTCGGCTGGAATGGCAGGTAGATCAGCGCCAGCGCCGCCAGAACTCCCAGAACGATCAGCGCAATCAGAATGCTGAGGATTTTCTTCATGTCTTGCTCTCCTCAGACCAGCGGACGTGGGTTTTTCAGATACATGGTGCGAATTGCATGCAGCGTCCAGTACGCCAGGCCGCCGACCATGCCGGTGGGGTTGTACTGGGTGTTCTGCACGAAGTTGCCGGCGCCGAAGACGAACACGTTGTGCTTGTCCCAGGCCTGGCAGTAGCGATTTACCACACCTTCCGTGGGCTTGTCGGACATGATGTGACCGCCAGTGGTGTGTGTGGTCTGGTAGGGACGCACGTCGAACTGCGCACCGACGTCCTTGAAACCCAGCTGGATCTGATCAGGCTTCATGTTGTTGCCAACTTCTGCCGCCTTGAGCTTCTGGTACTGGTTCATCTTCAGGTCGTTGTCCTGCCAGTTGAAGGTCATGCGCATCAGCGGACGGCCGTGTGGATCCCTGTAGGTGGGGTCCAGATCCAGGTGATTGGCGCGGTAGGACATATGCGAGCCGTGCGTGCCGATGGACATGGAGTGGCCATACCACTCGCCGATACCCTTCTTCCAGCCGGCACCCCAGCCCGGCGTGCCCTTGGGCAGCGGCATGGAGCGGATGGGCTGGCCATTGAAGGTCCCTGAACGCCAGTAAGCACCACCGATGAAGCCCAGCTTGCCGAAATCGTTCTGGTTGACGCTGAAGTCATCGATACAGATACCGTTGGAGCCGTGACCGATGAAGGGGTTGAAGTTCGCCTCCTTGTAGAACATCGTCACGCCACCGTTCATCTGATAGGCGTAGTTCTTGCCGGTCACCCCTTCGTTGGTCTTGGGGTCGTAGGGCTTGCCGATGCCGGAAACCAGCAGCAAGTGCACGTTGTTGAGCTGGAAGGAAGAGAGGATCACCAGATCCGCTGGCTGGAACACTTCTTCGTTGGTGTTGGAGTCGAAGTAGGTCACGCCGGTGGCGGTCTTGCCGTCTTCCGAGCTTTCCACGCGCAGCACTTCGCAGTGCGTGCGGTAGCTGAAATTCTTCTTGCGCTTGAGCGCGTCCAGAACGGCCGTCTGGGGCGACGACTTGGAATACTGGTAGCAGCCGTAGCGCTCGCAGAAACCGCAGAAATTGCAAGGCCCCATCTGCATGCCATAGGGGTTCACATAGGCGGTGGAGGCAATACCGGCGGGCGCCGGGAAGGTGTGATAGCCCATTTGCTTGGCCGTCGCCTCGAACAAGGTTGCGTCGTAGGTCGCAGGCAGCGGGGGCATGGGGTAGTCCTTGGAGCGCCAGCCTTCGAAAGGATTGCCGCCGGGCTGAATCTTGCCGTTGAGATTGCCAGCCTTGCCGGAGATGCCCGCCACTTCGTCAAACTGCGTGAAGAAGGGCTCCAGCTCATCGTAAGTGACGGGGTAGTCCATGAGGTTCATGCCTTCAGGAATGATGGACTCACCCCAGTGCTGCTTCACATAGCTGCGCAGCTGAATTTCTTCAGCTTGCGGGCGCCACAGCAGCCCGTTCCAGTGGGTGCCCGCGCCACCAACGCCGTTGGCAGGCAGGAACGAACCCATCGCACGGTATGGCAGCGCGATTTCGCCGTCATTGCGGCGGATGGTCACTGTCTGCTGGCGCGGATGCTGCATGTTCTTCAGGCGCACGCCCCAGGTCAACTCGTCGATCTGGTTGGGGTACTTGAACTCGGGCACCGTGTTCTGGTCGCCACCACGCTCCAGCGCCACGATTTCCAGGCCTTCGGCCGCCAACTCCATGCCGGCAATCGAGCCGGTCCAGCCCAGGCCCACGATGACCACGTCTTTCTTTTTTTCAATGCGTGCCATGGTTTATGCCCTTTCGCCCTTGATGGAAACCGGACCCAGCGGGTACTTCTTGTTGTGTTGGTCGACCCATTCGGCATAGCTGGCACGGGCGCCAGGAAAGCCGATGTACTTCCAGGACTGCATGCCGTGGTTGCCGCCATGCATGGGGTCGGCGAAATAGCCTTCCTTGGTGTTGGCCAGCAAGGTGGTAAAGAAGATGCTCAGCTCGGGGTCCAGCTTGATCTCGCCTTTTTGCAAAGCCGTCAGCGCTTCATCCTGCTGCTCATGTGACAGATCCTTGAATTCCTTGCCGTAGCGTGTCTTGCACTCGGCGTTGAAGGCAGGAATCGCCTTGCGATAGAGCTGTGCAGGCGTCAAAGGCGTTTGCCAGCCGCGATCGGGCTTGGCCGTGGGATCGTGCGGCCCCTCCATGTACCAGATATCCGCAGTGCCGTAGTAGCCCTTGAGCTGACGGTCGATGAACACCGGCACATGGGCTTCTATCGCTCCGGGACCGTCGCCTTCGGACGGGATCAGGCGCGCTGTCGCTGCCAGAACGAAAGCCCACTCATCCGCATTGAAATACTCGGGCTTGTATGCATCCAGTTTGAGCGCAGGCTCCTTGGAGTTGGCGTGCATGGTCACGGCCGTTCCGGCCAGTGCGACGCCAGCACCGGAGGCGAACAGAAAGGATCTGCGGCTGGGTGGGGAAAAGTTGGACATTTTGCGATTCCTACATCGTGTGAACCCGCTCATGCACAGCCAGTTGTGCGTTGGGCAAGTGTTCAAGTTTTTTGAATCAGCGGTGGTTCCGACCGAAAGCTGCACGCCCCAAAGAAAATGCCCGCAAAGCGGGCACTCGTACGCAGAGCCAAAGCATTTTTCAAGCCGGCCCAAACCGCCTTAACAATTTAATAATAGTTGCGCTGGCAACTATTTGTGTCAGACGACCGCCTTGACTGCTAGTAGGCAATGGTCTTTTATTGGAGCGAACAACTGGGGTTTTCACTTAGATATAAGACATAAGACTGCTATCAATCTACAGGCGGCTGACACTTGGCAAAACACCGCCCGCAGCGGCGCCAGGCTCATGGCGATATCGACGGCCGGTGGTGGCCCCGATCTTCCTGTGGGCAGGGCTCCATCGTCCGTGAAACGCGAGCTTGCAGCCCTGCTGCACATCAGGCATCCGGAGCCCGTGGCAGAGAAAACCGGAACGCAGCGCCCCCGCCGCCGCCCTCGACCAGATGAATGCTGACCCCGTGCAACTCCAGCATCTGATGCACGATTCTCAAGCCAAGCCCGCCGTCGCGGCGGGCGCCGCCGACCGTGAACGGACGCCTGAACAGGCCTTCGCGCAGCTCTAGCGGAATGCCAGGGCCGGTGTCGCTGACCGTCAGCTCCAGCTCCGAGCCCACGCTTCTGATGCCTATCCTGATCGACCCGCCTTCAGGGGTGTAGCGCAAGGCGTTGTCGAGCAGGTTGCTCAGGACTCGTTCCATCATTCCCAAGTCTGCATGAACCGCCGGCAACTGCGGGGCCAGATCCGCCTGCAGGGCGATATGGCGCGACTCTGCAGCAAGCTCGAACTTCTGAAACACGTCCTGCACCAGGTCCCTCAGCGAGAATGACTCGGGCTCGGGCTGCACAAAGCCATACTCCAGCCTCGCCAGCTCGAACAGACTTTGGGACAGAGCCCCCACCCTCTGGCTTTGGTCGAGAGCAATGCCCAGATAGCGCCTGCGCTCTGCGGGGTCCAGGCTTGCATCCTTGAGCAGCAGGGTCTCCAGATACCCATGCAAGGACGACAGCGGCGTGCGCAGATCGTGGGAAACATTGGCGATCAACTCGCGGCGCTCCTGATCCTGTTGCCTCAGCGCCTGCCATTGCTCGCTGATGCGCAACACCATCTGCCTATAGGCCGAGTCCAGCACGGCCATCTCGTCACGGCTGTGACCTGCCACCTCCGAAGCACGCGCCGGCATCTCAGGCGGAACGCCATGCATATCGAACTGCCGCACCGACTCAGTCAAGCGCCGCAAGGGGCGTGTGATCAAGGTGAAGGCGACAAGCCCGGCGGCCAGGCATAGCAGCCCCACCATGCCGATCGACAGCAATGCGGTCTTCAGCACCGCATCTGCGGAGCCTCTGGCGGCAAGCAGATCATGGGCCTCGCCCAGCAACACCACATAGATGAAGCCGACCTCCCGCCCGTTCACGCTCAAGGGCGCCGCACTGAAGACCTTGCGGCCATCGCGGCTGCGCGGATCGTCACCCAGGATGGGCAGCATATGACCATCGATAAATCGGTGGACCGGCTCCAGATCGACCCGGTCGCGGCGCAAGCGCCCTTCGGGAGCCGCATGACCGGCAATGTGCCCATCAGGCTCCAGCAGATAGACCTCGACACTCGGGTTCACCATCATCAGCTGGTTGAACAGATTGCGTACCGCGTTCGGCATCAAGCCGTTCGCATCAGTCAATTGGGCGTCGCGGGCAATGCTCTCGGCAACGTCGCGGGACAAGGCCTGCACCACCTCCAGTTCATGCATGCGGTTGGAGCGAAGCTGCAGCCAGGCGGAAGTGCCGCTGCAGACCAGCAGCAGCAGGGCAAACACGATCGCCAGCCGCTGAGTCAGGGTCAGGTTCATTCGCGCGCCCCGGCTTCGGCAAACTTGTAGCCACGTCCCCAGACCGTGAGGATTCGCGTGGGCTGTGCAGGGTTGAGCTCCACCTTGGCACGCAGCCGGTTGATATGGGTGTTGACGGTGTGCTCGTAGCCCTCATGCTGATAGCCCCAGACCGCGTTGAGCAGGTCCATGCGCGAAAACACCTTGCCCGACTGGCGGGCAAAGAAATACAGAAGATCGAATTCCCGGGGCGTGAGGTCGAGATGGCGTCCGTTCAGGCTGGCATCCCTGGCGACCGGGTCCATGACCAGCCCATTGACCGACAGGCTGCCCGACTCTAGGCGCGCGCTCTGAGCCAGCGCGTCGACCCGGCGCAGCAGGGCCTTCACCCTGGCCACCAGCTCCAGCACCGAAAACGGCTTGGCCAGATAGTCGTCCGCGCCGATCTCCAGTCCCAGAATGCGATGCACCTCGCTGGAGCGGGCACTGATGATGATGATCGGCGTGTAGCGCGTCATGGCGCGCGCACGTCTGCAGATCTCAAGGCCGTCCACCCCAGGCAGCATCAGATCCAGTACCAGCGCATCCCAGCCGCCACGCTCCAGATGCGCCAGCCCGTCGTCACCGCGGGCGCAATGTACAACCTCCAGCCCCTCGTCCCGAAGGTGAAGCGAAAGCAGATCGGCGATATGGGCGTCGTCCTCGACCAGCAGAATGCGACGGGCAATGGTCATGGGTATTCAGGTCTCCGGGGCAGTTGGTGCAGCACGGCGGCACAGGGCCGCCTGATTTCACATTGTGCTCAAACTGCTGGCGGGGAGTTATCACGTTTTTTTTAACTTTGCGTGAGGACTTCGGGACCCGCACTTCCTAAGCTCGAAGCCATCGAACCCTGAAAGCCGATGCCATGACTACCCGACGCCACATGCTGCTGGGCACTGCAGCCTCCGCCGCTGCGCTCTGCGCCGCAACGTTCCACCGCCGAGCCACTGCGGCGACCGAGTCCTTCGAAATCAGCTACACCGACGCCCAGTGGCGCGCCCGGCTCAGCCCTCAGCAATATGCCGTGCTTCGACAGGAGGCCACAGAGCCTCCGGGCAGCAGTCCGCTCAACAAGGAGCATCGCCCAGGCACCTTTTCCTGCGCCGGCTGCTCATTGCCCTTGTTTGCCTCCAGCACCAAGTTCGAAAGCGGCACCGGCTGGCCGAGCTTCTGGAAGCCACTGGACAATGCCGTCGCCACCCGCAAGGATCGAAGCTACGGCATGGTGCGCATCGAGGCCCACTGCCGGCGCTGCGGCGGTCACCTTGGCCACGTCTTTGAGGACGGGCCGCCTCCGACAGGTCTGCGCTACTGCATGAACGGTCTTGCACTGGCTTTCGCGCCCAAGCCCGCTTGAGGAGAAACAGGCCATGTTGCTGATCGTCCTTGCCTATCTGGGTGGCGTGCTGACCATCGTCAGTCCCTGCATCCTGCCCGTGCTGCCCTTCGTATTCTCTCGCGCGAATCAGCCCTTTGTGCGCAGTGGCCTGCCATTGCTGGCAGGCATGGCGCTGACCTTTGCGGTCGTTGCCTCTCTCGCAGCCGTAGGCGGCGGCTGGGTGGTGGCTGCCAATCAATATGGCCGCTGGCTGGCCTTGGCACTGGTGGCCGTTTTCGGGCTGACCCTGTTGCTGCCGCATCTGTCGGAGCGGCTGACCCGTCCATTGGTGACCGCCGGATCGCGCCTGTCCGAGTCGGTACAGCAAGACGGTACGCCGAAGGTGGCCTCCTCCGTGTTGCTGGGAGTCGCGACGGGGCTGCTGTGGGCTCCATGCGCCGGGCCCATTCTGGGACTGATACTGACCGGCGCCGCCTTGCAGGGGGCCAACACGACCTCAAGCTTGCTGCTGCTGGCCTATGCCGCCGGGGCAGCGACCTCCATGGCTGCGGCTTTGCTGCTGGGGGGCCGGGTATTTGCCGCGCTCAAGCGCTCGCTGGGTGCCGGTGAATGGGTGCGACGCGCCCTCGGAGCAGCCATGCTCGCAGGCGTTGCAGCCATTGCACTGGGAATCGACACCGGCGTGCTGGCCCGACTGTCAACGGCATCCACCGGCAGTCTGGAGCAGAAACTGGTCGAGCGCCTGAACCAGCCGCAGAGCGACAACCAGTTCGCCATGCGTGGCAACCCGGGCATGATGATGCAGGCACCATCCCTTTCACCTGCTGATGGGGCTGCCATGATGGCCGCGGGAGCTGCAATGCGCATGAGCGGGCCGTCCAGCACAGCCCAGGCCCTGCCCGATGAGGGCATCGCGCCGCCCCTGAACGGTGCGACCCAATGGCTCAACTCCAAGCCGCTGGGTGAGCAGGACCTGCGAGGCAAGGTGGTGTTGGTGGATTTCTGGACCTACTCCTGCATCAACTGCCTGCGCACTCTTCCCTATGTGAAGGCCTGGGCCGAAAAATACCGCGACCAGGGACTGGTCGTGATCGGCGTGCACGCACCCGAGTTCGCCTTTGAACGCGACATCGGCAACGTGAGCAAGGCCATGAAAGATCTGGGCATCAGCTATCCGGTGGCCGTGGACAACCAGTATGCGATCTGGCGCGCCTTCCGCAACCAGTACTGGCCTGCCCATTACTTCATCGATGCCACGGGACGCATACGCCACCACCACTTCGGCGAAGGCGGCTATGCAGAATCTGAACGGGTAATACAGCAGCTTCTCAAAGAAGCGGGCAGCACCCGTTCGGCCATGGGCCTGACTCAGGTGGATGCAGAGGGTGTGCAGTTGGCCGCCAACATGGATGAGGTCTCCTCGCCCGAAACCTATCTGGGCTACGAGCGTGCCGAGAACTTCGCCTCCACCCCCAAAGCAGTGCACGACAGGACGACCACATATCTGGAGCCGCAAGAGACCAGGCTGAACGCCTGGGGCCTCGCCGGTCAATGGATGGTGGGGGCGGAAAGCGCCACGCTGGCCGGCACCTCGGGTCGCATCGTCTACCGCTTCAAGGCGCGTGATCTGCACCTGGTGCTGAGCCCCGGCGCCGGCGGCAAACCCGTGCGCTTCAAGGTCAGCGTCGACGGCAAACCACCCGGCGATGCCCACGGCGTGGACGTGGCAGCCGACGGCAGCGGCACCGTCACCGGACAACGTCTCTATCAGCTGGTGCGCCAGTCCGGCGCCGTTGCCGAGCGGACCTTCAGCATCGAGTTTCTTGACAGCGGCGTTTCCGCCTATGCCTTCACCTTTGGATGACCATCATGAAAACACGTATCACACTGGGTGCCATTTCCAACCGGCGCGGCCTGCATAGGCGCGGCCTGCTCCAGACCTTGACTGGCGGCCTGGTTTTACTGGGCAGCGGACTGCTGTGGCAATCAACGGCCTTCTCTGCCGACGAGGCTGTCCGCATCCCTGCCCCTGCCATTGACATGCCGGCCACCGGTCCCGCACCGCAGCGCGCCATCTTTGCCGGCGGCTGTTTCTGGGGAGTACAGGGCGTATTCCAGCATGTCAAAGGCGTGCAGCGTGCCGTCTCGGGCTATAGCGGAGGCACAGCATCCACCGCCTCCTATGAGCAGGTCAGCCGCGGCAATACCGGACATGCAGAATCGGTAGAGGTCACCTTCGATCCGTCACTGGTGAGCTATGGACAGCTGCTGCAGATATTTTTCTCTGTGGTTCATGATCCCACCCAACTCAACCGGCAGGGGCCGGACACCGGTACGCAGTACCGCTCGGCCATTTTTGCGACCAACCCCACCCAGCTCAAGACTGCACAGGCCTATGTCTCGCAGCTTGACGCGGCACATCTGTATCCGAAGCCCATCGTCACCCGCCTTGAGGACAGGGCAAGCTTCTATCCGGCTGAGCTCTACCACCAGGATTTCATGACCGATAACCCGCGTCACCCCTATATCGTCTTCAATGATCTGCCCAAGGTGAGCAACCTCAAGCGCCTCTTCCCAGACCGCTACCGGAGCGAACCGGTGCTGACCAAGAAAACGCACCCGTAGCAGTCCGACACTGGAAGCCTGACAAGGCCTGGCCGGAAGAATAGCCGTGGCGTGGCAGCCACGGGGATGCGGAGCAGTTTTGCCTACAATTTGATGCATGCAGCAAAGCCCCTCCTCCTCAAGCGATACGGGTGCCGCAGTGGAGCGGCTTGTCCAGCTGTACGAACAACTGGCCCCTGGCCATCTGCAGCAACTCGACAGCTATTACGCCAGCGATGCGCACTTCAAGGATCCGTTCAATGAAGTGCGCGGCGTGACCGCCATCGCCGGCATCTTCGCCCATATGTTCGACACGCTGCAAGAGCCGCGCTTTGTCGTCATCGAGCGGCTGGTGCAGGACAGTCAGGCCTTTCTGGCCTGGGAATTTCGCTTTCGCTTGCGACGCTGGCGACCCGGTTCCGAGCAATGCATTCGGGGGGCCAGCCTGCTGCGCTTTGATGCTCAAGGTCTGGTCTGCCAGCATCGCGATTACTGGGATGCGGCTGAAGAACTCTACGAGAAACTGCCTTTGCTTGGAATCTTGATGCGCTGGCTGCGCAGCGCAGGTTCCGCTTCCAGGAAAACGCCCCATGCTCACCGTTCATCACCTTGAAACTTCGCGCTCGCAACGCATACTCTGGCTGCTCGAGGAGCTTGGTGTGCCTTACGAACTGCGCCGCTACCAGCGCGATCCCGGAACACGCCTGGCGCCACCGGAGCTCAAGCGCGTGCATCCGCTGGGCAAATCGCCGGTGATCACCGATGCGGGCATTGTTGTCGCCGAATCAGGCGCGATCATCGAGTATCTGGTTGAGCGCTACGCTCATCAGGCGCCTTCGGAACTTTCACACCTTGAGCCCCTGCGCGGCACCCAAGAACACCGTGAGTGCCGCTTCTGGATGCACTATGCCGAGGGTTCACTGATGAACTGGCTGGTGATGAAACTGGTTTTCGACACCATCCCGCGCCAGCCCATGCCTTTTTTCGTGCGCCCCATCGCCCGCGCCCTGTGCAAGCGGGTGCAGCAAAAACTCGTTGCGCCCAATGTGCAGACAGCGCTGGCCTTCATGGAAGCGCATTTGGCAGAACATCGCTGGTTTGCCGGCGAGCATCTGAGCATGGCCGACTTCCAGATGAGCTTTGCCGTTGAAGCAGCCCTGATCCGCAGCGAAAACGAGAACGCCTGGCCCCATCTGATCGCCTATCGCCAGCGCATGCACAAGCGTGCGGCATACCAGCGAGCCTTGAGCAAGGGCGGGCCGGTGATCATGCAATCCTGAGACTGCGGCAGACTTCCGCAAGCCGGATCGAACTCTTGCCAGAGCAGCGCTGAGGAGCCGGTACCAGCTCCTCAGCTCGCCGCCGCCAGCCCGTCAAACGTGGTGCTCGTCACCCAGTCCATGATCTGCACATGCGTGTACTGGCCCGATTCCTTGAGCAGAGCCACGACGGGATCGCAAGCCCGTGCAAACAGCGTGTACAGCACCAGCTCGGGGGGCAGCGCGGCCTGCAACTGGCCGCTGGTCTGGGCTTCGGTGATCCAGATGCTGAGCCGGTTGCTCAGGGCAATCAGCCGGTCCATATAGGCATCGTTGGATTGCAAAGACGCGCTGAGATTCGAGTTCTGTGCCGGTAGCGAAGGCATTTCGCCCTCCAGCTGGGTCTGCATGGCCCAGCGCGTCACAGCCTTGAGCTGATCCAGCGGGCGCATGAGCACACCGGCCTCAGCCGCCTGGCTTGCTTCGTCGCGCAGGCCGTCCACGAAAGCCAGTGCACGGTCCAGCACGCCGACCATGGCGGCTCCCGCCAGTTCCTCCTTGGAGGTGAACAGCTTGTAGAGGCTGGCCTTGGCCATGCCGGCTTCGGCAGCGACCTCATCCACCGTCATGGCGTCATAGCCCTTGGTGGCCAGCAGCCGGTTGACGGCCACCACGATGGCCTGCTCACGCACGCGCTGTATCTGTTGCTTGATGGAGGAACGGCTTGTCATGGACTTATTTTAGACCTGATAGGCCACACCCCATACTAGATAGTGCAAAGTGGAAATGTTTGGTTTATAGTTTGAACTCATCAGTTCACGATTTGACCTTCCTGGTGCAAACGGACTGATAAACCAGGAAAGGCGTTCCCATGCATCGCATTGCAGTCATAGGGTCTGGGGTTGCGGGTCTGGCCGCTGCCCGGCGTCTGGCAAGCGCGCCTGGCCAGCATCGCGTGACATTGCTGGAAGCGGGCCACCATTTCGGCGGGCATGCCAACACCGTCGATATGACGCTGAATGGCGTGAGCCAGGGTGTGGACACAGGCTTTCTGGTTTTCAATCACCGAACCTATCCGCTTTTGACTCAGCTGTTCGAAGAGCTGCAAGTGCCTACGGCGGCCGCCGAGATGTCGTTTTCGGTGCAGGTTCCTCTTGCCGACGGGCGTGCCGGCCTCGAGTGGAGCGGCAGCTCACTGGGAGCAGTCTTCGCGCAGCGCAGCAACCTGCTGCGCCCCCGTTTTCTGAAGATGCTGGCCGAGATCCTGCGCTTCAATCGTCTAGCCACACGCATCGCCCGGGAAGGCGACGAGGCCGGCCTGCGCAGCTCCATCGAAGCGTTTCTGGATGAGCACGGCTTCGGCACCGCCTTCCGGCAGGACTACCTGCTGCCCATGATGGGTTGCATCTGGTCATGCCCGACAGACCAGATGCTGCGCTTTCCCGTGGCCACGCTGATCCGCTTTTGTCACAACCATGGCCTGATCCAGGTCTCCGACCGGCCCCAGTGGTACACCGTGCGGGGCGGCTCGCGCCAGTATGTGCGGCGCATGTTGGCCTCGCTGCAGCACGATGGCCGCCACGAGGCCCGTCTGAACGCGCCCGTGCTGAGCCTGCGCCGCGTGGAACATGGCGTGTTGCTGCAGATGGCGCATGGCACGGAGCACTTCGATGCCGTGTTACTGGCCTGCCACAGCGACCAGGCCCTACGCCTGCTGGGTTTCGACGCCACGCCGCAGGAGCGCAGCGTGCTGGGAGCCATACGCTACCAGCCCAATCAGGCCGTGCTGCACACCGATGCCAGCGTATTGCCCAGCCGCGAGGCCGCCTGGGCGGCCTGGAACTACGAACGTGCGGTCGATGCGGGGCGCAACCGGACTGGCGTCTGCCTGCACTATCTGATCAACCGCCTCCAGCCTCTGCCGTGGCAGCAGCCCGTAATGGTCTCATTGAATCCGGTGCGTCCCATCGACGATAGCAAGGTTCACGCGCGCATTGCATACAGCCATCCGGTCTTCGACCTGGCGGCCATCGAAGCCCAGAGTCAGGTCGCGGCTCTGCAAGGCCAGAGCCGTACCTGGTTCTGCGGTGCCTGGTGTGGCTACGGCTTTCACGAAGATGGTCTGCGCTCGGGACTCGACGCGGCAGATGGCCTGCTGGACGCCTTGCCCAGGCTAACTGTCAACCCAGCCATCAGGGGGGCAGCATGAACGCCCGGCCCCTCATCGGCTTCGGCCATGTCTGGCATCGGCGTCTGCGGCCCGTCGAGCATGCCTTCCGATATTCGGGCTACTTCCTCATGCTGCCAATGCGCAGCTTGCGCATACAGCCCGACACCGTGCTGCGGCGCAACAGGCGCGGCTGGATCAGCTTTAACGACAGTGACCACGGCGAGGGCGGAGCCGATGCCCTGGACTGGTTCGAGCAACTGCTGCACAGCGAAGGCATTGACGATGCTGACGGTGAAGTCTGGCTGCACACCTTTCCGCGCGTGCTGGGCTATGTGTTCAAACCCGTGAGCTTCTGGTATGCCCACCGCAGCGATGGCTCGCTGGCCGCCGTGCTGGCGGAAGTCAACAACACCTTTGGCGAGCGCCATGCCTATCTGCTGGCCGGCCCTGAGCTGGCCTGGGGCAGCGAGCAGATGACACGCAAGCAGTTCCATGTCTCGCCGTTCTGCGAAGTGCGGGGCGAGTACCGCTTCCGCTTCGAGCGCAGCGAGAAACACACCCTGGCGCGCGTGGATCTGCATGACGAAGACGGCCCTCTGCTGCAGACCAGCGTGGGCGGCACGCTGTATCCGCTGGATGCGACCAACGTGCGCCGCGCCTTCTTCGGTACTCCCTTGATGACGCTGGGCGTCATCGCCCGCATCCACTGGCAGGCGCTACGCCTCTGGGCCAAGCGCCTGCCCTTCCATGGCAAACCCACCGAGCCCGAGCGCTTCGTCACACGATGAACACCACCGCCGCCCCCTTGCTGAGCCCCGCCGCAGCAGCACCGCGCCGCACGCCTGCGCGGGCACGCCGTGTGCTGAACCTGCTCGAACGTCTGCCCCGCGGGCAACTGGACCTGGAGCAGCCCGACGGTCGCCTGCTGCACCTACCTCAGCTGCGCTCTGCGTCCAGCCTCGCCGACGCACATTGCGTGCTACGTGACTGGCAGGCGCTGGAACGCACCCTGAAATCGGGCGACATCGGCCTGGCCGAAGGCTATATCGCCGGTGAATGGGACAGTCCCGACCTGGCTGCGCTGCTGCGGCTGTGCATGGCCAACCGCGATCATGTGCAAAGCCTGATCTACGGCAGCTGGTGGGGCCGGTTGGGCTACCGCCTGCGTCACCTGCTACAACGCAATACGCGAGCCGGCAGCGCCAGAAACATCCATGCCCATTACGACCTGGGCAATGACTTCTACCAGTTGTGGCTGGACCCCGGCATGAGCTATAGCGCAGCCTGGTTTGAGGGGCGCACGGGCGAGTCGCTGCAGCAAGCCGACCTGCAGGCGGCCCAGCAGGCCAAGCTCAGACGCACGCTGGACGAGGTGCAGCTGCAGCCCGGCCAGCGCCTGCTGGAGATCGGCTGCGGCTGGGGTGGCCTGGCCGAGACTGCGGCCCGCGAATTCGGTGCCCAGGTCACAGGCGTGACGCTGTCGCGCGAGCAGCTGAACTGGGGACAGCAACGCATGCTGCAGTCGGGCCTGGACGATGCCGTAGAGCTGCGTTACCAGGACTACCGCGACCTGCCTGCCCTGCATGCCCGCCAGCCCTTCGATGCCATCGTATCCATCGAAATGTTCGAGGCCGTGGGACGTGAATACTGGTGTGGCTACTTCCAGACACTGCGCGACTGTCTCAAGCCCGGAGGCCTGGCCTGCATACAGACCATCACGCTGCGCGAAGACCTATTCGCGCGCTATCTGCGCTCCACCGACTTCATACAGCAGTACATTTTCCCGGGCGGGCTGCTGCCCAGCATTTCCGCCTTCGAGCAGGAAGCACGGCGTGCCGGCCTGGTGGTCGAGCATCACCTGGCCTTCGGCCGCGACTATGCGGAAACGCTGCGCCGCTGGCGCCAGTCCTTCGAGCACCAGCTAAACGCCGTTCGCTCCCTGGGCTTTGACGAGCGCTTTGTGCGCATCTGGCGCTTCTATCTTGCCTATTGCGAAGCGGCCTTCGACACCGGCAACACCGACGTCGTCCAGTTCACCCTGCGCAGGCCACTGCCATGACTGCCCCTCAACTCCGCGCGCACCGCCGCCAGGCCTTGGCCTGGGGCGCTGCCTGCGCTCTTGCCCTTTCACTGACCGCCATGTCCAACCTGACCCACGCCATGACCCCGACAGCAGATCTCCCCACCGAACTGCGCAGCACCCTGCCTACCGGACGCCTGATCGGCAAAGGCGTGCTGCGGTTTTTCGGTCTGCGTGTCTACGAGGCAAGGCTGTGGGCCGCTGCCGGCTTCCCAGCCGAAGACTACGCCCGACATCCGTTTGCACTGGAGCTGGTCTATGACCGCAAGCTCGAAGGCATGGCCATTGCCGAGCGCTCCATCGCCGAAATGCGCAGGGTCGGCAGCTTCACCGAGGAGCAGGCCCGCCAATGGCTGGAGCTGATGAAACAGGCCTTCCCCAACGTGCAGGCCCAGGACAGGCTGCTGGGCCTGAACGACGGCCAGGGCGAGGTGCGCTTCTTCCACAACGGCCGCCAGACCGCGCAGCTACGCGATGCAGAGTATGTACGCCTGTTCTTCGGCATCTGGCTGTCGCCCCGGACTTCGGCCCCTGCCATGCGCAGTTCGCTGCTGGGCCTGGGCTGAGCACCAGCGGAGCACCCCATGCCTTCACATACGGCCACCGCCCACCTCCTGCCTTGGCGCACGGGCCTGGCCTATGGCGCTCTGGCCGCGCCGCTGGCCTTCGCCTCTTTGCCGCTGTATGTGAACCTGCCCTACCACTACGCCAGCGTGGCGGGCGCCCCGCTGGCGGGACTGGGCGCCGTGCTGCTGGCCACACGAGCCTTCGACGCGCTGGTCGACCCGGCCATCGGCCGCTGGGTCGACCGCCTTCTGCGCCAGGGCGTGTTTCGTGCCGCCAGTGCGGCGGTCCTGGCCAGTCTGCTGATGGCTCTGGGCTTCGGTGCCCTCTGGCATCCGCCTTTCGATGCGCAGGACACGGCGGGCCTGCTGGGCTGGCTTGCCTGCAGCCTGCTGGTGTGCACGCTGGCCTATAGCGTGCTCGTCATTCTCCACCAGGCCTGGGGCACCCGGTGGGGCGGAGAGCCCGCCTGGCGTGCGCGTGTCACGACCTGGCGCGAAGGAGCCAGCCTGACGGGTGTGCTGCTGGCCAGCATGCTGCCGACCTGGCTGGGACTGGATGCGACCACAGGCTTTCTCGCCCTGGGTCTGGCACTGGGCCTGACCGGCCTGTTGCGGCTCAAGACTCCGGTTCCACCGCAGCAACAGCAGCAGTCCGTGATCGGGCCTGCCAACTCGCCATGGACCAATGCAGGCTTCAGGCGGCTATTGGCCATCTTCATGGTCAACGGGGTAGCTGCCGCCATTCCCGCCACCCTGCTTCCTTTTTTCGTGGCAGACCGGCTGCAGGCCTCGGAACTGCAACCCGTGCTGCTGCTGTGCTTCTTCGGCGCTGCGGCCCTGGGCCTGCCACTGTGGGTTAAAGCCGTTGCACGCTGGGGTCTGGCACCCAGCTGGCGGGCCGGCATGCTGGCCAGCGTGCTGGCCTTCGGCTTCACGCCCTGGCTGGGCGAAGGCGACGGCATGGCTTTTGCCGTGATCTGCCTGGCCAGCGGTCTTGCCCTGGGCGCAGATCTGGCCCTGCCGGGAGCGTTGCTCACAGGCGTGATTCACGAATCCGGCGAAGGCGGCCGCAGCGAGGGCCGCTACCTGGGCTGGTGGACCTGCGCCACCAAGCTCAACCTGGCCCTGGCGGCGGGCCTGACCCTGCCCCTGCTGTCGGCAGCCGGCTATCGCAGCGGTGCCAGCGAGCCCGCAGGCCTTCAGGCGCTGGCCTGGGCCTATGGCGGCCTGCCCTGCCTGCTCAAGCTCGCAGCAGCGGCCCTGCTCTGGCGCGCCGAGCGTCTGCATTCTTCCTGGAGGCACACATGAGCCACATCATCCAATCCACCTCGTTTTCGCCGCTGCGGCGTGCCTGCCTGGGCGCGGCATTGGCGCTGAGCCTTGCGGGCTGCGCCGGCCCTTCCGTGCAGGACTATGCCAAGGAGCAGCCGCAACTGGACCTGCGCCAGTACTTCAACGGGCCGCTGACCGCGCACGGCATGTTCACGGACCGCTCGGGCAAGGTGGTCAAGCGCTTCACCGTGCGCATGACAGGGAGCTGGAAGGGTGACGTGGGCACGCTGGACGAGCACTTTGTCTACAGCGACGGCAGCACGCAGCAACGCGTCTGGCATATCCGCCATCTCGGCGACGGACGCTACAGCGGCCGCGCCAACGACGTGGTGGGCGAAGCCCAGGGCGAGAGCGCAGGCAATGCCATCCGCTGGAGCTATGTGCTGGCCCTGCCCGTGAATGGAAGAGTCTGGAATGTCAGCATGGATGACTGGATGTACCTGATCGACGGACGCACCCTGCTCAACCGCACCGCCATGAGCAAGCTGGGCCTGCATCTGGGCGATGTGACACTTGCCATCGTCAAGGAGTGATGACCATGTCGCTGCTCTTTGCACGGCTGAACCCGCCACTGCGCGACTGGCAGGGACGATCGGCCTGGATTCTGGGAGCCTCTTCGGGCATAGGCCGCGCCACAGCCGACGCGCTGCACAGGCAGGGAGCCAGGGTGATCGTTTCCGCGCGCCAGGGCGACGCCCTGCAAGATTTCGTGCGCAGCCACGATGGCTGTCTGGCACTGCCGCTGGACGTGACCGATGCCGCTGCCTTGGCTGCAGCAGCCCGGACGGTGCAGGCTCATTGCGGCAAGGCTCCCGACCTGATTCTCTATTGCGCAGGCCGCTACAAGCCCCAGCGCGCTACGGAGTTCGACCTATCCGAAATGCAGCGCCACCTGGCCGTGAACTATGGCGGCGCCCTGCATTTGCTCGATGCCGTGCTTCCGATGCTGCTTGCGGCGGGGCAAGGCCATCTGGCACTGGTAGGCTCGGTGGCCGGCTATCGCGGGCTACCGATGTCCCTGGCCTACGGCCCTACCAAGGCAGCACTCAACAACCTGGCCGAAAACCTCTATCTGGACCTGCACGACCGGGGCCTGGGTGTGTCCATCATCAACCCCGGCTTTGTCGATACGCCGCTGACGGCTCAGAACCATTTCAGCATGCCCGCCCTGATCGATGCGGACGAGGCCGCCCGGCATATGCTGCAAGGCTGGTCCCAAGGACGTTTCGAGATGAATTTTCCGCGACGCTTCACGCGCTGGATGCGTCTGTTGCGCTGCCTGCCCGATGCCTGGTATTTCTCAGCCGTGCGCCGCATCACAGGCAACTGACTGCCTGGCCCCGCGACGATGCCATGCTCTTGAGCACATCAGGCCCAGCATGACCTCAAGCGCACGCCGAACACCGCAGGCTTGCAGCAGCTCGGAATGCAACGACAGATGGGACTGCTGACCGGCAGCCCAAAACAAAAACCCTCTTGATTCAATGACTCAAGAGGGTTTGCTATCTGGTGGGTGATACATGGATCGAACATGTGACCCCTGCCGTGTGAAGGCAGTGCTCTACCGCTGAGCTAATCACCCGATGAACGTTATTGTATCAGGGATTGGCGCTCACATTTTCAAAGTTGCGCCAAGCGGTCTTGCCACCACTGGATTTATCCATCTGCTTGAGCACATCGTCGTGAGCCGACTGCTCCTGCTCGTTGGCACGCAGCACCGGCAACCTGAAGCTGCTCAGGTCCACCGAGGCCACGATCATGGCCCCGGCAGCCGGAGCATCCGCAGGCTCCTCTGTCATGAGCAAGGCATCCTGCCCGCGCGTCAGATTGATGTAGACATCCGCCAGCAGCTCCGCATCCAGCAAGGCGCCGTGCAGCGTGCGGTTGGAATTGTCGACTCCCAGGCGATCGCACAGCGAGTCCAGCGAGTTGCGCTTGCCCGGGTACATCTCCTTGGCCATGACCAGGGTGTCGAGGACACCGCCCACGCACTGCTTGAGCGGCGGGCGCTTGGCCAGCTTGAGCTCGTTGTTCAGAAAGCCAAGGTCGAACGGCGCATTGTGGATGATGAGTTCTGCGCCTTGCAGATACTCCCAGATCTCGTCGATCTTCTCCTCGAAGCGCGGCTTGTCCTTGAGGAACTCCGTGGTGATTCCGTGCACGCGCAAGGCATCGGGGTGGCTGTCGCGACCTGCATTGAAGTACAGGTGCAGATTGTTTCCGGTGAGCTTGCGGTTGACCAGCTCAACACAGCCCAGCTCGATCAGGCGATCGCCGTCAATGGGAGACAGACCCGTGGTTTCCGTATCCAGAACAATTTGACGCGACATTCAATTTCTCCCAATTACCTGCGGCGCTCACATCGCCCAACAATTTCTAAAACAAGCGCGCACCAAAGCCAGGACACCGAGGAAGCTCCGCCGCGCACCGAGGGTGTCGTCCCCCACCCCTAGCGCGAAGCGCGTAGAGAGAGGGAAGGCGCAAAGCGCCTCAGGGGGGGGGCTCAGTGATTTTCCTTGGCGTGATTGATGGAGTACTTGGGGATCTCCACCGTCACATTCTCGCGCGCCAGAATGGCCTGGCAGGACAGGCGCGACTGAGGCTGCAGGCCCCATGCCTTGTCGAGCAGATCTTCTTCCTCTTCCTCCGCCTCGTTCAGGGAGTTGAAGCCCTCCTTGACGATGACATGGCAGGTCGTGCAGGCGCAGCTCATGTCGCAGGCATGCTCGATATTGATGCCGTTGTCCAGCATGGCTTCGCAGATCGACGTGCCGACAGGCGCTTCGATTTCCGTTCCATTGGGGCAGTATTCGGCGTGAGGAAGAATTTTGATGATGGGCATTGTTCTGTTTATGAATTAAATGGTGTTGACACTCTTGCCAGCCAGCGCCTGCTGGATGCTGCGATTCATGCGTTCGGCCGCAAACGACTCGGTTCCCTTGGCCAAGGCCTGCGTCGCGCCTTCCACGACGACAGGATCATCACTGGCGACGGCCACGCGCAGCGCGGCCATCAGGGCGTCGATGCTGTCGCGCTGTTCGGAGCCGAGCACATCGCCATCCAGATCCAGCGCGCTTTGCGTGGCCAGCAGCATGCGATCGGCATCCACGCGGGCCTCGACCAACGCGCGGGCCTTCATGTCCTCCTGGGCCGTGGCAAAGCCGTCCTGCAGCATCTGCGCAATCTGGTCGTCGGAGAGACCATACGAAGGCTTGACATTGATATGGGCTTCGACGCCGCTGAGTTGCTCCTTGGCGCTGACGGACAGCAGACCGTCCGCATCGACCGTGAAGGTGACGCGGATGCGCGCCGCACCGGCAGCCATGGGCGGAATGCCGCGCAGCTCGAAACGCGCCAAGCTACGGCAGTCTGCCACCAGGTCGCGCTCGCCTTGCACCACGTGAATGGCCAGCGCGGTCTGGCCGTCCTTGTAGGTCGTGAAGTCCTGTGCGCGGGCCGTGGGAATGGTCTCGTTGCGCGTGATGATGCGCTCGGACAGGCCGCCCATGGTTTCCACGCCCAGCGATAGCGGGATCACGTCCAGCAACAGCAGATCGCCGGCGGTATTGTTGCCGGCCAGCTGATTGGCCTGAATGGCAGCGCCGAGCGCCACCACTTCATCGGGATTGAGATTGGTCAGCGGCTCGCTGCCGAAGAAGTCGGCCACGGCCTGACGAATCTGGGGCATGCGGGTGGAGCCGCCGACCATGACCACGCCCTGCACCTCGTCGCGGCCCAGGTCTGCATCCTTGAGCGCGCGGCGCACGGCCGCAAGGCTCTTACTGGTTAAGTGAGCAGTCAGCGCAATGAATTCCTCACGCTTGACATCAAACGACACTGAACCCGAGGAAATATCAGCGGTAAACGCTACAGTTTCAGAATCAGTCAAGGTCTGCTTGCAATGGCGCGCGGCAATGCGCCAGGCGGTCTTGTCTGCTGCCGACTCCAGCTGCGTTCCGGTCTTCTCCGCCACCCAGGCTGCCAGCGCGTCATCGTAGTCGTCACCGCCCAGTGCCGAGTCGCCGCCGGTGGCGATCACTTCGAACACGCCCTGTGCAAGACGCAGCACCGAGATATCGAAAGTGCCGCCACCCAGGTCGTAGACGGCGTAGACGCCCTCTGCTGCATTATCCAGGCCATAGGCAATGGCCGCCGCCGTGGGCTCGTTGATCAGGCGCAGCAGATTGATGCCGGCCAGCTTGGCCGCATCCTTGGTGGCCTGACGCTGGGCGTCGTCAAAGTACGCGGGCACGGTGATGACCGCACCATGGAGCTCGTCATCAAACGTGTCTTCGGCGCGGAAGCGCAAGGTCGCCAGAATTTCGGCGCTGATTTCCACGGGCGTCTTGGCGCCGTCCACAGTCTCGATGGAGATAACACCGCCGTCCTCGGCCTTGAACCGATAAGGCAGCTTCTCGGGCGACTCGATATCGGCCAGGCTGCGACCCATGAAGCGCTTTGCCGAACTGATGGTGTTGACGGCATCCTGTGCCTGAGCAGCCTTGGCATCGAAACCAATCTGGCGGCGGCCCATTTCCATGTAGCGCACTACCGAAGGCAGCAGCACGCGCCCCTGATCGTCAGGCAGGCATTCGGCCACGCCGTTGCGCACAGCGGCAACCAGAGAGTGCGTGGTGCCCAGATCTATGCCCACGGCAATGCGTCGCTGATGGGGATCGGGGGATTGGCCGGGCTCGGAAATCTGCAAAAGCGCCATGAAATTCTTCTTTTGAAACGTCAGAGGCCAGCGTGGCTGGCCCGCTCAAGATGGATACGCCATGTGCCATGGGGCACAAAGCGTTGTTCTGGGTCTTATTGTCCCAGTTGATCGCGACGGCGATCCACATCTTGCGCAAATCGCGCAACAAACATGAGGGCTCTCACCTGCTGCACGGCAGCGACCGCATCGCCAGCCTCGTCCAGCAAACGGCCGCATTCGGCAAGCATCTGCTTTTTGGCAGCGAGCATCTCGGCCTCCAGCGCATCGAGCTCCCGCTCGCTGGCAGCGTCTTCCAGCGCTTCGCGCCACTCCATCTGCTGCATCAGGAATGCCGCCGGCATGGCAGTGTTGTCTTCGGCCCGCACCGGAGCGCCGGCCAGCTCGCACAGATAGGCCGCGCGCTTGAGCGGGTCCTTGAGGCGCTGATAGGCCTCGTTGATGCGAACCGACCATTGCATGGCCACGCGCTGCGCGGCCGCGCCCTGCGCCGCAAAACGATCGGGATGCGCCTCGCGCTGCAGCTCTTTCCAGCGTGCGTCGATCTGGCTGCGCTCTTGCGCAAACTTGCGCAGCAGGCCAAACAATTCAAAGTCGTCAGATTGCAGATTCATGGCATTAAAAAACCGCCTACAGCAGCGCTGAGGCGGTTCTGTTCTTACGCTTGGGCGCTACACACGCCAGGGACACCGAGCAAGAGCCGCCTCGCAGCGAAGGTGTCGTCCCCTTGGGGGAAGGCGCGAAGCGACTCAGGGGGGAAATCAAATCCTGAAGCTCTCACCACAACCGCAGCGATCACGCTCGTTGGGGTTGTGGAACTTGAAGCCTTCGTTCAGGCCCTCGCGCACGAAATCCAACTCCGTGCCGTCGATATAGGCCAGGCTCTTGGGGTCGATCAGCACCTTGATGCCGTGGTCTTCGAACACCACGTCATCGGGCTGAACCTCATCCACATACTCCAGCTTGTAAGCCAGACCGGAGCAGCCAGTGGTCTTCACGCCGAGGCGCACGCCAATCCCCTTGCCGCGACGTGAAAGATAGCGGTTCACATGACGGGCAGCCGCCTCGGTCATTGAGATGGCCATGGCCTCAGGCTTCCGTTGCAGTGCGCTTTGCGCGGTAGTCGTTCACGGCTGCCTTGATGGCGTCTTCGGCCAGGATGGAGCAGTGAACCTTGACCGGGGGCAGCGCCAGCTCTTCGGCGATCTGGCTGTTCTTCAGGGCCGCAGCCTCTTCCAGCGTCTTGCCCTTGACCCACTCGGTCACCAGCGAAGACGAGGCAATGGCAGAGCCGCAGCCATAGGTCTTGAAACGTGCGTCCTCAATCACGCCAGTGGCGGGATTGACCTTGATCTGCAGCTTCATCACGTCGCCACAGGCGGGAGCACCCACCATACCCGTGCCCACGGAGTCATCGCTCTTGTCGAACGAACCAACGTTGCGGGGGTTTTCGTAGTGGTCAACAACTTTTTCGGAGTAAGCCATGGTGTCTACCTCTTGAACTCTTTGTAATCTGTGCTTAGTGTGCAGCCCATTGAATAGTGCTGAGGTCGATGCCGTCTTTGTACATCTCCCACAGCGGGCTCAGCTCGCGCAGCTTCAGCACGTTTTCGCGGATCGACTTGATCGCGTAGTCGATCTCCTCCTCCGTCGTGAAGCGACCAAAGGTCATGCGCAGAGAGCTGTGCGCCAGCTCGTCGCTGCGGCCCAGGGCACGCAGCACATAGCTGGGCTCCAGGCTGGCGGATGTGCAGGCAGAACCCGAGGACACGGCCAGACCCTTGATACCCATGATCAGCGACTCGCCTTCGACGAAGTTGAAGCTCATGTTCAGGTAATGGGGAACACCGTTGTCCATATCGCCGTTCACGAACACCTGCTCCAGATCCTTCAGACCGTCGAGCAGACGCTGGCGCAATGCACGGGCGTGCGCCATATCCTTGGCCATCTCTTCCTTGGCGATGCGGAAGGCCTCACCCATGCCCACGATCTGGTGGGTTGCCAGCGTGCCCGAGCGCATGCCGCGCTCATGACCGCCACCGTGCATCTGAGCTTCCAGGCGCACACGCGGCTTGCGGCGCACATACAGTGCACCGATGCCCTTGGGGCCGTAGGTCTTGTGCGAAGCCAGACTCATCAGGTCGATGGGCATGGTTTGCATGTCCAGATCCATCTTGCCCGAAGCCTGGGCGGCGTCGACGTGGAAGATGATGCCCTTTTCACGGCACAGAGCGCCAATGGTGTTCAGGTCCTGAACCACACCGATCTCGTTGTTCACGGCCATCACGCTGGCGAGGATGGTGTCGGGACGGATCGCCGCCTTGAACACCTCGATGTCCAGCAGACCGTTTTCCTGCACGTCCAGATAGCTGACCTCAAAGCCCTGGCGCTCCAGTTCACGCATGGTGTCAAGCACAGCTTTGTGCTCGGTCTTCACGGTGATCAGGTGCTTGCCCTTGCCTTGGTAGAAATGCGCTGCACCCTTGATGGCCAGGTTGTCGGACTCGGTCGCACCGCTGGTCCAGACGATTTCGCGCGGGTCGGCGCCAATCAGATCGGCGACCTGCTTGCGGGCCTTCTCGACGGCTTCTTCGGCTTCCCAGCCCCAGGCATGGCTGCGCGATGCGGCATTGCCGAAATGTTCACGCAGCCAGGGGATCATGGCGTCCGCCACGCGGGGATCCACCGGAGTGGTTGCACCGTAGTCGAGATAAATGGGAAAGTGCGGGGTCATGTCCATGACTGGCTCGTCTTGTTTTTGGCTGACAAATCGTGAGGAATCGATGCACCTTGTGGTGCCATCAGGGCGAGAAAACATGCCGCACAGCCATGCATGTATCCAGGCCCTGACTATCGGAGTCGGGCTTCAGAGTGATCTGGTCGCCGCGCGAGCACTGCTCGAGCGGCTGCGGATCAGGATTTCGCGAAGGCGTTACCCAGGGCGAACACCGAGTTCGGTGCGTTCACACGGATGGGCTTGACCACGGGCGCAGTGGAGATGGCGCGGCGCACCACGGGCTTGTCCTCGATCTGGATGCCCTTGGCCAGTTGTTCGTCGACCAGCTTTTGCAGGGTGACGGAGTCCAGGAATTCCACCATGCGCTGATTCAGCGCGGCCCACAGTTCGTGGGTCATGCAGCGGCCGGCTTCGCCCAGACAGTTTTCCTTGCCACCACACTGGGTCGCATCAATGGGTTCATCCACCGAGACGATGATGTCAGCCACGGTGATGTCTGTTGCCTTGCGGGCCAGCGTGTAGCCGCCGCCGGGGCCACGGGTGGATTCCACCAGTTCATGGCGACGCAGCTTGCCAAACAGCTGTTCCAGATAGGATAGCGAAATCTGCTGACGCTGGCTGATGGCAGCCAGGGTTACAGGGCCATTGTTCTGGCGCAGTGCCAGGTCGATCATCGCGGTAACCGCAAAGCGGCCTTTGGTCGTAAGACGCATACGAGCTCCTTCAGTCAGGATTGTTCGTTACAGAAACGCACGCCTGGTCACAGTACCTAGACGAGCACAGTCTCCGCCCTTACTCCGTCCTGTGATTAGGTTCAGAGCCCTTCTGTGAGGGAAGTTTGTTGTTGAGTGTTTGACGCGAGTATATCACATTCCCCATCAATTTTGTCGGGTAACAGCGTGCACTCACGTAATAACCCTGGGGTTTGCGAAGGAATATTCCTACGGCGCCGCGCCGAACAATTGCTGCTTGAGAAGCGAGAGCTGGTCTCGCACACGCGCTGCCTGCTCGAATTCCAGGTTCCTCGCGTGCTCCAGCATTTGCTTCTCCAGACGCTTGATCTCCTTGGCAATGTCTTTCTCTGACATATCCTCGACACGTGCCTGCTGTAGAGCCTGCTCCTGCAGACGTTCGGCCTCTTTGCCGCTCTTTTCGCTGTAGACACCATCAATCAGGTCTTTCACCCTCTTGACAATCTGCCTGGGCACGATTCCGTTGGCTTCATTGAAAGCCATCTGTTTTTCGCGGCGTCTTTCGGTTTCGCCGATGGCTTTCTTCATGGACTCGGTAATGCGGTCCGCATAGAGAATCGCCTTGCCGTTGACGTTGCGCGCCGCGCGACCGATGGTCTGGATCAGGCTACGCTCGGCACGCAGAAAACCTTCCTTGTCGGCATCCAGGATCGCCACCAACGAGACCTCGGGAATATCCAGGCCTTCGCGCAGCAGGTTGATGCCGACCAGCACATCGAAGGCCCCCAGACGCAGGTCGCGGATGATTTCCACGCGCTCCACCGTGTCCACATCGGAGTGCAGATAGCGCACCTTCACACCGTTGTCGGTCAGATATTCGGTCAGCTGCTCGGCCATGCGCTTGGTCAGCGTGGTGATGAGCACACGCTCCTCCAGCTCCACGCGCTGGCGGATTTCCTGCAGCACGTCGTCGACCTGGTGGATGGCCGGCCGCACTTCGATCTCGGGATCGACCAGGCCGGTGGGGCGCACCACCTGCTCCACCACCTGCCCCGCATGGGTCTTTTCGTATTCGGCGGGTGTGGCCGAGACAAAGACCACCTGGCGCATGCGCTGCTCGAACTCCTCGAACTTGAGCGGGCGGTTGTCCAGCGCCGACGGCAGGCGAAAGCCATATTCCACCAGCGTGGTCTTACGCGCCCGGTCGCCGTTATACATGGCGTTGAGCTGGCCGATCATCTGATGGCTCTCGTCAAGGAACATGATGGAGTCGCGCGGCAGATAGTCGGTCAGCGTGCTGGGCGGATCGCCGGGCTGCGAAGCCGAAAGGTGGCGCGTGTAGTTCTCGATGCCCTTGCAGTGCCCCACTTCGCTGAGCATTTCCAGATCGAAGCGCGTGCGCTGCTCCAGGCGCTGCGCCTCCACCAGCTTGCCCATGCCCACGAGTTGCTTGAGGCGCTCGGCCAGCTCTTCCTTGATGGTCTCCACGGCCGCCAGCACCTTGTCGCGCGGCGTCACATAGTGGCTGCTGGGATAGATGGTGAAGCGCGGAATGTTCTGGCGCACCCGGCCCGTGAGCGGATCGAACAGTTGCAGGCTCTCCACCTCGTCATCGAACAGCTCGATGCGAACGGCCAACTCCGAATGCTCGGCCGGGAACACGTCGATGGTGTCGCCGCGCACGCGGAAGGTGCCGCGCGAGAAATCCTGGTCGTTGCGCTGGTACTGCATGCGAATCAGCTGCGCGATCGCGTCGCGCTGATTGAGCGTGTCGCCCGCGCGCAGCGTCATGATCATGCGGTGGTAGCTCTCGGGCTCGCCGATGCCGTAGATGGCCGAGACGGTGGCCACGATCACCACGTCGCGCCGCTCCATGATGCTCTTGGTGCAGGACAGGCGCATCTGCTCGATGTGCTCGTTGATGGCGCTGTCCTTTTCGATGAACAGGTCGCGCTGGGGCACATAGGCTTCTGGCTGGTAGTAGTCGTAGTAGCTGACGAAGTACTCGACCGCGTTTTTCGGGAAAAACTCCCTGAACTCTGAGTACAGCTGTGCCGCTAGCGTCTTGTTGGGCGCGAACACGATGGCCGGTTTGCCCAGACGCGCGATCACGTTGGCCATGGTGAAGGTCTTGCCCGAGCCCGTCACGCCCAGCAGCGTCTGGAAGGACTCGCCGTCATTGACGCCTTCGACCAGTTTTTCAATGGCCGCGGGCTGATCTCCGGCGGGCGGATAGGGCTGGAACAGCTCGAACGGCGAGTCCGGATATTGCACGAAACGGCCTTGCGGCTCGGCAGTCATATTTTGTTCTTGCATGATCTCATGTCCATGACGCATAGGGTAAGCGCGAGTAGAATGGCAGCCCAACCCTCAAGCCTAACCTAGGCTGATGCGTTTTTTCGAGCACCGGGCAATGCCCTGTCCGTCAAACGCGCTCGGAGCAATAGCTGGGGGTGACCTGACTTATTTCCATCCCTCAAGGATTTTTTCATGTCTCTGTTTACCGCCGTCGAAATGGCCCCCCGCGACCCCATCCTGGGTCTGAACGAGCAATTTGCTGCTGACGCAAACCCCAACAAAGTGAATCTGGGCGTGGGCGTGTACTTCGACGACAACGGCAAGCTGCCCTTGCTGGAGTGCGTGCAGGCCGCCGAGAAGGCCATGATGGAAAAGCCCACCGCCCGTGGCTACCTGCCCATCGACGGTATCGCCGCCTATGACAACGGCGTCAAGGCCCTGGTGTTCGGTGCCGAGTCCGACGTGGTCAAGTCCGGCCGCGTGGCCACCGTACAGGCCATCGGCGGCACCGGCGGTCTGAAGATCGGCGCCGACTTCCTGAAGAAGCTCAACCCCAACGCCAAGGTCCTGATCTCCAACCCCAGCTGGGAAAACCACAAGGCCATCTTCACCAACGCAGGTTTTGAAGTCGGCTCCTACGCTTACTACGATGCAGCCACCCGCTCCATCGACTTCGCCGGCATGCTGGCCGACCTGAACGCTGCCGCCGCCGGCACCGTGGTCGTGCTGCACGCCTGCTGCCACAACCCCACCGGCTACGACATCACTGCCGCCCAATGGGATGAAGTCATTGCCGTCGTCAAGGCCAAGGGCCTGGTCGCCTTCCTGGACATGGCCTACCAGGGCTTTGGCCACGGCATCGCCGAAGACGGCGCCGTGATCGGCAAGTTCGTGGCCGCCGGCCTGAACATCTTCGTGTCGACTTCCTTCTCCAAGAGCTTCAGCCTGTACGGCGAGCGCGTGGGTGCCCTGTCCGTGGTGGCTTCCGACAAGGACGAAGCCGCTCGCGTGCTGTCGCAGCTGAAGATCGTCATTCGCACCAACTACTCCAACCCACCCACACACGGCGGCGCCGTGGTGGCAGCCGTGCTCAACAACCCCGAGCTGCGCGCTCTGTGGGAAAAGGAACTGGGCGAGATGCGCGTGCGCATCAAGGCCATGCGCCAGAAGCTGGTCGACGGCCTGAAGGCTGCCGGCGTGCAACAAGACATGTCCTTCATCACCACCCAGATCGGCATGTTCTCGTACTCCGGCCTGTCCAAGGACCAGATGGTGCGCCTGCGCTCCGAGTTCGGCGTGTACGGCACCGACACCGGCCGCATGTGCGTGGCTGCGCTGAACAGCAAGAACATCGACTATGTCTGCAAGGCCATCGCCGCTGTGATCTAAGTTCACGATTCGGGGCCTGATCCCTGAAAGCAAAAGAGCAACGGACTTTTAATCCGTTGCTCTTTTTATTTGGTTGCCTCAGTTCCGGTTCAATATTCGATAGCTGCTAGCGCCTTACTCATATTGTTTTTAGATAGAAAAGTATCTGAAAACCTTTTGAATCAAGCGCAGCAAGCTATCAAAATCTTAATCAAGCGCTCAGCCCCCAGATGGCCGAGCGCATGGACAGCGCCGCATACTGGTAGGCCGTGTTGAATACACGCGGCGCTTCACCCTCCTGCACGGCACCCGCCGCATACAGCAGGGGCAGATAGTGGTCGTGTGTGGGATGGGCCAGACGGGCCTGCGGACCCCAGTCCAGAAAGGTGCTCAGATCGACCAGATTGCCGCTGTCCAGGCGCTGCTGCACTTCGGTGTCGAACTGAATCGTCCAGTCATAGGCCTGGTTGTCGCTGGCTCCGCGCTGCATGGCGCGCAGGTTGTGCACGACATTGCCGCTGCCCACGATGAGCACGCCGCGCTCGCGCAGCGCACGCAGCTGACGTCCCATCTCGAAATGCTTTTCGGGAGCCAGCCCGTAAGGCATGCTCAGCTGCATGACGGGAATCTTCGCATCGGGAAACATGGGCAGAAGCACCGACCAGGTGCCATGGTCAAAACCCCATTTCTGGTCCACCAGCAGGGCCGATCCGTCCAGCGGCGAATGCAGCTCTGCTGCGAGCTGTCTGGCCACTTCGGGCGCACCGGGCGCCGGATATTGCTGATCGAACAGCTCTTGCGGAAAGCCGCCAAAGTCATGAATCGTGCGCGGCTGGGCCATGCCGGTCAGCGCCCAGTCGGACTCGGTCAGCCAGTGGGCCGAAACGCAGAGAATCAGCTGCGGCGCAATGCCCTTGGCCGTCAGCTCCTGGCCCAGCGCCTTCCAGCTCTGGCGCCAGTGCGTGTCCTCGATCACATTCATGGGGCTGCCGTGCCCCAGGAACATCACCGGCATGCGCGGCGAAGGCTTGAGCTGCTGCAGCAGCTGCTCGGGCAACAGGGAAGAAGAAGTGGAGTTCATGGAAAAAGCCTTCCAGCCCCCGGCGGCGGCCAGCACGGAGGCTGCACCCAGGGACAAAAGCGTACGTCTACGCATCTCGGTCAATCGAATGCGCCACTAGGGGCGCTTTATACAGATGGGGCAAGCTTGCCACAGTGCAACAGCGCCTGAAAGCACCGCCACCGCAACAGACTGTCCTGAAAGTGCCAGGGTCAAGGCCTGGCTTGCACTACAACCGCAGTTGCACAAGCACGATGCAGGCCAATCAGGCTCAGTCAAGGGCTTCGATCCTGATGCCCCCTGGCTTGCACAAGTCCAGACAAGGAATGCTCCCACTCATGTCCAGCACCGCCATTCAACCCCTGCAAGGAATTCGCATACTCAGCCTGGCTCTGAACCTGCCCGGCCCCGCCGCCCTGTGGCGTTGCGCCGGCATGGGAGCCGATTGCCGCAAGCTCGAACCTCCAGCCCCCAGCGCAGGCCGCGGCGCCGACCCCATGGGCCTCTACTGTCCCGATGCCTATGCGCAGATGCATGACAAAGTGCAAACCCTGCAGGCCGATCTCAAGACCGCCGAAGGCCAGGCCAGCCTGCATGCGCAACTGGCGCAAACCGATGTACTGCTGACCTCGTTCCGTCCCTCGGCCTTGAACAAGCTGGGCCTGGGCTGGGAAGCCCTGCAGCAGCGCTACCCGCGGCTATCACTGGTGCGCGTGGTCGGCAGCGCGGGCGAGCTGGCCGATGTCCCCGGCCATGACCTCACCTATCAGGCTGAAGCGGGCCTTGTGCACAGCACCGCCCTGCCCCCCAGCCTGTTTGCCGATATGGCGGGAGCGCTGATGGCCAGCGAGGCCGTGCTCCAGGCCGTGCTCGTCAGCAGCCGCAGCGGACGCGGCATCCTGCGCGAAGTCGGACTGGCCCAGGCCGCGCAATGGCTGGCCCTGCCCTGGCACTGGGGCCTGACCCAGCCCGCGGGCGATGTCGGCGGCGCCCACGCAGGCTACCGCATCTATCCCTGTGCCGACGGCATCGTAGCCGTGGCCGCGCTGGAGCCCCACTTTGCACAGCGCCTGTGCGAAGCGGCAGACCTGGTGTTCAGCCATCCCACCGATATGCGCAAGCCCGAGATTCATCAGGGCGTTGCACTGTTTCTGGCCGCGCGCAACTGCGAGGAGCTGATGCAGCTAGCCCAGGACAGGGATATTCCCCTGCATGCCCTGCCCGCCTAAGCGGTCAGAGCCCGCCAGCACAATCTGCGTTCAGCCTCAGGCGGGCCGCTTTTCAAACGCGTATTTCTCGGTATCCACCTCGCCCTGGCCTTGCAGTGCATAGCGGTCGCCGGCAATCGCTTCAGGCTTGAAGATGTCATCGAGCTCGGCCAGCAGCTCGGCGTCGAGATGGACGCGGCCACCGCGAATGTCTTCGTGAAGATGCTCCACACTGGTGGTGCCGGGCAAGGCAATCACATGCTCGCCCTGGTGCAGCACCCAGGCGATGGCCAGCTCGGCCAGCGTGCAGCCGGCCTTTTCCGCCACGGCCTGCATGGGCGCCAGCAGGCGCAGATTCTGCGCATAGGCCTCGCCGGCAAAGCGCGGCATGGCGGCGCGGATATCGCCCTTGACCAGGTTGTCCACCTGCTGCAGCTTGCCGCTGAAGAAGGCGCGGCCCATGGGGCTGAAGGCCACATAGGCAATGCCCAGTTCCTTGCAGGTGGCAAGCGTGCCCAGCTCTGCATTGCGCGACCACAGCGAATATTCGCTTTGCAGCGCGGCAATCGGGTGCTCCTTGTGCGCGCGGCGCAGCGCATCGGCCCCCACTTCCGACAGGCCCAGGGCGCGAACCTTGCCCTCTTCCTTCAGGCGCGCCATCTCGCCCACCGACTCCTCAATGGGCACGTTCTTATCCCAGCGATGCAGATAGTAGAGATCGATCACATCGGTGCCCAGACGCTTGAGACTGTCTTCGCAGTTCTGGCGCAGGGTTTTGGGACGACCGTCGATGACGCGGCGCATCACGCCGTCTTCGCCGCGCACGCCGGCCATGCCACATTTGCTGGCCAGGGTGATGTGGTTGCGATGAGGCTTGAGCACGGGGCCGATCAGCGATTCGCTGGCGCCAAAGCCATAGAGCGCAGCGGTGTCGAACAGCGTCACGCCCGCATCCAGCGCAGCATGCAGCACGGCGTGCGACTGCTCGGTGGAAACGGGGTTGCCGTAGGCATGGCAGAAATTCATGCAGCCCAGCGCCACATTGGCCACGCTGAATGGGCCGATTTTGCGGTTTTCCATTAACTTTCCTTATGCATCCAAAGGCCTTCAACCGAACCAAGCGCGGGCGCAGGCCGCTATACAAGCTGGAGCAATATTATTCCAGCAGCTGCCTTCCGGTTCGTGTATGGCCGATGCCAAGCCAAAATAATGTCCGCATCAAAATCTGTGCTCGTCAGGTGCCTGCCCGGCACCGCCTTACTTCAGCGCCAGGCACAGCCGCAGAGGCAGGGCCGCATGTGCCGTCGCCGTATAGGTGCACCAAAGGCTCAGGCTCTTGAAGTACAGCGGTCGACGATGTCGGCTAGCTGCGACAGCGTCGGCACCGCGAGAAAGTCCGCTGCTGCATAAGCCGGATTCGGGTAGTCGTAATAGCCGTTGCCCGCAAGCATGCCGGTACGGCCCTTGTCCATCAACTGGGTCTTGACGTATTCGGCATTGGCCAGCTGCTGCGCATCGCCCTGCAGCCGGCCCCAGTAGGAGGACACGTCGTAGCAAGTCTTCATGCCGACGATATCCATCATGCCGAACGGCCCCATGCGGGCACCGCGGTTGGCAATCAGGAAAGTGCGGTCCACATCCTCGGGCGTGGCGATGCCGTTGGTCACCAGCGTCTGGGCCGCCTTGAGCAGTGCGGGGAACCAGGTGTTGATGACATAACCGTTGTGCTCCACGGCGATGGGAATCGGCACCATGCCGGTCTCAATGCCGAAGCGGGTGACAGTCTCCAACGTGGCCCGGGCCGTCACCGCGTGCGGCATGATTTCCACGACATTGGCCGACCAGATGTAGTTGGCGTAGTGCAGCGCACAGAACTTTTCGGGCCGGCCCGTGGCAGCCGCGAAATCGCTGGGCAAAAAGGTGGACGAATTGGTGGCGACCACGGTATGGGCCTGCAGCAGCGGCGCCATCTGTTGGTAGACACCGGTCTTGACATCCGGGATCTCCGGCACGGCTTCAATGACCAGATCGGCCTTGGCCACGGCCTGTGCCATGTCCGTGGTGAAGCTCAGGCGCTGGCGCGTGGCTTCGATGTCGGCTTCACTGGCGCCCATTTCGGCCAGATAGATGGCGGCGTACTGCGCCTGTGCTGCGTGGCAGCGCTCCAGCGCTTCTTCCGAGATGTCGTAGACAACCACGGTTTTGCCCTTGAACGCGCTGTGCCAGGCGATCTGCCCGCCCAGCACGCCCGAACCCAGGACGGTCAAATGATTCACATGGGTCATATTGGTTTCCTTAACGGGTTTGCGATTTCAGCAGCGCGGCAAAGCGCTCGATGCTGCGCGTGATGACGGCCTGCGCGCTCGGCGACCAACGGCCCATGTCGAAGAAGCCATGGATCATGCCCGCCCCTTCGATCAGTTCGGCCCGGCCACCTGCGGCGCGCAGCGCATGGGCATAGGCCGCGCCCTGGTCCCGCAGCGGATCGAATTCGGCATTCACGATCACGGCAGGCGGCAGGTTGGCCAGGCTTTGGGCCTGTAGCGGTGCCAGGCGCGGGTCCAGCGTATCGGCGTAGCCGCCCGCGTAGTGGTTGTAGAACCAGGCCATGGTTTCGGCTTCGAGGAAGTAGCCCCTGCCGTTCTGCTCGGCGCTGGCGTACTCGGCGGCAGCATGGTCCACCGCTGGATAGATGAGGAACTGCGCAGCCAGAGGAATGCCCTCATCGCGCAACTGCTGCGCCACCACGGCGCAGAAGTTGCCGCCCGCGCTGTCGCCCGCCACGGCCACAACGTTGCTGCCACCGAGTTCATGTGCGTTGGCAACCACCCATTTCGCAGAGGCCACGGCGTCTTCTATGCCTGCGGGAAACGGATGCTCGGGTGCAAGGCGATAGTCCACCGACACCACCACGGCCTGCGCGCCACGGCAGATTTCACGGCACATGTTGTCATGCGTGTCCAGGTTGCCGATGACATAGCCCCCGCCGTGGAAATAAGCCACGGTGGGAAATGGCCCCGTGCCCTCGGGCCGATAGATGCGCGCGGCCACAGGGCCCGCGCCACCGGGCACAGAGATGTCCTGAACGCTGGCCACGGGCACGATCTGCTCCGGTGTGAGCGAGCCACGGGTCAGCGCCAGATAGCCGGCACGGCCTTCTTCGGGCGTGCCGTCCGCGGTGGCTTTCCTGTTGGCAGCGGCCAGTTGCTGCAGGACGCCGGCCAGATGTGGATCGAGAGCCATGTTGAAGTCTCCTGTCGTTGTAAAGAATGAGGGAACGGATACGGGGGAGGACCTAGCGATAGGCCAAGGCAGCATCCTGCAGCGATGCGGCAGACAGAACCACGCGCTCTTCTGCGTACTCCATGTCGCTTTTCCAGGGATGGCGATCACCCTGGCCGTACATCATGTCCTGCGCGCGCAGGACGTAGCCGGCGTTGAAGTTGTCGGCCTCTATCCACGACCGGCGCTGCATATCGGAATCAGTTGCGGGCACGGTGGGCCGCACCTCTGCGTGGCCGTGCTCCTGCATGTGGGCGAGCAGGCGGCACACCCAGTCGCATACCAGATCACAGCGCAGCGTCCAGCTGGAGCGGAAGTAGCCCTGGGTGTAGGCCATGTTGGGCAGACCCTCGACCATCACACCCCGGTAGGAGATGCGCTCGCGGAAGTCCACCGGCGCGCCATCCACACTGAACGGAATACCACCCAGCAGCTTGAGGTTGAAGCCCGTGGCGGTGACGATGATGTCGGCGTCCAGATGCCCGCCGCTGGTCAGTTGGATGCCGTCAGCGTCGAAGTTCTCTATGGTGTCCGTCACCACCGAAGCCTTGCCCTCGCGCATGGCCTGGAAGAAGTCGCCATTGGGCACCACGGCAATGCGCTGCTGCCAGGGGCGGTAGCTGGGGTTGAAGTGCTTGTCGATGTCAAAGCCCTCGGGCAGGTGCGAACGGATCTCGCCAAGCAGAAAGGCGCGCATCGCTTCGGGGTGTTGCCTCGAGGTTTGCACGATCTCGTCGGTGCGCGCGATAAAGGCGCGGCGCATGATCTCGTGGTACCAGTCCTCGGGCAGGTTCAAAGGCTTGAGCAGCGGCACCAGCGGATGCTCGGATGCGGGCAGGAAGAAGGTGGGCGAGCGCTGCAGCATGGTCACATGGCCCGCATCCGGCGCCAGACTGGGGATCAGCGTGGCCGCCGTGGCACCCGAGCCTATGACCACGATGCGCTTACCCGCGTAATCCAGGTCCTGCGGCCAATGCTGGGGGTGAATGACCTGCCCCTTGAAGTCCTTGAGCGTCGGCCACTGTGGCGTATAGCCCTGGCCGTGGTCGTAATAGCCGGCGCAGACCCAAAGAAACCCCGTGGTGAAGGTCTGCACCTCGTCCGAGCCGCTGTGGGTGACTTCCAGCGTCCAGAGCCTGCCTTCGGACGACCAGCGGGCCGATTGCACCTTGTGGCCGTAGCGGATCAGCGGGGCCAGACTGTTCTCCTCGATGGTCTCGGCCAGGTAGTGGCGAATCTCGTCCGCCGTGGCGATGGCATTGCCTGTCCAGGGCTTGAAGCCATAGCCGTAGGTGAACAGGTCGCTGTCCGAGCGCGCCCCCGGGTAGCGGTGCGTCCACCAGGTGCCGCCAAAGCCGTCCATGGCTTCGAGGATGGCGAGGCTGCGGTCCGAGAACTGCTCACGCAGATGGCGGGCCGCGCCAATGCCGGAAATACCGGCGCCGATGATGAGAAAGTCGAAATGCTGTGCCATACCGGTTGTCTCCTGCTTGTCTGCTGGGGCGTGAGCCGACAGGAATGTGCAGGGATCGCGGCCTTGAGGTGAAGCTCCTGCCTAGGCCCAACTTGCGTCAATCGTGTCTGTCACGCAGCCATGCTAGGTCTAGCCCTATGGCAAAACTTGTGTTTGCGCGACAGGATTTTGATGTTGAACGACATGCAGTACATACCCCAATGCCTGCCAAGCCTGCTGATTCCGCCGTCATGACCAGTGTCCGCGCCGCCTCGCTCGCGGGCTTCGAAGAATTGGTACGCGCACAGGGCGGCGACCCCGCCGCCATTCTGCGCGCCTGCGGCCTGGTGCCTGACGATCTGGCCGACCCCGAGCGCTACCTGCCCAGTCACGCCGTGGCCCTGGCCATAGAGGAAGCCGCCTGCGTGCTGGGCGTGCAGGATTTCGGGCTGCGCCTGTGCGCCCGGCAAGGTGTCGAAACCCTGGGCCTGCTGGGGCTTGTCATACAGTCAGCGCCCACCGTGCGCGAGGGCATGATGCAGGGTGGAAAGTACGTCCACTTTCACAACCCCACCCTGAGCTACAGAACCTTCATGGCGCCTGACGAGGGGCTGGAATGCGTGGAAGTGCTGTCACGCCTGCCCTCCCACGCCCCCATGCCCCAGGGCACGGAAATCTGCGTGGCCTATATGTGCCGCCTGATCCATGTGCTGTCCGAAGGGGCGCTACGCCCCTCCGCCATCCATCTGCGCCATGCCCCTGTGGGCAGCAGCGCGCAATACCGGCGGCACCTGGGCCAGTTGCCGCGCTTTGGCTCCAGCTTTGACGGCATTGCCGTCGACCCGCTGGCCTGGCGTCAGCCCATGCCTCGGCACAACCGGCTGCTGCAGCAGTTTGTCGAACGATTCCTGCTGGGAGCCGCGCCAGGCAGGGATACCAGTGTGACGGACCAGGTGCGCAACGCGCTGGCCAATCTGGTTCGCATGGGCATGGCCGACCTGCCCTCGGCGGCACGCGCCCTGAGCCAGCACCCGCGCACCCTGCAGCGACGCCTGCAGGCGGAAGGCGCAGCCTTCGAGGAACTGCGCGATAGTGCACGCAAGACCTGGGTAGCCCAATTGCTGGCACAGCCCGGGCTGAGCCTGGGCCATATCGCGCAATTGCTGGGGTATTCAGACCAAGCCGTGCTCACCCGAGCGTGCCAACGCTGGTTTGGCCAATCCCCCCGTCAGCTGCGCCATGGTTCTTGGGAGGGATAGCCTCGGTATAGGTTCTGGGTTCGGCCACACAAGAATGCGACCACGATCTCCTCGCGCAGCGACAGAGACTTTGCGCAACGAAACAAGCCCCCCGCAGCCACAGGCTGCGGGGGGCTTTCGTGCGGAGATGCGCCAGGCAATCAGTCCGCGCTGGTCAATCCGCGTTCAGTTGCTGCTCCAGGTCGTGCAGGACCTTGTAGCAGTTGAAGACCTGCTGCACGCTGGAGTTGGGCTCGCGGCCTTCGCGGATGGCGGCGAAGAATTCGCGGTCCTGCAGCTCGATGCCGTTCATGGACACGTCGACCTTGGACACATCGATCTTTTCGTCCTTGCCGTTGAACAGATCGTCGTAGCGGGCCAGATAGGTGCCGGTGTCACCGATGTAGCGGAAGAAGGTGCCCAGAGGGCCGTCGTTGTTGAACGACAGGCTCAGCGTGCAGATCGCGCCGTTGGCAGCCTTGAGCTGGATGCTCATGTCCATGGCGATGCCCAGATCCTTGTGAATCGGGCCTTGCACGGCGTTGGCCTTGACGATGGGGCTGCCGGCCTGGTAGGCGAACAGGTCCACGGTGTGAGCAGCATGGTGCCACAGCAGGTGGTCTGTCCAGCTGCGGGCCTGGCCCAGCGCATTCATATTGGTGCGGCGGAAGAAATAGGTTTGCACATCCATCTGCTGGATGTTGAACTCGCCGGCCTCGATCTTCTTGTGCACCCACTGGTGGCTGGGGTTGAAGCGGCGGGTATGGCCCACCATGGCAACGAGACCAGTCTGCTTTTGCAGCTCAGCCACTTCCTGGGCGTCCTTCAGAGCATCGGCCAGAGGAATCTCGACCTGTACGTGCTTGCCGGCCTTCATGCAGGCGATGGCCTGCTCGGCGTGCATCTGCGTGGGCGTGCACAGGATCACGGCATCGACTTCGGGCAGCGCCAGGCTTTCGGCCAGATCGGTTGCCACATGTGCGATACCGTACTTGTCGGCCACTTCCTTGGTCTGGTCAAAGCGGCGACCAACCAGGGAGACGACTTCCACGCCGTCGATGTTCTTGATGCCGTCCAGGTGTTTGATGCCGAAGGCACCCGCACCAGCCAGCGCTACTTTGATGGTCTTGCTCATGATTGGGATCTCCGTAGAGCCGCCTCAGGGAGGCGAAGCCCCCCACAGGGGGCAGTGAATATGCGAAGCAGCGAACGTGGGGAAACGTTTACTGATTCTCGAGGATCAGATGGCCCACTGCGGTGTTCGATGCGGGCACATGGTAGAAGCGGTGTGCCACCTTGGGCAGCGGTGCGGGACCGTCCACATCGGACATGGCGCCACGCGCGATCAGCCACATCACCAGCTCGATGCCTTCCGAGCCGGCTTCGCGCACATAGTCGATATGCGGCATCTGCGCCAGTCCATGCGGGTTCTCGACCAGCAGGTCCAGGAACTGGTTGTCCCATTCCTTATTGATCAGGCCCGCGCGCGCACCCTGCAACTGGTGGCTCATGCCGCCCGTGCCCCAGATATGCACATTGATGTCCTGGTCGTAGCTCTCCACGGCCTTGCGGATGGCGCGGCCCAGGTTGAAGCAGCGCTGGCCGGTGGGCACGGGATACTGCACCACGTTCACGGCGAAGGGGATCACCGGGCAGGGCCAGGAGCCGGTCTTGGGGTCCTGCTCGCCGCACATCAGCGACAGCGGCACCGTGAGGCCGTGGTCCACGTCCATCTTGTTGACGATGGTCAGGTCGAAGTCCTGCTGAATCACGGACTGGGCAATGTGGCTGGCCAGATCGGGATGGCCGACCACCTTGGGCACGGGGCGCGGACCCCAGCCTTCGTCGGCGGGCTGGAATTCCGCAGCCGTGCCGATGGCAAAGGTGGGAATGCAGTCCAGGCTGAAGGCCGTGGCATGGTCGTTGTAGACCAGGAAGATCACGTCGGGCTTGTTGTCCTTCATCCACTGGCGGGAGAAGTCATAACCCTTGAACAGGGGCGCCCAATAGGCTTCCTGGGTCTTGCCCATGTCCATGGCAGCGCCGATGGCAGGCACGTGCGAGGTGAAAACGGATGCGGTGATGCGTGCCATGTCTTAGTTGCCTTCCTGGTTCTGGTTGCCTGCGCTGCGAGCACTTCCTTGTGGCTGATGGTGTGCCTGCGCATCACCGTCCTCACCCACGTAGCGGTTGCCTTCGGCAGAGCGACCGCCGCCCATCATCATGGCGCGATACTCTTCTTCGGTCATGCCGGTCATGGAGCCGGCCATCTGCTGGAAGCTCTTGCCGTCGGTGGCGCCGATCTTGGCCAGGAAGTAGATATTGCCGCCGGTGCGCATGCACCAGTTCAGATCCCGCGCCAGCACGGCCTGCTTCTGCTCCTCGGTCATCGCCCACTCGTCGAGATAGGCACGCTCGTTGGCGCGAAAGCGATCGCGGTTCTCGGCCTTCATCAGGCTCATGCAGAACTGGTTGAGCCAGTAGCCCTTGCGAGACTGCTCGGCATCGAAAATGATGGTGCCGGGCACGTCCAGATACGGTTTTTCCAAAGCCATAAATTCTCCTCGTTTACGGATGGCGCAGCCCATGCGACAAGGCTGCGGCCTGTTTCCGGGTGTATGTGTCGCCGGAACTCCGTCAGGCCTCTTCGGGCCAGTACAGACGCATGGGGTTGTCCACCAGCAGCTTTTGCTGCAGCTCAGCGGTGGGAGCGATATGGGGAATGAAGTCCACCAGCAGGCCATCGTCGGGCATATGGTCCTTCAGGTTGGGGTGCGGCCAGTCCGTGCCCCAGAGGACGCGATCGGGGAACTCTTCGACCACGCGGCGCGCGAAAGGCACCACGTCCTGGTAGGCATTCTGCTCACCATGAAGGGCCTTGGGGCCGGTGACGGACAGACGTTCGGGGCAGGACACCTTGCTCCACACGTTCTGGTGCTCGCGCATGAACTTCAGGAACAGGGCGAACTCTTCGCTGTCCACGCCCTTGGTGACGTCGGGGCGACCCATGTGATCGACCACCACGGTGGTGGGCAGCGCGGTGAAGAAGTCCCAGAGCTCGGGCAGATCCACGGCTTCGAAATAGATCACCACATGCCAGCCCAGCTTGGCGATGCGGCCGGCGATCTCCATCAGCTCGTCCTTGGGCGTGAAGTCCACCAGGCGCTTGACGAAGTTGAAGCGCACGCCGCGCACGCCGGCGTCATGCAACTCCTGCAGCTCGGCATCGCTGATGGAGCGCTTGACCGTGGCCACGCCACGGGCCTTGCCGCCCGAGGACTTGCAGGCATCGACCATGGCGCGGTTGTCCGCACCGTGACAGGTGGCCTGCACCACCACATTGCGTGCAAAACCCAGATGGTCGCGCAGTGCATACAGCTGGGCCTTGCTGGCGTCGCAGGGGGTGTACTTGCGCTCGGGGGCAAAGGGAAACTCGTTGCCGGGGCCGAACACATGGCAGTGCGCATCCACAGCGCCGGCAGGCAGCTTGAACTGGGGCTTGCTGGGGTTGGCATACCAGTCCAGCCAGCCGGGGGTCTTTTCAAATTGGCTCATATCAATCCAGTCCTTATCTTGAAAAAGTGATCAGATCACCATCAAATCCTTGCCCACCACGGCATCGCCCTTGAAATGCTGGCGCACATCGGACAGCAGCATTTCGTCGGTAATGCTGGGGTCGTCGCCCGGCACGATGTGCGAGAGCACCAGCTTCTTGACGCCGGCGGCCGCAGCGATGCGGCCCACATCCACCGAGGTGGTGTGACAGGCCAGCAGATGCTCCTTGAGCGTGGCGGCATTGGGCACGCGCTTGACCATGGCGTCCACGGCGGGCACATAGATCACCTCGTGCACCAGCACATCGGCGCCCTTGGCCAGCTCGGCCACGGCCGGGCAGTAGGTCGTGTCGCCCGAGAAGACTACCGAGCGGTCCTTGGTGTCGAAGCGCAACGCAAACGAGTCCGCGATGGGCGGATGAATATTGCGCACCGCCGTCACCTTGACCTTGTCGTTCTCCAGAATCACGCCGGGCTTGGAGAACTCGTGCGTGTTCACCATCTTGCGCAGATCGGGCTTGCTCTCGTCGGGGATGCGGATATCGATGTCGAACTTCATGGACTCCATGAAGGCCTTGGTCATCGCATCCAGCGTCGGCGGCCCCCAGACATCGACCTGGTTGCGCAGGCCGGCAGCCCAGGCCGAATACAGCAAGGGACCGTATTCCAGGTTGTGGTCCGAGTGCATATGGGTGATGAACACCTTGCTCAGACGCGGCAGCGCAATGCCGGCCTTGACCAGCTGGGCCGCCACGCCATAGGCGCAGTCGACGACAAACGGCTCGCCATCAATCAGCAGCACGCTGGCCGGGTTTGAGCGCTCGCCGCCCACGCGCGGGCCACCCTTGGTACCCAGCAGCACGAGCTGCGTGCCCTTGTTCCCGGCTGCAGCCTTGACGGCCTGCGCCAATGCATTGCCGGCAGTGCCCAGACCCAGTGCGCCGGCGCCAGCCAGGCTGGCCGCTGCGGCGAGACAGTTACGGCGCGAGAGGTTCACGGAGGATTTGAAGGAAGAGAACATGCGGTTGCTCCTGTTGTAATGATTTTTGAGGACCGATGTTCCGATTAGTCGATGTACTTGAGACCGGCCTTTTCCAGAGGCTCGCGCATCTTGTACATATCCAGGCCGAGGACGCCCGAGGCCAGCTTGGCGCGCTTTTCGCCTTCGAAGCTTTCGCGCTTCTGGGCAGCGGCTAGCACTTCCACGGCACGCGCGGCGGGCACGCAGACCACGCCGTCGTCGTCGGCCACGATCACGTCACCGGGCGTGACCAGCATGCCGGCGCAGACGATGGGGATGTTGACCGAGCCCAGGGTCGCCTTGATCGTGCCCTTGGAAGAGATGGCCTTGCTCCAGACCGGGAAGTCCATCTCCTGCAGCGTCTTCACGTCGCGCACGCCGGCATCGATGATCAGGGCACGTGCGCCGCGCGCCTGAAAGCTCGTGGCCAGCAGGTCGCCGAAGTAGCCGTCGGTGCACTCGGCGGTGACTGCAGCGACCACGATGTCGCCGGGCTGAATCTGCTCGGCAGCCACATGCATCATCCAGTTGTCGCCGGGCTGCAGCAGCACCGTGACGGCCGTACCAGAGACCTGCTTGCCGGCATAGATGGGGCGCATATAGGGCTTAAGCAGACCGACGCGACCCATGGCCTCGTGCACGGTGGCGGAGCCCAGGGCGGCCAGGCCGTCAGCAGCAGCGCGGTCGGCGCGCTGGATATTGCGGTAGACAACTCCCAGTTCGTACATGGAAATACCTCTTTGCTTTGACGTTATTGAATCAAAAAAGTGAGCTGCTAGCGCCTGTGATTCATCACATTCAATTAGCTTTCTTATTGAAAGCCTTTCATGGCATGCGCCAGCAGCTCTTCTTTTTGAGAATTTACAGACCCTTGGCCTTAAGCGCCTTGTCCAGGCGCGTGAACACGCGGCGGGCATTGCCTTCATAGACGGCGTGCTTTTCATCGGCCGTCAGGTTCTGCGTGGCTTCGATGTAGCGCTTGGTGTCGTCGTAGTAATGACCAGTCTGCGGATCGATGCCGCGCACAGCGCCGATCATTTCGCTGGCGAACAGAATGTTCTTGGTCGGAATCACTTCCGTCAGCAGGTTGATGCCGGGCTGGTGGTAGACACAGGTGTCGAAGTAGATGTTGTTCAGCAGATGCTCTTCCAGCAGCGGCTTCTTCATCTCCTGCGCCAGACCGCGGAAACGGCCCCAGTGGTAGGGCACGGCGCCGCCGCCATGGGGGATCAGGAACTTCAGCGTCGGGAAGTCCTTGAACAGATCCGAAGTCAGACACTGCATGAAGGCCGTGGTGTCGGCATTCAGATAGTGGCTGCCCGTGGTGTGGAAGCAGCTGTTGCAGCTGGTGGAGACGTGGATCATCGCGGGGATGTCGTACTCCACCATCTTTTCGTAGATGGGGTACCAGCTCTTGTCATACAGCGGAGGCGAAGTCCAGTGACCGCCCGAGGGATCGGGGTTCAGGTTCAGGCCCACGTTGCCGTACTGCTCCACGCACTTGACCAGCTCGGGAATGCAGGTTGCAGGGTCCACGCCGGGCGACTGGGGCAGCATGGCGGCGGGAATGAAGTGATCGGGGAACAGCTCGCTGACGCGGAAGCACAGCTCGTTGCAGATGGCGGCCCAGGTGCTGGAGGTCTGGAAGTCACCGATGTGGTGCGCCATGAACGAGGCACGGGGGCTGAAGATGGTCAGATCGGAACCACGCTCCTTCATCAGGCGCAGCTGGTTGGTTTCGATGGTCTCGCGGATTTCATCGTCGCTGATCTTCAGATCGGCCACCGACGGGGTCTTGCTCGGGTCCTTGAGGCCGGCGATCTGCAAATCGCGCCATGCGCCCAGGGCCGCTGGCGCCGTGGTGTAGTGACCGTGTACGTCAATGATCATCTTCAAGCTCCGTTAAAAAATAATTCGTCTATCAAAAAGTTCAGTGCGCGCCGCCCAGGCCCAGCATGGAGGTGCGCGGTGCGCCGCCGGCATAGCGGTTCTTGACCAGCAGCGCCAGCGCAGCGATGACACCGGGAATGGCAACCACCATGAAGACCTGCGGCAACTCCAGGTGACGGCGCGACAGCTCGGCCACCAGGAAGGAGCCTGCAATGCCGCCAAAGCGGCCAATGCCCAGCATCCAGGACACACCGCTGGCGCGGCATTCCGTGGGGTAGTACTCGGCAGCCAGCGCCTGCATGGACGACTGTGCCGCATTCATCAGCAAACCGGCAATGAAGACCGAAGCCACCAGCATGCCCACGCCGCCGCCGAGCACCTGGCCAATGAAGGCCACGCCCAGGCTGGTCAGGAAGTAGCCGGCCGCAATGATCAGATTGGCATTCCAGCGGTCCATCAGCAGGCCGACAAAGATCGCGCCCACGCCGCCGAGCTGGAACAGCGCGGCAATTACGGCCGCCTGGCTGGCGGGCACGCCCGCTTCCTTGAACAGCACAGGCATCCAGTTGACCAGGCCATAGACAATCACCAGACCCATGAAATACGTCACCCACAGGGCCAGCGTGCCGACCAGATATTTCTGCGAGAACACCAGACGCAGGCCCTGGGGACCTTGCTGTGCCTGGGCGGCAGCCTCGCCGCCGTCGTTCAGAACGAAGCGCGCGGCATTGCGCGTGCCTGCGGCGATGCGCACCATCACCTTGCGTACGCGGTCGGCCGAGTAGTTCTTGAGCACCATGAAACGCACCGACTCGGGCAGCATCACGATCATCAGCACTGCCAGGATCAGGGGCACCACGCCGCCCACGATCAGCAGGCTGCGCCAGCCGAAATGCGGAATCATCCAGGCTGCGATAAAGCCGCCGAAGGCCGAGCCGATGGGGAAACCGCAGAACATGCAGTTGGTAATGAAGGAACGCTTGCTGTCAGGGCAGTATTCGTTCATCAGCGTGATGGCGTTGGGCATGGCGGCGCCAAGACCCAGGCCGGTAATGAAGCGCCAGATGGTCAGAGCCTGCAGATCGTGCACCAGGCCGGAAGCAATCGATGCACCGCCCATCACCACCGCGGCGATGATCAGCACGGTCTTGCGGCCCACGCGGTCCGCTAGCGGGCCCGCGCCCAGCGCGCCGAACGCCAGGCCGAACAGGGCAGCGCTCAGCACCGGGCCCAGATGGGACTTGTCGATGCCCCATTCGCCAAGCAGCGAAGGCGCGATGAAGCCGATGGCGGCGGTATCAAAACCGTCGAGCAGAACAATCAAAAAGCAGAGGAAGAAGATCCCCCATTGAAAGCCCGAGAACGGGCTCTCGTTGAGCACGGTCTGCACGTTGACGACCGTCGGGTCGGTGTTCTGTTTGCTAGTTTGCGAAGTCATATTTGGTATCTCAGTTGCCTCTCTTTGTCGCCTCTATCTCCTGTCTCGCGGCTGGCGCCAAAGCCTCAAAGGCATCTGGTACGTCCGTCACGAAAGGGCTATGACTGCCCTTTTGCTGGATGGGGTGCAGTGCCCAGGCCCCCGCCTGGACACGAAATCAATTCAAGCGGGCTCCATGCCCTGGCGACGCTTGGCCGCTGCGGCCTCAGGCGAAGCCATGAAGGCCAGCAGACGCTGCACGGCATCGGCATGGGCCGAGCCCGCCACCAGGCCGGCCGAAAACACCGTGTCGATGGCAATCGCGGCAGGCAGGCCGCCCACGATGCGAATGCCTTCGACGTGGATCAGCTCGCTCAGCTGTTGAAAGCCCAGCGCCACTTCTCCCGAAGCAATCATGGAGCCCACGGGAACGCCGGGCCTGGCCTGCACGATGCGGGACTTGATCTCGTCGGCAATGCCCCAGCGCTCGAACAGCTTTTGCAGCGCCACACCGCTGGGACCGGTGGAATAACCGATGCTGGGCGCAGCCAGCACGGCAGCGCGCACGGCCTCTTCCGAGCCGATATCGGGCTGGGCCGCATCGGCAGGCACGGCGACAGCGGTGCTGGAGAGCACCAGATCCACCTTGCTGCCTGCAACCACACGACCGGCGGCCTGCAGCTTGTCGATGGCGTTGGAGGCCAGGAAGACCACATCGAAGGACTCTGCACCGGACTGCACGCGCTGCGCGGCATCCACACCGCCCACGGATTCGATCTGCACCGGCTCGCCGCCCTGCTCCTGCCAGGCTGCGGCCAGATCGGCGAGGACCTGGCGGGTTGCCATGGAAGAAATGCCCTTGAGTGCTGCGCTCATGCCGAAAGACTCCTGAAGTGGATGCAGTGGCTGCCCTGCCAGATTCCGCAACCCAGCCTTCAAGGCTTTGCGAGCTACTCCCTCATGCTGCGGGCACACGGCATCGGCAGGACTGGGACGCTCGAACAGGGCTTGCGTCAGGGCAACCATCTAGTCAAAACGAATGAGACTATTGTCGATAGCCCTGAGCGCCCCTACTAGGCAAGCCCTCCGCTAGCAGCTATGCCATAAAGGCATAGCAAAGTGCTTGCTCATATCACGTATAAATACCTACAAACAAACCACAAAGCCAATAAAGAGAAAAGGCTAGATGCTATTTTTTCAATAGCATCCAGCCTTCATTGCTGTGCATAAGCAACAGTAAATTTAGTGGTTAACCCCTAATTCAGTCGCCATGGCGTCCATGTCCGCGACCATGGCCGCGCCCCCGGTCGTCACGATCATGTCTGTCCCAGTCACGTCGGTCGTGGCGATCGCCTCTGTCCCAGTGACGATGATCGCGACGATCATCACGCCAGTCGCGCCTGTCGTGATGGTGATGAGGCGGAGGTCCTGCACGCCAATGAGGTGGCGGATTGCGCAGGAAATAGACCGGCTGGCCGCACGCATGGTAGCGACCGCAGTAACGGCGCCAGTTGCGCGAATGGCCCGGCGGCACCCACATATAGATGGGCTGCACCTGCGGCACTACCGGGCCGCCCCACATCGGCTGTGCATAAAGCAGCTGCGGCGGCGCATTGCCGATATTGACCTGACCGTAGACCCCTGGCGACAGCTGCCCGGAAATGGAGCCGCTGATATAGGCCTGGGCCTGGGCTGCACCCGCTGCGCAAACCAGCGCCAAGGCTGCCAGGCTGCGGATGATTGAAGTGCGATTGGACATATATCTCCATGCTCGATATAGATCACCGTTGGGGCGGCGAGATCGCGCTTCAACCCGGAAACGCTTAAGCCCTTAACGCGCCAGGGCCGATTCCCGCTGACCCAGATCCATCTCGAAGCGTAAAGAGGCGTAATGCGCCGATTCAGCTCAATCGGCTGAACGGGCCGGCCACCCACTCATTTGATCGTCTGACCCTGCAGGCCTTTTTTCAGGATCAGATCCACCACGGGCTGCTCACGCTTGTTGGCGCGCATGCAGTGATCCTTCTGGAAGTGGTCGGTGACCCTGATCACCCAGCGCGCCCAGCGCTTGTTCTCGCGTTCGCGCCAGGCATGCGATGAAACGCTTTCCCAGGCATAGCCGTTGAGCACGGCGGCATTGACAAAGTGGTCCAGCGCCCGCACTCCGGCCCTGCCCCGCTCCGTCTTGCCGAACAGGCCGACCCAGCAAAGAATCAGCCAGCCCACGACCGCGAGCGGGACCACTGCACACATCAGCACGAAACCTGCCAGGCGCTCCTTCATGCATCCTCTCTCTTGCGCAACTTGATACGAACACCATTTTCGGAGCGAATCGTCAACCGCCCCACGGGCTGCGGCACATGACCCGGCGCGGACAGGATTTCGTAGCGCTGCAGCAGGCAGGCCAGAATCAGGACCGCTTCCTGCAGGGCAAAGGCTGCCCCCAGACACACGCGCGGTCCCATGCTGAAAGGCATGTAGGCATGCTTGATCGCCTCCTTGTCTTCCTCACGGTCAAAGCGATCAGGGTCGAAGGCATCGGGGTTCTGCCACCATTTGCGGTGACGTTGCAGCAGCCAGGGTGCCACCACCACCGTGCTGCGCTCCTTCAATTGCTTGCCCCGGATGGGACAGGATTGAACGTTCTCCCGCGCAAAGAAGCCCACTGGCGGAAACAGGCGCAAGGTCTCACGAAAGATATTCCAGACCTGCGAGAAGCTTTTCATATCCGCCTGCTGCGGCAGACGCTCACCGGCCACCTCCAGCACCTGCTCATAGGCTCGCTGCTGCACGTCGGGCGATTGGGACAGCAGATAGCTGGCCCAGGTCAGTGCGCTGGCAGAGGTTTCATGCCCCGCCAGAAACAGCATGGCGACCTGATTGACCAGCTCTTCCTCATTGAAAGGCTCGCCCGTATTCGGATCCTTGGCCTGCATGAAGGCGGCAAGAATATCCTCCTGCTCCTCGGCCTCGCCCCTCAGATGCGCTTCATAGCGCGGCTTGATCATTGCGTGCAGCAGGCCGCGAATCTCCGTGGCGGCCTGGTTGCTCTGCCAGCGATACCAGGGCATGGTCAGCCAGCGAACGCCGAACAGAGCCGGCAACATGAGCTTGGGAGCCAGTGCCTGGTAGCGGGCAAAGGCCTCGAAGATGCGGTGCGCATCGGGCCCCTGCAAGGGCGTGGAAAAAATCGTGCGGAAAATGATATCGGCAGTGACATGAGTCATCTCGATCTCGATGTCGTAGGGCTGCGCTTCATCCACCTTATCCAGGCGCTCCAGCATGGCTTGCGCGGCACCCAGCATGCGCGGGAAAGCGACGTTCACACGGGCCTGGGCAAAGGCCGGGTTCATCATGGTGCGCTGACGCTGCCACTGCTCGCCATTGGTCGTGAAGATGCTGTCGCCCAGCAAAGGCTCCAGCGACTCATGAAGCAGATGACTCTTGGGAAACTGCTGCGCCTCGCTCTGCATGACTCGCTTGACTTCCGCAATGTCATTGAGCATGTAGAGATCCACGCCGGGCAGATGGACCTCGCCCATCTGCATGCTGTAGCTGCGCTCGAACAGTGCGTCCATCCAGGAACGCCGCGCATGCCAGAACATGCGCAGCTTCGATGTCTGCTCGGGATGGGGTTTGGGATAGGCGGGGCAGAAACGACTCATCGCACCAATTTCCTCTCTATGTAGTCACGCATCGGACCGGCGCTGGTGAGCAACTCGAAATAGTCATAGGCACCGGCAACTTCGCCGGCCATCAGATACTGAAAATGCATGCGCATCTTGTTCCTACGCAACCAACGGTAAGTTGCCGGCAAAAACAGCTTGTGAAAACGCGGTGAACACACGGCTTGCGGATTGAGCCCCCACTGAGCCCGGCGCTTGCCGGCATCGGTAAAGGAGCTGGCGGCCAGGGTCTCATCCTTGCGCCCATCCTCGCGCAATGACAGCCCCACCACATCACACATGCCGAAGCACACGCTGTCGCTGGGAGAGGAAATATCCGCCCAGTACACCGCTTCGTCCATGGCGATCTCGCGCAAGGTCTGCCGCAAAGCGCCAGCACCTGGAAACAGCCCGAACAGCGGAATGCAATTGCCCAGGGTAACCAAGTTCACCAGCGGCGCGCGCGAAGGCTGCAAGGATAAGGGACTTTCGGCCAGCTTGCGGCGAAGTGTCTGAGCCAGCTTCAAAGCCTGTACGCTGCCGACGCTAAAGCCGACCACTACCACTTCTCGCCAGCGCTGCTTCTGTATGGCCTGTGCTACCTCGGTGGCCATTGCCTCGATGCGCGCGTCCAGCACGGGAAAGGACTTTCGGGAACTGATATGGGCAAAGTTCAGAATTCTCAGAAGCCAGCTGATATGCAGATAACCGTCCAGCACCAGGCCACCCCAGCCGACAGCAGCGACCACCACCAGCATCAAAGCGGCTGCGCCCAGTGGCGCCAAGCCGTCCCAGGCACTCACAAGCATAGAGCCCATACCCAATCCGGCCAGCAGCACAAGCAGCATATAAACCAGCGGATACATCAGCGCCCACAAGGTAAAGCGCGCCTGCTCCCGAACGGGTTTGAGCCACTGCTTCAAGTTCCAGATGGAGGCATAGGTGCCCACGGCTTGACGAAAAACCTCTGCCCGGCTCGAAGGCCAGTGCAGACGGACCTGATCATGCCAGTCGAAAAAAACAAAATCGGCGCTAGCCGAGTTTCCGGAGTCCGTCTGAGAGACTTTCCAGCGGGAATGCAGCGATTTTCCTTGCGCCGTTTCACCCTCATTCCATTTTTCTCTGCTGCCAATCGCGTATTTTCGACCCGCGGAAGCCACTGGCTGCTTTTGCGACTCTGCGCGCATCAACTGGTGATAGTGCCTTGCACCGCGCGGATCAAAGCCACCCATGAAAATCACCAGGCGTTCGCAATCCTCCGCCTTCTTTGAAGACTCGACTGAGATATTCTTTTCGCTGCTAGTCACTGGCCCCCTTCATACCAAGGCTTATTCGACAGAGGCGACCCCCTGCAGCATGGAAGGCATGGCATTGACCTGATTGGCCGGCCTGGAAACAAGTAATGGCTCCGCATCCTCTTCGGGCCAGAGCACAGGATCCACCGACAGGCCGCCACCCCACAGGCGCTGGGCCATCTGACCATCCAGTGAAGCCCCGCAACGCCATGAGACAGCAGGAAGCCGGCGATAGAAGCTGCCGTTGATCTGCGTGCACTCTATCAAGGCCTTGCGAAAGCGCGAAAGCATTTCCTGATCAGGAATGGCCTGATGGGCCCTGAACCAGAAGTCCCGCATCTTGCCCTGATAGGTCAAACCTTGCAGGTCATACAAGGCATTGCCGCAGACCTTGACGGGAGCGCCATGACCCAATGCCGAAAGCCCCGTCGTGCTGTTGACCAGCACCACGCCCTTGGCGCTCTTGAGCAAGGAAGGCAGGTGTTGATCATGGATATAGAACACCTTGCCCTGCAATCCATGGCGCCGCGCCAGCAAGCGGATGATATTGGCGTAATTCCGGTGCCCCCGGTCCATGGGGTGGTGCTTGAAAACCACCACGTCGTCCGCAATCGACTTCCCACCTTCGGGCACGCCGTTCGTGCGCTCCAAGGCCTGGGCCCTGGAAAACGAATGCAGCACGTGATTGATGAAATCTGTCACGAAATCATAGTTCGAGTGAACCACGATCTGAGCATCGTTATAGACCTGCAGGGGAGCCAGAAAAAACTTCTTGCGCAGATCACCGAGCAGCAGATTTTCTATCTCTTTTTCCGTGCGCCGATACCAGAACTTGCGCAGATAGCTCAGCCACCACCAGGGAGCATCGCGCACGGTCATGCTTCGGTGATGCAGGGCGTTATTCCAGAACCACTGCCCCAGCCAGGCCGCAAAGAAATACAGCATGCCCCACATGGCCGAATGCCAGAACGAGTTCCCGACCTTCTTCCACGACTCCGTGGCCGGCCCGTTCGAATGGGGACGCGGTGAGACGCCTTCCTGCCGAGCTCTTTGCTCCAGCCATATGGCCAGTCTCTTTTCGAAATGAGAATGCCCGTTGACGCCCATGGGCTCGAACGTAATGTGATCGGGCCGCAGATAGCCTTCTTCAAACACCCCGAAGGCACAGCCCAGGCGCTCGGTCATGGAGCGCACGCAGGCATGGACCGGCCGGCAATCGCCGAACAGCAGCACCGCATCGATCCGGTGCTTGATGATGAAGGCCTCCAGCACCTCAGGCCACTGCGTCAGCTCTCCACGAAACGAATGCGCCTTGCGTGGATAGAACAGCCAGTCTCCCGCATTGAAGTTGAATTTGAAGACAGTCGCCCCCACCGAGCGCAAGTCCTTGGCCAGGTTCCAGAAAAAAGGCCCTACCGGGCCTTGCAGCAACAAAACACGTTTAGACGCAAATCCACTCTTGTTCTTCATGCGTACGGGACTGCGGGCTGTCAGGCCGCTTGGTATTTCTATGGAGGCGTCATGAAGCATGACCCCTGTATTTTAGGGGTTTCACCGAACAAGGCCCTCGCATATCACTGCACGATGACAACAAATCGATGAAAAATAATTGCAAAAAAAGGTAAGTGTCACCAGTCCGACAAAATCGACCGCAGCAGCACCCTGGTTTTGCGCCATTGCCGCCGCAGCCATCCGGACTTCAAGCCCTGCAAGCCGCCAGACTGCTCCAGCGCCGTGCGTTGCTCCAGCAAGCGTCTGAGCACCGCTTCGCAGCTGGTGTAGCCCCTGAGCACTGGGTCCCAATACAAGGGGTAGAGCAGCAGCGCCCCCGCAACCAGTTCATCCAGAGACAGCGCGCGGCTTCGGCGCGGCACGGGCAAGCGATCCTGCGTCAGCCCCCAGCCTGCGTAGAACGGGCGTCCATGCACAACCACCTGCTTGTTGCGCAGCAAGGCATCAAAGCCTGTCAACGAGGTCATGGTCACCACCACATCACAGGCATCGATACAGCTGACCACCGACGCCGCCTGTTCGATATGGTCGGCGTGCTGCAAGGCCTGTGCCGGTTCGACATGGCCTTTGCGATTGCCACTGCTCACATCGGGGTGCGGCTTGAAGACAATGAATGCATGAGGAAATGCGGCGCGCGCTGCCTGGATCAGACCCAGGTTCGTGCAGACGCCATCGGCATCGCAGCCAAAGCGAATGGAGGCATCGTCTTCCACCTGACCCGGCACCAGCACCACCTGCCGCCCGGCCTGCGGAAGATCCGTGCTGAACCAATCCACCGGGCGATTGGGCTCCAGGTTGTACTTGGTGATGCCGTGCTCGACGATAAAGGCACGCACATTGCGCGCACGCTGCAGGTCTTGCGCCGTGAACGCTCGAGTATTGAGCAAATCCTCCAGCTCCGAAGGCTGACCCGGGTCGAAATAGATGCCCTTGGCATCCAGCACAAAGGACTGCGGCGGAATCAGATCGGAGCCCAGGCCTACGGAGCGGACAAAGCCATCCTCCATGCGAAGCAGACGCACGCCCGCTGCATCAGCCAACTCCTGTACACCTGCCGGCGGCACCCGGCCCCAGCAGACCAGGCAATCATCTCCAGCAGGCTGCAAAGCCCTGGCGGCAGCAGCATTCTTGACAAAGACCACCTTGCCCGGATGCAGGGACAACATGGCCTTCACGTTCGCTGCCTTCCAGCGCCGAAAGCCCACCACAATCATGCGCCCACCAAAGCGCAGGGCCACCTGGCGTTGACGCTGCAGCCAGTCAATCACATCCAGCACATTGCCGCGTTGGCGTGTCTCCGGATTCAGATAATGGCTGTAATGCACATACCCCGCTGCGAACAACTCGTCCACCGAGCGTCGGCGACCAGCACGACGCAGCATGGCAGCATATTGGGTCTGGCGATCATCCGTCACGCCCCAGCCCGCATACCAGGGCACGCCAAAACAGACCACCGGCTTGTCGGCAAGCAAGGCTTCAAAGCCCATGGTCGAGCTGACCACATAGACCTGGTCCATCTGCGCAATCAGGCTCATCGGGTTTACTGCATCACGCAGCAGCACCGTACGGGCATCGGGCTGCACGCCCGTCAGATAGCCGCCCTTGCGACCCGAAGTCACCTCGGGATGGGTCTTGACATAGACCGTGGCCTGGGGATTCTCGGCCAGGGCCGCTGCCAGCATGGCTTCAAAAGTAGCGGCATCCGCCCCGCCCTTTGCCACACTCATATCCCCAGCCGTCTGATCTACCACCAGCACCCGTTGAGCATCGTCGCTGCGCAGCATGCCGTCTGGCAACTCAGCAGCATGGTTGTATTTGCTCAAGCCTGCCGATAGCAGCTGCTCGCGAGCCTGCCGCACCAGCGCGGCATCCGCGCCCAGCAGATCGGCATCGCTGCAAAGCAGGCGCTCCAGCGCGCTGGGCCTCGTGCAGTCGTAGTAGATGCCTGTGTCATCGACCACCAGCGACAGCGGCGGAAAATGCTCGCCGGTGCCGAAGGAGCGCAGAAAGCCATCCTCCAGTGCGACATAAGGCAGGCCATGCGTGTCTGCATAGGCCAGTGCCTGACGAGTGGTTGGACGCAGGCCCCAGCCCGCAATACATTCAACTGGGGAGGCGCACCAAGCTCGCAAGCGCACCGGTGTGACCTGTAGCAACACCGCAAGAAAAGGAATGCGGAGGATTCCTCTCGAAAAAATGCCAATTCTTTGCGACACCAGACTCTCAAATAAAAACGGGGTCACTGCTAGCATCGGCAAGCAGCCTCTGTTGACGGACTTGATTCTGCGCGGCTCTGACCTGCTCTGGCGTGACACAGATCTCCTCCGGTGCCGCGAAGACGCGGCCTGCAGACAATGCCTCCAGATCGAGTGGCAGACACGGTACTTTGCCATGGCGCAAACAATCCAGATGCCAGCCTGCCCAGGCCTCCCAATACGCCAGCCGTTGTGGCGAAACACCGGCATCCGAGTAGCCTGTGCCCTCTGCCGTCATCAGCGAGCCTATACGGTGCGAACCCAATGCAAGCGGCTTGGTGATGCGTTTGACGGCATCTTTTCCAAACACCAGCCGCAGCCGCACATGAAATTCGCTGTCGGCTCCCGTTCGCACACAGTCCCAAGCGCCCATGCGCTGCAATACCAGCTCACGCCGGAACAGGGGTGAAGAGGGATTCAGGCGCATCAAGGTGTGCACGGGACGGGCATAGAAAATGCCGTCATCCTGCATACGCACCCAATGCGAAGTGGTCGCCACCAGTGAAGCATCTTCCAACAAGGGGCGCACCTGCATTTCGATCTTCAACGGGTGTGACCAGTCGTCAGAATCGTGGCAAGTCACAAACTCTCCACGGGCAAGCTGCAGTCCCATGCTCTTGGCCAGATAAGTACCGCCATTCGTCTGCAATCGCAGCAGTCTTACGCGTGCATCCTTTCGCGCCCAACTCTCCACCAGCTCGGGGGTGTCGTCAGCGCTGGCATCATCCACCACGATGATTTCAAGATTGCGATAGGTCTGATTCAAAAGCGACTCGATCGCCACCGATGCTCTCGCGCCGGTCTGAAAAGTCGTCATCAAGACAGAAACCAGTGGGCCATCCGTCACTGCGGGCAAGTCGGGCAATTTCACATTGCAGGGGCCGGGCATCTGCTGCGGATCGCGCAGCGCCACCGGCGGTAGCCCGTGCGCTGCAAAAAAACAATTGAGTCGCTCCAGCTGCTGCTCGGGCCGATCGGGCTCCGCCATGGTCTGGTAGAGATACAGCTCTGGGTAGCGTGCCGCCTGACCACCGTTCAAAGCATCTGCCAGCAACTCACGCGCGCGCTGAGCCTGGTTTGTGCGCAATAAAAGTGCGGCGTGCAGAGCCGGAGGTACGCCCTCAGGCACAGACTCCAGCACCTGCAAGGCCTCTGCTGGCATGAATGGCGCCAGAGCATCGGCCAATGCGACACGCAAGCGCGCCGGAGTCCCCGGCCACCGTACCGCAGCCAGCATATTGCGCGCCCGGTCATGCTGGCCGCATGCGGCCAGAGAAACCACGGCAGGCATGACATAGCGCCTGCGGCCCGGCTTCAGCGGCAGTGCCGCCACCGTGGCATACATACCCAGGCGATAGTACGCCCTGGGCACCCAGCTATTGAGAGCCCCCAAAGAACTGGTGTCCGCCTCGGCCAGGGCACGGGCTACATCGCCGCGCAGCAGATGCAGCAAACTACGCAAGGCTTTCATCAGACTCGCTCCGTTTCCGAACGGCAATACGCCAGCAATCCCGCCGTGGACACATCAAGCCCTGATAGATCGCCGGAGTCCATACGCACGCGCAGGTCCCTGGCGAGCGTCTTACCCAGCTCCACCCCCCATTGATCAAAGCTGTTGATGCCCCATACCGTGCCTGCCACGAACACCCGGTGCTCATGCAGTGCCAGCAGGGCTCCTAATGAATCGGGAGTCAATGCATCCAGCAGCATGAAGGTGCTGGGCCGATTGCCCGGAAAGTCCTGATGTCCGGGCAACTGTCCCTGCCCGGCCTTGCTACCCTGCATCAGCGCCTGCGCCTGGGCCAGGGCATTGGCCAGCAGGGCCTCCTGGTGCTCCGGCAAGCCATGGGCCGCCGTGCGGGCGGCAATGAACTCCACTGGGATACGCTGGGTTCCCTGATGCAGCCACTGAAAGAATGCATGCTGACCATTGCTGCCAGGTTCACCCCACACCATGCCGGTCGTTGGATAGCCCACAGGCGCGCCATCTGCACGCACCTGCTTGCCATTGCTTTCCATCTCCAGCTGCTGCAGATAGGCCGGCAGTCGGCGCAAGCCATGGTGATATGGCGCAACACAGCGCCCCGGCATACGCAAAAAGCTGGCGTACCACACATCCAGCAAACCCAGCCATACCGGCGCATTGCGCTCCAGCGGCGCCTGGGCGAAATGCGCATCCATTTCCGCTGCACCAGCGAGCAGACGCCCGAAAACCTCGGGCCCGACGGCCAGAGCCACCGACAACCCCACGGCAGACCAGATGGAAAAGCGCCCGCCAATCCCCTCCGGGATATGCAGTGTTTGAATGAAGCCGCTTTGGCAAGCCAAGTCCTCACGCGAAGACACGGCCACAAAATGATCGGGCCAATGCAGATCGCCAGCCGCACATACCCAGGCTTTGGCCGACTCCATATTGCGCTGCGTCTCGGCCGTAGACCATGACTTGGAAGCAACGATGAACAATGTCCGCTCGGGCTGCAGACCTTGAAGCGCCTGGTGCAGGTCATGGCCATCCATATTGGACACCACATGCACGCGCGGCCCACCTTCGCACCACGGCTGCAGTGCCTGCAGCAGCAACTCAGGCCCAAGGCCCGAACCACCAATGCCGATATGCACCACATCCGTAAAACGGGCCGTTTCACGCAACTGTCGCGCCAAGGTCAGCATGGCCCGCAAGCCGGCGTGACATTCGTCCTCTGGCATGGAGCAGCCCTGCGGCGCCAAAGGAGCCCGCAAGCGCACATGCAAGGCCGGGCGTTGCTCGGTTTCGTTCACCACGGCACCGGCATACAAGGCATCGCGTCGCTGCACCAAACCAGCCTCCTCAGCCAATTGCAACAAGGCCTCCAGCACAGACTCATTCCACAAGGATTTGGAGCAGTCCAGCAAGACATGAGGTGCCTGCAAGCTCAACCGCTGAAACCGTTCCTGGCTGCTCAGTGCCTGCTGCAGATTCAGCGTTTGCTCGCAAACGGCAGCCCTGGATCTCAGCGCCTGCCAAATGGGTGTATCCACACTCAAAACATCATCCTTGTCAAATCACACTCTGCAGGCCTTGCCTGCATTCGCTCCTGAAAAAGAAGCTTTTAGCGCAAGATATACTGTGGTTTCAGGTTATTTATTACCTGAAACCCAATATATGAATACGCCAGTAGCTATGCTATTGGGCTGGCGTATTCTAGTTGCGCAGCGACTGAAGCAACGCCTCGAACTGCTCCCCCACCTCAGGGTGCTTGCGCGCCATGGCCAAGGTAGCTTCCAGATAGCCAATCTTGGAGCCGCAGTCATAGCGTTTGCCCTGATAGCGGTAGGCCAGCACCTGCTCTTCCTTCATCAACGCTGCAATTCCGTCAGTGAGCTGGATCTCTCCGCCTGCGCCCTTACCCAAGCGGGCCAGATGATGGAAGATACGCGGCGTGAGCACATAGCGCCCCACCACGGCCAGCGTGGAAGGTGCCTCCTCCGGCTTGGGCTTTTCCACAATCGCATGCACGGCCTCCAGGTCTTCCTTGAGCGGCTTGCTGTCCACAATGCCATAGCTGCGCGTGTCTTCACGCGGCACCTGCTGCACGCCCAGCACCGAGCATTTGTAGTAGTCGTACACGTCCACCATCTGGCGCATCACCGCCGGCTCGCCATCCAGCAAGTCATCCGCCAGCAACACGGCAAACGGCTCATTGCCCACTACAGGCTGTGCACACAGCACGGCATGACCGAGACCCAGGGCCTCAGCCTGGCGAATGAAGACACACTTCATGTCGGAAGGCATCAGGCTTCGCACATAGTCAAGCATCTCGGTCTTGCCGCGACGCTCGAGCTCATTTTCCAGCTCGTAGGCCTTGTCGAAATGGTCTTCGATGCTGCGCTTGCTTCTGCCAGTCACGAACACCATTTCCTTAATGCCCGCAGCCAGGGCCTCTTCCACCGCATACTGAATCAGCGGCTTATCAACCACTGGCAGCATCTCCTTGGGACTTGCCTTGGTGGCAGGCAGAAATCGGGTGCCCATCCCCGCAACCGGGAAAACTGCTTTTGTGACCTTCATCGTTGCGAACCTTTAATGAACAAATGACGGCTCACGCATCGCCACCAAACAAATCACGTGTATAGACCTTGTGCGGCACGTCGACCAACTCGTCCACCACGCGGTTAGCCACAATCACATCAGCCATCTGCTTGAACTCCGACAAGTCCTTGACGACCCGGGAATGGAAGAAATCAGGAGCATCGAGCACAGGCTCATACACGACCACTTCGACGCCCTTGGCCTTGAGACGCTTCATCACCCCCTGGACGGAAGAAGCACGGAAATTGTCCGAGCCAGCCTTCATCACCAGACGGTAGATACCCACCACCTTGGGATTACGCTTCAAGATATCGTCTGCTACAAAATCCTTGCGTGTGCGGTTCGACTCCACAATCGCATGCATCAGGCTCTGCGGAACATCGGCATAGTTGGCCAGCAACTGCTTGGTGTCCTTGGGCAGACAATAGCCGCCGTAACCAAACGAAGGATTGTTGTAGTGCCCGCCAATGCGTGAGTCGAGACTGACCCCTTCAATGATCTGGCGCGTATCCAGCCCATGCACGGCCGCATAGGTATCCAGTTCATTGAAATACGCGACGCGCATGGCCAGATAGGTATTGGCAAACAGCTTGATGGCCTCGGCCTCGGTGCTGTCCGTCAGCAATACCTGCACATCTTTTTTGATGGCGCCTTCGCACAGCAGGTCGGCAAACTGCTGACCGCGCTCGGAGCGTTCCCCAACCACGATGCGGCTAGGATGCAGGTTGTCATACAGGGCCTTGCCTTCACGCAGAAACTCTGGCGAGAAAACAATGTTCTCACTACCCAGTTGTTCTTTCAGGCGCTTGGTAAAGCCCACAGGCACCGTTGACTTGATCACCATCACCGCATTCGGATTGATGGCCATCACCTCACGTGCCACCGACTCCACCGACTTGGTATTGAAGTACTGCGTTTGCGGATCGTAATCCGTGGGCGTGGCGATGATGACAAAGTCTGCGCCGGCATAGGCATCCTGCTTATTCAGCGTGGCACGGAAGTTCAGCTTCTTTTCCGCCAGAAAACTCTGAATCTCGGCATCCACAATGGGAGACTTTCTGTCATTGAGCAGAGCTACTTTACGCTCGTCAATATCAAGCGCCACCACCTCATGATGCTGTGCCAACAACATGGCATTGGAGAGGCCGACGTATCCTGTACCCGCAATTGCTATCTTCATTTTCAAGTTCCCGATTATTTCAGCGCTTTATCAAGCGATATATCCTGCCCAAGCCAAAAGCAAGCTCTTTGTGTCCACGGTTTCTCCGGCAAACTCCAGAATGGAGCACTTTCTTCTAGACCCAGCGGAAGAAAGGCAACACTGCACAGATAGAGGCTCCCCGTAGAAATATAGTTTTCACCAACTCCTGGCTGGTGACCATTGATTCCAATCTGCAGCCAGCCATTTTCATCATAGTTCTCGGCTCGGCCGAGAGTCTTCTCTATCACCGCCCACATTGCAGCTCTCACAGCACCAGCGTCCAAGCTTGCCGGCAAACGTTGCTGCCAAGCCAATTGGGCCAGCACATGCAAAAATCCACAGCGATAAGCCAAAGAGCGCCCTATCAAGGGATAGGAGCCATCGGGTCCAATCATTCTCTCAAGAACCACTGCTTGGCGTTGAGCGCGCAGCAAAACCAAAGGCCGCATCCGATCCCACTCTGAGTGCTGTCCCTGCACCGCATCCAGAATATCCAGCAACATGGGCAATATTACAAAGCTATTGTAATAATCCCAATGAAACTCTGCCCCGTCGCCATATGTACCATCTCCGACATACCATTGCTGGTGCTGACGCAGCGCGTAATCCACCCGCATGCGATCCCATGGCTTTCCAATTGAGCATAGGAATGCCTCGATCATTGCTGAAAAAAGCAACCAATTGTTGAAATGCGGACGAATCTGACGCGAGCTTAAAAGACAGTTTAATACGTTTTCCTTGACCTCTTCACTGAGCCCATACCACAAAGCTTTAGGCGCCCGAAGAAATGCTTGGGCAAGGAAAGCAGCCTCAACCAAAGGTTGCGTCCCACTATGGAAATTAAACCTACTTGGTGATTCAGGATTAGTTATTTCATCTATTAGAAAAATAATGTCTTCGGCCCATTCAGAAATTCGCCCATCGTGAGTATTCTTTAGGTTTAGTTCCAACGCAGGAGCCAAGCCAACCATCCACCTTACTAAAGCTTCAATATGACTGCTCTCTTGATTATTGCCGACAGCCATCCCTACTCGGGGTATTGCATCTTTAAATGAATCTAACTTCAGAGAAGCTCGTAGCGGTTCTCCCAAACGAATAAGGGCGCTGCTAAAATTTGACCTTAGTGAAGACATGTAATTTTATGAAAACTTCAATATTATTTACAATAAAATAATAACAAAATGATTTTAATTTCTTACAGAATAGATAAATCCTAAGTTATGTAGACCGATAAAAATACAAAATATTTAATGCAAGAAGCATCTACCCATACAGTAAAAAACCAAACATCAATCTAGCGTCCTCTTGAAATCAGACTATATTTTGATTTCCAAAAGAACGAGGTGTAAATATTTTCTCAGAATTAACACATTTCAAATCTTCTATAAAGGCAATAGGATCACGCATATTCAATGCCGAAATAATAGACGGATGCATATCCCACCATTTTGATTCTAACAACCCCTCTATAACTTCTGCATCGAACCGATATCTTATTAATCTAGCAGGGTTACCCCCATAAATTGCATAGGGTTCGACATCCTTAGTAACAACGGACTCTGCAGCAATAACTGCGCCAGTCCCAATATTAATTCCACGAGCTAACCATACATTGCTGCCGATCCAAACATCGTTATTAATAACAATCTCTCTTCTTGGTTGCTTATTAAAAATAGCAGGAAATGAACAGTCAAATTTTTCAATTCCACTAGCGACCATGGAAAAATTTTTGTCGTAAACAAATGGAGATGTGGTTACAGCTTCGATCGGATGTCGAACTCCTGAAAACTTAAGCCCTCCAGCGATTGAGCAATAACGTCCAACAGTTACATAATCAACCAAACTTGACCAAGAATAACTCATAAATCCCAGCGACGCGAATCTATCCCCCGAAAGAAAAGCACACCCCTCTTCTATACGAAAAACATCTGGAAAGAAAACTTCCTTCTTATCATTAATTCTCCCCGCACCGGAATTTGTAAGAAATATATTGTAATCAGCAAATATTTCTTTTACCTCTTCAAATTTAAGAACAATCATATCATTATTTATTTAGTAAAAACTCTTTATATAATCTAACAGCGTTAAGTAGCATAGCCTTCTGACGACCAGGATTATCAGCATGCAAAGGAAGCATTGAAATAAACAATAGCACCACCAAAGGTAAAATATCAATCACTGATTCTCCTTCTATAAAAGAAAAATCGAAAAACTTATCCTGGATTAATTTAACTCGATTATCAATATCAAATTTAATGCAATCAAACCCATCTGAGTCAACATCAATCTGGTACCGACCGGCAATTATAAAATCATACAAACCTATTATTGAATGGGTCAATTTTGCCAGATCATATTTCTGATCACCGAAAATAGTTAAATCACCATCAAAGCTCAACCCACGAGGATCTATGACCTTTAAACTACTTGAACGAGAATCAAACAAAATATTGCTAAAGCACAAATCCCCATGCAATATTGCAGGTACCAAAGACCTTTGAAGCGTCAGATGGATACAATCTTCAGCAATTCCAGAAGCAGTTAAAGGTCTACCATTATGCAAAGATAGAACAGTATTACTAGAAAATCCCGTTTCATGCTCAAACAATCTTAAGCGCTTAATTGTTTTACTCTGGTACAGAGCAAGAGCCTCTTTCTTTAAAACATCAAAATAATCAAAATCACCCTCTCTAGCATCTTCAAAAAATTTCTTTAGCAATCTAAATTTTTTTATCCAGAAATCTACTGAATTTCTTCCATGAACAAATAATTCATTCAAGGGAAGATAGGGCAAATACTCTAACGCGTAAAATCTTGCACCGCTCTCTAAAATACCGGAGCTTAAAAGATGAGGAGTATATTTTTTTATGTTCAACGGGACATTTTTAAACCAATTCTCTTCTGCTTCTATTTTTTTTACCGGCTCGCCTGTTTTATATAGAACGCCATCCACAATCTTCAAAGAATTAAATGAACGTTGAGTTGTTATTCTAGAGCGCGATGAGAAATACGTATTCACATGCCCAAGATCGAACCATTTCTCACAAGCAATGGCTTTCAATTTATTTTTATTCCCGTATTCTCTTACTGCATGCACGAAGTTTCTACGACTTGATGCCAATGCACGCAAAAATTCACGTTGATCAGAAAATGAGAAAAATCCAGACCACACCAACGTAGCCTCAATGCTATTCTCAGCGAGAGACTCGATCTCCCAATCATAATCCCCGGCAGATTGGCCAACAGCAACCTCATCTAAACCGGTTGGCAAATCTAATATTAAAGTATCACCATGTAGCAATCTCAACGTTTTGCCTTCGACAGATGCCACATTCAAAACATATGTTAACGCTTCTGCAAGTGAGAAATCTTCAGGAACAGCAATCACCTCGACTCTCAAGGATTGCATCAGCTGCTGCTCATCTAGTGTCAATTCGTAGTTCGCAGGCAACGAGACAATAATTTTCTCGTCTTTGAAACGACGTAGCTCTTGGACCTGATGTTCCAGCAGCTTTTTATTTCCCAAAGGGAGTAAACATGGCGGAATCAAGCCCAACTCATTCCTGAACTCAGGGATCACATAAGCAGCAGAATTGATAACAATCACTCTTTAATTCCCAGCATATTCTTGATATCGACTATAGACATGCTCGCAAACTCATTCGGTCTGACAGACCTATCATCAACATAAAAGCCTTCTGTTCCACACCACGGTTTTCCGGTGTATATTTCATCATAAGGAACTTCATGCCTATTTAACCAATCTATAATTACTGGCAAAGTATTTGCATTAATCTTGCCTATGTTGCCAGAATATGTTCTCATATTTCTACTGGTACATATAACGATTTCAAAGCCCATGGCCCTAAAATCTTTCATTCGATCAATTACATCTTGTTTTGGTAAAGAATTTCCATAATCACCATTTAATGTACTACAAATGGTGTCATCCAGATCCATGATTATTCTTTTCATATTAAAATCACTCCTCTCTCAGAAGAATCTCGTATTCTTCAGGAGTGCCACAAAAATCAATCTGATCGGCATCAATAATATCATAGTTGATTTTCAACCCTTTTTTAATCATTTTATTATATAAAGGAGCAATATAAAACTCACCCTTATTTTTCTCACCCGCATTCAGTGCATCTTCGAAAATTCCGCAAAATTCAATATGACTCTTGAAATAATAAAGTCCATCACTGCACAAATCAGATATTCTCTCTTTCTCTGTGGTTCGCGTTACTGTAAAATCAGGTCCAGGCTCAACAAAAGACCAGTGATCGCCTTCACCGAGAAACACCTCCAGATAACCATCGCAATTTGACAGGAATCCAGGCTTTATATATCCATAGCGAATGGTATCTATATTAAAAATCGTCACAGGGAAGTCTTCATTGAATTCTTTCAATGCGAGATAGGCAGTCTCCGCCTGCCCCCTGGTGTCTCGATCTAATTTTATTATTTTATATTTTTTTACGCCAAGTTTTCTTACTAAATCTTCTACAAATGCAGCGGCAAAATCATCTGGACGCAGAACAAAAACAAATAACTCATCCTCAAAGTATTTTTCAAATGACCTAACCGCCCATTCAAAGATGGTAACACCCTTGTATTCCAAAGCATATTTAGGCAGAGAATAGCCTGCTTTTTTAAAGCGACTACTTAGTCCAGCCATTGTGATAAGAAACATAAATTACCCTCTAGAGCTAAAAGAAAGAAATTCTATCGGATACGATCTCATTTTCGTATTTTATAAGATACCTTGGATTTTCAATAATAGGATTAATAATTTTTGGAAGACTTATGTTGTGCTTTATCATGTTCTCCAACATTTTCTTTCGCACATAAGAAACTCCAGAGGATGAGTCATAGTTTTTCACTACAGACATCCACTCCCAAAAGTCAATCATTTCATTATTTGCAATCCATACTTGGTATTCAGACAAGAATCGTCTGTACAGAAGGTAACGATCATCCTTCACACCATAGAAGTGTAAGAAGTACATGTCATTTACATCTGGATTATTTAAATACATCATTCTTGGACTAGTGCCATCAGGCCTCCTAAGAATACCCACGTCTCCATATTTTTCGTTTACATCATATTTAATACAGCTTTTCTTACCAATGAAAGAGTCACCACTTAAGCCTAAATACTTCCTTGTTGAGTCATAGTGATAAATGTCACCACAAACATTCAAACTATAGAGAAGAAAAAAATCGCAGATATCTGACTTTTGCTTGACTATATCAATCAGGTTCGAAAATGCCGCACATTTTTGCGCAAGTTCATCATTACTATCGAAAGCACAAAAATCGCCATCCCACTTGATGGTCCATTCATTAGATGATTTACTTAAAGCAAAATTCCTAACTGCAGCCAACTGCATTCTCGACTGCAAGGGAAAAAACTTAACCTTTCTTTCATTATCATTTTTTGCGATGAAATTCTCAATTATTTCAGGAGTTTTATCATCGGATTTATTATCCACAACAACTATTTCATCGACATTTTTATATATAGATCCTAGAGAATAATATATAAAGTCTTCTTCATTAAAACAATTTACAATAGCACTAATTTTCATTTACACCCTCTTAAAGAGATACTTTCTAGATGCAACATCATCACCTTCGGCAGGAGAATAATTGTAACCAGCGTTCTGCTGTCTCCGTAATGAGCTATTCACCACCAGAAAGTGATTTATTTTTTGCTGATCTAACTTTTTAATCGAAGTATTTTCTCCATGTAGAACTCGATTATAACTAATTTTATTGACATGCTTGAATGGTCCGACCTCGCTGAGTTTTAGATACATATCATAGTCAACAGCATTTGTGATCGATTGATCAAATCCAGAAGTCAGATTCCAGACTCTTGCGGTAAACATCCGGAAGTGATGAGCAATCATGGCTGTTGTTAATTTTTCACGAGAAAATACCGGCCAGTTATACCCCTTGGCAATCAATGTTCCGTCAGGTTTTACATTACGATTTGTTGTATAAACGCAGGCCAAGCGTCGATCGGCAAAAAACTCTTTAAGACATATCTCCACCGCATCCGGCTCAAGATAATCATCAGAATCAAGCTGACCAATGTAATATCCACGTGCCATTTTCACCGCAGAATTAGATGCAGCGCCAATGCCCCCATTTTTCTTCGTGACATATCTTACTCTCGGATTAGAACCGTAATTCTTCTCCAATATCTCCAACGTGTTATCTGTCGACCCATCGTTGCAAATACAGACTTCCAGATCAACGATGGTCTGATTGAGTGCACTGTCCACGCATCGCACAATATGATCAGCACAGTTGTGTGCCGGAATATAGATAGAAACCAATGGTCGCTTATGAATGGAAGAACCATTTAACGGTGCAGGCTTTCTATAAAAATAAGGCACCTTTTCTTTCACTATATTAATAGTGATCTTTTTCCCCTCTGCCCGATCCGTTTCATTCTCTTTTCCAGGCGGTTCCTGATGATAGGCCATACCACCCCATACCGCTCTAAAGAAGCAGCCTTCCCTATACAAGCGGTAACCGAACTCATTGTCTTCTCCACCCCAATGAGTGAATTCCTCATCGAACCAACCGGCACGTTCAAGCCACTTCCTTGCAAATGCCACATTACCGCCACTGAAGAAGCGAAATGGGGTATCACATAGCCTCAGATCCTCCGTTGCACGGAAGTGCTCCAGTCGCCAGTCAACTGACATGTCAGCTTGTGTCTTACCAGCCACGCTGTTATTGGTCCTGACTTCCGGTAGACGCTCTATAAGCGACTTGTTGCCTCTGATGTCTTCCGCAGATAGATGACTCGTATCCACATATTTACGAGGCCCTATTAGAGCGACATCATCATTGTCAACCAGCAGACTCATATACGACTCGACCCATTTAATATTGGGAGCCATGTCGCAATCGAGAATTGCCACGAAATCGTATTTTCCAGTTCTCAGTCCTAAATTACGTACAGCACACAGTTGATAGCCGTAATCCTTCTGTCGGACATACTTGATATCTAGAAGTGATTCATACCTCCGAACAACCTCGCTGATATCCTCTTTGCTTCCATCGTCTGCAACGATTACCTCAAATGCATATTTCGTTTCCTGATTGACAAGACAAGCGAGCGTTATATCAAGAATATTCGTACGGTTAAACGTCGGAACAACAATGCTCAGACCCGCCGGATTATCTGCTGGGACAATTTCTTGATCTTTTTTTCTTGCACTACTCCAGAGAAAGTCGTTAGTGCTATCAGGCAGTTTTGCCAAAACCAGATCTTTTGGCCAGTCAGCCGGGATCGGATTAACAGTCTTTGTCTCGGCGTCTTCAGACTTACGGCTTGTCAGAGCTTGATATTTTTTCAGGCACTCCTGCTTTTCCGTTTCCGTCAAATCCAATTCACCCATGGAGGCGAGCATGAATTTTGTAGCGGGGTCAAGTTCAGTGGAAGTGGATGATTTGGCTCTTGGTTCCGCTTCTTTTTTTGAAGGGTAGCCTCCAGCAATATTCCTTTGACATAAAGCAATATTCACCTCAACCAGCGAATCTCCATAAATACCTGCAGCCTTCTTGAATAGTTCAAGAGCTTTTGGGTATTCCTTTTTCTGATAAAAACCTATTGCTTCACTAAGTATTTTCATAAAATTCAAAAATTAAATTATTTGACTAGAAATATGAATCCCTTTTTCACTAGGGATTGAAGATTCCTCTATTGCAATAGAGCGTTTTTTATAGAATTCCCGCCACAAATCTATCGTAGCTTTTTCCTCAGGCCTGCTTGCATCATCCAGCACGATATCGATCGATTGCTTGGCAAACGCATTAAATATAATAGGCACCGCTGGATACCGGGCATTTTTACATGTAGACCCTGGAGGACCATCAACCAATACCAGGATCTTTATTTTCTGAGACTTGTACTTCTCAGCCAAATCTTCCAAGACAGATTGGCAGTCATAATACAAATAATCCTGGCGTTCATCCTTCCAGTCAATTAAAGGTGCATGTATCAGATTGACATACCAATCGAGCTTTCTTGCCCGCAGCATTTTTTGAGTTTTTTCATGGTAGAGCTGGTTGTGCTCGAATGTCACAATCTCGGTCTTCAGTGTTTTTGGCACTGCCGATTTTTGCGTTTTTCCACTCATCGCTTCAGCCGCTTTTGCAAAAAGTGCCGTGGAAGTTCCACTTCCAAACTCAATGATGAGGTCGTAATTCTGTGACCTCATTTTTTCCAATAAGAAAACCCCAATATCCGGGCTTATAGGCCAACCGTGAAAATCCGAGAAAAAATCTCCGCTGGAAAAGAAGCTCTGGATATTCATAAATGATTCCAGCTGCTTGACTGAATTGGCCAAGCCTTTTCCTAACTCATTCTTGACTTTTGTTTCCGAGGCATTGACTACCCCTTGCAAGCCCTCTTTGGTTTCAGACAGATTGCTTTGAAGTAACTTCAAGAAAGCTTCTGTCTGAGCCTTGACACCGGCATCGATCTGGCCCGCCAGGACTTTGCCGATCCGCTCTCCAAGAGAGCTTTCCAGCTGCTGCTGAAATTCTTTGAACTGCTTCTCCTGAACTTCATTTTTTTGAAGTGCTGTCGAAACGACTTTCAGTTGCTCGATCTGCACCTGGCGCTCCTGCGCCAGCCTGGCTTGCTCGTCACGTGCCTTGCCGAGCTGCTCCAGCTGCTGCCCTCGTTCCTGTGACTGCTTTTCGGCAGCCGCCTTGGCCTGGGTCAGTTGCTCAGTCTGCACCAGACGCTCCTGCGCCAACTTGACTTGCTCGTCACGTGCCTTGGTGAGCTGCTCCAGTTGTTGCGCTCGCTCCTGCAACTGCTTTTCAGCTGCAGTCTTGGCCTGGGTCAGTTGCTCGGTCTGCACCAGACGCTCCTGCGACTGCTTTTCAACTGCAGCCTTGGCCTGGGTCAGCCGCTCAATCTGAGCCAAACGATCCTGCGCTAGCTTGGTCTGTTCATCACGCGCCTTGCCCAACTGCTCCAGTTGCTGAGCGCGCTCCTGCGATTGCTGCTCCACAACCAGCTTGGACTGCATCAATTGTTCTGTCTTTGCCCGAAACTCCACCAACAATTTCGCCTGCTCTTCGCTGTTGAGACGTAGCTCTTGGCTCTCGCTGTGATGCTTTTGCACCTGGGCATGCAAAGCCAACCTGACGTCGCGCACAAACAATGCATACCCGATGCCAGGATGACGAGTGGCTTCGACGGCTATCTGCAACATGCCATTTTGCTGAAGAAGTTCTGCCACTTCTTCAAGACTTGCGCCATCAGGCACTGCATGCCGCTCGCCCAGCAAGACTCTTGCAATGACTACATCCACCAGCTCCAGCTTGCAAGACGCGCGCAGCAGCTCCCCTGATGGCAGGCAGTCAATAATCACCCAATGTCGTTCATCCAATGGCAGCTCGGCGTCTCCACTTGGATCACCATACACCGTGTCCAGGGTAATGGCGCTCAGCTCTCTAATCTCTTCGGTTTGAAGATTCGGCCAAAGATTCAAGAGCGACTGGGGATCCAACAGGCCACTTTCCTGCTGGCTGCTGGTGACAAAAAAGGAAGCCGGACCTGGTTGTGCTCCAACCAAGGCATTGCGTATTTCGCAGTGTCGAGCATGTTCACCCAACGATTTCAATGTGCGCTGCAAGGTCGAATATTGCGTGGGCTCCGCCTCGATCAATGTCACTCTCGACTTGCCAGCTTGGTGTACAAGCCATTGGGCCCAGACGCCTTTGCCGTTGCCTGCCCCCACCAGGGCAATATGTCCAGAGGGCATCAGTACATTCAAATGCTCCAGCCAGTGGATGATGGTGTTCATTGGGCTACTCATAAAATTCTGCCATTTCAGCCACACTCAGTGGCTCCGATGTGTGCATGCAAAGCCTCAGTGCGACTGGCGATCTTTTCTGAATGCCTTCACTTCCGCATACAGGCTCCAAGGCAGAGAAATCCGGCCGCCCAGCGTTTTGGTATTGGTCAGAAAGCGCGCGCCCAAGCGGTAGGAAAGATGCCGCTTGATAACCTCTGCCTCGTACGCATCACGATATTGGGCAATCGGTGGCAGCTTCAGGTCTTTGCGTGCTGCCTGGTCCTGCCGGAAACGCTTGGTCTCGGCACTCAAGGCAAATGGCATGTTCAACCAGCCGCCCAAACTACGCGATTGCCTGATCATGGCGGCACCCAGCCGATAAGAGAGTTGCTGCTTCACACGATCCGCTGCGCCGTAAATCGCCGCGGGCTGCGGCTTCTGCGCGGCTTTGAGCTTGCTGTTTTCCAGGAAGTGGCGCTCCAACTCTTCCTGCACCTTGTGCAATTGGTTCAGCAGCAGCTCGTTTTCTTTTTTCAGATCATCGACGGTAGAACCTCTCGCAAATTGGCCTTGCAACTGTGTTTTGAGTCGTGCTTCGCTTTGCTGCAGTTGCACCGCTTTATCTTGCGCGACTTTCAATTCGGCCAAGGCCTTTTCCCGCGCAGCTTTCAGATCAGCCTTGACTTTGTTCAGCTCTGTCAAAGCCTTTTCCTGCTGCACGGCTTGGTGGTATCGACTTTCAAGCTCTTCCTGCACTTTGTGCAGTTGCTTCAACAACAGTTGATTTTCCTGCTCACTGGACTGCAGTTCCGTGCGCTTGGCAACCAGCTTGCGCTCTTGCTCCTGCGCATACTGCTCTGCTCTGGCACCCGCCTGATTCAACTGCTCGATCTGCCTCTCACGTTGCTGCACCTGCAGAGCCTGCCCATCCAGCTCTTTGTCCAGTTGCAACAGATGTTTTGCCTGGGCCTGCATGGCGCTTTGTTGAGCGACAAAGGCCGACCAAGCCTGATATCTGCGATTGGCCTGTGCGGTCGATGCGAGCATTTGCCTGCCTGCCTGACCCTGACTGCGTTGGGGCATCGATGCGGCAGCCTGCAACTGCTCATAAAGCTCGATAGCCTGCGGATAGTCCTCCAACAGTTGCTGCGCAAGCCATTGAGCCAATGCATTGCCATCCAGCGCTTGCTTTGGCTTGCCCACCGCGCCAGTTCTGATCTGAATTTTGTCGTTGCTCAATTCCTGATTCTGGCCTTCAACCTCTGACTGCACTGCTTCGCTGGGCAAGCAAAGCTGAGCGTCCACATGCAAGCTAAGTTGCTGCAAATAGCTCTGCGCCGATGTTTGCACCTGCTGTGCGTGAACAAGCAAACTGCGCTCAGGATGTCGCAGATGAAAATGCAGCAAGGCTGAGTTGTAGGCAATCCAGCCATTGATTCGGGCCTCCTGCTCTTGCGGGCTGGCATCAGCGTGCTCCAAGGCTTGGCGCGTGAATACGCTTTGCGGCTCGTCAAATACCAGGACGAACACCGTCTGCGGGTCTTGCGACTTCCAGTAATCCAGCAGATAGACCGCTTGTGCATCAGCCCAGCCCCACAAAGGCTGCTCCATATTCGCCAGCATCAAATCCAGCGCCAAGCCCTGCCAGACCGGTGCCACTTCGATCTGCGCAAGCTGGTCGGCAACGCATACCTGCTGCACCGGTACCGAGCCATGCACCTTGACCAGGGTTTCACTGATCTGCGCCGGCATGAACCCTTCACGTCTGGATGGATTGGCCTCGGCCATACCACTATCCAGAAGCAACTCCTCCACCCCATCAAAGCCTGACTGAGGGTGTCCCACCACAATAATTTTGTTCATAGCTCTTCAAAAAATCAGAAAAATCAAAGACCGAACACGACCTTCGCGCCAATCGCGATCTGGTACATGATCTGAGTGATGTCCTTCCAGAACTGGCGCTTTTTCTCATCCACCTTGGGCAACACCAGCACCTGGTCGCCGGCCTTCAGCCGGGTATTTTCAAAAAGCTTGCCGGTATCTACCTGCTCGAATGCCCCATCCCGGTGTGCAACAACGACGCGAGCCGCGTCCGCTGTCTGGGTAAAGCCGCCTGCACGATCGATATAGTCCTTGAGGCTCAAAGAGCCGTCGAATGCCACTGCATTGGGGAAGAGAACTTCACCACTGACCAGCACGAGGCCATCCTTTCGCGGGATGCGAATGACGTCGCCGTTTTCCAGCAACATGTTGTCGCGTTGCGCGGCCTGTGCAATCTGCACCTGACCAGTGGGTTCCACCTTCTTGGCACGCTCCACCCATTGCAGGGTCAGATCGGCCTCATCCTTGCGCAGCCGGGCCTCTTCGCTGCTGCCACTGCGAGCCGTGAGCAGTGCCGTTTCCAGGCTGCGCAAGCTGGTAGCCAGCATCTCCTTCTGGCGATCCTTGACGCTCTGGCGGAAGAGCTGAATGCTTTCAGGCTCGGCATCTGCCGAGGTCTGAATGCTCTGCATCAGAGCACCCAGGCGTGTGCCATAGGGCAGCACATACTCCTGCGAATTCATATGCTCGCCTTCGACACGCACAGTAATGGTGCCGGGCTTCTTGTCCGCCGTGAATTCCAGTTCGTCGCCGTTTTGCAGTACCAAGGCATTGGCTTCCTGCAACGGGTAGTACTCGGTGTTCTTCACGGTTCCGGTATTGCGTGCAATACGCACATGGGTGGCCTGGGCTTGTGGCTTGGCCAATTGCATCAACTGGGCGACGGTTTCAGAACCCTGAGCAAACTCGAAGCGCTTGGCGTTGTTTACAAGACCCGATACGCGGACCCGGTTGGCAATAGGGGGAACAAAAATCACATCTCCATCATTGAGCTGCAGCAGCGGTAGCTGGCCCTTGAGCAGAAAGTCGTAAAGGTTAAAAGTGGCTCGTACTGAACTGCCGCGCTTGACCTGAACGGTCAGAAAGCTGCCCCGCTCGGGGTCGATGCCGCCCGCCTGATCCAGGTAGTTGAGCAGGCTGTCCATGCTGGTGCCGTTGTACAGGCCAGGACGCATGACATTACCGCCCACAAAGATGCGCACCGGTTGCGCTGCCGCCAGGCTGGCATAGCTGTAGACATTGGCGCGGAACACACGGCGCACCGCAGCCTCTACCTGCTGCTGGAGATTTTTGTTGGCAATGCCCAGCACCTTGATAGGCCCGACCTGGGGCAGGAAGATATTGCCTTGCGGGTCGACAGCGGCCACGCTGTCAAAGGCAAAACCGCCCCACAGGCGTAGATGAATGCGGTCACCTACCGCGACCAGATAATCGGGGTTGAACTGGGTTGCCCCTGCACGTGCAAAGTTGCCGGTAAACAGGTTCGCCCCAAAGACATCGCTTTTGAGGTTGGCGGTGTAATCGGCCGTCTGGGGCGCTTGCGGCAACATAGGAGACTGCATGGGGACGACAGCACCGGAGCGGCTTGCCGAAGCATCGCTGGAAGTCCCACCAGAAGGAACCAGCCCTAGCGCCTGATTGATCTGGAAAGGGTCAATACTGGATGCCGATGTATCCTGGCCGGAACCAGCTTGTGAGATCTGGGCCTGAGCCGGAGCCAAACCGGTCAGCAGCACCGCAACTGCCGAGCCGATACAGGTACGCGCGATAAAACGTTGCATGATAAAACTCGAAAAATTCAAAAATCAGTCGCGGTGATCGCGCACGATGGATACCAGCAATTGCACCAGCCCAGCCAGCAGCAAGGCACCGAGGATAAAGGTGGCAATGTTGTAGAGGCGGCGGGGACGCAGAGGATATTCAGGCATCGATGGGCTTTGCAGCACCAGCACCTTTTTTAAAGTACGCGTTGCTTCCACCCTGCCTTTTTCAAGCGCAACCAAGGCGCTCTTGTAGGCATCCTGCTGAAACTGGGCCTCCAGCTCCAGGCGCTGGTACTCCTCAACGGTCTTGTTCAGCGACTGCCCTTTGGCGCTAGTCAAACGTGCTTTCTCTGTCTTGATCTGTTTTTCCACGGCCTGTATCTGCAGATCGACCTCCACGACAGCGGGCGCTGTAGGGGCCAGATAGCCAAGCAATGCAGTCTTGCGCGCGCTAAGTTCAGTCAACTGTTCATCCAGCTTGTTGACCACGCCGGCCAGGTTTTCGGCTGCGGACTGCGGTGAAATCAGGCCCTTGGCATTCTGGAAGGCCAGCACACGCTGGCGCGCGTTCAGCGCATGCTCACCGCGCTCCTTGACCTGCTTTTCCAGAAAATTCACCTGCTCCTGTGCCAGTTGATGGCCCAGCGAGTTCATATAGCGCTCGCCCTCATGAACCAGTGCGCTGGTGATCTTGCGGGCCATCTCTGCGTCATAGGCCTGGGCCTGGATGACCAGCACACCGGCGTATTCGTCATATTCCACACTGATACGCGATAGAAAGTGCCGGTGAAAAAACTCCAGAGAAGCATCATGGAAAAACATGCGCGAAAGAATGTCGTGATCGTGGCTGCTGTAGTGCTCGCGTAGATTCAACTCTTTATCCAGCTGCTGCAACATATCGACAGACAGCAACCGATCGCGCAGCAGCATCTGATCGGCTCGCGATATGCCATCCCCCCCAGCCAGCAAAGAGCTGAAATCCATTGCCTGCGAGGCCGCCATATCAGTGCGCTGTATCAGCACACGGGCTTCAGAAACATATCTATCAGAAGCAATAAATCCCCAATAGATAATCGCCAATATGGATACGCACAATGCAATGGCAAGAGCCTTCATCCGCCATATGGCTTGGCAATAGCCTTTGAGGCATTCTTTGTTAAAGAAATCGGTCATGTGGAAATACTATCTTTGTAATTCTTTAAAGCATCTTCGATGCTGTCAAACCAATGAGCCTGACCTTCATGCAGCCAGATACCGGCTTGACAAAACTCGCGTAAAGTGCCGTCACTATGCGACACCATAATAAGCCCGGAGCGATCCGCAATACGCTTGAATGCATCAGATGCTTTTTTCCTAAACGAAGCATCGCCAGCAGATGTTGCCTCATCCGATATATACACATCAAAGTCAAAAGCAAGGGAAAGCCCGAACTGCAGGCGTGATTTCATGCCTGCAGAATAAGTGCGAACGGGCTCATCAAAGGATGAGCCCAATTCGGAAAAATCTTGTATATAGGCAATCTTTTCAGCTATGGCATGCGACGAATCAAATCCATGCAGGCGCGCAACAAATTTAGCGTTCTGGCGACCGCTCAGGGAACCTTGCAGGCCGCCCCCATAGCCCATGGGCCAGGAGACGCGGCTTCGCCGCTCTACTGTCCCGCGTGTGGGCATGTCCACCCCGCCAATCAGGTTGAGCAAGGTTGATTTACCTGCGCCATTACGGCCGACCAGCCCAACACTAACTTTAGCTGGGATAGATAGATTAACTCCTTTGAGAATCCATCGCCCCGCACCGTGCGGCGTCTGGTAGCGCTTGTGTACGTCGGTGACAATAATCATTGCGCTCTCAAATTCCGTGCAAACCGAACCTGTAAAGCTAGGCCGAAGAAAATAGAAACTGCGGCAAACCAGAAAAGATAATTAAAATTAGCTTCTGGAGCCGCATGATAGACTGGAAAAAAACTGGACCTCAGCAATTCAAGTCCATGTGCAAACGGGTTATAAAAAGCCCACTCTCTATATTGAACTGGTATTGCCGACAGCGGAAATATAGCGCCCGACAGAAAATACAAAGGCCGAAACAGGAACATCATCAGATTACCAGCCTCGGGAACCAGATCACTTAGAACGGAAAGGACAAAACCAATCCCCAGCGCACAAAGAATCAACCCAATAAAGGCGAGCATAGCCTCCATGGGTGAATCTGGGATAACAGAGCGCCCCAAAAAGGCCAAAATACCAAGGAGCACAACCAGTATCAAAAGGCCCAATACTGCTTCAAGTCCCGCACGAACAATCACAGTATCAATAGGGCGAACCTGACGATAGGCAAACAAGGCCCTATTGGCATCGACCGCACCCATCGCCCGCTGGAAGACGTTCTGTACCGTGAAGTAGCCAGTCAGGCCCAGAACCAGCCAGACGGCCACATCGGCTCCAGCCACGGAGCGTGCACGCACAACGGTGTACAGCAGCAGCATGAAGCCTGCATGCAACACCGGCTCCAGCACGATGAGCACCCAGGCACCGCGCGTGGCACTCAGGCGCGCAACGGCTTCGCGCAGGAAAAGTGCGTTCCATACCGCAAAGGTAACGGAAAGTGAACTACGTGGTGCAGAGATCGCACCAGAAGACGGGGCTGAGTCCAAGATAAATCCTCGTTCTTTTGGACTCAAGACGCACTGAAATCCAATCGGTTGATTGTAAATGAAAACATAAGCAAAACCTTATTACAGGCAGTCACCACCTCCTACTTCACATTCAATTACATTGCAAGTACACTATTGAATTATTGATATCGATTTATTTTAACTATTAGATAAACTCAATCCAAGGAGAGATTGATTAGAAATTCTCAATCAAAAAAAAAACCTTATCACATCACTATTAAAATAACTCCCTATATTTCTCGATAAGCCCATTAAATAATAAAATTTCCGCAATTATTTAATTCTCTATCTATTAAATATTTCAAGAATATATGTAGCCCACCCAGATACACTGCTGCACTATCTTCATACCCCACCTAAACAGATCTCTAAGGAAATCGACAATAAGCCTGCAGATCCACGCCGCAGGCAGTCAATAATGAGAGCCTACCGTGCATTCAGAATGAGCTTCTGACCAAGCACAAACATGGCTACAACAACGGTACTGCTTGCCGTCTGGATTGATATGAACACCACTCAAGAAACCGCTTCCCCCACGACCCCGCGCCTGACCTCTCTGTCTCACGGCGGCGGCTGTGGCTGCAAGATTGCGCCCGGCGTGCTGTCGGAGTTGCTGGCCAAAAGCAATCTGCCCAAGCAGTTTTTCCCTGATCTGCTGGTAGGCACGGAAACCGCAGACGACGCGGCGGTCTACAGGATCAATGACGAGCAGGCCATTGTGGCGACGACGGACTTTTTCATGCCCATCGTCGACGACCCCTATGACTTTGGCCGAATTGCCGCCACCAACGCACTGTCCGACATCTACGCCATGGGCGGCACGCCGCTGATGGCGCTGGCCATTGTGGGCATGCCCATCAATGTTCTGCCCCACGATGTCATCGCCAAGATTCTGGAAGGTGGCGAATCGGTCTGCCGCGATGCTGGCATTCCGCTGGCGGGCGGCCACTCGATTGATTCGGTCGAACCCATCTACGGCCTGGTCGGCATCGGCATCGTCAACCCCAAGCAGATGAAGCGCAATGCCGATGCCAAGGATGGCGATGTGCTGATTCTGGGCAAGCCACTGGGCGTGGGCATTCTTTCGGCGGCGCTTAAGAAGAATCTGCTCGACGACGCGGGCTACCGAGCCATGGTGGATGCCACCACCAAGCTCAACCGCCCCGGTACCGAACTTGCCAAGCTTGACGGCGTGCATGCGCTCACCGATGTCACGGGCTTTGGCCTGCTGGGCCACGGCCTGGAACTGGCCCGAGGTGCCCAGCTCAGCGCGCGCATTGATAGCGCCAAGCTGCCTGTGCTCCCAGGTGTTCGAGCGCTTGCAGAACAAGGCATTTTCACGGGCGCTTCTGGACGCAACTGGGCATCCTACGGCGACCACATTCAGCTGGCGTCGTCCGTGACAGACGCACAAAAAGCACTGCTGACCGATCCTCAAACTTCGGGTGGCCTGCTGGTTTCCTGTACTGCAGAGACCGTGCCGCAAGTCCTCAAAGTCTTTGCCGACAGCGGGTTTGCCGATGCCGCAGTGATTGGACGCATGGAAGCAGGTGCACCCAAGGTCCTTGTTGACTGAGCACGACCGGAAGCTGGAAAAGTGGGACGAAGGGGCAAGAGCCCCTTGCTCCCAGCTTCCCGCTGAATGCAAAACGCCCGGCACAGACCGGGCGTTTTGCATGAAGGCGCCTGATGAAATCAGGACGCTGAAGTTTCGCCGACAACCTCGGCCGTGGTGCGGCGGTCGATCTTGCGGCTCAGCACCACCGAGGTATAGGTCTGCTGAATGCCGTCGATCAGGCCGATGCGGTCAAGCAGCGCATCCAGTTTTTCATTGCTCTCGCAGCGCACAAACACCATGTAGTCGTACTGTCCGCTGACGGCAGACACCTCTTCCACCTCGGTGAAGCGGTTGAGTGCCTGCATCACCGAAGTGGCAGTCTTGGGCTGGACACGGATGCCGCAGTAGGCGCGCACGGCAGACTGTTCCATACGCGAGCCAAGGCGAACACCATACCCGGCGATCACGCCTTCCTGCTCCAGCTTGGCGATGCGAGCGACCACCGTGGTGCGTGCCAGATTCATCTGCCGGGCCAAGTGCGCGGTCGAGGCGCGCGCATTGGTCTGCAGCAGGCGCAGCAGCTGGCGGTCCGTTTCATCCAGTCGATATTCCATACCTTGTCTATCCAAATCTTGCCGTGCTCTTACGCAAACGCTGTGCCAGATATCTATCCCCGAGAACTCTCAGCCAGCAACTGCAGTCATTCATTTGCCAGCGGCTTGTATTCCTGTTTGCTATCGGCCAAACGCCTGGCGCGAGCACCAGTTGCGCCCAACTGCCAGTGATTGTGTCAGCTAACCCAGTTTGCTAGCGAGCTGTCTTTTCAGATAGCAAATCTGTATACATTTGTTTCACCCAGGCAGGATATTCAACCTATCTGCACTTGCCTGTGCTTGTGGCCAGGGCAAGAGCGCGCTGCGATACCTTCGGCCGGAATCCTGCCAAAGTCAGGCTTTGGCAGCGAGCATTTCAGCTCGTTCACAAAGGCCCGGGAACGCTCATTGAATAACAGCGACACAAAAGAGCGAAGAGTCTACCGGCTGTTTTCCCGCGCCCATTCAAACCACCGACGATACGGCGAAATCGCTCGGTAAGTTTGGCTGGTTTGGCACAAATATCTGCAAATGGTAAGTACTTACCCTAGGCAATTCGTTGAACCTACGCGTCGTTTCTCTCATGCCCGACCCCGCCAGACAACATGGCTGTCCTGAATCATTGCCGCCCTGTACCCGGCAGTGCGGCCGACCATCAGAAGACGCACCAGCATGCCCAAGGCAGGCGCCAGAAAGCTCGGGGCTCGCTACCAACGCACGCTACGCATCGCCTGGTCCGGAAACAAAAAACCCCGCTCATGGTGATGAGCAGGGTTTTGAATTTTGGCAGGGGAAGAAGGATTCGAACCTTCGCATGCTGGAATCAAAATCCAGTGCCTTAACCAGCTTGGCGACTCCCCTACGATGGAACGAATTCTACAACGAGTTTTCGCTACAAATTTCGAAGTAGTCCAAAAATGTGCAATTGCACATGGAATAGGTTTGCAGCCGTCCTTGAATCAAGCCAGCTCGGGCGCGGACCGCCTATTCCACCACGACAGCCGTGCCGCTGGCCGAGACCATGAGCATGCCGTTGCCCTGGCCCAGCACCTCGAAATCAAGGTCCACGCCGACCACCGCATTGGCTCCTGCCTCGGTAGCACGCTGCTCCAGTTCCTTGAGGGCAATTTCGCGCGCTCTCTGCAGTTCACGCTCGTAGGTGCCCGAACGCCCACCCACGATGTCGCGGATGCCGGCAAAGAAGTCCTTGAACACGTTGGCGCCCAGAATGGCCTCGCCCGCGACCACGCCGCAATAACGGGTGATGCGCTTGCCTTCGATGGAGGGAGTGGTTGTGACAATCATGTTGAACCTTCAAAAAACAGCACACCGGAAGAGACACCCGGACGTACTGCCCAGCATGGCTCCACGCTCCGCATGCTGCGATAAAGGCAGAACCGGTGCAATCCGCCAGGCCCAGTATATGTATGCGGACCGTGCATCATGGGTGGCCATAATTCAGGCCTGCAAAGCGCCAATGCAGCAATGCCGAACTGCATCCATCTCGCGTGGAGATTCAGCAACCAATACCCCTCAGCCGCAATACCATCAAGCGAAAGCCGCTATCAAATATTCACGAGTCCGGCAGCAGCAGCTTCTGCATGCCTTGCACGGCGTCGCGCAGAAAGCTCCAAGTCGTGGCTATGCGTGGAATCTGGCGCGACTCCACGGGCATGCTCATCCAGAAGGTGCGCGTAAAACATGCCTGCTCTGGCAGTACACGGCTCAGTATCGGGTCCTTGTCGGCCACGAATGCGGGCAGCACGGCCAGACCGGCGCCGGCACGCACGGCTTCGTATTGCGCGGTGATGCTGGTGCTGCGCAGCGCAAAACGTTCGGGCCGGTGCAAGGTATCCAGCAGTTGCAACTCGCGCGTGAACAGCAGATCGTCCACATAGTGAACAAAGCTGTGGTGGCGCAGATCCTCGGTTCTGGCCACCAATGGCTTGCGCGCCAGATATTCACGCTGACCGTACAGATACAGCCGGTAGTCGGTCAGCTTGGTCACCACGACCGAGCCGCGCTTGGGCCGCTCCAGCGAGATGACGATGTCAGCCTCGCGGCTGGACAGATGCAGCATGCGCGGCAGTGCCAGCAGATCGACGCTGAGCAGCGGATAGCGCAGCGTGAGCCTAGCAAGTTCGGAGGCCAGCATCTGCGTGCCAAAGCCTTCGGTGGCCCCCACCCGCACCAGCCCGGCCGGCCCTTCGGCGGTCGCGGCATGCGCCAGCGGGCCTCGCTCCAGGCCGTCCACCGCGCTTTGCATGGTGTTGGTCACTTCCTGCAACTGGCGCCCGGCCTCGGTCAGGCGCCACTGCCCGCCTTCGCGCGCAAACAGCACGGCACCGAGCTGCTTTTCCAGCGCCTGGATGCGCCGCGACACCGTGGTGTGCTCGACTCCCATGCGCCGCGCAGCCGCAGCCATGCTGCCGCTGCGGGCCAGTTCGCCAAAAAAACGCAGATGGTCCCAGTCCAATGTCTTTCCTTGCCGTCCGTGGTTCAGTCGTTAACGCTGTCCTGCGCCTTGCCCGCGAGGCCCTTGACCGCCTTGACAGCCGCACTGCGCTTGCGCTCGGCACTGCGCTGGGCCACCGCACTCGGGGCGCGCGCGAACTCGTCGTTCTCGTGAATCAGCAGCGACAGCATTTCCATGAACTGTGCCCGTTTGTCGTCAGGTAGAGGCTCCAGCATGCGGCGCTGGGCGCGCAGCACCGAAGGCTCGGCAGCGACCAGCAGATCGCCCCCCTCTTCGGTCAGGCTCAGCAAACGCACGCGTCGGTCGGCAGGGCTCGCGTTGCGCGCCATCAGGCCGCGTGCTTCCAGGCGATCGATCACGCTGCCTATGGTGGAGGTGTCGAAGCCGATATTGCGTGCCAGCGTGCGCTGGTCAATACCCGGCTGACGCAGCACGGCCGACAGGGCGGCGTACTGCACGGGCGTCACGCCGAACTCCTCGGTTTCTTCCATAAACACGGCCACCGCGATCTGCTGCAGCCTGCGGATGTGATAGCCGGGATAGTTTTCTAGTTCTGCGGGTTGGTATTGCATGTCTTGAGGCCGGCGCCGGGCCCGCCCTGCCGCGCGGCAGTTGAAGGGCCATGACTGAAAGACCCCGATATTCGCACGACTGCCGCCCCGATTCGCGCTAAGCCCGCCACCGGGTTTCACCCAATCAGCGCTGATACAGATCAACATTATGCTAATCATCAGTGTGCTGTTTATTTGATTCGCAGCCTTTCCTAGCCCAACTCAAGGCCGTCAGAACCAGAAGCAAGGCAGCAACGCACTGCCCGGCAGATACCAAAGAAAGAGACAAAACATGAGCCTTGCGCAAGCCCAGCCTTCACCGGTCAAGCTCACGGCCAGCAACACTCCCGGCCAACCCGAACCCACCGCTGCGCTGGAGCAGCTGTACCGAGGGTTCGAGCAGGAAATGCTGGTGCCGCTGTGGACGGAAATCGGCGGCCTTATGCCCGCCCACCCCAAGAGCCAGGCCGCCGCGCATTTATGGCGCTGGGACAATCTGCTCAAGCTGGCAGATGAAGCCGGCCGTATCGTCCCCGTGGGCCGGGGCGGCGAACGCCGCGCGATTGCGCTGGCGAATCCAGCGCTGGGCGGCCGCCCGTTTGCCACGCCCACGCTGTGGGCTGCCATCCAGTACCTGATGCCCGGCGAAGATGCGCCCGAGCACCGTCACACCCAGCATGCCTTCCGCTTTGTGGTCGAAGGTGAAGGCGTGTGGACCGTGGTCAACGGCGACTCGATCCGTATGTCGCGTGGCGACTTTCTGCCCCAGGGCGGCTGGAACTGGCACGCCCACCACAATGCGGCCAGCCAGCCCGTGGCCTGGATAGACGGGCTGGATATTCCGTATGCCTACTACACCGAATCCCAGTTCTTCGAGCATGGCCGCCTGCATCTGGAGCCGCACGAACGCGTCACGCCGGAGTTCTCGCGCTCCGAGCGCCTCTGGGCTCACCCCGGGCTGCGCCCTGTAGCTCACCTGCAGGACAGCCCGAGCACGCCTTTGCTGGCCTATCGCTGGGTGGATACCGACCGCGCGCTGACCGAACAACTGGCGCTCGAAGCCGAAAGCTACCCAGCCACGGTCAGCCCTGGCCATGCAGCCGTGCGCTACACCAACCCCTGCAATGGCCGCGATGTGCTGCCCACCATACGCTGCGAAATGCACCGCGTGATCCGCGGCGCCAGCACCCGTGCCAAGCGCGAAGTGGGCTCTGCCGTCTTCCAGGTCTTTGATGGCCAGGGGACGGTGACCGTGGGCGAGCGCCAATGGCAGGTGCGGCGTGGCGACATGTTCGTCGTGCCTTCCTGGCAGTTGTTCAGCGCGCAATGCGATGCCGATCAGCCGCAGCTGGACCTGTTCCGCTTTGCCGATACGCCGATTTTTGAGGCCGTCCATGCATACAGGGTGGAGACCCCCTGAGCCGCTTCGCGTCTTCCCCTTCAAGGGGACGACAACCTTTGCTGCGGGGCTGCGGGGCCGCCCAGGCCCTTGCTGGCTGCCTCGCACATAGAGCGCATCTTTTTCAAGCACCTAGTCACCAATACCCATCAGGAATCACACATGACCCAAGCCAACTATCTCTGGGCACCGTCCCCTGTGCAATCCCTGCCCGTGCGGGGCAGCGAGCAGCGCCTGCCCGTCAACCGCCTGTTCTTCGTGGGCCGCAACTATCACGCCCATGCGGTGGAGATGGGCCGCCCCGTGGACAAAAGCGTCGAGCGTCCCTTCTATTTCACCAAGGCCCCGCAGACGCTGACCGAATCGGGTGCCTGCGTGACCTATCCCCCCGAAACCACCAACTACCACTTCGAGATGGAGCTGGTCGTAGCCATCGGCAAACCGGGCTTTCGCATTCCTGCCGACCAAGCCCATGAACACATCTACGGCTATGCCTGCGGCCTCGACATGACGCGCCGCGATCTGCAACTGGTGGCACGCGACAAGGGCCGCCCCTGGGATCTGGGCAAGGATGTAGAGCAGTCCTCCGTCGCCAGCGAAATCGTGCCAATGCCCGGCAAGGTGATCGAGTCTGGCCTGATCGAGCTGAGCGTCAACGGTCAGGTCAAACAGCAGTCCGATGTGAACAAGCTGATCTGGAATATCCGCGAAATCATTGCCGACCTGTCCCTGTTCTATCACCTGCAACCCGGCGACCTGATCTACACGGGTACGCCCGAGGGCGTGGGGGCGGTAGTGCCCGGCGACCAGATCACAGGCCGCGTGGAAGGCGTGGGTGAGATTGCCCTGAGCGTAGGCCAGCCCGAGTAAGGCGCGCAGACCATGAAGCTCTACAGTTTCTTTCGCAGCGGCACCTCGCACCGTCTACGCATCGCCCTCAAGCTCAAGGGCCTCACGCCCGACTACCTCCCTGTCGATCTGCGCGTGGACGAGCAGACCGAAGCGCCATTCAAGCGCATCAACCCGCAAGGCCTGGTGCCGGCACTGACGCTGGACAGCGGAGAGACGCTGATCCAGTCGCCCGCCATCATCGAATGGCTGGAAGAGCGTTACCCCACGCCCGCGCTGCTGCCTGCCGACCCCGAAGCCCGCGCCCATGTGCGCGCCCTGGCGGCCATCGTGGGCTGTGATGTGCACCCCATCAACAACCGCCGCATCCTGCAGACCCTGCGCCAGCAGTTCGGTGCCGACGAGGCCGCCATCAACGCCTGGTGCGCCACCTGGATCACGGCCGGCTTTGACGCCATCGAGGCCTTGCTGGCACAGGACGGCACACGCGGGCACTTCTGCTTTGGCCATGCACCGAGCCTTGCCGATATCTATCTGATTCCGCAGGTCGAGAGCGCACGCCGCTTTGGTGTGGATCTCGCTCGCTGGCCGCTGATCAGCGCCGTCGATGCGGCATGCAGCGCCCTGCCCGCCTTTGCCCAGGCAGCACCTCTGGCTCAGCCCGACGCTCCGCAATAGACCTTCCCCCTCACAGCCGCGCCCAGACGCGGCTGCCCAGCAACGCTTTGCAGTCCCTAAAAACACCCACCGGAGACAAACTGTGAAACACGAGCAAAACAAGCCAAATATCCAATCCACACACACGCAAGTAGCTATCAAAACCATAGCTTCTGCGGCCGCTCTGCTGGCCGCAGCCGGCCAGGCGCTGGCCCAGGGTGATGCGTCCGGCTACCCCAACCGCCCCGTGACCGTGGTCACGGCCTTTGCCGTGGGCAGCGGCCCCGATGCCGTGCTGCGCATCGTCGGCGAAAAGCTGGCCCAGCGCTGGAGGCAGGGCGTGACCGTGGACAACCGCCCCGGCGGCGGCGGATTTGTCGCCATCGAGTACGCGCGCCGCGCCAAGCCCGACGGCTATACCCTGCTGCAACTGGACAGCGAACATATCTCGGCCCTGCCCTATCTCTACAAGAACAAGAACTTCAACACGCTGAGCCACTTCGATCCCGTGGCCCCGCTGTTCCTGACTCCTTTCTTTGTGGCCGTACCCACGAACTCGCCCTGGAAGAACATGGGCGATCTGATCAAGTCCGCCAAGGCCGAACCCGGCAAGATCAGCTACGGCTCCTGGGGCGTGGGCAGCCCCGGCCATCTGGGCGGCGAATGGCTGGACTATCTGACCGGCAGCAAGATGACCCATGTGCCTTACCGCGAGGTCAGCCAGCTGTTCACCTCGGTCGCCAATGGCGACCCGACCTGGAGCTTTGCCAGCCTGCCTTCCAGCCAGGGCATCTACAAAAGCGGCAAGATCCGCTATCTGGCCGTGGCCGCACCCAAGCGCATCGCGCAAATGCCGGACGTGCCCACGGTCGCCGAAGCCGGCGGCCCTGCCGAGCTGGATGTGAACTCCTTTGTCTCCCTGCTCAGCCCCAAGGGCGTGGACGCCGCAGTGCGTGACAAGATCCGCAGCGATGTAGTGGCCGTGCTGCAGGACCCGCAGGTCAGGGAGAAGTTCTCCACCTTCGCCTTCCAGCCCATGAGCTTCACCGTGCCCGAGATGCAGCAATTCGCCAAAAAGAAGTCCGAGCAATACAAGCTGCTCATTGAAAAAGCCCAGATCAGCCTGGATTGAGAGCCGGCTGCGGCCATCCTGAAAGCGCGGCCCGGACACATCCCCAGCCCTTAAAAGCCCCGTCAGCATTGGCTGCACGGGGCTTTTTGCCTGCCTCAACGACACAGGGAAACCGGTGCCGCGCAGGGCCTACAGGGCTCATGCCCGTTGCAGCTCAGTTCCTGCAGGCCTTCAAAAATGCTAGCAAGCCGGGGTTACACTTGTTGCGAGGCGCTCCCACGGACTTGCATCCAGACTCTGGAGCGCCCGCATGCCATGAGCCTACTGCCGATCCGCGGCAGGCCCGCTCACAAGGCATCTTCCCGCCCAGGCCGCAGCGCCGGGCGCCAATCCTGTTTTCACGTGAAGCCACACGATTCAGACCCTTTAAATCGTTATAAAAAGATGAACAATTCCATCAAGACAGCCATCGCCTTTTTGCTGCTTCCCCTGGCCGCAGCTTCGCAGGCGGTCGAGCCGCCCTCGCCCATTGCTGCGGCCGATCTGTACATCCGCACCCTGGTCAATCACGACGACCAGGCCATCAGCCAGCTCAATGACTATCTGCGCCCCGACCGCCTGCGCTCGGGCCGCAGCGCGGACTACGCCAATGCAGCCGAGTTGAAAGAGGCTGACAAGGACTTCCCGCGCGAAATCGCCGACGTGGCCCTGCCCCTGTTCCCCGAAGCACAACGCAATGCCCTGCGCGCGCCCGTGGAAAGCCTGATGAGCACAGTGCAAAAGACACGCCAGCAATCGCAGTGCAAGACCGTCTCCGCCAGCAAGCCCAAGCTTGACAAGCATGGCGTGCTCAATACCGAGGTGAAGTTCAGCTGCCAGCTGGTCAAGACTCCCGAAACCTGGGCCGAAGGCATTCAGCGCATGGCGCGCAACAAGCTCAGCGTGGATCAGGTGCAGGGCGAGCTCAAGAAGCTTCAGGCTGCCTACTCGTCTCCTGCCAACCACACTTACGAAGGCACGCTGTCTCTGGGCATGGTTCCCAAAGACAAGGACAAGGCATGGCGCAACGACTTCGCGCGCGAAACCTTTGACGAGATGTTCAGCGAACTCTAAGAGCGTCCAAGCCCTGCGAAAGGGCTCAGCCTGATGCGGCCCGGCCCGCCTACAAGCATTGCAGCAATGCCTGGGGCGGAGCCGGGCCGTTTCTCATTTTGCCCCCGCAGGCCCTGCAGCCATGCCTGCAGCACAAGCCCCAAAGCGCTGGCAGACATAGCATCCACTCGTGCACATTTGCACACCCTATGTGCAGTGTTTGCTATTGCTAGAGCAAATCCGCACACATACCATGAGGAACAAATTCACCAACGGAGACACCTCATGAACGCACCGACTTCCGCCAAGGTTCTGGCGCCCACGGTCAAGCTGCTCATCAACGGGCAGATGGTCGAATCCAAAACCACTCAGTGGCGCGATGTGGTCAACCCTGCGACCCAGGAAGTGCTGGCGCGTGTTCCGTTTGCCACGCCCGACGAGGTCAACGCTGCCGTGGCCAATGCCAAGCAGGCGTTCAAGACCTGGAAGAAGACCCCTATCGGCGCACGTGCGCGCATCTTTCTGAAGCTGCAGCAGCTGATCCGTGAAAACATGAAGGAGCTGGCCGCCCTGCTGACGGCCGAACAGGGCAAGACCCTGCCCGACGCCGAAGGCGATGTCTTCCGCGGCCTGGAAGTCGTGGAGCATGCGGCCAATATCGGTACGCTGCAACTGGGCGAGCTGGCTAACAATGTGGCCAACGGCGTCGATACTTATACGCTGAACCAGCCGCTGGGTGTGTGCGCTGGCATCACTCCCTTCAACTTCCCGGCCATGATTCCGCTGTGGATGTTCCCCATGGCCATCGCCACGGGCAACACCTTCATCCTCAAGCCCTCCGAGCAGGACCCCATCGTCACCATGCGCCTGGCCGAGCTGGCACTGGAAGCCGGCGTGCCTCCCGGCGTGCTCAATGTGATCCATGGTGGCGAGGATGTGGTCAACGCCATCTGCGACCACCCCGATATCAAGGCCATCAGCTTCGTGGGTTCGACCAAAGTCGGCACCCATGTCTACAACCGCGCCAGCCTCAACGGCAAGCGTGTGCAATGCATGATGGGCGCCAAGAACCACGCCATCGTCATGCCCGACGCCAACAAGGAGCAGTCGCTCAACGCACTGCTGGGCGCGGCCTTCGGTGCGGCCGGTCAGCGCTGCATGGCGGTCTCCGTGGCGGTGCTGGTGGGAGAAGCCCGCAACTGGATTCCCGATCTGGTGGCCAAGTCAAAGACTCTCAAGGTCAATGGCGGCACCGAGCCCGGCACCGATGTCGGACCGCTGGTGAGCTGCGCGGCCCTGTCGCGTGTCGAAGGCCTGATCGAGCGCGGCCTGGCCGACGGCGCCACACTGGAACTGGACGGCCGCAAACCCGAGGTGGCCGGCTATGCCAAGGGCAATTTTGTCGGCCCCACCATCTTCAGCGGCGTCAAGCCCGGCATGAGCATCTACGAGCAGGAAATCTTCGGCCCCGTGCTGTGTCTGGTCGCAGCCGACGACATCGATCAGGCCATCGAGTTCATCAATGCCAACCCCAATGGCAACGGCACAGCCATCTTCACCCAGTCGGGTGCGGCCGCGCGCAAGTTCCAGGAAGACATCGATGTGGGCCAGGTCGGTATCAATGTGCCCATTCCCGTGCCCGTGCCGCTGTTCTCGTTCACGGGCAGCCGGGCCTCCAAGCTGGGCGACCTGGGCCCCTACGGCAAGCAGGTGGTGATGTTCTACACCCAGACCAAGACCATCACGGCGCGCTGGTTCGACGACAGCACCACCAGCCACGGCGTGAACACCACCATCAGCCTGAAGTAAGCCGGCCATGAAACCCGACAGTGCCGCCCTGCCTCTTGCAAGGCCTGGGCTGCACTGTGCGGCTTTGCCGATGATGGCAGGCATATACGTTCAAGAATTGTCCCGTTTCCCAACCCCGAGCTCTGCCACCCGCACAGCCGGCATTGCTGCCCGGCCGCTGGCCCGACTCTGTGCACTGGCCGTCAGTGGCCTGCTGCTCATCCACCTGCCTGCAACTGCAGCCCAGGATGGGGATCAGGACCCGCCGGATTGCCCGTCCGGCCAGCCGCTGTCGCTTGCCTGCCTGCAGCAGCAGGCCCAGGTCATAGAGCGCAGCATGCAGGTGCTCTATCTGTCTTTGCAGCGCCAGCTGCCGCAGGCCAGCGCCCAGGCTCTGCAAGCCGAGCAGGAAGACTGGACACGGCAGCGCGACCGGCGCTGCCAGCCCAATGGCTATGTCCATGAGGCCGAAGACATGGCCGCCTGCCGCATCGGCATGGCCCTGAGCCGGGTCGTGGCCTTCAAGAACCAGTGGCATCCGCTGGCAAAGAGCGCGCAAGGCGGCGAGCAGCCATGAACCGGGCAATTCCAAACCGACAGCGCCTTCAGCCCACCACGGGCTGCGATGATGCGGGCATGACGATCCGCACTCCCCAAAGCAGGCGCACATGGCCTGCAGCCGTTGCCAGCCAATCGCTTGCAGTTCTTTTTTTAACGGCAGCCAGCTTGAGCCAGCATGCCCTGGCCCAGGCCGGTGCCGACTGCGTGCCCGGCGGCACCACGGCCCAGACCAATGCCTGCGCCATCAAGGATTTCCAGCAGGCCGACACCGACCATCAGATTCTCTACGGCGATGTGATGCGTGCGCTATCGGCCCATGAGCGCCCCGCCCTGCGCAAGGAGCAAGGCGAATGGAGCCGCCATCGCATCACCTATTGCAAGCAGACCACGAAGGCCTTTGAAGCGCAGCCCGACTGGCCCAGCCGCTACCACGCCTGTCTGGTTCAGCAGATCACGGCCCGCGATGCGGTACTCAAGCGCTGGCTGCACCAGGGTCCACTGGACTGAGAGCCGGCTGCACAGACAAGACCAGCAGGCGCATAGAACAAAAAAGGAGACATGAAATGGACTTTGAACTCAGCGAAGATCAACGCGCTTTTGCCGATACCGCCCGTGCTTTTGCACAGGCCGAGCTGGCGCCGCATGCGGCCGAGTGGGACCGCGAGCATATCTTCCCGCGCGAAGCCATTGCCAAGGCGGGCGAGCTGGGATTTTGCGGTCTCTATGCTCCGGAGAGCATAGGCGGCCTGGCCCTGCCGCGACTCGATGCGTCCCTGGTCTTCGAGGAAATGGCGGCCGTCGACCCATCGACCACGGCCTTCATCACCATCCACAACATGGCGACCTGGATGCTGGGCACCTGGGCCACCGATGCCGTGCGCGCCGAATGGGGCGAGCCGCTCACCAGCGGCAGCAAGCTGGCCAGCTACTGCCTGACCGAGCCCGGCGCGGGTTCGGACGCTGCCTCGCTCAAGACCCGGGCCGAGCTGATCGGCAACGAGTACATCGTCAACGGCAGCAAGGCCTTCATCAGCGGCGCGGGCAGCACCGATGTGCTGGTGCTGATGGCAAGAACCGGAGATGCAGGCTCCGGAGCTTCGGGCATCTCGGCCTTTGCCGTGCCTGCCGATGCGCCCGGCGTGAGCTATGGCAAAAAGGAAGAGAAGATGGGCTGGAACAGCCAGCCCACACGCGTCATCAGCTTCGACAATGTGCGCATTCCCGCGCACAACCTGCTGGGCCGCGAGGGCGAAGGCTTCAAGATCGCCATGAAGGGCCTGGACGGCGGGCGCATCAATATCGCCACCTGCTCGGTGGGCGCTGCCCAGGGCGCGCTGACCCAGGCCCAGCAGTACATGCAGGAGCGCAAGCAGTTCGGCAAGGCCATCGCAAGCTTCCAGGCCCTGCAGTTCAAGCTGGCCGACATGGCGACCGAGCTGGTCGCGGCACGCCAGATGGTACGTCTGGCGGCCTCCAAGCTGGATGCCGGTGCGCGCGACGCATCGACCTACTGTGCCATGGCCAAGCGCTTTGCCACCGATGCCGGCTTCATGGTCTGCAACGAAGCCCTGCAGCTGCATGGCGGCTATGGCTATATCCGCGAATACCCGCTGGAGCGCCTGATGCGCGACGCGCGCGTGCACCAGATTCTGGAGGGAACGAACGAAATCATGCGCGTCATCATTGCCAGGCGCATGCTGGAGGGCGATGCACCAGAGCTCATTCGGTAAGCTGCTGCCTTCCTACCAAGCAAGGACTGCCATGCCCGCCAAACCCATCGCCCCTGAAACCCTGCAGCTCATAGACGCCGTGCGTGATGCGCTGCTCGATTGCACAGCCGTGGAAGAGAAGACCATGTTCGGCTGCCATGTGTTCATGGTCGACGGCAAGATGTGTCTGGGCGTGGAAAACGACGAGTTGCTGGTGCGCCTTCCCCCCGCCAGTCATGCGCAGATTGCGGAGATGCCGGGCGTGCGTCCGCTGTCATCGCGCGGACTGATGGACGGCTACTTTCTCGTCGGCCCCACGGCCTATGCCAGGCGCGATCAATGGCTGTACTGGATAGGCGAGGCCCTGGCCTTCAACCCGCTGGCAAAGGCCACGCCAAAACGCAAGACAGCCAGCAAGGCCGCTAACAAAGCCGATAGCAGGAAGCCGGCCGCCGAAGAAAGCCCTGGTGCTCCAAGTACGAGCAGCGCACGCAAGCGCTCAAAGCCGTCGCCCAAGCCGCTGGACGCCGACGCACCGCGCAAGCACCCCATTTTCGACAGCGAATAAGCACAAAGGACTGAACTCATGGCCATACGCATAGTCCAGCTAGGCAGCGAACGCGCCTCCGACGAGGGCCCGCGCATAGGTACGGTGCGCAGACCGCCACGCGGCGTGCCCAAGGCCGAGTTCGCAAGCCGCAACTATTACGACTGCTGGTACCCCGAGCTCTCGCCCGAGGTGGAGCTGATGCAGCAGGCCCTGGAAGCCATCAAGCTGCGCAAGGCAGGCCAGGAGGCCCGGGCCGACAAGCTCTGGAAGCAGTTTGAAAAGCAGTTTCGCAAGCAACTGGCCGAGCCCGCCGTCGATCGCACCCTGGGCCTGCTTGCAGCCTTATCGCATAGCTCGGCCTTTTCTCTAGGCTGCTACTGCGACGACGAGGCGCATTGCCACCGTAGCATTCTGCGCAGCCTGCTCGCAGACAGAGGGGCAACTCTCAAGGATTAAGCGAAAAATCGATCAATCGCTTATGGATAAAGCGCAAGACGCTATCAATTCAATAACAGCAAGGAGACAGAGATGCAAATCGCTTTTATCGGCCTGGGCAATATGGGAGCCCCCATGGCCATCAATCTGGCCAAGGCCGGCCACAGCGTCAGGGCCTTTGACCTGAGCCAGGAGGCCATCGCCAAGGTTGTGGCCGCGGGTGCCCAGCAAGCCTCCAGTGCCCAGGATGCCGTACAGGGCGCCGAGGCCGTCATCACCATGCTGCCCGCCAGCCAGCATGTGGAGAGCCTGTTCCTGGGCCGCGAGGGAGCGGTCGGTCTGCTCGCGCACATCGCCAAGGGCACGCTGGTCATCGACAGCTCCACCATTGCCGCAGCCACCAGCCAGAAGGTGGCTCAGGCAGCACAGGCGGCTGGCATCGACTTTATCGACGCCCCGGTCTCTGGCGGCACCGGCGGTGCGATTGCCGGCACGCTGACCTTCATGGTGGGCGGCAGCGACGCGCAGCTGGCGCGCTCCCAGCCTTTGCTCGAAAAAATGGGGGCCAATATCTTCCACGCCGGCGCTGTGGGTGCGGGCCAGACGGCCAAGATCTGCAACAACATGCTGCTGGGCATTCTGATGGTGGGCACCAGCGAAGCGATTGCGCTGGGCGTGGCCAACGGTCTGGACCCCAAGGTGCTGTCCGAAATCATGCGCCGCAGCTCGGGCGGCAACTGGGCACTGGAGAAATACAATCCCTTCCCCGGCGTGCACGAGAACGCACCGGCCAGCAAGGGCTATGCAGGCGGCTTTGGCACGGACCTGATGCTCAAGGATCTGGGCCTGGCGCAGGACAATGCCACGGCCAATCGCGCCAGCACGCCGCTGGGCGGCATGGCGCGCTCCATCTATGCGGCGCACAGCCTGTCCGGCCATGGTGGTGAAGACTTTTCCAGCATCATCAAGATGCTGCAGAAAAAGGCCTGAGGCCATGGCCCTGCCCCATGCACAACCCGGGGTTCCGGTCGACGTGCTGCCCTACGGCACTTCGCTAGGAAGCCAGGTATCCACGGCACTGTTCAAGTCCGACACCCTGGAAGTGATACGTCTGGTGCTCACGGCAGGCAAACGCCTGCCTGGACACCAGGTGCCGGGCGAGCTGACGATTCAATGCCTGGAGGGTCGGCTCGCCGTCATCCAGGGCGAAAGCCGCCAGACATTGAGCGCGGGGCAGTTGCTGTTTCTGCCCGCCCAAACCATGCATGAGATCGAGGCCGAGCTCGACTCCTCGGCCTTGCTCACCATCGTGCTGCACAGCCACTAGTCGCCGGCTGCCGCAGTCGACCGTCCAACCCCGCCCGGCCCAGGCGGATGTCTGCGCCGGCTCTGGCATGAGGGCGCCAAGCTGGCAGCGCCTATCTGGCAAGCGCTGCCAGCTATTATTTCTGAAGTCAGACAGCCACCCCAGAAGACCTCTTGTCTGCCCACGCAAATCGACTCCTACTGACGCTTGCCACGGTGGTGCAAATCGCTGCCCTGTGTTTAAGATGGCCCCAGAGGAAGTGATCGCTGCGTTGCTCTCAAGGAGTTCTCCATGATGAAGCTGACTGGACACAACATTCTCATCCTCGGCGCCGGCAAGATCGGCTCAACGATCGCCGACATGGCTGCCGAGCTGCATGAAGCCACCGTCACGCTGGCCGATATGCAGCCCCCGCCCGGCAGCGACCCGCAGATCCGCCCCCTGCAGCTGGACATCGACGACGATGCGGCACTGACCCGCGCGCTGCAGCAGCACTCTGTGGTCATCAATGCCCTGCCTTTCTTCTGCGCCGAGCGCGTGGCCCGGGCCGCGGCGCGGCAGGGCGTGCACTACTTCGATCTGACCGAGGATGTGGCGGCCATGCGCGCCATACAGGACATGGCGGCGCAGGCACGCTCGGTGCTGATGCCGCAGTGCGGACTGGCGCCGGGTCTGATCGGCATGCTGGGCGGCCATCTGGCCCAGCAGTTTGACGAGCTGTTCGATCTGCAGCTGCGCGTGGGCGCGCTCACGCGCCATGCGACGAATGCGCTGCGCTACCACTTCACCTGGAGCGTGGACGGCGTCATCAACGAGTACTGCAAGCCCTGCAACACCATCGTCAACGGACAGCCCATGCTGGTGCCGCCACTGGAGGGCGTCGAACCCCTGATTCTGGACGGTGAGAACTTCGAAGCCTTCAACACCTCCGGCGGTCTGGGCACGCTGTGCGAGACGCTGCAGGGCCGGGTGCGCAACCTCAACTACAAGACCATACGCCACCCCGGCCACCGCGATGCCATGCATTTGCTGCTGCATGGACTGCGCCTGATCGAGCGACGCGATCTGCTGCGTCAGGTGCTCGAAGGCGCGATACCCCACAGCCGCGAAGACATGGTGGTGATTGCCGCCATGGCCAGCGGCATGCGCGCGGGCCGGCTGGAGCAGCTGACGCGCGGGGCCCGCATCTTTGGCGCTGCACTGCGCGGCAGACAGCGCACGGCCATAGAGCTGACGACCTCGGCCGGCATGCTGGCCGCCGTGGAGCTGTTCGCCACGGGCCAGCTGCCCCAGCAAGGCTTTGTGCGCCAGGAGCAATGCACGCTGGCCGCACTCTCGAGCACCCGTGTAGCCCCCTACTTCGAAGGCCTGCTCGGCTGAGGCCTGTATCTCACACCCATCAGGAGGGAACGCCATGACCGCCATCTCCGCAACCGACTTCCAGACCGTGCTGAGCCGCTGCGGCATCGCGCTGCAGGCCCTAGAGGGCGGGGACATCAGCGTGCACTCGCCCATCGACGGCACGGAACTGGCCAGCCTTGCCGCCCTGCCTGGTGCCCAGATCCCGCCGGTCATAGACCATGCGGTGCAGGCTTTCAAGCAATGGCGCCTGGTGCCCGCCCCCGTGCGCGGCGAGCTGGTGCGGCTCTGGGGCGAAGAGCTGCGCCGCGCCAAGGCCGATATAGGCCATGTGATTTCCTGCGAGGTCGGCAAGATCGTGCAAGAGGGCCTGGGCGAGGTGCAGGAAGGCGTGGACATCTGCGAATTTGCGCTGGGCCTGTCGCGCCAACTGCATGGCAAGACCATTGTTTCCGAGCGTCCCGGCCACCGCATCATGGAGCAATACCACCCGCTGGGGCCGGTGGCCGTCATCACGGCCTTCAACTTTCCCAGTGCCGTTTTCGCCTGGAACGCGGCGATTGCCCTGGTCTGCGGCAACCCGGTGATCTTCAAGCCTTCCGACAAGGCTCCGCTATCGGGCCTTGCCACCTTCAAGGCGCTAGAACGCGCCATTGCCCGGTTTGGCGACCGGGCTCCGGCAGGTCTGGCGCAGATCGCGCTGGGCGGCGCAGCTGTCGCCGAGGCCCTGGTGGACAGCCCCCGGATTGCTCTGGTATCGGCCACGGGATCGAGCCACATGGGCCGCACTGTGGGCCCCAAGGTGGCGGCGCGCTTTGGCAAGCGCATTCTGGAGCTGGGCGGCAACAACGCCATGGTGGTCACGCCGGCTGCCGATCTGGATCTGGCCGTGCGCGCCATTGTCTTCAGCGCCGTGGGCACGGCCGGCCAGCGCTGCACCTCGCTACGCCGCCTGATCGTGCACCGCGATGTCAAACAGCCGCTGCTGGACAAGCTGCTGCCGGCCTACCGCAGCCTGCGCATCGGCAACCCGCTGCAGCCGGATACCCTGGTCGGCCCGCTGATCAACGAGGCATCATTCGAGGCACTGCAGCACTCGTTGAGCCAAGCGCAAAAAGACGGCGGCCATTTGCTCACAGGCGGCCAGCGCCAGCTGGAACAGCAGTTTCCCCAGGGCTTCTATGTGGCTCCGGCCATTGTGGACATGCCGGGCCAGACCGGCATCGTGCGCCACGAGACCTTTGCCCCCCTGCTCTATGTGCTGAGCTACGACGAGCTGGAGCAGGCCATTGCGCTCAACAACGATGTGCCTCAGGGCCTGTCCTCCTGCATCTTCTCCAACGATCTGCGCGAGGTGGAGCTGTTCTTGAGCGCGGCCGGCTCGGACTGCGGCATGGCCAATGTCAATATCGGGCCCAGCGGTGCCGAGATCGGCGGCGCCTTTGGCGGCGAAAAGGAGACCGGTGGCGACCGCGAGAGCGGCTCCGACGCCTGGAAGCAGTACATGCGCCGCACGACCAACACCATCAACTATTCGCACGAGCTGCCGCTGGCCCAGGGCATTCAGTTCGGGTGAACCACAGGTACAGCAGCCCGTGACTGCCAGGGAGGCCATGCAACACGGATTCCGGAGTTAACGGATTCCATTCAAGAGTCCTGGCTGCCCGGCTTCCACCAGGTTCTGCACGCTGGCCACAAAGGCCTCGAGCACGGCCGGCATGCCCTGTGGCCGCCAGGCCAGCACGGCCGGAGTGGTCACCCGGCTGCCGCGCAGCGCCGCAAAGCGCACGCCGTTCATGCCCACGGTCTGCATGCAGGCTGGCACCAGGGCCACCCCCTGCCCGGCCGAAACCAGCGCCATGACGGTCAGCCACTGGCGCGCGGCATGGCGTGTATGTGGATGGATGCCGGCCTGCTGCAGACAGGCAATGACGTTGTCGTAGTTGGCCGGCGCCACCTCGCGCGCAAACATCACAAAAGTGTCCTGGGCCAGTTCGCGCAGATCGATTTCGCCGCGCTGGGCCAGCGCATGGTCGCTGGGCAGGCAGCAGACAAAAGGCTCCTCGCCTATGGACAGCGTGCGTATATCGTCCTGCGGCGTGCCGATGTTGAGAAAGCCGCAGTCGATCTGCCCTCTGGCAATGGCCTGCAGCTGATCACGCGTGGACATCTCATGCAAACATAGCTCGACCAGCGGGCGCTCAGCCCGAAAGGCCCGGCAGAACCCCGGCACCTGGCGATACACCATGGACCCCGTGATGCCGATGTCCAGCCGCCCCTGCAAGCCCTGGGCCACGCCGCGCACCACCTCGGCCGCATGCTGGAGCTGGGCCAGCACCTTGCGCGCCTCATGCAAAAAAGCCTCGCCTGCCGGCGTGAGCTTCACGTTCTTGGCGTCGCGCTCCATGAGCACCGTGCCCAGATCCTGCTCCAGCGCCTTGAGCGCCATGCTCAGCGGCGGCTGGGTGATGCACAGGCGCTGGGCGGCCCGGCCGAAGTGCAGCTCCTCGGCCAGGACCACAAAGTAACGCAGCAAATGGGTTTTCATCATGATTCGCAAAGTTTGGGCAAGACCATACCCGATGCGGCAAGCCGCCGGGATTTCGCACCCGGCTGGCAGTAAACCTAGCCGTTCATTTGCTTCGACTTCTATCTTCCACCGTCAGGCCGTGGCAACAAGAACTTCATGCAAAATAGGCCTCTAGCCCAATCAAAGAAAGCACAAGTAGCTATCAAAACAGCATTGCTTTGTCGCTAGCTACAGAGGCCTTGCCGACCACGCCGGGATTTCGCCCCGGCGGACGACTTACTTTCTGACGCGTCAGAAAGTAAGCAAAGAGCGCCTCCCTACCGTCTGCGTCCCTGCGCTTCGCTGCGGGCAAACCTGCAACACGCCATTCAGGCTGCGCTGCCGCCCAACTCGTTGCGCGGCACGCCGCTTCGCTCAAACAGACGGCGGCAATCCAGTTCACGATGCAACGCTGTCCCACGGCAGCGTTGCCCGCATCCCGAACCGCGTGCCGCAGGCGCAGACACACGGGTGGATACGGGCGGCCTGCAAGAATTGGGACGAAGCCGGTTGTTGGTTTCGCCCCTTGTGCCAACGCCTGCGACGGCAAGCTCTTGCGGCGTGCGGCTGCACCGCAGAGTGCAGACGCTTTGTGCTCTGAATTGCGGCCGTCTGTCTGAGCGAAGCGTGCGCAGCACGCGCAGCGAGTTGGGCCGCATAGCCGCACGAGTTTGACAGCGCAAGTCGCCCGCAGGCGTAGCCGCAGGGGCGGGGGCAGCGGGGGCTGGCTCTTTGCCTACTTTCTTGCGGAAGAAAGTAGGTCGGCTGGCGGGCCGAGACCCGCCCTCTGTCTAAAGATCCGACATGTTGCCGAAGCAGAAATCCAATCAGAATCCCCCTCTAACCCAATTGAAGTGAGCGCAAGCAGCTATCAAATTTTTCATTTACTGAAGCACGCGACAGCAGCCTAACTTGCATCCCGGCGGGCCGAGACCAGCCTTCTCCAAGCCGATCATGCAGATCTCATAACTCGCTCATCATCGCTCGGCAGGTCAATACGACTTGGGCAAGCCCAGCACCTTCTCGGCGATAAAGCACATGATGAGCTGCGGGCTCACGGGTGCCAGGCGCGGAATCCACGACTCGCGCATATAGCGCTCCACATGGAACTCCTTGGCATAGCCCATGCCGCCGTGCGTGAAGATGGCGGTCTCGCAGGCCTTGGCGCAGGCTTCGGCGGCCAGGTACTTGGCGGCATTGGCCTCGGCGCCGCAGGGCAGGCCCTGGTCGTAGAGGAAGGCGGCCTTCTGCACCATCAGGTGTGCGGCCTCCAGCCCCATCCAGGCCTGGGCCAGCGGGTGCTGCACGCCCTGGTTCTGGCCTATGGGCCGGTCGAAGACCACGCGTTCGTTCGCATACTGGGTGGCGCGCGCCAGGGCCGCACGGCCCAGGCCCACGGCTTCGGCCGCGATCAGGATGCGCTCGGGGTTGAGGCCGTGCAGGATGTACGAAAAGCCCTTGCCCTCCTCGCCGATGCGATCCTGCACTGGGATGCGCAGGCCGTCGATGAAGAGCTGGTTGGTGTCCACGCATTTGCGGCCCATCTTCTCGATCTCGGTCACGGCGATGCGGCTGCGGTCCAGGTCGGTGTAGAACAGCGACAGGCCTTCGGTACCCTTGCACTCCTCCACGGGCCTGGTGCGAGCCAGCAGCAATATCTTGTTGGCCACCTGGGCCGTAGAGATGAAGACCTTCTGCCCGTGCACCACATAGACATCGCCTTCGCGCACGGCACGGGTCTGCAGCTTGAGGGTGTTGAGTCCGGCATTGGGCTCGGTCACGCCGAAGCAGGCCTTGTCCCGGCCCGCGATCAGCGGCGGCAGCCAGCGCTGTCTTTGCTCGTCCGTGCCGAAGACCACGGCCGGGTGCAGACCGAAGATGTTCATGTGCACGGCCGATGCGCCCGACAGGCCCGCCCCCGTGGCCGAAATGGTGTGCATCATCAGCGCCGCTTCGGTGATGCCCAGACCCGCGCCGCCGAACTCTTCGGGCATGGCAATGCCCAGCCAGCCTGCTTCAGCCAAGGCCTGGTGAAAGTCGTGCGGAAAGCCGCCGTCCCTGTCCTTCTTCAGCCAGTAGTCATCGCCGAAAGGCGCGCAGGCCCGCTGCACGGCTTCCCGGATCTGTTCCTGCTCGGCGCTCCATAAAAAATCCATGGCGGCTTCTCTCTATCGGTTGAATTTCAATGAAATCCGCTTCAAACGCCCGTCTGGCAAGCGCTATCAGCTATTGTTTTTATCAATCAGGCCGGCGTACGCGCGCCGGGTTCTCGCCATAGGGTGGGCTGTAGATGACCAACAGACGCACGGGTGTGTCGCTGGTGACGCGAAACACATGCATGCAGTCCTCCGGGAAGAAGCAGGTATCGCCCGCCTGCATGACAAAGCGCTCTGTCTGGCCCTGGCTTTGCACCTCCACCTCGGCCGTGCCGTCCAGCAGATAGCAGGCCTGCTCCATGCCCGGATGGGCATGCGGCAGCGCACCGCCGCCTTTTTCCAGCGTTCCAAGCACCACTTCCATATGCTGTGCGCCGACATTGGCCTGGCTGACCAGGCGCCGGTTCACCGTGCCATGGTGGTTGGCGGGGCTGTACCCCTGTACGTCCTGCTCGCGGATCAGGTAGCGGGGCATATGTCTGTCTCTCTTTTATCGTTGGATGATGAAGCCTGCATGCAGCCACCGCTGGCCTGCAGTGCAGCGATCTGCGCCTCGCCAAGGCCCGCCTCGCACAGCACCTGCAGCGTGTGCTGGCCCAGCTGCGGCGCCGCGCTAGCCTCGCGGCCCGGGGGCGTTGCGCTCCACTGCGTGGGATTGGCCGTGGTGCGCAGCCGCCCCTCGCTGGGGTGCTCGATCTCGCGCACAAAGCCCGTGGCCGCATGGTGAGGGTCGGCCAGCAAGTCCTCGGGAGAGGCCATGGGCATATTCGGCACGTCGGCCGCATCGAGCAGCGCGCGCCACTCGGCCGTGCTGCGCTCGCGCATCAGGCTTGCCACCTCGGCATAGACGGCATCGATATTCGCGGCGCGCTGGCCGTGGGTGGCGAATATGGGCTCACGCATGCGCTCGCCCTGCCCTATGGCGTTGAAGAAGCTGTGCCAATGCTTGTCGTTGTAGATCAGCACGCAGAGATGGCCGTCGCTGGTGCGGTAGGGCTTGCGATGGCGCGTCAGCAACCGCGCATAGCCGGCATCGCCCAGAGGCGGCTCGAAGCTCTGCCCGGCCATGTGATCGCCGAGGATGAACTGCGTCATGGCCTCGAACATGGGCACGACCACCGCCTGGCCCCGGCCGTTCTTCTCGCGCGCATACAGCGCGGCGGTGACCGCATAGACCGCATGCAGGCCCGTGACCCGGTCGCCCAGCGTCATGGGCGCATAGGACGGCTCGCCCCCGCCGTACTGCTGAGCCAGCCAGGGCACGCCGGTCGCCCCCTGTATCAGGTCGTCGTAAGCCGGCTTGGCCGCATAGGGGCCGACCTGATCGAAGCCGCAGCAGCTCACATGGATCAGCCGCGGATGGCTCTGCTCCAGCGTCTGCCAGTCCAGGCCCAGCCGGGCCATGGCCTGGGGCCGCACGTTGCTGATGAAGACATCGGCCTCGGCCAGCAGCTGCAGCAGCGCCTGGCGCGCTGCGGCCTGCTTGAGATCCAGCACCACGGAGCGCTTGCCCTGGTTGGCCTGCAGAAAAATGGGGCCCATGCCGGGGTTGCGCATGGGGCCTACATGGCGCATGTTGTCACCCTCGGGTGACTCCACCTTGATCACATCGGCACCCAGGGCAGCCAGAATCTGCGTGGCAAACGGTCCCATGATCACCGAGGTCATGTCCACGATCCTGACGCCTGCCAATGGCCCGGCTGAAGTACCCACAGCCTGGCGGCTATCGCTATGCATGCTCGTCATATCACTGCGCCTCGATGCCGGCCTGCTTGACCAACTGCCCCCATTTGGCGAGCTGCTCCTTCACATAGAGCGCGAACTCGTCGGGCGTGGCCGTGGGCCAGACCTCGAAGCCGACCTGGGCCAGTTGCTCCTGCACGGCCTTGTCCTTGAGGATGAGCTGCAGCTCGCCGTTGATGCGCTCGGCTATGGCCTTGGGCATGCCAGCCGGGCCGAAGATGCCATTCCATGAGGTGATGTCGAAGCCCGGCAGCGTCTTGCCGATGGCCGGCACAGTGGGCAGCAGCTGCGATCCCTTGGCCGCCGTCACGGCCAGCGTGCGCACGCGCTCGGTCTTGAGCGTGCCCCATGCCGAACCCAGGTCGGCCACATACATCTGGATCTGGTTGCCCATCACATCGGTCAATGCCTGCGGGCTGGATTTGTAGGGCACGCCGGTGATCTGCGTACCCGTGATGTATTTGAAGGTTTCCGAAGCCACCAGCGAGGTGCTGTTGGGCGTGCCGTAGGAGAGCTTGTCCGGATGCGACTTGGCATAGGCAATCAGCTCTGCCACAGTCTTTGCAGGCACCGAGGGATGGACCACCAGCGCAAATGGCAGCTCGCCCACGCGCGCCACAGGCGTGAAGTCCTTGATGGGGTCGTACTTGAGGCCCTTGACCAGCCAGGGGTTGGCCGAATGCGAGGTGTTGGTGGTCATGAACAGCGTATAGCCGTCCGGCTTGGCCTTGACCACATGCGCGGCCGCAATCTGGGCATTGGCCCCGGCCCGGTTGTCCACCACCACGGGCTGCTTGAGCCGCTCGCCCAGCTTGTTGGCCACTACGCGGGCCACCGCATCGGTGCCACTGCCCGCAGCAAACGGCACCACCAGCGTGATGGGGGCCGCTGGATAGCCCTCCTGCGCCAGTGCCGTCCCCGCAAGGCCAATGCCCATGGTGGCTGCCAGGCCTGCGCTCGCACAGGCGTGCAATAAGAATCGCTTGTTCATGCTTGTCTCCTTGTTCAGGCTGCGGCACCTGTAACCGGTGCCTGCACTGCATGCTGAGGCGTTCAAGCATTCAAGTCCAATTGTTTAAGAAGAGTGAACGATTCGATTTTCCAATCATTAAATCCAGCCAGACATTCGCAGCCGCTGCGCACGGCACCTCACCTCCACCCTCTGAGGCCAAATGAGCCGGATCTGTACCAACATCATTCGATCTTGCTGGAACGCTGGGATGGAGCATTCGCTACAGCGGGCTTGAGCCCCTGCCCGCTGAGAATCTACGGCAGCTTGCATGATCGCAGCCAGCGCCCCCGGACCAGAGTGATACGCACTGACCAGCGCTGATGAGCAACGAAGCGAGGCGATAAGGCCTGATGCCCTACAGCGCTGTCACAAAACGGTGATTGAACTTGGGCCACACTCGGGGGAAAATGCGTTATTACCGCTTTCGCTCAGGTGCTGTCATGGACCATATCCACTCCACGCCCACCCACCAAGCTCTGGATGTCGCTCCTTACGGAGCCAGGCTTCCTGCCGCTCACTCGAGCGTGCTCTTCAAGGCGGAAGATCTGGAAGTCATTCGCGTCGTGCTGCGCTCGGGCCAGTCGCTGCCGCCGCATCGCGTGCCTGGCAGCGTCAGCCTGCAATGCCTGGAAGGTCGACTCGAAGTTCTCATCGGCCAGACCGTGCATGAACTGGGCCCCAAGCAACTCATGCATCTGCCAGCCAATATGCCCCACGCCGTACGTGCCATGGAAGACTCGTCTGCGATTGCCACCATCGTGCTCTGTGAGGCCTGAAGAATTTCTATCGAACAGGCAAAAACTGCATGAAAGGGCCGGCAAGCAGGCCCTGGGCATAGCCGATGACGGAGCGCCGGTAGCGCTCGGTGGTGTAGTCCGCCACCAGATCCAGCCGGCCGATGATCTTGCCCATCTCGCGCTCGAAGCTCAGATTGCGCCCCTCTTCTGCTATCTGGTTCGATAGCAGCAAGGGCTTTCCGCCGGGTGCCTTGCGCGAGTTGAGAATCCAGTTGGCAATCTCCAGATTGCGCGCCGCATTGAAGACATGCTGCGGGTCCAGCCCGTCGATCAGCGTGAAGCTGGTTCGCCCGCCATGCGCGGTGATCAGCATATCGGCGGCGGCATGAACGAAGGCCGCAACCCGGTCTCCGGCGAACTCGGGCTGCAAGGCCAGGGACAGCGCTGCCACGTCGCGTTTGTCCTGCAGCTCATGCCAGGGCTGGCGCTCCATGACGGCAATGCGCACATAGGTCATGGCCGCTTCCCGGCTGGAGGCAGTCTTTTTCCATTCGGCGGGATTGCGGCGGTAGAGCTTGTCCATGATGAGAAACAGGCTCTCCAGGTTCTCCTTCATGGCCAGCGTCGCCATGCGGTTGCTGTCGGACTGCAGCAGCTCGCGCGAGTGAAAGTTCTCGCCCTTTACCTCGCCATGATTCGTAGGGGCACTGGAACAAGCGGCCAGTCCGCACAGCACCAGCCCTGACAGCAGCCACCGCCCCAGGCGCGGGCCGCCGCGCAGAGGATCATGCGTGCAGTGGCCTATGGCGGCATGGGGCAAAGCTCGTGCTGCTGTCATGCTACAAACATAACAGCAGATGCTGCTGGGTCAGTCACGCCAAAGGCGCGCGATTGTTATCAATCGTGAACAAGGCCCGGGCCCGCTCACCGGCCAGGACGCTATTTGCGCAGCTGCCTGAGGATCTGCTCCAGCACCTTCCATGGCTCGGTCTGGTCGGCCATCGCCACGGGCACGCGCAGCTTGCTGCTCGTTGCCTGCTGCGGCGAAAACAGCAGGCCCGGTGCCAGCAGCAGATTGCTCAGCGCCGCCTGACGCGCCAGCACCTCGGTATCCACGCCACAGTCCACCCAGGCAAAGGTGCCGGCCACGGGTTCGTACTCCGCATGGCAGCCCAGCGCTTCGAGCTTGCGCAGACAGCGCCCGCGCGCCCTGTCCACCCGCTCGCGCAGCCGGTCCACATGCTTGCGAAAGGAACCGTCGGCCAGAATATGGTGGACGATCTGCTCCGCCGGCAGCGAAGAGGTCAGGCCCGCCAGCAGCTTCATGTCGGTGAGCCGGTGCACATACTCGGGCTTGGTCGCGATATAGCCCACGCGCAAGCCGCCCGACAAAGTCTTGGAATAGCCGCCCACCAGAATCACGCGCTGCAATCTGTCCATGGCCGCCAGCCGCAGCGGCATGGCGCCCAAAAACTCGGCATAGGTATCATCCTCGACGAGCAGGAAATCATGGCGCTCGGCAATGCGCAGCACCTCGTGGGCGACACCGGCAGACAGGCTCAGCCCCGTGGGGTTGTGCACCGCCGTGTTGAGGATGAAGAGCTTTGGCTTGTGGCTCTGGGCCAGCGATGCCAGGGCCGCCACATCGGGCCCACCGGGCAGGCGCGGCACGCCGACCACATTCACGCCCATGTACTTGAGCCGCCCGAAGATCAGGAACCAGGCCGGGTCTTCGACCAGCACCGTATCGCCGGGCTTGAGAAAACAGCGCACGACCAGATCCAGGCCATGGGTCACCCCGCCCACCGTCATGAGATTGGCTTCGGGATGGGCCGGCACCTCATGGGCTTGCAGATTCGAGGCGATCTGCTGGCGCAGCGGCAAAAAGCCCTGAGGATGGCCATAGCTGAGAAAGCTCTGCTCGGCGCGCGCATTGTTGCGGGTGATGGCGCGCATGGCGCCGGTGATCAGACCCTGGTCCATCCAGCTCGAAGGCAGGCAGCCCGCGCCTCCGGTTCCCGCACTGTCGTCGCGAAAAATACCGCGCAGCAGATAGGCGGTGTCAAAGTCCGCCGGCTGCGCCGAGGCTGCAGCGGCTGCCGCAGGCTCCATCACGCGGCGCTGGGCCGCCACATAAAAGCCGCTGCCGCGCCGCGACTGCAGCAGCCCCTGGGCCGCCAGCTTGTCATAGGCCTGGACCACCGTGTCGCGGCTGACACCAGCGTTTTCCGCCAGCGCCCGCACCGAAGGCAGGCGTACGCCCACACGCAGGCCATGGTTGCGGATCAGGCCGCCGAAATGCTCGACCAGCTGATCCACCAGTCCCACCGCACTGGAACGCATGGGTTGCCAGCCCATGGATCCCGTCCCGGCCACGGGCGAGGCTTGCGGGGCCACTGCCCCGCCGTCGATCTGTGCATCCAGCATCGGGCTCTTTCTCAAGTGTCAGGTCAATTAGAGCAGGCCAGCTCATAAACTGGCCTGCAAAAGTGTACTGATAGTGTACTGATATCCGAGCTTAGCATAGAGGCACAACGCTTATGTCGCCCCAAGGTTCACCATGTCATTCCTGCCTGAATCCTCAGCCTTCATCCTGCCACTGGCCATGTTTGCCTTTGTCAGCTCCGTGACGCCCGGCCCCAACAATGTGATGCTGACGGCCTCGGGAGCCACTTTCGGCTACCGCCGCAGCGTGCCGCATATGCTGGGCATCTGCCTGGGCGTGGTGATCATGGTGCTGCTGATCGGCGCGGGCCTGGGCAAGCTGTTCGAGGCCGAGCCGCGCATCTACACCCTGCTCAAGTATGTGGGCGCAGCCTATCTGATCTGGCTGGCCTGGAAGATCGCCCGTGCCGGCGGCGTGGACCAGGGACAGTTGGGCAACCGTCCGTTCGGCTTCTGGCAGGCAGCTGCCTTCCAGTGGGTCAACCCCAAGGCCTGGATCATGACCGTGGGTGTGGTGGCAACCTACACGCCGCGCGAAGGCTTTTTTGTCAACCTGGTGTTGTCGGCCCTGGTGCTGGGCCTGGTCAACTACCCCAGCATCAGCGTCTGGACACTGTTCGGCAGCACCGTAGGGCGCGCACTTCGCACGCCACAAGCCCTGCGCATGTTCAACGGCGTGATGGCCGGCCTGCTGCTGCTGTCGCTGGTGCCCATTTTTGCCGAGCATGTCTAAACTCGGCCCATGCAATATGACACACGCCAGCTGACCAAGTCCGACCTTTGCAGTTATCGCGCCCTGCGCATGCAGGCTCTGACAGAATGCCCCGCAGCCTTCGGCGCCACGCCCGCGACCGAGCAGGCACTCGGCGATGTGCAGCTGCTGAGCCGTTTCAACGGCGCCCTGGGCCAAGCCATGTGGGGAGGCTTTGATGCAGACGGCAGACTCTGCGCCAGCCTGGGCCTGTATCGCGATCAGGGAGAGAAGACCGCGCACAAAGGCCATCTCTTTGCCATGTATGTGGCTGCACCGGCCCGGGGCCAGGGCCTGGCCTGCCGCCTGCTGAAGACTGCTGTTGCGCACGGCAGAGCGCTGAACTTGCGACAGCTGATGCTGGGCTGCAACGCCGGCAACGGCAACGCACTACGCTTGTATGAGCAGGCAGGCTTTCGCGAATATGGGATGGAGCCTGCGGCCCTGTATGTGGACGGCGAGTATTTCGACGAGGTGCTGATGGTGATGAGGCTGGACTAGTCCGCAGCGCACCGGCCCATTTCAGCTGGAAGGTTTGAACAAGCAGCTCAGCTCAGCGCGCCTACATCGCAATGATCTGCTGCGCCAGACCGGCAATGGCCTCGTCCGAGAGCTGGTCGGTCTCCAGCACCTGGCGTTTGGGCCATTGCTCGAAGTGATTCGACTGGGAGCGCTCGTAGTGCGGGTCGTAGTGGCGCAGCATCAGCTCTTCGAAAAGCGCAGGCAGCTCCCCGCCCCGCGCCCATTGCTGCCAACGGCCCACGGTCTCCTTGCCCTGCAGCTCCTTGAGCCAGCCCAGCTTGGTGGCCAGCATTTCGGGATCGTCGCCCAGGTAGGCATAGTCGCGCAGCAGGTAGGACAGACGTGCGGCAGCCGTTGCACGCACTTCGATGACCGGAGCCTTGTGCAGATGCTGCACCAACACCAACGGCAAGCCGACACGGCCGATCTTGGCGCTCTCGCCTTCCACATAGACGGGGCGGGAGAGATCGAAGGTCTCCAGCTGCTCGGCAATCAGGGTCTCGAAACGCTTCTGGCTGGGCTGTTCGATGCCAGGCAGACCGCCTAGCAAGGAGCCCTTGTGGCTGGCATAGCCCTCCAGGTCCAGCACTTGCTCGCCGCTCTGGGCCAGCGCATGCAGCACGCGCGTCTTGGCCGAGCCGGTGGCACCGCACAGCACCCGCATCTGCAGCTGCGGCACCAGGCTTTCGAGCTGCGCGATCACATGGCCGCGAAACGCCTTGTAGCCGCCGGCCAACTGCTGGGCATCCCAGCCGACCAGACGCAGCCAGGTCACCATGGAGCCGCTGCGCAGGCCGCCGCGCCAGCAATAGACCAGGGGCTTCCAGTTGGCGGGCTTGTCGGCAAAGGTTTCACGCAGATGGCGTGCGAGATTGGCCGACACATAGGCAGCGCCCAGACGCTTGGCCTCGAAGGGGCTGACCTGCTTGTAGATGGTGCCGATCTCGGCGCGCTCGGCATTGCTCAGCACGGGGCAATTGATGGAGCCCGGAATATGGTCGAGCGCGAACTCGGCGGGCGAGCGGGCATCGATCAGGGCATCGAACTGGTGGCGTTCAGGAACGCGAACGGGCTGGCGGTGGGACACGGCAGACTATCCATGGCTGCGCCTGACGGCATGCATGGCCGCCGGGCAAATGGCGTGTGCTCGGGCGTGAAGCGGCAATCGCGATGGGCTGCGATTCGACTTGAGGCTCGGCAACATGAAAAACCTGCAGCCTCATCCAACGATGGAGCCGGCAGGCCACGAAGCATGGGCGTGGATCGAGCCTCGATACGCACAACCGCTGCGGCAAGATTGCCCGCAGCGGTCATTCCCTATGTACTGCATTTTCGCAGATGTGGCGGCCTGCTTCAGCGCCGGCAAGCAAAACCCGGCGCACCTGGGCAGAGACCGAATCAGGCTCTGGCACTGCTCACTTGCGCGGGCGCAGCAGCATTTCGTCGCCGCTCATCTGCACATCGAAGAAGCGCAGAAAGTTCTGGCCCAGCAAGGCGTCTTCGCTGTCGTCGCCGGTATAGCCCGTGCCCACGCGCACATCGCGCACACGCAGGCTGGCAATGCGCACCTCGTCGGCCGTGACGATGCGGCCGTCACGTTCGCCGTTGGCCGTGCGAAAACGCACTTTCTCGCCGCCTTCCAGCCCGGCGCGCTCGGCCAGCGCATCGGTCACGCTGACCGAGGTGGCCCCGGTATCGACCAGAAAGGTGACTGGCTGATCGTTGACATAGCCCTTGGCGCGGAAGTGCCCGTCCATGCCGCGCTCTATGCGCACCGTGCCATCGGCCAGGACCTTGGCCTGGGCCGGCTTGAGGAAATGCTGCATGGCCAGATACATCGCGGCCATGACCACCAGCCAGAACAGCAGAAACAGCATGGTGCTGCGCCGTGCCACGGATTGCGGGGAAGGCTCGGACTCTGGCGAGGACTGGGGCGGCGGCGTGACATTCAGGCGCATGGGCAGGCAAAGAAGCTGAGGACAATGCAGCCATTTTGCCAAGACCGGCGCCAAGGTCATCCCCCCGAATCGCGGCGCGGCTGCCCCGGCAGCGCTTACATTGAAGCTTGTTTGCAAAATCTACCGGCCTTGCAGGTCGCCCAACCATGAACACATCCCAGCTGCCCGCTCTGGTGCTGCACTATATTTTTGACCCTCTGTGCGGCTGGTGCTATGCCGCCGCCCCGCTGGTCAAGGCCGCGCGCGAAGTGCCCGGCATCGCCGTGCAATGGCATGCCGGCGGCATGCTGACCGGCGCCCACACGCGCACCATCACCGCGGACTGGCGTGACAAAGTCATGCCCAGCGACCAGCGCATTGCCGAAATGACGGGCCAGCCTTTTGGCGACGCCTATCTCAACGGCCTGCTCAATGACATTGGCGCGCCGCTGGACTCCGAGCCCCCGACCACGGCCCTGCTGGCCGCCGAAGCGCTGGCCGGCAAGGGCCTGGAGATGCTGGCCGCCGAGCAGAAAGCCCATTACGTGGAGGGCCGCCGCATCAGCGAGCCCACCGTGCTGCGCGAACTGGCTGCCGGCATCGGTCTGGACAGCGCAGCCTATGACGCGGCCTACGCCGAGCAAAGCGGCGCGGCCACGCAAAAGCATATTGCCGAAAGCCGCGAATGGCTGGGCATGGTGCAGGGCCAGGGCTTCCCCACCCTGGCGCTGGAGTTCGACCACCCCGAGCAGGCTGGCCAGCGCGCCGTGCAGCGCATCGAGATCGGCGAATGGCTGGGTGATGTCGATGGCTGGAAGCAACAACTGGCCGCCTGGGCCGAGCAGATTGCCGAGCTTAATCAGCAACAGGCCGGCGACACTGACACCAGTGGCGACCCCAGCTGCGGCCCTGACGGCTGCGAGCTGCCACCGCGCTGAGCAGCGTAGCCTGCGCGGCAGATACTCTCTTATTCATAGCTTATAGCGCTTACTATTTAAAGATTTCAGACATTATTCAACCTGAATTCCTTATATATCAATCGCAAAAAGCTATCCTTTTTAATCCCTCTGCCAACGAGTCCACACCCTGTCGCTACTGCGGCAGGGCATAGGCGATCACATAGTCACCGCGCTTGGACGACTGGCGTGCGCCACCGGCTGTGATCACCACATACTGCCTGCCGGTTCTGGGAGAAACATAGCTCATCGGCCCGCCCTGGCTGCCCACGGGCAGGCGCGAGCGCCAGATCTCCTTGCCGTTGGCGCTATCGAAGGCACGCAGATAGAAGTCCTGCGTGCCCGCGAAGAACACCAGCCCCGACTTGGTGACCATGGAAGGCCCCAGCGTGGGCATGCCGATGGGAATGGTCAGCCACATGGGAATGCCCAGGGGACCGGTGTCGCGCACCGTGCCCACGGGCACCTGCCATTTGATCTGGCGCGATTTCAGATCCACGGCCGTCATGGTGCCGAAAGGCGGCTTCTGGCAGGGAATGCCTAGCGGCGACAGAAAGCGCTGGCGCATGGCACCAAACGGTGTGCCCTCCTGGGGCACGGCCCCCATCTCGATGCCGCTGGCGCCGGGCTTCATATCGGCGCGTGCAATCATGTAATTCGCCAGGCCCAGACGCATATCGTTGACGAACATGGTCTGGGTGATCGGGTCTATGGAGACACTGCCCCAGTTCATGCCGCCCAGCGAGCCCGGAAACTGCAGCGTCGGCCCCATGCCCGGCGGCGTGAACACACCCTGATGATTCATGTCCTTGAAGGCAATGCGGCACAGCAACTGATCGAAAGGCGTGGCGCCCCACATATCCGACTCCTTCAGGGTCTGGTTGCCGATATTGGGCATGCCCGTGGAATGCGGCTGGGTCGGCGCATAGCGTTCGCCAGGCACATGGCCTTGTGGCACGGGCAGCTCCTGCACCTCTGCCAGAGGCTCGCCGGTCTCGCGGTTGAGCATGAAGATCATGCCCTGCTTGGTCACCTGCAGCAGCGCGGGGTCCACCCCGCCCTGGGCATTGGTCACATCGACCAAAGCGGGCTGGGACGGAATGTCGAAGTCCCACAGATCGTGGTGCACGGTCTGGTAGAGCCAGCGCGGCTTGCCGGTCCTGATGTCCATGGCCACGATGGCGGAGCTGTTCTTCTCCATCTCCGGCGTACGCTGGGCCGCATAGAAGTCCGGCGTCGCATTGCCCGTACCCAGATAGGCCAGGCCCAGTCTGGCGTCATAGGACATGCCGCCCCAGACATTGGGCGAGTTGCGGGTATAAGTCTGCCCCTGCGGCGGCTGCCCGGTGATGGCGGCATTGCCCGGGTCCCAGGCCCAGACCAGCTTGCCGCTGTGCACATCAAAAGCGCGCACCACGCCCGATGGTTCGTCGGTCGAGAAATTGTCGGCCACGCGACCGCCCACGATCACCAGGTTCTCGGCCACCAGCGGTGCCGAGGTCTGCTGATACCAGCCCTCCTTGACCTCGCCCATGCCCTGGGTCAGATCCAGCACACCGTCCTTCCCGAAGTCGGTACATGGCTTGCCTGAATCGGGATCGAGCGCGATCAGGCGCGCATCGATGGTGGGCAGAAACAACCGACGCCGGCAGCCCGGTGCGACATCACCGGACCTGCCGGACGCGCCCGAAGCCCTGAGCGCGGCCTCGTTGCCATCGAAGTAACCCAGGCCCCGGCAGCGCTGCCAGTTGGGCGACTTGGCCTCGGGGTCGAATTTCCACTTCTCCTCGCCCGTATCCACATCCAGCGCCAGCACCTTGCCGTAGGCCGTGCAGACATACAGGCGGTCCCCGATCTGTTGCGGCGTGTTCTGGTCTTCGGCACCCGAGCCCGTGCTCTGGGGCACATCGCCGGTGCGGGCCGTCCAGGCCACGGCCAGCTTGTCGACGTTGTTGCGGCTGATCTGCTCGACGGCTGCAAAGCGCTGGCCTGCAGGGCCCTGCCCCCAGTCCGTCCAGTCCGAGGCCTTGATCTCCATGGAGCCGACCGAAGGCACCTCGGTGACCTCGGGGGCAATAACCCCCTTGGGCGAGAAGGCGCTGACGGCCGTCGCGACGATGCCCAGGCCCAGCACCACCACCGACACTGCGGCGCCCAGGCGGCCATAGTCGTTCATGACCAGCTTGCCCGCCTCAAGCTGTGCGTAGCCCAGGGCCACGAGCAGGCCCAGCACGGCAAACACCATCAGGCGCGACACCAGCGGCCAGAACTCCCAGCCCGCATCCCACCAGGCCCATACCAGAGTCAGCACAAAGGCCAGCGCATAGAGATGGGCGCCGGCCCTGCGACGTGCCAGCAGCAATGCCGCCGACACCAGCAGCGCCAGCCCCATCAACACAAAGTACCAGCTACCTCCCTTGCCGAGCAGAATGCCGCCGCCTATGGTCATGTACAGACCCATCAGCAGCATCAGCAGCCCCACCACAAGCCAGTACCAGCGCCCGTCATTGGATGAAGGAGCCATAGCCTCACCTGAAATTAATTGCCATTTGTGTATTGCACGCCTTAACGCCGATACACATCGACATACTTTCGAGGGTTTGCACGCCAGCCTCAGGACTACAAGCGCGAATTCGCGCGCGCAAAAAAAAACCGCACCGTGGAGACGGTGCGGCCGCTGAGATCGCAGTGCCGGCTGCCCTTGCAGGCTGCCAAGCAGGCAGCGCGGCTCAGTCCATCATCGAGATCACCACATCCCCGAAGCCCGAGCAGGACACCTGGGTCGCACCGTCCATCAGACGGGCGAAGTCATAGGTCACATGCTTGCTCTGGATGGCTTTTTCCAGCGACTCGACGATCAGGTCCGCAGCCTCGCGCCAACCCATGTGACGCAGCATCATCTCGGCGCAGAGAATCATGGAGCCGGGGTTCACATAATCCTTGCCCGCATAGCGCGGCGCCGTGCCGTGGGTGGCCTCGAAACAGGCAATGCTCTCCGAGAGATTGGCACCGGGAGCAATGCCGATGCCGCCCACCTGCGCGGCCAGCGCATCCGAGATGTAGTCGCCATTGAGGTTGAGCGTGGCCACCACCGAATATTCGGCCGGACGCATCAGAATCTGCTGCAAAAAGGCGTCGGTGATCGAGTCCTTGATAATGATGTCCTTGCCCGTCTTCGGGTGCTTGATGCGGCACCAGGGGCCGCCATCGATCAGCTCGGCACCGAACTCGCGCTGCGCCAGCGCGTAGCCCCAGTCACGGAAAGCGCCTTCCGTGTACTTCATGATGTTGCCCTTGTGAACCAGGGTCACGCTGGGCTTGTTGTTGTCGATGGCGTACTGGATGGCCTTGCGCACCAGGCGCTCCGTGCCCTCGCGCGAGACGGGCTTGATGCCGATGCCCGAGGTTTCGGGAAAGCGGATCTTGTTGGCGCCCATTTCCTTGGCCAGGAAGTCGATGAGCTTTTTCGCCTTCTCGCTGCCGGCCGCGTATTCGATGCCTGCGTAGATGTCCTCCGAGTTCTCGCGGAAGATCACCATATTCGTCTTCTCGGGCTCCTTGAGCGGCGAAGGCACGCCCTTGAAGTACTGCACCGGGCGCAGGCAGACATACAGGTCCAGCTCCTGGCGCAGCGCCACGTTCAGCGAACGGATGCCGCCGCCCACGGGCGTCGTCAGCGGGCCCTTGATGGACACCGCATAGTCGCGCACGGCGGCCACGGTTTCCTCGGGCAGCCAGACATCGGGGCCGTAGATACGCGTGGCCTTCTCGCCCGCATACACCTCCATCCAGGCAATCTTGCGCTGGCCGCCATAGACCTTGGACACGGCTGCGTCAGCCACCTTGCGCATCACCGGCGTCACATCGACGCCGACACCATCGCCCTCGATGAACGGAATGATGGGTTGATTCGGAACATTCAGTGTCTTGTCCGCATTGATGCTGATCTTCTCACCCTGCGGCGGAACCTGGATGTGCTGGAACTTGCTCATGCTGTGGAATCTCCTAGTCTTGAATACTGCGCGGTGGCGCACCTTTTTGGTGCTGTTTCCTGCCCCCGATTTTGGCACCTTGCTCCAAGCAAATTTAAAGAAATGCCGCATAAAAATCTGTCAACGGCGGCACAGGCCTGTCGTTGAGAGGTTGTGGGGGGCAGATGGGCTGCTCCGCACTTCAACCTGAAACCTGGCATTGCCGCATCTTTGGGAAATTGGCATCCATGAAAAAACTACTCGCTGTCCTGATTGCTGGTTCGTTCGCTGCTGGCGCCTTTGCTCAAGCCGCCACGCCGGCGCAGCCTGCCACCCCTGCCGCTTCAGCAGCGGCGCCTACCGTCAAGCATATGAAGACCAAGCCGGCCAAAAAGCATCATATGCAGCACAGCACCAAAAAGATGCACAAGCCCGCCTGATCGCCCACTGAGAGCACAGCCCGGCGACATCGAGGCCCATGGCTTTGACCGCCGGATCTGACTCGCCCCAGGGCCTGCCGGACCGCAAGTTCTACAGGCCCTGCATTTTGCAGACCGGCTACGGCCGCATCCCCATGACGCGGATTTGCACCGCAACCCGCCCGGATTGCTATAGGCTTGCGACTTCCGACTTCCTGTTTGGCAAGCAAGGCTCATGACGACCCTCTCCACCAAGACCCCCCAACAATCCGGCTGGCGCGCTCCGCTGCTGGCCCTGGCCTGTACTGCCCTGCTGGGCCTGTTCGGCAGCCCCGCCATGGCCCGCGACGAAGGCCAGCCACAGATGAATCTGCGCCGCATCGATCTGACGGCCGGCATGTACCGCATCGATACCCAACTGGCCATCACGCCGCAGCAGCGCGAGATCGGTCTGATGTTCCGCAAAGAGATGCCGCAGCAGGAAGGCATGCTCTTTGTCTTCGAAGTGCCCGGCGTGCAGTGCTTCTGGATGCGCAACACCATCCTGCCGCTGACGGCGGCCTTTGTGGCCGATGACGGCACCATCGTCAATCTTGCCGACATGAAGCCCATGAGCGAAGACTCCCACTGCTCGGCCAAGCCCGTGCGCTATGTCCTGGAGATGAACCAGGGCTGGTTCACCAAGCGCGGCATCAAGGCGGGGACCAAGCTGGGCGGTGCGCCCTTCAATCGCTGAGCCCCGCATCCTGCATGCTCTACCAGCCGCGGTTTCCGCAAGCACTGAGCGATACCGCCGCTGCGCTGCTGCAGAGACTGGGCAGGTCGCAGACATTCGAGCCCTACCCCGGCTTCACGGTAAGCATCAATGGCGAATTGCTGCATGCCCCCTACCGCGTGTACTACGACGAGCGTGAGCTGCAGCAATGCATTCAAAAAAGCAGTGACGCTGCACAGCAATTGGCTCTGTGCCTGGGCAGCCGTCACGCCAACGGCCGTGTGCGCGAAGCCTGTCTGCTCCAGTTACTGGAGCACGACTGCAACTGGGTGCTGCCGTTTGTGGTCCGCGCGGCTGGCGAGTATGTGCTGGAAATTGCTGAGCATCTGGCAGCCCAGTCTCATAGACTTTTGCCAAACAGCTACGGGCGATTTGCGGCCGAGAACCCTGAATTTGTGATGAACTGCAAGCAGCAGGCCGCCAGTTACTGGGACTGCTACCACCGCCACCGCTATCCGCTGCTGCGTCAGCACCCAGGCATACGATTCCTGCGCTGGGTTGACGAGGCCAGACGGTCACTGCCCCACGCCCATTGATGCCACTCTGCGCAGAACACGCGGACTATGTCGATAGCGGCTGCGCGCCGCCGGCGGCAGCACGCTCCTGAGCATGCGGTAATCGCAGGCGCCAAATCGCTGAAAGTTGCGCCGACCTTCGCGCAGCGTCATAAGGTTGGGGCCGGAGTATTCATCCGGGCAGTCCACATCCCAGCCGCCGTCTTCCCAGAAGCAGACGCTGCAGATGCTGTACTCGCCACGGTCATCGAGCGAGAAGTGGTCGCAGCACGGGCATTGGTACAACAGCATGACTCGCCTTTCATGAATTCAGTCCAAATCAAGATGTAACGCCCATCCATCAAGCGCCAGCAGCTTCTGTTTATATAGCGATCAAAAAAATGGACACAAAAAAGCCGGCAACCTTTTCTGGTTACCGGCTTGCTTCAAGGCCTGCAGGCAGCCGAGACTGCACTGCAGAAAACACTTGATTTACGCGGCAGCGATGGCAGCGTTGAAGGTGGCGCTGGGGCGCATGATGGCGTCCATCTTGACCACGTCGGGCATGTAGTAGCCGCCGATATCGGCAGCCTTGCCTTGCACTTCCTTGAACTCGGCCAGGATCTTGGCTTCGTTCTCGGCCAGGCTCTTGGCCAGAGGCGCGAACTTGGCAGCCAGCTCTGCATCTTCGGTCTGAGCGGCCAGCGCCTGAGCCCAGAACTGAGCGATGTAGAACTGCGAACCACGGTTGTCCAGCTCGCCGGTACGGCGCGAAGGCGACTTGTTCAGGTCCAGCAGCTTGCCTGTGGCTTCGTCCAGGGTCTTGGCCAGCAGCTTGGCGCGGGCATTGTTTTCCTTGATACCCAGGTCCTCAAAGGAGACGGCCAGGGCCAGGAATTCACCCAGCGAGTCCCAGCGCAGGTGGTTTTCTTCCACCAGTTGCTGCACATGCTTGGGAGCGGAGCCACCGGCACCGGTTTCGTACATGCCGCCACCGGCCATCAGAGGCACGATGGACAGCATCTTGGCCGAGGTGCCCAGTTCCAGGATAGGGAACAGGTCGGTCAGGTAGTCACGCAGAATGTTGCCGGTCACCGAGATGGTATCCAGACCACGGGCCACGCGCTCCAGCGTGTAGCGCATGGCGCGCACTTGCGAGAGGATGTGGATTTCGAGACCGTTGGTGTCGTAGTCCTTCAGATAGGTCTGCACCTTCTTGATCAGCTCGGCTTCGTGGGGACGATAGGGGTCCAGCCAGAACACGGCAGGCATGCCGGAGTTGCGGGCGCGGGTCACGGCCAGCTTCACCCAGTCGCGGATGGGAGCATCCTTGACCTGGCACATGCGCCAGATATCGCCCTCTTCCACGTTCTGGCTCATCAGCACTTCGCCGGTGGCGATGTCCACGATGTTGGCCACGCCGTCTTCAGCGATCTCGAAGGTCTTGTCGTGCGAGCCGTACTCTTCGGCCTTTTGCGCCATCAGACCCACGTTGGGCACGGTGCCCATGGTCTTGGGGTCGAAGTTGCCGTGCCACTTGCAGAAGTTGATCACTTCCTGGTAGATACGGGCAAAGGTGGACTCAGGCATCACAGCCTTGCAGTCGTAAGGCTTGCCGTCGGCAGCCCACATCTTGCCGCCCACGCGGATCATGGCGGGCATGGAGGCATCAACGATCACATCATTGGGCGAGTGGAAATTGGTGATGCCCTTGGCGGAATCGACCATGGCCAGACGGGGCCGATTTTCCTGGCACTTGTGCAGATCACGAATGATCTCTTCGCGCTGCGAAGCGGGCAGAGTCTCGATCTTCTCGTACAGATTGGCCATGCCGTTGTTCACGTTCACGCCCAGTTCGTCGAACAGCTTGCCGTGCTTCTCGAAGGCTTCCTTGTAGAAAATCTTCACGCAGTGACCGAACACGATGGGGTGGGACACCTTCATCATCGTGGCCTTCACGTGCAGCGAGAACAAAATGCCGGACTCCTTGCAGTCCTCGATTTCCTTCTCGTAGAAAGCGCACAGGGCCTTCTTGCTCATGAACATGGAGTCGATCACTTCTGCGTCCTGCAGCTTGACCTTTTCCTTGAGCACGATGCTCTTGCCGGAATTGGTCTCCAGCACCATCTTCACGTCACGGGCCTTGTCCAGGGTCATGGACTTTTCGCCGTGGTAGAAGTCGCCTTCGCTCATGTGCGAGACATGAGTCTGCGACCACTGCTTCCACTCACCCATGGAGTGGGGGTGCTTCTTGGCGTAGTTCTTCACCGCAGCAGGCGCGCGGCGGTCGGAATTGCCTTCGCGCAGCACGGGGTTCACGGCCGAGCCCAGGCACTTGCTGTAGCGCGCCTTGATGTCTTTCTCTTCGTCCGTCGTGGGGTTCTCAGGCAGATTGGGGATCTTGTAGCCCTTGAACTGCAGCTCCTTGATGGCGGCAGTCAGTTGGCCCACGGAAGCGGAGATATTGGGCAGCTTGATGATGTTGGCTTCGGGAGTCAGTGTCAGCTTGCCCAGATCGGCCAGATTGTTGGGAACGCGTTGTTCTTCCGTCAGAAACTCGGGGAACTCGCCCAGGATACGGCCTGCCAACGAGATGTCGCTGGTTTCCACATTGATGCCGGCCGGTGCTGCGAAAGCACGGATCACGGGCAGGAATGCGCTGGTAGCCAGGCGAGGAGCCTCGTCAGTCAATGTGTAGATGATGGTGGGTTGCTGCGTACTCATCTCTTGTCTCAGGTTGTGAAAAAAGGGGGAAAGGTGCCTTGGGCCTGCATCCCGGGCTTGCGCAATGGGGCCTGACACAGCGGGACGACACTTTCTTGATGCAATGCGTTCCCACAATACAAAATTCTACGCGCAACCGGGCCGGTTTTTTTAAGTCTTGTACAAGACTCAGGGATTTAGATCAACTTTCATCAGCTGTTTTCATAGGGAAACTGGCCTTTTCGCCGTGTTTTCGACCATGTAAAAATATCGCATCTTCCAGTCATTCTGCGGCCATCGCCGCCATGAAGGTTGCGAAAGAGAGTTGCGTGGCGCGACCTTTGGCACAAAGTAGCACAGGCCTCGGCACCAAGGCTGACAAATTGGCAAGCGTTCTGGGCCAGAGGTGTTGTTTTCTCACTTATCACCGGAGCGATCACCCACGCCATGTGCTGGTGGTGAGTGCCCTGGCCTTGGGGCTTCACAGTCTTTCTACGACGTTGGCACCGAGACTATGACCTGACTCCCTTCATTAAGGCGCTCTATTCGTTTCTTGAGGCTTGGCTTGCAGCAGGTTGGTGCTTTGCAGCTAAGAACAGGAATTCACTCGAGCGCCCGCCATTGCAACCGCCAGCCCCCGACGCCAGAACGATCACCTCCCCACAGACATTCAGCGATCCCTTCCCGCGGCCCCAGTCTGACCCGAGCCTGAAAGTCCGGCATAAATGCCGATGGCTGACAGGTCACGCTTTGATTAGTTCAACTGGAAATTAAGTGGAACGATGTGCCACATAGGACGGGCAATGCCATCGCGCTTTCCTGGTACGAATTTCCAACCTGCAACCATCTCCAGTGCAGCCTTGTCGATGTTGGGATTCCCGCTGGACTCGCTCACCTCTGCCTGTGTTTGCTGACCATCTGCCTCGACAAAAACACGGACGACGACTTTGACCTTGTTATTGGATCGGGGCTGCAGATCGGAATTCGGCGTTGGCATTCGAGATGGCGGTGAAATACTTGCTTCCGAACCGTGGGCCGAGCTGGTGACAAAGCCGCCAACTGCGGCGACAGCAATCAGAAAACGGGAGGTTGAACTCATATAGTGATCATATATACGAGTCACGGTAGACCCTGACTCCTCACGTTTCAAAGATTGCTGCTATCTGAACTCAGCCAAGCGTTCTATCGCTTGCGATGGAATATGAGTCCGGCGAGATGCCTGAGCGTAGATCAGCGCAACCCACGAGAATCGTTTTTTTGTGTTGCGCCTGAGTTTTTTGAAGTTGACCTGCCTCAAACCAAGACACAATGTACGCGGTCACTTTCGACTGAAAGTGAACCAACTGCATAAACGACGTATCTCATGTATGGGTGCATCCCTTTAGTGCTGGTTCATAACTTTACATAGGACCTCTTTTAGATGAGTACACATTCTTATAAGGATTTGTTGGCGCAACGCGAGGCTCTTGAGCAGCAGATTGCTGCGGCCCGAAAGACTGAAGTCTCGGACGCAGTGCAAAAAATCAAGGGCTTGATTGAGGCTTTCGGCCTGACACAGGACGATGTCTTTCCTCCCGCCAAGCAAAAGCAAAAGCGCGAGACAGGTGCCGTGGCTCCCAAATACCGCGACCCAGTGACTGGCCAGACCTGGACCGGCCGAGGAAAGCCGCCGAACTGGATCAAGGATCAAGACCGTTCGCAGTTTGCGATTTAAAAGTGGCCCTAGTGGCCACTTTTTCTTTATGGAGACAGTCACCACAGACAGCCTGATGGCAGCATCATTTCAGCTGCATCGCTGAGGCTCATGCCCTCGCTCACCATCAATTCGTCAAATACCGGCTACACCAGCCTGCTGATGTCCTGCGCCTGGCGCCTCGTCCATCGCAAAAATCCTTGACCGCAGAAACCATGGTCTTTGCCCGTAAAGGCTTGGGCGGCTGCCGACCCAGAAACTGCGTGCAGCGGCCAAGACTAAAGCAGACCCAGCCGTTCGGAGAACTGGCATTTTTTTATCGCCGGCTGTTGAGAGCCGAGCCTGCACAGGAATGCTGGAGCCAATTGCATAGAGATTGGGGTGAATCGACTCTGCTCAAACGCGGTAAACGCAGGTCTTTGTTCAGTTCCCGCACGAAGGCATTCATAATGCGCGACCATGCAAGCGCTGCGTAATTCACTGTCACTGACCCGCCTGGTTTTGGCGTGGTTCATGCTGACTTTGGGAATTACAGTCGCATCGCCCATCGTGCATCCCAAAGTCATCGAGGTTGTTTGTACCTCAAGCGGCAGCATGCAGGTGATCATGCTGGATGACGACGGACAAGCCACACCCGGTCTACATCATTCGCTGGACTGCCCCCTGTGCCTGACCATCACAGCACCTCCGGCCTATTCCTCCCAGCATCTTGTACAGCCACAGCCACTCGGCCTGGCACTGCATCCCGTGGTTTCAGCGCGCATTGCCGCGCTGGTGGGGGCAGCTTTGCCCCCGCGAGGACCTCCAGCACTCGTGTAAGTCAGCTGTGCCCGTCTACTGAGACGGCCGCACCTTATCGCCGTCGGGCTCAGCCCCGCCCGGCCGATTCCACTTGCACGCAGTTTTTCAATGACCTATTACTCTTCCGGTGCGATGCCTGATGGCAGCGCTCGCTCTTTCTCGTCCCTACCGTTCCAACGCCAGCATGTGGCGCTGACCGTTGCCCGGCTATCACTGGCCGCACCTCTTCTCGCTGCATCTTCAGCGGGTTGGGCACAAGCCGATGTCACCTTGGACACGGTCACCGTTCACTCTTCGGGCAACACCTCCTTGGAGCGTGCGGTAAACACCGGCAGCCGGCTTGACCTCAGTGCACGCGATACACCGGCCAGCGTCGAGGTCACCACGCGCGAGCAGTTGGAGGCTCGCGGCGACACGGCACTTGTCGATGCCATCACGCGATCTACCGGCATCACCAGCCTCGGACATCCGGGCAATAGCGGCAGCTCTCTCTCGGCAAGAGGTTTCACGGACACCACCTCGGTCATGCGTCTATACGACGGCACGCGTCAGTACGGCGGCGTCGGGGTGAGCTTTCCCTTCGACACCTGGTCCATCGAGCGTATTGAGGTTCTGCGTGGACCGGCATCGGTGATCTATGGTGACGGTGCCATTGGCGGCGTGGTCAACGTGATCCCCAAAAAGCCGGCACGCGGGCCTGTTCAGAACGAAATCCAGGCCACCGCAGGAACCAATGGCAAGCGTGCGTTGGCCTTTGGCAGCGGCGGCGCAATCAACGACCAGTGGTCCTACCGCCTGGATGTCAGCGGCGATCAATCAGAGGGCTGGGTGGACCACGGGAACTCCAGCAACCGCACAGTCTCCGGCGCATTGCGCTGGGATGTAACGCCTGATCTCAACCTGCAACTGTCGCATGCACAGGGCCGGCAAAAGCCCATGCGCTACTTCGGCACGCCGCTAATCAATGGGGTCCAGGACCCAGCCATCCGAGAGCGCAACTACAACGTCGCGGACAGCCGCATTCAGTACAAGGACCGCTGGACCGAGCTGCTCGCCCAATGGGCACCCAGCAGCAAGGTGGTGGTGCGCAGCAAGCTCTATCACATCGGCAGTGATCGCTATTGGCGTAACGCCGAAGCCTATCGATACAACACGGCCACGGGGCTGATCGATCGCTCCGACAATACGGAAATCGGTCACGACCAGACCCAGACAGGCAACACGACGGATGTGAGCTTCAGCGGCAGTCTGTTCGGACGCGCCAATCAGCTCTCCCTGGGGTTCGACGTCAATCGGGCATCGTTTCAGCACACCAACAACACCTACACCGGCAGCTCGGGCTCCGTGGACCCCTACAACCCTGTACCCGGCAACTACCAAAGTTCCGTCCCTTTCATTCCTCGCTACCGGAACAAGGCCGAGCAATATGCGCTGTTCGCGGAGGACAGGCTGGAACTGACCGATCGCTGGTCCGTCGTGGCGGGCACGCGCTTCGACCACACAGACCTCTCGCGCCAGGATCTGGTCGTCGGCAATCAAGCCTTCAAGCGAAGCTATTCCAATACCGGATGGCGCCTTGGCACCGTCTACAAGCTGAACCCCGATCTGTCACTCTATGCGCAAGCCTCCAGGGCAGCAGATCCCGTCAGCGGCCTGCTTCTGCTGTCGGCGGCCAATTCCACCTTCGATGTATCGACCGGCAAACAGTTCGAGATTGGCGTCAAGCAATCGTTCTGGGAGGGCAAGGGAGACTGGACGCTTGCCGCATATTCCATCACCAAGAACAATCTGCTGACACGAGATCCCGCCAATCCTGCATTGCGCGTGCAGGTCGGCGAGCGCTCGTCCAGAGGAATTGAAGGCACGCTATCGATGCCGCTTGGCAAGACGGTGCAGATCGATGCCAACATTGCCTTGCTCAAGGCTCGCTATGACGATTTCAGCGAGTCTGCGGGCGGCATTACGGTCTCTCGTAACGGCAATGTGCCGACGGACGTGCCGGAACGTGTTGCCAATGTCTGGGTCAGCTGGAAGCTCGTGCCTGAGTGGACGCTTTCCGGCGGTCTGCGCCATGTGGGCAAGCGCTATGCTGATAACGCAAACACCTTGAAGCTGCCGGCATACACCACTGCCGACCTGGCGCTGCAATGGAAGGCAACCAAGGCCACCACGCTCACATTGCGCGGGTTCAACCTCTTCGACAAGCACTACTTCACGACTTCCTACTACACCAATACCCAGTGGTTTGTCGGGGAAGGACGACGTGTCGAGCTGACCTTGAACCATCGTTTCTGATCGGGCCGCTGATGTGGACTACCGCCCATGCCAAACGCTTGGTGTTCCTGGTGCATCGATGGACAGCGGTGGCTGCCTGTGTGCTGATGGCCCTATGGGTCTTCAGCGGAGTGGTCATGCTGTTTATCGGCTACCCCAAGCTGCTGCCGTCCGAGCACCTGCGCGCACTGCCCTCTCTGAGCACTGATCAGTGCTGCCTGCCGGTTGAGGCAGCGCTCAAGCACAGCCCATCTCCGGATAAGGTGCAGCAGATCAGCCTCACCACGATTGCAGACCGCCCCAGCTACCGGCTCAAGCAGGCTGACGGCACGCTGCGAGTCGTTGATGCCGGCACGGGAGCTGTTGCTCCGCCACCCGATGACGCAACAGCGCTGCGTAGCGCCCGAGCATTCGCGTCTGGTGCGAATGGTGTTCTGCAAGGTCGAACCCAGGACGATCGCTGGACGCACTCAGCCCTGCTGAATCCCCATAGGCCTCTCATCAAGGTCCAGATGGATGATTCCGCATCAAGCCTGCTGTACATCTCCTCAAGCACCGGTGAGGTAGTCATGGATGTGCCGCGCCGTCAACGCTACTGGAACTACGTGGGGGCTTGGCTCCACTGGGTATACATGTTTCGCGACGGCTCCAGAGATCCCGTATGGAGCTGGCTGGTCATAGGCCTTTCCGCTTTGGGAACCTTATCTGCCATCACCGGCACCTTCGTGGGCATCTGGCGGTGGCGCTTCAGTGGTCGCTACAAATCTGGCTCCAAGACTCCTTATCGGGAGTTCCAGATGCGCTGGCACCACATCACGGGCCTCGTATTCGGGGCAGTGATGACCTGCTGGATTTTCAGCGGCCTGATGTCCATGAATCCACTGGGACTCTTCAGCCCGCAGGGAACCCGTCCCGACCTGCGCGCCTACCAGCATGCGGTCACTGGTGCCACGAACTTTGGACTCTCCACGCACCAGGCACTGTCACTGCTCGATGCCCAGGGCTTTGACACGCGCGAGGTCGAATGGAAATGGCTGAACGGGCAGCCCTATCTGCTGGCCTTTGACGCAGCGGGTGACACCCGCGTGCTGCCCGCAGATGTTGCGCCCCCCAGGGTCGAGCGCGGACTTGAGCAGTCTCTGCTGGAGCAGGCAGCGCAGAGGCTGCTGCCCTTTGCCATACGCTCCACCGCCTGGTTGAACGAATACGACGCCTACTACTACCGCCGGGGCGAGGCCTCCATGTATGCTGCAGCGGCTCGCGAGCTACCCGTACTCAGGGTGCAGTTCGAAGATCCGGGCAACACCATTGTCTACATCAGCCCATACTCCGGTGATGTGGTGCTGAGCCTGGACCGTAGCCAGCGTACAGGCCGGTGGTTGTTCAATTTCCTGCACAGCTGGGACTTGCCGTGGATGCTGCGCAGCGCCTGGCCGCGAGATGTCATGCTGGTCTTGCTCAGCCTGGGTGCGTTTGCGCTGGCACTCACAGGCATCGTGCTGGGCTACAGACGGCTCAAGCTATTCATCAGCCACAAGCTCCGCAGCTGACCTGGGCCGTATAGGGCCACTGCCCAGCCTCGTGTGCTATCGCCATGAAAAGACGCCCGACCTTGTTCCGGGTCGGGCGTTGCACATTCCCGGCTGCACTTGCGCCAGGAATTGGCGCAAGCCGATGCCGCAGCCACATATGAAGTGAGTCCGTTGGCGAGCCAGTCAGCAAGCCGCAATCAGTGGCACGGCGCAGGGTTCATGCCTTCACTTCGACGACCTGCTCAAAGCCACCGAAGATCATGCGCTTGCCGTCGAAGGGCATGGGCGGATTGCCGGGAGCTGACGGGTCCATGCGCGGGTCTTCCATCATCTTCTTCATGGCGGCGTCGCGCGTGGCCTTGTCCGGCCATTCAACCCAGGAGAAAGCCACCGTCTCTTCGGCCGTAGCCAGGACCGAGCGCCGGAAATCCGTGACCTTGCCATCGGGGACGTCATCGCCCCACCCCTCAATCACGCGGATTGCACCCAGTTCGATGAATATCGGATCGAGCTTGCGTGCGTGCTCGACGAATTTTTCCTTGTTGGCGGTGGGGACTGCGATCACGAAACCATCGATATATGACATGTTTTCACTCCTGCCAAGTTGGCCCGTCGGTGCTTAAACAGCACCACTACAGAATGCCCGCCAATCCATCGCTGCATTGCTTGCAACATGGACCCTTTGGGCTCGCAGCTAAGGCTCGGGCAATAGGAGCCGGGCCTGAGCATTCAACATTGTCCGTGGCTAACAGCAACCAGACCAATGCCCAAGCAGGCTGGCCCTGGACTTGATTGGCTGGTTCGCCGGGAAGGTTGTGACGGCTTTCGGCTCGATGGTACCGCCGCTCCTGTGCACAAAGGCTGACGTTTGTGACCGACGGCTTCTGGCCGGATCGCCCCCCAGCAGACCTTGACTCTGCCTGCGCGAAGCAGAAGTCCATCAACGAACTTGCATTGCGGGCATCTTGAAGCCACCCGCCTTTGCAGGGCATGGCCCGGAAGCGATCGTCACAGGCCTGAAGATCACGCCTTGTGGTGCGTGCTGGGGAGAAAGGCAGTGGCCAGCCCCAGCAAAGGCAGGAACGATGTGACCCCGTAAACCCAGACGATGCCCTTTATATCTGCCAGTTCGCCAAGGCCGGCGGCGCCGATGCCGCCAATGCCGAACATCAGACCAAACATCAGGCCAGATACCAGTCCCACGCGGCCGGGAACAGCCTCCTGCGCGTAGACAACGAGTGCAGCGAATGCCGATGACATCACCAGGCCCACGGTGATGGCCAGTACAGCCGTCCAGAACAGGTTTGCGTAGGGAAGCGCGAGGGCGAACGGAGCAACGCCGAGAAAGGAAATCCAGATGACGGCCTTACGCCCTATGCGATCACCCACCGGGCCGCCGGCGAACGTGCCAGCGGCGACGGCAGCAAGGAACATGAAAAGAAACATCTGGCTTTGCTGCACGCTGAGGTCGAAGCGCTCGATCAAGTAGAAGGTGAAGTAATTCGTGAACGATGCGATGTAGACAAATTTCGCAAACATCAGAATACAGATGACGATCACGGCTTGGATCACATGGGCCCGGCTGAGGCCGGCTCCATGGCTTCTGGCCAGACTCTTGGCCTTGGCCTGGCCATGGTGCTGCACCCACACCGTAAGGCGATACAGCACAAAGATGGCGACCAGCGCCACGAGCATGAACCAGGCTACTCCGCCCTGACCGAGCGGTATGACGATGGCGGCCGTGAGAAGCGGTCCGATGGCGCTTCCGGTATTGCCACCGACCTGGAAGGTGGACTGCGCCGTGCCGAAGCGGCCACCCGACGCCAGACGCGCTATGCGCGATGCTTCGGGGTGGAAAGTGGCAGAGCCCACGCCGATGACGGCCGAGGCAATCAGCAGCATGGGAAAGGAATTTGCCGTGGCGATCAGTGCAATGCCAATCAAGGTCATCACCATGCCAGAAGGCAGCAGGTAGGGCTTGGGATGCTTGTCGGTGTACATCCCGATCCAGGGTTGCAGCAGGGAGGCTGTGACCTGATAAACAAGGGCAATGATGCCGATCTGCCCGAAGCTGAGCGAGAAATTCGACTTGAGCAGAGGATAGATCGACGGCAGCATGGCCTGGATCAGGTCGTTGAGCAGGTGGGCAAAGGCCGCACCTCCGACAATGGGCAGCAAAAAGCCGTGTGGCTTTTGCTCCGCCACTGATCCAGAAGATGACACGGTCGGCGCGTCGAGCGTTGTAGATTTCGCAGACATGGAAAGGCTTGTAGAGCAGAAGCCTGCGAACGAGAAGTTCGACAGGCCCAATGGACAAAATGGATTCGGGCATCTAGGCCTTGAGGATGATCAAGGTCACAGCCAGCACTGGAGCGTACCGAGAAGCTGCACGGCAGTCGCACGCTGATCTGCCAACTTCTGTAGAGTTTCTGCCATGCACGCCCATCCATCAGACAAGCACAAGCACTTCGACAACCTGCCGCGCCCTTTGGTTGTCATGGAGAACGCCTGGCCGACGGGAAGCTCTACCGGATGGCACTCACACCCGAGGGGGCAGTTGCTCTACGCCACCGATGGTGTGATGGTGGTGCACTCGGACATCGGCTCCTGGGTGGTTCCGCCCAACCGTGCTCTGTGGATGCTCGCTGGGCTGCGACACAATGTGACCATGTCCGGTGATGTGCTGATGCGCACCGCGTACATCGACGAGACAAAGATTGCGAATCTGCCCGCCGAAAGTTGCGTCATCAACGTATCGCCGTTATTGCGCGAACTGCTGGTCGAAGCCGTCAGAATTGCGCCAACCGCGCAAGTCGAAGGCCGCGAAGCCTTGCTGTTGGACTTGCTGGTCTGCGAACTTCGAGTCTCCAGCACCATACCGCTGCACCTGCCCATGCCGGTCGACACGCGGATACGCTCGATATGCGATGCCTTGTCCAAACGCCCCTCGGATACATCCAGTGCCGCCGACTGGGCGCAATCCATAGGCGTGGCCGAGCGAACATTGCACCGGCTTTTTGCCAAGGAAACCGGTATGACTTTCGCGCAGTGGCGCGAACAGGCGCGCTTGCTGCATGCCTTGCGCCGAATCGCCGAGGGCGACAAGCTCATCGATGTGGCCCTGGACTGCGGCTACTCCAGCCCGAGCGCGTTTGCTGCCATGTTCAGGCGCCACTTCAAGACGCCGCCGTCCAGTTTCTACCAATGACGCCGCGCCTCATTTAATGATTGCAAGCCGGGCGCTCTTGCACGCAGTGACGAGCCTGCGTGCACGCCCGGCCCTCCTGATTTCAGCAACGGGAGCAGCCTGTCACGTCCCGCGTCAAAGCGACCGGCTCACGAAAAGCCGATCAATGCGCAACTGCTGCCACCAAAAATGGCTGCAAAGCCTCGCCAATAACAATCGGAATCACCCGCACCGGCCCTTTCGGCACAGCAATCCCCAAAGACTGGCGTACTCTCTTGAAGACCTTCCATCTCGAAGTATTCCAAGTCCTGATCGGTCGCAGCTTCCTGCAAACATTACTTGCGCTGGAATTTCCACCCTCCAATCTCCGAATCCCAACACCCCTTGCTCCAATCCGTCCACCTCCGATGAAGGCGCTCCCATTACCATGAGACCTGATCAGTATCTTGCGCATTTGCGGGCCGTGTATGCCGCATTCCAGTTGCCCTTCGATCCGATGCCTCCTGCCAGCGAACAGGAACTGACCGCTCTGGCGGCAGAGCTAGGGCCGCTGGATCCCGACCTCGCCGCCCTCTGGCGTCTGACGGCGGGCAGCAGTTCCGACCGCACCCAGCCCTTGTTCCAGCGGCCGGGCTTTGTGGATGCGCTGGACCTTCTCACGCCAGCGCAGGCCACAGCCCAGGCAGCTGGCATGGAAAAGCGGGCGCAACGCATGTGGGATCTGGCCGGTCCTGCGTCGCAGGACCCGCGCCTTAGCGGGCGCTGGTGGCAGGCCGGCTGGCAGCCATTTGCCAGCTTTTACGGAGATATCGTGCTGCTGGTCGATCAACACCCCGGTCCTGAAGGCCAGCGTGGCCAGATCATCGCCTACGTACACGACCCCGACCAGATCCAGTGGATTGCGCCCAACTTCGGCGCCTACCTGCAAGCGGCAGCCGATTCCATCGACGCCGACAGAGAGGAGTTCCTGAACGGCCCACTTGACGAGCTTGAATGAAGCCAGGCAGTGCAGATGGGATCTGCCGGCGGGCATTGGCGGCGAGGCATGGCCGGGACCCGTCCGGCCCCCCTCATCGCCGCCCCCGGCATACCAACGCAAAAAATAATGGGCCCACGATATTGCTATCGTGGGCCCATTGATCATTGCAGATGGCCTGCAGTCAGCGACCGCAGCTGTGCGGCATCAAGCGAAGTTGGCTTCAGCGAACTTCCAGTTCACCAGCTTTTCCAGGAAGGTCTCGACAAACTTGGGACGCAGGTTGCGGTAGTCGATGTAGTAAGCGTGTTCCCACACGTCCACGGTCAGCAGCGCCTTGTCGGCGGTGGTCAAGGGGGTGCCGGCAGCGCCCATGTTGACGATGTCCACGGAACCGTCGGCCTTCTTCACCAGCCAGGTCCAGCCGGAACCGAAATTGCCAGCAGCGGAAGCCACGAAAGCCTTCTTGAACTCGGCGTAGGAGCCCCACTTCTTGTTGATGGCATCGGCCAGAGCGCCTGTAGGTTCTGCACCGCCGTTGGGAGTCATGCAGTTCCAGAAGAAGGTGTGGTTCCAGATCTGGGCAGCGTTGTTGTAGATGCCGCCGGAAGACTTCTTGACGACTTCTTCCAGATCCATGTTTTCGAACTCGGTACCCTTTTGCAGGTTGTTCAGGTTCACCACATAGGCGTTATGGTGCTTGCCGTGATGGAATTCCAGCGTTTCCTGGCTGTAACCGAACGGAGCCAGTGCATCAATAGCGTATGGCAGGGGGGGCAGGGTGCGTTCCATGATGGTTTTCCTCGTGGTTGAAATTTTTGGGAGCCGTCCAGTGCCATGGCGCCTGAGCGGTGACCGTTGTGCCGGCCAGGGCGGCAAGCACATTGCTGTACTGCAGACGTCAAGTATTGCACTAACCGGACCATTGTAGAAAGAACTGAGAGGCTGCGCGCCATTCATCAGGACTATTGCGCACGCAGGCAAAAGCATGTGCTAACGGCTTACAGCGCATGAACGCTGGACCCTGCAACATTGCCTGCCCCGATTGCAAAAGAGTTCTGATGAAGAACCCGGTACGCGTGCAGGTGTTTTGTAGCCAGCTTGTGGCTGACCAGCCTCAAAGCAGACGCGGCTGAGTGACCACCACATCCACCGCCCCATCCGACAACTGGGCCTTCAGCGCTGCTCCCGGCACGGCCTGTCCGACCTGGGTCACAGGCCTGCCCCGCTCATCCGTCAGCAAGGCATAGCCGCGCTGCAGCACCAGGCGAGGGTCCAGCAACTGCAAGCGCAGATCGATGTGATTGAGCTTGTGCCTTTGCTGCTCCAGGCTGCGCCGAAGAATATTAGGCAAATTATCCTGAAGCGCTTGATGGTTCTGCGATATATGCTGCAATTTGAGTAGCATCGCATGACGCAGACGCTGCGCTTGTCGGCTGAGCTGCAGCTGATTGCGTGTCAGCTGCTCGCTGGGCCGGCCCAGGCGCTGGGCCGCCATATCCAGGCGCTGGGCCTGGCGATCCATCACCCGTTGCACGGCGTTGTCCAGACGGTCCCCCATCAGGCCCAACGCCCCCAGCCAGGCCTCGCGCGGCTGGGTCACCAGCTCGGCCGCTGCCGTGGGCGTGGGCGCGCGCAGATCGGCGCAGAAATCGGCAATGGTGAAATCAGTCTCGTGGCCCACACCACTGATCAGCGGCACCGGGCTTTGCACAATGGTGCGCGCCAGCTGTTCATCGTTGAAGGCCCAGAGGTCTTCCAGCGAGCCGCCACCGCGCACCAGCAAGATGGTATCAATCACCGGCGGCCGTGCGAAGTCGGCAGTCAAATTGCCGCTTGGGCCTTGCCCGTCTTGCGCCAGCCGATACAGTTTTGACAATGCCTGCACCAGCGACTGTGGCGCCTGTGCGCCTTGCACCAGAGCAGGCACGATCACCACCGGAATATGCGGCACGCGACGGCGCAGCGCCGTCACCACATCGTGCAAGGCGGCTGCGCCCAGGGACGTGACCAAGCCGATGCCGCGCGGCAGGGGGGGCAGCGGCCTCTTGCGCGCAGGGTCGAACAGCCCCTCTGACTCCAGCTGGGCCTTGAGGCGCAAAAACTGCTCGAACAGAGCCCCCTGCCCGGCTCGCTGCATGCTCTCCACCACCAGTTGCAAATCACCGCGCTGCTCGTAGACGCCTAGACGCCCCCTGACTTCGACCAGCTCGCCATCACGTGGCGAGAAACCGACCTGCTCGGCCGCACGGCGGAACATGGCGCAGCGAATCTGCCCGCTCGCATCCTTGAGGTTGAAATAGCAATGCCCGCTGGCGGCGCGCGAAAAGCCACTGAGTTCGCCACGCACCGCAACCGGATTGAAGCGCGCCTGCAAGGCATCACCAATGGCGTGGCATAGCGCGCCAACTTCCCATACATGCTGCGTGGCTGCTGGGTTTGATCGTTCAAACATTGAATTCATGCGGTGTCAGCGAGGTCTTACGCGGGCCGGATTCTCCACAGATGTCGGCGTCCAGCCTTGTCGGCGACAAATCTGGGACGACTCTAAAAATCACCTTAAGAACAAAACCCATCTTATTGATTTAAAACAATTTATTGCCATTCACACAGCTGTCAAACTCGTAACAAGCCTTCACTGCAACGCCAACGGCTTGCCGGCACGACGACTAGATCACAAAGTTATCCACAGATTTCTGTGATATACGCGAAAGCATTCGCAAAGAAACGCAAGCACCGCGTGTCCTGCTGCCTGAACAGGCTCCAATCGTTCAAGCCTCACCTGACGATCTTGCTACGCTGACTCAAGTCAACGTGTGAGTCCGCAAAAACGGCTCGCAACAGCACGACAGTGGGTGATAATCGTCTGCTGCAATTTCAGAACGACGAGGGAGAGCAACGTTGCTGTCGATCATACAAGCCGCAGGATGGCCTATCTGGCCTTTGATTGCCTGCTCGATTCTGGCTCTGGCCCTGATTTTTGAGCGCTTTGCCTCGCTGAAAGCCAGCAAGGTTGCGCCAGCCAATTTGCTCAACGAAGCGATTTCGGTCTCCAACAAAAACCTGCCCAGTGCAGAAACCACCCAGCAACTGGCGCAAAGCTCGGTATTGGGTGAGGTGCTGGCCGCCGGTCTGCGCACCCGCCAGGCACATCCCGAAAGCAGCGAGGAAGAGCTTCGCTCGGCCATGGAAGGTGCAGGACGCGCCGCAGCCCACAAGCTGGAAAAGTATTTGAGCGCCCTGGCTACCATCGCCTCGGCTGCGCCGCTGCTGGGCCTGCTGGGCACGGTGATCGGCATGATCGAGATTTTCGGCTCCCAGCCCGGTGCCAGCTCCGGCGCCGGCAACCCCGCCCAGCTCGCTCACGGCATCTCGATTGCGCTCTACAACACGGCGTTCGGTCTGATGGTGGCCATTCCCTCACTGATCTTCTGGCGCTACTTCCGCGCGCGGGTGGACGGCTATCTGCTGGGCATGGAACTGGCATCCGAGCAGTTCGTACGCCATCTGGGCCGCCTCAAGCCTGCCAAGTAAGAAGCGGAACGCATCCATCATGAACTTCCGTCCTCGTCACCGCGATGAGCCCGAGATCAATCTGATCGCCTTTATCGACGTACTGCTGGTGGTGCTGATCTTTTTGATGCTCTCCACCACTTACAGCAAGTTCACCGAGCTGCAACTGACCTTGCCCGTGGCAGACGCCGATCAGCAACGCGACCGGCCCAAGGAAATCATCGTCGGCGTCTCTGCCGACGGGCGTTATTCCGTCAACAAGCAGGGCGTGGATGACCGTAGCGTCTCCTCGGTCGCCGCCGCTCTTTCCGGCGCAGCAACGGCAGGCCGTGATAGCGTGGTCATCATCAGCGCCGATGCCAACTCCCCACACCAGTCGGTGGTGACCGTCATGGAGGCGGCCCGCCACGCAGGACTGTCGCAGATCACGTTTGCGACCCAGTCATCAGCCAGCGCAGGCAAGGCCAACTAGGTGCCCCCTCCTCCACCCCCTTATGGGTGATACACAAAAAAACGGGCCATCTGGCCCGTTTTTCTTTACCCTCGCGTCCTGACTCAGGCCTGCAGACCCAGCGCTGTCAGATCCAGCTTGCCACCAGACACAGGCGGGCACCAGAAATAGCAGCCCGTCAGCGGACTGGAGAAACGAAACAGCCCGTCGCTGATACCGTCATCCATGCCCAGCATGCGGCGCATCTGGGCCTCGAACGCGTCAAAGCTGCAACCAAAGGCAGAGAACATCAATCCACTGCGATCGCTACCCTGCGGACTGACGCTCCACCAGGGCATGGAGCGGCGCACCACAAAGGCTTCAGGCTCAAAGCTCTCCTGCGCCGTGCGCTTGACATGGGCCGACTCCGGAGCATCGTCCAGCTCCTCGTTGTCGCTGCGACGGCGACCCACGGCATGGTCCTGCTGAGTGGTGCTCATGCTTTCAAAGGCTGAGTAGTCGTGCTCCCACTGCTGCAAGGCCCAGTAGCTGCAGCCATCCAGCCCAGCCCCCTGCTCTGCAGCAATGCCGGCAGCCACGGCTTCATCCTCCTCGGGGTTCTCGGTGCCGTCTTCATAGCCCGTCAGGTCGCGGCCGTGGCCGTTATCCGAGCGCTGGTGCACGAAGGCATCCACCACATGATCAAGCTTGAAGGCCGCCGCCAACAAGGTCGCCAGCCTGGCCGTCAAAGCGATCAGCTCACCGCGCTGGTCGCCACGCAGCCACAGGCACAGCGCGTAAGGTGTGCTGGGCGCTGCAAACTCAGGGCCCTTCAGCGGGGGGAACTCGCGCATCAGCGGCAGCTTCCTGTCCAGTTGCTGCAGCACCTGCAGGCCCAGACCCACCACCACCTGCTGACCGTCAACATTTGCCTGCAATTTCTTCAGGCTGCCCTGCAAATCCGTACCTGCACCGGCCAGGGTAAAAAAAACATAGCGTCCCTGCTCAGGAAGAGACGCCAGAATGCCTGCTTGTGCTTTTGTCATGGGGTTGCCGATTCATTGGATGGAAAACACATCAAAGTTTAGTAGCGAATCAGCAGTCCCCAGCCAAGCCTTGAGCGGGTAGCAGAATGAGAAAAATGGGGCTCGAACGCAAAAAAGTCGCGACTTTGCCCAAACCACCATTTTTCCGCTGCTAGAATTCATCCCATCGACGACAGGCGCGTAGCTCAGCTGGTTAGAGCACCACCTTGACATGGTGGGGGTCGTTGGTTCGAGTCCAATCGCGCCTACCAAATATCGCAAGCGAAACCAGAGCTTGCAAACAAGACAGCCCGCTTCATAGCGGGCTTTTTTGTTTTTGCCGTACAACACGCGGTAGTGAAGCCGGCCCAGGAATGCGCAGGCATCTTCATGATTGAGCGCAGACATTGCGAGCGCCGCTTTGTTGCACGCTCGCTGCCCAGACCATGAATGCGAGCACACTCACGCAGGCGCCCAATATGCAGACGCCAATCCAGCCACCCCGCGCATAGACCGCGGTGGAAGCCAGGGCACCGGCCCCACTGCCCATTGCGTAGAACAGCATGTAGCAAGCGACCAGCCGGCTATGTGCCTGTGTCGAACTTTCAAAAATCATGGCCTGGTTGGTGACATGCAATGCCTGGCAGCCCAGGTCGAGCAGCAGGATGCCGACGGCCAGCCACCACAGCGATACCTCCAGAAAACTCAGTGGTATCCACGCAAGCAATAGCAAGCCCAGGGCCGCCGCGCTGACTCTGTGGCTCCAGCCCCGATCGGCCCATCGGCCGGCTCGGCTGGCAATGAGGGCCCCTGCTGCGCCGATCAGCCCAAATGCGCCAATCGCCGAATGCGACAGCGACAACGGTGGGGCACTCAGTGGCAAAGCCAGCGCGCTCCAGAAGATGCTGAACACGGCGAACATCAGCAGCGCCAGCATGCCTCGAACCTGAAGTACCCGGTTCGTCCGCAGCAGTGCGAGCATCGAGCCGACAAGTTCGAAATACGACAGACGCTGAACAGGCGCCATTTGAGGCGGCAAGTTTCGCCAGATCAGCCCAGCAAGCATGCACATGAGCACCGCCGAGCCGGCATACACGCCACGCCAACTACTCAGATCCGCAATCACCCCGGACCAGACCCTGGCGAGCAACAGCCCCACGACCACACCCGCCTGAGCGGCCCCCACCACCCGCCCTCGCTCCTGAGGCTCTGCAACACTTGCAGCGTAGGCAATCATCCCCTGTGTCATTGCAGTGCCGAGCAGTCCCACGACCAGCATGCCCGCCATCAGGCCGACGGCGCTCTGAACCATCGCCAGCCAGACAAGAGCAAGAACCAGGCTTACCAGTTGCCATCGTGCGAGCCGGCGGCGATCAAGCTGGTCCCCCAAAGGTACGAGGAATAGCAAGGCAAGCACTGAGCCGGCCTGCGTGGCAGTAACCACACCACCAATCGCGCCTAGCGAGACACCAAAGTCCGCCGCCAATCGGTCGAGCAACGGCTGCGCAAAGTAAACATTGGCGACGCTTGCACCGCTGGTACAGGAAAAAAGAGCCACGAGCTTTCGTGGCATGACCGCTGCAACATGGGAAGAATTCTGAGACATTGCCAAATTTGGTTTCAATATAAAACCAGATTGAGCATAATGAAGTTGGTTTTAAAATGCAACCAGAAAAGACGAGAACTTGATGGAGCAGGTCTGATGGCAGAACGCAAACGCATGGATACCGCGACTTGCCCGGTGGCGCGGGCACTTGATGTGATTGGTGACCGCTGGTCATTGTTGATAGTGCGAGACGCCTTTGACGGCATCAGCCGGTTTAGCGACTTCCAGAAAAATTTGGGAGTGGCGCGCAATATCCTGGCCGGCAGACTCAAGGCATTGGTGGAGGCAGGAATCCTGGAGGCACAACCCGCAGCCGACGGAACGGCTTATCAGCAGTACATGCTCACGGTGAAAGGGCAGACCCTGTTTCCTATCGTCGTCGGGCTGCGCCAGTGGGGCGAGGACAACCTCTTTCACCACAATGAACATCATTCAAGGCTTGTGGAGGCAGCCAGCGGTCAAGCCATTGCCCGCATGCAAGTGCAAAGTGCTGAGGGACGAAGCCTGGCATTCAACGATGTGGTTGTGATTGAAAAAGCGGTATAGCTTGCAGCAAGGCGAGCTGCCGCTCAATCCTGGCCGCAGAGACTCATCTCGGGTTTGAAGGCCGCCTCAACAGGATGGGGAGATCAGAGCTTGCAAGTCGGTCTTCCATGTTCGCGCCAGTGGTTCCGTGAAACCTGAGAGCGTGGCAGTAATCGCAGGCACCGCAGGTGCGCCAAGCCTGACGGCAATTTGCAAGCCTTGGCCGGCATCTAGGACGCAGTTGGCAACGCGTTGATGGAGCGCAGAACCTTGCGGACAATGCTCTGGCGTTTGGCAAGGTCACCGAGCCTGTTCGGAGTATCCATGTTCAACGCAAAGAAGACGGGGCCGCTGGGCCACTCCACCCAGCCCACCCACCATCCGATTTGGCCGGTCCACCCCGTTTTTGCACGCAGTATCCAGTCAGAGCCGGCTTCATTGATCATCACATCCTTCACAAGTCGTTGGTGTTCGACCTGAAAAGGCAGTTGATTGCGGTACAGCCGCTTCAGGAAAGCAATCTGCTCGAAGGATGAGATGGCAAGGTCGCCCTCAACCCAGAATGGCTGGTCGCCCGTGGCAGTGGCATTGCCATACCCAATCTTTCGCATGTACTCGGTCTCGCGCACATCGCCGAGTTCCTTGGCAAAGCGCTCATACACCCAGACGGTGGAATTCCTCATCGCCGAGCGCAGATTCTGGTCCATGTTCCATGCGGGCGTGGGACGCTTCATGCCATCCCAGGGGATGACCTGAAACTCGTCGCGCAACAGCCCCGCATCAAGCGCGAACAGGCTGTGCGGGATCTTGAAGGTAGAGGCCGGCGAGTACCGGCGATGGGCGCGCGAGACGTTGTAGACCAGAGCCGTTTCGGATGGAGCTCGCGCATCGAGTACAACCATGCTGCCTTGAGCATCGGCTTCCGTGAAAAACCGGGACCACTCAGTCATTTCCTGAAATGGCTGACCCGCCACTGCGATTTGAGCAAACCCTGCAACCAAGGCCGATAAGACCAAACTTCGTCGATTCATGCAGACAGTTTAAAGGTCAACGGAACCTGCCCGAGGGGACCTGAGCGGCGATAGCACCGGCTGCGGCAAGGGTGGACGTCTCCTGCGGTTCCTGTGCAGTTGTTGCTTTCGGCCATACACGAGCATTTGCGGCCTTGCCTGCATGGCAGCGACGGACACGCCGAAGATAAATGACGATGCCAAACAGCCAGCCGGCGTTCAGCATCGTCGATGCGCTACGCGCCCGGCCCTCAGAACCGGTAGCGCGCTGTCACCAGCACATTGCGCGGATCGCCATAGACGCCAGTGCCGTAAGAGCCCAGACCCGGCATATAGGTCTTGTCGAACAGATTGTTCACGTTGATCGACATTGACCAGTGCTTGTCCATCTCATAACGAGCCATCAGCCCCACCACGGCGTATGAAGGCTGGGTGGCACGCCAGTAAGGTGCGCTGGGTTGCTGGTAATAGGTTTCGGTTTGCCAGGTGACATTGCCACCCACGGTCCAGCGCGACCAGTCACCGCGCAGGCGGTAGGTGCTGCCCAGCTTGAGCAGATGGCGGGGCTGATTGGTATTCACCGCTGGCGTGACCACATCAGGCTGTGCCGGCGCCTTGGACGTTCGGTAGGCATATCCCCCGAACAGGTTCCAGCCCGGCGCGAGGCTGCCGGACAGCTCGGCCTCCAGACCCTGGCTGGTGATGCCATCGATGGCGGTGTAGATCTCTTCACCACTGGCCCCGTTCACGCCCTGGTACTGCGCCGCATTCTTTTGCTTGATGTGGAACAGCGCCACACTGGTGTTGAGCTTGCCATCCAGCAGCTCGCCCTTCACGCCCACCTCCTTGCTCAACCCGGTCAGCGGCGACAAGGGATTGCCGCTTGCGTCCTTGTAATAGGTCTGCGGGTTGAAGATATTGGTCACGCTGCCGTACACGGACCACTGCGGGTTCAGGTCATAGACCAGACCTGCATAGGGCGTGATCTTGCGGTTCACCTGCAGGTCGTTGTTCAGGCTGGTCTTGCCCGTAGCCAGCGCCGTGTTGGTGTCCAGCATGTCGTACCAGCTGGCGCGGGCACCCAGAATCACCGACAGGTCATCCGTGGGCCGCAGGCGGGTGGCTGCCGACAAACCCTTTTCCAGCACCACGATGTCGCGATCCGAGCTGCGCGTAAACGTGGGCTGAGCGATGTTGCCATCCCAGGCAAAGTAATTGGGGATGTTCGTCCAGACCGTGTTCGATAACTGGGCCGCCCGGTGCTGACGCGAATAGCCCGCGCCCAGCATCACATCATGGCTACGGCCCAGCAGCTGGAACTTGCCGTTCAATGCAGCGTTGAAGGTGTTGACGTCAGTCTGCGTGGGAATGGTGCCCGCGATCATGCGGATACCCGCCCCCGTCACCCGATTCACGGTGCCGTTATAGGCCGCACCGTAGACCACGTCACGCGACTGTGTGAGGTGGCTGGCCGATGCATCCAGCACCCAGCCGCCACCAAAATCATGCTTCAGACTGCCAAACAGGTTACGACTGTCGTTGTCCCAGTAGGACCAGCGCGCGGCCGGATTGACCGAGCGGCTGAAATCGGTGCGCGTGCCATCGCTGTAGAACAACGGCAAGTGGCCGAAGGTTGAGCCATCGGCCTTGGACTGCATGTAGTCAAAGCCCAGGCTCAGCAGCGTGTTGGGCGTGAGGTCTGCCTCGACGATGGCGTAGAAGTTGCGGGTGTCCCGGCTGTAGTAGTCCACATTGGATTCGGCGTTCTGCCCGGCCACCACCACACGGCCGCGCACCGTCCCGGCCGCATTCAGCGGGCCGGAAACATCGGCGGTAGAGCGGTAACGGTTCCATGAACCTGCGCCCACCTCCACCGATGCGGCGAGCTCCTTCGTTGGCTTTTTGCGCACCAGATTGACCACAGCCGATGGGTTGCCCGCCCCGGTCAACAGGCCGGTGGCGCCTTTGACAACCTCGACGCGCTCGTAAATGGCGCTGTCGGCCAGCGAGGTGGTGTACTGGTTGGCCGAGTCCATGGTGTTGGGCACACCGTCGAACTGGAAGTTCTCGATGGTGAAGCCACGCGAATAAAAGGTGTAGCGCTCGCTGTCGTTGCGACCCACGGTGATGCCAGGGGTTTTCTCCAGCACGTCAGGCATGGCCGTCAACGCCATATCGTCCATCAGCTGGCGCGTAACGACACTCACAGATTGCGGCGTTTCACGCAGAGTCATGCCCATGCGGGTCGCCGTGGCTACAGCTCCTGTAGGCGTGTATGCGCCCTCTGCCACAACCGGGCGCTCGGCAGCTGCAGTCACCGTGACCGCCGCCATCTCGGTTTCCCCCGCAGTTACTCCGGCAGCGGTCTGGCTTATCTGCGGCACACGGCGCAACGCCCAGCCACCATTGCTCTGGCGCACGGCTTGCCAGTCAGTGCCTTTGAGCAGCGCTCCAAAAGCCCCCTCCACGGTGTAGCTGCCGCGCAGCCCACTGCTGCTTCGGCCTGCCGTCTGTTCCGGCGTAAAGATCAGTGCCACGCCTGCTTGACCGGCTGCGCTGCGCAAAGCCGCATCCAACGGCCCGGCGGGGACGTCGTAGCTTTGCTGCTGCGAGGTTTGGGCATGAGCGGTAGTCACGGCCAGCGGCAATGTGGCGATGACGCCTGCACACATAGCCCAGTGCACGGAATGAGCCAGTATGGATGGAGCGAAGGGGCGGCGCGCAGGCCGCTGGAAAGTTTGAAAGGGCATGACGTTGGACAGTCTTTGAAATCCGATGGCAATGAATGAAAGCTTTCGGAAATAAAGAAGCCTGAGAGTTCAAATCGGGTCACCTCCCGAGTAAATATTTTTCGGACGCTTGGAAAGCTATCGCGGCACGCCGCTTCTGGATTAGGCTCTGGAACAGAAGAAGTCAAGAAACAGGTCAGCCCAGCCAGGCACTCAATCGACCGAAGTCCTAGGCGGCAAGATAGGTAAGAAGCAATACCACCGTTAGCTCACTGACCGCTGGCCTGGGCTGCCTCCACTCTCACCCACCACTGTGAGCGCCAGCGCACCTGCACTGGCAATGAACTCGGGAGCATTGCCAGAACCGCATCGGTATTGGCGACGCCTCCTTCTGCCCCCAGAGGGAAGACGCCCGAAAAGCGCAGCCCGGCCACCGCAGGGTCTACGCGTAGCCAGCCACTGCGGTAGCGTCCCAGCTCGACCAGAAAATCATCGAGGCGCTGGTTGTCCACCCACAACTGCCCTTGGCTCCAGGCCAGCTCGCGCTCACCGGCGGCGCCCGGATCATGCGCGTGCGTGCGTTCAAAAACGACGACCTGCCCTGCATCCAGTCGCAAAGGTGGGCTGCCCGGGGAAGCATCGACGGGATGAATCTCCACGGCGCCCTCGAACACCGCCACCTGCGTCATGCCGCTGTTCTGCCGTACTGTAAAACGCGTACCTATGGCACGTACAAGTCCTTCGGCGGTTTCAACCACAAAAGGCAACTCGCCCAACTCGCCAGGTGGGTGGCCTGTGGTAAACAGGGCTTCGCCCTGGAGCAAACGCACGCGGCGCTCAGGGCGTGCGAAGTTCAGTGCTACCGCACTGCGCGTACCCAGCAGCAGCTCGGTGCCATCGGGCAATGTGTGACGCTGGCGTTCGCCAGTACCGCTGCGGTAGTCCGCCGCCAGTTGTCTCCATTGCGGCGTGCGCGTAACCATCCAGCCCGTGCCTGCAGCCGCGCCCACGCCAACGAACAAACCCAGTAAACGGCGGCGTGACGCGGACGTGGGCTCAGTGTGCAAGGTTCGATAGCCCACACCGTCCGCATTCAAACCCTGCAATGCACCGGTAATGGACTGCAAGTGCAGCCATGCACGGGCATGGTCTGGATGTGCGTCATGCCACTGACGCCAGCTCTTTTTCTCTGCTGCCGTAGCAGTGCAGCCGTGCAGACGCGTAAACCAGTCTGCGGCAGCTTCGGCAACGGCAGCATCCAAGGGGGCACCACCGGCACGCAGTTGCACACCAGTGCCCGGTGCAGGGGCCGCCAGGCGGCAGGTAGAGCGATTGGTCATGACGAAACAGAAGCGGTGCTCAAGGGATCAGGAAAGCGCCAGGAGAAAGCATTGACGATGCGCCTGCATCAGATAGCGTTTTACCGAAGTCATGGAGACACCGAGCCGCTCTGCAATGGCAGCGTAAGTCAAGCCTTCCAGATGAGCCAGCAAGAATGCTTCGCGCGCCTTTGGAGCCAGAGCATCCAATACTTGATCGACTGCCTGCAGCGACTCAAGAGCGATCAAGCGCTCCTCTGGCGGCGGCACCAGATCTTCCGCCAATAGCGCCACAGCGTCCAGATAGGCTTGCTCCAGCACACGACGGCGGTAGTGACGAATGACCAGGTTCTTGGCCACTGTGACCAGGAAGGGCCGTGGCTGCTCGATGCGCGTCGCCATCCCGGAGACGATGACGTTGACAAAGGTGTCGTGAGCAATGTCTGATGCCTCGAAGGCATTGCCCAGCTTGCGCCGCAGCCAATGCTGTAGCCAGCCATGATGTTCAACGTACAGCGCGTGAACGGGATCAGCAGGAGCAGAGGAAGATGCGGTCACAGACGGTAGACCGCGATGACGCGGCATTATTCGATATTGAGAACTATTCTCATTCTAGCGTCTAATCAAATTGCTCTCTGCGAGCCCGCCTTGTCAGTGCCCCTGCCTCCTTGCCTGTTTCACAACGAGGCCCTGCATCAACGTCATGGCCTGACCACCACCGAAGCTTGTCAGCTGCTAGATCATTTTCGCGTTGAGCAGCGAATGCTTGCGGCAGCCCGCATGCCAGGCGCTCAAGTTGATCAAGAGCAGCTGCTGCAAGAGCAACGCATGTCCAATCTGCTAGCATCCATGAATGGCTTACTGCGTTACCCAGCGAATTATTGGCATCTTCAGATTGAAGGTGGGATAGCTCGCGACCATATAGCCATGCAACCCACCCTGGAGGTGGGTTTTCCGTCTCCGGGGCACTGTCAAGGAGATGGAAAGAATGGACGTCACACCTGCCGAAAACGCGTCTGCCAAGCAGTCCAGGACGGGCTCGCTGCACCTCGTCTGCGGAAAGATTGCTGCTGGAAAATCCACGCTTGCCAAACAGCTCGCATCCCGTCCGCAGACGGTGATCCTCAGCGAGGATGTCTTGCTGGCACGGCTTTATCCCGATGAACTTCGCTCCATCTCAGACTACATAAGGCTCTCGGGCCGATTGAGAGCAGCAATGGAGTCGCACATCGTTGCTCTTCTGCAGTCAGGAACCTCCGTGGTGCTGGACTTCCCTTCCAACACCCTCAATGCAAGAGCATGGGGCCGCAGCATTTTTGAAAAAGCGGGAGCGTCGCATTGCTTGCACTTCCTCGATGTGCCGGACGAAGAATGCAAACAGCGTTTGCGTCTCAGGAATTTATCGGGCGATCACCCGTTCCAGACAACGGACGAGCAGTTTGAGGAGATCACAAAGCACTTTGTTGAGCCATCGTTGCGAGAAGGCTTCAATCTGGTACTTCATCGCTGACACAGCTTGACTGCTCCAGCCCAGGCCGGGAGCCACCTTGGATCACTGGTGGCTCTCGGCCGGAGGCAGGCTTTTGGGGGACGATCTGCCATCGTTATCGCTGGGCAAGCAGTGGGCCCAATTCCTGAACCCGATGTTGAGGATCAACTCCTGGACGTGGTTGCTGAACGAATTTTTTTCCCTTGCTGAAGGTTAACCCGGTGGTGTTTTCAGTGAACAGGCGGCGCCAAAGCTGATTTAGGGATTCGGATCTGTTTATCCGGTGATTCAGGACATTCGCATAAAGCCAGCCAGAACTTGTTGTGTAGAGTTGTGTGCTTTAGGAGCGCATGTTGGGTTGGATCTATCTGGTTTTGGCTGGTTTATGTGAAATCTTCTATGCGGCAGCTATGCCAAGGACAGATGGATTTACGAAGCTTGGGCCCAGCGCTTTTTGCGCCGCATTCATTGTGATGAGCATGTATCTGCTCTCCCTGGCAACCAGAACCATTCCTGTTGGCACGGCATACGCTGTGTGGGTTGGCATTGGGGCCGTTGGCACGGCCATCTACGGCGTGCTGATGTTGGATGAAGATCGAAGCCTTGGACGGATTGTCTGCTTTTCACTGATCCTGGCTGGCATTGTTGGGCTGAAGCTCTTATCAGCCGAGAAATGACCTGACACCAGATCCGTCGACTTAACGAACGTCTGCAATGAGTCGAAAGCTATCGATGATCGGATGAAGCATTCCGATCCTCCCCTGTCATTGCGTTGTCACGACACAGGCAGAGACTGCGGGTTTTCACCAATCCACACGCCATGTGGATAGGCTGCAAAGCCTTGCCTCCTTGTATTCGCTGTCATGAAAACTGCATCCCCCGGCTTCGCCCCCAAGCGCGTTGCCTATGCCGCTGCCACACTCTTCCTCAGCACTGCCGTGCTGGTGGCATGCGGAGGTTCCGACGATTCTGATCCCCCCCCCACCACACCCCAGCCACCGGTCGTACAAGGCCGCTGGACCACGGGTGACCTGCATGTGCACACCATGCAGTCCGACGATGCGCAGCAGGTAAACACCTTGGACAAAGTGCTGGCCTCCGCTTTTGACCGCTTTGGTCTGGACTGGGCTACGTTGTCGGATCATCTGCGCCTGACCAGTTGGGACAATGACGGCAACCGTCTGAATCCGCAGATTCCGATGTCGGAAGCCATGGCCAAATTCCAGGTGCCGCGCATCAAGGAACTCCAGGCCCAGGGCAAGTACGCCGACAAGGTGATCTTCTCGTCCTTTGAATGGGATATGCCTTCGCACGACCATGGCAACGTCGGCATATTGACCGACAAGCCCATGTCGGCCGGTGCGCTCAAGGCCGCCAGCCAGTTCGAGTATCTGTTCACCAACCGCGACGCGGCACTATTCAAGGCAGAAGATGTGGCGGCCTGGGGTCCCAAGGCCGGCACCGGCTACAACACCCATGCCGAAGCCATGGCCGCCATTGCCTGGCTCAAGCAGAACTACCCCAGTACAAGCTATCTGCAGATCAACCACCCATCGCGCAACCCTGGCAAATACACGATTGCCCAACTGCGTGAGATGAATGATCTGGCACCCGATATTGTCTTCACCCTCGAAGGCATGGTGGGCAACCAGATGGAGCCGGACCGCGGAGGCTACACCAGCGACTACATCGAAGCCAACCTGCCTTCACGCACCTATGGCGGCGTGGACTATATGGTGGCCAAGCTCGGGGGGACCTGGGATGCGCTGCTTTCCGAAGGGCGCCGCATCTGGAACGTGGCCGACTCCGACTACCACTTCACCATGTCGCAAGGCAAATACAGCAGCGGCTACGCGCCGGGCGAATATGCCAAGAACTACCTGTGGGGCGATATCAAGGACCCACAATCGCTGCTGGCCACGCTGCGCACCGGCAAGCTGTTTGCCGTGTACGGCGATCTGATCAACGAGCTGGACTTCAAGGTGAAAAGCGCCAAAGTCACGGGCGAGATGGGCTCTGAAGTGGCGGCACAAAGCGGCGAAGACCTGAGCATCACCATCCGCTTCAAGAGCCCTGATCGCAACAATTTCGAATACCAGCTGGGCAGCGGGCTGTATGCCAACGTCAAGCCCGTGGTGGACCATATCGACCTGATTGCGGGCAATGTCACCGGTCGCAAGACCCCGGGCACCCCGGGCTACGATGAAGCCACCAACTCATCGACCCGCGTGCTCAAGCGCTTTACCCGTGCGGACTGGAAGCTCGACTCCGATGGCTACTACACCGTAACTACCACGGTGAAAGCCACCGGCGACCAGTATTTCCGTCTGCGCGGCACCAACCTGGGCACCGATGTGGCCGGAGAGACAGCGAATGGCGAACCATTGCCCGATCTGAAGACCGATGACGGCACCGACCATGTGGCGCGCTTCAACAAGATCAATGCACGCAACTACGGCGACCTGTGGTTCTATTCGAATCCGGTGTTTGTGAAGACGGCAGCCAAGTAAATTTTGCCCCCTGAAATGCCCGGCTCACCGCCGGGCATTTTTGTACCACAGTGCCGCAGCTATGTGCTGCGCCACACCCGCAGGCCGTCACGGAAGTCGCACCAATTCTGGGTGAACGCTGTTTGCATGTATTGACTTGGTGCAATAGACGCTTCACAGCAGACGCCGTCTTTCGCCTCAGCATTTGCGATGACTGGCCTACGCTCCTTGGCAGGTTCGATAGAGATACGTCTCCACCGCTGGACAAATCACCGCCCCTCTGGCTGAGGGACGGTAAAGCTGAGCGTCGCCGTATAGCGCACATCGTGATATTTTTTGCCACCCACAGTCACCACTGCATCATTGACGCGAGCCGATACCTCAAGCACATACAGGCCAGGGAAGGACGGCGTAAAGCTCACCGTACCGTCCTTTGACGGAGCCAGTGAACGCCGCCACCCCTCCCCCGTTTCGACATTCACCTGACTGGCGGCGACGGGCCGTCCCTTGAACATCAATCGAAAGGTGTTTCCATCAGGGTGGATCGGAACAAGTTCCAGGTCGTTCAGGGCCTGAGTGCCCTGGCGACCGTAGCGGGCTTGATAGTAGGTAAGAACGCCATCATCGAACCCGGTAGCAGTGAAGCGCAGATCGCTGACGGGTTTGGGAACAACGATATGGTTGATCGCAGCCTGCACTGGCAGCGCCTTGCCATCAGCCTGCATGGCCTTGGGCTCCAGCAAGGCAGGCAACTTTTCCAAAGGGCGGTGCAGCTCTCCCACGTAGGCTCGGACCTCCGCCCCTTCGGGCTGCACCCAGAGATACTCCGCTTGGGCCTTTGCCGAACACCATAGGACGCTACTGCTTAACAGACACAGAGCCGTTCGATGAAATACATCAGGTAAATGCACTTGGTAATCCTTGTCCTCAAGCTTGCATCCAATGCGCTCGACCTATTGGCGCCTATTGGATCTCTTCCAGCCCGACGCCGGCCTGCAACCAAGACCCCGTGTCGAGCGCACATACAAAGGCTGGGCGGGCTACGGCGATCAGGCCCTGCTTCCACTATCTGCTGCCTGCTCGCATCAGATAGTGGCGATCAGCATCCGTGGCCGTTTGCGCTGCCTCCAGCGCGTGACGCCTTGCGGGCAACGGCTGGGCGTTCCGTTGACGCGGATGAAGAACAGCACCGACCCGAAGTCCGGTCCAGATATGCAGCCAGGCCCGGCTTCACCTTGGCCTCAAATCTGCCCTCGAAGCTGGCTCGGCCACCCTCTGAAAGACTATGAATCCCGGAGTTCAAAAGTCATAACGCATCCCTACATTGACGCTGCGCGGAGCACCCCAGGTATAGAACAAGCCTGCCGCCGTAAAGTTGGTGAGCCCGGCCATGTACTTCTTGTCCAGTGCATTGTTCACGTTCAGGCTGAACGACAGGTGCTTGTCGACTTGATAGCGCGCCATCAGGTCCAGCACCGCATAACCCCTCTGCGACAAAGTGGCGGCGCTATTGCTCACAGAAGTCTTGCCTTGCCAACGTGTGGCAGCTCCCACAGTCAAGCCACGCAAGAAGCCTGCGTCGAAACGATAGGTCGTGCCCAGCTTGAACTGGTATTTGGGATATTGACTTGCGCTGGTGAGTGAGCTGCTTTGCTGCACCAGGCTGCCCTGTGCCTGCCAGCCGCGCGCAAGCTCGCCCGCCAACTCCAGCTCCCAGCCACGCCGCGTGGCAGAAGAGACCGCACGATAGGCCGTATTGCCCGCAGGGGTGAGATCGCCGCTTTCCTCTGCAGTGTTTTCCGTCTTCATCCAGAAATGAGCGATGCTGGCGTTCAAGCGCTTGTCGAAGAACTCCCCCTTGGCGCCGATCTCATAGGTATTGCCCTGTTCCGGTGCCAGTGTCGCACCCCGTGCATCCTGAGCCGTTTGCGGCTGGAAAATGTTGGCATAGCTTGCGTACAGCGACATGTTCGGCTGCACCTCGTAGACCAACCCGGCATATGGGGTGATCACGCCGTTTTCCTTCATGTCATAGTTCCACCAGTAGGGGGTGATGTCACGCTCTTCGAACCGCGTAACGCGCAACCCCGTAATCAGTTGCAGAGGATCCGCCAGCCGGAAGCGCCCCGCTGCATAGGCATAACGCTGCTTCTGACTGAACTTGTTGTTGCCGTAGTTCAAGACACTGAAGTCGGGCTGAGGCAGCACAGCGCCTCCCTGTGCCATCTTGATGCCGAGATTGCCTAGCGGCACCAGGTTCAACGCATTCAGCGGCAATTGCACATTGCTGTGAAAGCGCGATACGCCGGCACCAGCCAGAAGCTCATGCGAGCGCCCCAACAGCTCGAATGTCCCCTTAACATCCAGATTGACGCTCCAGTTATCGGTCTCCATGTTGCGCCATCGACCAAAGCTGGCGCGGTCCTGGTCGTAGAAGTAGCCAGCCTTCATATCGTCCATGGATACGTTCTGATGTGAGAACTTGAGCGTGGCGGCCCAGTTATCCGCCAGTTTTTGCTCCAGACTGCCGAAGAGATTGAGGCCTTTTTGCGTATATCCCCCCCAAGGGGCGCCGGTGTTGAACGAGCGGGGCAACCACGCCACCTCACCGCCTGTGCGCGTGTATCGCTGGATCGGTTGCGTGGTGCCAATGCCCTGCGCACTGCGTTCGCGATAGGTCATGCCAAGGTTGAGGACCGTGCCAGGGGTGATGTCCGCTTCAAGTGCCCCAAACAGCATCTTGCTACGGCTCTTTTCATGGTCGCGGAAGCCACCGGCATCCATGGCTGAGGCAACCAGACGCCCCCGAACCGTGCCCGCTTCGTTCAGTGGGCCGCTCACATCGGCCTGTGTTCGGTAAGTATCCCAACTCCCCGCATTGGCGCGCACGCTGGCCTGAAATTCGCGGGTTGGTCGTTTGCGGATCATGTTGACTGTGGCGCCGTAGTCACCCTTGCCCACAACCAGACCGGATGAACCTTTGAGGACCTCGATCCGGTCAATCTCCGCCATGTCGTCGAGCGAAAACATGGTGCTGGTCAGGTAATACCAGCCGCTGCTCAGTTGTGCCATGCCGTCCGTCTGCAGGTTGACCTTCGCCCCGCGCGCTTGAAAGTCGGTGGCGTTGTTCTGCCTGTACACGGCGATGCCGGGTGTCTGCTCCATCACATCGGTCAGGGTCTCCAGCTTGAAGTCATCCATGCGCTGACGCGTCATCACGGTCACGGACTGAGGTGTCTCGCGCAGCGAGAGATTCAGTCCCGTTGCTGTCCTGCTGGGACCGGTCTGGGTATAACTGCCCGTACCCTCGGTCACGCCGTCCCTCTCGAGCTGAGCAGTCACAGTGACGGTGGCCAGCGATGCGGAATCATCGTTTGGCGCGATGGCTTTGATGACCAGTCCTCCTCCTTGGGGGACCGCGACCAGACCAGTCCCGGCCAGCATCTGCTCCGCTGCCTGCTTGAGCGTGAGCGCGCCATGCACAGGACGCGCTGTCTTGCCGGCAACCAGCGCGGGAGCAAACCCAATGGAAGTTCCAGAGGCTGCTGCCAGCTCGTTAAGTGCACTCCCCAAGGGCTGGGAAGTGATCGTGAAACTGATGCTTTTTGCATTCTCAGCAGCGGATTGCGCCTGTGCAATCACCGGAGAGAGGACGGCCAGGGCTGCGGCCAGAGCAAGAGGAGCGGGCTGAAAATGAGGCTGCGTGAAGCGCATGGAGAGGGATTCCGAACGTCGAGTAATGAATGAAAATAAAACTCACTACTCTTTAAGACGCATCAGATCACCAGAAATACACCCCTAGTCCGAAGAAAATTTGAAATTCCCGCATCGAGCCTGAAAGTGCTCAAGGCGTGCTGACGATTTCGGTCTTCCCAGATGGTTCGCTGACCAGCTTCACAGGCAGGATCTGAGTCAGCATGCGCGCAAATTCCCCGGGTCTATCAATCTGGTAGCTGCCGCCGATGGTCATTGCAGCGACCGCCGGGTCGCGAATCTCCAGACCCGTAGACCCGTAGCGCTCCAGTTCAAACAATGCATCCACCAAGGCAGTGTTATCAAAACGCACCAAGCCCTTGCGCCATAAGGCGACACTGCCAGGAGCAACACTGGCTACCTGACCTAATACGCCGTTCGATGACACCCTCAGGCCTTGTCCTGCCAGCAATTCGACAGGCAGATCCGCCTTCGCATTGGTGCTGCTGTAGGAACTGGCGACCTGTACATGGCCCTTCTCCACCGAAACATTGACAGCCCCGGCATCGGCCCCCTGGTTGCGATAGCGAACGGAAAACCGTGTCCCCAGCACCGTGACACGCGCAGGCCCGGCGAGAACATGGAATGGCTTCTTGGGATCGGCGGCAACCGAGAACATGATTTGCCCATCCGCAATCCGCACCTCTCGGCGGTCGCGGTACATGGTGACCTGGGCCTGCGTGTCGGTGTCCATGGCGAGCTCGGAGCCATCTGGCAAGGTGACAAGCTTTTGCTGCCCCTTCTGCGCAACATAGCTGCTCTCGAATGTCGGCTGCATCCATTGGTGCCATCCAGTCCCTGCAGCAAAGGCCGCAGCACAACAGGCAGCGACCAAGGCAGAGCGCGGCTGTATCCAATTCAACAGAGCGCCTGCGCGCGCCCATCCCTCCATCGCCTTCGGTTTCGCAGGCCCACTGGCAGACTGCGCAGAAGATCCACCACTGGCAATGGTTTCGCGCTCGAACGAGGATCGTGCTTTTGCAACCATATCGGAAGGAGCAGAGCGCAGCACCGCCATGTCTTGCGTCAGACAACGAAATGCCGCGTCATGCGCCGCATCCTCAGCCAGCCACTGACGCAGGGCTTCATGCTCGTTCTCGCTCAAGCCTTGCTCCCAGCGAGAGTGCCATTCGACGGCCGCCACCTCTACCGGATTCTGTCGACTGAAAAAATCCGCAAGCTCGCGCGCTTCCTCAGCCTCGTCAAAGGAGGCTGGCACATTGCGCTGGGATGCAAAAGAGTGACTCATCTTATGGATAGGGATGCGCGGGGCGCGGCAAGAATTCACCCTCGGCGAAGCAGCTACGCAAAACGAACGCAAATTCGCGATCACTCGACATTATCAAGTTCCATTCTGCGCGCAGCACATGCAAGTTTTCCACGGCTGATGTACTGATTCACCATGCTCAGCGACACTCCCAGACGCTCTGCAATCTCCTTGTTGGGCAACTCATCGAAGATGTACATGCAGAAGGCATCACGACACCGAGGCGGCAGCCCCTCGATAGTGTCAAGATACGCTTGAATACTCTGAGACGATGCATAGGCATGCTCGGGCTGCAGATGCAGAGGGCTCGCAGGCTGATCCAGCTCCTCCAAAGAATCGATACTTTGATGCTGGCGGACCTCAGCCCGTCTATCCATATCGATTTTGGCGCGCAAGGCCACCTGCCTCAACAGCGCACCTGGCTCAAGAATGACCTGCCCCTTCTGCTGCATGGACAGCACACGGGCATAGCTTTCCTGCGCCAAGTCAGCCGCAGCATCGCGGTCTCTCACTTTGCGCATGCAGAAATTCAACAGGTCTCTGTAGTAGCGGGTCAGCACGATCCAAAAAAGCCAGTAGCAATAAGTGAGGTCGAACGTGCGCGGCGATAAGACAGCCTTGGAGCCCTGGCGCAAAGAGTTGCGCTCAACTACACGGCAAAATTATAGATTGTTAATGCGACTTATTCTCAATAAATCCGTCCAATGTGATGCGATCCATGGGCGCGGGTCAGCCACGGCCCCATTCGGCTCAGCCTTGATCGGCATGTCCGGGCCGACCACCGGCAGCAAGTAGCCTGAAACAGCCGTCAGGGTTGAGGAGCAGGAATTCAGCTCATGGCCGAAAGCTCCATCTCGCTTGCGAATCCGAAATCAGGCGCAGGCTGATGCTGCGCTCACGTCAGACGCTTGCTGGCCACGGCATCAGGCCGGGCGGCTTGGAACGAATCACTGCCGATCACTTCAGCAAGAGCTCGCTCGCGGCTTAGTAAACCCACAGCACCTCAAACTGCTGGCGGGTTGAAGCGATCTGTATCGACGCCTCAGCCCCTTCGCACTTGCCCAGCACCGCCCTGCCTAAAGGTGCTTTGCTGCTGATGACCTGAATGGGATCTGCGCCCTTGACCAGCTTCATATTCCCTCCATCCGGTCCGAGAAAGAACTGTTGTTGCTTGTCGTCTGAATCCACCAGACAGAACAGCGCGCCGAGCTGAATCCCTTTGCTGGCGTCGTAGGGTTGCGGGCGGAACTGGCGCCAATCGCCCATCGCCTGACGGATGGCTTCTGCGCGACGAGCTTGGCCGGTAGCCAGGTAGGCAGCTTCGAGACCTAATGTGTCGTACTTGTTCTCGGCGATGTTTTCCTCATGAGTCGCTGCTTCATGAGCAGCCATAGCGGCCTTCTCGGCCTGCAGAAGGTCCTCCGCGAGCCGTTCCAGCACCTGCTGCTGCAACAACAATTTATCCATAGCGAAAGGCATTTCGAACAAGTTGGGGGTCCCGATTATGAAGGGCTTGTTCACCGCTCGACGCTTCCCATTGGCTATAGGCCAGAGAATCGTCAGCACCTTTTTTCAGGCAGGTAAAGCGCACTTCCTTCACCTCAGAGGGCTGCGCTACTGCCCATCTGAACAAGTGATGCGATCAAAAACTTATAGCAGCTTGCGCAAGCTAATCATTGTTTCTAAAGAGAAATCTATATAAAACTATTAATTGATGAGCGCCAGCAGCTCTATTTTTAATAGCACGATCTTCTATCCAGCACTGGCGACAGCACCTTGAACGGACTACTCCCCCAGGGTATTGAACAATTCATGCAGACGAAGAGTCAGCGCCTTCGGCGCAGCGCTCAGCCATTGCTGCGGCAGACCATCAGAGCAACCGCGAGTCGTAAGTCCAGGCGCCGCGATCAATGGTTTTGATCAAGGCCAAGTCTGGATGCATGGTGTTGATGACCACATTGGCTTCCGCTTTGACAATGACCGAAGGGACAAAGAGCAGCAGCCCACGCTTGGATCTCAGCCATTCCGTTCCCACTTTCTGGGCAGCGGTGCTGGTCGGCATGTCATCCCAGTGGGGAGGTAGCACAACGTTCTCACCTTGCCTGACAAGGCTCATGGGAATCTGATACTCCACCAGCTTACGTAGCGCTGGCAGCCCATGGTCTTCATAGTGGACCAAGGTTTCCAGGACTGCCAAGGCCACGGAGCCGGCTGCGTACAGGCATGGATTTCCTTCCTCATGCCACCGGCCGCCGACATACAGCCCACCCTTTCCACTCATGTCGGTGGCCTGATATCTGGGTGTCTCCTTGCCGATACGAAAGAACGAAAAATAGCCCTGGGGGGCGGCGCCGCCACTCATGCAAAGGCCCCGACAGCAATCCGCTTGAGCAGTGTTTCCACGATCTGCATCCCGACGTCGGTGTGCAGAAACTCGGAAGGCTTTCTGTTGTTGAGCGAAGGCTGCGGAATTTCCAGCCATTCGCCCAGCCACTTGTCGGCATCAAAGTCCTTGCGCTGCTCGGGCATGATGAAGTCTTCGGCAATTTCATGCACCAGACCCTGCAGGTGGTACATCTGCAGAATTCTCTCCCCGTCATTGAGATCGAGGTTCTTGCCTTCGCTGACCTTGCGCGCCACGGTGGAAGAGCCCAGACCCAGAACGCGGTTCAGCTTCTCGGCCGTGGTGCCAAGCTTGCTGGCAATGTCCGCCACCGCAGCTGCGGGCACACCATCAGATACCACTTCATGGCGCTGCAGAGGGCTCATGCGAAACACCAGCTGCGATTTCGGCATTGACAAGCTCTTCGAGGATCTTGCCTCGATGGAAGAGAGTTTCTTTTGCCATGCACCGAGACTGGCCTGGCCCAGCGTCCGCGGCTTGATGGTGCGGGCCTTCGTTTCTTGAAAAGCCTGCTTCGCAGCGGCCTTGCCCACATTCCGTCCAGCGGCAGCATGTTCCATAGGAAGCTCCAATTCTCATTTGGGAGTCAAACTTCTCCCAACTGAGAGTTTACTAGGCTTGACCATGGAATCAACATACAGGCCTGCCGCCTCTGGCCGGCCCTGCTTGCATGTGCGAAGCGGCAAGCCTGCCCGGTAGGGTCATGGCGAAGACTCAGGTTCTTCAGCTATCGAAAGAGGCAAGCCATCATGCGCCCTGGTATAGAGCTGACCAGTTGGGCCAGCCATCACCGGACAGTCAGCCGTTCGCGAGCAGCGGCATGCAGTCAGACGCAGACCTTTGGGCAGGACCTCAATCCAAGCGCAGCCGAAAATGCGATGACAACGCACGCATAGAGCCAAATACATTCAGATTGACAGGGTTGGCGCAACAATTGATCGGATTTGGTACTTTTGAGGGCATTTGATTTCCTACACTGCTGCAAGACGTGGATGCACGTCACACAAGCTCAACCCACTGAAGGAGGGATTGCAATGCAGCTTATCAGCCAGAGTTTTCAAGACGGTCAGGTCATCCCAGGCGAATTCGCGTTCGCCGTGCCCGATGCATCCTCCCATGTGGCCCTGTCGTCCAATCGGAATCCGCATCTGGCCTGGAGCGATGTGCCGGAGGGAACCCGGTCATTCGTTGTCATCTGTCATGACCCCGACGTGCCCAGCCGGGGAGATGATGTGAACCAGGAGGGCCGTGAAGTTCCGCTCTCCTTGCCTCGTGTGGACTTTTTTCACTGGGTGCTGCTCGACATTCCTGCCGACGTCTCGCAGATCGCTGCAGGATCCCATTCGGATGGCGTGACACCAGGAGGCAAGTCCGGCCCAGCCACGCCGGAAGGATGGCGTCATGGCCTGAACGACTACACCGGATGGTTTGCAGCGGACGAACACATGAAGGGAAACTACTTCGGCTATGACGGCCCTTGCCCGCCATGGAACGACACGCGAATCCATCACTACGTGTTCACCGTCTATGCTCTGGCGACCCTCACGCTGGAGGTGACAGGGCCTCTGACCGGCGCGAATGTGCGTGCAGCGCTGGCATCGGCCAAGGTGCTTGGACAGGCCAGTCTCACCGGGGTCTACAGCCTCAATCCTGCTGTTTCGCTTCAGACAGGCCTGCGTTAGAAAGTTAGCCATGGCAATTGCGCGGGCAGCCTCTCACACCGCACAGACCAATGCTGACGACCTGCCATGGCTGCTTCCTGCGGGCTCGCCCGTATGGCGGCGCGGCCTTTGCACCATGGCCCAACCCTGTTTGAAACAGGCGCAGCACACGCCACGCTTCCTGTTTCAGGATGCGACGCTGCTGCTCATTGCGTCGGGGCGACTGGATCTTGACTGCGGCGTCGACAGAATCAGTGTCGATGCTGGTGCAGCATTGCTCCTCGTCGAAGCCAATGCCTGCGCAGATTTGATCAAGACACCTGGCGGCACAGAGCAGCGCTTTCGCTCGATCTTTCTGACTCTGTCACCGGAACTGCTTGAGGCTTTTCGCCGGGGCCGCGCCACAGGACCTGAGAGCTCGCAAGCGGCCGCATCGTTTCGGAGCATTCCGTTGGACGCCGACCTCGGTTCTTCGCTAGAGCATGTGCTTGCGGGCGCCGCTGCCCCGCAGTTCAGTGACGAGCGCCTTCGATACCGGGCCATGGACTTGCTGGCAGCACTGGCCGAACGCGGCTTCGCATTCAGGCCGCTCATGTCACAGCGGATGTCCGGGCGTTTGCGTGCCCTTGTCAGCGAAGCGCCCCATCAACATTGGACTGCGCAGACTGCCGGAAAAGCACTCGCCGTCAGCGAAGCCACCCTGCACCGCCGCCTTGCGGGTGAATGCGCCCGGTTTGAGGATGTGCTGATAGACGTGCGCATGCACCACGCCATGATGCTGATGCAAACCACATCGTTGAGTGTTCCGGAGATTGCCCAGGCATGTGGATACAGGTCACGCGCCCGATTTGCCGAACGTTTCCGCGCGCGCTTCGGCTATCCGCCTTCAGCTGTACGCTGATCTGATGCCGACAGCCCCGCAATAGACGCATCAGAGCATCGCTCCAAACATCCGCCATGGGTCACTGCGAGATGCCGCAGGCAATGCCCTCAACGCTTTGAGGTGACCGAAAGCAGCTGCTCGGACATTTGGCTGCGCGCCCGCAACCCTGCATTGGTGGACTGCGCTTTTTCGTCCTGGATGAGGCGGACAAACACCATTGCTTGCGCGCCTTTCCTGGCCCATCCGACATACCAGCCATAGGCTTGATCTGCCCGGTACTTGTTGTCCTGCCCCGGGGACCCGGTGCCTGTTTTCCCGTAGATGCGCCAACCATTCAGCTCGTCCTGCCGGGTGATCTCTTCAGTCATCTCATATGCATGAGCGCTCACGGGAAGTTGACGATTGGCCAGCCTCCTCAGAAACGCAACTTGCTCAATGGGTGAAATCTGGAGCGACGACATCACCCAGGCACCATTGCTTTGCGGATGCCGTACCTGGACAGCAGACGCATCTTGATTGCCATATTCGAAGGACGTGACATAGGACTCGAAGCGAGCCTGGCCAAGCTCCTTCACCACCTGCTGGGAATACCAGAAAACGGATTTTTTCATCCAGTTGGCGGGATCAATTTCTCCCTTCCATGCGTCCCCAGCCCAGTCAGGATAGCCATCTCTATAGGGCCATATCGGGCGATGGCTGCTATGGAGCAGTCCGGAGTCAAACCCCATCAAGCTGATGGCGATTTTGAACGTGGACGCAGGCGTAACGCGCCTGGCGCAGCTTGCACCACTGCTGGCAACGGTACTGCCGGTGGCGGCATCAACAACGAGGGTGCACAACTCAGCTGCGGATGAAACAGGCCCTGAAAGCACCAGGAATGCGGTGATGAAGGTGGCTGAGGCTCTGGACATTTAGACTCTGGACTTGAAAACCGTAGTTTCGCCGGATACATCGGTTTCTGCATGGAGGACCCGGGCAGCGACGGCCATGAGCCGTGCGATGCCACTGCTCTCGATCAGCAACAGGCCTGATCCCCTGCCCCAATGTCATGACCATGCTCGCCGTGACCGACACGGGTGAATCTCCGCCCGGTCACACCTTCAGCGCGCGCTCAATATCCGTGAGTTTGTAGCGCGCCAGCGCCAGATTTCCTTTGTTGCGATCGAGCACCAGATACAGGAACAGACCTTCGGCGTTCGGTACAAGTCGAATCAGATGGTACTGGTCGGCCAGAGTGATCAGGATGTCCTCGATACCACGGCGTATGCCAAGAGACTCCATGGTCTGGAGTTTGGCTCGCACGACCTGCGTATTTCCTGCTGCTGCCAGATCCAGGTTCATGCCGCTGCCGCCCTGGGCCAGACACATACCGCTGCGGTAGTCAACCAAGGCAGCAGCCAACGCACCGTCGATGCTCATGGCGGAGTCCATGGATGACTTCAAATTCGTGCTCATCTCACTCTCACTTCTTTCTTCGTTGAAATATTCGTTGAATTTCTTCAGCTTGGTCAATTGCTCCATGAGCACAAACCACAAGGTCTGCGGATCGCTCGTAGGCAGCTGATACTTCTGAGTACCTGCATGTGGTTGGTCGGCCAGGCACTTGGAAATTTCGATGTCTTCCATCAGCGCGTTAGGCAGCATCAGAAACCACACGACCGATGCTGTACGTATCGTGTTGTGGGCCAGTACCGCCGGCAGCATGGAAAAGCTGCCAGGCCCCACCAGAATTGCAATGGCATCGGACCTGCCTGGAAGGCTTGCCAGGTCAGCCGCCTTGAAAGGTCGGTACCAACTTAAATGCGGTGCGCCAGACATGCCACCGAGCGGCATGTTTTCCCAGGCACCATGACCTTCTGCTCCTGATACGCCCAATTGTGCAAGCGCATAGGCACCCATGCGAGATGTCAGATCCAGAACTGCAACACTAGGGGCTTGCATCAATGAGTGGCTCTATTTTTCTACGACGTTTGCCGTGCTGGCGGCCCTGGCCCTGGTCACGCACAACGGAAGTCATCGTTCGCCGCTTGGGCCATCCTGCATGTTCACGCTGAAGGCGGCAACACCGGTCCGTGAGCCATCAGCGGGCTGTATGAACGGCGTTTGCGGCCCTGCGGCGAGAGCAGGCAGAGGGAAGATAGCGCGCCCTAAAGAACTAGGGTTTACGCTTGGTTGTATCCAATTGTATTGAGTTGCCTCAAGAAAATCCTGGACGTTGAATCAATTTGACAATTGGTAGGCGGGCTCACCTCAACAGCTAACATCCATCGATCAGCCGGCAGAGTCAGCAGCAGGTCATGCTGGTAGGCCCGCCTGGCGTCCAGAAAAGGACATTGGCAACTCACTGTCATGCCGGCCAATCTCGCAGGGCTGCGATTCTGGCGCTCAGTAGTGCCCCACGACACACCGGTGGTTCTCAGCGAAGAGCCTGAATAGGCCTCTTGCATGCTGATGTCGTTTTCCATTGTGCTGGCTTGAATTGCACCAAGCCGTGTCAGCGCGCTCAATGGGCGCTTTGCAGATTCACGAGAGTCTTCTCTGCGCCACAGGCGGTAAGCGCTCGCAGGCCATGACCGACCCAGAGCAGTCCTACGGCACTGGCTATTATTCTTGTTGAATACAGCTTCCTGGCCATTTCCTGATTTGCAGGCAACTAGCCCTTCATCTGCAAAAAATGCCGATCACCCTCGTTCTCCTTCCGGGTATGGATGGGACAAGCATCCTGTTCGAGCCCTTCATTGCTGCACTCGGAAATAGGTACCCCGTTTCAGTGGTTCGATATCCGGCCAAAGATCATTCTCAGACCTACGCTGCTTTGCATGACTTTGCTGAAGCGCAACTGCCTGCTGATGGCCCCATTGTTTTGCTCGGAGAGTCGTTTTCAGGCCCAATTGCAATTTCGATAGCAGCAGCCAATCCTGTGCGTGTGCTGGGCGTCATTTTGTGTTGCACGTTCGTTCGCAACCCTAGACCCAAACTTCGGTGGCTGAAAAGCTTGGCTTGGGTGCCTATGCCTCGCCCACCTTTAACAATCGTGAATGCATTGCTTTTCGGACGGTTTGCAACCTCGAGGCTGAGCGCCTTGCTGCGCGATGCTCTACTTCAAGTGCATCCTTCTGTCATGCGAGCAAGGCTTCGTGAGGTCGCATCTGTAGATGTGCGGGCGCAAGCTGCCAAGCTTGCGATGCCAGTTCTATATCTGAAAGCACTCAACGATCAGCTTGTGCCGCGATCAGCCGCTGCCGAAACACAGCAATGGTGCCGAGCTATGGAAGTCGAGGTTTTTGATGCTCCACACTGTCTCTTACAGGTCGTGCCAGCAGAAGCGAGCGACGCAGTGGCGCATTTCATTGATCGTGTGATTGCCACCTAAAACAGATACCGCTGGAAGTACTTAGTCACCCGATCCTCTTGATGGATGATGTGTGGCCGTACTGCGTCCGTCGCAGAGTGCCCTTTGGCGGTCGGTCAACAATCCTGGATGCTTGCCGCCAGGTGCTCTGCTTGCGCTACAAGTGCCATTGCACGGAAGCTCTTGAAAAGTACGCGGCGGTGCTGTCGATCATGACTCGTTCGAAAGCAGACCTATCCAATTTGGCCACGTTGGTATTTCGTGTGCCATGCATGCCTTTGGCAGACATGGCACACGGGGAGTCCTCCGCATGCGGTGTTCCGAGGTCTTTCCTCACAGACCGAGATCAGACAGCCCGGGATGGTCATCGGGTCGACGACCAAGAGGCCAGTGGAACCTTCGCTCCGACTCTTTGATAGGCATGTCATTGATGCAGGCATAGCGACGACGCATGAGGCCGTCGGCCTCGAATTCCCAGTTCTCGTTCCCGTACGAGCGGAACCAGTTCCCCGCGTCGTCATGCCACTCGTACGCATAACGAACTGCGATCCGATTGCCTTCGTGCAACCAAAGCTCTTTGATGAGCCTGTAGTCAAGCTCCTTGCTCCATTTCCTTTCGAGAAAAGCCTGTGCTTCAGCGCGGTTGTTGGCGAATTCCGCTCGATTGCGCCACTTCGTGTCGTGGGTATATGCCATTGCAACCTTGGCAGCATCGCGCGTGTTCCAGCCGTCTTCGGCCAAACGTACTTTTTGAATGGCAGTTTCGAGCGTGAATGGTGGCAGGGGTGGACGAGTTTCCATGATGTGATCTCACTAAAAAAAACATGTAGAACGATCTGTCTACATGCCCAATGCTAGCGGATGTAGAACGACCTGTCTACAATACCCTCATGAAATTTGTAGAGCCACCTATTGATTCGCTGCCTCCTCGGGAGCGCATCCTGATTGCCGCCCACACCCTCTTCTACAGAGAAGGAATCAGGGCGACGGGTATTGACAAAATCATTGACCAGTCATCGGTGAGCAAAGTCACCTTCTACCGTCAATACGCGAGCAAAGATGAGCTGATTCGGGCATACCTCGATTACAGGTATGGGAAGTGGATTTCCTGGTTCAAGGCAAGCTTGCTGGAAGCCACAGGAGACGGTTTGTCTGCGGCGGATGCCCTCGTTACCACTCTGAAAGTTTGGTTCAGTACTCCAGAGTTTCGAGGCTGCGCGTTTCTCAATGCCGCTGCTGAGTTGGGCTCGTCAGACCCCGAAATCCTGGAAATCGTACGTCGGCACAAGCAAGAAATGTCATCGGTGTTGGACAGCCTGTTCGGGATCGATGCTGTGTCTGCCGGACCCGCGCTATCGCTGGTGATAGATGGCGCCATCGTCCATGCTCAGATGGGCCAAGCAGTCGATGAAGTGATGGAGAACGTCAAAGTATCTGTTGAAGGAATTCTGCGCAGATGAGGTGGCCGTGCGGGTAGTTCAGGCCAGCTTGTGCGCGATTTGAATCTGCTGGCGTCTAGTCGGCAGGAGATCGATATACCCAAGCGCTTGTCGACTGAACTACACAGCATGAGCAGCGACTGCTTATGGCTGTGGATCCAACCGGTCAATGCAGCACAGGCGCATTAGCCATCTTCCAACGCCCACCAGAAGCCATGGGCCGGCCATGACGGACGGATTGGTCATACTGTTTGCCGGGTTCGTCCTCCGAGCGCAGACGAACGATGAGAGCGATGAATCAGCATCGCGCTATCACTCCATCACTTGACGAGCAAAACAGGTATCGGTGATTTGGTGACCACCCCCTGGGCAACGCTCCCCATGAATATGCTCTTGATTGCGGTTTGTCCGCGAGTCCCCATCACTATCATCCGTGCGCCCTCCTTCTTCGCAAGCTTGACGATTTCTGCTGCAGGGTCACCGACCAATGACACGCTGCGATGCGATATGCGGTAGCGCTTCAACTGTCGCTCAAGGGAATTGAAAACCGGCTTGGTGACCTGCTGGGCAGCCTTGTCTTCTGCATCCAATGGTCTCGATGTCGCGCGGGCACGCACGTTGACGATGAGGATCTCCACACCGTAACCATGCACCCATTCCTGCTTCAGCAGCCAAGTGAGCGCTTTGCCGGAGAACTTGCTGCCATCAGCAGCCAGAACAATCTTCACAGGGAATCTCCTTTGACAGGGTCGGGAGCAGTCCTACTAAGGCGATCGATTCGTTCAATAGAGCACGATCAGCGATAGCAGCAGACCGCCGATTTTGCAGACAGTGGCACCTACCAGATCCCTCAAGGGAATCCATCCTATGGATAGGAGCAGAGAACATTTGTTTCTCAGATTCGACCAGCCCAGCGGGGCACGGCTCCTCGTATTTGAGGACAGATTCCCTCGCTTGATTGAACGAATGCCCACAGCCACTCGGCAGAACTCCGCTGAAGAGCGACTCTGTAAGACATGAATGATGATGCTCCTCGTGCCATGGGAATTCAAAGAAACCCCTTGAGATGTTTGATGGACATCAGCTTTTGATGAACAGATCTCTCAGCGCACAAAGTGATGCACCGGCCCAGATTACGCATAGGCCCTCACCCGGCAGTTGTACGGCCTTCTGACGGGTGTACCCTCTCCCCATAGCCCAGGCACGAGCGCAGTGTTCGATCTCGCAGCTTCGGGAAATGCAATAGTCACAAGGAGGCTCCCCATGCGGCTTTTGAGCTTGGCCTTGATCTGCACTGTTCTGGCCCTGCCTGCCACGGCTCAGGTGTATCGATGCAAGGACTCCACGGGCAGCATTACCATGTCTGATAAACCCTGCTCCGTCGGCCAGTCTGGCGAACTGCTTGAGCGCAAGCGCAGCAACGAAGAGATTGATCAGGAGCGCATGCAGGCTGCCGAGGCAAACGAGCGCAAATACCGACAGCAGCTGCATGACATGCAGCATAGCCAGCTGGAGTCACAGCAACGCAGGCTTGAGCATCAATCCTCAGGCGCTCAAGCCGTATCACCCAGTCAGTCTCCAGCCTGCAAAGAAGCACGCAAGGAACTTGAATTCGTCTCCAGCGTCCGCACCGTCTCTCAGGACGAAAAACGCATGCGCACCAATGCGGCCATCAGCAATGTCAATGCCGCTTGCGACTCCAACACTCCGCTCATGCAAGAGCCGCAAAAAGTCATTGTTGCGCCAGAACAAGGTCACCCGCTCAGCCATTGCGATGCCGGCTTTTGCTACGACACCAACGGCAATATCTACAATCGCAGCGGCTCCTTCATGACAAACCAAAGCGGCCGCAGTTGCCAGGAAATTGGCAACCTGATCCAGTGCCACTGAATCAGGCCGCAGCACCTGTCCGGGCCAACGACACCTCCAGGTACTCTCGCTCGCCACACTCCTCTACCAGCAGGCCTGCGCCTCGCGCGCCTGTCCTACCTGTCGATCGATTCCGGTCAGGACGATGGCACAACCGTACCCTGGGCCAACGCGCAAAGTTTTTCTTTGCCGCCATCCACCGCAGATACCTCGCATCGGCACACAGCCTGACGCATACCGATGCTGTGTGTCTCGGCCCGCGCAATCAAATGAGTGCGACACCGGAGCTAACGTAACTGATCTTGAGCTCGGCAGCCAGCGCCTTGCCATTGAGAGCCAGCCTCCCGTGAAGGCGATGGCATTAATCGCAAGTTGCTGAGACGGCACCATGCGCAAACCCATGTTGCTGATTGTGTTGCGCCGCAATGGCGAGAGTGAGTTCGGCACTGTCGCGCTGCGCGGCAATCAGCTCGGCACCGATGAACTCGCTGAACGGTTGGGTCGCGAAAACTTGCTGCGCCAGCTTCTTGATATCGTCCATCTGCTCCCTTCTTTTCTCGCGAAATGGCCATGGGCAGACAGCATCTGCAACACATGAGGCAGCCTCTCCGCTGACGTTGCAGCCGTTCTTGTTCAGCTTCTGACGTCGCCGGACTTGAGGGTCGATCACGGCCTGCTAAATCGTCGAAGTTGCCGGTACTGGCCCGCGTGTCCTGCATGAACACCTAGCCACTGCTGTTCAGGCGCCAGGCATCGAGCTAATTGCGCTGCCGCCCAATGCCGCCCCTCATTCCCAGGCTGGGCCTATCCCTGGTGCGCCGGTCAGCACCTCTCTCTGCCATCGCCACTCGACACAGGGCTGCATGGATGTCCCTGGTGCGCAGCTGCACACCAATGGTCACTCGTGCGACCACCACGCCTGAACCCCTCCATGTCTATTGCAGCCGCTGAAATCCTCAAACTTTGGCCGGAAATCCTCTGTGGGATGTACCTCCCAAAAACTCCGACTATTATTGTCGTAGTTTAGTGCTTGACCGGTAGGCCTTATGCCTGCCGAACCAAGGCGGTCTCCCGCGCGCCTGCTGTCGGCACTTCTACCGGACCTCGGCGCGCCAACGGCCCAGCCGAGCATGCCGTGCTACGTGGGATGAAGGTAAATCTGTGAATACTCAACGCATCGTGATTGTTGGTGCTGGCTTTGCTGGCATGTGGAGTGCCCTAGCTGCGGCTCGCGTCTTGGACATGCACAAGCGCTCCGATATTGAAGTCGTGCTTGTGGCTCCCCAACCCGAGCTGCATGTTCGGCCTCGCTTGTACGAAGAATCCCCGAACACCATGCGCGTCAAGCTGACCGCGTTGCTGGATGTCGTCGGCGTGAAATTCCTGCAGGGAAGTGTCGAAAAAATTGATGTGCTGCAACAGCAAGTAGTCATCAAAACGCAGGAACAGGATGCACTGCTTTCCTATGACCGCCTGGTGCTGGCTGCTGGGAGCAAGCTGTTCCGCCCCGATGTGCCTGGACTGGACCAACACGCCTTCAGCGTGGATCAGGTAGATGAAGCAGCAGCGCTGGAGGCACACATTCAAAACCTTGGCAGCCAGCCCGACACGCCAGCACGAAACACCCTGGTGGTGGTCGGTGGCGGATTTACAGGCATTGAGACTGCTGCGGAAATGCCCGCAAGGCTGCGTGCGGCCCTGGGCGAAGACGCACAGGTGAATGTCGTGATTGTCGAACGCAACAGCGATATCGGTCCCGACCTGGGCCCGGGCCCACGGCCCGTGATTCAACAGGCGCTCGCCGAACTTGGCGTCACGGCAGTTCTGGGGGCCGGGGTAACCGCTATTGATGCACATGGGTTGGTCACCTCCTCCGGCCAGCGCATTGATGCCAGCACGGTGGTATGGACAGCAGGTGCTCGCGCGAACGAACTCACATCCCAGATCCCGGGCGAGCGGGACGCATACGGCCGCCTCCACGTCGACCGGAATCTGCGCGTGAAAGCCGTGCCAACCATCTATGCGACGGGCGATGTCGCCAACGCCGCGACTGACGACCAGGGAAATGTGACCATGATGTCGTGCCAGCATGCCATGAATCTTGGCCGCTCTGCCGGACACAACGTCGCATCCGATCTGCTGGGACTGACGCCGATTCCCTATAGCCAGCCAAAGTATGTGACTTGCCTTGACCTTGGTCCTTGGGGTGCGGTCTATACCGAAGGGTGGGAGCGCTCGGTGAAGCTGGCTGGAGCGGAAGCCAAGGCACTCAAGCAGAAAATCAACACCGAATGGATCTACCCTCCCTCGGCGAATCGTGCCGAAGCGCTGGCATCCGCTGATCCACTGCGCATCGTCGTCGCCTGAGTTGGGCAATCATTGGAAGAGGCTTGGTGCCTCTTCTTTACATGCAGCCCGGCCTCGGTGCCCCAGTTCCTGACTATGAAGCGGAGCGCCGCGCCGCCGAGCGCGCACCAAACCATTCGATGACTTTCGACTCGTGGCTCGCCGGCGCTTTGGATCGAGTTCGGCTAGCGAGATCCGCGAGCGTGTGCCGGTTGAGCTCGTCGCGCATGGCCTTCTCTGCACTGACCATTACTGCATGGATAGAACAGGTGCCACGCGTGGCCCAGGCGGGAGCCACTTCGCCGAAGACAACACACCGCTCTCGTATTTCGCGGCAATCGAAGACCGGCTTCACGCCGTCAATGGCCTCCACCACGTCTTTCACCGTAATTTCTTCAGCAGGGCGCGCCAAAGAGAATCCGCCACGGACGCCCTCTACCGCACGCACCAGCCCGGCATGCCCCAGCTTGGTAAAGAGCTTGGCGACATACTCCGCTGGTACACCCTGCATATCCGCCAGGTCACGGGTACTGGCCTCTGCAACGCCATGTTCGGCAGAGTGAACCAAGTACAACATGCAGTGCAAGCCGTATTCGACACCCGCGCTCATAAAACTCATAGCATAACTCCGACTAATACAGACTGAGTTTAGCCGCAGTGCAAGCAGCCATGCTTCGCATGGGGGCTTAGGCATTGTGCGCTTATGGCACCTCGGCCATTGGTAGACGGTTGCCGCATGAGCTCAACGCGATAGCGAAACAATTGAATGAGAGGTCACACAAGACGCTCGGCTCCCATACGCCCGCTGAGATTTGCAGCGCGTATGTCGCATCGACCGGTTGAATCCACAGCCGGTAGCAGCTTTCCGCCAAGGAATGCTCACGCCCCAATGCGGGCAATTGCTCACACGCTTTAGTCACCCTTTGGGGCGCAATATGCTCTCCAGACGAGCGCGCATCCAGCGATGCCATGGACTGCTCAGATGCCGATGCTGAAAATACACGTTCAGAGTGTATGACGGCACCTCAAAAGGTGCTTTGAAGATCGCAATCGCTGCCGAGGCCTCCAACTGCAGTGCAGCCAGGCGGGGCAGCGTAATGAGCAAATCTGAATTTGCCACGATAAAAGGCGCGGCCATGACACTGGGCAGCTCTATCGCGATCTCACGAGTCCATCCGCCCTTGCTCAATGCCGAGTCTATGGTGCCTTTCTCCTCCTGCCAGGGCTTCACGACCACATGGCGTTCTGCCAGATACTGCGCCATGGAGAGCCTCTTGCCGATGCGAGGATGGCCTCTGCGCGCAACGACGACATAGGCATCGGTATGTCCTTGCAAGACCTCCACGCCTTCTTGCGCCGGGCTGAATTCGTCCGAAAAACCCATGACGAAATGGGCTCCTTCTTGCACTAGGTCGCTGAAGGCATCTCGGTGACGCGAATGGACCACGCGCAGGCGCATATGAGGCGCCTCATGCTCGATCCTGGAGATCAACGCAGGCATCAAAGCAAAGGTGGTGAAGTCGGTAGCAGCGAAAGTGAAAGACTGAGTGCTGCTGCCAGGTGCAAAGGCCGCCGGGTCACCCAACTGCTCCGAAAGCGCATGCAGAGCCAGGGTAATTCCCTCCGCCATCTCGGCAGCTCGCACTGTGGGCTGCATGCTGCTGCCAGTGCGAAAAAACAGCTCATCGCCCAATCCGTCCCGAAGTCGGGCCAGGGCATGGCTGCAGGCCGAAGGGCTGATGGCCAGCTCATCGGCTGCTGCAACGACACTGCGGTGACGAAACAGGGCGTCAAAGACCAGCAGTAGATTGAGATCGAGACGGCGTAAAGCGGAGTGCATGATATGCAGTATGCAATGAAAACAATGCATTACATGCAGCGATCATTCCAATTAGCATCATGAAATTGACGATTTATGAGCCTTGAAATGACCTCCGCCATGACACCAGATCTCACGTTCCGCCATGCTCAACCAGAAGACGCCGATCGCTGCTACGACATCGAAGCCGGTGCCTATGAGGGTGATGAAGCAGCCACGCTTGCCAAGATCACCAAACGTATTCGTGAATATCCGAATGGCTTCCTGATCATGGAACACGATGGGCAGATCATTGGCTTCATCAACAGTGGCTGCGCCTACAAGGTGTGCATGTCTGACGAGGAGTTCAAGGAGCTGATCGGGCATGACGCTGCCGCACCTAACGTGGTCATCATGTCCGTGGTGATCGATCCGGCTTTCCAAGGCCGCGGCTACGCCACCAGCATGATGCATACCTTTGTCGAGAAGATGCGCACCGAGGACAAGAAAACCATCCACCTGATGTGCAAGGAGCGGCATGTGGGGCTGTACTCTCGCCTGGGATTTCAGTACCAGCGTCCTTCGGACTCAGACCACGGTGGCATGGCCTGGCATGAAATGGTTATGACCCTGTGAAATGCACGAACGTCGGAGGCTCTGGGACCTGGCCAGTGACCTTTTGTGACCGGTAGCGATCAGCCAACGAGGGCAGCTCACAAGCCTGAACCGGCCATTCAGCCTATAGCTCCAACGCCGCCATTCAGCTAAGCTGCAAGCCCCTTTGCGCGCTCTTTCGCGCCAGCTCAGATCGCATGGCCTGCAGCTTGGTGCGGTCTACATTACATTGAGATTGATGAGACCTCCGATATCCGTCGTTATGGCCTGTGGTGTGATGGCTGCAATCTGCGCGAGCGTAGGTTGGATTGGCATCACTGAGCATCAACTCACGACCGGGGGGAAGCTTGGTATTTCCACCTCTTTCGGACTGAGCGCCGTAGTGAGCGGCTGGTTGTTCATTGCCGCTGCATTTGGTTTTGTCGGAATCTTGGTGTCACGCTCGCGCTTTAGAAATGTCCTCTGGCTCGGCTTGTCAGTTATCTATTTTTCATTTCTGGCAGTCTTCTGCTATCCAGCCTAGCAACCCTGCCTCCAGCCCCTTGCCAAAAACCACACTGTGCCGGAGCACCAGCGCAGGTCGCTGTACGCAGCATCAGCACGGCACTCGTGCGAGCGGGCCGACTGGAGCCGGTGCGGTGCCCTGGGCTACAGCAAAAGCGGCTGCTGCAGCCGCTGTCGATCAGGGAGCGCCGTATTCGCTCAACTTCTTGCTGAACTTAAAGGTCCACAGTCGCTGTGCGCGATCATCGACGTCATTGGTGGTAAAGCGCAGGCTTGCCGCACCCTTGGCGCATTTGCCATCGCTCACGATCTTGCCGTCGGCATCCACCATGCATTTGGTGACGTCCGAGCCTTCAATCTGCTTGCCACTGGCGTCCAGCACGGCCAGCGAGACACCGAAGTCGGTGTCGTTGGTCAGCGCCAGCGTGTAGTCGTCGACCAATGCCAGTCCCTCGGCCTTCTCGGCCTCCCAGCCGGTGGCGTTCAAGTTGAAGAGCCGGGTCTTCTTGAGCGCCACCACCTTGGAATAGTCCGCGCCATTGACCGGCTTGCCGGTCAGGCTGCTCTTTTCCAGGTCGGATCCCAGCGCGGTAATGTCGGTAGCGTTGACCGGAAACTCGATCAGCACCAGATCGTTAAAGACTTTTTTGTCTTTGCCCGTGCCTTGCTCGATGGCGATGAACTTTCCATTGCCCAGCGAAACCACATCACCCAGCTTGGCGTTCCCGGTCTTGCCCTGGCTGTACCAGCTGCTGTCCACGGGCAATGCAAACAAACGGGTTTTCTCGGTAGTCGGGTCAAACTCCACCCAGCGCACAAAACGGGCGTAGTCGCGCACATTTTCCGACTTGCCGGTCGCACCGGAAACGGCAGCAGTGGTGTAGTCGGCCTTGCCGTCGTCCAGAGGGCTTTGCAGGAAACCGTGCAGCTTGCCACTGGCCACATCGATGCTCAGCCCTTCCATGCCACGGTTGGCGCGGCGTTTGGCGAGGATGGCAGGCAGATCGGCAGCGCCGGCACCGGGCTTGTATTTCTTCAGAATGATGCCGGTAGCCGGGTCGATCTTCAGGACGAAGGGGCCGTATTCATCGGAAACCCACAGCACATTGCGTGCGGCGTCCACCACCACCGATTCAGTGTCCAGGCCGAATTCACTGTAGCCCTTGGCCTTGCCGGGGTAGGTGAAGGAGTCGTCCAGAACTTGCTCGCCCGTATTGCCCGTGATGCCCCGTGGCTGCACACGCCCATTGGCGTTCTGTGCGGCGCTGAACTTGATCGGCAGGGTCGAGACGAGCCTGGCTCCGTCCTTGCCGAGAGTGATCACGCCGATGGACGGCGTGAAGTTGGGCGAAGGAAACACCGTGGAACTGGCAAAGCCCATGGGGTTGGAGCCGTCGGTGATCTGCGTCACCGGGCCGGTGGTGGCGTTCGGGCCGCGGTCGGTAATGGCATAGAACTCCAGCGTGCCGTCGGCCCGCCTGCCCTTCAATGCCAGGCCCGAGCCATAGGCCGGCAGAAAGCCCTTGGGGAAATCAGCCTTGGTGGCAGGGTGGTGGCCTTCATAGGGGAAATAGAACGTGTCGTCGAACTGGACGTCCTGGCGCATGACGATGGCGCTGACGCTGCCGACGCCGCTGGTCTGAGTGACCGTCTCGGAGCTAGCGGCCTGGAGCGGGCGGGTATCGGCGCAGGCGCTCAGCAAGGTAACCGCGACGGCGGTCGCGGCCATCAGGCAGGAGGAAGAAGTAAGGTGGCGCATGGCAAGTATGGCTTGAGAGGAAGATGGAAGTCCCCAAGCCCGACGAGGCGAAGGCCTGCCCGACCTTGAAGACTTCCTTGCGGAAAGAGGCGTCGTGCCGCTCAGAATGAGTGGCTGATGCCGATATCCACGCCAGTCGACCCGGTGTTGGCGACACCTGCAGGGCCGCCGATCAGGCCGATGCTGGCGCCATTCTTGTTGTTGACACGCGCAATCCCGGCGTACATGGAGGTGCGCTTGGAGAAGTCGTAGACATATCCGATCGAATACTTGTCGGTCTTGCCGCCGCTGCGCGTGAGAGCCGTGGCGTTACCGCTGAACTTGGCGCTGGCGTACTTGACGCGGAAGCTGCCTGGCCCCACGGGGATGGTTGCGCCCAGGTAAACACCATCCACCTTTCCGGAGGTTGCGCCACTGACGGGATTCCACTTCAGGCTGTTATATCCGCCATTGAGCACGAAACTGCCGAAGTTGTAGGAAGCGCCTAACACAAAGTCTTCCAGATCGCTGGTTGCAGCGATGGCACTGGGCGAAGTCACGGCTGCAGTGCCCTCGATCTTGCCGTAGCCAATACCCACGTTCAGCGGGCCAGAGCGATATCCCAGGTTGCCGCCTATGTATCTGCGGGCCTTGCTTGCGCCAGATCTCGAGGCGTTTTCATCACCAAAGGAAACCGAGAACTGACCGTAGACACCGCCCAAATCGCGTGGCAGGAAGTAGCCCACGGAGTTGCTGATTCGCGTGCGATCCACCGTGCCGCTTTGGCTGGCGGCGTTATAGGCAGTCTGGCGGATCGTCTGGAACAGGTTGGCCTGCACGCCGGTGGTGGTGTCGGGGCCCCCGAAGGCGGTAAAGATGTTGTAGCTGGGGGTGTAGTCGCGACCCAGGCGGATTTCACCCCAGGAGTTGTTGATCAGCCCGATGGTGGAACGGCGCTCGAAACCCAGAGAGCCGCTGCTGCCGCCACTGCCGACGTCGGGGTTGAGGCCGCCTTCCAGCCAGAACTGAGCATGGTTGCCGCCACCGAGGTCTTCGGTGCCGCGAAAGCCGATCAGGCTGGTCTTGCCTTGGCTGGAGTTCAAGGCATTGAGCCTGTTGCCGCCGGATTTGGCGCTGGTGATACCGACGTCCACTATGCCAAATATGGTGATGGAGGATTGTGCCAAGGCAAGGCTGGAAGAAGAGGCGACGAATGCACCCATCACGATTGCCAGATTGCGCGAGCGCGTTTTTTGATTTTTCATTGGCGAGATACGAACGGAACTGATCAGAGGAATTGGCGGCAGCTTCTTGCAACCGCTGCGCGAACTCTAAGCAACACATAAGTACTTTTCGTGACGCTTGTACGGCGTGACATGAAAGTCACAGCAGCGGTGCATGCGCAGCGCTCCATGCAGCCAGATCCTCTTGCCCCACCGCTCGATCCTGGCGAGCCGATGTTCAGTCCGATATCCACGAAACGCGAAACACTGCAGAAGTTGGCAACAGCGATCATCCGCGTGCGCCTGGTACAGCGGTGGCGCCAGCCACTTCAGCCTGTCACACAAGCGGTCTGGCCTATGACCAGCCGCTTGCCTTTTCCATTGGGCACCCGCTTTTACTCGCAGCGACCGGCATCTCTTGGCCGGTAGCTGCCAGTCACCTAGTCCAGCTCACGACCCTTAGTCGCTGTCGAGTTCGATGGTATGTGGCAGCCTGAAGGCCGGAGTCCACATGCAAGCTGACTCGATGCGTGGGAATCGCCCTTTATCGCTGCTTGTCACCGTTTGTATGAAACCCGAAGGACCACATCCAGCGCCTTTAACGTTCATCCGGCTGTTCGCTTTCGTCACTGGGGACATGACTTTCTATCTTTGCGAAATCCAGAGCACGTCATTCGATGCGGTACAGGCTGCCGAAGCTCCCCTCCTCTGCCGACATGATGTCCGCACCACCAGGCATCGGCAGACCCTGTCCCCACCCGGCGGCCAAGACCTGCACGTCATGCATGGGGTTGGACGCCTTGGCTCGCTCGTTGCGGATGCGGCAGGTTTCAGGATCGGTGGCAAACAATCCGCGCGCGAAGACTCGGCCCTGTTCCGCCAGCCTTGCGGTTTTGGGCGCGCGGATGTTCGCAAACGCCTGGAAGACCTCTTCCCAGCCACCATTTGCACCATCCAGACACCGGGCCAAATGCCACGCATCTTCCAGTGCTTGGCAAGCACCTTGCCCCGACGTCGGCAACGGCGCATGCGCGGCATCTCCAACCAGAAGCACATTCGCCCGGCTCCATGTATGCAGCGGCTCCAGGTCATGCACTGCAATCAGTCGAATGGCATTCGCGGGTGTGGCACGGATGATGCGCGCAACCGGTTCAGGCCATTTCGCGAACAAGTTCCCGACTTCCTCGCGCATGTCTACGGTGGGCGAAGCCTCAGATAGGGGCCGAGCCTGCGCCGCGGCCCAGTACACCAGGTCAGGTCGAATCGGCACACAGCCAAAACGCTCACCCGCCCCCCAAAAGTCCTGAATCGAAATATCGTCCACCAGCGCATGCGGGCACTGTGCCACGCCGATCCAATTCACAAAGCCCTGGTAGATGGGCTTGTTGTCACCCGCAACAAACTTGCGCGCCACCGAATCCATGCGGCCGTCGGCACCAATGAGCAAATCCGGACGGATGCTCGATCCATTTTCGAAGTGCGCCACGGCTCTGCCATGAGCATCCTGCTCAAGGGCCACCGCCCTGCGCCCGAACTTCACCGGAATCCCCGCCCGTGTCACATGGTCCAGCAACACCTGCTGCAAGTGCCTGCGCAGCACTGTGTAGGTGGGGTATCCCATCGTCCGGTCCAGCAAGGCGATATCGAGCCCTCCCAGTGCATTTCCCGCAGCATCCTGGCGGCGCATTGTCTTTGGCCGGCCGCCAATGGCTTCGATGTCTTGCAACAGCCCCAGTTCTTCCAGCACAAAGCTGGCATTGGGCCAAAGCGTAACGCCGGCCCCCATGGTTGCCGGCTCTGCTCTGCGCTCATAGACCCGAGGGCTGTATCCCTGCTTGTGCAAAGCCAGTGCCATGCTCAGGCCCGCAATGCCGCCGCCAAGTATTCCAATTTTCATTTTGAATCTCTCCTCTGTCCATACGGTGCCCGATGCACGGTCCACCGTATCGCATCGGACAAAAGGGCATGTTAAATTTCGCCACTGGAGAGAACTAGCCTGAAAAAATGGGACGTTTTCATACCTCAAACGGGATAATCAATGCGCGATGCACTCGACCTGAATACTGTCCGTGTCTATGCGGCAGTTGTTGATGAGCAGAGCTTTGCTGGCGCATCGCGTCTATTGGCCATGCCTTCGTCCAACGTCAGCCGCCACGTTGCTGCACTGGAGAGCAAACTCGGCACACGCCTGCTGGAACGGAGCACCCGCCATCTGCGCATGACGGAAGCCGGTCGGCTGCTCTACGAGCGCGCCAAGCCCTTGCTCGACACTTTGCTCTCCACGCAGGATGAACTTGGTGCTGTGCAGCGCGAACTGCGTGGTCCTTTGAAGATGTGCATGCCTGGCGAGGCACCAAGGCTGCTAGCTCCCATCCTTGCCGAATTCTGTAGTCTCCATCCGGGGATCGAGCTCGAATGCGACACCCGGATGACCGGGCTGGAAGTGCTTCGAGAAGACGTTGACCTTTCCATCGTCTTCCACCGGGGCCATCAGGAGGACAGCGCGTTCATCACCCGCGAACTCGCCATACTGCCCAGCATCGTGGTTGCCGCCCCCTCCTTGCTGGTCAAAACCGGCATTCCTCGCCACGTGCGTGAGCTGAAATCTCTGCCCTGCATCACCACCCTCAGTGCACTGAAGGGGCAGCCCTGGCAGTTTCAGGACGCTACGGGCGAAATCGTCAAGGTGCCAGTCCGCAGCCGCTATCGCGTCAACAGCGGAGAGCTGGCAGTGGCCGGCGCTCGGCAAGGTATCGGCTTCGCGATTGTGGCTGCCTATCCCTGCCAGGAAGACCTTGCTACGGGCCGATTGCAGGAGGTACCACTAGACCTGTGCCCCGCGCCACTGAAATTGCTGGGGGCATACAGCCATCGCCATTCCGTAACTGCGCGTGTCCGGGCGCTGCTGGAACTGATGCAAGTACGGTTGGCTGGTTTGGTCAACCCTTCACCTTGTGGGACGGTCTAGGATCGAAGTGGAGCCCTTCGCGGCGCAAGCAGTCGCTCGGTGTCACTTGCTCAATATCAGCGTCTGCCCCCAGCAGCAGCTAAACCATGTGAAGTGCGCGACCAAGTTTCAGAAACTCCGTTGCTGAATTCCGTCGTTGCCCACATCGGCCGATTGTCCCGCGGCTCTATGAGTGGCACCGCCGCACTCACGCTCCATCAGGGATGGTTGGCTCCACCAAGAGGGCAAGCAATTGCAGCGATTCCTGCCAGCCCAGATAGCATGCCTGCTCTGGAATCATGTCGGGAACGCCCTCTTGCACCACATGCAGCTCTGTGCCGCAAAAGACCTCTTTCAGATCGACGGTGGTGATCATCTCGCCGGGTAGGTTGGCGTCCTCGAATCGATCGGTATGGCGTATGCGCCGGCCCGGCACCAGCTCCAGAAACTCACCGCCAAAGCTGTTTTTGCTATTGGCGGAAAAATTGATGAAGCTCATGCGATAGCGGCCGCCCACGCGTGCGTCAAATTCATGCACCTGTGCCGCGAAGCCATGCGGAGGCAGCCACTTGACCATGGCCTCGGGAGTCGTGAAGGCCCGATAGACGCGTTCGGGCGGAGCTTTGATCACACGGTGCAGTCGAATGGTCTGTGGCATGCGAGACTCCTGAGATAGAGGTCAGCAAGCTTAGCCCTCATTACCGCGGCTGGCTACCAGGCTTTCTTGGATGTATTCATCAATCACCTCTTCGGCACAACGCCATCGCACATGCCCCACAGACAAGCCGCTTCGGCTCCGCTCCACCACAAACCCCATGCAAGATTCGCCGACATTAAGCAGATGGCTAACCGTGGCGCGCGATGACGAGATCGTCGTCGATGCCACCGACATCAACCACGAAGCATCGTCCAATCTATGGTGCTTTTCTCCAGACGATGAGGAGTCTCTGGGCATCAGTGCAGAAGCCCTTGCCGATTTCATCAGGCAGGTCGTGGCAGCCAGACGGGAGCAATTGAGTGGAAATGCACCCATGCTTTTCTATTGCTGGCATGAGGCACAGACCAGGCAGCTGCGCTTCAGCCTTGTATCCGCCGCGCATGGCCGGCTGCCTTTCGGCTGCGCCGTCGACCCCGGAGCGGGGCTTGCATCCATTGCCGCAGATATTGTCGAAAAGGACTGGCTCAATGCCGCGTGGGGCCAGCCTGGGCCAGACCAGGCTGCGCGCGATGGCCTCAGTGAGGAGCCGGCTTTGAGCTTGGCCGTGTTCGTCGCCCATCTGCCATAGCCTGATCTTCAAGCGCATGTTCAGGCTCTTCGCAACCCGAGCCGCTACCGATCTGCACACACAGCTGCCGGAATTCAGGCAGCGTTCCCCTTACGGCCGGAGGCACGGAGCATGGCACACTGTGGCGAACATCGGCGAGGCCGCATCGCATTGCGCGTCGCCGCCTGTTGCAGCCTCATGACAACGGCCCCGGGAGTTCGTATGGGCAAAGGCAGATCCGGCACCAAAGCGGCGTTTTCAGCTCTCGCAACCCCGCTCGTCGACTCGGCAGTCGAACAGGCCCGGGACATTGCACGGGTACCTGACGTCGAGGGAATCCATCAGTTGCGCGTCACCTTGCGCAGCCTGCTGACGCTGTGGTGGTTTTACCGGCCTCTGATGGAGGCACGAGAATATGCACGGCAACGCAGCAGCCTGAAATCGATTGCCAGCGCAGCAGGCATGGCCCGCGATTACGACATTTTGATCGAACTGCTGAGACGTAACGACAAATACAGCACGGCCAGCATTGCTGCCTTATCGACCGCTCGTGAATCCGCTCTGCAGGCTGGCCGGGAAAATCTTTCGCCCCTTCACATACAGAAACGCTTGCAGGAAGCTCTGGCGCAAACGTCGGCCAGCGTGGATGCTGGGTCCAGCCAGCCGCGACTGCGAGTTCTTGCGCAGGCCCAGGTTGCGCAATCCGTGAGACAGCTGCGCCGACGCATCAAACGGGCGATCACCTCCGGCAGGCCAGACCTTGAAGCCTTTCACGATGTCAGAAAGGCCGGCAAGAAAACACGTTATCTGCTGGAGCTGTTCGGGTCTGTGCTGCCCGCAGACCATCGCCGCCTGCTCAAGCGGCTGCAGAAAATCCAGCAGCCGCTTGGCGAGCTGAATGACCTTGCTGTCAGCGAAAGCCTGCTCAGACAGAACCCGCGCCTGATCCCTTCTCCGGATCAGGCGAAAGAAATAAGACGCTGGCTCAGAAAGAAACGCAAGCACCGCCTGAGCGCCCTCGCCTGCTTGCTGCGCAAGGATCGGACACTCAAGCAGGCTTGAGCGCTCATGACGGCGCCGTTATCAGTCCCAGACAGGAGCCAGGCCCTCGGGGCTGACTTCGCGCCCGTTGCGCTCCAGCGCCGCGATCAGCGCCATGTCATCGGCATCCAGCTTCAGATCGCGCGCCAGCAGATTGCTGGCCAAGTTTTCGCGCTTGGTGGACGACGGAATCACCGCATAGCCCAGCTGCAGCGCCCAGGCCAGCGCCACCTGCGCCACCGTGGCCTGGTGCTTGGCCGCTATCTGCGCAAGCACCGGGTCCTTGAGCACCTTGCCGTAGGCCAGAGTCATATAGGACGTGACCTGAATGCCCTGCTCCTTGAGGAAGGCCGTCAGCTTGCGGCCCTGCAGATAGGGGCTCAGCTCGATCTGATTGGTGGCAATCTCGCCCTGGCCCACGGCGGCGATGGCTTGGCGGGTCAGCTCGATATTGAAGTTGGAGATACCGATCTGGCGTGTCAGACCCCGGGCCTTGGCTTCGGCCAGGGCTTCCATGTACTCGGACAGCTCCACGCCGTTACCGGGTGCGGGCCAATGGATCAGGGTCAGATCCACATAATCGCAACGCAGCTTCTTGAGACTGTCCTGCAAGCTCGGGATCAGCTTGGCGCGGCTGTAGTTGTCGGTCCAGATCTTGGTGGTTACAAACAGATCGCTGCGCGCCACACCACTGTCGGCGATGGCCTGGCCGACTTCGGCTTCGTTGCCATAGATCTGGGCTGTGTCGACAGCGCGGTAACCCACGTCGAGTGCGTTGCGCACGGAATCGATCACGACCTGACCGTTGAGGCGGAAAGTACCGACGCCGAAGGAAGGAATATGGCTCATGAAATCACTCCTGAATGAGATTGAGGGCTGCAGCCCGTCCGGAGCCTGCATGCATGCTGGCCGTCCCGGCTTTCCCGATGCCTGAAGTTTGCCGCGTTCATAGTCGCGGATTAAGCCCTGTATTTCACAAATACTCTTGAAACCAAATCAAATATAGAACCAGAATCTTGCAGCAGCAGTCGCCAATTTTCATGACCTGTGACCACTTCAGACGCCTGACCCGACTTGAGCGCCATACCCGCTGCGGGAAGCTGCGGAACACGGGTCTGCGCTCCATCGGCAATCAACGGCACCAGCTCCTTGGAGTTGAACTCGGCAAAACGCCGTTGACCAGGGCGAACAGAACCACGGACGGGTTTTCGTGGCGGTGTCCTCGATTAATATTTGCAGATCAAGCTTGGCATCCCCCATTTTTCTTGAACCGAATTCAACAATGAAGACCACGCTCGACGAACTTCAGGCCTTTGTGGCCGTCGTGGACACGGGGTCCATCACAGCCGCGTCGGAACTGCTGGGCCTGACAATTTCAGCCACCAGCCGCACGCTGGGGCGGCTGGAGGAAAAGCTGCAGACCACGTTGCTGCGCCGCACCACCAGACGCCTGGCGCTGACCGAGGAAGGCACCACTTTCTTGCAGCACGCCCGCGCCATTCTTGCATCGGTCGACGAAGCGGAGGAACTGATGGCCGCGCGGCGCATGCGTCCGGCGGGAAGGTTACGTGTCGATGCAGCCACGCCCTTCATGCTGCATGTGCTAGTGCCGCTGATTGCAGGATTTCGTGCGCGCTACCCTGAAGTGGAGCTGGAGCTGAACTCCAACGAAGGCATCATCGACCTGCTCGAAAGGCGCACCGACGTGGCATTCCGCATCGGCGTGCTCAAGGACTCCACACTGCATGCCCGCCCTGTGGGCATCAGCCGCATACGCGTGCTGGCCAGCCCGGCCTATCTCAAGCGCCACGGCATGCCCGCCAGTCCGGCACAGCTCAACCAGCACAGCCTGCTGGGTTTTACCCAGCCAGAATCGCTCAACGACTGGCCGCTGCGCGACACCGACGGCAACGCCGTGCACATTTGCCCGGACATTGCCTCCTCCAGCGGCGAGACGCTGCGGCACATGGCGCTGGCCGGGCTGGGTATCGTCTGCCTGTCGGACTTCATGACCCGCGCAGACCGCGAGCAAGGAAGTCTGGTGCAACTGTTCGGCAAGCAGACGCTGGACATCTGTCAGCCCGTCAATGCGGTCTACTATCGAAACACCGCGCTGGCAGCGCGCATCACCTGCTTTGTGGACCATGTGGTGGAAACGCTGGGCAGCGGTCCTTTCGAGACCTGAGCGGCGCGAGCCGGCGCGGCGGCCGCCGTGCCTGTATCGCGATGAGGCTGGGCAATGGGCCGGCAGCGCAGCACTTGCAGCGAGGCTGTGCCGCCGCAGCAGGGCACGCCATGGCTGGACGGCAGAATCGGGCCTTCCGCCTTGCCCTGCAGCCCTTGCCGCCATCGTGGCGCTGGGTAGCCTCTTTGGCAACTTCTGACCTCTGGCTGCCAGGATCAGGGCCCAGGTATTTGCGCATCCCAGGCCGGTTGGCTGCGGGAACTCCGGCCACGCCCGTATGATCCGAACCCCTATGCCTCAAAACACCGTCCAAGCATCCTCCTCGCAACAAGGCTTGCGCGCCCTCTGGCGCCAACGTGGAGCGGGTGCCTGGCTGCTGTGGCCGCTATCGCGACTCTATGGAGTGCTGCAGGCCTGGAATGCACGGCGCATGCGCAGCCGCCAGCATAGCACGGGACTGCCGGTCATCGTCGTCGGCAATGTGATCGCAGGCGGCGCAGGCAAGACCCCCGTGACTCAGGCCGTAGTGGCCCACCTCAAAGCCAGGGGCTGGCAGCCGGCCATCATCTCGCGCGGTTATGGCCGCAGAATCGAGAACGGCCAGGATTGCCGCGAGGCCCTGCCGGACAGCCCCGCCAGCGAAGTCGGCGACGAGCCCGCCCTGCTGGCGCGCAGCACCGGCGTGCCGGTCTTTGTCGCCTCCAGGCGCCTGGAGGCAGCGCAAGCGCTGCGCCAGCGCTACCCGCAGGTCGATGTGATCGTGAGCGATGACGGCCTGCAACATCTGGCCCTGGCACGCGATGTTGAGCTGTGCGTCTTCAATGATGAAGGAGTCGGAAACGGCTTTCTGCTGCCCGCAGGCCCGTTGCGCGAGCCCTGGCCCCGCCCGGTGACGGCCACACTGCATGCGGGCCAGCCGCCCAGGCCACCGGGCACGGCCCCGACGTTCGCGCTGCAGCGCAGCTTGGCCGACACTGCCCACAACGGCCATGGCCAGAGCATCCCGCTGCGCAGCCTGGCTGACCAGAGCCCGGAGGCCGTGGCCGCCGTGGCACGCCCCGAGTCCTTTTTTGCCATGCTGGCCGCCCAGGGCATCACTGCGGCGGCAACCCAGGCCCTGCCCGATCACTATGATTTCGAGAGCTTCTCGCGCAAGCTGGGAAACGATAAGCCCTTGATTTGCACCGAAAAAGACGCCGTCAAGCTCTGGCGCAGGCATCCCGAAGCCTGGGCCGTGCCCCTCAAGCTGCATCTGCCGCAGGCCTTCTGGGAACTGCTGGACGCGCAGCTGTCCAAGGCCAACGCCAATATTCGCCGCGATGGCAAGCCAGCCTGACTATCATTGAGCCTATGGATCGGCCCCGGCTGATCACCCCTTTTTTGCAGCGCCAGCCCCCTGCTGGCGCCCTCATCCCGTTTTGCAGGAATATTCCATGGACGCCAAACTTCTCGAACTGCTGGTCTGCCCCGTCACCAAGGGCCCGCTGCGCTTTGACCGCGAGCATCAGGAGCTGATCAGCCACAGCGCGCGTCTGGCCTACCCCGTGCGCGACGGCATCCCGGTGCTGCTGGAAAACGAAGCCCGCACCCTGTCCGACGACGAGCTGGAAGAAGAAAAGCAATAATCCATGAGCTATACGGTACTGATCCCGGCCCGCCTGTCCTCGACCCGTCTGCCCGGCAAGCCGCTGGCCGATATTGCCGGCCTGCCGATGGTCGTGCGCGTGGCCCAGCGCGCGGCTCTGGCCGGCGCAGCCCGCTGCGTGGTGGCCGCCGACGACGAAAGCATTGTCGCGGCCTGCGCCCGGCATGGCGTCCAGGCCATCCTGACGCGCAAGGATCATCCAAGCGGCAGCGACCGTCTGGCCGAAGCCTGTGCGCAACTGGGCCTGTCCGGCGACGATGTGGTCGTCAATGTGCAGGGCGACGAGCCGCTGATCGACCCCAAGCTCATCGAGGCCGTGGCGCAACTGCTGCTGGCCCGCCCCGAAGCCAGCATGGGCACGGCCGCCCATCCTATTGATAGCCTGACGGATTACCGCAACCCGAATGTGGTGAAGGTAGTCTGTGACGCCAAGGGTCTGGCCAGCTATTTCAGCCGCGCGCCCATCCCTTTCTCGCGCGACCACGGCGATGAAGCCTGGTGGCAGACGGCGGCCCCCAAGGCTGGTCACACAGGTTTCACACCGCTGCGCCATATTGGCATCTATAGCTACAAGGCCGGTTTTCTGCGCGAGTTCCCGCAACTGGCACCCGCGCCGACCGAAGCCATGGAACAGCTGGAGCAACTGCGCGCCCTCTGGCACGGCCACCGCATTGCCGTGCACATCACACCCGATGCACCGGGTGCCGGCGTAGACACGCCCGAAGACCTTGAGCGCGTGCGCGCCGTTTTTGCTGTGTGAGTAAAAGACCTGCGCACTTTGGCGACACCGGTGCGCGGGCCATCTTCATCCAGGGCTGCTCACGCATCAAGCCGGCAGCAGCCCTGTCGGCGCGCGCCACCCCAAAGGGCCCTGGGCCAGTCCAGGAAAGCGCCGATAGCTATACTTTCCGCATAGTCCGAATAGCATATGTAACGGCTTCGGCATCTGGATTACAACTACAGCAATCGCGTTTGCAGCGGATACATGCCTTCGATTGGCCGCACTTGTGACAGCCTTGACTGAATTGTGTAAGCCTGTGTTGGTCTTGTGCGTGCTATCCTTGCCCGCGAAAAAATACGGCCCGGGGACTACGGACGACCACCCGTCTGCCTGAGCCAGCAAGAATTTCTACTCTCCTCAAGGATTTCCATGAAACTGATTTTGTTGGGTGCACCCGGCGCCGGCAAAGGCACTCAGGCGGCCTTTATTTGCCAAAAGTACGGTATCCCTCAAATCTCCACGGGCGACATGCTGCGCGCCGCCGTCAAGGCTGGCACCCCTCTGGGTCTGCAAGCCAAGGCCGTGATGGACGCCGGCCAGCTGGTCAGCGACGATCTGATCATCAACCTGGTCAAGGAACGCATCGCCCAGCCCGACTGCGCCAAGGGTTTCCTGTTTGACGGCTTCCCCCGCACTATCCCCCAGGCCGACGCCATGAAGGCCGCCGGCGTGAAGCTGGACTATGTGCTGGAAATCGATGTGCCCTTCGACGCCATCATCGAACGCATGAGCGGCCGCCGCAGCCACCCAGCCTCGGGCCGCACCTACCACGTCAAGTTCAACCCTCCCAAGGTGGAAGGCAAGGACGACGTGACCGGTGAAGACCTGGTGCAGCGCGAAGACGACAAGGAAGAAACCGTCAAGAAGCGCCTGGACGTTTACAGCAACCAGACCCGTCCTCTGGTGGACTACTACAGCAACTGGGCCAAGGCCGACGCAGCAGCGGCCCCCAAGTACCGTGCCATCAGCGGCACAGGTAGCGTGGAAGAAATCACCGAGCGCGCTCTGGCTGCTCTGGCTTCCTGATCACTCGCTCGTGGAGCCTTGCCGACCTTTCGCGGTCAGGCATCTCTGGGCAAAAAAGGCCGGTGTCTTCACTGGCCTTTTTTGTTCTCGAAGCTCAAGCTCCCGGCCTTTCGGCTGGCATCCGTCCAATGCGGGCACACTGTACCGAAGCGGAGTTGCGGCCATCAACATTCATAGCTTCCTGCGCTTGCATTCATTGGCTTTCAGGTCGAAATACCGCCAATACTCTTCATCAACAAAGGCTAAAAGCTCTCATAATAAGAGCATCAACCCAGAGCGCGAGGCCAGCCCATCAGCTCCAGCATCAGGCTGATTCTGGCCTTGGGCGCAGGCAGGCTGCTCGTGTGGCCATCCTGTGCTCCCTGAGCCTGCACCACCGGCCCCTCTTCGCACCGGGTCGTGATGCACAACGCCATGCCCTGCGCCTGCGCCCAGTCCAGGGCTGGCCCCAATGCCCGATGGACCGTGCCATTGCCCGTGCCCACCACCACCACGGCGCGCACGCCTGCCGCATGCCAGGCCTGCATCACCGCCAGCGCCACGGTACTGTTGCAGCCCGCATGGCTGTGCAGCAATTCCACCTGGGGCCATTGACCTGCGGGCGGTAAAGCGATTGCAGGCGAGCCAGCCGCAGCTACCCTAGGCAGCCCGCCCGTTGCCCAGCGCGCCCGCCCCTCTTCCACCCAGCCCTGCGGGCCGGCGCCGCTTCCATCAAAGGCATCCACACGGTAAGGATGCACCTTGCGCACCTGGCGTGCGCTGAACACCCTGCCCGCCACCACCGCCAACACACCCCGGCCAGCGGCTTGTGCATCGGCCGCGCAGGCCACGGCATCACGCAGATTGCCAGGGCCGTCGGCTGAGATGGCTGTGGCCGGGCGCATGGCACAGGTCAGTACCACGGGCTTTGACGGGCGCAGAACGCATTGCAGAAACCAGGCAGTTTCCTCCAGGGTGTCGGTGCCGTGGGTGATCACGATACCGCTCACATCATCACGCGCGAGCAGCTCGGCACAGCGCAGCGCGAGCGCATGCCAGGTGGCGTGATCCATATCCTTGCTGTCCAGCTGCGCCAGTTGCTCCGCCTGCAACGACGCAGCAGCAACGCGCTCCAGGTCCGGCACGGCCTGCAGCAGCTGAGCCACGCCCAGTTGGGCCGCGCGGTAGCCCACGCTGGTGCCGGCCTGCTCGGCGACACCGGCAATCGTGCCGCCCGTGCCCAGGATGACGATTTTTTTGTCACGTTCCACTTGCAGTCCTCTTTAAACTGATTAAAAATACAGGTACTGGATGAACACACAGTATTCATCATTGATCGATCAAGGAATGCCCATGGACCACCCCAAGCTCACGCCCCGCCAGCAGCAGATTCTGGACCTCATCCAGTCCACCATCGCTCGCACGGGTGCGCCCCCGACCCGGGCCGAGATTGCCTGCACCTTTGGCTTCAAGTCGGCCAATGCTGCAGAAGAGCATTTGCAGGCACTGGCCCGCAAGGGCGTCATCGATCTGGTCAGCGGCACATCGCGCGGCATTCGCCTGCGCGCCGACACCGTGCGCACCATCAATGCTGCACGCGGCGCCAGCTTTGCGCTGCCGCTCACAGCCCTGGCTCCGCTGGTGCTGCCCCTAGTCGGCCGCGTCGCCGCCGGCTCGCCTATTCTGGCTCAGGAACATATCGATCAAAGCTATTCGGTCGAGCCCAGCCTGTTTGCCGCCAAACCCGACTACCTGCTCAAGGTGCGCGGCATGTCCATGCGCGACGCCGGCATCATGGACGGCGACCTGCTGGCGGTACAGGCCACGCATGAAGCGCGCAACGGTCAGATTGTGGTGGCCCGCCTCGGTGACGACGTCACCGTCAAGCGCTTCAAGCGCACGCCTCAGGGCATCGAGCTGCTGCCCGAAAACCCCGACTACAAGATCATTCACGTCTCGCCTGAAGAGCCATTCGCCATCGAAGGCTTGGCCGTTGGCCTGATCCGCAACAGCATGTTCATGTAGCGGCCAGACGGCCTGTCGGCACCTCCCGGAGGTGCATCAAGCCTCTTTTCCTCTCGAGCCCAGGTGGTAGGCGCGAAGCTGCTGAGCTTCGCCCTGGGCGGAGCTTTGCCTGAAGTACGCAATCCTGCCCTTATCCATGCCGCAAGGTCATCAAGAGGAGTTGTCAAATGGGATTCGCCACATCACTGCAGTCTTTGACTCGCCGGACACTGAAAAGCCTATCGTCCCTGCATCCTCCTGGCGACACGAGCAAAGCTGCCACGGAGACCGCCTCCTGCAAGGCTCATCACCCCAAGGCGACACAAATCAGCATTCCGGTCATGCGCGCCAATCGCGGTCGCAGCCGCCTTGGCAGCCGCGTGCTTCACTCTCGGACCTTAGCCACCACCTCGCCCATCACCGCCGAGGCGGTGCAGCCGCCCTCTGCACGGCTGCTCAAAATCGTTCAGCGTGAACCACGCAAGCAACCCGAATGCCTGCTGATCTCCGGGCGCATGGCCGATGTCTGCGCAGCGTTGGAGCGCATGGTTCTCAATGAGCAAGCAGCCCGGCAAGCCTGAAAGCACGACAAGCTTGGGCTCACTACGCTCATGCAGCACAAGTCCGAGTCGCATGCGAGTCGCGACAGACCTGCAGCTGGTGCAGCAAGGCTTCCATATGCCCGCCTGACTGGCTGACTCGCAGCGGGCCGCAAGGCGCCCTCTCAAGGGTCTGCCCCGCTGATCGACAGATGTGCGAGATGCCACTGCCGCCAGTACCGCGATGAAAACTTCATTTCGTCGGCGCCAAACGATCTGGATCGCCATGTAAATTTTTTGCCAGACATTCTGGCTGCTCCTGCCTGCCAAAACGCCTTTTGCAGCAGCCCGCAAGTGACAAAACTCCTTGTCAGGCGCGAATATCCGCCATCGCAGTACCCGGATCAGGGTATTGCGGCACCTTCTCGACAGTGGAAACATTCATACACACATGTCAACGAGGGCGTCCTATGAGTGCCTACCGCAAGCTCTTGCAGCACATACAGGCCAAAGACGCCAATGGCAACCTGCGCCTGATTCTGGTCTATCAGAGTTTCGACGAAGTCGACATGCCGCATGGCGTCTCCATACGCCCGTCTGCCATTTACTTCGAAACCTCCGATCACCAGAAGGTCAACTGGCTTAATCCCCAACAGTTCGAGATGGAAGCCACTGGCGAGATCCTCAATCGCGTTCCAGCTTCACCGGAGGAGTAAGCCTGCACGACACTACTGCCTTGACCATGGCGAAATTCTCCCTCTGTTGATCGCCCTGCTCCAGGCAAAGTTCTGAGCATTGCGCAGCCTGAAGTATTGGAATAAATTGGCATTCAGGCACATCTTCCGGCATCAGGAGATTGAACATGTTCAAGCACCTGCTCATTCCCACCGATGGCACCAAACTGTCCGAGGCAGCAGTGCGCGCAGGCGTTCTGCTTGCACGTGAGCAAGGTGCCAAGGTGACCGGCCTTTATGTCATGCCCGATTACCGCGCCATCATCTATGGCGCGGATGCCCTGCTGACCTATAACAGCGCGGAGTTCGAACGCAGTGCCAACAGCGATGCCGATGCGGCCCTGCAATTCGTTGACCAGATCGCCAGGCCTGAAGGCGTGCCCTGCAACTTCGTGCGAGTCACCCACGCCTCTGTTTACCAAGCCATTGTTCAGCAGGCTCAGGAATTGCAATGCGACCTGATCTGCATGGCCTCCCATGGCCGCAAAGGCATAGGCGGAATCTTGCTGGGCAGCGAAACCCAGCGCGTTCTGACGCACAGTCACGTCCCGGTGCTGGTGCACCGGCCCGCCTCAACCGGCAAGCACTAAGGAGCACAAAACATCAGGCAGCGGATCTAACGTTGCACACAAGGACGCCAACCACCGATAGACCGTGACTGCTCAGCAATGCAGGCCAGCCAGTCAAAGCTGCCGGCCGCACCCGATGGGGCAACCTGTCGACCGTTCAAACGCGTCAGCAACAGTGCAAGAGCGATAAACGGCAACCGAGGCCGAAGCCTCTGCCAACTATTCAAATGCATTGACTGTGTGAGCTGCAGAACGGAATCGAAGGGACCCCGAAACTTGCCCGCCTTGCGCGGGCATTTTTTTGGGGTGCTAGGCACATCGTGCCGATGTCTCACCCAAGCGCTCTCGATGGCCGGGCAAGGTGAACAGGATCTGGAGATTCTGCGAATCCATTTGCTGCACCACGATGGAGCCGTCTTCATGCAGATAGATCCGCACCGTCCGGTCATCGTCCAGATCCCAATGTGCCACGCTGGTGTTCACGCCCCGCCAGCCATGTTCCTCACAAAGACGGCGCCGGCGCAAAGCCCTCAGGAACTCCTGTGAAGCACCGAGCTCCGCGTTGACATGCACCCAGCTGTCAATCACCAGCTCATAGGCCATCTGCTGCGTATGGCACGGTTTGGCCATCTTCATATGCCTGATCCAGGCATCCAGACGGGAGGCAAAGGTGTATTGCAGGTGGTGAGGCATGAGTTTTCTTGAATTCAATAGCGCACCAGGCTAAATCGCCATTTGCACATCACTTTCAGAATTTTCCTACGCACAATTTACCTAAAACTTCGTCTGAAACAAAATACACATCACCAGTAGGCTCAGGGTTTAAGGCTGTCAATAGCTGAATTAAGAGAGCCAGCCCGGTGAAACCCTAGGAATCTACGGTCTCGGGCTGCCGCATCCGTCATGTCAATGCATCGATGGACGCATCGACCATGCTTCACCCTGCGCCCTTGTCTGTCCTCGCTGCACCGGCTCAGTTACGGTCCTGCTAACTCATGCCCACTGAAGCGCTCCAGGGCAATCAGCTTGCGCGCGGTGGCTTCATGGATGGGCGATCCGACAATGCGAGCCGGTTCAGAAGCCCATAGCGACACGGCCCCCACGACTCAAGGCTGCGGCCTGAGCACAAAACGGGCGGATTAAGCCAGCGTCCCCTGCTTCGAAGTCCTATGTCGCAGCACCCAGGGTCAGCGCAGATTAGTCATGATTTTTCTTGCTCGAATCGAGACAGGCAACCAAGCGATTCAGGCCGCGAATTCTGTTCGCGGACATCGACATCGCCTCGTTCGTATTTCGCTTCTCTGCCCTGAAATACAGAGCGGATTTCCACACTTGCACAGGTTTGACCCAATTAACAAAAACTATCTTTTCCCTCCGTTACTTAGCACGCTTACTTCATCAAGAAAAGATGACAGCCGCACCAGCAAAGTGCTGCCTCCAGGCTTCCTTCAAGCTCACAAACGGGATCAGAGCTATCCATCGGCGCGATCTGTAAGTGCCTACATACTTACTTACATCCGCTTGATACAACATCACTCAAATGCAAAGAAATGTCAGCTCGCAGGTTCTGCGGCATGTGGTTGAGCAACTGGGAGTGTGAATATGAGAAAAGTTAATCCTGCCGCCAAGAACGCGAATCGCGCCTTTGTCCGGCTGCACACGTATGTGACCAAGCAATTCGACTGGGATATCTTCACCAAGGACTACCGAGTCGTCCTCAACACCGACGAAGACGGCGGCGTCACGCTCTTCATTGTCAAGGTCTTCGACAAGGATGGCCAGCCCGCTGCGCTGGGGCCGAAGATCCCTAACCAGATTACGTTTTCTTACCGCCAGGCTCCCATCATGTCGGTATGGACAGAGTTCTTCAATGACGGCAAATTCAGTTGGCGCAATGTCTCCTGCCGCTAGGGCGCAGTGGAGGGAGATGGCGGCCCGGCTGTCGCCATAGACGCCTGCCGCAGCGCCAGGGGCGCCATCCTGTCCAGAACCTTCAGGAGAGTTGCATGACCCGCTTCCAACCGATGCTTGCAACTGCTGCCCTGCTCAGTCTCATGACCCTACACCTCAGCAGCAGCTCAATGGCTCAGGCCGCCTTCACGACGCCGGGCGGCTACTCCAACTCCTACAGCGGCCAGATCACCGGCAATGGGGTTGTGCAATATGGACTGGAAACGCGGCCCTTCCAGCGCATGACCGTCACGCTCAACACCAACAATCCGTCCAGCCAGATGAACATCTTCAAGGACGGCAATGCTCAGCCGCTGTGTGCAGGCTCGGCCAAGCAAAACATCTGTACTTTCCGCGTCGAAAGAGGTGCCAGCTACCGCGTGCTGATCTTTCTCACACGTGATGCAGCCCAGCGCGGCGAGAGTGCACGCTTCACGCTCACAACCGAAGAAAGCACCTGACTGCTCTCACCGGCAGTTCTGGTGTACCCGGCATCTTGACTACTGTCAATTTCACCTCGACCCGCGGCTTGTAAACTGGCTTCACCAGATTCAAAGTGAAAGCTCGTTACACGATATGGAAAACTTTCCCAAGGACATCTACACCGAGCCCACACCTGATGTGAATACTCTGGCCAATCTCGGCCCGCTCACCGGCATGGCTGGCATCTGGACCGGCAGGCGTGGCCTGGACATCAATCCCAAGGCCGACGGCCCCGAAAAGCAGGCCTTCATCGAGCACATGGAGCTGCAGCCCATCGATGCGCAGACCAATGGCCCCCAACTCTTCTACGGTCTGCGCTATCACACGCGCATCGTCAAGCCCGACGACGTGGAAACCTTTCACGACCAGGTCGGCTACTGGCTGTGGGAGCCCGCCACCGGCAACATCATTCAAACCCTGAGCATCCCGCGCGGGCAGACGGCCATGGCCACGGGGAAAACCACGGCCGACGCCACCAGCTTCACCCTCAGTGCCGTGCGCGGGTCCACGGTCAACGGCATCTCCAGCAACCCATTTCTGGAGCACGCCTTCAGAACCGACGCCTACACCATCACCGTCACCAAGCACGCCGACGGCACCTGGTCGTACGAACAGGAAACCACGCTCGCCATCCCCGGTCAGAGCGAGCCCTTTGCCCATACCGACCGCAATACCCTGCACAAGATCGGCGAGCCCACGCCCAACCCCACGGCAAGAGCCGCAGTCGAGATCTGATGGCGAATAGCCAGGACGTCGTCGTAAGCATCGCGCACGCCCGGCCCAGCAGCGAGGGCTGAGTTGAATGCTTGCGCAGTGTTACCTCAATGCAACGATGCAGAGCCGATGGCCTTGCGCAGGCGTTCGATCAGCACCCGAGCCAGTTCCGGATCTTCAAAATTGCTGGGTTCCTGCCCTGAGGTCGGCAAGGACCTCGTGCTGCGCGCCTGCAATTTCTGCACCTGGGCATCCAACGGCAAGGGCTTGCCCTGGCATTTCGTCAAGCGCTGCGCTGGTGCCTGGCCCAGCAGATAGTTCATGAGCGTCAGGTCCACGCACTCTGTCTGATAGACCATCAGGCCATGGCTGCCTTCGTTCTTGACGTAGACCATTAGCGTGAGCACGGCATGGCCCGGGTCAAAGACACCGCCCAGGCCCGCCATATTGCTGTTGACCAGTGCGCTGAAGGCATTGCCGCTGAGCACCGGGCTGGTCACAGTGATTTGCGGCTTCAGCGAGCTGCCGGCAAAAGCAGCATAGGCCTGCACAAAGCCTTTGATAGGTGCGGAGAAGTCCAGCTCCAAGTACTGCGCCAGCAGATTTGAGGAAAATCGGCCTCAAACGCTTAACAATCAAGCGATTAAAGCTATCAAAATTGATAATCAAGCTCAGCTTCGGCATGTCCGGCGATTACCTGTGCTGCGGCTACAGTTGATTGCTCGGCATTCAAGCGCCATGCATTCCGGAAGCGGTGCCTTCCGACCATGGGAGTGATCGCCGGACTTGCTGCAGCTTGCGTGGCTGCAATGCGAGCCGGCCCCGCCGTCAATGGACAGTCAGAGCGCTGGCCGGTCCTGGGCGACCATAGAACCAGCCTTGCCCAATCGCCCCGGGAGCCAGCCTGGCAATGTATTGATGCTGTTCAAGTGTCTCTACTCCTTCAATGACAATCTGCACTCCTATTTTTTGCGTCATTGCCACCACGTTATCGAAAATAGACACCGTCTCTGCCTGCGAATCCACGGATCTGATGAAGACCCTGTCCAGCTTGATACCGTCGATACCACCCTCAAGCATGCGGCTGATGTTGGAGTACCCCACACCAAAATCATCGATGTAGATCTTCACTCCCAAGGATCGGTATTTTTCGAATATTCTCGTCGGATCATCGACACTGAACTGGCTGCCCTCGGTCACTTCCAGAACTATTTTTCCTGCAGGAATATTCATTCTTTTCAGAGTTGAATGCAAAAACAAGAAGAAATCATCTTCTTCAAGATCTGCAGGAAAGACATTGATACCCACATAAAAATCATCTTCTGACCTGAGCTTGACCTTCAGCTCCTCGATAATGCTGGTGACGATATATCTGGTAAATTCTTTTCGCAAGCCCAGTTTTTGAATCAAAGGAATAAATATATCGGGCGAGACCGAGCCAACTTCATCATGCCGCCAACGAGCCAGTGCTTCCGCTCCGACGACTCTTTTGTCTGCAACAGCAAGCAGAGGCTGATACTCTACAAAAATCTGCCTTGACCTCATGGCTTCGACCAGCCTGTAACGCAGTCCGTGCTTGACTCGCCAGCGCATCCCGCTGGTTATCGCCAGCAGCAGGCCAATCGCCAAACCCAGCGCTGACAATACCAGGGTGTTGAGTCGGCATGAAACCCTGAATTCGGACTGAACGCAAAGATCCGACAGACAACTCGTTTTTTGAAGCTGCGGCCAGATATACCCGGATATAAAACCTTCTTTCTTGAACCTGTAATTATCCAAAACCCTGGAATACCAATAAATTATCTCCTGATCTCTGGAGTTAATCTGCACCACTGAATTAGTACCTTCTGCAGCCAGATCGTCATACAGATCCTCATGGGTGAAGATAGCCACACTGCCACTCAAGGCAACCGATCCTGTTTCTTTATTGAGCTGAGAAAATTCAACATCCTGCCATACCAATGCCCCATCATCTCGCTGCTTTGAAGCGGATTGCGGCAGCCTTATTCCTTCGACGAGCCCCGACATTGCAGTGCATCTTATTTCTCCATCAATCATTCTCCCGATATCCGCTATATATTTAGATTGGGAAAGATAGCCTTTCATCTCCTGAATATCATTAAAGCTGCAGCCTGCTTTTATCGAGTCAAGAGCATCGAAGATTTTTGTTTCTTCCTGCCTCTCCCTCATGGCTCGCTTCAAGATGAATGCATGCTGTATTTCAGCTTGATTTTCAAAATGCTGAAAATCAAGTCTGCTACCGAAAAATATTCCTGAAAACAATCCTGCGATAGGCAACAAATAAATCAGAATTCTTATTTTTACTGGGTTTTTATTGATTCCCGATAAATTGTTCATTGATTGATTTGTATATGCCTATTGAAATGTCATTCTATGTTCAGCCCCAAAAATACCAGAGGTCTTTATTTGTATCAAAATGTTCAACCCGAAGTCCGACAATGCACCTGCAGGAGGCTGCGCCTTGCTTCCTGGCGCCACGTTTCTTTATCGCCTGCCCTCAACCAGCAAAGTCTGCTCTGCAACTCCACGCCCGTGTGCACCTTGTGCCGGGCCATCACCCGCAGCACTTTGTGATGGCTTGTGTGAGGAATATCGAGAGTTCCGCCTCAAACGTAAACCAAATGCTACGTAATGGCGGCTCACTCACAGTTTTCAGGCTTGCGCCCCGTTCTCCTACAGAAGGGTTTTTCCTTACTCGGTGACCATGGGCCCTCAGCAAGCCAACCGGTTTGCTGATCACCAACCTGAAGGAGTGAAGGAAATGACGCAACAAGCCAATCAGCAGCACAGCCCCAACCAGCAGGACAAGCAGCAACAGCAGCAGCAAAGCCCTGGTCAACGCCAGCCAGGCCAGAACACCAACCAGCCCGGCCAGCAACAGCAGCAGAGCCCGGGCCAGCAAAAGAGTCCTGCCCAGCAGCAGCATGGGCAGCAGCACAAGACGCCCCAGAACTGAAAGTGCACGCCTCAGCGCTGGCCCTGTGCGCCAGCGCTGTTCTGAACCACGCAAAGAAAGGAGCAGGAATGCAATCAGCCTCACCTGTCATCTCATCCGATCGCGTCAATGGCACTAATGTCTACAACCCCAACGGCGACAAGCTGGGGTCCATCGACTCACTGATGATCGACAAGCTCACCGGCAAGGTTCGATACGCAGTGATGCAATTTGGCGGTTTCCTGGGCATAGGCTCGGATCTCTATCCCCTGCCGTGGGACAGCCTCAAATACGAGCCCAGTCAAGGCGGTTACGTGGTTTCCGTCACCAAGGAACGGCTTGAAAACGCCCCTCATTACGCCGGTGGCGCATTGCCCGAATACACCGACGACTACGGCCGCCGAGTCTACGACCACTACGGTGTGCCCTTTGTCTAAGCCCGGCGCGCAGCTGCGCAAGCGCAGGCGCCCGATCCGAAGAAGAACTGCAGGCCGGTGAGCGCCGGCCGCCATCCTGTTGGAGTTCAGCCCACCTCGCGGTAGGCTTTTTTTTGCCCGGAGATTTTCAAATGTGGCCTCCCGGCCCCGCGGGTCGCCAGAACGTGTTGACGATCTCTACGCAGCCGCGTTGGAGCGCAATCGGGATGAGTTCGAAGCGATGGCTCGCCGCTTGCACCGGGGTGCAAGCAAGAGTCAGCGCACAGAAATCGCCCGATTTCGCTCCAACCCTTCGGGACAGGGACTTTGCGGGCGGTCTGCGGCGTTGCGAATCCTCGCAATAGCACAGCTATTGCTGCGGTATCGCGCCTTGCATCCCATCCCGCAAAGCCACTGTCGCGGCGCGAGGAGATCGTCAACACGTTCTAAACGCGACCTCTCCCCGCAGGGTCAAGCGGGGCCATCCGGTGTGATCGTCCGGGCAAAGGGTCTTGCTCAAAATCAAGGCCTGAAATACGCTTTGTGGATACTGCAGTGCACCAAACGCGGGCTGCGCCGGAGCGCCGGGTCGCCGGATCGCCGGATCGCCGCAGCCGTCACACCCGATGGTGAAGACGCTCATCGTTTTCTGCCGAGCCTGAGGTTCTCTGACCCTCCCTCCGCTTCCTCAGGCACGCCGCAAGGCATCGGCCTTTACTCAAAAGCCCACCCGCGAAAGCCGGTGGGCTTTTCTTTGCCCGCAGACATCCGCTGCAGCCACGCAACACCCTGTGTTCACGCCTGTTGACGCGCTGTACAGGCCAGGTCTAAACTACTGTACAAATAAACAGCACTGATAAAAATAACAGTAAAATCCTATGCAATCGCTGCTTGCAGATCCGTGCCTCAGCCCTCGTTTTCCCCGCCAGAGCGCGAAGCGCATTCACTCCGCACCTTCGTTGGTTTCGCCTGCTCGCAAGAGCACTGGCCTTTTTATTCGCCCCCGCCCATGCAGCGGGCCTGCCTCTCGCCAAAAGGAAATTCCATGCTGTACAGCACCGTCCCTCAGCCCGTTGATGAAGACCTCGTGCAGCGCCTGCGCGAGAAGGGAGGCCTGTGAAATGGCCACACATCCCCACCGCCCTGCTCGCGCTGCTCCTGGCGGTCCTGCTCCTGCTCGCCCCGGCCTTGGAGCAAAGCTTCTGAGTGCCGCGCAATGGGTGCTTGCGCTGCTGGGCCTCATCGGCGCCGTCGCCGTCATTGCAACCACGCCCGAAGCCTGGCCGCTTTGAACGCTTGATCCATCAATTCTGATAGCTATATGCGCTTGATTGATAAGCGCCAGACCGGAGAAACATCATGGAAAAGATCATCGAATCCCTGATCCTCGTCGCCGCCATCGGCATGGGTGCCCTGTGGCTGGCAACTCCCAGCGCCCAGGCGGACGAACCAACCACCCTCACCAAATCCGTGCGCGATGATTTCGCCTGCCCGGGCATGCACGCCGAATGGCTGGATGCCCACACCGTCCAATGCCTGCGCGAAAAGCCCTGACCTGCCGCCACGCACATCGCCCATCCGCGGCGGCAGCCGCAGCGTTATGGTCATCAATCTGCCCGCCCGCAGCTATAGAAATCAAAGCTTCTATCGCAATCTATACATAGTTTTCAGAATAAAAACACCTTGAAATTCATATATAGAAAGCGCAAGGCGCTCACAAATTCAGCTGGTATTCATTAAGTTCGGCATGTACATCAAGGCCCGCAAGGTTTGCTACCTGACGGGCCTTGCCATTCCTGGTCGCAGCAGCGAGCTTGCGCGGGCCGCAGCGGCAGCCTTGAGGCCCACCAGATGCAGGTCAGCCCTGCCGGCACGCAGCTCATGCGCAGCATGAACTGCACCGTCTCGCCCGGTGGCCAGGCCCGCCCGACGCCAGGGTCAGGGCGTCGTTAGCGGGAGGGGTGGTCGCGGCGGAACAGTTCCCACTCGTCGATTTCCTTGCCGTCGGGCAGCACGCAGATGCCGCGCTCGCCAGCACTCGCCTTCTCGATACGGGTCTTGCCGCCCAGCTTGGCGCAGTAGACCGAGGCAGGGTTGGCCATGCCGACCATGGGCCCGGCAGGCGTTGTGGCCTGAGGCTGGGCACAGCCGCTGATGGCAATCGCGCCAAGAACGGCGCCGGTGGTTTCAAGTGCTTTTTTCATGGGCCCAATGTAGCAAATGCCCACCCTCCCGCTAAGGCTCATAAAGTCATGCTTCAGAGCCATTTCATCAGGGCTTCACCCATTTGGGCCAAGGGTTTGTGCCAGCCATCCTGGCGCACGCTGTCAGCGAATGTCACTTTTAGTCATTTCCCCTCAAAAAAAGGAAAAAGGGAACTGTCAGAAATCGCAAGAAGTTGTTAATTTCTGATCCGGAAGATCAGCGACTGACACATTGCCGATCGCCTTGGCATTTAGATTCCATGAGAGATATGGCCAGTCTGGCCTGTCTGTTGGTAATCACTAGCAGAAGGGCTGCGTGTATGCATACGAGCAACGACTACATCTATGTGCTGATGCCATCGCTGTCACTGCTGTTCCTCGCAGGCTTGCTCGGTGTGTGCTGGGTGACCCAGCCCCGGCAACGCTTTCTGCTCTGGCTGTGCGCCGCTTTCATGCTGACGGCAGTGTCCGTCAGCATTCGCAGCGTGCTGAAGTTCGAGGTCCTCAACCACTATGTGGTTCTCGTCAACGGGCTGTTTCTGGCGGGAGCCTGGTGTCTGTCCAAGAGTTTTTCAGAGCGCCGGCATGTGCCGATGCATCCGCTCGCCGTCCTTGCCCTGTGCTCCATCACCCTGGCATCGCTGTACTACTTCGCCAATCTGACGCAGAACCCCGAAGGTCGGCTGCACGCATTCAGCATAGGCGTCGCAATGATTCTTCTGCTGCCGGTACCCGCAGTCCTCAGGCGGGGCCTCTCCAGTGACTGGCTGGACAGGACTTTGCTGTGGTCCTATCTGTCCTATGCCGTCCTCACCATGCTGCGCCCGACGCTGGTGGCAACGTTCGCGCATAACGGCCTCAGCGATGCCATGGAGGCCAACTCGACCTACTGGCTGACCACGCTGATGAGCATTCTGTTTTTTGCCCTGCTCTTCACCGTGCTGATCTGCGCCGTCACCATCCGCGACACCGTGCGCCAGTTGCGCACCGAGCGCGATCTGGATGCTCTGACCCAGGTACTGAATCGCCGTGCCTTTGGCGAAACCGCACAGCACCGCCTGGCCGACAAGCACCTGTATCCCATGGCGCTGGTAGCCAGCGACATCGATCACTTCAAGCGCATCAACGACAACTGGGGGCATGACAAGGGCGATGAGGTGCTGCAACTGGTTTCCAGAGCCATGCAGCACAATGTGCGCAGCAATGATCTGGTGGCACGCTTTGGCGGCGAGGAATTCATGGTGCTACTGACCCGCATTGATTTGCCGGGCGCCGAGCAGGTCGCCCGGCGCATAGGCCTGGAACTGAGAAACGACCAGAAGGTGCTGCCCGACGGGCCGGCCGTGACGCTGAGCTTTGGCATCACCGCCATCCACAATGCCAACCAGCTTGAAGGAGCGCTGCGCCAGGCTGACCAGTTGCTCTACAGCGCCAAGAATGCAGGGCGTGATCGCGTGCATGTGGAAGGCCGCCTCTACCCGGACATCAGCTTCGAACAGACCATGCCGGCAGACCATCCCATGGCCCTGCTAATGTAGGCCAGGTGTCCGGCCATCACGCACCAGACAGCTCGTTGATCCAATTTGGCCCACAATCAATGATTCACCATGGGTTGTCGGCGCCCGGCTCGCCGGCATTGCTGCATCCGCCATGGCTGCACTTTTGTCAGTGGAATCCTTGATGCGCAGACTTCGCCATCTCACCAACCGGCACCGCACGCCGTCCACCAATATCGCCCTGGGTCTGCTGCTGGCCTTCAACGCCGGCGCGGTCAATGCAGGCGGCTTTCTGGTGCTGCGCATGTATACCTCGCACATGACGGGCTTCGCCTCGCAGGTGGCCGACGGCATGGTGCTGGAAAACGCCACGCTGCTGTTGAACGCATTGGGCGCCATCATCGCCTTCACGACCGGCGCGGCCGTTTGCGCAGTGCTGGTCAACTGGGGGCGCCAACGGCATCTATACAGCGTCTATGCCCTGCCCCTGATGCTGGAAGCTCTGATGCTGATCGCCTTCGGTCTGATGGGCGCTGTCACCCTGACTTGGAACACCCCATTCGCGGTGCCGCTGACCGTGCTGCTGCTGTCGTTCATGATGGGGCTGCAAAATGCCGTGGGCTCCAAGACTTCAGGCGGCAGCACGCGCACCACGCACATGACCGGCAATTTCACGGATCTGGGGATGGAGCTGGGCAAGATGTTCTTCTGGAAGCGCCACGCCCAGGCCGGCCTGCCCCTGCCGTCCCTGGTCCGGCACGACTGGCGCCGCATGCAGGTTTCGGCAGGACTGATAGCGATGTTCGTGCTGGGCGGCATTACCGGCGCCCTGGGCTTCAAGCATATAGGCTTTATCTGCGTGGTACCGCTGGCCGCGCTCTTGCTCGCCCTGTCCGTACCGCCCTTTCTGCGCGATGCCGCGCAAGCGACGGAGCGGCCCTCCCTCTTCAGCAAGAAGGGCTGAGCGCCTGTGGCTCAAGCCGCTGCTGCAGAACCCGTCGGATCGAGCACGACAACCTGGTCGCGCCCCTGCTCCTTGGCCTTGTAGAGTTGCCGGTCAGCCTGCATCACGGCCTCGCGCAAATCGCCGCCCAAGGGACATGCCACGATGCCCAGGCTCAAGGTCACACGCTGACCGTCAGGCAGAGCGTCTATAGCTTCGCTGATTCCAACACGGATGCGTTGGGCCACCCGCCCTGCGGTATCGATGTCGGCATTGGTCAGCAGCAGCACGAACTCCTCGCCGCCAAAGCGCGCCACCAGGTCGGTGCCGCGCACCCCTGCCTGTATGACTTGCGCAGCGGCCTTGAGCACCTTGTCGCCAAACTCGTGCCCCCAGCTGTCGTTGACCCGCTTGAAGTGGTCCAGATCGGCCACGACCACCGAGATCGGCTGCGCCTTTCGATCGCGGACCAGCGGCTCTGCAAGCTCCCAGAAGCTGCGACGGTTCAATACCCCGGTGAGCGCATCGTGGTTGCGCTCCTCCCTGAGCTTGGACATGGCATCCGCCATGGAAACAATGAGCATCAGTCCCGAGAAGACCAGACTGAACAGCAGCGAGCCCAGCATGGTGACCAGCCAGTAGATCGAGCTGAGCATGTCCTGAAGCTCGCTGAAGCCCAGGTACAACACCATGACCGGTCGCAGCACCGTATAGATGGCGAACACGCCGTAAGACCAGTACAGCAGCTTTTCCAGCCCGTCACGCTTGACCTTTTTCAGCGCAATGGCAGGAAAGGGAATGAAGTGAATGATGCCCAGCCCGGTATTGAGCCAAAGCACCCGCGCCGCAATATTGTTCTGCACGACGCTGTATTCATAGAGCGCAGCGACAACGATGATGGACACCAGGGCCGAGGTCTTGGGATAGGAGGAAACGGAGAATTTCTGTGCGACTCCCCAGGTGCAGAGCCAGGCCCCCAGCAGATATACAGGCCCGGTATAAACAGCCCATTTCACCAGCTCACCGGCAGGCATCAAGCATTGCAGTCCCAGGGCAATCCCCGTCAGCGTCAGACCGCAGGCCGTCGAGAGCAGGAACACCGAGCGACGCTGCGCCAGCCAGCAAAAAGCCATGAGTGCGCCAAGCGCGGTGATGCACACCGGCGCGACCAACAAATAGAGCTGCAAATTGCTAGGCATGAATCAGCCGATCAGTAAAGCTCATTCGCGCGGCTACACATTGGTGGCTACCCATGCTCTGAGGTTAGAAAGAAGGAGTCCGTTTGATCAGTGGACTGTTGAATTCGGGGCGATGTTAGCAAGTGTCCAAAAGCCGAGAAATCGATTTCCCGACAAATATCAGTTACCGGCTCCGGTGAGCGGGACGGTCCAGGCGTCACGAGAACCATCCTTGCTGCGCTCGAGTTCGTCGCCCTGGTCCGGGTAGCGAGCCCTCTGGACCTGATTGCGGCCCGAACTCTTGGCCCGGTACAAGGCCATGTCGGTGCGGTGCAGCAGTTGCGCAGAGGCTTCACCGACCTGCCAGCCGCCCACGCCGAACGACATGGTGATGGTTCCTGCCGCCGCGTAGCTGTGCGATGCGATGCTGCGGCGCAGCCGCTCGGCCAGCTCCAGGGCCGCCTGCAGGCCGACGCCCGGTACGATGATCAGGAATTCCTCGCCACCCCAGCGCGCAACATGCTCCGAGGACCGTACGGTGCTCCTGAGGACTTTTGCGATCTGCTGCAGAACCTGGTCGCCGGCCTCATGGCCGAACTGATCGTTGACCTGCTTGAACAGGTCGACGTCGCACATGATCAGTGCATAGGGAACGCCTTGACGCTCGGCAATTCGCTGGCAATTTTCCAGTTCATAACTTCCGGCACTGCGATTGGGCAAGCCGGTCAGATCATCCCGGTAGGCCCGCACCAGCAGTTCCTGTTCACGCTGAACCAGGTCGCTGATGTCTTTGGAAATGCTCACATAGTGCGTTATCCGGTGCCGGGCATCGCGCAGCGCCGAAATGCTCTGGGAGGCATGGTAGAGCTCGCCATCCTTGCGCCGATTGATAAAAGTCCGGCTGAAGTTTTCTCCACGCACCAAGGCATCGCGCAACTCGGAATAAAACTGTGCCGTATGTGAGCCGGAGTGCAGCATGGCCGGCGTGCGGCCCATTACTTCGGCTGCGCAATAACCCGTCTGACGCTCAAAAGCATCATTGACGAACACGAGGTAGCCATTGCGATCGGTAATGAATACCGGCGCATTGGCCGAGTTCAATGCCTGGATCATCAAATCCCGCTGCCTTTCGCTTTCCACCTGCTGCGTCACATCCTGCTGCACGGATACAAAATGCGTGATCTTCCCGTCTACATCCCGCACGGCAGATATATTCCAGGACACATGGTATGGCGTTCCATCCTTGCGGTAATTGACTGCACTGCCTTCGAAAAAGCGTCCCTCGGCAAGGCATTGGCGCAATTGCCCAATCACCTGCGGATCCGTCTCGGGGCCCTGCAACATACGCGGAGACCGGCCCAGCAGCTCCACTGTGGAGTAACCCGTCATGCTGGTAAATGCCTTGTTGCAATAGCGAATGAACGGGCCACCGTCAGCCATTTCAGCATCGGTTATCACCACGGCATTAAATGCCTGGGCCACAGCTACCTCAAGCAGTTGCGATTGGGTATCCAGTCGAGAATCAGAAAGTGACGAAATATAACTATTCTTCTCCATCGCCACATTCTCACCTTGATTGCGAATGCTGCGGCACATTAATTTCTGACCGACCCTGACACCCGCACCGTCATCGATATCTGCACCGGTATTGAGCAAGCGGTTGGCAAAGGTGTTAATGATTGGACATATATGAAATGTTTGACAAGCGTTTTGGCTATATGGACCGATTTGCGAACCGGCTTGCATCTGGCAGCGCACCGAAAGTGACTGCCTGATCAACAGACCGGACGCGCAAGCCTTTGACCTCTGAGTCAAAGCAGAAGATATTACAAAGCTGCTGCACATCGGCCAAGCTCGAACGGTCGGGCCTGAAGCAGCCATGCCGCAGATGCCGCCAGAACCCGGCATGCGGATCATGCTTACTCGATGCTCGAACATACCGGTAAACCCCAGTTTTGCCGGTTACAGCCACTGCAAGCCGCGGACCGTCTCCGGCCTGGCTCACAATGGCATTCGCAACCCGGAGCTTCTTGCGCCCTGGTCATCGAGCCGCTGCCAACGCCATGCGTCAGCCTGGCTTTCAAAACCGGTGCCAAACCTGAGCTAAGCTCTGGTATGTGTAGGGTGTGCACGCAGGGAATCTGGTGGCGTCGATTTGGCGTAAGTTTTCACGAGAGCAATCCTAAGCCTTTGATCGCATTGAATTTCATTCAATAAACTCAGCCACTTACTTAAGGATGCCAGTGGTGAACATCGTTATCCTGGACGATTACCAAGACGCGGTTCGCAAGCTCGATTGCGCCAAGTTGCTCGATGCCTTCAACGCCAAGGTCTACACCAACACCATCAAGGGTGTGGGGCAGCTGTCGGTCCGGCTGCGCGATGCGGATGTCATTGTCCTGATTCGCGAGCGCACCCAGATCTCGCGCCAACTGCTCGATAAATTGCCCCGGCTCAAGCTGATTGCGCAGACAGGCAAGGCGGGCGCGCATATCGATGTGCAGGCCTGCAGCGAACGTGGCGTGGCGATTGCGGAAGGCGTGGGCTCTCCGATTGCGCCGGCAGAGCTGACATGGTCGCTGATCATGTCGGCCATGCGCCGCCTGCCGCAATACATCGCCAATCTCAAACATGGTGCCTGGCAGCAGTCGGGACTCAAGGCGGCATCCATGCCGCCCAACTTCGGACTGGGCAGCGTACTGCGCGGACGCATGCTGGGAATCTGGGGCTATGGCCGCATCGGCCAGTTGCTGGCGGGTTACGGCAAGGCGTTCGGCATGCAGGTCTGTGTCTGGGGCAGCGAAGCCTCGCGCCAAAAGGCCGAGGCCGACGGCTATCTGAGCGCCCCCTCCAAGGAAGCCTTTTTTGAGCAATGCGATGTGCTGTCGCTGCATCTGCGTCTGAACGACGCAACGCGGGGCATCGTGACGGCACAGGATCTGGCGCGGATGAAACCGACCGCCCTGTTCGTCAACACATCGCGCGCCGAGCTGGTGGAGCCCGAAGCCTTGCTCTGCGCACTGAACCGCGGCCGTCCAGGCCTGGCTGCCATCGATGTCTTCGAAAGCGAGCCGATACTGCAAGGCCATGCCTTACTGAGGCTGGAGAACTGCATCTGCACACCCCATATCGGCTATGTGGAGCAGGACAGCTATGAGCTGTATTTCCGCGCGGCGTTCGAGAACGTGGTGAACTTTGCCAACGGCCAGCCCAGCAATATCCTGAACCCCGAGGTTTTCAACGGTCCGCTGCGCCTGAACCGCTAGGCCGGGATGCCGCAGCCAGCGGCTATCGGCTATTGCCGGGTCTGCTGCGCAAGCTCGGCCTCCACCGCCTGGTAGACCGACTGACGCACCACGGTCTCCACCTCTTCACGCAGGCGCAGCACCATGGATCGGGTCTGCGCCTCCACGACCTGCGCTATCGCTTCCCTGAGCTTTTGCTCCAGCACCAGATCCACCCGCTGCATGAGTCTGTGGACCAGATACTCTTCGGTCACCACGGCACCGTGCGCATCCAGCGCCTGCTGCAGGCCGGCTGCCTCGAAGACCGGGGCTGGCTGAACGGTCTGCTCCACATTCTGTGCCTGGACGAGTGGCTCGGCGGCTTCCTCATCGAGTGCTTCAGACCCGGGTTGAAGCTCTTCATCCTGGGGTTGGCCAGCGTCCGTAGCGGCTGGCTGCTCCGCCGGGTCTGCGAGCGGAAATACCTCCACGGGCTCGGCAGTTACCGAATCAGTCTCAGGCTCCACCTGCACGGCCGATATTGCTTCCACCTCCTCCTCAGCCATGCTTTGGGCAAATGACTGCTGCGGCGGCAGGGATTCCGGCAAAGGGGGCAGCTGATGCGGAATACCTGCAGGCCGGCCACGGCCGTAGAGACCATCCGCCAGCCATGAGGTGTGAAACGACGGCCGCGCCAGAGGGACGACGCTGCCTCCCAGAGTCCGCGGGCCTGGCACCTGCTGCACAGCTTCCTGCGACTGCTCCGGCGCCGCCGGCTGTGCGCTGTCTGCCGCGCCTTCGGGCGCGGCAGCTTCGGGCTGGACCACCTCGGTCAGTGTGGGGACAAAGCGTGGCGGAACTTTGGATGAGGAGTTCATGACCTAGCCCTTGAGATTCAGGTCGTGCCGGACAATGGGAAAACCACGCGCAGCATAGTCGCGCCAACGGACACGCGCATCCTGGCGATCCATTTCATCGCCGGAGGACACGATCTCCACCACACGCGCAAAGCGCTCGAACTCGGCAGGCACCTGCGGCGTGAGGTTGACCAGCACATCGTGATGGGGCAGACCCTGCAGGTGTTCGGCCAGGATGATGGGGGAAGCCGCAAGCATCTGCGCACCCTCGGACTCGGCAGCATGGGCCAGAAAGTCCGTGGCCGAGACGCTCCACAAGCGAGGCGAAAGCCGGCTCAGCGCGGCGCCATCGCCCAGTACCACGAGGCGCGCACCATGACGCAAGGCCTTGCGTGCGAAGCGGCACACATAGCCCAGCTTGTCAGGCGCGTTGAAATGAAAGGCAATTTCTGTCACAGCTATTGGCGGCAGCAGCAGCCCCAAACCAGGCTGCTCCTGCCGGCTTTCCTTAAGTCGAGGCCTTGGCGGTCGTACGCGTGCGGCGCGAGGTCGCAGGCTTGGCAGCGCCCTTGCGCGACGCCGGGGTCTTGGCCGTCGCGGGTGCAGCCTTGCCTTGCTGGCCCAGCAGATATTGCACCAGCAGACCCACGGGGCGACCGGTGGCGCCCTTGGCAGCACCGCTCTTCCAGGCCGTACCGGCGATATCCAGATGCGCCCAGGGAATATCGCCCACGAACTTCTGCAGGAACTTGGCAGCCGTCACAGCACCCGCAGCGCGCCCTGCCACATTGCCCATGTCCGCAAAATTGCTCTTGAGGCCATCGGCGTACTCCTCGTCCAGAGGCATGCGCCAGCAAGGGTCAAGCGCCGCGTCGCCCGCAGTCTGCAGAGCCGCTGCCAGCTCGTCGCTGGTCGAGAACAAGCCGCTGCGCAAGCCGCCCAGGGCGATCACGCAGGCACCGGTCAGCGTGGCCATATCGACCAGCGCCGCAGGCTTGAAGCGTGCCGCGTAGTGCAGCACATCGCACAGCACCAGACGGCCTTCGGCGTCGGTGTTGAGAATCTCGATGGTCTGGCCGCTCATGCTGGTCACCACATCGCCGGGCTTGACGGCTGCGCCGTCGGGCATGTTCTCGCAGGCGGGGATCAGGCCCACGACGTTGATGGCGGGCTGCAGTCTGGCCAATGCCTGGAACACGCCCAGCACGCTGGCAGCGCCGCCCATGTCGAACTTCATCTCGTCCATCTCGGCCGCAGGCTTGAGCGAGATACCGCCGGTGTCGAAAGTGATGCCCTTGCCCACCAGTACGATGGGGGCCTCGCTCTTGGCCCCACCGTTGTAGTGCAGCTCGATAAAGCGCAGGGGCTCGCGCGAGCCCTGGGCCACCGCCATGAAGGCGCCCATGCCCAGCTTTGCCACTTCGGCAGGGCCGTGGATCTTGCAGCTCATGCGTGCGGCCTTGGCAATGCTCTTGGCCGCATTGGCCAGCAAGGTGGGCGTTGCATGGTTGGCCGGACGGTTGGCCCATTCGCGGGCCGTGTTCACGCCTTCCTGCTGCGCCACGGCAGTATTGAAAGCAGCGGTAACTGCAGCGGCCTTGGACGACACACCGAGCACGACCTTGGTCAGTGCAATGGGCTTGGCCTGGGATTTGGTGTGGGTATAGAGGTAGGTCGCATCGGCCACCGCCTGCACGGCGGCGGCCACCGCCTGGGCGCTGGCCTCAAAGGCAAAGCTCACCACGGCCTTGGCAATGCCGTCGGTCTTGAGCACCGCGCCACAGCCGGCCAGCGCATTGCGCACATCCCTGGCCGAGCCGGACCCCGCGCCCAGCAGCACCACACGGCGTGCGGCAATGGCGGGCACTTGGTACAAAGGCAATTGCTTGCCGCAAGACAGGGCAAAATCACCCTGTTTCACCGCGTGAGCCACCATGGCTCCGATGGCGTCGCTGCCGAATGTGCCCGAAGCTGCCTGCTCGGAAACCAGCACCAGCAACAGATCACATTTTTCACGCGCTGCGGCAGCAGCGGTCAGAGCCTTCAGTTCAAAGTTCATAATCGGTGTTTTCCTTTTAGCCAATGTTATTCGATTCATCCATACGCAAAGAGCTGGCCCGCAGCTTTGGCGCGACGGCCGTGGTTCTGATCACTGTGGTGATGACCATGATGCTGATCCGCACCCTGGGTCAGGCTTACAAGGGCAGTGTCAGCCCTTCCGACGTGATGCTGGTCATGGGTTTCACCGTGCTCGGACAACTCCCCACCATTTTGGGCCTGAGTCTGTTTGTTGCCATTGTGGGCTCACTGTCGCGCATGTATCGCGACAGCGAGATGGTCATCTGGTTTGCTGCCGGCCAGGGTCTGGCCAGCCTGCTCAAACCCTTGCTGCGCTTTGCCTGGCCGGTGATTCTCATCACGGCCGTCCTGGCCCTCGGCGTGCTGCCCTGGTCCTATCAGCAAATCGAGCAGATCAAGACCCAGTTCCAGCAGCGCAGCGACTTGGATCGCATCGCGCCCGGCGAGTTCCAGGAATCGGCGGGCGGCACACGCGTGTTCTTCGTGGACAAGGACTCCCCCTCCGACATGGCGGCCAGCAATGTCTTCGTGGTCTCGCGCGACCCGGGCAAGGAGTCCGTGACCTCGGCCAAGGGCGCGCATCTGGCCGTCATCAAGGGCCAACGCATGGTGATTCTCGAAGACGGCCAGCGCATGGAGACACGCAGCGACGACGGCTCGGTGCGCATCACCGAATTCAAGGAATACGGTGTGCAGGTCGACAACGACAACCCCGTCGCCATGGAGGAGATGGCGGCACGCAGCATGCCCACCAAGGACTTGATCGGCAAGGATGAACCGATTGCCCGCTCGGTGCTCGCATGGCGTCTGGGCCTGCCGTTCGCAGCGCTCAACTTCGTCATTCTGGGTCTGGCCATCTCCAGCGTGAACCCGCGTGCGGGCAATAGCAGCAGCCTGATGATCGCCCTCTTCGCTTTTATCGTTTACTACAACCTCATGACCCTGGGCGAGAGCTGGGTCAGCGCCAACAAGATTGGCATGTGGGGCCTGCTGGGTCTGCTGCACGGCAGCATCCTCACGGTCAGCGTGCTGGTGCTGCTGGCGCGCCATTTCCGCTGGTCGCCGCGCGATCTGCTGCAGCGCTCGGGCGCCCGCAAGGAGGTGGCACGATGAAAGTCCTGCGCAACCTGATCTATCGCGAGGTCATACAGGCCGTCCTGTATGTCTCGCTGGCCTTTCTGGCGCTGTTCTTCTTCTTCGACCTGGTCGATGAAATGCGCTGGGTGGGCAGCGGCAACGCCGGCTACACCGCCACGCGCGCCCTGCTGTTCGTGGCCCTGTCCATTCCGGGCCACCTCTACGAGCTGATGCCGATTGCCGTGCTGATCGGTGCCATCTTCGTGATGGCCAAGTTCGCCCAGAGCTCGGAGTTCACCATCATGCGCACCAGCGGCATGGGCCCCTGGCTGGCACTGCGCACGCTGCTGATTCTGGGCATGAGCTTTGTGCTGCTCACGGTGCTGGTGGGCGACTACATTGCCCCTGCTGCCGACAACTTCAGCCAGAAACTGCGCGTGGTCAGCAAAGGCCAGATCTCCCGTGGCGCCACCGGCGCCTGGCTCAAGGAAAAACAGGGCAATCACTCGGTCGCCATCAACGTCGGCGCCGTCAAGAGCCCTGGCGACTTCGTCAATGTGCGTATCTTCGAGTTCGACAGCAAGGGCCGTATCGCCGCCCAGATCAACGCCAAGTCGGCACAGGTCGATGAAGACAAGGAGCAGTGGACGCTGCAGGACGTGCAAGGCAGCAAGGTGGCCCAGGATGGCGATGTCACCCAACTCAGCCAGATCAACGAAGCCAGCATGAACTGGCCCACCAAGGTCACTGCGGCCATGGTCTCGGGTGCGCTGCTCAAGCCCGATCGCATGACCACGATTGCGCTGTTCCAGTTCATACGCCATCTGCAGGACAACGGCCAGGCCGCGCAGAAGTACGAAATCGAGTTCTGGCGCAAGGTCTTCTACCCGCTGAGCTGCCTGGTGATGGTGGTGCTCGCCCTGCCTTTTGCCTATCTGCATTTCCGCTCGGGCGGCATCACGGCCTATGTGTTTGGCGGGGTAATGGCCGGCATCAGCTTCTTCCTGCTCAACAACGTGTTCGGCTATATCGGCACCCTGCAGTCCTGGTGGCCTTGGCTGGCCGCCGCTGCGCCGGGCCTGCTCTACACCGCGCTATCGCTCTCGGCCTTTGGCTGGCTGGTACTGAGGCGCTAGCCATGGATGTCGCCGCAGCCAACCACTCTCCAGGCCGGGCCGGCCTGATCCTTCTGGCCCATGGCTCCAGAGACCCCCTCTGGCGCCAGCCCATAGAGGCCGTTCACCAGCTGCTGCAGGCTATGCAGCCCGGCCTGCCCTGCATCTGCGCCTACCTGGACGCCTGCGCCCCAGATCTGCCTGCCGCCACGCAGAGCCTGATTGCCCAGGGCGTTCAGCATCTGATCGTGCTGCCGCTGTTTCTCGGTACCGGCAAGCATGCGCGTGAAGACATTCCGCGCCTGCTGGACAAACTGCGCCACCAGCATCCCGGCTGCCAGTTCGATCTGCAGACCGCAGCTGGCGAGAATCCGCGCGTCACGGCCCTGCTGGCACAGCTGGCGATAGAGGCCGTCGGTGGCACCGAAGCACTCAAACATACAGATTTCAAATAAAAAATAGCTTCTTTAGATATTTGAAGCATAATGATGCGAGTTCTTAGTCCATGCTGTCATGAACCTGCATCAATTCCGCTTCGTCCAGGAAGCCGCCCGCCGCAATCTCAACCTCACCGAGGCGGCCAAGGCCCTGCACACCTCCCAGCCCGGAGTCTCCAAAGCCATCATCGAGCTTGAGGAAGAGCTGGGCATCGATATCTTTGCGCGCCACGGCAAGCGTCTCAAGCGCATCACCGAGCCTGGACAGGAAGTCCTCAAGAGCATAGAGCTGATCATGCGCGAAGTGGGCAACCTCAAGCGCATCGGCGAGCAGTACAGCGCCCAGGACAGCGGCACGCTGAGCATCGCCACCACCCACACCCAGGCCCGCTATGTGCTGCCGCCCGCCGTGGCACGCCTGCGTGAGCTCTATCCCAAGGTCACCATCAGCCTGCACCAGGCCACGCCCGCCGAAGTCGCGCGCATGGTGATCGACGAAGTGGCCGAGATCGGCATGGCAACCGAATCGCTGGCCGACTACCCCGACCTGGTGACCCTGCCCTGCTACGAATGGCAGCATGTGCTGGTCATCCCCACGGGCCACCCGCTGGCGCAGAAAGAGCGCATCACGCTGGAAGACATCGCCCAGGAAGCCCTGATCACCTACCACCCGTCCTTTACCGGACGCGGCAAGATCGACCATGCCTTCGAGATGCGCCGCCTGCATCCGCATATCGTGCTGGAAGCCATCGATGCCGACGTGATCAAGACCTACGTGCGTCTGGGCCTGGGCATCGGCATCGTGGCCGAGATGGCCATGCGCGACGACACCGTCAACGACCTGGTGGTGCGCCCCGTCGGCCATCTGTTCGGCACCAGCGTGGCCCGTGTGGCCATCAAGCGCGGAGCATACCTGCGCAACTTCGTCTACCGGTTTGCCGAGCTGCTCAGCGACCGTCTCTCGCGAGACCTCATCATGCGCGCCATGAACGGCAGCGTGGACGATTTCGGGCTCTGACCCGGCCCGCCTCAAGGGCCGGTGCCTGTGCGCCCGGCCCATGCATTGCAAGACTATCGTGACTCCCAACTTCCCCAGCAAGCTGCCCAATGTAGGCACCACCATTTTCACCGTCATGTCGGCGCTGGCCGCCGAGCACAAGGCCGTCAATCTGGGCCAGGGCTTCCCCGACTTCGGTTGCGACCCTAGGCTGCTCGACGCTGTCAACGACGCCATGCGCGCCGGTCACAACCAGTACCCGCCCATGACGGGCTGGCCCGCGCTGCGCGAGGCCGTGGCCGCCAAGATCGAAACGCTGCACGGTCGCCACTATGACGCGGGCAGCGAAATCACCATTACCGCCGGCGCCACCCAGGCCATTCTGACCGCCATCCTAGCCACCGTGCATGCAGGCGACGAAGTCATCGTGCTCGACCCCTGCTACGACAGCTATGTGCCCAATATCGAGATGGCCGGCGGCGTGGCCGTGCGGGTGCCGCTGACGCCAGCCAGCTTCCGCCCCGACTTTGCCAGGATCGCGGCCGCCATCACGCCGCGCACGCGCCTGCTGATCATCAACAGTCCGCACAACCCCAGCGCCACCATCTGGACCGATGCGGAAATGCGCCAGCTCGAGGCCCTGCTGGCCCCCACCAATGTGCTGCTGATCAGCGACGAGGTCTACGAGCACATGGTCTTCGACGGCGCCCAGCATCTGAGCAGCGCCCGCTACCCGGGCCTGGCCGAGCGCGCCTTCATCGTCTCCAGCTTTGGCAAGACCTACCATGTCACGGGCTGGAAGGTCGGCACTGTGGCCGCACCCGCCGCCCTCAGCGCCGAGTTTCGCAAGGTGCACCAGTTCAATGTGTTCACCGTGAACACGCCCATGCAGGCGGGTCTCGCGCAGTACATGCAGGACCCGGCGCCCTATCTGGAGCTGTCGGCCTTCTACCAGGCCAAGCGCGATCTGTTCCTCGGCGGCCTGCAGGGCTCGCGCCTGAAGCTGCTGCCCACGGCCGGCACCTATTTCCTCTGTGCCGACATCTCATCGGTCTCCAGTCTCAACGAGGCCGAGTTCTGCCAATGGCTGGTCAAGGAAATCGGCGTGGCCGCAATTCCGCTGTCGGCCTTCTACGGCGACGGTTTCGATCAGCGCGTGGTGCGCTTTTGCTTTGCCAAGAAGGACGAAACCCTGATCGAGGCAGCCGCGCGCCTGCGCAAGCTCTGAAACGCTGCGACCCTTAAAAAGGAGCGCCTACCGCGCTCCTTTTTTAATTTTCAGCATGTTTTCATGCTGAATCTGTTTATCAGCAAGCGCAAGAAGCTATCAAAGTTACTTTTCTTCATGCCGTCCCTGCCAGATGGCGCAGCATCAGCACCGCCCCCAGCACAATGCCGGCCAGCGCCACAAAGCTGCCCAGGCTGAGCATGGAAATCGCACTGATGCCCTGGCCCACGGTGCAGCCCATAGCCGTCACCCCGCCCACGCCCATCAGCAGTCCGCCCAGCAGATGTCGGGCCAGATCCCTGCGGTCGGCAAAGCCCTGCCACTGGAAGTCCCTGCGCCACAGCGCATGGGCAAAGCTGCCCAGGACCACACCTGCCACCGAGGCTATGCCCCAGGTCAGCACCTTGTTGCGATCGCTGAAGAACATCAGCCAGTCCAGCGTGTGCGCCACCGGCGTGACAAAGCTGAAGGCTTCGATACGGCCGCTATAGGTCGTGGCATAGACCTGCTCCAGCGTCTGGGGGTGTTCGGCCACCAGCGCCAGATGACCGCTGAGCCACCAGGCCGCCGTCACGCACAATCCCACCAGCAGCCCGCCCAGCAGCACGACCCGGCTGCGCTCGGCGCCGGGCCGAGGATCGAAGGCCAGCAGCAACAGCAAGCCCCCCAGACCCAGGCCCAGCACGCCGCGCAGCAGCGTCAAGGGCCAGGCGACATGACCGGCCAGCCACTCGGGCAGCAGGGCCGGGCCCGCGAATTCATGATGCACGCTGTCCAGCCAGCTCACCCGCGCCACGGCGGTAATGCCCTTGAGCGTGGCAAAGGCCGCCACGCCCATGACCAGCAGCACCACCAGCGCCTTGAGGCTGCCGCTGCCCAGCCGGGTCAGATTCCTGGCCCCGCAACCCGATGCCAGCACCATGCCTGCGCCAAACAGCAGCCCTCCAGCCAGAGCCGAAAGCCACAGCAGGCGGCGGCCGGCATACAGGGCATCGCCCACTTGCAGCTGGCCGCACAGCGCCAGCGCCGTGAAGCCCAGCATGCTCACGGCGATGGCCATGCACCACTGGCGCGCCCGTCCCCAGTCCTGCAGATAGACCACATCGCTGATGGCGCCCACGGTGCAAAACCGGGTCTCGCGCATCACAAAGCCCAGCATGGCGGCCAGCAACAAAATGGCCACCAGAACGGTGGCCGTCAGGGAATCAAACTCGGCAGGACTCATGCGGGCATTGGACGGCGCGGCCCGACTTCAAGGCAATGGCATATACCCCAGCCCGCGCGATAACACTGTCTTAATCGGATTTCCAAGCGTCCTTCCAATCGGCTTTCGTCAGGCCTTGGCCAGCCCCTGGTTGCCTCCGACATTGATCAGTCGGGGCTCGTCAAGCCGGCGCGGCCCCAGCGTCTTGCGGTCCTTGAGCCAGGGCTCGACCAGCTCCCAGATCGGCTTGTTGCCGGCCGTTCTGGCTTCCTCGGCCACCGGCGCCCAGCCGGCCACCTTGTATTTCTTGTCCGCTTCCAGCAACTGGCCGTTCAGGCGCATGTCGCTGATGCGCCGACCCGCGCCGGCCACCGGGTCGCACTGGTATTGCAGACCGCCCACGCGCACCATGTCGCCGCCCTGCTGATAGTAGGGATCGGGGTTGAAGAGATTGTCGGCCACGTCTTCGAGCACGGTCTTGATCGTGGCGCCCGTCATCTCGGTCACCGTGGCGTAGGAATAGGTGGTGGCCGTCATGTCCATCAGCCATTCGCGCGTGATGTCCTGCCCGGCCAGCAGCGTTGTTCCCCAGCGAAAGCCTGGCGAAAAGGCAATCGGCGCATTCTGCACCTCCATCATGGCATCCAGCAGCAGCTGGTCGCCCGTGCCGTTGAAGTTGCCGCGGCGGTACAGCGTGCCGTCGGTGCGCGCCAGCACTTCGCCCAGCCGGCTTTCATAAGGCGCACGCACCCGGGTGATCAGCGCCTGCATCTGGGCATCGGCAGGAAGGATGTTGGCGAATACCGGCAGCAGCCGGTACTGGAAGCCGCGCACTTGGCCGTCCCTGACTTCGAAGTCCAGCACCCCGAGAAACTTGCCGTTCGAGCCCGCATTGGTGACGATGGTCTTGCCGCCGGCGTTCTGCACCAGGGTGGGCACGGGCATGCCGTCATGCGTGTGGCCGCCCAGGATGGCGTCGATGCCGCGCACGCGGCCGGCCATCTTGAGATCCACGTCCATGCCGTTGTGCGAGAGCACGACCACCACCTTGGCGCCCTTGGCGCGCACCTCGTCCACCATCTTCTGCAGATTGTCGTCCTGGATGCCGAAGCTCCAGTCCGCCACCATATAGCGCGGGTTGGCGATCGGCGTGTACGGAAAGGCCTGACCGATGATGGCCACAGGCACGCCGTTGATCTCGCGAATCACATAGGGCTTGAACACCGGGTCGCCGAAATCGGCCGTCTTGACGTTCTGCGCCACAAAGTCGGTCTGCGTGCCGAAGTCCTTGTCGATGATCTCCTGCACGCGCTGCATGCCGTAGGTGAATTCCCAGTGGCCCGTCATCACGTCCACGCCCAGCAGCTTGCAGGCATCGACCATGTCCTGGGCATTGGTCCACAGCGATGTGGCCGACCCCTGCCAGGTATCGCCGCCGTCCAGCAGCAGTGCGCCCGGGCGCGAGGCGCGCATGCGCTTGACCAGCGTGGACAGATGGGCAAACCCGCCCACCTTGCCGTAGCGCCTGGCCGCCGCCTCGAAGTCCAGATAGCTGAATGCATGGGCCGAAGCCGTGCCGGGCTTGATGCTCATCGAGCGCAGCAGATGCTCGCCCACCAGATGCGGGCGCTGGTTCTTCATCGCAGCGATACCGAGATTGACACTGGGTTCGCGAAAGTGCACCGGATTGAGCTGGGCATGGCAGTCCGTCATATGCAGCAGGGACACATTGCCGAACGGCGCCACCTCATACAAGGCCTTGTCGGCCAGCGACTGGTCGGCGTAGGCATAGCGCTGCAAGCCCATGCCCGAGACACTGGCTGCCGCCAGCACTTGCAGGAATTCGCGTTTGGAAAGACTCATGCTGATATCCGTTGGTACTTGTTCCAACCAGGGGCAAGCACGGGCCTTTGCGTCAACAGGACGCCCCGCACTACCCCAACTGGCACAAGCCATTTCCGCAATGCTGCGTCGCCCGGTCTCGTCCCCCTGCCGAATGGCTAGGCATTGCGAGACGGGCAAACAGCGGCGCCGCTTGAAAAAGCTATTTGTTGACGGGAGAGGCTGGATCGACCAGCAGCGCGACAAGGTCTCGCGTCTGCGCTTCGGTGAGGATGCCGGAGTGACCGAAGCGCGGCATGCCCGAGCAGGCGTTGTAGGCCTTGGCGTTCCAGATCTTGCCCCAGGTGTACTCGACGATGGCTCTGGATTCGGGACTGGCCGGATCCTTGATGCCGCGAATCTTGCCGTAGTTGTAAAGACTGGGGCCCAGCGTGCCAAAGGAGATTTCTTCCTTGCTGATCTGGTGGCAGTTGTAGCAGTTGCCGCCGTTGGCACCGTCTGCCTTGTCGCTCCAGGTCATGCCCCGGCCGTTCTGGGCTATTTTTTCGCCCTCTTTCCAGTCTCCGAGCAGCTTGCCGTCCTGAGGCCATTTGACGGTCTTGAGATTGGCCGCCTCTATGCCCTGTGCACGCTCAGGCGCCAGCGGCTTGCCGGAAGCATCGGCAGCGCTGCAGGCCGCATTCGATTCGTCCTGCTGCAGGCGATCAACCTTGGCGATGCCCTGATCGCGAAAAGAGGTTTGCACCATCTTGGCCGTCAAGGCATCGATGTCCGCAGCCCCGTCGACGGAGGCACAGCCCAGCACCAGCAGCGATGCGGCCACGGCCAGGTACGACATGTATTTTTGCTTGCGCATAGGGCCTCCTTATCGCTTGATGGCCGGTGCGGTCGATGCCCCGCCCTTGCCGTTGACGCCCATGAACACTTCCAGCGCCACCGTCACGTCACTGGCATAACCGGGATAGGGAAAGCGCTGCTGACGGAAGCAGTCGTTGAGGCGGCGCTGCATGCTCCACAGCTCGCCCGACGAGACGCGATAGGCGGGCCAGGCGCCAAAGCCTTCCGCAGCGCCTGGGTTCCTGGTCAGATTGGGCAGATCCTGCATGCGGATACGCTTGCCGTCCGCACCATGGCAGGAGGCACAGGCAAAGTCATGCGGGCCGCCGCGCATATAGAACAGGCGCTTGCCCGCCTCATACATCTGTCTTTCCTGCGCATGGCTCTGAGGCAGGTTGAACTTCATGCCTTTGGACTGCGACGAAATCCAGGCCACCAGCCCTTCAATGTTCTTCTGCTCGTCCTTGCCGAACGGTGTTGCCGCAATCTTCTGGGCGTCCAGCCCCTGCAGCCTGTCCATGCAGGTCAGCAGGCGCGACTCCAGATCCTGCACCTTGCCCGTGTCGGCAAAATAGCGCGGCAGCTCAACAAATGCGCCCTTGACCACGCCCGGCCCTTTGCCCAGATCGCACTGCTCCATGGACGCCTTGCGGGGGCCGCGCCTTTGCTTCCACAGCTCCTCGCCCTTCATCTCAAACAGCTCCGCAGGGTTGCCGTCCTGCAGCATCTCGCGGTACTCGGCAATGCCATCGGCCGTGGACTTTTGCGCCAGCACCGGCGCAGCCATGCACAAGGCCAGCACGGCAGCAGCCGCCTGGCCCGGGGAGGAATGTCTCATGGGGCACCTCTCTGTTTTTTGATTGATTCTGGTCCAGGGTGAAGGCTGGCCGCCGGCCAGCCGCTGTCTGCGCCGTGCTCAGCTCACGGTCGCTTCATCGGTGCGGGTCTCGCCCTTGTTGTCCTTCCAGCTCACCGAGATCTTGTCGCCCGCCTTGGCCCCCTTGACCACGAACTGCAGAAACGGGTTCTTGGAAACCGCAGGCCCCCATTCGGCCTGCAGCACCTGCTTGCCGTTGTGCGCCGCCGTCACCTCCTGAATAAACCATGCGGGCACGGTTTTGCCTTCCGCATCCTTGCGCTGGCCGGTCTCCATCTCATGGGACATCAGCACGCGCACGGTAGTCTTGTCACCTGCAGCCTGGGCACGAATACGCATCGGATCAGCCATGTTCTTCTCCTGTTTCAGATGATTGGTTGCCATCAACCGCCGCAGCCACCGAGGGTGACCTTGACTTCCTTCTTGGCGTAGAAGGCCTTGCCATCGTTGGTGATGGCCACGGCATACACATCCGAGGACTGGCCCAGCTTGGCGCGGGTCAGGAAGTTGGCTTCCAGCGCCTCGTTGACGGTGAAGGCCGCCACCAGCGTATTGGGGTTCTTTTCCACCAGCACCAGCATCTGCTTCACATTGGGCAAGGTGGTCGCGGCTCCCAGGGGCACGACGGCACCGTTTTCGGCGATGTCGGGCGCCGTCAGCGTCACGTCCTTGCTCTCGGCAGGTGCAGCAGCGCCCATGGCCTTGAGCACATCGGCCACGGTCTTGGCATCGAAGGCGGTCTTGTTATAGGCCGCCTGCGCAGCCTGCGGCAGCAGGCCGGCGGCCATCAACATGCCGAGCACGGCCGCGCTGTTCCTGAGGGCGTCTCTACGTTTCATCGTTGTCTCCTTTTCATTCACATCACACAAGCGGGCTCAGGGCTTGGCCCCGGCAGCCAGCCACTGGGCAATCACCCTGGCATCAGCATCGCTGAGATTGGGCTGAGGCGGCATGGGTGTTGATCCCCAGACACCCGAGCCTCCAGCCTTGACCTTGCCTGCCAGATAGTCCGGCTGGCCGCCGTGTTTGCTGGCAATGTCACTGAAGGCCGGGCCGACGAGTTTTTGCGTCATGCCATGGCAGGCCATGCAGGCGTTCTTTTCCAGCAAGGCCGTCGGTGCCACACCGCCCGATTTCCCGTTGGCTGCGGGCGGCGCGGCCTTGCTGGCGCCGCCATCGGTGGTTATGCCGCGCTGGGCACCAACCAGCCGGTTCTGCTGAGCCAGATTGCCGTGGTTGTTGCCGGCATGCTCAGGCAAGGCCGAGCGCAGCGTGGGCGCGGGGCCGCAGTTGCTCATGCAGGCAGTGGCCTGCACATCGGGCCTGGCACCTTTGCCGAACTCTTTGCCAGGCCACAGCGCATGCCGGGTCGTCATGCCGTTGCGGTTGGGCAGCTTCTGCTGTACCTCGGCGATATTGCTGTCGCTGAGCGTGAAGTTATCGGGCACCACGCCACCAAGGTTGAGCAGATAGGCGGTGACGGCATACACCTCTTCGGTGGACAGCGACTTGGGCGCATTCCAGGGCATGGCGCGATTGATGTAATCCCACAGCGTGGAGACCGTGGCCACCTTCATCAGGGTCGTGCGCCCCGGAAAGGCGGGGTCCTTGAGCCGCGCCACATGGCCGGTCCTGATGTCCTCGGCCGTGGTGCCGCCGACCAGCGGGCTGAACACCTCGTTGGATTCGCCGAACACCCCATGGCAGGACGCGCACTTCGCCTCCCACACATCCATGCCTTTTTGCACGGACCCCGAGCCCGGGGGCAGCCCCTTGAAATCCGGGCGCACATCGATATCCCAGGCCAGAACCTCCTTGCCCGTGGCATTGCGGCCCACGCCGGGATAGCGGTCTTCGTCAGACTTGCCCTGCGCCGCAGCAGGCCCGGCAGCCAAGCCCATGGCCAGCAGCGCCAGCAGCACCAGCGGTTTACGCAAGCTGAACATTGGCGACCTCCCCGTTGGCTCGTACCGCCCAGGACTGGATCGAGTTGTTGTGATAGATGGAGCGCGTTCCGCGTGTGGCACGCAGTTGCTGGTTGCTGGGCTGCACATAGCCGGTTTCATCCATGGCGCGGCTCTGAATGATGCATTCCTCGCCATTCCAGACCCAGTCCAGATGAAAGCGCGTCAGGCACTTGTCCATCACCGGCCCTTCAAGCCGGGCCGTGCGCCAGTTGCGACCGCCGTCCACACTCACATCCACGCGCCTGACCTTGCCACGCCCCGACCAGGCCAGGCCCGTGATGTTGTAGAAGCCCTTGTCCAGCAGCATCTGCCCGCCGGATGGCGTGGTGACCACGCTCTTGCATTCCTGGATGCTGGAGTACTGGCGGTGCTGCCCGTCGGGCATCAGGTCCACATAGTGGATGGCCTCGTCCTTGGCCGCGTAAGGCATGTCGCCCACTTCGATGCGGCGCAGGTATTTCACCCAGCTCACGCCCTGTACGCCCGGCACCACCAGGCGCAGCGGATAACCCTGCTCGGGCCGCAGCATCTCGCCGTTCTGGCCGTAGGCGACCAGCACCTCGCCCGAAGTAATCAGCTCCACGGGAATGGTGCGCGTCATCGACGAGCCGTCCGCCCCCTCGGCCAGTATGAAACGGCCTTTTTTCAGATCGGCACCGGCCATCTCCAGCAAGGTGATCAAGGGCACGCCGGTGAACTCGCTGCACGACAGCATGCCGTGCGTGTACTGCACCGTGGGCACAGCCACATTGCCCCACTCCATGCCGGTGTTGGCGCCACATTCGATGAAGTGAAAACGCGACACCGAAGGCAGACGCATGATCTCGTCCATGGTGAAGACCTTGGAGTGCTTCACCAGACCGTTGATCATCAGCCTGTGCTTGGAGGGGTCGATATCCCACCAGCCCTGGTGATGACGCTCGAAATGCAGACCACTGGGCGTGACGATGCCGAACAGCGACTGCAGCGGCGCAAACGATACCGAAGCCTGCTTGGTCTGGGTCAGCCCCGGGCTCTGGCGGCGCTGCACATTGGCCTCGTACCGGGAAGGCTTGCCGTAGCCGTCGGTGACCACCGGCTGGCCCAGGCCCTTGCTGTGCGCGGGCAGCTCCAGAATATTCGGGTCTCCATCGCCGCTCACGGCCCGCCGGCCCTGCGCATGGACAGTTGCAGCGCCAGCCGCTGCGGCCGCGAAAGCCCCGCGAATGAAGTCACGCCGGCCGGCCCTGGCCTCGGCAAACACGGTGCCGACATCGCCTGAGCTCACGAAATTCTCGGGTGCCTTGCACACCTTGCCCGTCAACTGGCTTTGCATAAGCTCTCTCTTTGATCGCTGGTGGTGCTTACCGGGAAAGCGTGAGACGCCTGCGTCATCTGGCACCCTTGAGAATCCAGGCCGCCAGTGTCTGGGTGTCGGCATCGCTGAGTGCGGGCTGGGCAGGCATGGGCACCGGCCCCCACTTGCCGGAGCCACCGGCCTTGATGCTCTTGACCAGATAGGCCTGTGCATCGGCCTGGGCCGCATATTTGCTGGCCACGTCCTGAAACGCCGGACCTACCAGTTTCTGCTGCGCCGCATGGCAGGCCATGCAGGCGTTCTTCTGCGCCAGCGCCTGATCCGCCTGCGCCAGCGCAGGAACAGCCAGCCCCAGCAACACCGTCAAGCCACTCAGCCAGGATGCAGTCTTCATCGCTTGGGTCTCCTTATATTTATATATAAGCATGTTGTTATTTAAAGTATCGGCCAGGATGCCGAATTTGAAATCCCGCGCTAACCCTCGTTATTCCCGAACAGGAACAACGAGGCTCAACGCTCCTGCACCGCCGCGCGGGCCGTCAGCATGCGCTGCTCCAGATAAGCGCCATAGAAGTCGGGGATGAAGCTGCCGCTCAAGCGCTCGGCCACCTCCTTGTGAGCGGCTCCATAGAAGAGCACGGTCGGCGCGACATCGATGCCCAGTTGCCTGACCATGTCGCCATGCGTGGTCGCCGCGCCATTCCAGTCATGCAAAGCTTCACGCGACAAAAAATGAATCTGGGTCACCAATGCCCCGGAGCGCTGCAGCGGCAGCAGATGGTGCTCGCGCACCAGCTTGCAGAACGGGCAGCCATGCAGGCTTGCCATCACCACCAGCGGCTGCTTGCCAGCCAGCGCCAAGGCCAGGTCATGCCGCAGACTCTGGCTGGTGGGCAGCAGACGCTCCGAAGCATCGAGCGCCGCCCACGCCGGTGCCGCGCCCGCCAGCAGCAACTGCAAGCACAGTCTTCTGCGAGCATGAAAGAAGCGGGCCATGGCCGTCACGGCTTTTCCTGCTCCATCAGCAAAAAGGTGTTGTAGGCATTCATGCGATTGGCTTCCTTGAACAGCGGGTAGGCCGAAAACCTGGACCAGTCCGTCGCCTGATAGGCCTCGTCAAACGGGTCGAGATTGGCTGCGGCCTTGCCCATGGCCTCGCGCAGATAGTGCAGATAGTCACGCGTCAGCTGCATGTCCTGGCGCGGTTGCTCGGAGGCCGGGCCGTGGCCTGGCACCATGACCTTGACGGGCAGCTTAAGCAACTCGTCCAGCGCGGCAATCCAGTGCCGGCTGTCGGCCTGGCCCACATAGGGAATGCGGTTGCGAAACACCACATCGCCGATGAAGAGCACGCCGCTTTGTGGCAGGAAGATGGCCGTATCCTCCGGCGTATGCGAAGGACCCATGTGCTGCAGCACAAAGTCCACGCCCCCGACTCTGAGCGTGGAGCTGTCGCCCGACACCCATTGACTCGCCGGTACCAGGCGCGTGCCCTGGTTGACCCAGGGTGCCAGATCCTTGCGCGAAGCCTCAAGCCGCAGATGCGCGGTCTCGGAGTTGATGTATTCACGCGCCTGGGCATGGGCCACGATTTTTGCGCCCAGTGCCTCGAACACCTGCAGGCCATAGATATGGTCGGCGTGATAGTGGGTCAGCAGCACATGGCTGATGGGCTTGGGCGTCAGCGTGCGGATTTTCTGCACCAGCTCCTCAGCCAGTGCAGGCGAGCCCAGCGCATCGATCACGACCACGCTGTCTGCGGTGATGACAAAGCCCGCATTGGAGATGAAGTTGCGATTGGCTGCACTGCCCAGCGCCGATACGCCTTGCACGAAAAACACATTGGGCGCCACCTGCTGCAGCGCCATGACGGGTGCGCTGGCCGCCACGGGAGTGCCCGCCACGGGACCGTTCAGCACGGGAGCCTCCTCATGAGCTGCATCATGCGCAGCCGCCGCCCCTGTCGCTGCGATCACTGCCCAAACAAAGCTCCTCAGCGCAGCCCCTGCCCAGCTTGTCATCGCGGTGTCTCCCTTGGGGTAGGCAGCGACCGGCGACATCGAAGCCGCCACTAGCGCTTGCCCTATTTTTGAATGTTTGCGTCATCATTAATATAAGCAAGTGGCAATATTTAACCAGCAGCATCTTCCCTGATGCCCACAGACACCACAGGAGACCTTCGATGAAGCGCCAACTTGTTGCCCTGAGCTTTGCCCTGTGCACGGCAATTGCCGCCGCGCAGGATGTGAAAGTGGTCTATCACGTCAACACCGGAGTGGAGACCGCGGCCGCCATACTCGGCAATATCACCAACGAGCTCAATGCCTCGCCCACCGACAAGATCGTGGTGGTCACCCACGGGCCCGGCATAGACTTTCTGCTGAGCAACGCCAAGGACAACAAGGGCCGCGAGTTCAGCGGCCAGGTCAGCGCGCTGGCGGGGCGCGGCGTGGAGTTCAAGGTCTGCAACAACACACTGCAGACACGCAAGCTCGAAGCCTCCAGCCTGCTGATGGAAGCGTCGGTCGTCCCCTCGGGCGTGGCCGAAGTGGCACGCCTGCAGGCCAGGGAGGGCTTTGTCTATCTCAAGCCCTGAGCCCGAAGCGGGCATAAAAAAAGGCGCCAGCTGCGCCTTTGCTCCGGGAGCTCAAGCCATCAGTTCTGTTCGATGGCAATCTGCACGCAGATGGTGCGGCACATATGGACGACCTTCTCGTTGGCGATGAAGTAGTAAATGCTGACCCCTTCGCGCCTGCGGCCCAAAATGCCGGACTGGTACAGCGTGTTCAGATGCTGCGACATATTGGGCTGGGTGGTGTCTATGGAAGCCAGCAGCTCGGAAACGTTTTTCTCTCCATTGCACAGCGCGCTGATGATCTTCAGCCGCATGGGCGCGGCCATGGCCTTGAACAGCTCGGCCGCACTTTCGAACACGCTGTCATCCTCAAGCTCTGACGATTCCATGAAACACTCCTGGGCACCTTGGCGGCCTGCAAGCGTCCCGTCTGGATTGCATGCCGTGGTGCATGGCGCCAGTTTATAGGAAGCTCATGCAGCCTCTGTCATCGCCCGACGACAAACACTGATGGGCATCAGGCAATCCCGAAAAAGAAGCATCTAGCGCCTGATTGGCATCGATTTCAGGTACTTTTCTATCTGTAATCCATTGCTGATGTGCGCAAGCAGCTATCAAAAAATCAGGCGGGCTTCCAGTCCAGAGACCAGGCACCGCTTTGCACGTTCTGCAGCCACAGGCAGCAGCTCAGGGTCTTGGCATCCGTGACCTGGCCGGTGCGCACGCCATCCAGCAGCTCGGCAGCCGTCATGCTGCAGACATCCAGAAACTCGTCGGCATCGAGCTGGCGCTCGCCCGCAGTCAGGCCGCGCGCGAAGAAGATGTGAATGACTTCGTCGGAGTAGCCGATCGCCAGATGCATGGGCCCTGCATAGGCCCATTCGCGCGCGCTGTAGCCGGTTTCCTCCAGCAACTCGCGCTGGGCGCAGATCAGTGGCAGCTCTCCCGCATCGAGCTTGCCTGCGGGAAACTCCGTCATGACCTGGCCCACGGGGTAGCGAAACTGCCGCTCCAGCAGCACGCGGCCATCGTCGAGCAGCCCGATCACCACTACGGCGCCGGGGTGCACCACATATTCGCGCGTGGCCTGCCCGCCATGAGGCAGGCGCACGGTATCGAGCCTGACCTGCAGAAAACTGCCCTGGTGTACCAGCTCGCTCTTGATGGGATGCTCAATCAGATGGGCTTCCTGAATTTCGGGGTCTTGTCGTGTCATCGCTGACTCATCCTTCACACGCGCCGTGGCGACAGCGCAAATACATCCAAGGTCTTAATCTTCGCAGAAGCCGGCTTCACTTTCCTCCACTCAGACCATGACGCATCCCATCGACACAGCCCAGACAGACATACAGCGCCACCAGTTCGGCCGCGTGACGGTGTTTCGCGGCGCCAAGGGTGGCAAGTATCCGGACGGCAACCAGATCATGGTTCGCGGCAGCGATACGCTGGCAGCGCTGGATACGCCTATCGTTGCCAACCATATCGGGGCCGAGTTCGATGCCGCCGAGCTGGTGGTGATGGGTCATGTGCATGAGGACCATATGGCCGGCCTGCACCGCCTACCAGATGCACAGGTCTTTGCTCACGCCGGCGATCTGGCGGCCTTGCAAAGCTGGGAGGGCCTGGTTGCCACCTTTGGCTGGGCCGATTCGGCGCAGGTCGACATCATGCGCAGCAAGCTCGAGAGCGAATTCTTCTACGCCCCCAGACCCGATGCCAAGGGCTACGAAGATGGAGCCGTCTGGGAGCTGGGCCAGTCGCAGATTCGCGCCATTCATATGCCGGGCCATACAACGGGCCACAGCGTGCTGCTGATCGAGCCCGAGGGGGTTGCCTTTATCGGCGATATCGACCTGACGGGCTTCGGGCCCTATTACGGCGACGCCTGCTCCTGTCTGGCGGACTTTCGCCGCAGCCTGGCGCGGCTGCCGGAGATCGATGCCCGGGTCTGGGTGACTTCTCACCACAAAGGCATTTACACCGAGCGCGAGGCGTTTCTACGAGACCTCAAGCGCTTTGCTGCTGTCATTGACGAGCGCGGTGCACGCATTTTCGAATGGCTGGCGCAACGGCCCCTGACGCTCTCGCAGATGGTGGAGCAGCGCCTGCTCTACCCGCAAGGCTTTGATGCGCCCTGGGTGCTGGGGGCCGAGAAGCGCAGCATCTCCCAGCATCTGGACGAGCTGCTGGCGGCCGGAGAAATCCTGCAGGAGCGCAACGCGCAGGGCGAAGACCTTTATCTGCGGGCTTGAATCCAGAAAAATAAAGAAGCCGACTTCTCAAGGAAGTCGGCGGGGGCTGGCGCCTGGCCACGCATCCACCAGGCAAGCGTGACAAACGCACAGCAGCTGGCCCTTGGCTGATGAGCCGATCCCAGCCACCTGGGCTTTGAGACTCAGGCCACGGCGTCCATGGGCTTGCGCAGAAAGCCCTGGTTGGCGCCCTTGCGGTTGGGCGCAAAGCCGTTCCTGGCCAGGGTTTCGTCGGCAGTTTCGTAGAACACGCCGATCTGCTTGATCTCGCGGGCCTGCTGGGCCGTGGCAATCGGGCGCCCGAACTCGCCCGCAATACGCACCAGCTGCCTGATCTGCTCCACGGTGCTCATCTTGCCCGTGCGGGTCTGGTTCCACAGCACGTCTTCAATACCGCAGCGCACATGCAGGCCCAGGGCCATGCCGATCATGTTGATGGGCAGCACGTTCAGCACCGAGCTTTCCACCGTCACGATGGCGTTGTCGGGCACGGCGCGCAGCATATTGGCCAGGTTGTAGATATTGGCCTGGTCCATGCCGCCGCTGATGGCGACCCAGTTCATGACCAGCGGGCCCTTGTAGACGCCGCGACGGATCATGCGCTCTATGGTCTCGAAACTATTGATGTTGTAGACCTGGAAGGCGCTCTGGATACCCTTTTCGGACAAGCGGCGGATATGTTCCTCGACGAAGCTGGGGTTCGAAGGAACAATCATGTCCTTGTAGGTCTTGTGCAGATGCGGGAAGCCGCGCGAGACACCGCGAAAGTCGTCTTCGCCGGCATGCTCGGTCACGTTCATCTGCGTGGTGTTGACGGTCACCGTCACCTGATCGGGCACGGGAGTCAGCTCGGCCAGCATGTGGCGGGTGTCGTCGGAGAGCCACTTGGCCTGGCCATCCGGGCCTTCGGGCGCAAAGCTGATGGAGCCGCCGACCTGGATGATCATCTCGGGTACCCGCTCGCGCACGCCGGCGATCAGCTCATTAAACTTGGACAGGCGCTTGCTGCCCTTGCCGTCGTCTTCGCGTACATGCAGATGCAGCACGGTGGCGCCAGCCTCATAGCAGTCCACGGCCTTCTGAATCTGCTCTTCCATGGTGACGGGAATGTCCTCGGGAAAGTCCGAAGGAATCCAGCCCGGTGCGTAGGGAGCGGCCGTGATGATCAGCGGCTGCTGGTTTTCGGGATACAGGTGACCGTCAAGAAAGTTCATGGTTGTCGTCTCCGGTTTGAGTGCGGGAAATCAGTGTCTGGACCAGCGGCAACAGGGAATTTCAGTGCCTTGCCGATGCGTGAGGCCAGTATCAAACGCGGTGCGGGATGCCACTTTGCATTTCAGGACACGCGCTTTCTCAATCACGACAAGGAAGGCAAGCCACGCCTGAAAGCGAGACAGGCGGCAAAGCTGCGCGAAGGGCTTTGCGCGCCGCAGGCCCAAGCTGCCGCAGCCTGCGTAGGGCATTGCCCGCATCGGGTAAGTGCTGGGTACTGTAGTCATCAAATGCGAAGTCGCAGGCATGAAACGTCAAGTCCGGCGACTGGCCGCCAGCCATCATGAATTGCTGCATGCAACGCAAGGACATGCCAGCCGATTCAGCGCCGTATCTGCACTCTTCCAGGAGCGAGATCGGCAGCTTGACGAATGCCAGACCCCATGAAAAACGACAGGAGACCTCCATGACAAGCGCCGTGAATTTCGCAGAACCCGCCACGCCATCACGCAAGCAACATAGGCGCAGCATGGTTCAAAGCCTGCGCTGCTGCGCAGCCGTGCTTTGTACCGGCCTGCTGGCGGGCACGGCTGCGCAGGCCCAGACCCCGGCTCCCGCCTGGCCCAGCAAGCCCATACGTATCGTCGTTCCCGCACCTCCGGGCGGCATCACCGACGGCGTGGCGCGTCTGGTGGCCGATCATCTGCAGACCAATCTGGGCCAACCCGTGGTGGTGGACAACAAGCCCGGCGGCTCGGCCGTGATTGCCGAGCGCGCCGTGATGAATGCACCTGCCGACTGGCACACGCTGATGATTGCGCCCTCCAGCGTCTGGACCGACTTTCCACTCACCGTGAAGACGCCGTTCGATGTGCACAAGACCTTCACCTATGTCTCGGATGTGGCGTCCATGGTGCACATGCTGGTAACCAACAACAGCTTCCCGCCCAACAGGATTCAGGAAGTGCTGGACTACGCGCGAAAGAGCAGCAGCCCGATCAATATCGCCAACCTGAGTCCCGGCACCCGCTCCGACATGCTAGGCGAGCTGCTGAGCGAGAAAAGCGGCGGCAAGATCACCGCCGTGCCTTACAAGGGCTCGGCCCCGGCCATCGTCGACCTGATCGGCAATCAGGTGCAGCTGACCTTTGAGGTGGTGACCAATGCCGCCCCGCTGATCAAGGCCGGCAAGATCAAGGCACTGGGCGTGGTTTCATCCAGCCGCTCGCGCCTGCTGCCCGATGTGCCCAGCTTTGCCGAACAGAACATGCCCGACTTCGTGCTGCCCGATGCCAGCGTGGGTCTGTTCGTGCTGAGCAGCACGCCGCCATCCTTGGTCCAGAAGGTGCGCCAGGAAATGGACAAGGTGACCCAATCCCCAAAATTCCAGGCGCAGCTCAGGAGCCAGGGCTTTGATGCGCCCCAACCGAGCACCATGCCGCAGCTGCAGCAAAAAATGCTGAGCACGGTGGAGCAGAACCGCAAAATTCTGAGCAAGCTCAGAGTCGCCGGCAACTGAAGGAAGCTGGCGTATCCGTCCTCATCCCGAGGGCGGCACCTTGGTAGTGTGTTTGGCGGGCCTTTGCGGCCCGCTTTTTTATGCGCCGCCCTGGCCTTCGTGTTGCGCCCTGGCGCGGCTGTCCTTGGCACTGCAGCCAAACTGGCTCTGATACCAGCGCGAAAAACTGCTGGATGCCGTAAAGCCCAGCAACTCGGCCACTTCGGTCAGAGAGCGGTTGCTCTCGAACACATAGCGCACGGCCAGCTCCTTGCGGATATCGTTCATCAGCGAGGAAAAGCTCTGACCTTTTTCCGTCAGCCGGCGCTGAATGGTGCGTGGCACCACACCCAGGTGCTCGCTGACCTTCTCAATGCTGCAGCGGCCGCTGGGCAAGAGCAGCAAGATGGTGCGGCGCACATCGTCCAGCACTGCATCGTCGCTCACGGGCGCCACGGACTCCAGCAGCTTTTGCGCATAACGCACCATGGCGGGGTCGGCGAACTCGTTGCGCGTATCGAGATCGGCCTTGGCGCACACAATGCAGTTGAACTCCTGGTTGAACTCCACGCGCTGGCCGAACATCAGGTGGTGCATGCTCAGATCCTTGGGCGCGGCATGCTCAAAACACACCATGCGAGGCTGCCAGTCACGACCTATCAGCTGCCGGATGGCACGCACCATCACGCCCAGCGCCAGCTCCACGCGCTGGCGCGTAGGCTCATGGGCACGGCCGGCCAGCAACAGCTCACGGATCAGCACCGTGTCGGCCTGCTCGTCCAACTCCAGCGTCATGGCGCCGTTGAGCAGCGCCAGATGACGCACCAGCAGGTTCAGCGAATCGCGCAGCGTGGCCTGATCGCGGATCAGCAGGCCCACCGGCCCCATATTGGACAGCAGGCGCGAGCGCGCCATGCACAGACCAAAGCTTTCATTGCCCGACTGCGTGGCCGATGCCTGCAGCAGACGTCCCACCTTGTCCACCGGGATCATCAGATCCGGCTCGTCGAGCACCGCAGGGCTGAGACCAGCATCGAGCAGCATGCGCGCGCCATTCAGCCCAGAAGCCTGGGCGACTTCGACGTAATTGGTCAAGCAAGCTGCGCGAACGAGGGAGACCATGGGGTTTCACTAACTTGGCACTAATTGCAAAGCACCAGTCATGTAATGACAAGCGCCGATCGAGGGGAGTTTTCACACTGGCGACATCGATTTTATAAGGAGACTTCCCAATGAAAAACGAGGTTGGCGCAGCACCCGCCCTTATCCGCTCCAGCTCCTTGACCCGCTCTCTGAAAGTCAATCCTCTGACCTGTTCCATCGGTGCGGAGCTCTCCAACGTTCATCTGGGTGCGGCCGCCGAGGACGAAGGCCTGATGGCCGAGATCCGCCAGGCGCTGCTCAGGCACCGCGTGATTTTTTTCCGCGACCAGGAGATCACACGCGCCGAGCATGTGGCGTTTGCGCGCAAGTTTGGCGGACTGGAAGACCACCCTGTGGTGGGTAGCCACCCCGAGCACCCTGGCCTGGTGCAGATCTACAAGACCCCCGACAGCCCTCTTGACCGCAATGAGAACTCCTGGCACACCGACGCGACATGGCGCGAGCAGCCCCCCATGGGCTGCGTGCTGCGCTGCGTTGAGTGCCCGCCCGTGGGCGGCGACACCATGTGGGTGAACATGGTGATGGCCTATGAGAACCTGCCAGCCGAAATCAAGGTCAAGATCGAGCACCTGCGTGCCCGCCACAGCATCGAAGCGAGCTTTGGTGCCGTCATGCCTATCGAAAAGCGCCTGGCACTCAAGGCCCAATACCCCGACGCGGAGCACCCCGTGGTGCGCATCCACCCCGAAACCGGCGAGAAGATTCTGTTCGTCAACAGCAGCTTCACCACCCATTTCACCAACTACAACACCCCCGCCAATGTGCGCTTCGGCCTGGACAAATCGCCCGGCTCCTCGCAACTGCTCAATTACCTGACCAGCCAGGCCATGATTCCCGAGTACCAGGTGCGCTTCAAATGGCGCAGGAACAGCGTAGCCTTCTGGGACAACCGCTCCACCCAGCACTACGCAGTGATGGACTACCAGCCCTGCCACCGCAAGATGGAACGCACGGCCATCATCGGCGGCCCCACGGACTGAGCCAGGAGACAGAAGATGACCTTGAACCACACGATTCTCATCATCCCCGGCCTGCGCGACCATGTGCAAGAGCACTGGCAGACGCTGCTGGCCAAGGAGCTGACTGCGCTGTCCATCCCCTGCGTCACCGTGCCACCGCTGGAGCAGGACAAGCTCAGCTGCCAGGCCCGCCTGGATGCGATCGACCGTGCACTGGACAGCATCGACGGCCCCGTCATCATCGTGGCGCACAGCGCCGGCTGCATGATGGTCGCGCACTGGGCGCTGCGCCGAGCCCGCCCCATTCTCGGAGCCTTGCTTGCTGCCCCGGCCGATGTGGAAACCCAGATGCCTGCCGGCTACCCCTCCAAGGATGTGCTGGCAGCCCACGGCTGGACACCCATCCCACGCCAGCGCCTGCCGTTTCCCACACTGCTGGCAGCCAGCAGTAACGACCCACTGACCCAGCTGGAGCGCGCGCGCGGCTTTGCACGCGACTGGGGAAGCGAGCTGGTGGAGCTGGGCCTCCAGGGCCACCTGAACCCGGCCTCGGGCCACGGCCCCTGGCCTCAGGCAAAACAGCTGATCGAGGATTTGCAGGCTCGGATCGAAGCCCGACAGCCCGAGCCAACGGCCTGAGCCGCCCGACGACCATCACGATGAATGCGCAGCCGCCCACAATATATAAAAGGTGCGCGCAGATGGGGAGCCAGACCTCCCCATTGAAGGAGACAAGCAATGAAGGCAACGACACCCGCCTCGCGCAATTCAGTGGACACGGCAGACTCTCGCGCCGCGACAGCCAACGCACTGTGCCGGAAACTGGGCCTGGCCGTCATGGCCGTGGCCGCCGGCCTGGCCTTGCCCGCACAGGCCGACCAAACCACGGACTGGCCGACCAAGCCCATACGCCTGATCGTCACCGGGCCTGCCGGTGGCACGGCCGACACCCTGGCCCGTCTGCTGGCAGAGGGCATGACGCAGGAGTTCAAGCAGCCCGTGATCGTGGAGTCCAAGCCCGGTGCCTCGGGGGCCATCGGCATCCAGGACCTCAAGTCGCATGGCAAAAGCGGCTACACCTTTTTGGTGATTCAGGACGGAGCGCTGAGCGAGGCGCCCCTGGCCCAGAAAGTCAGTTTCGACCCGTTCAAGGACCTGACTCCGCTGGCCCAGCTCACACGCACCGGCCTGGTCATGGTGGCCAACAAGGACCTGCCGTTCCAGACCCTGCCCGAATTCATCAGCTACTCCAGGCAACAACGCGACGGCGTGGACTTTGCCTCCTACGCCACGGGCCTGAAGGGCCACACCTCGGGCATGCTGCTGGGCCAGTTGGCCAGGATCAATATGCGCCATGTGGGCTACAAGGGCTCGCCCCCTGCGCTGGTGGACCTCATGGGCGGCCATGTCCCGGTGATGTTCGATGGCGTCACCACTTCGCTGCCCCTGATTCGCAGCGGCAAGATCAAGGCGCTGGCAGTCGTCTACCCGAACCGCCTGCAGACTTTGCCCGAGGTGCCGACCTTCACGGAACTGGGCTACCCCCAGCTGTCCAAATCCGGCTGGTTTGCCGTGTGGTCCCATCCGCAAGCCCCGGCAGCCATCCAGCAGAAGCTACGGGATGTGGCGCTGGCGCATTTCCACAAGGAAGCCGTTCTCAAACAGCTCGCTGCGCTGGGCATGGAGCCCGGCCAGCCGCTGAGCACAGCCGACATGACAGCCGAGCTCAAGGAAGCCAGCCGCAAGCAGGCCGCCCTGCTCAAGTCCATAGGCTACAAGCCCGAGAACTGAGAGCCAGTCCTCAGTGCAGCGGCTCTGACACGGCTGCACTCCCCTTCCGATAGCAGTCCTCAGCCCGGTGCCCCTTGGCACCGTGGGCGGCTGCACCCGGCTCAAGCCCTTGTGCGGGGTTCGAGCCGGGACTTGGCTGCGCCTTCAGCCCATCCTCAGGCCCGGGTCCGGCCTTGCGCTGCTGTGTTTCTCGTCGGTTTGCCTTCAGGCATCTTTTTTCAACAGTTCAAGGAGACATGAATGACTACAAGAAAAATGGCTTTCAATGCGCTGAGCGCTCTGGCATGCACGCTGGCGCCGCTGGCGGCTTCGGCGCAATCGTCGGTGCAGGTCTATGGCGTCGTGGATATGGCCGTATCCAACTACCGAGGCGCGGGCGCGGGCTCGCGCCAGATGCTGACCTCCAGTGGCAATCAGGCCAGCCGTCTGGGCTTTCGGGGCCGCGAAGATCTCGGCAGCGGTCTGGCCGCCGGCTTCGATCTGGAAGCGGGCCTCAATACCGACAACGGTACCGGCCAGGCCTCCAACACCAACAACCAGCCCTCAGGGGCAGGCAGCAGCAACGGCCTGAGCTTCAACCGCAAGTCCCTGGTCTATCTGCAGAGCAGGCAATGGGGTGAGGTGCGCCTGGGCCGCGACTATGTGCCTGCCTTCTGGAACATGTTCAACTACGACCCTTTCCGCCTGGGCGTGGGCATGAGCCTGCATGTGCTGCACGGCACGACGGTGACCGGATTTCGCGCGTCGAACAGCATAGGCTATCTCTCGCCCGGCTGCTCCAGCTCGAGCTGCAAGGGCCTGTTCTATCAACTGATGACGGCATTCGGCGAAAACGATGCCGGCCCCAACCGTCAGGACGGCCGCGTCTATGGTGCACGCCTGGGCTATGGAGGCGATAACTGGGATGCTGCCGTCGCCATCACGACCACCAAGAACCGCGCCGCCGACGATTACAGGCAGATCAATGCCGCCGCCTCCTACCTCTGGGAGGGCCACCGCCTCATGGTTCTGGCTGCCGATCACCGCACCGGCAACCGCCTGGCTGGTCTGGACAATGCCGACCATGTGCGCTACTGGCAGCTGGGTGCCATCTGGAAGGTCGGCAACGACAACATCCCCATGAGCTTCATGCGTCTGAGCCGCAACGACAACAGCGGCAGCAGCTCCAACAAGTACGCCGTAGGCTATGTGCACAACCTCTCCAAACGCACTGCCCTCTACGGCACCTATGCCTATGTGGACAACCGCGGCAGCATCAACCTGCCGGTGGCCACGGGCGCGCTGCAAGGCCCGATCCCGGTCGCTGGCGGCAATGCCTCGGGCTTTGACATCGGCATTCGCCACACGTTCTGAGCCCAATCCATGGCAACCGGCACCTGCTGGTTGCTGGTTGCTGGTTGCTGGTTGCTGGTTGCTGGTTACTGGTTACTGGTTACTGGTTGCCGGTCGCTGGCTAAAGGGCATCCATCCTGAAACCATAGAAAAAGGCCCGCAGAGAAAATCTGCGGGCCTTTTCATCGCACATAAGCGCTCGATGGTTTATCAGCAGTTGTCAGGAGGTTTGAGCCAGAGCAGTCCCTCCCTGACCAGGACTTCGTAGAGAGGAATCGTCATCAGCGACGATGCCATGCACCTGCCGCTGCGGATATCGAACCTGAGTCCATGCGCAGGGCAGCTCAGCACATGGGCATCGCAATTGCCGCCGGCCATGGAGGCACCTGCATGCGGGCAGCTGTTCTCCAAAGCATAGAACTCGCCTTCGACATTCAGCAGCAAGATGCTCTGGCCACCCGACGTGAAGACCAGCTTGCGCCCGCCAGGCGGCAAATCCCGCACGGCGCCGGCAGCCAGCAATGCGGTATCAGGCGAAGATGCTGTCGGCAACACGGGCATGCTCCATGGCGCGCAGCAGCTCTGCGGGCGCCACAGCGCCCGTCACCTGCAGACGCTGGTTGAACACCATATGCGGCACGCCGCCGGTATGGCTGGCCTCGCTTTGGTAGCGCAGCACATCAAAGCGGGAAGGATTCCAGTCCAGTGCCGCCGAGTGCGCCAGCTGCTGCAGCACCATGGCCGAGCCGATATCGCGGCCCTGCACAAAGTAGGCGGCAAAGATGGACTCCACAAAGCGGATCATGGATTCGCCATCGAGCTGGGTCTGGGCGTAGTTGACCAACGCACAGACCAGGCGCGTGCTGGGGAAGGTTTCAATCAGCGCATGATTGATCTGCAGGCCCGCCGCGTGGGCCGCCGAACGCACCTGGGCACGGCGCACCTCCACGGCTCTGGGGCCGCCCAGCCGGGCTTCGTAGAAGGCCTGGTAAGGCACTCCATGCTCCGGGATCTGGGGCAGCAGAGTGTCTGCATGCCAATGGATTGCAAGCCGCTGGCCGGGATATCTGGCCAGCAGCATCTCACGGGCGGCTAGCAGATTGCGCAGACCGATCCAGCACCAGGGGCAGATCAGGTCCAGCGAAAAGTCGACCTGCAGTGTCGTTGCAGCGGAGCTTTGAGTCATGTCATTTACTTCTTTGGGCAATCACCGGGATTGATGCAAAAAAAGGGCTGAATGGCTCAGTCCTTTTCATACCGAAGTGCTGCCTTCGCTTCGGTATCTCAGAGCGTGAAGATGGCCGATCCCACAATCTTGCGGGCTTCCAGGTCGCGGTGAGCCTGCACGGCGTCCTCCAGCGCATAGCGCTTGCTGATATCCACCTTGATACGGCCTTCGGCCACATGGGCGAACAGCTCGTTGGCCAGCTCTGCACGCTCCGTCGGGTCGGCGATGTAATGCGCCGATGCGGGACGGGTCAGGAAGAGCGAGCCCTTGCCGGCCAGAATCTGCGGGTTGAATGGTGCAATGGAGCCCGAAGCCGTACCCAGACAGACCATCAGCCCACGCACCTTCAGGCTGTTGAGCGAGCCCTCGAAAGTGTCCTTGCCCACGCTGTCGAAGACGGCATTCACACCCACGCCGTCCGTCAGCTCACGCACGCGCTTGGCCACGTCTTCATGGCTGTAGTTGATGGTGTGAACGCAGCCGTTGGCCTTGGCCACTTCGGCCTTGGCATCGCTGGAGACGGTGCCGATCACGTTCAGGCCTTCCAGCTTTGCCCACTGCGACACCAGCAGGCCCACGCCACCGGCTGCAGCATGCAGCAAGATGGTGTCGCCCTTCTTGAAGTCCCAGATGCGGCGCATCAGGTAAGCCGCCGTCAGTCCACGCATGGTGATGGCTGCTGCAGTTTCAAAGCTGATCTTGTCAGGCAGACGGATCAGGGGGGCAGCAGAAATCAGGCGCTCCGTGGCGTAAGCGCCGATGGTGTTCAGCGCGCCGGTATAGGTCACGCGGTCGCCGACCTTGAAATCCGTCACGCCGTCGCCCACGGCCGTGATCGTGCCGCAAGCCTCGCTGCCCACGCCTGCAGGCAAAGGAGCGGGATACAGACCGGAGCGGAAATAGGTATCGGCAAAGTTCAAGGCCACAGCGCCTTGCTTGAGGCGGACCTGACCCGGACCGGGTTGGCCCACATCAATTTCTTCCTGTCGCAACACCTCGGGGCCACCAACTTCGTGATAACGGATTACTTTAGCCATACAAACTCCCAGTCAGATACCAATCGAAAGGTGATGCGGCACACGCCCTCACCTCGAACAGAATCGATACAAATCAATGGCTTAGACCATATCTCCGCTATCCATCCATTCAGACTGGACTGAATTTATGGGAATTCGCCTGCAAGGCATTTCCCGAGAGCGCCGCCCTCTTGTCTTTACGCGACACCATGGGTAAATATCAGGCAAAAAAGTTAACTTCAAAGTTTCTCTTTTATTGAAAGCTTGCCGAAAGCGTTGCCCACCATATTGCGCGTCTGCGACTGCGGCAAGCCCGTCACAGCCCCTAGAATCATTCCGTTTACGTAAACGTCAAACCAATGTCCGGTACCTGGCATGCTCGCCAGGCACCGTACATGAAGTCGAGGGAAGCCCCTGCCATCCGTGGCAGGCAACATCCCCAACAATCCAAGGCACAACCAGGTCTGGCAGCCAGCCGGGCCAGCATTCAAGGAAACAGAGACGATGACCTACAAAGCGCCCATCAAAGACATGCTGTTCGACATGGAGCATCTGGCCCAAATCGAGCAAGTCGCCCAGATTCCCGGCTTTGAAGATGCGGGGCTGGAGACCGCGCAGGCCGTTCTCGAAGAATGCGCCAAGCTTTGCGAAGGCGTGGTCGCGCCCCTGAATGTTCCCGGCGATGTCAACCCCTCATCCTTCAAGGATGGTGTCGTCACGACGACTCCCGGCTTTGCCGATGCCTTCAAGCAATATGCCGAAGGCGGCTGGCAAGGCCTGCAGCATCCTGCCGACTTCGGCGGCCAGGGCCTGCCCAAGACCATTGGCGCAGCCTGCATCGAGATGCTCAACAGCGCCAACCTGAGCTTTGCGCTGTGCCCTCTGCTCACCGACGGCGCCATCGAGGCACTGCTCACGGCAGGCAGCGATGCACTCAAGTCCACCTATCTGGAAAAGCTGGTCACCGGCGAATGGACCGGCACCATGAACCTGACCGAACCACAGGCTGGCTCCGACCTGGCCCTCGTGCGCACCAGGGCCGAGCCTCAGGGCGATGGCAGCTACAAGGTCTTCGGCACCAAGATCTTCATCACCTATGGTGAGCACGATATGGCGGACAACATCGTCCACCTGGTGCTGGCCCGCGTGGCCGGTGCACCTGAGGGTGTCAAGGGGATCAGCCTGTTCGTCGTGCCCAAGTTCCTCGTGAACCAGGACGGCTCCTTGGGCAAGCGCAATGATGTGCACTGCGTCAGCATCGAGCACAAGATGGGCATCAAGGCCTCGCCCACGGCCGTGCTGCAATTTGGCGACAACGGGGGAGCCATCGGCTACCTCGTGGGCGAGGAAAACCGCGGTCTCGAATACATGTTCATCATGATGAACGCCGCCCGCTATGCCGTGGGCCTGCAGGGCCTGGCCGTGGCCGAGCGGGCCTACCAGCACGCCGTGGCCTACGCCAAGGAGCGCGTGCAAAGCCGCCCCGTCGACGGCTCGGTCAAGGCCAGCGCCACCATCATCCACCACCCCGATGTGCGCCGCATGCTGATGACCATGCGTGCCAGCAACGAGGGCTGCCGCGCCATGGCAACCGCCGCCGCTGCCGCCTACGACGCCGCCCACCACCACCCGGACGCCGACGTGCGCCAGGCCAACCAGACCTTCTATGAATTCATGGTGCCGCTGGTCAAGGGCTACAGCACCGAGATGAGCCTGGAAGTCACAAGCCTGGGCGTGCAGGTGCATGGCGGCATGGGCTTTATCGAGGAAACCGGTGCGGCCCAGTACTACCGCGACGCCAAGATCCTGACCATCTATGAGGGCACGACCGCCATCCAGGCCAATGACCTGGTCGGCCGCAAGACCGCACGTGATGGCGGCCTGACCGCCAAGGCGATTGCCGCCCAGATCGAAAAGACCGAAGCCGCCCTCCATGCCAGCGGCACCGACACGGCAAAGGCCGTTGCCAGGAATCTGGCCCAGGCCCGTCAGGCATTTGTGCAGGTGGTGGACTTCATCGTGGCCCAGGCTAAGGCCGACCCCAATGCGGCTTATGCAGGCAGCGTCCCCTATCTGATGCTCACCGGCAATCTGGTCGCCGGCTGGCAGCTGGGCCGCTCGGTGCTGGCTGCGCAGGAGCTGCTGGCCAAGGGCCAGGACACGGCCTTTATGCAGGCCAAGCTGGCCACGGCACAGTTCTATGCCGAACATATCCTGACCCGCGTGCCCGGCCAGGCCGATGCCGTGATCAACGGTGCGGCCAGCGTGATGGCATTGCCCATGGATCTGTTCTGATCCTGCACCTGAAGGCGGGGCGGCAACGCCCTGCCTCATCATGAAATGCGTGAAAATAGCGGCTGGCGCCTATGGATAAAGCGCCAGCCGCTATGTTTTTTAATCCCTGAGGCGCACCAAGACCACCTGCTCGGCAGACTCTGGCACCATCACTACGGCTTGTACTTCCGGCGCGGGCCGCCGAGCGCTATTGATGGGATGAGTATTCAACGCACATCCGGTCCGCGCAGCCCGGGCATTGAAGCGATGGGCTACGGCTGCGCAATCAGGATGGAGCGCAGACGGTCCCGCTCTCGGCGATTGCCCGCCAGTCCCTCGTCCAGACGCGACTTCAGGGCATCGATATGCGCAATCATCAGCTGCTCGGCCTTGGCGTTATCGCCTTCGACCAGCGCCTCGACGATGGCCGCATGATCGTCATTGGAGACCTTGGCTTCGGCCTTGGAGTGATATAGAGCCGCAGCCAGCATCGACCTCGCCGACAGGTCGACGATCATTGATGTCAAAAAACGATTGCCCAGGCATTCGGCCAGGCAGATATGAAAGTCCGCGAGCAGCGAGCTGCGCTGGGCGGCATCGTCGGCAGCAATGGACTCCTGCTCCTGCGCAATATGTTGGCGCAGGCGCCCGAGTGCAGCCTGCAGCGGCTTGCCTGCGTCGCGCAACATGCCCGACTCCACCACGCGCCGCGCGGCATAGGTCTCCTGGGCCTCCTCAAACGAGGGCTCGGCCACATACCACCCGACACGCGAACGCACCTCGACAAAGCCACGCGCCTGCAACTGGATCAGCGCTTCGCGCACCAAGGTACGGCTGACCTGGAACAAATCGGCAATGTCCTGCTCGCCCAGCCTCACCCCGGGCCGCAATCTTCCGGTCAGGATGGACTCGATCAGACGCTCCGCAATCTTGGTCTTGGCAATCAAAGCAATACCTTCTGCATGGCTCTCCGTTCAATCAACAGTGCGGTGCGCAGCAGAGGGCACAGTCCATTGCTGCTCAGGACGCCACGGCCAGGGTCATCCGCGGCAGGCTGCAGTTTACCGTTGCTTACCTCGTTCCAGCCTCTCGTGGCCAAACGCTCCTGCCGCCTATCCCATGCAGCCGGAGCGCGCACCGCTGCGGCGGCAAGACAGCCCATTTGGAACTATTTGTAGGCACTCCAATGACCAAGGGTTCCCACCAATTCGAGCCCTTGGGGGGCTTGTATACATTTTTCGACTTGTCCGATGTATACAAGATGATATTCAAGATCAATGCTTGATATCTCTCATCTGCAAAGCATCGGATTGCATGTCTGGCGCCCCCAAGCCCGGACATGCCAATGCCGCGTTGTTTAGGTGAGATGGAACAGATTGCCTGAGAAAAGCCGATGCACCGGACACGCGGCGGCTCCCTATAAAGGCAAAAATGAGAGACCTAGCAATCAACGACGGCGGCCACTTCGCCCCCAGCCCCAGCACCGCAGCGCCCCGACTGCATCCAAGCCTGCCGCCAGGCGTCTCACCGGCGCTCTACAACGCGGACCTGGCTCCTACCGCAAAAGAAGGTCGATCCTGGAGCGCCTACAGCCTGTTCACCCTGTGGGTCAACGATGTTCACAATCTGGGCAACTACTCTTTTGCCATCGGCCTGTTTGCCCTGGGCTTCAGCGGCGGGCAGATCCTGACGGCCCTGCTGCTGGGCGCAGCCTTTCTTTTCGCGCTTCTGAACCTCTCCGGCTTCATGGGCTGTAAGACAGGCGTCCCCTTTCCCGTCATGAGCCGCATCAGCTTTGGCACGCGCGGCGCACAGATACCGGCGCTGATACGGGGCGGCGTGGCAATCGCCTGGTTTGGCATCCAGACCTATCTGGCCTCCAAGGTACTCGATGTGCTGGTGCTGATGCTGCTGCCGCAATGGCAGCCACTGGCGGAGCAGACGCTGCTGGGGCTGCCGCTGCTGGGCTGGATCAGCTTTACGCTGCTTTGGGTGGTTCAAGTCGTCATCGCCTGCTGGGGCATGGAGAGCATCCGCAAGTACGAGGCCTTTGCCGGCCCGGTGATCTTCATGACCTTTATTGCTCTGGCGGGCTGGATTCTTTACAGCTCGGGTGGGCAGTTGCACTGGTCGGCCCCTTCCGTGGAAACCCATGGCTCCAAGTGGGTGCAGATTTTGGGAGCGGCCTCGCTCTGGGTCGCGCTCTACGGCACTTTTGTTCTGAATTTCTGCGACTTCACCCGAGGCACGACTTCGCGCAGCGCGGTGATCAAGGGCAATTTCTGGGGCATTCCCATCAATATGATGGTCTTCGGTCTGGTGGTCGTGATCCTGACCGGTGGCCAGCTCTCCATTGACGGCACACTCATCAGCAGCCCCGTGGACATCATTCAGAAGATTCCCAGCAAGCCTCTGCTGATCCTGGCCAGCTTTGCGCTGATCATCCTGACCATTGCCGTCAATCTGATGGCTAACTTCGTGGCCCCCGCACTGGCGCTGACCAATCTGCTGCCCAGAAAGCTCAACTTCCGCAAAGCCGCCCTGGTCAGTGCCATCCTGGGCTTTGTCATCCTGCCCTGGAACCTCTACAGCTCGCCCGTGGTGATTGTGTACTTCCTCGGCGGTCTTGGCTCTCTGCTTGGACCTCTGTTCGGTATCGTCATGGCCGATTACTGGCTCATCCGCAAGCAACGCGTGGATGTGGTGGCCCTGTACACCCAGAATGCGAATAGCCCCTACCACTACAGCAACGGCTTCAACCCCAGAGCCATTCAGGCGCTGATTCCATCGGCCCTGATTTCGCTGCTCTTCGCCTTTGTGCCCTACCTGCAATCCGTCTCGGCATTTTCCTGGTTCATTGCCGCAGGACTGGGGGCCTTCTTCTACTGGCTGGTCGCCCCCAAGGGGCTGACCTACGCCGACCGGGATGGAGAAGCCATCGCTGTTGCAGCGGCCAAGCACTAAGCCACTGCACCTGCTTTCGACGTGCATTCGAAACGAGGCGCTCTGGTGCCTCGTTTCGCTTGAAGCCGAAGCTTGCTGGCTCAGCGGCAGGGCGGTCGATGTCTCACGCCGTCTCAGCGCTCCTCACAGCAGCACGATATCGTATTGCTCCTGCGCCATCGCAGTCTCGGCCTGCAGGGAGATCGGCTTGCCGATGAAGTCGGAGAGGCTGGCCAGATGCTGGCTTTCCTCGTCGAGGAACATCTCCACCACCTTGGGGGATGCCACGACGCGGAACTCATGCGGATTGAACTGACGAGCTTCGCGCAGGATTTCACGCAGCACCTCGTAGCAGATGCTGCGCGCGGTCTTGACATTGCCCTTGCCGGAGCAGGCGGCACAGGGCTCGCACAGCATATGGGCCAGCGACTCGCGCGTGCGCTTGCGCGTCATCTCCACCAGGCCCAGTTGCGAGAAGCTGCCGGCCATGGTCTTGACGCGGTCGCGCGCCAGTTGGCGGCGGAATTCGGAGAGCACCTCGCCCTGATGCTCCTCGCGCACCATGTCGATGAAGTCCACGATGACGATGCCGCCCAAATTGCGCAGCCTCAACTGACGCGCAATGGCTTGCGCCGCTTCCAGATTGGTCTTGAAGATGGTGTCGTCAAAATTGCGCGCACCGACATAGCCGCCTGTGTTGACATCGATGGTGGTCAGGGCTTCGGTCTGATCGACGATCAGATAGCCGCCCGACTTCAGATCCACACGCCGCCCCAGCGCGCGCGCGATTTCCTCGTCGATGTTGTAGAGGTCAAAGATCGGACGCTCGCCCTTGTACAACGCCAGCTTGGGCACGGCCGCCGGCATGTATTCCTGCCCAAAGCTCTTGAGCAGCGCAAACTGCTCGCGCGAATCGATGCGAATGCTCTGGGTGTTCTCGCCGACCAGGTCCCGCAGCACACGCTGCAGCAGGTTCAGGTCCTGATGCAGCACCGACATGACGGGTAGCTTCTGCGCCGCATCCTTGATGCGTGCCCAGGTCTTGCGCAGATAGCGGATGTCATCGGCCAGCTCGGCATCGCTGGATTCCTCGCCATTGGTGCGCAGAATGAATCCGCCGCCACCGCCCCCCTCCTTGGTGCCGACCAGCTCCTGCAGACGGGCCCGCAAGGCGTCGCGCTCGTTCTGGGGGATTTTCTGGGAGATGCCGATATGGTCGTCCTGCGGCAGAAACACCAGCAGACGCCCGGCAATGCTGATCTGCGTGGACAGGCGTGCACCCTTGGTCCCTATGGGGTCCTTGATGACCTGCACCATGATGGACTGGCCTTCGAACACCTGCTTTTCGATGGGTGTCAGCGGCTGGTCCTTGCGTGCAAACATCGGGGCTTCGCCGCTTTCCTGACGCTGCCAGACATCGGCCACATGCAAGAAGGCAGCACGCTCCAGGCCGATATCGATGAAGGCGGACTGCATGCCGGGCAGCACGCGCGAGACCTTGCCCAGATAGATGTTGCCGACGAGTCCCCGCTCCAGCGGGCGCTCCATGTGCAGCTCCTGCACGGCACCATTCTCGACAATCGCCACCCGCGTCTCCTGCGGCGACCAGTTGATCAAAATATCTTGCTGCATTGACTGTCGTTCTTTCTTTATATGTCCTGGCTTTTGCTGCGCCCAGTGTGCGACGCACGCATGGCTGGCGCAAGACAGCTGCCATGTAGAACTTCCCTCGGGGGAAGCCTCAAGAACAGAGTGTCGATTGCGCCAAAGGTTCAGAGCGGCCAGCCCAGCTGGCGCAAAAGCTCGGCAGTTTCGTAAACGGGCAGGCCCATGATGGCCGAATAGCTGCCGCGGATCTCTGCGATATGTGCGGCCGCCCTGCCCTGTATGCCATAGGCTCCGGCCTTGCCCATGGGCTCGCCCGTGAGCACATAGGCCTCGATCTGTGCCTCGGTCATGGGAGCAAAGCGCACGGTGGACACCGACAGCGCCTGCAGACGCCGCGCGCCGCTTTGCAGCGCCACGGCGGTCAGCACCTCATGTTCTGCCCCGGAGAGCAGACGCAGGATGCGTCGCGCGTCTTCGGCATCGGCCGGCTTGCCCAGAATTTGCTTGCCCAGTGCCACGGTGGTGTCCGAGCACAGAATGGGCGCTGCCGGCAGACCGCGCCGCGCATGGCGGGCCACGGCTGCATCAAGCTTGCCGGCCGTCACGCGCTGCACATAGTCATGGGGATCTTCACCGGCCAGCTCGGCCTCTATGGCCTCGGCATCCTCGGCGATATCGCCGGCTGCATTGGGCAGCAGCAATTCATGCGCCACGCCCAGTTGCTCGAGCAGCTGACGGCGGCGGGGACTTTGGGATGCAAGAAAGAGAATGGGCGCCATGATTTTGATTAAAAATGGCCTCTAGCGCCCATATATAAAGCGCAGTAGGCTATCAAAATCATAGTATCACGCACTGCGTGAAATTGCACGCAGAGTCCGGTCACAAGCGCTTATTCGCGGTGATAGGGATGACCGGCATTGACCGACCAGGCTCGATAGAGCTGTTCAATCAGCAGCACGCGCACCATGGCGTGCGGCAGGGTCAGGTCGGAGAGACGAATGCGCTCATGGGCTGCGGCCTTGAACTCGGGGTCCAGACCGTCAGGTCCGCCAATGACCAGAGCCACATCGTCGCTCTCAAGCTGCCAGCCCTTGAGGCGCTGGGCCAGCGCCTTGGTGGTCAGATTGGTGCCGCGCTCGTCGAGCACCACGATGCGGGTGCCTCGGGGGATGGCGGCTTCGATACGCTTGCGCTCTGCCGCATACAGGGTCTCCAGCGTCTTGGAGCCACGCGGCTCGGTCTTGACGGCCTTGAGTTCGACCTTGAGTTCGGGCGGAAAGCGCTTGGCGTAATCGTCGTAGGCCGTCTGCGCCCAGTCGGGCACATGCAGGCCTACGGCCACGATGGTCAGCTTCATTTAGGCCTTGGCGCGGGGAGCACGCTTGGCTGCGGGTTTGGCAGCAGCCGGCTTGGCAGTACGAGGAGTGCTGGGCTTGACGACCACAGTCTTGACCGTCTTGGCGGCAGCGGACTTGGCAGCGGGCTTCTTGGCTGCAGGCTTGGCACCGGCGGCTGTCTTGGTCGCTGGCTTCTTGGCCGCAGCTTTCTTGGCAGCAGGCTTTTTCTCGACCACGGTGTTTTCCGCAGCAGCCTTGTCCACGGCCTGCCTGGCGGCCAGCTTCTTGGCAGCCACTTCGGCGGGCTTGGGCTTGGCGGCACCGATCTTCATGCGCACCGGTGTCTCGCCCCAGATTTCTTCCAGGCGGTAGTACTGACGAATGGCCGGCTGCATGATGTGGCAGACCACCGAGCCGCAGTCCACGATGATCCATTCGCCGTTTTGCTCACCTTCCTGACGCGGCACGGGAAAGCCAGCTTCCTTGACGGCTTCACGCACGCTGGAGGCCAGTGCCTTGGTCTGGCGATTGGAGGTACCCGAGGCCACGATCACGCGCTCGAACAGCGGGGACAGCGCTTCGGTGTTGAACACCTGGATGTCGTGGGCCTTGACGTCTTCGAGGCCGTCAACAATGGCTCGCTGGAGTTTGGTGACGTCGCGCTTGGCTGCGGAATCCGATTTGGTGGAGGTGGTCATCAGGCGATGGAATCAGTAAATGATGGGATCAATATAGCGTGTGCCGCGCCACACCCGTATCAGGGTTGGGTTGGCATAGGCGTCCAGACCGCCAGGGGCCTGTGCTCTTCACGCATTGAAAAAGGTTGACGCGCCAGTCAATAGCGCGCATCCAGCTATGGAAATTATAGTTTTCAAAAAATTTCCCTGCTGACAGGGCCTTATGCCCGATCAACAGGGGAGTCCGGCCTACCGGACAGAGGCCTGCGCCTCAGAGCCAGTCACGGCGAATCAGGTACTTTTCAAGCAGATCGCGCTCGGGCGTACCGGGTGCATCCTCACGCTGATAGCTCCAGTCCGCATGAGGAGGCATGGACAGCAGGATGGACTCCGTGCGGCCGCCGGACTGCAGGCCGAAATGCGTGCCTCGATCCCAGACCAGGTTGAATTCCACATAGCGGCCACGGCGGTAGCGCTGGAAATCCACCTGCTGCTGCGTGTACTGCGCATCCCGGCGGCGTTCCACAATGGGCAGATAGGCCTTCAGAAAGGCATCGCCAACCGAGCGCAGCATGGCAAAGCTCTGCTGCTGGCCCAGTTCGCTGAAATCATCGAAGAAGATACCGCCAATGCCACGCTGCTCGTTGCGATGCTTGAGAAAGAAGTACTCATCGCACCATTGCTTGAAGCGTGGATAGAGCTGATCGCCAAATGGCGCCAGCGCATCACGGCAGCTCTGGTGGAAATGCACGGCGTCTTCCTCGAAGCCGTAGACCGGCGTCAAATCCATGCCGCCGCCAAACCAGCAGGTCTTGGGCTGCCCTTCATGGCCGGCCGAGATCATGCGCACATTCATGTGCACCGTGGGAACCAGGGGGTTGCGCGGATGAAACACCAGCGACACGCCCATGGCCTCGAACGGCGCTCCTGCCAACTCGGGCCGATGCTGTGTGGCCGAAGGCGGCAGCTGTGGCCCGCGCACATGCGAGAAACCGCAGCCTGCACGCTCGAACACGCGCCCGCCCTCCATGATCCTGGTGACGCCGTTGCCTTGCAGCTTCTCGCCCGGCTCCTTGTGCCAGGCATCTGCCAGAAACCGCGCCCCACCCTCGCCTTCGATCGCTTCCAGCGCCTCGGTGATGCGGGTCTGCAGACCCATCAGGTACTCACGCACCTCGGCCGCAGGCAACTGATCAGCCACAGAAGATGAGGATGCCTGGGTCATCAGTCGGCCTTCTTGACGGCGCGGAAGCCAATGTCGCGGCGATACTGGGCGCCATCGAAATGGATGCCACGTGCCACGTCATAGACCTTCTGCTGCGCCTGCTTGACACTGTCGGCCAGCACGGTCACGCACAGCACGCGGCCACCGCTGGTCACGGGCTGGCCGTCATCGCCCAGCTGGGTGCCTGCATGGAAGACCATGGCATCGTCGGCTGCGGCGGGCAAACCCGTGATGACATCGCCCTTGCGCGGGTCTTCTGGGTAGCCGGCAGCAGCCATGACCACGCCCAATGCAGTGCGGCGGTCCCATTGCAGCTCCAGCTGATCCAGCTTGCCTTCGCAGGCAGCCAGCATCACGTCCACCAGATCACTCTTCAGGCGCATCATGATGGGCTGGGTTTCCGGATCGCCCATGCGGCAGTTGAATTCCAGCGTCTTGAGATGGCCGGCCTTGTCGATCATCAGACCTGCGTACAGGAAGCCGGTGTAGGGCACGCCGTCTTTTTCCATGCCGCGGATGGTGGGCAGGATGATCTCACGCATGGCGCGGGCATGCACATCGGCCGTCACCACGGGCGCAGGCGAATAAGCGCCCATGCCGCCGGTATTGGGGCCCTGGTCGCCATCCTTCAAGCGCTTGTGGTCCTGGCTGGTCGCCAGCGCCAGCACGTTCTTGCCGTCGCACAGCACGATGAAGCTGGCCTCCTCGCCTTCGAGGAACTCCTCGATCACGACGCGTGCACCGCCTTCGTTGTGCTGAACACCGTACTTGTTGTCCACCAGCATGAAGTCCACGGCATCATGGGCTTCCTGCAGCGACATGGCCACCACCACTCCCTTGCCAGCAGCCAGGCCGTCGGCCTTGATGACGATGGGAGCGCCCAGGCGATCCACATAGGCGTGGGCCGCAGCGGCGTCGGTAAAGGTTTCATATTGCGCCGTGGGAATGCTGTGGCGCGCCATGAAGTCCTTGGAATAGGCCTTGGAAGACTCCAGCTGGGCTGCAGTTTTGGTCGGGCCGAAGACCTTGAGTCCGTGGGCACGGAACTCATCGACCACACCGGCCGCCAGCGGAGCCTCGGGCCCCACCACCGTCACGGCAATCTTTTCGGCCTGGGCCCATTCGCGCAGAGCCTTCACATCGGTGATGTTGAGGTTCTCCAGCTTGCCGCCAGCCAGGGCTGTGCCACCGTTACCGGGAGCCACATAGACCTTGGTCGCCTTGGGCGATTCGGCCAACTTCCACGCCAGAGCGTGCTCACGGCCACCGCCGCCAATCACAAGAATTTTCATATTTCTGCGTTGTGGTAGACGTCCTGAACGTCATCCAAGTCTTCAATCATGTCCAGCAGCTTCTGCATGCGAGCTGCATCATCGCCTTCGAGAGCGATTGTATTTTCGGGGCGCATGGTCACCTCGGCCATGTCGGCGGTAAAGCCGGCGGCCTGCAGTGCGTCACGCACGGCTTCAAAGTCGCCGGGGGCCGTCAGCACCTCGATGCCACCTTCGTCATCGGTGATCACATCCTCGGCACCAGCTTCCAGCGCGATCTCCATGACTTTCTCTTCGTCCGTACCGGGGGCAAACATGATTTGACCCACATGCTTGAACTGGAAGGCCACCGAGCCTTCGGTACCCATATTGCCGCCGTACTTGCTGAATGCGTGGCGAACATCGGCCACCGTACGCACGCGATTGTCCGTCATTGTGTCCACAATGATGGCCGCGCCGCCGATGCCATAGCCTTCGTAACGGATTTCCTCGTAGGTCACGCCGTCGAGGTTGCCCGTGGCCTTGTCGATATTGCGCTTGATATTGTCGGCCGGCATATTGGCTGCCTTGGCCTTGTCCACCGCCAGACGCAGACGCGGGTTGGCGCTCAGATCGCCCCCACCCTGGCGGGCGGCAACCATGATTTCACGAATGATGCGCGTCCAGATGCGGCCACGTTTTTCATCCTGGCGACCCTTGCGGTGCTGGATGTTGGCCCATTTGCTGTGTCCTGCCACAGGGAATCCTTTGATATTTGATTTAACCTAGCGGGAGCGATTTTACTTTTGACTGCATGCCCCCCCAGAGGAAACCCGAAATGGCTTCACCCCTTTTGATTGCCCAGCACTCTGCCACAGAATGTGTCCTGCTGCCCGGACTGGCCAATCGGCATGGCCTGATCACAGGCGCCACCGGCACCGGCAAGACCGTCACGCTGCAAAAACTGGCCGAAAGCTTCTCGCAGATCGGCGTGCCGGTTTTCATGGCCGACGTCAAAGGAGACCTGAGCGGCATCAGCCAGGCCGGCAAGATCGAAGGCAAGCTGGCGGCCTCGCTCAAGGATCGCGGCCTGACTCTGCCCCAGCCCCTGGCCTGCCCCGCAACACTGTGGGATGTGTTCGGCGAACAGGGCCACCCCGTGCGCGCCACCATCTCGGACATGGGCCCGCTGCTCATCGGCCGCATGCTGAATCTGAACGAAACCCAGATGGGCGTGCTGAATCTGGTGTTCAAGATTGCCGACGACAACGGCATGCTGCTGCTGGACCTCAAGGACCTGCGCGCCATGCTGAACTTTGTGGGCGACAACGCCAAGCAGTTCACCACCCAGTACGGCAATATCAGCTCGGCCAGCGTGGGAGCCATACAGCGCGGCCTGCTGACCATCGAAAGCCAGGGCGGCGACCGGTTCTTCGGCGAGCCCATGCTCGACATCAACGACCTGATGCAGACCGATGCCAACGGCATGGGCGTGATCAACGTGCTGGCGGCCGACAAGCTGATGAATGCCCCGCGCCTGTACTCGACTTTTTTGCTCTGGCTTCTGTCCGAGCTGTTCGAGCAGTTGCCCGAGATAGGCGACCCCGAGAAGCCCAAGCTGGTGTTTTTCTTTGACGAAGCCCACCTGCTGTTCAACGATGCGCCCAAGGTGCTGATAGAGCGCATCGAGCTGGTCGTGCGCCTGGTGCGCTCCAAGGGCGTGGGCGTGTACTTCGTCACTCAGAACCCGCTGGACGTTCCCGACAGCGTGCTCGGCCAGTTGGGCAACCGCGTGCAGCACGCCCTGCGCGCCTTCACGCCGCGCGACCAGAAGGCCGTGGCCTCGGCCGCCTCCACCATGCGCCCCAATCCGGGCCTGGATATTGCCGCCGCCATCACCGAGCTGGCCGTGGGCGAAGCCCTGATCAGCTTCCTCGACGAAAAAGGCCGCCCCAGCGTGACCGAGCGTGTGTTCGTGATTCCTCCCGGCAGCCAGCTCGGCCCCATCACGGCCGAGCAGCGCAAGGCACTGATCGAGGGTTCCCTGGTCGCCGGCGTCTACGAGAAAGCCGTGGACCGCGAGTCGGCCTTCGAGATATTGCGCGACCGTACTGCCAGTGCCGTGCCCGCCAAGCCCGGCGATGCACCTGCTGCAGCCGGAGCGGCTGGAACGGCCGCGCAAGGCGGCGCCACGGACTCCATGATGGACGGACTCAAGGAGTTGCTGTTCGGCCGTACCGGCCCGCGCGGCGGCCAGCACGACGGTCTGGTGCAGACCATGGCCAAGTCCACGGTGCGCACGGTGGGCAACAGCCTGGGCAAGGAGATTCTGCGCGGAGTGCTGGGCGGCATTCTGGGCAACAAGAAGCGCTGATTCCTACGCGCTCACTCGCTCCAAGGGCCTGCGTCAGCAGGCCTTTTTTGTGGCCGCTGGACAGAAAACGCTCAAGGCGGAAGTCATTATGTCGATACATAATAAATCCATCCCCTGGTGCCAGCCGCCAGTCTCTTGGACATGTGCTGCTGCCTGCAGGCACAGCCGCTTCTTTTCTCTACGCTAACCACGCTGCCCAGTCTTGCCGCAGACCACCAGTTCGCTCGGGCCCGGCAGTGCTTTTGCAAATTTTCAGCCAATGCAATTCAATCAATGGCGTGTATCCACCAAGCTGTGGTGCACTTTGGGCGGGCTTCTGACCATGATGCTGGCCGTCTCGCTATGGAACCAGCACTCGTCCACCCAGGCCCTGCAGGCCGGCATGCAGACCCTGACCGACTATGACAATCGCATCAATCTCGCCCTTCAGTGGAAAGGTGCCACCGAGACCACGGGCGAGCGCGTGCTCACCAGCAATATGACCACCGACGAAGCGCTGACTCAGCGTATGGACGAGCGTGTCAGCGAAGGCGTAGCCGTCAATGGTGCGCTGCAGGCACAGGTCATCAAACTGGCTCAAAGCGATGCCGACAAGGCTGCCCTGCAGAAGATCGCAGCCGTGCGCGCCGAGGTTCTGGCGCTGAACAAGCAGGCGCGGGAGATCAAGCTGACCGGCGATATCGAAGCCATGCGCGACTTCATCCGCCTGCAGTATCTGGGCGCCATTGGCCGTTATGTCGATTCGCTGCAGGACTTCGTGAAGCTGCAGGAACAGCAGCGCGACGCCGCCAGCCTTCAGTTGCAGCAAGACCAGCAAAAAGCGATCTGGCTGTCCTGGGTGGTACAGGCCCTGGTATTGACCGCCGCACTGGGCCTGGCACTGGCCCTGACCCGCTCCATCACCCAGCCCTTGAATGAAGCCGTGGAGCTGACCCAGGCCATTGCACAGGGCGATCTCACGGTGACCGCCAGCAACGACCGCCATGACGAGTTCGGCCGCCTGCTGAGCTCCGTCTCGACCATGGCAGCCCAGCTACGCAGCCTGGTGAGCGATGTGCGCACCAGCGTGCACTCCATCAGCACCGCATCGGCCGAAATCGCCACCGGCAACCACGACCTGTCTGCACGCACCGAGCAGACCGCCGCCAATCTTGAGGAAACCGCGGCCAGCATGGAACAGCTGACCGCCACCGTCGCCCAGGCCTCGGACACCGCCCGCCAGGCCAACCATCTGGCAGGCAATGCCGCACAGGTCGCTCAGCGCGGCGGCCATGTGGTGCAGTCCGTGGTCAGCAGCATGGGACGCATCAGCGACAGCGCACACCGCATCTCCGACATCATCGGCGTGATCGACTCCATCGCCTTCCAGACCAATATCCTGGCCCTCAACGCGGCGGTCGAGGCCGCGCGCGCCGGCGAACAAGGCCGAGGCTTTGCCGTGGTCGCCGGCGAAGTGCGCGCCCTGGCCCACCGCAGTGCCGAGGCGGCCAAGGAGATCAAGGCACTCATCACCACCTCCGTGGACGCCGCCCAGGAGGGCGCAGACCAGGTCTCCCAGGCGGGGCGCGTGATGGAGGAAATCGTCAGCAGCGTCGGCAAGGTCTCGGACATGATTGGCGAGATCAGTGCCTCCGCCATGGAGCAGCATGACGGCATCAGCCAGGTCAACCAGGCCGTGACCAATCTGGACCAGATGACGCAGCAGAATGCCGCCCTGGTCGAGGAATCCACGGCGGCCGCGGTCTCGCTGAGCGACCAGGCCCAACGCCTCACCGGCATGGTGTCCGTGTTCAAGGTCCAGGCTGCGGACAGAGCGCCGGCGCTGACGGCCTGAACCGGCAGGGGCATGCCGGCCACCCTGGTTTGTCCGGGGCAGTCACGCTTGTGACTGGTCCGGCCGATGCCGCAAGACACCATGCCGGCATGCCCCATACCTCTGACGACACCTTGCTGACCGCCGGTCTGAGCAGCTTTCGCCTGGACCTGGTCGACCATATTGCCCATCTGGTGCTCAACCGCCCCGATGCCTTCAACACCCTGAACCCCAGGTTCTGGCAGGAGCTGGACCTGGTGCTGGATACGCTGCAGCGCAGCGGCCAGTCGCGCGCGCTGGTGATCAGCAGCACAGGCAAGCATTTTTGCGCCGGCATGGCACTCGAGACCTTTGCCGACCCCGCCTTTGCGCCCAATGACCGTACGCCCGAGGGCCGCGCCGCCATCATCGACACCCTGGCCCAGTTGCAGTCCACCTTCAACAAGATCGAAGCCCTGCGCATGCCCGTGATCTGCGCTATCCAGGGTGCCTGCGTGGGTGGAGGGCTTGATCTGGTGGCCACTGCCTGCATACGCTATGCCAGCGCCGAATCCTTTTTCTGCGTGCAGGAGATCAATATCGGCATGACCGCCGACCTGGGCAGCCTGCAGCGCCTACCCAAGCTGATGCCGCTGGGCATCGTCAAGGAGCTGGCCTATACCGGCCGCCGCATGACTGCGCAGGAGGCCGCCAGTCAGGGTCTGGTCAACGCCGTCTACGACACGCCCGAAGCCACCGTCACAGCAGCCCTCGCCTGCGCGCGCGAAATTGCGGCCAAGCCGCCCGTGGCCATCTGGGGCAGCAAGCAGGTGATCAATTACGCGCGCGACCACAGCGTGGGCGACTCGCTGCAGCAGATGGGCTGGGTGCAGAGCGGCATCTGGAGCAACCGGCATGTCATGGAGGCCGTGGGTGCCATGCAGGCCAAGCGCGCCGGCGACTTCCCCCCGCTGGAGCCGCTGCAGGCATTTGCACCAGCACTGCCCAAAGCGGACGATCGATCCTGATTGAATAGCCATCATCCCTTTTCAATAAAGGGCTGCATGTCTTTTCCGCTCGTATTCCTCTATCTTCTCGATCGCCCGCTGAGCGCCATCGACATGGAGCCGAGCGACAACGCAGCGATTCGGGTTGAAGTGGAGCATGCCCCGTTATCATGGGTTCAGTCACCACCTCAGCCTGTCCTGCCATGAGCACAAACACCGCCCCCCTGCCCACTTACGACGATGTCGTGGCCGCTGCCCAGCGCCTGCAGGGCGTAGCCCACCGCACGCCGGTGCTGACCAGCCGCACCATGGATGAACAGCTGGGCGCGCGCCTGTTCTTCAAATGCGAGAACCTGCAGCGCATAGGCGCCTTCAAGTTTCGCGGCGCCTACAACGCTCTGGCGCAGTTCACGCCCGAGCAGCGCGAGGGCGGCGCCCTGGCCTTTTCCTCCGGCAACCATGCCCAGGCCATTGCCCAGGCAGCCCAGTTGCTGGACATGCCGGCCCTGATCGTCATGCCCGAGGATGCCCCGGCTTCCAAGATGGCGGCCACGCGCGGCTATGGCGCCCAGGTCGTCACCTACAACCGCTTCACCGAAGACCGCGAAGCCATCGCCCACAAACTGGCGACCGAGCGCGGCATGACACTGATCCCGCCCTACAACCACCGCGACGTGATCGCCGGTCAGGGCACGGCGGTCAAGGAATTGCTGGAGGAAGTGCCGGATCTGGACTATCTGTTTGTCTGCCTGGGCGGTGGTGGTCTGCTCTCGGGCAGCCTGCTGGCCGCCAACGCCCTGGCTCCGCAATGCAAGGTAATCGGCGTCGAGCCCGAAGCGGGCAACGACGTGCAGCAGTCGCTGCGTGCAGGCCATATCGTCAAGATCGATACGCCGCGCACCATTGCCGACGGCGCCCAGACCCAGGCAGCCGGTGATCTGACCTTTGCCATCATCCAGCAGCGCGTGAGCGAGGTGCTGACCGTCAACGACGAGCAATTGGTCCAGGCCATGCGCTTTTATGCCGAGCGCATGAAAATCGTGGTCGAGCCCACGGGCGCGCTCTCGCTGGCAGCCGCCATCAACGGCGGTTTGCCGCTCAAGGGCAAGCGCGTGGGCATTGTGATCAGTGGCGGCAATGTGGATTTAGAGCGTTTTGCCAGCCTGCTGTCCGAGTGACAGCGAAAATAGCGTCCGTTGCGGCCCGGCCCGCATCCGCCTGATCCCAATTTTGCAAGCACGAGCCCGCCACAAGCGGGCCTGCCTGCCTTCACCACAAAGACCAAGAACATGAGCACTCTGCATTTGATCGACCACCCTCTGGTCCAGCACAAACTGACGCTGATGCGCCGCAAGGAAGCCAGCACCAACAGCTTTCGCCGCATGCTGGGCGAGCTGTCCACCCTGATGGCCTATGAGCTGACGCGCGACTTCCCGCTGCAGGACATCGAGATCGAGACGCCCATGGAAAAAATGACGGGCAAGGTCATCGACGGCAAGAAGCTGGCCCTGGTTTCCATCCTGCGCGCAGGCAACGGCTTCCTGGACGGCATGCTCAACGTGGTGCCCGGCGCCCGTATCGGCCACATCGGCCTGTACCGCGACCCCGAGACGCTCAAGCCCGTCGAGTACTACTACAAGATGCCCGAAAACATGTGCGAGCGCGACGTGATCGTCGTCGACCCCATGCTGGCCACGGGCAACTCGGCCGTGGCCGCCGTGCAGCAACTCAAGGACAAGAGTGCCCCCAAGTCCATCAAGTTCATGTGCCTGCTGGCTGCCCCCGAAGGCGTGAAGACCATGCAGGCTGCCCACCCCGACGTGGACATCTACACCGCTGCCGTGGACCGCGAACTCAATGACCATGGCTATATCCTGCCCGGTCTGGGCGACGCGGGCGACCGTATCTTCGGCACCAAGTAAGCACGGCTGTTTGCCAACAAAAAGCCCCAGGCGCAAGGCCTTGGGGCTTTTTTCATGCTCAAAATAGCCTGTAGCGCTTATGCATCAAGCGCTGGCAGCTATCAATTTCAGATCAAGTCAGATCTGCTTCAGCGCCACATTGTTGAGCTTGTCCAGCCGAGCAGGCCAGTTGCCCTGCTGGGCCGATTGCAGCAGGATACGCGTCCAGGCAATCCAGGCATCCCATTGCACGCGCTTGTCCCAGGCATTGCCCCAGGTGCAAAAGCACTGCAGCGCGCTCTCGGCGACCCTGGCGGCATCGGTGTTGCGGCCCGCGCTCAGGTATAGCTGGGCCAGCACCATTTGCGGCTCGCCCACCCAGGGGTTGAGGGCCACCGCCTGCTCCAGCGTCGCGGTGGCTGCATCCAGATCGACCAGCGGCTGATCGAGCTGAATCACCGACCAGTACAGCGCCACGGCCGCAGCCTCGTTGCCCGCGCTCAACAGCTGGCTGCAGTTCGCAAACACGGGCGGCATCGGCAGCTGGGTCTTGAGCGCTGGATGCTGCAGCGCCTGGCCCAGGCCACTGATCTGGCTGAGCATGCGGCTGCTCGGACGCATGGGGCCGGGCCACAACGACGCCGCCCAGTGCACGGCCTGCTGACGACTGTGGTCCACGGCCGGGAAGCGCGAATAGATGTCTTCCTGCCAGCTGAACCACTGCTCCATGCTGTCGGCCATGCTGACGATCGCGAACGCAGCCACTTCATAGGCGGTGAGCCGGATGGTCTCGCGCGGCTCGGGGCCATTGCGCTCGATCTGCAGGCTGCCGTCCGCCGAGATATCGCTAGCCAGCAGCTTTTGTACGAACTGGGTGCGGCTCATGGTGCAGAACAGATAGACCAGATGCTCGGCCTGCTCCCCAACCAGGCGCTTGAGCTGCTCGCGCTCGTTGCCGGCATCGAACTTGACCAGATCGACAAAGGCATTGCCGTAGACGCTGTGCAGCAAACCCAGCTGGCGCACCTCCCTGGGTTGCTGCCACAGCGCCAGAGAGCGCGCCACACCTGCCAGATGGTGGCGAAAGGTGCCGGCCTTGTGCCAATCCTGGCCCACGCCGCGCTCCAGCACCACGGGCAGCAGCTGCGCCAGATCGGCGTCGCGGCTCAGCCATTCCTCGTCCAGCAAGGTCTTGGCACGCTCGAACAGCGCCTCATCCAGTTGATTACAGGGCTGATTCATGCGCTCACCATGCGGTTGTGTAAGCACCCTTGAAGGTCTTTTCCACAAAGGCCTTGACCTCGGGTGACTGATAGGCCTTCACAAACGCCTGCAGGCCTTTGCTGTTTTCATGGCCGGCGCGCGTGACGATGAGCACGGTCACATAAGGCGTGTTCACATCTTCCAGCGCCAGCGAATCTCCCTGAGGAGACAGGCCGGCAGCGACGGCGTAGCTGCTGTTGACGGCCGCGGCATCCAGATCATCAAGGGCGCGGGCCAGCTGAGCGGCTTCTAGCTCGACAAACCTGAGCTTTCTGGGGTTGGCTGTGATGTCCAGCACCGAGGCGCGCGCACCGGCATCCGCCTTGAGCGTGATCAATCCCTGCTTGGCCAGCACCATCAGAGCACGCGAGCCATTGGTGGGATCGTTGGGAATGCCCACACGCGCGCCGCTCTTGAGATCGGCCAGTTTTCTGACCTTTCTGGAGTACACGCCCATTTGCTGGTTCACGGCCTTGGCCACGGGCACCAGCTTGTAGCCACGGTCCTTGTTCTGGGCATCGAGGAAGGGCTGGTGCTGGTAGATGTTGGCGTCGAGATCGCCGGTGGACAGCGCCGCATTGGGCTGGATGAAGTCGCCAAACTCCACCAGCCTGACCTTCAGGCCCTGCCTGGCTGCAACCTGCTTGGCCACTTCGGCAATCTGGGCGTGGGGGCCGGCCGTCACGCCGACGGTCACGGCCAGATCCTGGGCCTGGGCCAGCAATGCGGCAGGCACCAGGGCGGCAACTGCCAGGGCTTTTACGAGAGAACGCTTGTGCACCATGGGCACCTTTCAAGACAAATCCGGGAAACGCTGGTCCACCAAGCATGTGCACGCTAAGGAACAGCAGCTTGAAACTTAACGCATAAAGCAAACCTCGGGAGCCAGGCTGAGGCCCGCCCCCATCACAAAGCAGGATGGCTGGCAGCGCGGCTCGGGAAATATCAACAAAATCCAACTCAATCCCTTATCCATCAAGCGATGAAAGCTATCAAAACAGGAATCCCTTGAACACACCGCGAGCTTGACATTGAACTGCACTTCAAGCTTAAGTTGGGAGCCACAGGAGACACCCCATGCCTCGTCGCATTCTTCACGTCGTCAGCAACGTCGCCCATTACGATGACCCTGCCGAGCCCACCGGCCTGTGGCTGTCAGAGCTCAGCCATGCCTGGGAAGTCTTTGCCCAGCGGGGTTACGCACAGCACCTGGTCAGTCCGCTGGGCGGCCACTCGCCGCTGGAGCCGCGCTCGCTGAAATGGCCGAACCGGGATGCTACGGCCAGGGCATGGCTGGCGGATGCAGCGCGCATGGCCCTGCTCTCCAACACGGCCGCCCCTGATGCCGTGGACGCGCAAGACTTTGATGCCATTTATTTCACCGGCGGCCATGCCGTGATGTGGGACTTTCCATCCTCGCAGGGGCTGCAGCGCATCACGCGCGACATCCATGAGCGCGGTGGCGTCGTTGCCTCGGTCTGCCACGGCTATTGCGGTCTGCTCGAAACCCGTCTGTCCGATGGCTCGCTGCTGGTCGCCGGACGCAGGCTGACAGGCTTTTCCTGGCTGGAGGAAAGGCTGGCAGGCGTGGCCGGCAAAGTGCCGTACAACGCCGAAGCGCTGATGCGCCAGCGCGGTGCCCAATATGAGAAAGCCCGGCTGCCTTTTGTATCCAAGGTCGTGACGGACGGCAGGCTGGTGACGGGGCAGAACCCGCAGTCGGCCCGGGCCACTGCCCTGCAGGTGGCTCAGCTGCTGGGCTGATCGGGCCGACCCGCCGCCTCCTCGTTCCGCCCCAGCAAGCGCATTTGCGACAGCACACGCCGAGCGTTGCCGGCGCAGTCCATGTCTTCGGGTCTGGCCTCGATCTGGGCGATCAGCTCGCCTAGTTCGGCGCGATTTTGCATCAGCTGTGCCAGCATCAGATCGATGCTCTGCAGCTTGTGACGCAGCGTGGCCAGCAGCTCGTCATGCTGCCACTGCTCCAGATCCTCGGGCAGCAGCTGGCGCAACTCTTGCAGGCTGAAGCCGGCCCGCTGCGCCGTGGCAATCAGCCTGAGCGCCAGCACCGCCTCTTCGGGATAGCTGCGATAGCCGTTGGCCTGGCGCTGGGCAACGCCCAGCAGGCCGATGCGCTCGTAAAAGCGAATGCGCGATGCGGCAAGACCTGTGCGCTGGGCGAGTTCTCCGATCTTCATGTGCGCCATTCTCGCGCAATCCGCGCTTGACCTTGAACCAAGCTTCAAGCTCACGCCTATACCATTCCCGGTCGTTGAGGCCGGCAAAGCCTATGCTTCAAAGAGTTGAAGCGCCGATCCATATCGGGCACCAATGGTCAGATCGCCTTGCGCGGAGTACGACGATTTCTGCCTGGGCAATCTCGGAGGATGAATGGCCAGAGATTTCAATGGAATAAACAGCGTCCTTGAACTGTTTACAGCAGGTCAACCTCAAGGAGATCTCCATGACCCGTCTCACTTCCTTCGCCACCCTCACCTCGGTGTTCCTGGCGGCCTGCGCCGTGACAACTGCCGCCCAGGCACAGACGCCCGCTTCTGCCATGAATGGCGTACTCGTGGGCCCCAATCAGATGACGCTTTATGTCTTCGACAAAGATGCCGCCGGATCCGGCAAGAGCGTATGCAACGGTGGCTGTGCCACGAACTGGCCGCCTCTGATGGTGGCCCCGGGTGCGACGGCTACCGGTGACTGGAGCTTGGTTGTCCGCGACAACGGTGACCAGCAATGGGCCTACAAGGGCCGTCCTCTCTATTACTGGGCCAAGGATGCCAAGCCCGGAGACAGAACGGGAGATGGATTGCTCAACAACAGCTGGCACATCGCCAAGCCCTGAGAACTCAAGCCTGGATCATCAAGAGGAAGAAGCAATGAAGCTCCGAAAAATGAAGCTCGCGCTTAGCTGTGTCATGATGGTGCCGCCGGTTTTCACCCTGGCAGCCGAGCGGGAAGTGACGGCACCGCAGGTGGTCCAGGCCCTGGAAGCGACCTTTGGCGTTCATCAGGGAGAGCGCCGCAATCACATCAAGGGGACCTGCGCAGTGGGTGAATTCACCGCTACCGCCGAGGCCACCAGCTACTCGCGCTCTGCACTGTTTTCCGGCCAAGCCGTTCCGGTGATTGCGCGCTTCTCGCTGGCAGGAGGAAGCCCCAAGGTTCCAGATGTTGCCCAAAGCGCGCGTGGAATGGCCTTGCAATTCAAGCTCCCCAAGGGCCAGTTGCACCAGATGTCCATGTTGAACACCCCCATGTTCGGCGCCGCCCACCCCGGAACGTTTCTGGACTTGACCGAAGCTCAGCGCCCCGATCCAGCCACCGGCAAGCCGGACCCGGAAAAGCTCAAAGCATTCAGGGCCTCCCATCCTGACAGCCTGGCTCAGGCGCAATACCTGGCCAGCCACAACCCTCCCGACAGCTACACCCGCAGCGCATTCTTTGGCATTCACACCTTCAAGTTCATCAATGCACAGGACAAGGTGACTCTGGTGCGCTGGCGCTTCGTACCGCAGGAAGGGGAGAAGCCTCTAAGCAACGAGGCGCTGAAGACGGCCGGGTCGGACTTTCTGGAAACCGCATTGATCAGCAGCACATCGAAAAAACCGGCTCGCTGGAACATGCTGGTGACGGTCGGGCAGCCGGGTGATCCGCAGGATGACCCCACGCAATCATGGCCCGCACAGCGACCTGAGTTCAAGGCTGGCACCTTGACGATCACGAGCGCTTCGACTCAGAAAGGAGGCTTGTGCGAGCCGATCAACTTTGATCCGATGGTGATGGCCGACGGCATTGCGCCCACCAATGATCCGGTGCTCCGCTTTCGCTCCCAGGCCTATGCGGTGTCATTTGGCAAGCGCTTGAGTGGTCAATGAACTTCGAGGATCAAGCTCGGTACATTCCTCCTTTGGTTCCAACAAGGCCAAAGTCAAGCAAGGGTGAACCTGGAAGGTAAGCTACCGGCCGATCTTCGACTGTCGTTGATCGGCCAGTAACGGCCACACAGTGCCGTGCCCCAGTCGCGTTGGGCATGTGGCACATCCTTGAAGATGAGGCTGCAATCTGAAAAGGGATCTTGCGCATATCACCCCTTCCACTCGGATGCGCAGGCCGTCTGGCCACTCGGTGCATTTCGCAGGCGGTTCAGAAAATTCAACTGGCTTCTGGCCGTTTGACTCCCATTTGCGACGGCTTGCCGCAGCCAGTGAGCTGCCTCGCAGCGATCCGCCTTCACCGCATTACCGTACAAGTTTGGGCCGGCCAGAAGAATCCATGCCAGTGTTTCCTGCGCTTGAGCTTCGCCATCGCGGGCCGCCTGGCGCAGCAACGCAAGCATAGGGGCATAGTCACCTGCAGTCTGGGCCTCCAAGGCCAGTTGAAATCGCTGTTCGGAGGTAGTTGCCATGTCAAAAGGCAAGGGGGCCGCCTGCGCCAGCGTGCCAGACAAGGCCGTTGCGATGAACAAACCATGCCCGGCATATCGGGCCCGTGTGGCAATTGAACGGAATTCGAATCGCATTTTTGTCTCCACTTGAACTGAGTGGACCCATCGTCGTAACAATCTCGCCCGCTGAAAATCGGGAATTTTCGAAGATGCCCTCAGGACTACCCAGAGGCTGATTCGAACTGATGTGGCGACCCAGTAAAAAACCTGAACTGGACCATCTCCAGATTCTGAGGAAGCATTAGCCCCCAGGAAGATGAATGGGCGACAGCCCATTGGCAGATACTGGCTTTGGAGTCGCGCCGGTGGTGATGTGGCAATCAAAGACTGCAGGCGTTGATCGAGGTGCAGCAAACGACCGCGACGGATCGTGAGCATTCTTGGGCGGCAGGCTGCTACCGGCCAGAAGCCGCCGTTCGACATTTTTCAACTGCTGGTTGCTTCAACCTGATCTCAGAGGTCCAGTAGAACAACTGACATGAAGGTAACAGGCCCACTGTCGCTGAGGTGGACCGTCCTAACTCCGACGCCAAACTTGCTCGGGCGATTTGCAGTGAGGCCTGATAGAGTGCCCGAAAGCACCAATCGGGAGAGGCACCAATGATCCACGCCAACGAGAGTCGACAACGCCTATACGCACTCGACAACCTACGCGCCGCAATGATGTGGCTCGGTATCGTTTTGCATGTGGCCGTCATTCACATGGCCGGCCCTTCTCTGCTGCCCTGGCGCGACAACCAAACGACGCCTGCGGCTGACTTGCTGGTTGCCTTCATCCATGCATTCCGCATGCCAGTGTTCTTCATCCTGGCGGGCTTCTTTGTTGCCTTGCTCATCGACCAGCGCGGCCCAACGGCCACTGTGAAGCACAGGTTGCGTCGCTTGGCGCTGCCCTTCGCCGTTTTCTGGCCGCCCTTGTTCCTCGCGTGCTCAGTATTGGCACTGGTGTTCCTGCATCGCATGGCTCGCGGGACATGGGGCCTGGACCTCGGTCTGTCTCCCACTGAAATGAACGGGTCGCAGGGCGAACCAAATACGCTGCACCTGTGGTTCTTGTGGCTGCTGTTGTGGCTGAGCCTTTTGACGCCGTTGATGCAGAGGCTGATGCGCCAGCTTGTACCCAGCACCGGACCGACATTGGGACGATGGCTCGCCGCCATGGGCCGTACCCCTTGGGGAATAGCTGGGCTGGCAGCTACTTTGGCAGCCGTGGGCGTGCAATACGGCAATGGTCTGGTGCGACCAGGGAACGCCTTTTTTCCGCCCTGGACGGAGTGGGCACATAACGGCCTGTTCTATGTCTTTGGATTGGTGCTGTACGCCCATAGGCAAGTACTGTTGGCGCATTACATGAGGCGCTGGTCCTGGTACGCAGGCGCGGGGCTGGTATTGTTCCTGGCTTCCGGCATCGTGCTGGAAAAAGTCCCTGCCGAGCTTCGTGATGCCATGCCGCTAGAAGCGCGGCTGGCATTTTCCTGGGCTTACAACGCTACCGCTTGGTGCTGGAGCTTCGCGCTTATCGGCGCGTTCTCGACTTACCTTGGCCGGCCAAGTCGCACAATGAGCTACCTGGCAGACAGTTCCTATTGGGTGTATTTGGTTCACTTGCCCCTCACCATCGGTTTCGGGGTCTTGCTGTTCGGTCTGCCTTGGCCCGCAGGAGTGAAGATGGTAGCTAACATACTGGCAACGACGGCGCTAAGCTTGGTGACTTACCACTGGCTGGTGCGATTCACTGCCGTAGGAGTGCTCCTCAATGGCAGACGCAAGGAGCTGACGCAAAAAAGAAGTGGAGCGATGCCAACCTCCTGATGCCGATGTGTACTGGCACCAGGTAGGGGCCGGGTTTTGCCGTACTGCGGCGGTCAAAGCAACATCACGGCTCGGCTGCAACCGCTGTGCAGATGATGTCAGCAGCCAGAGGATGAGCGGCCGTTTTGGGTCGAACAGAGACAGCGGCTCTCGGCCAGAAGCAGTCTTTCATCTAACAATGGGCGTTGACTCCTGACAACAAGCTGCAATCTCGACATTAAAAAGTTTGCTTGCGATTGCTCACTCTCATAAATCCGAATAGATTCATTTTTATAAGAACGACAGGATTTTTTGTCTGTCGTCTAAATCTATTTAGCGCCTTAGATATGCCTTCGTTCCGAGACAACTTTTCTAAAGCAATCGTCGATGCGCTTGGAAAGCGCGCTGCTTTCATTTGTTCTAACCCCGATTGTCGGGCGCAAACCCTGGCGCCATCCGATAGTGAGCCGGCGAAATATCTGTACATTGGAAAAGCCGCCCATATCTGCGCCGCAGCTGAAGGTGGGCCTCGCTATAGGACCGAAATGGCATCAGCGGAGCGCGCCGGGATCGGGAATGCAATATTCCTCTGCAGTGGATGCGCAGACATGATCGACAAGAACAACGGGGCTGACTTCCCGGAAGCAATGCTCCGACAATGGAAGACTGACCACGAAAACTGGGTTACTCAGAACCTAAACAAGCGAGGAACTGGCATCGGGGGCGATGGAGGTGGAGGAACAATCATAGGTAACCGCGGGACGGTCATCGGTGGTCGGGGCGGCAACGGAGGGGTCGGAGGTATTGGTGGCAAAGGTGGTAGCGGCTTCATTCACGGCGATGACGGCCTAATCATCGGTGGCGACGGCGGCAGCGCAGCCTCAGCCGATGGGCGGGGCGGTCGTGGAGCACGCGGACCTGTCGAGCGCGTCGGCTTTCCGACCGAAATGTGGGGATATGGTCGCGGTGGATCGGCACCAAATCACCCAGAGTACGACCGCCGGGTCAACTTGCTGATTCACATCCGAAACGAATACTTGTCGCGGTTCCCTGGCGAGGCGCCATTCATACAGGCCGGGATCGATCCCGTTCCTATCGACTGGATCAACCAGCGGCTTGCTGAGATGTCTGAACCGTGGATTGTGAAACATGGCGACGGGGGTTACGTATTGCCAGCCCTAGAAGCGCCATGAGCTACAAGTCACCCAATCCGGCAGTCGAACGGACCTGCGCGAAAAGCTGCGCAGGCCGCTTACTTCCACGTTAGTGGATGTCTGCTTTGGGTCGTTCTGAAACACCAGCCTCCCGGCCAGAAACGATCTTTGGTATGTGGGGCACAATCGATCAGAGCCTCCTTTTCACCTTTGGATTGCCTGTCTAGATGCCTACCACTGAGCGCTTTGTTGCGGATATCCTCCAAAACGTCAACAACCGTACGATTCTTGAACGCTGGAAGGATTTGAATCTCACAGATGGTTGGCTTGTGGCAGGCTGCCTTTTCCAGACAGTGTGGAATTTGCAGGCACAAAGGAATCCTGAGGATTCCATCAAGGATTACGATCTTTTTTACTTTGATTCATCGAATACCTCTGAAACTGCCGAACAGAAAGTACAAGCGCATACTGATCATGTTTTGCGTGATTTAGGTATCAAGGTTGAAGTAACGAACCAAGCCCGGGTTCACCTGTGGTACCAGTCATATTTCGGTCATCCATACAAGGCATTACGCAATTCCTCCGACGGAATAGATCGCTTTCTTATTCCAGCGACTTGCGTGGGAGTTCGCCCAGATGAACTTTATGCTCCGAATAACCTCGGCTTGATCTATGACGGCATTCTGGCGCCCAACCCATTGACTCCGCACCGTGATCTCTTTCAACGCAAGGCCGAGTCCTATCAAGCACGTTGGTCATGGCTAAAAATTCTTGTGCAGGGCGAGCAGTCTCAATAAATTCATCGAAACGAATGTTCGGGTGTATGCCTGCTTAGGCTAGAAAGCTGCGGCAGGTCAATCGCCACTCTCGGTCAAGTCCAGATGCTGACGAAGTGTGGCGTTGGGGTGGCTAGCCAGACGCGAGATCTTGAAGGCAAAGTCTCTGAGATACTGCCCGGAGTCTCGTCGAGCGGCATGCCATGAACCTTATAGACCTTTCGCAACTAAACGCTGAGCAGGTGCGTGCCATCTGGGCACTCGTCGACACGCCCTGCCAACCTCTGCAGCGCAAGGTGGCCTGGTCGTTTGAAGGCAACGGCATTCGCACTCGCACAAGCTTCATCCAGGCATTTCAAGAACTTGGCTTGTCATTTGTCGAGCTGCCCAATTTGCTCAAAACACCCGAGAGGGCTGCCGATCTGGCCGGCTATCTCGACCCTTTTTACGATGTCTATGTCGTGAGGGAATCGAATCATCAGCGCCTCGCTGAGTTTGCCTTTGCGTCACAACGCCCGGTAATCAATGCCATGTCCGGCATGGGGCACCCATGTGAGGTGCTGACTGACGCTTTCTACATTGATAGGTCGATAGCGCCCATTGAGCAAGCCCGCATCTGTTTGTGGGGCCCGATGACCAATGTGCTGCGGTCGTGGCACGAGCTGGCTTTCTCGCTGCAACTGCCAATCATGCATATCTGCGATGAACGGCTACATGAGACCCTGCCATACGTTGAATTTGCATCAACGCCATCCCGAGCCGCTGACACTGTCATTACCGATGGCTGGCCAAGCGGTGCCGAAGCAATGGCCAAGTCGCTCACTGTGGCAGATCTGGATTGCATGGGCATGCCCATGCTGCTTGCTACACCGCCCTTTTCCATTGGGCGCGAGATTGCATTTGACCCGGTGCAATATCCCCGCTTCTCCGGCTACAGTCAAAAGTCGTTATTGCTGCCCGTGCAAAAAGCAATTCTGCGATACCTGCTCGCCCGCTGAGCTTCCGTATCGATGCAGAGATTGATGCCAGTCTCTGATAAACGCAGCCACTATGCCTGACCTGGTATCCGATGTCCGTTTCGACTGGAAGCTTGGTAGAGCAAAGCAAGCAAGAAAATCTGAGCGGCAGCGCTTGCAAGCTGTGAACCGGTGATACCTGGTCTGAACGCTTGAGCAGTAGCTACGCATGAGTTACCGGTTCTGCGGCCAGCCTCTTCATTCATGGGTGCGAAATCGGCTGCGGTATTCGGCAGGCGTGGTGTTCAGTTGCCTGCGGAACGCGCGAGTCAGCGTATCGGTAGTGCCCAGGCCGCAGGCAGTGGCGACGCGCACCAATGACTCATCAGAAGTTTCAAGGCGATTGCGTGCCATCTCCACACGCACGGACTCTATGTACGCGGCAGGTGTGGTGCACAACTCGGTCTTGAACAGGCGGGCCAGTTGTCGCTCGCTGACATGGATTCGCTCGGCCAAGACCGGCAGCGTGAGCGGTCTAGCAACGTTCTGCGCTATGTAATGGCGTAGCGCGTCCATGCGACGTGTGGTCGAAGGCTGGGCTATGGCTACGCTGAACTGGCTCTGCCCGCCGGGCCGCTTCAGGAACATGACGAGTTGCCGGGCCACACGCTGTGCAGCTGCCTCGCCGAAGTCGTCTGCCACCAGGGCCAGTGCCAGATCGAGACAGGCTGTCAGACCCGCCCCCGTCCACAGATTGCCCTCGCGGATAAAGATCGGCTCGGCATCCACGATAACAGCCGGGTACTCTGCCGCCAGTTGCTGCGCGGTGGACCAGTGCGTGGTGACACGCTTGCCATCCAGCAGCCCTGCCGCGGCGAGCACATGTGCGCCCACGCAGACAGAGGTAACGCGGCGGGTACGGGCAGCCAGCTTCTTCACCCAAGACACGACCTGCGGGTCGACCACGGCGCGCAGCTCGCGCGCCGCATTCCTTTGCACCGCACCAGGCACTACCAGCGTGTCGATACGCTTGCGCGCCAACTGGGCAAAGGTGATGTCGGGCAGCACGCGCACCCCCGCAGAGGTTTGCACTGCCTCCAATGTCTCAGCCGCCAGCACCATACGATAGCCTGTGGGCTGCTCCATCTCGCGCTCGAGTAGCGAGAACACTTCGGCGGGACCGGTCATGTCCAGCAGATCCACCTGATTGAACAGGACGATGACGATGAGGCGTTCCATGTGCTGTCTGCAGACAATGTCTGAATCTGCATGTTATATGACATTGCAGACATTCCCCCGCATTCCTACCATTCCTTCATCGCTCAACATTGACAAGGAAGCCGGACCATGACGCCCTCCAAGACCCTGAGAGAACTCAACGCTCTCGACGACTCGCCTGCCAACCTGGCCAACGCCACCTTGGTGCTGGTGGACTACCAGAACACCTACACACACGGCGTGATGGAACTCACGGGCTGGAAGCCTGCGCTGGAAGCAGCCTCAGCCCTGCTTGCCCGCGCACGTGCAGCGGAAACAAAGATCATTCATGTGATGCATGACGGCGGCGCGGGCTCTCCCTACGACATCACGAAGGACCTCGGGCAGATTCACGCCAGCGTGGCGCCCATGGCCGACGAAGCCGTGGTGGTGAAACATGCCCCCAACAGTTTTGTAGGAACCAATCTCGGCGAGCTGGTGGACGCAGCAGGCCGCCAGCAACTCATCATCATCGGCTTCATGACCCATATGTGCGTGACATTCACGGCTGAGGGAGCCTTTCTGCGCGGCAACCAGCCAACTGTCGTGGCCGATGCCTGCGCCACGCGCCCCCTGCGCAGTGCCGTGGCAGAGGTAGAGGCAGTTCAGCTGCACCGCAGCGCGCTGGCGACCATTGCCGATTTGTACGGTGTCGTCGTCTCCTCGGGTGCCGCGCTGCACTGAAGTTTGGCCGATTCGGGAGGCTCCGGTGGACTGCTTTTACCGACCTGGGCCTAAGAGATTGAGCCCTTTGTCGACCTAGTGATGCCGAGCGCGTATGTCCACGCAGAATCACCTCAGTAGCGCTGGGCATGTTCTGGGCAAATGCCGCGGCACGCTCAGCCACCTTTGTCTTTGAGCAACCAGACGTTTGCACCCTGATGTGCTGGACACTTTCAGCCCAATTGAGCACTCAACCTGAAGCCCAGCCGAACAGGCGCGCAGGATTTTTCACCAGCACCTGTTGCTGATCATCGTCGTCCATCAGCCAGCGACCTATGTCCTGACGGATGGCCTGGGTGGGCACGGTGCGAAACTGACTAGGTTCCAGGGCTGGGACGCCAGCATCCCTGGCTGTATGCGGCCAGTCACTGCCCCACAGGATCGCCTCTGGAGCATGGCTCACCAGATGTCTTGCCCAAGCGCGGGCCCATTGCGCATCAGCCAGACGATAAGGCGCGGAAAGCTTGACAAATATGCGGCCACTTTCAGCAAGCCGCAGCAGCAATCCGTCATCTTGAGAAGCTGCTGCCGGGAACGGCACCATTGCAAAATGGTCCAGGATAAAAGACCCCGGCAATCGACTCAGGTGCGTGCTCACGGCTTGCAGCACAGGGTAAGCCATGTATAGCTGAATACTCCAGCCCAGATGGCAAACGCGCTCGCTCCAGTATGAGAGTTCGTTGCAAGCCGAGGCGACGTCTTCGTTGCCCGAGCTTTGCAGGTTCACGCGGATTGCTCGCACACCTGCTGCATGCCAGACCTTCAGCTGAGCCTCGCTGACGTCGCGCGGTGCGACTGCCACGCCACGCGCACTTTCGCCGAGCTCGGCCAGGGCATCCAGCAGGCACTTGTTGTCAAACCCGTAAACGCTTGGCTGCACCAGCACCACGCGCTGCATGCCGATGGCCTGCAAATGTTGCCGCAGCGCCTGCACAGATGCTTGATACGGTGTGTAGTGCCGCATCGGATCCATGGAATATTGATGCTGCGGCCCGAATACATGGGTGTGCGTGTCGCAGCGAAAAGCCGGAGGCCCTGCCTCCGTCCTTGAACTTCGATCAACTACCTCCATGACTTCGCCTTGCCCGGCTTCACAGCGTCAACGCAGCGATACGCTGTGCCAGCTTGCGGCCTGTGGCGGCCGTGCCGAGTTGGCCGCCCACATCGCGCGTGGCCTCGCCATGCTCGACAGCCTGGGCTGCACAGGTGACGATGGCCTCGCTGGCCCGCACAAAACGCATGTCATTGCTGCGCTGACCGTACCAGTTCAGCAACTGGCTGGCCGACAAGATCAGCGAAAACGGATTGGCGATGTCCTGGCCTGCGATGTCTGGTGCAGATCCATGAGCCGCTTGCCCCATCGCATATTGCTGGCCGGCGTTGACGGAGCCTCCCAGGCCCAGACTGCCAGACAGCTCGGCCGTCAGATCAGAGAGGATGTCACCAAACATATTGGTCGTGACGATGACGTCAAAGCGTTGAGGCGCACGCACCACATGGGCCATCATCGCGTCGACGATGAATTCATCGACTTCGATCTCCGGGAAATCCTTGGCGACACGCTGACATTCTTCAATGAACATGCCGTCGCCCAGCTTGAGCACATTGGCCTTGTGGACGATGCTGACATGCTTGCGCCGGCGCTGGGCCAGCTCGAAGGCCGAACGCGCCACGCGTGCGCAGCATTCGCGGGTGATCCGGCGAAGAGAGACGACCACGTCGGCTGTGATCAGCATTTCACTGCCGCCCGATGCAATGTTGCGATCTGCGTAAAAGCCTTCGGTGTTTTCACGAACCACGACCAGATCGAAATCATCCACCTTGTGTGGCACGCCAGCCCAGGTTCGCGCAGGCCGGATGTTGGCAAACAAGTCCAGCTCCTTGCGAAAGAACTTGGAGGGGTTGATCTCCCCCTTGGCTTCGTCCTTGAAGTCGTAGGTCGCCATGGGGCCGAGCATCAGGCCGTCAGCAGCCTTTACCTTGGCCAGGAGTTCCGGCGTGACCGTCGCACCATATTTGCGCAGGCTCTCGTGGCCGGCGATATCGTGGTCCAGGGCCAGATTCAGATCAAATTTATGAGATACAGCCTCCAGCACCTCCACTGTGGCGGCCATGGTTTCCGGGCCGATTCCATCGCCGGGCAATACAACCAGTTTCATACTCAACTCTCTTTTTTCAACGCTTAGTCAATCAATACAGAAGTGCTTCGGACCAGTTGCCGGTATTTGGTGATCTCCTTGCGGACAAAAGCATCCACCTGCGGCGGCGTATAGCTTCTGACCAAAGTGCCTTCTGCCTCGAAGCGTGCCTTCAACACGGGCTGCTGCACGATCTGATTGATTCTTTGCGACAGCAGTTGCACCACGGGCGCTGGCGTCTGCCTGGGCGCGAAGTAACCACCCCAGAGGCTGAATTCGAAGCCCGGAAATTTCTCCGCAACCGTGGGCACCCCTGGCAGCGCCGCAATGGGCTCCAGACCGGTGACCGCCAATGCGCGCACCTTGCCGCCTTTGATATGTGACAGGATGGATGGCGTGCTGGCCACGAAGAACTGCACATGCGCTCCAATGAGGTCGGTGATCGCCTGGCCGGCTCCCTTGTAGGGAATATGGACCATCTGCACTTTGGCTGCCTCTGCAAGGGCGGCAGCTGCCAGGTGCCCCGGCGTTGCCGTACCGGACGAAGCGTATGCCACCTTGCCTGGCGCCGCCTTGGCTGCGGCGATCAGGTCGTCCAGCGATTTCCATGGTGCGCCGGCAGGAACCGCCAGCACCAGCGGAGAGTCACCAACCAGGGCCACGCCTTGCAGATCCTTCAGGCTGTCATAGCCTGGGCTCTTCATGGCCGCACCGTTGATGGCGATCTCTCCGGTCTGGCCCAGCAGCAGTGTCAGTCCATCAGCGGGAGCGCGCACCACCATGCGTGTACCCAGCGCTCCACTGGCGCCAGGACGGTTGTCAACGATGACGGATTGCCCAAGCGCCTTGCCCAGATCGTTGGAAATCAGTCGTGCGAATACATCGCCCTGTCCTCCTGGCGCATACGGAACGACGACTGTAACTGGCCGCCCAGGAAAGCCTGCCTGCGCTCTTGCCATACTCGCGGCCGCCGCTGCAGAGCCAGCGCAGATGGCAGCCAGCAACTGTCTTCTCGACACCAGGCCTGATGGGTCGTGGGATGGCAACATGCTCAGAGCTCCATGCCAGGCTTGCTTGCCACGGCCTTCCACTTGCCCAACTCATCGTGAAGTTCCGCGGCAAAGGCTTTCGGGCTCAGGGAAACAGGCGTTGCGCCTTCATGCTTGAGACGCGAGCGCACTGGCTCAGCGGCGGCGGCTGCATTGACGGCTTGATTGAGCTGATTCACGATTTCTGGTGACACCCCTGCAGGAGCAAGCACACCCCACCATGTGGTCACGTCATAGCCCTTGATCCCGGCTTCTGCCATGGTGGGCACCTGCGGAAACAGGCTGGAGCGCTGAGCACTGGTGACGGCCAGAAGCTCCAGCTTGCCGGTCTTGAGGTGTGGAAGAATGGTCGGCACCGTGGCAAAGAATGCATCCACACGACCTGCCAGCAGTTCCAGCGCAGCAGGGCCGCTGCCTTTGAAAGGGACATGCGTCATTGGAAGCATCGCCTGCTGCCTGAAAAGTTCGCCGGACAGGTGGTTGATGCTGCCAGCGCCAGCTGAACAGTAATTGATGCCGCCTTCGCGTGTTTTGGCAATCCTTGGCAAATCCGCGACCGACTTGGCCCCCAGAGCCTTGTTGGTGACCAGAAGCAGAGGCCCACGACCGATCATTGCCACCGGAGCAAAGTCTGTTTCCGGCTTGTAGGGCAGCTTGGGATCAATGGCTGCGTTCGTCGCAAAAGTGGATGTCGCAAACAGCAGCGTGTAACCATCGGCCTTGGCTTTTGCCACAAAGTTCGCGCCTATGGAGCCACCTGCCCCACCCTTGTTGTCAACGACAACTGGCTGGCCAAAGCGATTTGACAACTGGCTGGCTATGTCACGTGCGATGCTGTCTGTACCGCCACCGGCCACAAAAGGAACAACCAGCGTAATAGGACGCTCGGGCCACTTTCCCTGAGCTGTTGCCGAGCTCACCAGCATCAATCCAGCGGCTGCGGCGAGCCACGCTTTTCTGAAATCACCCAAGCCTTGCATTTCGTCTCCGTTTCTTATGTTCTGGGCGAATGATCAGTGATTTAATTAATGCAGTAAATTGCAAAAAATCTTCTCATTGATGCGTTTTTCAAATGAATTTCGACATTGCTGATCTCAAAGCCTTTGTGGCTGTGGCAGAGTTGGCCAGTTTCAAGCGCGCGGCCGAGTTGCTGCACATCTCCCAACCGGCCTTATCGAGACGGGTCGAGAAACTGGAACAAGCCCTGTCGCTCAAGCTTCTGGAGCGAACCACTCGCAAAGTGGAACTCAATGCCATGGGACGTGTTTTCTTGCCTCGTGCCCAGCATGTGCTGGCCGAACTGGAGGCCTCGTTGATAGGGATGACCGAACTCAACGAACGGCTGCATGGCCTGGTGACCATTGCCTGCATCCCTTCGGTCGTAGATACGGTGGTGGCGAGCGCCATCCATCAGATCAAGAAGCAGTTCCCTCGCATTCGGCTGCGTATCCTGGATCAACCCGCTGCGGACATCCTGCTGACCGTGGCGCGCTCCGAAGTGGATTTCGGAATCGGCTATTTGGGAGCCAGCGAGCCTGACCTCGACTTTGAAGAACTGGCGTCGGAGTCTTTTGTGCTGGCCTGCCGCAAAGACCATCCTCTGGCCACCCGCAGCAGCATTTGCTGGAGTGAGCTGGCACATCAGGACTGTGTGACTCAAGCGCAAGGCAGCGGCAATCGCCTGCTCATCGACCAGGCTCTGTCAAACACCGTCACCCGACCCCATTGGGTATGCGAAGTTCAACATGTCCCCAGCCTGCTCAGCCTGGTTCGGCGCGGGGTGGGCGTGGGTGCGGTCCCTCAGCATGCAATCAGCGGGACCGATCTCTGTGGCATCCCGTTGGTAGAACCGCAGGTACTACGCAGCATCGGTTTGATCTCGCGACGGGGCAAGGCACTTTCTGCCATGGCTCAGGAACTCCAGAGGGCCTTGCGACTGGTTCATATCCAGCAGTTGAACTGAGCGCAAAGCTCTGAGTAGATGGCTACCTGATGAGAGCTGCTGGTGTAGCGCGCTATTCCTCGCCCAGGCCTGCGCTCTTCCTGGCTGGGCGGGCGGGCCCGCCATTCCTGCGCAAATTGCGCTTGACCTTGAACCAAGCTTCAAGCTTAGGCTTGCGTCACTCCCGGTCATCAAGGCTGGTGAAACTCTTCATCAAGGAGCAGGAATGCAGACCATATTGGGCGCCAACGGGCAGATCGCCACCGAGCTGGCGCGCGAACTCAAGCGCAACTACAGCGATGAGCTCAAGCTGGTGAGCCGCAGACCGCGCAAGATACATGACACAGACCTGCTCGAAGCCGCCGATCTGCTCGATGCCGAGCAAACAGCCAGAGCCGTTCAGGGCAGCAATGTGGTCTATTTCACCGCAGGCCTGCCTCCGGATACCCAGCTTTGGGAGCAGCAGTTTCCAAGCATGCTGCGCAACGCCCTGGCGGCCAGCCGCGCTGCGGGGGTCCCGTTTGTCTATTTCGACAACACCTATATGTACCCGCAGGACGCGCAACTGCAGACCGAGCAGACGACATTCGCCCCCATGGGGCGTAAAGGCCGGGTGCGCGCCGCCATGGCCGAGATGGTGCTGTCCGAGATGGCGCGCGGGGAGATTCCCGTCCTGATCGGGCGGGCGCCCGAGTTCTACGGACCGGCTCAGACGCAGAGCATTACCAACGCTCTGGTGATTGACAGGCTCAAGGCCGGCAAGACACCGCTGGCCCCGGTGCGGGACGACCGCCTGCGCACCCTGATCTGGACCCCCGATGCCAGCCGCTCACTGGCTTTGCTTGGCAACACGCCCGCTGCTTACGGCCAGACCTGGCATCTGCCATGCGACGATGCACGCCCCAACTACAAGCAGCTGATCGACTGGGCCAGCCAGAGCTTTGGCCGCTCTTGCCGCCATCACAGGCTGCCCCGCTGGGCACTGAGCGCAGCCAGCCTGATCTCCAAACCCGTGGCCGAGCTGCAAGAGCTGCTGCCCCGCTATGCCCACGACAATCTGTTTGACTCCAGCAAGTTCAAGCAGGCATTTCCGGGGTTTGCCGTCACCAGCTACCGGCAGGGACTGGCCCTGATTGCCGATGAATTTCATAGAAATCAGCAGCAATCCCTTGCCCAGACTTCGGAAGCAGCTATCAAATAAGCATCGATAGTTAAAAAGCTACCAGCTCAGCGCCTGGGCCAGCTGTTCGGCCCGGGTTTGCTCGCGCAAGCCAGCCACCGAGGCGCGCAGGATAGCGCGGCTTTCGCCCTGGTCGACAATCCAGAAGACGACACGCTTGATGGGGGTTGCGCCCGGCCGGCTCTCCTGCGGGCTCACTTCAAACGTCCATTGGCGGCCTTCAGGCCGGCGGTCCCTGGAGCGCGTCTGTGCAGTGAAGTTGCTCTTCTTCAAGCTCCCCGCCTTCAAGCGAAACTGCTTTTCCAGCGCTGTGCGCAATAGCTTCTCCTGCGCATCGTCGGACTCGGGGATCTTCAGCCCTGTGGTCAGGCCCAGCAGCTGTCCGGTCATCAGATCGCGGTACATCACGCGCTGCGAATCCCTGGGCTCCTGCAGATGAAAGCCCGCCGCACGCATGGGCAGCACCATGCCGGTTTGCCGATTTTCCAGGTCGGCCACCTTCGGGTCCCGGGCCTGCACCCAGATGTTCTGCAGCCCGCCGGCATTGCGCAGGTACTGGCGCATCAGTCGCGCGGCATCGGCGTCGCGACCCTGCTGCGCCGCCAGCTCGGCCCCGTATTGCTGGGCCAGGTCCACCAGCTCGGACTCCAGCCTGAACAGGCTGACATAGGGCCAGGCCTGCAGTGCCCGATCCAGATAGCGGCCAGCCTCGGCTTGCTGACCGGCCTTGAAGGCCGAGATGCCAGCCACTGTATTCAGGCGCGCCAGCTCGGCAGGGAACTGTGCATCGGCCAAGGCCGCGCGGGCCAGTTGACCAGCCCTGGACCAGTCGTCATCGACCCGCCAGGCATGGCTCACCTCGCGCTCCTGGCGCGGTAGCTCAGGCGGCAGTTCGGGCGCTTTGGGCCATTGCATGGCCTGCCACAGCTGGGGCAGCTGCTGCAGTGCGCTGTCACGCTCGCTGTCCATTTGCTCGGCGTGCAGGCTCAGTTTCCAGTTGCCGCGCACCAGCCCCCAGTCCAGATGCAGGATGTCGGGCCTCCCCTCCTCTCTCTTCTCGCGGCTGGCCTGCTGGCTTTGCACGACATCAGTGAACGGCAGGGCCGGCAGCCTCAGCCCAGGCTCTGGCGTCTGCTCGCTGGCAAAAATGCCACGTTCCTGCTGCAACGACTTCTGCCTGGCTGCTGCATCCATGTCTTTCAGACCATCGTCATAGCCGAGCCGCATGCGGACCCGCAGGCGCCTGCCATCGGGTTTCAGGTAGACGTACTCCAGATTCGCGACCTCTTTGCGATCCCTGGCCGGCTCCAGCTGGACCAGTACCCAGCGCCCCTGCACCAGCGGCACGCTGAGCTGAGCGGCCTGGTAGTGCAGTTGCTGGTCTGCCGTATTCCACTGCCACAGCGGCTCAAAAGCCTTGGACTCCTGCTTAAGCGCCAGCAGATAGCGAGCCAGTGCGTCCTGATCGCCGGCCATCATCGCGGCCGTCAGACCGCGCTGTATCAACGCCTGCATCTGCCCGCTGACCGGGTCGTAGCCGTCGACTGCGGCCAGAGCCATCATCTGGTCGGTCAGCAACACGGCCTGCCCGTACTGCCCTTGCTGATAGAGCAAGGCGTAGAGCAAACCCGATGCATCGAGCTGCTCGTATGGATTGCCGCGCGGCAGCGTCATGTCCAGCAGCTTGCGCGCCTGGGAGATGGCCTCGTCCCAGCGCCTGGCCTGTGCTGCCTCGACCACGGCACGGCGCAACCTGAAAAAAGGCGAATCCTGTTCGGCGGGCGAGTCCGCCTGTCCGGCACCCGTCGTCTGCCTGGCAGGCTCGGCCGCCTGCGGCGCAGGGCCCGCCAGCAGCAAGGCCACCGCCACGGCGGTCAGGGAAACAGGCGCGGGAATGCGAGGCAAAAACAACATGAAGTCGGTCCACAAGACAGTTCAGCAGACTTGCAGTATAGAAAGCGGCTGCCCGCGCGCGGGCCCGGGACGACTCAGGACAAAAAAAGAGCGGCCCAGGGCCGCTCTTTTTGCCAGACGGCAATGGCTTCAGTCCACCAGACCCGCGTAGACATGCTGCACGTCATCGTCGTTTTCCAGACCGGCCAGGAATTCCTGCACTTCTTCCTGCTGCTCGGCAGACAGGCTACCCATGCTGATGGGGTTCTTGGCCTTGTAGCCCAGCTTGACCGACAGCACCTTGATGCCTTGCGCGGGCAAAGCCTTGCTCACGGCGTCCAGATCGGCAATATCGGTAATGAACAGGGTGGTGCCTTCTTCTTCGCCAGCTTCGAAGTCTTGCGCGCCAGCTTCGATGGCAGCCATTTCGACGTCGGCGCCGTTTTCAGGCTCGCCTTCGATCATGCCCACATGGTCGAAATCCCAGGCCACGGCGCTCATCTGGCCCTTGCGGAAGCAGACACGCATATTGGGAGCCGTGCGATTGGGATTGTCGGTCAGACACTCCACCATCACGGGCACGCGATGGGGGGCATAGCCTTCAAACAGCACGCTGGAATAGTTCACGGCGTCGGCGCCAACGCCGGCACCCTTCTTGATGGCACGATCCAGCGTGTCCTTGGGCATGGAAGCCTTGCGGGCCGCTTCCACCGCCATGCGCAGACGCGAATTGGCTGCAGGATCACCGCCGCCCAGGCGCGCAGCAACCATGATTTCCTTGACCAGCTTGCCAAACAGCTTACCCTTGGCATCGGCGACCAGCGCCTTGCCCTTTGCTTTCCATTGCGCGCCCATGGCTGCGTTCCTTGTTGAATATGGTCCAAGCCTGCGTTGTGCACACACAGGCCGCTCGCCAAACTGCGGCGAGCAAAAGCCGGATTTATACACCTGCGCGCAATCTTTTGTTGGCAAACTGCATCAAGCCCGGGTCATAAGCACAGGCAAACAGCGCATTGCCACCCAGCCACCCAAGAGGAGAAAACATGCATCGCACCACCATTCAAGCCCTGAGTTGCAGCGTGCTGGCCCTGCTCGGTTCGCAGGTTCTGGCTGCCGCCGAGCTGGGCACGCAAACCGTGGCGACGGGACTGGAGCACCCCTGGGCATTGGCTTTTTTGCCGGACGGACGCTATCTGGTGACAGAGCGCCCTGGCCGCATGCGCATTGTTGAGGCAGGGGGCAGGCTCAACGCCCCTCTCAAAGGCCTTCCCGCCATCGCCGCCACCGGGCAAGGCGGCCTGCTGGACCTGGTGCTGGACAGCGACTTTGCCAGCAACCGCCAGCTCTATTTCTGCTTCTCGGAGCCGGGGCAGGGACCAGACCGGGGCAAGAACAGCACGGCCATGGCCAAGGCCCGGCTTTCCGCCGACGCCGGCTCGCTGGAAAACGTGCAGATTCTGTTCAGCCAGCGTCCCAAGATCGATTCGGCCCTGCACTTCGGTTGCCGCATCGTGGAACGCAAGGTGAACGGCAAACCCGATGGCTCGCTGTTTCTGACGCTTGGAGAGCGCTACAAGGCCATGCAGGAAGCACAGAATCTGCAGACCCATCTCGGCAAGATCGTGCGCGTCAACAAGGATGGCAGCGTGCCTCGCGACAACCCCTTTGCGGGCAAGCCCGATGCGCTGGCCGAGATCTGGAGCTATGGCCACCGCAACAGCCAGGGTGCCGCACTGGGGGCAGGAGACGAGCTCTGGATGACGGAACATGGCCCGCAGGGCGGCGACGAACTCAACCGCATCGAGCCGGGCAAGAATTACGGCTGGCCCGTCATCACCTATGGCGAAAACTATGGGGGCGGCAAGATTGGCGCCGGCATCACCGAAAAGACAGGCATGGAGCAACCCCGGCATTACTGGGTACCGTCCATCGCAACTTCGGGACTCACCTATCTGAGCAGCGAGCGCTATGGCGTGGCCTGGAAAGGCTCGTTCATCACGGGTGCGCTCAAAGCCATGCAACTGCAGCGCCTGCAGATTGCCGATGGCAAGGTCACCGCCACCGAAGTGTTGCTGCCGCGTCTGAGCCAGCGCGTACGCGATGTGCGCCAGGGGCCGGACGGCCTGCTGTACCTGCTCACCGATTCATCCGATGGCCAATTGCTGCGCGTGCTGGCAAAGCCCTGAGCAGCCCTCGCCTCCCTGCAGCTGCGGCGACGCTCAGCACAGCACAGCCCGTCGCCGCAGCCAGTACAGATAAGCCACAATGGCCGACCAGAACAAGGCCTCGGCAAGCCAGAAGCCGATGGACAACGCATCGATACGGCTGCCCAGCCTGGAGACATACCAGGACATGGCGCCCTGGCTGGCAATGCCAAGAGCCACATAAAGAGCGCCCACCAACACCGCTGCGCGATTTCGAGTCCACAGCAGCCACACCAGCGTGAAGCACAAAGCCGAGTTCAGCGCCAGCAGGGCCTGCAGCAACAGCGCCCACCAGGCTCGTCCTGAAGAGTGCCAGCCGTCGGAAAAATCCGCCTCCAGCAGCATCCAGCCGCTCATCAGGCCCAGAATTCCGAACAGGCACATCAGCAGCGACAGGCCTTTGCCGTACGGCTGCTCCCAAAGCGTCTTCGTTGTTTTCATCAATGCAAGGCTTCCCATCTGATCCTGCGAATCGGCGTGACCGCCGACATCCTACTGCGGGCGGCTGCCAGCTTCGCGGTCCAGGGCGAAGCGGCGGTGCTCAAAGACGCCCATGCTCAGGTCTGGCGATATCTGACCGTCGAGGACTGGCAGTGAGAGCCTGCATAAACCCCCGACACAATCAGGCCCCTGAAAGCAAAAAAGCCTGCACGGACGAACCGCGCAGGCCTTTGACTGGCAAACCGGCTCAGCTGGCCAGCGTGATGGTCACCTTGGTATCGCCATAGCTCACGGTGGATTTGGCAAAGCCATCCACAGCAACGCTATCGAACCTGTTGTGCACGCCCTTGGCGGTGAGCACCACGATCTGGTCCCCGGCCTTGGGAACGTAGCCCTGGGTAAAGCTCACCTTCAGCGCACCGGCCAGCGCTGCGTGCTCGTTCACCACCAGCGCACCGGCGCTGCTTGCGGACAGCGCCAGATTCAGCGTACCGGATTTCTGGGTGTAGCTGCTTGCCACATTGACCTGGAGGCCGTTGGTGGCCAGCGTGCCACCATCGACATAGACTGCCCCCTTGCCCATCGCGGACGAAGAGTCGGCGCGCAATGTGCCCGCAGCAATGACGGTGCCACCGCTGTAGGTATTGGCACCTGTCAATGCCAGCGTGCCGTCTCCGCGCTTGGTCAGCTTGCCGCCGCCGCTGATGTCGTTGCGCCAGCGATCAAAGGAGCAGAAACCCGAGACGCAGAAGCCGTCGGTACGGTTGTTCATGGTGACGCTGACGTCGGCCTCAAACCGGCCATAGCCGCTGGCCGCATCGAACAGGTTCAGGCGACCAAAGCCTTCCTCGTCGTCCAGCACCGGATAGCCGGAATCGATGGCAGTGGTTTTGAGCACTGCGCGTCGCTGATCGGCACTCAGATAGGGGAAACGGGTCTCCAGCAGAGTTTCCATGCCCTTTGGCACGACGGCAGGCTTGCCTGCCTTGGCGCTGTCCTTGGCAAAGCCAAATGTCAGGCGGCGCAGATAATCGGCTCTGGCGGCCTGGAAATCCGCAAAGCGGTCTTCGCTGACATTGGCCGAGTGGGCAATATTCCAAAGCTCGACCCCGGTCTTCGCGCCGACCTTGGTCCGCAACTGATCCTGGGCCTGCTGGAAAACAACCGCGCGCTGGGCTTCGGTATAGGCCAGGCCGCGATCCCCGGCACCTTTGAGGAATGGCATCCAGACGGAGGAGCCAAGCATGCGTCCGCCCATGACGCCCAATGCCGAGTGCATGCCTGCGCGGATGCGGTTCTCTCCGGCCTCCAGTCCACGAGCGACCGCTTCATGGAAGCGCTGCGGTGCCACATAAGCGACGGCCATGGAGTAGCGCACGAATTCGGCGGTGTGGCCGCTGGGGAAATCGGAATCCTGCTGTGCTTTCGTCTGGGCTGCCGCCGCGTCATCGCCTGCCGCGCGGCGCGACAGCAGCTCGGGCAGCACCTTGACCACCGGAAGGCTGCTGTCTGCTGCGGACCAGCGATAGGGACGGGCAAACTTGTAGAAGCCCTTGGGCCCGTTGTCCGAAGCAATGTTGCCCACCGTGGCATTGTCCACAAACTGCAGCACCGCGCCGAATTCGGGATTGGTCTGCGTGCTGGTGTCGCCCCATCCCGATTTGGGATTCTTCGCCAGATCGTCCCAGGCCTGGCCCAGCGGGCCCAGCGAGCCGCCCATGACGGTGCGAGTGACCTTGTTGCCGGTGTCGTCCAGCTTGATATCTTCCTTCTGCGCATCGGTGTAGCTGGTCTGCGTGGTCAGCTTGGATGAATACGCCATGTTCTGCAGGAACAGGTCGTTCCTCTTGACCGATCCCGTAGTCCCGGCCGTTGGCGCCTGACCTGGCGTGCCATTGGTGTTGTCGGCAGTCAGCACATGCCAGACGCCATTCCAGCTGGTCAGGGCGAACGCATCACAGGCTTCCTTGCCGGCGACGTTCTTGTCCGGCGTGGTCGCACCGGCGGCAAAGATGCCTGCATAGTCGGAGGCCTTGAAGCCGTTCATCTTCCTCTCGGAAGGCTCCCAGATGTCGAGAAAGCCCGACAGAATGCGCAGCGTGCTATTGGTTGTGTGATCGGCGTAGCAGGAGTTGTTGCCGTCGGCCGTTGCATCGTGTCTGCCGGAGTTGTAGACCGTTGCATCTTCCCGGTACTTGGGCACATCCGTGCGCGACGCAGGCATGCTGGTGGCGGCTTGCGGGGTGGTGTTGAATGTCTCCGTGCCCAGTCCTGCGGGCGGGCCGGGGATGACATAGCCTTCGGCGGTCTCTTCGCCCCCCCCGCCGCCACCGCATGCTGCCAGGGTCAGGAGAGTTGCCAGGGCGACGGCGCGGAGCGCGAAGTTTGTCCTGGACGCCGAAAAATGAACGGAAGTTTGCATACGCTAACGGATCTCTATGGGCGAAAGCTCGCCATGTTCAAGACCAACTATGAAACCCTCGTGACATAACAAGTCGGTACGGTACGGTTATTGCCCTATTGCGGCTTGTGCCGGTTGCTACCTGAACTGGCCGCAACCGGCGTGCCACGCAAGGTTCGAGCGACTGCGGCTGCGGGCAGCCATTGACCTTCTGCAGCTGCCGGACTCAGGCCGGAGCAGCGCCCTATTCTTCTCGCAAACTGGCCTTCGCATCTGAGACGGATAGCGGGCATCCAGCACGATTTCCCCCTGGTTTCGCGCCACAATCGGCAGCAGTACAGAACAGGCGCTCATATGCTCAATGCCTTGTGGCTCGGTTTTTTCTTGGTGGCGGCCGTAGCGGCGCTCGCGCAATGGTTGCTGGGCGGTCAGGCCCAGGTGTTCTCGGCCATGGTGCAAGCCCTGTTTGCCATGGCCAGGCTGTCGGTCGAAGTGATGGTGCTGCTGTTTGGCACGCTCACGCTGTGGCTGGGCTTTCTGCGCATTGCAGAAAAAGCGGGAGTGGTCGAATGGCTGGCAAAAATGCTGGGCCCGCTGTTTGCCAAGCTCATGCCCGAGGTACCGCGCGGTCACCCTGCACTCGGTTTGATCACGCTGAACTTTGCCGCCAACGGCCTGGGGCTGGACAACGCGGCCACGCCCATGGGCCTCAAGGCCATGCGGGCGCTGCAGGAGCTGAATCCGCAGCCCGACACCGCGACCAATGCGCAGATTCTGTTTCTCGTGCTCAATGCCTCGTCGCTGACGCTGCTGCCGGTCACCATCTTCATGTACCGCATGCAGCAGGGTGCGGCCGATCCGACGCTGGTCTTCCTGCCGATTCTGCTGGCCACTTCCGCCTCCACGCTGGTAGGCCTGTTCAGCGTCGCACTCGTGCAGCGGCTGCCTCTGTTCAGTCCCGTGGTGCTGGCCTATCTGCTGCCCGTAGGGCTGGCACTGGCAGCCTTCATGGCCTTTCTGGCCACGCTCAGCGCGGCAGCGCTGGCCCAGCTTTCCGCGCTCATGGGCAATCTCACGCTGTTTGCGCTGATCGTGCTGTTCGTGGGTCTGGGCGCATTGCGCAAGGTGGCCGTGTACGACAGCTTTATCGAGGGCGCCAAGGAGGGCTTTGATGTAGCCAGGAATCTGCTGCCCTATCTGGTCGCCATGCTTTGCGCCGTGGGCGTGTTCCGTGCCTCGGGGGCTCTGGAATATGCGCTGTCGGCCATCCGCTGGACGGTGGACGTTTTGGGCATGGATGCCCGCTTCGTCGACGCCCTGCCCACGGCGCTGGTCAAGCCCTTTTCCGGCAGCGCGGCGCGCGCCATGCTGATCGAGACCATGCAAAGCCAGGGCGTGGACAGTTTTGCAGCTCTGGCTGCAGCCACGATTCAGGGCAGCACCGAAACCACGTTCTACGTGCTGGCCGTGTACTTTGGTGCCGTGGGCATTCAGCGCGCGCGCCATGCCGTGCCCTGCGCGCTGGTGGCCGAACTGGCCGGCGTGGTCGCGGCCATCGTGGTTTGCTATCAGTTTTTTGGATAAATCCCTGAACTGGCGCTCGTTGCGAGCCGTTTTGCATCAGATCATTCAGAGAGAGCAAAGCCATGGACACTGCAGCTTCACTGTTCCAAGCCTCCTGGCAGCGCACATGGCAGGCCCTGGGGCTGACGCCGCCCGCAGATCTGCTGCAACGGCTGCTCGCAGCCTGGGCCGAACCCCAGCGCCACTATCACACCCAGCAGCATCTGGCCGAATGCCTGGGCCAACTCGACTGCGTCTGGTCACAGGCGCAGCGGCCCGGCGAAGTGGCTGTGGCACTCTGGTTTCACGATGCCGTCTACGACATCAAGGCCAGCGACAACGAGTTGCGAAGCGCCGACTGGGCGGCGCAGGCACTGCAGGACAGTGGCGCGCCCGAGGCCTGCTGGCGCCGGGTGCATGAGCTGATCATGGCAACCTGCCACACCGCCACGCCCACGCAGGCCGATGCCAGGTTACTGGTCGATATCGATCTGGCGATTCTGGGTGCCGACCCCGTACGTTTTGCCGAATACGACCGCCAGGTCGCCGCCGAATATGCCTGGGTGCCGCGTCTGGTCTATGGCTTCAAGCGCAGGCAGGTGCTGCGCGGCTTTCTGGACCAGGCCTTCATCTATGCCACGCCGCACTTTCGGCAACTGCTGGAGGCCCAGGCCCGCAGCAATCTGCAGCGGATCACCTGAACAGGTCTACATCTCGTCAATGACCGTGCTGGCCGTGGCGCTCAGCGCGGGCGCCCGGCCCTCATGGGCCTCGACGGCAAAGCGGTCGCGGCAGTTGACATAGAAGCTCGCCCCGAAACGCCCCACGGGGAAGAACTCCTGCAGACGCACCCGCCATTTCTCGGTGTCGACCAGCCCTTCGCGCACGGCCAGCCATTGGACGCGGCCGATGAAGACATAGCGGCTCTCGGTCTCCAGCGTCTCGTGCAACACGCATTCAAAGGCCACCGGCGCCTGGGCAATGCGCGGCGGCTGCACGCTCTGCGACGGAGTCGCTGTCAGGCCGGTGTGCTGCAGCTCGCTGTGCTCGGGCGGCAGGCTGTCGCCGCAGCGGTGCATGGCAGCGGCCATGGCCTCGTCGGTGATGTGCACCACGAACTCGCCCGTGCGCAGGATATTGGTGGCCGTGTCCTTCTGCGCCACATCCTGGCGCTTGTTGACGCTGAGCATGACCACCGGCGGGTCCTCGCCCATCATGTTGAACATGCTGAAAGGCGCCGCATTCACCGTGCCATCGACCCCCAGCGTGGTCACGAGTGCGATCGGGCGCGGCACGATCAGGCTGGCCATCAGCTTGTAGCGGGCATAGGTGTCCAGTTGCGCAAAATCAATTTCGGTCATTGCAGTCTCTCCCGGCCCTTGCGGCCGCTCTCGCCCTGGCGGCGGATCTGGTATGGATTCGATAGCAGGCTGCGCAATCAGCAGCAGCCCTGAATCTGCACAGGACTGCAATATTCATGCCGGCCCCTCCAGCTGACCCGCACTCGATCTGCGCACGGTCACGCACCAGCGCAGACGCCCCATGCACCAGAGCCGGACATGCAGGTCCGGCACGCACCGTCGCAGTGCCCTCTCCAGAGTTCACGCTTTGTATACACATTGGCATCGATCTTGCGCACAGGCAGCAGTCCCTTCGCCATCGATAACCAAGGAGTCATATGCGCAAACGAACCTTTCTTCAGGCCGCCACGGCCGCTGCAGCCCTGAGCTGGGGAGCTGCCCAGGCGGCGGACACGCCGCTCAAGTTCCAGCTGGACTGGCGCTTCGAAGGACCTGCAGCCCTGTTTGTCCACCCCGAGCAAAAAGGCTATTTCAAACAGGCCGGTCTGGATGTGAATGTGGAGGCCGCCAGCGGCGCAGGCGCCATCCAGCGCGTGGCCTCAGGCACCCATGATCTGGGCTTTGCCGACCTCGCCGCGCTGATGGAATTTCACGCCAACAACCCCGACGCGCCCATCAAGCCCGTGGCAATCATGGTGATCTACAACACCACACCGGCCTCGGTGATGGCACTCAGGAAGTCAGGCATCACCAAGGCCGCCGACCTGACGGGCAAGAAAATGGGAGCCCCCATCTTTGACGCCGGCCGCCGCACCTTCCCCATCTTCGCCCAGGCCAATGGCGTGGGCGAGGTGCAATGGAGCACCATGGAGCCGCAGCTGCGCGAAACCATGCTGGCGCGTGGCGACCTGGATGCCGTCACCGGCTACACCTTCACCAGCCTGCTCAATCTGGAAGCCCGCGGCATCAAGCGCGAGGATGTGGTGGTCCTGCCGTACGCCACCCATGGCGTTCAGCTCTATGGCAATGTGATCATCGCCAGCCCCAGGCTGATTGCCGAAAAGCCGGAAGCCGTGCGCGCCTTCCTCAAGGCCTTTGCGCGGGGTGCCAGGGAAGGGATTGCCAATCCCGAAGCCGCCATTGCATCCATGAAAGCCAAGGATGGACTGGTCAACGTGGCGCAGGAGGTCAAACGCCTGAAGCTGACGATCGAAACCGCCATCGACAGCAAGGGGGCGCGCGAAGAAGGCTTTGGCCAGTTGCGCACCGAGCGTCTGGCCAGGATGGCCGAGCAGGTCGCCAAGGCCTATGCCACCAAGAACCCGGTACCGGCCAACGCCGTATGGAACGGCAGCTTCCTGCCCACCGCAGCAGAGCTGGATATCCTGCCCAAACGCTAGACCTGCATTGAGTCAGCCACCGCCGAGGCCTCAGGCCTCGGGCACCATGGCGTCGGCATAGTCGTAGAGCTCGCCCAGAATTTCCTCGGCGCGCTCGTCGGCGGTCTCGGACAGGCTGTCGATCATGGCGAACATCTGCTCCGCCGTGCGCGCCCCTCCCTGGCCTTCGATCAGGCAGGCAGCGCGGTGCTGCTCCCAGCGCTGCTGCTCGCCGGCGTCCAGAGTCTGCGGGAAATTGCGCGCACGGTAGCGCCAGACCAGCTCGGTCAGGCGTGCGTCATCAAAGCCGGTCTTGTCCAGCGCCAGCTCCTGGGGCGAGAGGCGCTTGATGCGCTCCAGGCGGCGGCGGTCCTCGTTGCCTACAAAGCCGCCATACAGATCCTGGTCGGCATCCAGCGGCTCACCTGCCTCGCGCGTGAAGACGGCCTTCCATTGCGCGCTCATGTCCGGCAGGTCGCGGGCCATCGCCGCATGCTGCATCGCCAGCTCCATGTCCACGCCCCATTTTTCGGCCATGGCCGGGCTCAGGGTCTTGAGGCTGCCCACCACCATGGGCGACTTGTTGACGTGGATGCTCTTAATGGGCAGACGGCTCACGCCCTCGGGCAGCTCGGCCCGGCGCGTGAACAGACGCAGGCGCAGGTCCTCGATGCTGATGCCCGAAAGCTCGCTCGGGTCGGCCGCCAGATCCCAGCAAATGACTTCGTTCTTGTTCGTGGGGTGGGTGGCCAACGGCCACATCACGGCCAGGCAGCCACGCGCGGGGCTGATCATGCCAGTCACATGCAGAAAGGGACGCGCGTGCTCCTGCGTGGCGGGCAAGCCCATCTCACGCAGAGCGCCGTCCTTCTTGTGCAAACTAAAGGCAAAGTCAAACAGGCGTGGCTGCTTTTCGCGGATCAGCCGGGCCAGGGCAATCGTGGCGCGCACATCACTCAGCGCATCGTGGGCCTGCTCGTGCAGCAGGCCATTGGCGCGGGCCAGGTCCTCGAGTTTGAAACTGGGCGTGCCGTCTTCCTTGGTCGGCCAGTGAATGCCGTCGGGACGCAGCGCATAGACCATGCGCACCACATCCAGCAAATCCCAGCGGCCGCAGCCGTTTTGCCACTCGCGCGCATAGGGGTCGGTGAGATTGCGCCAGAACATGAAGCGCGTGATCTCGTCGTCGAATCGGATCGTGTTGTAGCCCACGCCCACGGTACCGGCCTGGGCCAGCTCGGCCTCGATCAGCGCTGCAAACTCATGCTCGGCAACGCCTTCCTGCAGTGCGCGCTGGGGCGTGATGCCCGTGATCAGACAGGATTGCGGGTCGGGCAGATAGTCATTGGCCGGCTGGCAGTACCACATCACGGGCTCGCCGATTTCGTTGAGCTGGTCATCCGTGCGTATGCCCGCAAACTGCGCGGGACGGTCATAGCGCGGCTGGGCGCCAAAGGTTTCGTAGTCGTGCCAGAAGAAGGTATGAGCCATGGGCCCGAAGTATGCCTGCGAACCGGCACAGCTGAGGGCTCAGTCCCATCAACTTAAAGCCTTTTTGGCACTTATCCCTTATGAATAAAGCGCAAGCAGCTATCAATATGATTGTTTGAGCTGCTCCCAATTCAAACCAAATTTGTGAAGAAATTTGCGCAGTCGGTCTGCATCGTTGACTACGGCTTTTTGTTGGCGCGACTGGTCAAACAGCTTGCGGCCCGCATCGGACAGCGTGGTCGATGCGCGGCAGACGGCGATGACGAACTGCAGTTGCAAGCGGTCAAACAGATCGATCTGGGCGATGGCGTCTTCGGACAGATAGTCGCTCAGATCCACCTCAGCCTTGGGCAGGACATGGCTTTGCGCATGCTGCCACAGCCAGTCCAGGCGCTTGATCTCGGCCTCCACCTGCCTGGTCGTGATGCGGCCGCTGTCGGCCAGCGTGGCCAGCCGCGTGATGCTGGCCGCAAGGTCGCGGAAGTTGCCGCTCCAGGGAGCCTGGGCAGACTTGGCGAACTGCAGATACAGCGCCCTGGCCTCGGCGTTGAAGCGCACGGAGCTGCCGGTCTCGGCCACGGCGCGCAGCAGCAGATGGTCGATATTGGGCTCCAGATCTTCGGGGCGCTGTGCCAGGCCCGGCAAGGTATAGGACCAGAGATTGATACGCGCAAACAGGTCTTCGCGAAAGCGCCCCTCGGCCACATCGACGCGCAGGTCACGGTGAGTGCCGGCTATGAGCTGGAAGTCGCTGCTTACCTCCTTGTCGCTGCCCATGGGGAAAAAGCGCTTTTCCTCCACGGCCTTGAGCAGCATGGCCTGCTCGTCCAGACCGAGCTCGCCGATCTCGTCGAGAAACAGCACGCCTTCATGCGCTGTGCGCAGCAGGCCAGCACGGTCTGCCGCCGCCCCTGTGAACGCTCCCTTTCTGTGGCCGAACAAGGTGGAAGCCGCGCCATCGCCACGCAAGGTGGCGCAGTTGACCTCGACAAAATCGCCAGCCACCTGGTGGCGCGATTTCTTGAGCTCGAAGATGCGCCGCGCCAGATGTGACTTGCCCGCACCCGTGGGCCCGGTGAAAAGAATCGGGGCACGCGAGCGAATCGCTACGCGCTCTATCTCTTCAATCAACTGGTTGAACTGCGGGTTGCGCGTGGCAATGCCGTTCTTGAGGAAGTCCAGCGCCTCGGTCTGGGCCTGATGGAAGCGCTGGGCCAGAGCTTCGTAGCGCGTGAGGTCCAGATCGATCAGGATCATGCTGCCCGGCGAGCCCGCCTGCTGCTTGCGCGGTGGCGAGGTCTGCAGCAGCACACCTGGTATCTGGCGCGACTCCACCATCAGGAACATGCAGATCTGGGCCACATGGGTGCCCGTGGTGATGTGCACCCAGTAATTCTCGCGCTCGGTATCAAAGCGGTAATTGCGCGCCCAGTCGTAAAGCGCGGCATACATCTCGCCAAAGTCCCATGGGTCCTGGACCTCGGAGTCCACCAGATTGACCCAGGTTTCGGGCGAAACATTGGCAATGTCCTGCACCAGGGTCTGCGCGAGCTTGTCGTAGCGGCTGGAGTACAGCAGCTCCAGCCGGTCTATCACCTGGTCTTCGTGCTGCATCAGAGACACCGTAGGCCGCCACTTGCTCCAGCGCCCTGCTCCCTGACCTGAATCGAGCTGCGTGCCCATGAAGCCAATCACCACATTCTTTTTGGACATATCTTTCCAGATAAATATCTATCTTTAATTCTAATAATCTTTCAATTCCTCTTCCACCACATCTGCCTCACCAAGCAATTAAGATGAAATTTATTCAATCAATTCAATGACTTGAGAATCAACCACTCCACCTTCGAAAAGTTGGCACACCGCTTGCAATAACTAAAGCATCTGCAAGTTGAATGCAAACAGGAGAAGAAGAATGGTCAACACGCAATTGTTTCAAACCAGCCGCGGCGCAATGACTGCAGCCGCCAACACGGTCAATCGAGAAGGCGCCGCAGCCTATGCCTTCAGCCCCCGCCACCAGCTGGCCCAGATGGCCGTGACCGGCTGCCTTAGCCAGACTTTCTATGCCAGCGGTCAGGATCAGTTGGAGCAACTGGGCAATCTGGTGCTCGAGGTAGACACGCGCTTTACCGCCCAGACGGCCATCTATGCCCGCCAACGCGGCTATATGAAGGACACGCCAGCCACCCTGGCTGCCACGCTGGCTGTATGGGATACCGCGCTGCTGAGCCAGGTGTTTGGCCGCGTGATCGACAACGGCAAGATGCTGCGCAACTTTGTGCAGATCGTGCGCAGCGGCGCCATGGGTCGCAAGTCCCTGGGCTCGGCACCCAAGAAGCTGGTGCAGAGCTGGCTGCTCAATGCGAGCGAGAAGCAGTTGCTCAGCGCTGCCGTGGGCCAGCAGCCATCGCTGGCCGACGTGGTGAAGATGGTGCATCCAAAGCCTCAGGAGGCCTGGCGTTCCGCATGGTTTGCCTGGTTGATCGGCAAGCCTTTTGATGAAGCGGAGCTGCCGCCCATCACCCAGGCCTTCGAGCGCTTCAAGCGCGACACGGCCCAGGGCCTGTTGAGTGCCGAGTTGCCTCATGTGCCGTTTCAGATGCTGACCGCACTCGAGCTGAACGCCCTGCAATGGGCGCAGATCGCCGGCAGCGGCTCATGGCAGATGGTGCGCCAGAACCTCAACACCTTTGCACGCCATGGCGTGTTCGAGATCAAGGGAATGGCGGCACTGGTCGCCCACAAGCTGGGAGATGCCGACGCCGTGGCCAAGGCCCGTGCCATGCCCTACCAACTGCTGTCGGCCTACCAGGCTGCCGGTGAGCAGGTACCGGCCCAGGTGCGCGATGCGCTGCAGGATGCCATGGAGCATGCCATTGCCAATGTGCCCTGCTTTGCAGGAGCGGTAGTGGTCTGCCCCGATGTATCGGGCTCCATGCACAGCCCTGTGACGGGTTATCGCGCCGGAGCCACCACGGCGGTGCGCTGCATCGATGTGGCCGGCCTGATGGCCGCCGCCGTGCTGCGCAAGAACAGGACGGCCCGTGTGCTGCCCTTCGAGCAGAAGGTGGTGAAGCTGGAACTCAATGGCCGCGACTCGGTGATGACCAATGCGACCAAGCTGGCAAAGATCGGCGGCGGCGGCACCAACTGCAGCGCACCACTGAAGCAACTGGCCGATGAAAAGGCAAGGGTGGATATGGTGATCATGGTCTCGGACAACGAGTCCTGGGTCGATGGTGTGCGCCGCGGTGCCACCGAAACCATGTTGCAGTGGGAACGCATCAAGCAGCGCAACCCCGACGCGCGGCTGGTCTGCATCGACATCCAGCCCTATGGCACGACGCAGGCCATGGAGCGTGACGACATTCTGAATGTCGGCGGCTTCAGCGATGCGGTATTCGATGTGGTGGCAAGTTTTGCCGAAGGCAGACTTGGCGCCGAGCACTGGGTGGGCGAGATCGAGAAGATCTCTCTCGAGTCCCAGTGAGAGCTGATAGCACGGCCCAGCAAACCAAAGGTTTGCATTTGAGACGAGGCGCTTAGACGCAGGCAGTACAAAAGTACGACCAGGCTGAGCAACGACGTATCAAGGTTCGTGTTAGCAGCTCGCAGTTGAAGTGATCATCTGTTGCTGGCGAATGCTGGTGGGACTACATATCCAAACTGTCCCGTCTCACCAACCCCTTGTCGCCCGCAGCAGATGTCCCGGATGAAGTTGAACGGTTTGAATGACTGGCTGCGAATGCCGGTGGAACTACATGGGAGCCCGGATTGCAGGTTCGATTCCTGCCCGCCTCGTCGGATCGAAAGATCATCGAGCAGTAGCCAAAGGTACAGCGCGGGTTATGTTTCACCCAACCCTTGTCGCAGCAAGGCATTCATCACCATGGTTTGAGTTTGGCGCGAATGCCAGCAGGACTACATCGGTTGCCGGGGTTCGATTCCCCAGCCGGGAAACCGGTCATGGCTATGTCTTGCTTCTCTCGTCGCGCCGCCTTTTTTGAACAGGACTTGCGCAAGCGTGAGTCCCATTGAAATTTCGGTTTGGCTGCCCTGCAGCGAATGCCGGTGGAACTACAGACTTTTAATCTCGTGGTCGCGGGTTCGAATCCCGCCAACAGTTGCAAAGCTGTTGTAGCTCAGCCTGGTAGAGCACGATGTTTCACCAACTCTTGTCGCTGCAAGACCGCCATCCATGACATGAACAACAAGGAAACAACTTAGGCAAAACGGGTTCAGGCAAGACGACTGCATCAGCAGGCAGCCCGTTGTTGCATTCTTGTTTGCGTAAGTGCCAAAGGAAATCAAGATGTCCGAACACAATTACCAACTACTGGAAGTCGCTGGCGGCGTACCCGTCAAGATGTGGACCAAGGGTGTGCCCGTGGAAGCCGAGGCCCGGCAACAGCTGGCCAACGCCGCGCGTCTGCCCATTGTCTTCAAGCATATCGCCGCCATGCCCGATGTGCACCTCGGCATTGGCGCCACCATCGGCTCGGTGATTCCCACCGTCAAGGCCATCATCCCTGCTGCCGTCGGCGTGGATATCGGCTGCGGCATGATGGCCGCCAAGACCACGCTGCGCGCCGAAGACCTGCCCGACAGCCTGACTACGCTGCGCTCGGCCATTGAGAAAGCCGTGCCTCATGGGTCGGCACCCAAAAGCCGTGGCCGTGATCCTGGCGCCTGGGAGAACCCTCCCGATCTGGTGGACCAGAAATGGGCCACGCTGGTGGACGAGTTCGACGCGCTGTGCGAGCTGCACCCGAGGCTCGAAAAGACCAATAACCGCAAGCACCTGGGAACTCTGGGTAGCGGCAATCACTTCGTGGAAGTGTGCCTGGACGAACTGGGCTTTGTCTGGTTCATGCTGCACTCGGGCTCGCGTGGCGTGGGCAATGCCATCGGCAACCATTTCATCGAGCTGGCCAAGAAGGATGCCGAGCTGCACCAGCGCAATCTGCCCGACCAGGACCTGGCCTACCTCGAAGAAGGGGCCCGCTACTTTGGCGACTATGTGCGCGCAGTTTCCTGGGCGCAGAAGTTCGCCATGAGCAACCGCGAAGTGATGATGGCCAACCTGATCGCCACCGTGCGCCAGGTGATTGCCAAGCCTTTCGAGTCCCATGTGGAGGCCGTGAACTGCCACCACAACTATGTGCAAAAGGAGCATCACTTCGGCGAGGATGTGTTCGTCACCCGCAAGGGCGCCGTGAGCGCCAGGCGCGGCGAGATGGGCATCATCCCCGGCAGCATGGGCGCGCGCAGCTATATCGTGCGCGGCCTGGGCAACCCCGAGAGCTTTGAAAGCTGCAGCCACGGCGCGGGCCGCGTAATGAGCCGCACCAAGGCCAAAAAGCTGTACTCGGTGGCTGACCAGATCAAGGCCACCGAAGGCGTGGAATGCCGCAAGGACGAGGGCGTGATCGACGAGATCCCCATGGCCTACAAGGACATCGACGCCGTCATGGCCGCCCAGAAGGACCTGGTGGAAGTGGTCCATACCCTCAAGCAGGTGATCTGCGTCAAGGGTTAGCAAATGCAGCGGGAGCATGGGTTCTCGCTGCCTGTAAAAGAACGAGAACCATCATGCAAACCGTTGAACAAGAATTCAAACCCCAAGAGAGCGTGCTAAGTGCACACCCGATATCCGATGCCATGCGCAGCGCCGTGCAAGCCCAGCTCAAGGCACTCGAGCGCGAACACGATGTGAAGGTACTGTTTGCCTGCGAATCAGGCAGCCGCGGCTGGGGCTTTGCTTCGCCCGACAGCGACTATGACGTGCGCTTTGTCTATGTGCCGCGCCTGCCCTGGTATCTGCGCACCCGCGCGGGCCGCGATGTGATCGAGCTGCCTGTGAGCGCCGAGCTGGACGTGAGCGGCTGGGAACTGCGCAAGGCTCTGCAGCTGATGCAGGCCTCCAATCCGGTGCTGCTGGAGTGGCTGCGCTCGCCCGTGGTCTATTGCAGCGAAACCGCCTGGGTCAAGCGCCTACACGAGCTGGCGCTGCAGAGCTTTTCGCCAGTGCGCAGCTACCACCACTATCTGTCCATGGCGCGCAAGACCATGAAGAACCACTTGCGTCCGGACAGCGAAGTCGTGAAGTACAAAAAATACTTTTACGCACTGCGCCCCCTGCTGGCCGCGCGCTGGATACGCGAGATCGGCGGCGTGCCGCCCATGCGCTTTGCCGAGCTGGCGACGGCGCTGCTGCATGATGCCGACCTGCTGAGCGAACTCAATGCCTTGCTGACGGTCAAGATGCGCGCTGGCGAGGCGGCCACCAGCGCCCCCTGGCCTCGCATACAGGAATTTCTGCAGACCGAGCTGGCCCTGGCCGAACAATATGCGCCACAGGCCAAGCCATTGAGCGCCGAAACGATGCAAGCCACCGATGCGTTTTTGCTGGAGGCCGTAACGCGCTTCAGCCCCCAATAACCAAGAAAAAATCAAGAACAAGAGGAATAGAACAATGATAGAAATCGACGGCTCCCAGGGCGAAGGCGGCGGCCAGATACTGCGCAGCGCCTTGACCCTGTCCATGTGCACAGGCCACGCTTTTGCCCTGACCCAGATCCGCGCGGGCCGCTCCAAGCCCGGGCTGATGCGCCAGCACCTGACCTGTGTTCACGCAGCCACCGAAATCAGCAGCGCCCAGGTGGAAGGCGCGGAGCTGAATTCGCAGGCACTGCAGTTCACGCCCGGCGCCGTGCGCGTCGGCAGCTACGCATTCAATGTGGGCTCGGCCGGCAGTTGCACCCTGGTGCTGCAGACGGTGTGGCCCGCGCTGATGCTGGCTGCTGGCGAAAGCCGTATCCAGCTCAGGGGCGGCACGCACAACCCCATGGCTCCCCCCTTCCACTTCCTTGAGCGCAGCTATGCGCCGCTGCTGCGCCGCCTTGGCGCGCCTGTGCAGCTGACACTGCAGCGCCACGGCTTCTACCCTGCCGGAGGCGGCGAGTTCGAGGCCGTGATCGGCGGTGCCAGAGAGGTGCTGACTCCTTTTGACCTCAACGAGCGCGGCAGTGCTCTCGAGTCATATGCGGACTGCCTGGCTCCGGCCCTGCCTTCGTCAATTGCCCGGCGCGAACTCAACAAGCTGGCCGCCCTCATGGACTGGCAACCCGGGCAGCTGCGCCAAGCTGGCGTGCGCCAGAACGAGGGTCCCGGCAATGCGCTGCTGGGCACGCTGGTGCACGAGCAGGTGACCGAGGTCTTTACCGAATTTGGCGAAAAAGGCGTAACCGCCGAAACCGTGGCCACCCAGCTGGCGCAGGAAATGCGCCGCTACCAAAGCAGCGACGGCGCACTCGGCCCGCACCTGGCTGACCAGTGGGTGCTGCCGCTGGCGCTGGCCGTGCATTTGCGCGGGCAGCCCGCCAGCTACAGCTGTACGGAGCTGACGCCCCACGCGCTGAGCAACTTCGCGGTGATTCAGCGCTTTCTGCCTGTGCGGATCACGACGGAGTCCGGGGCGAATGCCCATCGGGTGCGGATCGCCCCGGGCTGATCCCCTTGCAGGAGCGGCTAGAGACTCAGGCTCGTCAAGACCTGCCCCACATCGGCCTCGAGCTTGAAATCCAGCAATGCATCGGCTCGCGTCACCCCCTGATTGATGGCCACAACGGACTTGCCCTGCTCATGTGCTGCCAGCACAAAGCGGTAGCCCGAATACACCATCAACGAAGAGCCGGCGATCAGCAGAGCATCGGCCCTGGCGACGGCAGCCATGCAGGCCTGCACACGCTCACGCGGCACGGTTTCACCGAAGAACACCACATCGGGCTTAATCAGGCCCGTGCCGCAATGCGGGCAGGCCGGCACGACAAAGCGGCTGAAGTCCTGCCCTTGCAGATCGGCGTCGCCATCAGGGGCAGGAGCCGCATACAGTTCGGCCCAGGCCGGGTTCAGCGCCAGCAGCCGCACCTGCAGATCGGCGCGGGCAGAACGCCTCTCGCAATCCATGCAGCGCACGGTGTCGATGCGACCATGCAGGTCCACGATGTTCAGACTGCCGGCCGCATCATGCAGGCCATCGACATTCTGGGTAATCAGCAGCTCCAGCCGACCTTGCTGCTCCAGCCGCGCCAGCGCCTGATGGGCAGCACCGGGCCGCGCCTGGCCCATCACGCGCCAGCCCAGCATGGATCGCGCCCAGTAGCGCTGACGCATCAGCGCGTCGCCCATGAAGGCCTGATAGGTCACGGGCTGCGGACGCTTCCACTGCCCGTTGCGGTCACGATAGTCGGGGATGCCGACCTCGGTGCTGCAGCCGGCACCACCAATGACCACCACGCGCGGATGCGCATGCAGCCGAGTCTTATCCGCCAAGCCTTTTGTTCACCAACGCTCAAAAGCAAGGGTAAATACTTGGATTTCGCGGTTCCCATGCACCCGGAGATTGATTCCAGAAGAGGACGCTAGGTCGTCTAAGACTATCCTTCTGACCATAGGTAACAGTTGCGCCAACTGCTCGTCCTCGTTGCACAAATCCCCTTGACTCCCGACATGGTTAGCTGGGGACGGCCACGTTACTTCTTTGCAGCTGCATCAATCAAATCTTGGAGATACCAGTCTTTAGAGAAAGACATCAGGTCCTCCATTTGCTTGCCTAGAACACCAAGGACTCCTCCGGTCCATGTTCCGTAAGCCGGGGTACCGTCCAGGTGTTGGACGTTTTCAGGCAGAGTTCGCATGGTATAGACCGGATTCTGGAACTCAAATTCCTCACCAATCTTTTTGAAATAGTCGCCTTCAAGCTGGAGCTTCTGTTTGCCTCGGTGAGCCAGAACCACCCTTTCAAACTTCTTATCCTTGAGAGCCTCTGCACTTTGCAACAGCACCCGGATGGAATCTGCGGCAGAAGCATCTTCGCCAACTTTTCGCAGGTCTAGCACCAGAACAGACGGGAGCACCGCATACTGGTGATACGCCAGTACGTTGAGCCTTTCGTTGGCTGGAGTCTGAGCCAAGCGCTTCGCCACCGGGCCATTCACACTCACATGATTCCATCCAGCAACGCTGGCTACTACGAATACTACTGCAGCGCTTGCTTTCCAAATTAGGCGCATGTCAGACTCCTTTAGGCTTATTGAAAAATGACACGACCTGGAAGCCACCTGACTTGAAGTCATCAATGGTCAAGACAGTCTTGCTTAAGCACTCGACTCCGATGGTGTAACGAACGTTAGGCTGGCCAATGGCGTCGCCGCGCTCATAACAATTTTTTCCGGAGGCCACGACGGCGAAGGGCTTCTTGGCATAGACGTTAGTGACAGATGCCGCCGCATTAAAAGGAACGGCAGACGCACGAGCGAAGTCGTTCTTGAAGTCGTGATAGAGGCCAATGAACGTCCCATACGACTGCCAGCGACGAAACTCATAGCTGAAGGCGCCGACACGAGTCATTTCTTTGCCATCGATGGTGTAGACCGCCACCTCAGGCAGCATGGGGTCCTTGTCGGTGCTCTGAACGGTCACATTCATCAGGAGATAGGAGCTGCCCTTCTCGGCGTCGCGATAGTGATATTCACCATCGTTGCGGCTGTCGAACGTCCAAGTGTTTGCTAGCTTCAAGGACTCCACTTTGAGCGTGTTGTTGCCAATCACCGGAGACATCGTGGGCTTGATTGCGTAGAAGCCGCGGGCTTCCAGCTCTTCGGCAAGAGCCTGCTTCCGCTCAGATTCCGCCTGCGCCTGAGCCACCGCGGTAGTTGCAACTTTTAGCTGCGGTGTGTCACCGAAGCGAGTCCTCATCGTTTCGAGCAAGGGCGTCGTCTGGCCTAGGTCGCCCGAGGCAATCAGCGCCTTTACCTTTGTTAAGAGCGCCTCAGGTGTTTGCTGCAACTCTTCGACTTGTCTTTGGAGCTTCTGCTTGTCTGTTTTGAGTGTTTCGTTCTCAGATTTGAGGCGAGCAAGTTCTGCTGTTGTTGTGGCCACATCCGCGGGTGCGGCCGATTCATTGCATGCGGACAATGCCGTAACAGCTAAAAAAATAAGACCGCTCGTTAGCTTCAGGCTCAAAACAGCCTCCGGTGAAATTCAATTTTTGCAAGTCGCACGTCATGGAAGTCGTCCTTGACGCGCTATTACTAATGGTTACTTGTTCATCATAAATTGGAAGAAACGCCTCTGTTCTTAAAATTCGGAGAGGCGACAATCCTGTTTATTAAATTTCGAAATTGTTCTCGAGTGGGCGCTTGGTCTAATTCGCATGAGTGGATTAAAGAATAGCGCTTGCTCCAGCCACGAAGTCAGTCCACATTAACTGCTCACTCGCAAGCCGACGATGCGCCAGGCAAACACGTTGATGACGAAGTCCACTTACAGCCACCCCTGCCAGGTCGAAACGTGCATAAAGTCGCTGACCAAAGCTGGCGCGGCCGCTGCGCCCGGAATTGCCGTTTGACCCGCTTCACCGGACATGGTGCCTTGGCATCACCGAAGGTGGTGCACACGACCTTCCCGACCAAGTACCAAAGACATAGTGTTGAGATTAGTGCGCTAAGTCCTGGCACCTAAAAATAGCGCACTTCTACTCAGTCAGCGAAGGTCTTCAAGTCAGGCACTTTTTACTGTCTCAAACTGCCGCCAGGCCTGCTGCATCGCTTTTACTGCCCCATCAGATGCAAAGCGAGAGTGCAGGTAGGAAACAGCCTCTTCGACGGACTTGACCGCTACGGGAAATTTTTTATCTCCGAGAACGTCAACCGCCAAATCGCCGATTCGTGAGCGTTTCCCCTTGTGCCGCTCAAGCCAACGATGGAATGCCCCACGTGAATGCTGAAAGGCGATTTCTTCTCGGCGTGCATCGTCTTCCAGAATGTTGTGGGCATTGTCTGGCCGCATCTCGGCATTCTCGTTCGAAGGAAGATGCCATAGCGTCAGGGCGTCAAGCGCACGCCCAAGTGTCTCTTGCCGGTCATGGTGCTCAAAGAAATGTTCAGGAGCAACAAACTCATCGCAGCTTCGGCAGAAGAATCGATTCAGGTGGACTTCATGTTGGTCACCGTGTAGGTACTCGCGATTTAGGCCACCAGTCACAATGACGGGAAGCTCTGGTGTCTCAGATGCTGCAAGGGGTACAGCGCGGACTAAAAGTACACCTTTGTGCGTACTCACGCTGCGCTTGTGCAGCAGCGACCAGTTTTCATAGCCATTCTCAGCGGCCAAGCGTCGCTGAGCTTCATGCAGGGGGATGGACTGTTCGCGTGCCAGCTTCTTCGCAAGGCGCTTCAGCTGCTCGACTTGAGCAGGAGTGAGAGGGGTAGCCATGGTTCAACTCCAGGGTCACCATGGAACGACGCGCCCACACATCGAGCCGTAGTGACCACAGGTCAAAACCAGGACTCAAAGAAGAATTCACGCTGTCGCGAACGACTTAGCCAGTGTGGGCGGGCGAGCCGGCGAGCGGCTCTTCTCACCAGTATAGCCAGTCCCGGTCCTCTGCTTTGGGACCCTTCGCTCACTTCAACGTCCGTCAATGCATCCGTAAGTTGATGCTCAAGTCGGCCAGACATTGGAAGGAAATGGCCATTTAGGCGCGATTGCGACCTGCCGCAGCAGCCATTTCAGCCAAGAACGGACCTTGTGATTGAGAGCGCTGAACGATTTCGAAGTCCTCGCGATTTTTGCCTGCAATCCAGGACGGAGGCTTACCAATTCCGGTCCATGTGGCGCCGGAGTCAGCATCTCTGTACTTGGGCTCTCTCTTCTTCTTTTCTGAAGAGCCGATGGGGAAAAGTTGCTGCACGGTGAAGCCAAACTGCCCCACGAGTTCGTGTATTTTGTTCAGGGCTTCTGCCGATTCTGCCTTCCGAGCGGACGTGATTTTTGCGTCGAGAGCAGCCAGCGAAGCCTCGAGTTCTTTCAGTGTTTGGGTCATATTCGTTAAACGACAGATAAATTTCCTCGTGCACGAATTATCTTGGCAGGAGCGGCTGAGCCGAAACGCCTTACAGCATCTTTACATTAGGGGAAGCTATTGTCTCCATCGGTACAAAGCGTGCATCAGCGATAGCTTTCAGGCACTGGTAGTCATGCACGCAATGCACCACCAGCAGTGACGAAGCAACATGGCTACAACCTCCAAAGGTTCGAGGCCCATTTTCGTAGACGACGTAGCAGCGCTACGTTCTTCGTCAAAGCTAGGTTGAGCGAAGACAGGGAGACCATGAGACGTAGCTTGAACGCCCTCCTCCAGTCCATCGGACACCCAACATGCCGCAAAACCAAGACGACCGAAATTCGCTAACGCCATGGCGAAGGCCTATGAATGGAAGGCCCCGAGACATACGACGATAGATGCAAGGTAGTTAAGCGGTCATTAGACGCTTTGACTGGAAATAGTCCTCGGCTTTGGCTGTCACCAAGAACTCCACTTCATTGCCGACCATGTCCTCGATGGCGGCCTGAATGTCATCGAGATGAACCCGGAAGAATTCTTTTCTGAAGTTGACCGCATTCACACGATGGTCGCTGAACCTCTTGTGAAGCGCATGTTCCAAAGCGGGAGCGTCCTCGGAGTAGCACATAGCGTGGACATCAAATGGAAATGGCACGGAGGCACTGCTCAGCTCATCCACTCGTTCCTGCGGGTCCAAACGGCGTGTAAGCCCGATTTTGTAGACCCCTTCGCCAAACGCGCCGATGTTCGAGATGACATACACGAACCCTCGACGCGTTTGCTCCGCCATACTTTTTGCGCGGATGCTGCGCTCTTGCGCCTCCTTAAGCTGTTCCTCAAGGACGTGGATTTTCGCCATTGATAGAGCACGCTCCTGCTCAGACTCCTGCGCTAAATGCTCACGAGCCTTCTCCAAGAGACGAGTAAATTTCAGCTCTTCTCTTTCTGCGTCCCGGATTGCATCCTCGTACTGCTTTTGGACTCGTACTTCTTCCCGCATTTGTTCCCGAATCATGCGCTGAGCGTCTTGCTCATCCTTTTTCTTAAGGACATGTTCGAACTGGAATTTGCATTCTTCGAACTTCAGCTCGACATAGTCGATATTGAATCCACACCGTAGTGTGCTGCAGCTCTTTTCGAGAGCCTCGGCCTTTTTTTCTATCTGCTCAAGCGTACGGCTCAAGTTCGATGGATTGACCTTCTCAATCAGCAAATCACACTCGACGTTAAAAGCGCTGAGCATCAATTGAACTTGGCCATCGAGAATCTTCTTATCTAGCGGCTTGCTTGCGCCAAGTATCACGTCGTCCGGATAGGTGATGGCCTGCTTCTCTCGAATGAGTTTACGTTGCTGGTCTCTAACCTCTTTGATTTCAGATTGGTAGCGTGCAGACGTGTCATAGAGGTAACTCGGCATCTCGAAGTGCCCGACCTCCGTGTACTCATCGATGCGAGAGTACAGGTCCAGGCGCCCCATCAGCTTGGAGAGTTCCGCCTCAGCCTTCTTAAGCTTGGACTCGGTCTGTGCCAACTGAGCATTCAGTTGTTGTTGAGCACCCTCGTACTGAAGCTGTTCACTTTGGAGCTTCGTCTCGAGCACCCTCAGGTCTGCATGTAGTGACTGCTCACGCGTCTCAAGATTTAGCAAATGTGAGAGTCGCGCCTCAAGAGAAGATTTCTCCTGTGTGAGTTGAAGTACAACCGCATTCAAGCTCTGCCGTACACGTTGATGCGCAGCCAAGTCAGCTTTGACTGTGGCTAGTTCATTGTTGACCTCAGCTGACGCAGTACGCGCTTGCTGCGTCAAATCCTCGACAACTACAAGCTCCGTTCTCGCTGCATTCTTCAATTCAATTGCGGCGACGGCTTTAGATTCCTCGTCTTTTACCTTGCCAACAGTAGCTTCCAGCTCACGCTTGAGCGAGCTAAGCCTGTTTGATTCCTGCTCGATAGCATCTTGAATACTTTTGTAGCCAGCGTATTTTTTGCTAAACCGAAATCTTTGCACTGCGACAATGACCACGGCCAGGAGGGCAGCCATTCCGGCGAAAATTGTTTCACTCATATTTTCTAGCTCAAGAGATTTCTAACGTACTGCAGGCGTAGCTCTCTGCGCTCCTCACAACGCTCTTTGAAGCACGCCTCCGCTTCTTCAAGTTCGGCCTCTAGAGCCAACTTGGCTTGCTGAATGCGGTCGCGCTCGTCTTCCAACCGCTGCCGCTCAGCAGCTTTTGCTTCAAGGAGTTTGCGTTTTTCGGCATCCTTCTCTTGGCGAATAGCGTCCTTTTCTAGGCGGAGTGCCTCTTTCTCCTGTGCTTGACGCAGGCGCGCCTCCTCACGTGCACGTTCATTGTTTGCCCTTTGATGCTCACGGAATCTACGTTCACGCTCCCGCTCATCTTCTCTACGCCTCTTCTCTTCGGCACGTTCCGAAGCCATGCGCTGTCGTTCAATTTCACGTTGCTGTCGTTGCCGGTTGCGCTCCGCTTCTTTTGCCGCACGGTCTAAAGCTTTAGCAACTCCCACAAGCAGTCGCATTCCATTACCACGTCGTGCCATCCCTACCGCGCCTCCCAGACGATGAGAAATAGTCGTTCAAATTTTAAAAATATACAGTTACATCTTAACCAAGCGTTCTTAAAGTGATGTTTATCGATTGGACTGATGTGCACAAGTGGCGAAGGCATGGGCCATTTCCGTAAGTGAGCGCACTGCCGCCCTTCAGCGCTATAGACAGCAAGTCTCGCTTTGATTGCAGTGAAGGTGAGCACGCATACGAGGCAAGCGATGGCCTTATACAGCGAGCGGTAATGCGGTCGCGCTCCGCGCGTAATCAACAGCCTGGACTTCGATGATGTTAATTACGTAACCACATAGGTAGACTGTCAACGCGCCAGCTCATCAACACCCTTAAGAGGATGCAGGTAGATGAAACTTCGAAATGTGCGAGTTACTAACTTCCGTTCCATCGAGGACAGCGAAGCTTTTGACATTGACCAAGTTGTCTGCTTGGTCGGGAAAAACGAGGCCGGGAAAAGCGCGCTGCTTTCTGCACTTGCCGCATTAAATCCCCACCCCTTGACTCCTGCGAAGTTTGATAAAGAGCGTGACTATCCAAGGCGCTATCTCACTCAGTACGATGAGCGTCATCCTAAAGACAATCCCGCCGTAGCCATAGCAACCGAATGGGAGCTTGATGAGGCCGAAATTGCTGAAATAGAAGAGTCCTTTGGCGAGGGCTGCATCCTGCCCACTGTGCAGATTTTGCGCAGCTACGAAAAAGATACCGCTATATCTGTCAGTCCGAAATTTGATGTAGTGCTTCCTCATCTTTATGAGACATATAGCTTGGCAGAGGAAGAAATTTCGTCTCTAGCGGAATGCAAGACCTCAACCATGGTTTTGGAAGCCCTGAAGGACAGGGAGGTGTCCGGCGGCCTTGCTGAACTAAAAAAATGGCTCAGCACCAATGTTTCGGTCACTACCTGGATGCAGGCATATATTCGCAGCAAGCTGCCAAAGTTCATGTACGTCTCGTCATACGACCGCATGGACGGAGCTGTTCGCTTAGATTTACTGCAACAGCTGAGCGCAGACCAGTTGAACACCTCAGCAAACCAAGGCAAGAAGCTCTTTCTCGAGTTCCTGCAGTACGCCGGCATCTCCCTTGAGAAGGTGACAAATCAGCAGACCTTCGAGTCATACAACGCTGTTTTGCAGTCGGCCTCGAACCGCATCACTGACCAGATACTGGAATATTGGACCCAGAATCCGGACCTGTCGGTTGAAGTCACCGTTGACAAGGGCATGCCGGGAGATGCCGCTCCGTTCAACGACGGTATGGTCGCGCGGGCAAGGATTTTCAATTCACTGCACCGTGTTGATACGCCGTTCTCTGAGCGCAGTGCAGGCTTTGTTTGGTTCTTCTCGTTCTTGGTCAAGTTCGCCCAAGTCCAAAAGGCAGGAGAACCTGTCATCCTTTTGCTGGATGAACCAGGCCTTACCCTGCACGGCAAAGCGCAAGCGGACTTGATGAAGTTCTTCGAAGAGAAGCTCGCTCCCTATCACCAAGTCATCTATTCAACGCACTCGCCCTTCATGGTTCCTGCGCATAACCTTGCTGCTGTGCGAGTGGTGCAAGACATCGTGCAGATAAGCCGCGGTGGTCGACGCACGCCCATCGGCACCAAGGTTCGAGACGATGTGCTGACCAATGACCCGGACACGCTGTTCCCGCTCCAAGCGGCGCTTGGCTACGAACTCACACAGTCACTCTTCGTCGGAGAGAACACCCTTCTGGTCGAGGGCCCTGGTGACATCCTCTACATCCAGGCACTCAGCGATGCTTTACGCCAGTTGAAGCGTAGTGGTCTTGATGAACGGTGGACCATGTGTCCCGCTGGTGGCATTGACAAGATTCGACCCTTCGCGACCCTCTTTGCAGGCACTGAATTGAACATCGCAGTGCTGTCTGACCAGGCTGCAGGTGACCGTCGGAAGGTCGACGACCTTCGCAAAGCGGAGATTCTCAAGGCTGGGCAGTTCCATACGATTGCAGAACTGCTTGACGTTCCCGAAGCCGACATTGAAGACTTGTTTACGCCGGCCCTGTTTGTAGACATCGTAAACGCCACCTACGGATTGACGGGTAAGAACAAGCTTACCGTCGACAAGCTCAACGCGGCCGCGACTACCCCGCGCCTGGTGAAAAAGGCGGAGGCGTACTTCAACGTGCTGCCAGCGAACATGCCGACCTTCAGTCACTTCGCTCCCGCCGCGTGGCTGGTCCGACATGCAGAGATGCTGGACCCTGCAAACATTGAAGTGGCGAAGACCTTGGACACTGCGGAACAAGTATTCAAGGTCTTCAATGAACTTCTGCCAAGGTAGGCCTGCAGCCCGTCGCCGCCACAAGGCTCCGAAGCCCAGGACAATAGCTCTTTAGCCTACTACTTCCTACCGTCTATTTCGGCCGCTTTGCGAGACGACTTCTCGCGCGCTGCGTCGCGCAGGTGCAATCGCATGAAGTCAGCTGCAGCCTCCCGCTGGTCGGAAAGCAACAAGTCAATAAGAGTCAGGTGTTCTTTGCACCTCTGAATGGCGGCCGTCCGATTCACCGACTTGCCGTATTCCATGAGACGACGCAAACGATTCACCCTTCGAAGCGTTTCCTGAATGAAGATATTTCCCGAGGCGCTTGCAATGACCTCGTGCAATCGAGAGTTCGCATCGAACAACTGGGCTGGCGACGCCCATTCGGCTGCGCCGTCGGCCAGCGCCTGCTGCTCTGCGCGGCATTTACGCAGCGCTTCCTCATCCAATTTGTATGTCGGCTCTAGAATCCCCGACGGCTCCAGCAGGATTCGAATACGATAGCCTTGGTCGTAGGCGGCGCCATTGGTCAAGACAGGCAGGAACTGCCATCCATGGCCAGGTAGGCGCTCAATCCAGCCCTCTTGAACGATGCGGCGCAACACTTCTGCCAACTGAGTGCGAGTCAGGCCATAGCGGCGCATGAGCTCGCTCTCCGTCATACGGTCAGGGAGCTTACCCGCAAGCCGGTCCTCGGCAATCATGAGGTAAACAGGCTCATCCTCATCCGCTGGAGGCAGAGTGACCTCGACAGAGCGTTCAGCAACTTCCGAAACTGCATAGCCGCCATCTGGCCTTTGTGCTATCAGGCCTCGCTCGGCGAGAATTTGGAACGCTTCACGCACCGGCGAGCGGGACACACGAAAGCGCGCAGCCAGGCTGCGCTCGGGCAAAGGCGTACCTTCGGCAATATGCTCTGACCGAATCCATTGCTCAACATTGTTGGCAAGCTGTTCGCCTAGGCTTGCACGGTTCATTTGATGCAGCTTTTGAGAAGTGTGAGCAGCGCCGGTTTAAACCGCGGCGCTGCCGGTTGCGGGATGCTCAGATGTTACCGCGTGAATTTCGATATTTAGCATCCCGCAGCACTTCAGACGAAGCTATAGAGGGCGGCGGGGTTCTGCACCATGATTCGATTCCAAATTGAAGCATCCCCAACCCAGCCAGCCAGTTGCTCCAACACTTTGCCGCTATCGATGGAGCGGAAGGGCTCCACTTTGGACAGGTCGCCGCTGCGATTGCCAGAGCTGCCCGTATGCGGCCAGTCCGAGGCCCAGACCAGCTTGGAAGGACCTGCGGCGACCAGCTCACGAACAAAGGGCTGCAAATCAGCATAGTCAGCCAGCTTCGAGGGTCGATACGGCGCGGAGAGCTTCACGTAGACATTGCCATTGCGCAGCAGCTTCAACACTGTGGCAAATCCGGGCTGGTTCAAGCCCTTTTCGGCCTTAAGTCCCGCGAAGTGGTCGAGCACGATGGGAGTTTTTGCCGAAGCCAGCACGTCGGCCAGTGCCTCAATGAGGTTCAGGTCGGCGTAAATCTGAATAGACCACTGCTTTGCAGCGACCACTTTCAGAGCGCTCTGAAGTGCGGCCTTTGCACGGTCAGAGCTATGTTCGCCCTTGACCTCGAGATTCAGACGAATCGAACGAACACCTACCGCGTGCAACTGCTCAATCTCAGCCGCGGAGACCTTGTCCACATCAACGACCGCGACGCCGCGGGCACGCTGCGGGCCCAGCTGCTTCAGAGCATCAACCAGACAACGGTTGTCAGTGCCGTAGCCACTGGGCTGAACCAGCACCACTCGCTCGACGCCGAGCTTGCCTTCAAAGGCCAGCAGGTCAGACACGGTCGCCGTACCCGGCGTATAGGTACGCTCAGGCACATAGGGGAAACGACCCGGGTCGAAGATGTGGACATGGCAGTCGCAGCTGCCTTTGGGAAGCGGCGTACGTGGAGCGCTGACATAGTCCGTAGACACATTCGACGGATGACTCTTGCCAGAGGCTGCGAGCGTGGTGCATCCCGCAAGGCCGGCGACAGAGGCGATGGTCGTCATAGTTGCTGTCTCCAAAATAGCTCTACGGCTGAAAAGTGCTTGTCTCATGATTTCTTGGTCGTTGTTGAATGGCGGGCGCCAACACTGTCCTGACCACTACTCTTTTGGCACCAGCCTCCAAAGGGATGCCGTCAGTGCAGCGGACATGACGAGGAGCGCGGACATTGCCCAAATGCCAGCACTGAAGGAACCTGTGTAGTCTTTGATGGCGCCCACCAGGTACGGGCCAAAAAAGCCGCCCATGGTCCCGATGGAATTGATGAAGGCCAGACCTCCTGCCGCGGCAACGCCTGTGAGAAACCGTGTGGGAATCGTCCAGAAAATCGCTCGAGCCGAGCTCACCGCCAGCACAGCGACGCTGATGCCGAAGAGCTCGGCAGCCAGACCGGACGAGACTGTTGAGGCGGCCAATCCCACTGCCCCCAGCAGACAGGCCAGCAGAAGGTGCATCACCTGCTTGCCGGATTTGTCCACGATGCGGGCCCAGACCATCATCCCGATGACGGCCGCGATGTAGGGGATGGTCGACAGATAGCCAATGTGCGACAGCGAGAGACCGTGCTGCTTCAAGATTTGAGGCAGCCAGATTCCAATGCCATAGGAGCCGAGGACGAAGCCAAACTGGATGGCCGCCAGCAGCAAGACCCGTCCATCTTTCAGCGCTGCCCACAGGGCCTTTTTAGGTTGATGGCGCGGCTCCTCATCGAGCATCCGCAGCAGTTCTTCGCGCTCGTCGTGAGTCAGCCAATCCGCATCTCGCGGATGGTCGCGCAGCTTGGCAAGCAGCACCAATCCAATCAGAACGGCTGGCAGGCCTTGGACCAGGAACATCCATTGCCATCCGTGCATTCCCATCAAGCCATCCAGTTGGAGCAACCAGACTGACATGGGCCCTGCAACGATGGAGGAGATAGGTACGCCGAGCATGAAAAACGCCAGCACTCGCACCCGGTACTGTGCGGGAAACCAGGCCGCCAGCAAAAAGGTAACCCCGGGGAAGAAACCAGCCTCAGCAACCCCCAACAGGAACCGCAAGACGTAGAAGCTGGTAGGCCCCTGCACAAAAGCAGTCCCAGCGGCTGCCAGGCCCCACGTCACCATGATGCGGGTCAGCCAGCGCCGCGCCCCAACCTTGTACATGGCCAGATTGCTCGGCATTTCGAACAGGCAATAGCCCGCGAAGAGAATGCCCGCGCCCCATCCGAACTGGGTGGCCGTCAAGCCCAAGTCCTGGTTCATCGTTAGGGCGGCGAACCCCACGCTCGTACGGTCGATGTAGTTGAAAACGAATGCCAACGTCAGAAGCGGCAGGAGCCTCCATGCGTTCTTGCGCATGGCACTTTCTCGTAATGCTTGACGTGTGTCAGACAGAGCTTCGCTACGCCCTGCCTCCATGGTTGCGGACTGCATGAGTCGGATTCCTAAAGGGATTTTTGATGTTGTGGTGCTCATCGCGCCTCTATTGGCGCATGAGAAGTGGTCTTTTTTATTTATTAAAAACCATCAGACAATCTAAAAAATACCGGGAAAACCCCTACAAACACCCTAATTTCTGAAAATTGAGTGGTATTTAGTACGCCAAAATACCTTATGCCTCAGAGAACTTAGGCGCTTGATACCAAAACCCACCGAATCAACCGAAATAGCCATATCACCAACTAGGTGATGAGCAAAAAAACCATACCCATGAACTTCCAGTGGGTTTACAAGCCAACCATTGGTATTTTATTATTCAAATAAACCAGTCGAGTTAGCCCATCAACCACGCCTTCCCCAACCTCGGAGACCTCAATGACAGAGACAACTCTTTCCCCAAAAGCAGCGGTTCTGCGTCCCTCTGATTTGCCCCGCCACGAACGCGGCGGCGGTGCGGCCACCATTCCGTTGGTTGGACCGTCCTGCGGTGCCAAGGCGTTTATCAACGGCATCACGACGTTTTCGCCCAGCACTGAGATTCCGTTTCACAGCCACAACTGTGAAGAGTCAGTGATGCTGCTGGAAGGTGACGCGATGCTGGACATCGAAGGCCAGGAATCGGTTCGCCTGCAGCCACTGGACACCACCTGGTTGCCCCCAAATCTCTCGCACCGGTTCCGCAACCTGTCGGACACCGAGCCGATGAAGATTCTTTGGATTTACGCGCGGGTTGATGCCACACGCACGCTGACCGACTCCGGCCAGACCAACTACGTTTCCGCAGAGCACAACAAGAAGTAAGCCTGCGTGCCCAATTAACCTTAGGAGACAAAAAAGTGAACCGTCGTATTGCCTTAGCCTGTGCAGTAGCCTCTGTTGCTGCCTTACCCTGCATGTCATTTGCCCAGGGTTACCCGGAGCGTCCCATCACTGTCATCGTTCCCTTCTCGGCGGGCGGCGGCAGCGACAACATCGCACGCCTCATCGTGGCCAAACTCAGCGAGAAAACTGGGAAGACATTCATCATCGACAACCGCGCTGGCGGCGGAACCAATATCGGCAATGAGCTGGCAGCGCGGGCCAATCCCGATGGCTACACGCTTCTGCTGGGTCAGTTCACGCTCTCCGTGAACCCCTATCTCTACAGGAGCCTGCGCTACAAGACGGACGCCTTCGTCCCAGTGGTACACATTGCGAACGCCCCCTCCGTCCTTGTCGTTCCGGCGAATTCCCCCATCAAGGATGTACCCGGACTGATTGCCGCAGCGAAAGCCAACCCTGGAAAGCTGAACTTTGGCTCTGGCGGTGCAGGCACTTCAGTGCATCTGGCCGGTGAGCTGTTCAAGCTGTCGACCAAGACCGACCTGATGCATGTGCCCTACAAAGGAAGCGCACCGGCAATGACGGACCTTATCGGTGGCCAAATTCAGATGATGTTCGACACATCGACTTCGGCGCTCGCCTTCGTGAAGGGCGGAAAAGTACGTGCAGTGGCCACCGCAGCGGATTCCCGTCTAAAGGGCTTACCGAACGTCCCCACCTTTGCTGAGCAAGGGCTGAAAGACTTCGATGTGCCAGCATGGTATGGATTCGTTGCTCCCGCAGGCTTCCCCGACACGGCGGCACAGTGGATTAACGCTCAAGTGAACACAGTTCTCAAAGACCCCGCATTGGTCACCCAGTTGGAGGGCATCGGAGCCATCCGTGTGGGCGGAACACCCCAGCAAATGGCAACTTTCATGAAGACGCAAGCCACCCGCTGGGAACGCGTCATCAAAGATTCAAACATCAAGCTCGACTGATACCCGAGCAACAACTTACTTAATTTTCAAAGGAACATCCCATGAAACTCTTGGTTCTCCCCGGCGACGGCATTGGCCCCGAAATCGTTGATGCAGCTATCGGCGTGCTGAAGGCAGCTGACGCGAAGTTCGACCTCGGCTTCTCCTACGACTATGACGACATCGGCTTCGCGGCGCTCGAGAAGCACGGCACCACGCTGCGCGATGAGACACTGCAGGCTGCACGCGGCTACGACGGCATCGTCCTGGGCACACAGTCCCATGCCGACTACCCCCGTCCCGAAAAGGGCGGTCACAACATCTCCGCAGCCTTCCGTGTGAAGTTGGACCTGTATGCCAACGTGCGTCCTGCCCGCACACGTCCATTCATCGAGTCCAACATGAAGCCCGGCAAGACCATGGACCTGGTCATCATGCGTGAAGCCACCGAAGGCTTCTACCCTGACCGCAACATGGCTCAAGGCTGGGGCGAAATGATGCCCTCGCCCGACATGGCACTGTCCGTACGCAAAATCACCCGCCACTGCAGCGACCGCATCGCCCGCCGCGCGTTCGAGCTGGCCATGAAGCGCAGCAAGAAGGTGACAGCCATTCACAAGGCCAACAGCTTCCACATGACGGATGGTCTGTTCCTGGAATGCGCTCGCAACGTGGCCAAGGAATTCCCTGAAGTCCAGTTTGACGACCTGTTGGTCGACGCATCCACCGCCCACCTGGTGCGCAACCCCGAGCGCTTTGACGTTCTGGTGGCCGAGAACTTCTACGCGGACATCTTGTCGGACCTTGCCAGCGAATTGTCTGGCAGCCTGGGCCTGGCTGGCTCCATCATGGCTGGCGACGACCTGTGCTGCGCTCAAGCCCAGCACGGCTCTGCACCTGACATCCAGGGCCAGGACAAGGCCAATCCCGTGTCGATGATTTTGTCGGTAGCGATGCTGGTGACTTGGCTGGGCGAGCGCCATAACTCGGAAGCACTGCTGAAGGCCGGCGAGGCCATCCAAGCAGCGGTCGACGAGACCCTGAAGAACCCAGAAACCCGCACTGCCGACCTCGGCGGCAAGCTCGGTTGCAAGGCCTTCGGTGAACGTGTCGCTGCAGCTATCTGATGTGTCAAACCATGCCAGGACAGTCAGCCAGACAGTTGACTGCCCTGGCATCAGGAATTCGTGAAATGACTAACGTAATCACCACCATCAATCCAGCAACGGGTCAGGCACTGAATACCTATGAGGCTTGGACGCCCGAGCAGGTGGACGGTGCTGTTGAGCTGGCGCATTCCGCAGCGCTCGCTTGGGGCAAGCAGCCTCTGGAAGTCCGCGTCGCAGCCGTGCGCCGACTGGCAGTGCAACTGCGTGCCCAGAAGGACAAGTTTGCCGCTCTGGTTACTACAGAAATGGGCAAACCATTGGCTGAGGCTGCCGGGGAGATGGAAAAGTCCGCTGTCACTGCTATCTACTACGCGGACAACGCCACCCGGCTGTTGTCGGATGAACCGGCCTCCATTGAAGGCGTCGATGCGTGGGTGAGCTACGAACCTATGGGCTTGGTTCTGGCGGTGATGCCCTGGAACTTCCCGGTCTGGCAGGTCATGCGATTTGCCATTCCCTCCCTCGTAGCTGGGAACGGCATTCTCCTGAAGCACTCCCCCAATGTGACAGGCTCCGCACTGGCACTGGAGCAGCTCATGGCCGATGCCGGACTACCTGCGCATCTGCTGACCACACTGGTGGTGGCAGAGCCTGAAGTCCCTCAAACCATTGACCGGCTCATCAATGATGACCGCATCGCCGCTGTCACATTGACGGGGTCGAACCGCGCTGGAGCGGCTGTCGGTGCCGCAGCTGGCCGTGCCTCGAAGAGGTCTGTTCTGGAACTGGGTGGCTCTGATGCATTCGTCGTGCTCGACGATGCTGACGTGGTAACTGCAGCTGCAGCAGCCGTGAAGGCCCGTTTTCACAATGCGGGGCAAAGCTGTGTCTGCGCGAAGCGCTTCATAGTTGCGCAGAGCGTAGCCGAGGAGTTCACACGTCTCTTTGTGAAGGGCACTCGAGCTCTGAATATAGGTAATCCGACAGACCCGGCGACCCAGGTGGGGCCTCTTGCACGAGGTGACCTGCGCGATGCGCTGACCCGCCAGGTGGAACAATCTGTGGCAGCTGGCGCAAAGCTGCTTGCAGGCGGCAATGCGGTGGAGGGCCCCGGCTACTTCTTCGAACTAACGGTTGTCGCGAACACTGGCCCAGGCATGGCGGTCTTCGATGAAGAAACGTTTGGTCCCGTCGCAGCCATTGCCATTGCCAAGGACGATGCTGACGCGATTCGTTTGGCAAATTCGAGCCAGTTCGGTCTATCTCTGAGCATCTGGACCGCATCAACGGCGCGTGGCATCGCTGTCGCCAAGAAAATCACATCGGGTGCAGCCTTCATCAATGCAGCCAGCGCTTCGGACGCTCGCTTGCCCTTCGGTGGCACCAAGAAGTCAGGCTATGGACGTGAGCTGGCTGCGGCGGGTGTACGCGAGTTCTGCAACATCCGCACGTACTGGGCGGCAAAGACAAACTGAGCATCCAGAACGCTGCGAAAAACAGCAGGCGTCCGACTGCGTGAGGCATGTCGGGCGTCAGTAATACAGGAAAAGACAATGATTGTTGAAGTTGCAGATTTCAAGATAGAACCTGCCAAGCACCAAGAGTTTGGCCAAGCTCTCAAGCACGCCGCGGAGACTGTCCTCTCCAGAGCTACGGGCTATCGTGGCCACAGCATCCTGTCTTGTGTCGAGACACAAGGGCGTTACGTGCTGACCGTGCAGTGGGAGACTGTGGGTGACCACACCATTGGCTTCCGACAATCCCCTGCCTTTGCGAACTGGCGCGCCATCATTGGCCCGTTCTTCGCTCAGCCCCCTCATGTTGAGCACTTTGCCATCGTAGACAGCAAGAGCTTTTAACAGCTCATCGCCATCCAGCCGGCTATCTCAAACCTCGCCCGCCATCATTCAGAGGCAGGCTTTTTTTGAACCGTATAGGAGAATTTCATGCCTGAAATCGTCGTCTACGCCGTCGAAGGACGAACCCACGAGCAGAAGAAGCAACTGATGCAGAAAATCACGACTGCTGTGGAAGAGTCATTTGGCGTTCCTTTGGACAAAATTGTTGTCCAAATTGTGGAATCAAAGGCCGACAACAAGTCGCGCGGAGGCGTGCTCTACAGCGAACGCTAGTCCTCTGGGATGCCCATGCAACCCATGGGCACTGCCTGGTTCTATGCTCGCAGTCATGGAACCAGTAGTGCCCAAAGCCTCGAAGCTGTCACGCGCGACAGTCAAGAAAGCGTCCGCACTGCTCGCGTGACCTCTCATCAACACGCATGGACCTCCTTCTCAAGTGCATCGTAGGCGCTGTGGCCGTCCTAGCCATCCACGCGGTCTCCAATATCCGGAACTTCTACATTGCAGGCCTAGTGCCGCTGTTCCCAACCTTTGCACTCATTGCGCACTACATCATCGGGACAGAACGCAATATGACCGACCTGCGCGCCACCGCGCTTTTTGGTTTGGCATCCCTTATCCCCTATGCGGTCTACTTGACGGTTGTGTATTTGCTGGCGATTCGTATGTCGTTGTTTGCGACGCTAAGCCTCGCTACCGTCGCTTGGTGTGGAGCAGCAGCATTGCTACTGCTGCTCTGGCCCAAGCAGCATCTTCGATACGGCCTTGAGTGGGAATTGACCTCAAGGCCAATTGCGCCTTGAGCCGGCTTCAGAGTTATGACGTAGAAAGGTCATAAAGTCCGAGCCAACTTGAGCCGCAACAGAGCTCCCTTACTCAGGCTTTATCTTGTGGGCCTTCACCAGAGCAGACCAGCGCGCTGTCTCAGCTTTGATGAATGCGTCGAAGTGCTCTGGAGTTCCACCAACTACTTCGTCACCAAGACTTGTAATCGCCTTAATCATTTCTGGCTCTTTGAGCGCTACGTTGATTGCAGCGTTGAGCTTTGCGACGATAGGAGCAGGTGTCCCTTTTGGAGCAACCACTCCGAACCAGTTCGAAATTTCCATCCCCTTGATGCCGAGCTCTTCGAACGTTGGGACATCCTTGAGCAAGGGTGAGCGCTGCTGGCTCGTAATGGCCAAGGGACGCAGCTTGGATTCAGGACCGGACGTGTAAGGCATCGCGGCAAAAATCCACTCAAACATGAGGTCGACATTGCCCGCAATCAGGTCGTTGGTTGCCGGAGCGCCTCCCTTGTAAGCAACATGAGTCATCTGGATTTGAGCTTTGTCCTGAAATAGTTCGCCAGCCAGGTGGTGCGAGCCACCGATGCCCGCTGAGGCATAGCTCAGAGAGTTTGGCTTAGCCTGCGCGGCCTTGATGAGGTCTGGGGCCGACTTGTGTGGCGACGCCCTGTTCACGGAGAGAACCAGCGGCCCCTTCTCAATCATGATGATTGGAACGAGGTCTGTTGCGGGGTCGTAGTTCAGCTTTCGAAACAACGACTTATTGACTGCAAGCGGAGCAAAGTTGCCAAGGCCTACGACATAGCCATCCGGCTTCGCTCTCGCGATGTACTCGGTCCCGATATTGCCACCAGCACCTGGCCGGTTCTCCACGATGACGGATTGACCGAATGCTACGGACAGTCTGTTGGCTATCTGCCGCGAGCGTGCATCCGAACTTCCGCCCGCCGCATAGGGCACTACGAATGTAATCGTCCTGGAGGGATATTCACCTGCCGCAGTCTGTGCCTGAGCTCCCGCGGTCATCAGCAAAGTAGCGCTCGCAGCCAATGCCACCTTCGTAAACAGCTTACTCGTCACGCTCATGTCTTTGTCTCCTTTTTGAATTACCTATCGAATTCCCTCAATTGTTTTTAAGTAGTGACTTAGTACAATTCGTACCAACCCTATCGCGGAGAAATGTGAAAGTGATTGCACGAAAATTACATTTGATACATGCAACCCTTCTGGCGATGGAGCCTATCAACGAGGCGTTCCAAAGGCTTTGGCCAACTGCGCTGAGAACGCACGTCATGGACGACAGCCTCACGCCCGATTTGGAAGCGGCAGGAGGAATCAACCAAGCGCTGATTCACAGGTTCGAGCTGCTTGCAAAGCACGCGGAGGAGTCCGGTGCTGAAGGAATCCTCTTCACATGCTCAGCTTTCGGCCCCGCCATCGAGGCTGCCGCAGCCGTAGTGCGCGTTCCCACACTCAAGCCCAACGAAGCCATGTTTTTGGAGGCGCTACAGCTTTGCGCAAAGCTTGGGCGCCCCGGGCGAATTGGCATGATTTCTACGTTCGCAGCCTCCGTTGAAAGCATGCGCGATGAGCTATCGACGCTGGCACAGCAGCAAGGCATTGAGTTCACGCTAGATGTTGAATGCCCAGCAGGCGCACTTGCAGCATTGCGAGACGGTCATGCGCAAGAGCACGACCGTCTTGTGAACGCGGCAGCCAAGCGCTTCTCCACACACGACGTCGTCATGTTGGGACAGTTTTCAACTTCCCATATGCGAGCCCCCCTTGAAGCCGAGACGGGCCGTCCTGTCTTGAGCAGCCCAGACAGTGCGGTGCGCTTGCTCAAACGCGCCGTTGAGCAAAACCAATAGAGCGACTTCTTAAACAAGAGCAACTGGAGACAAAACCATGAAACTTATCGTTCTGCCCTGCGACGGAATTGGCCCCGAAATCGTTGATGCATCCGTGCAAGTGCTCAAGGCAGCATCCGAGCGCTTTGGCATCTCGCTGGAGCTCGATTACGAAGACCTGGGATTCAGCAGCCTTGAAAAGTACGGTGTGACCGTCCGAGATGAGCTGCTTGAGCGCTCCAAGGCCTACGACGGCATCATTCTTGGCACCCAGTCCCACGCGGACTACCCCTCTCCAGAAAAGGGTGGACGCAATGTTTCGGCGGCCTATCGCATCGGGCTCGACCTGTATGCCAATGTCCGCCCCGCGCGTACACGACCTTTCCTGCAGTCCAACATGCGAGAGGGACGCTCCATGGACTTGGTCATCATGCGCGAGGCCACAGAGGGCTTTTATCCTGACCGGAACATGGCAAAGGGATGGGGGGAAGTCATGCCCAGCCCCGACATGGCCCTTTCGACTCGCAAAATCACGCGCCACTGCAGCGAGCGCATTGCACGTAGAGCGTTCGAGCTAGCTATGACGCGCAAAAAGCGTGTCACCGCCATTCACAAGGCAAACAGCTTCCATATGACCGACGGTCTCTTCTTAGAAGCGGTTCGCCATGTGGCCAAGGATTTCCCGGAAGTAAAACTCGATGACCTGCTGGTGGATGCATCCACGGCGCATTTGGTTAAGGAGCCCGAACGTTTCGACGTTCTGGTCGCTACCAACTTCTACGGCGACATCCTGTCGGACCTCTGCAGTGAGTTGTCCGGAAGCCTAGGGCTAGCAGGTTCCATCATGGCGAGCGACACCAACTGCTGCGCTCAAGCCCAGCATGGCTCCGCCCCGACAATTGCGGGCATGGACAAGGCCAACCCCACGTCCATGATTCTCTCTGTCGCCATGATGATGAACTGGATTGGCGAAAAGCAAGGCGATGAAAATGCCAAGCGCGCTGGTCGAGCAATGGAGGCAGCAGTTGACCATGTATTGGCCAATCCACAGACACGGACGGCGGACATTGGTGGCTCTATGGGCTGCAAGGCCTTCGCAGCGGCAGTGGCGGCAGCCGTTGCAACCATCTAATTAGCTTCGCGAGCCTGGATATGAGCAAGCTGCGCCTTGGATGCATTGCCGACGACTTCACGGGGGCCACGGACCTCGCCAACAACCTGGTCCGCCGGGGAATGCGCGTGGTTCAAACCATCGGGGTTCCCTCCTCCCCGCTGGCCTCGGATGCCGACGCGGTGGTTATCGCGTTGAAATCGAGAACCATACCTGCCGAGCAGGCTGTTGAGCAGTCTCTCAAGGCGCTTCAGTGGCTTAAAGAACAGGACACACAGCAAACCTACTTCAAGTATTGCTCGACCTTCGACTCGACCCCCGACGGGAACATCGGGCCGGTCATCGAAGCATTGATGCAAGCGCTAGACACCGAATTCACCATTGCGTGTCCCGCATTTCCTGAAAATGGCCGCACTGTGTTCAAAGGCTACCTGTTCGTCGGCGATGTACTGCTGCACGAATCCGGGATGAGCAAGCATCCGCTGACCCCGATGACGGACTCAAACCTCGTGCGGGTTTTGCAAGCTCAAATGACGGGCCAGGTCGGACTGCTAGACCACACAGTTGTACGACAGGGTCTGCCGTTCATGCGCGATAGCATCCAGGAAATGCGCCAACAAGGAGTGAAGGCTGCAGTCGTTGACGCTGTCGACGATGCCGACTTGCTCACCATTGGCTTGGCGGTCTCAGACCTCAAACTCATTACAGCCGGCTCCGGCGTTGCTATCGGACTCCCCCAGAACTACGGAATTCAACCCGACAATCAAGCTTCAGCGCTCCCAACGGCTATCGGAAGACAGGCCATTGTGTCCGGCAGTTGCTCGGTTGCGACCAATGCACAGGTAACTCACTTTAAGCAGACCGGCGGTGCATCGTTTGCAGTCGACCCGCTACAGCTTGCCAGAGGGGACGATGTTGTGGCCCGCGCGATGGCATGGGCAAGCACATGCGACCCAAGCTCACCCTTGCTCTTCTATGCAACGGCGGAACCCGAGGCCGTGAAGGCGGTGCAACAACAGCTTGGGGTAGCGGAGGCAGGTCATATCGTCGAGAAGACGCTGTCGGAAATCGCTCGGCGTCTGGTCGAAGGTGGTGTCGGACAGTTGGTCGTCGCCGGGGGCGAGACATCTGGCGCCTGCGTCCAGGCACTTGAAATTACGCAGATGCGCATAGGTCCACAGATTGCACCCGGTGTGCCCTGGTGTCACGCTCATTCGCCGTATGCTCTGGGTAAGGGGGTTCACGTTGCGCTTAAGTCAGGTAACTTTGGCTCAATGGACTTTTTTACCCACGCCTTTGAGCTTCTGCACTGAAAAGACACACCATGAAGACTGCCACAGCCACAAACGCGCCACATTCCGATAATGTGAGTGCACTTGTTCCGAAGCTGGCAGTTCAGATTCTCGAACGAGCAAAGCGTGAGGATATGCCTAAGGGCTATCGGCTGACCGAGCAGGCACTATGTGACGCCCTGGGCGTTTCCCGCTCACCTGTTAGGAAGGCACTGCAGTACTTGGAGGCTGCAGGCGTGCTGGTATCCATCCCGAATCGCGGATTTCAAATGGCCGAGGACGCGAAAACGTTGGGCGACCTCAATGGACTGCAACCGTCGGCGCCCGCCGAGGACATCTATATGCGGATTGCGAAAGACCGCATCAATGGGGAGATTGACCCAGAGGTCACGGAGGTGGACCTCATGGCCCGGTATGAGCTGGCACGGCCCCAGGTCCAGCGGGTGCTCAACGAGATGTCCAAAGATGGACTGGTCGAAAGGAAGCCCGGGCGAGGTTGGGCATTTAGACCGATTCTCTCAAGCGTGGAATCCCATCGCGAGAGCTACCGCTTTCGGATGATGATAGAACCGCTGGCCATCTTGGAACCAGGATACGCCGTGAACTTAGCCGAGCTTGAGATATGCCGGCGCGAGCAAATCAAGCTGCTGGAAGGCGGTATTGAGAAGTGCACGCGCGAACAGCTCTTTCATGCGGGAACCCACTTCCACGAGACGGTCGTAGCGGGTTGCGGTAATTATTTCGCCTTGGATTCGCTGCGAAATGTGAACCGCATGCGGCGGGTGCAGGAATACGGCACGGTCATCGACAGCAGCCGGTTGCAGCGCCAGTGTGAAGAGCACTTGCAACTCATCGACCTTCTTGTGCGCGGAGAGCGCATGGAAGCCTCCAACTTCATGCGGCAGCACTTGAATGCAGCCCGCATTACCAAGGTTGGTAACCTCATATGACCGAATCGCAACTGCGCGACGAGATTTGCCGTGTCGGTGCAAGCCTCTTTGCTCGAGGCTACGTCCATGCCACTGCGGGAAACATCAGCGTCAGGCTGAACGAAGACCAAGGAGGCGGCTTTCTCATCACTCCCACCGATGCATGCCTTGGCTATCTCGAACCATCACAACTTGCGCTTCTAACCAGTGATGGACAACAGGTTGCAGGCGACCGGGCAAGCAAGACTATTGCATTGCATCGCCGTATCTATGAAACCACTGCGGCGACTGGGAACGCCGCGACGTGCGTCATACATACGCACAGCACACACCTTGTGGCCCTGACACTACGACGCGAACGAGATAGGTCAGAAGTCGTTGAGCTAATTCCTCCAATAACTCCCTACTTTGTCATGAAGGTAGGTCATGTCCCATGGATTCGATATCACCGGCCCGGAGCAGAGTCGGCCGCAAACGACGTCGCATCGGCAATCACGCAATATGCTCAAAGAGGATTAAACCTGCGAGCAGTGATGCTGGACAGACTAGGGCCGAACGTATGGCACAACTCTCTTGCGCAGGCCATGGCGACGCTCGAGGAGCTCGAGGAAACGGCCAAGCTCATGTGCCTCTCTCCATGCCCCCCTTCAGAACTCAGCGCAGCATCCCTCCAGGAGCTACAAGACACGTTTGGAGCGTCCTGGTAGCGCAGCAAGCCGGAGCAACTGACTAGACTAGCGCCTGGCCTCGGGCGCGACGCTGCCTTGGTTCACCAAACCAGCATGCTGCAGCTCATTGAGCAGAAACGAGATGTCTTGGTTCATTGAGGAAACCGTTGCCTCCAACAAGTCCAGCATTTCGTTGCGTGCGCTCAAGTCTTCTGAGTTATAGACTCCGTCTTTCCCAGAAACCAACGCGATTCGGCGCAGTTCAGTTTCCGAGCCCGGCCTGCCAAGCAACCCTGCATCACGCCATTGGTCGATGAGTGCGTCACGTGCTGTTTGTACGGCAGCATCGCTTACGCCATCCGGACGACGCGTAAGGAACTTCCACACCGTCCAGGGATAGGCATTTGACTTCTCGGGATTCGCGTAGATATCACCAAGTAATTGGTTGTTGGGGCGATAGGAAACAGATGCACTATCAGCTAGAGCCCCCAACCCAGTCACTGTGGACAGCGCTCCACCTAAAACATTGACGACGTTTGCTTGCGTATCGAGTTGCGACAAGCCCATGCCACCTGAAGCGATAGAGGTCACAGCACCAGTTACAACGCCTGCGATGGTCCATTTACGCTGCTGGTCAGCGACATGCTCATCCACGCGGCGCTGAATGAGGTCACCCTTCTCGTTTTCACAATGGAGCTCTGATAGAACACTCGACACGTCCATCATTGTCAACATGGTGCGCTCGGTCAGCTCCTGTCGAGCAAGCAAGAGTTCCATCTGAGCCTTGTTGTCACCACCACGTGCGGCCGTATTTAGTGCAACGACGCGCTCCAATGCATCCGAAGCGCTCATAACACTCGCAATGCGCAAGGCTCTCTCCGATAGAACCTTCGATGATTGAGGACGAGGGCCATGCTCTGTCGGAAGCTCTTCTGCGCCGGAAGGCTGCTCGCTGCCTGAAAATGCTGCTCGAGCACATGAGCGCGCGAGAAGACGCTGGAGCGTCGGGTCCGAGTGCGATGTAACGACGGATGTAGTCGTACAGCCGGACAGGACCAATGTGATAGCCAACCCCGATATCAAAGGTAAAAGATGCGGGAAAGCATGCTTAGCTGAGCGTGGAGACATTTGGAGCCGAAACACGGTAGAGAGGACATATTTTCGGCTTCTAGTGTCCGCACACGAGAGCTCTAGACAGTCCCGTCAGCTTTCGTTCATCCGATGCAGGCATCCGACCTAATCGAAGACCATGCCTATTGGTGATATCTGCCACCGAGTAGCGCCTCGCGATAGAAGTCCATTGGAGGACTAGATTCAGAATGACACAACACCTAATCCCGTGTCACCTAAAGATAGGTTGTGAACCAGCGGGCTGCCAGCGAGCCTTTGACGATACTGGGCTCGTTGTGCGCAGCCAACTGACATAGCCGATGCACCACTTCGCAAACGGGATAACAAGCCCCCTAGCGGCTGAAAGCCCTAACGAACTCCATGAGTTGTAGCGCAGCCTCGCTCTCCTGAAGCTTTGGCTGCAGCAAGCCGATTGGGTTCATGGGCATGCTTTCCTTTACTTTGAGCTCGACCAAGTCGCCCGACTCGAGCTGCGGCCGAACAAGGTTCAAAGGAAGAATCGCCACTAAATCGAACTCTTCAAGCAGCCTCATGTTGACGGGAAGAGACTGAGTGACGATAGGGAAGGTAGCAGGAGACACTTTGAAATGCTGCTCGGTCAGTGCGTCAAACTTGGTACGCACTCCGAGCCCTGCCGGCAGAGCCAGCCACAAAGCGCGCTCCAAATCCGTCCAGCGCACTTGGCGTCGGTGCGCTAAAGGATGCGTCGACCTGCAAACTATCGCGAAGCGGTCCTCAATGAGAGGATGAAACTCCCACTCTTCGGGAATCACCGCCGGTTCGCGGCATATCACCAAGTCCACCTCTGCTCGCGAGATGGCAAGCAGCTGGTCCCCGCCTTCACCTTCACTTAGCTGAACCTGGATGCTCGGAAATCGACGTGCGAATTCAGGCAGCGCCGCAGTCAGCAAGCCATGCGTCGCCGTGGCCGATGCCATTAGGCGGACGATACCCAGGCTGCGTTGTCGCACTGACACGATGGCCTCGGCTCCTTCAGAAAGACCCAGCATTAAGCGGCGGACAACGGGAAGCAATTCGCGGCAGGTCGGGGTTGGGCGCACTCCCCGCGCGTGGCGTTCAAAGAGCTTTACTCCCAGCAAGTCCTCCAGGTAAGCAAGAGTCTGGGTGACAGCAGATTGTGTAAGCCCGATGGCATCTGCCGTCCGCTGAATGGTTCCTAGCTCACCCAAGCGCAACAGCACTTGCAAGTGGCGGAACTTCCCACGAGCCAGGAGACGGTTTAAGAGCGCAGTAGCAGATTCTTGCAAGGTATTAGACATCCTAATGGGATGAGCCGAATATTAACTTGTTGCTGTCCACCTACCTGCTCAGAATTCTGAGAACGGCCAACCAAGAGCCGAATCCAGAGCTGCTCGACAAGCCAGCCCACCCAAGATTTGCACTTGAGATTTGAGACGAAGAGCAAGGCTATGAACATTACCCATGTACGGCAATGCCAAGCAACGACTTACCGAAGCTCGTTTCAGCAAGTCCAGAAAACAAAGGAGACAAATGTTCAAGCCGACTCGACTGCTATGCGCGGTGCTTTCATGTGCAGCCCTGACCTCGGGCAATGCTCAAACCACTGACTGGCCCACACGCCCCATTCGAATCATTGTTCCGGCCCCAGCAGGCGGTCCATACGACCGAACCATCCGCCCTTTGGGGCAGCACTTGGCCAAGACGCTGAAGCAACCCGTCGTCATAGAGAACCGGGCTAGTGCTGGAAACATCGTGGGAACACAAGCCGGAGCATCGGCCGCTCATGACGGCTACACACTGACCATGACTGGCCTTCAAACTGCGGTCTCCCAAAGCATGTACGAAAACGTGCCCTATGACATCGTGACCAGCTTCGAGCATATTGGTTTGATAGGCGAAGGCTTTCAGTGGTTGGTGGTGCGCAGTGATGCTGGCATCGACAACTTCAAGGACTTTGTTGTAAAGGTCAAGCAAGCGCCCGGAAAAATCGACTACGCAAGTTCCGGAGCCGGCAGCACCGGACATCTGCTCATGGAGCAGTTACAGCGTGCAGCAGGAATCAAGCTGACGCACGTCCCCTACAGAGGTGCAGCGCCGGCGCTGCAGGATGTTCTCTCAGGAGTTGTGCCGGTCACCGTCATTCCATCGAATGCTGCAATAACTTACGTGCAAAGCGGCAAGTTCAAAGTCCTGGCTGTATCAAGTCCCCAACGCAGCCCGCTAGTGCCTGCGGTGCCCACGTTTGCCGAGCTGGGCTTCAAGGAGCTCACCATGAGCTCATGGGTAGGTCTGTCCGCCCCAAAGGGAACGCCCCCCAACATCATTCAAAAGGTGAATGCGGCGATGAATACCGCACTCGCTGACCCTTCAATGCTCAAGCTTTTTGAGTTTGAAGGCCTGACACCGCTATCGAGACCTCCAGAGCAGTATGCGCAGCTTGTGCGCACTGATACCGAACGCTGGGGAAAGCTGGTGCACTCACTCAATATCAAAGCCAACTGAGGATTTAGCAATGTCTTTCGTCGTTTCGAACGGTCGCCCTATCTACTACGAGCGCGCCGGAAGTGGCCCCGCCGTGCTCTTTCTGCACGGAGCAGGCTCCAACGCAGCCACATGGTGGCAGCAGCTCCCGGCATTCAGCGAGCGATACACCTGCATCACCGCAGATATCCGCTGCTTTGGCCGCTCCGTGGCCCCTTTGAAAGAATTCCAGTGGCCACAGCTACTGCAGGATGTTCAGCGGCTTCTGGAGCAAGAGAAGATTGAGCGTGTAGCCATCGTCGGTCAGTCACTGGGAGGCATGATTGGCCTGCGCCTGGCTCTGGAACACCCCACATTGGTGGCGGGCTTTGTTGCGTCAGACACGTCGCTGTCGATTGACCATCCAGGAATGCTGCAAAGGATTCGCGACCGACAAGTCACCCAAAAGGCTGTCACTGTCGAGCAGCGCTCACTCGGTCGCTGGTTTCTCGAGAACGAGCCGGAAAAGGCGGCGCTCTACGCCCAAATCAATCACTTCAATCCGAGTACGCACAGCCTTCCTCCTGAGCAATGGGGTCAGGCGCTGGCCGACATGATGAAGCCCGACGCTCTGCTACCGATGGACGCGCTAGCTGAGGTGAAGTGCCCAACGCTATTCGTTGTCGGCAGCGAGGACCCCATAGTCCCAGTCTTGGCGATGCACGAAGCCGCAGAACTAGTGAAAGGCAGTACGGTGGCCGTCATTAAGGACGCCGGGCATTCCGCCTATTTTGAGAAGCCCTCGGAGTACAACAAGCTCGTCCTTGGCTTCATCGGACGCTACGTCTACCCACAATAGCTAACGTAGAAAAGCATGGTCAAACTCGGTTTGTGATGCATGCGCTTCCAAACTGAGCCCACCTACATTGACCCTATTCATGCAGTGCGGCAAATAGCTTTCTCAAGTATCCCGTCCAGCCTATCCAACAACTGTGCGCCGACCGCCTGGTTTCCGGTCCTTACCCATCCACAACAGCGACAGCGCAGCAATGGCGACTGGCGGAAGCATCAGACCTGTAACCCATTCCCAACCATAAGTAGTCAACAAGCTTCCTGATGCGAAGGAACCGACAGCCATAGCACCAAAAACCACGAAGTCGTTGACGGACTGGACACGAGGCCCGTCTTCCGGTGCATGGCACTTCAGTACCAAAGCGGAAGCCCCGAGAAAGCCAAAATTCCAACCCAAACCCAGCAGTACTAAGCCAACCAAAAAGTGCTGGACCGTCACTCCAGCAAGGCCTGTGGCAGCAGCAAGTGCGGTCAAGGCCAAGCCAAGTAGGATGATTTTCGTTTCACCGTATCGCTTGATAAGACTTCCGGTGAAAAAACTCGGCAAGTACATCGCGATAACATGCATCTCAATTCCGATGTTCGAGTAGGCCCGAGGGATGCTGCACAGCTCCATTGCCAAGGGCGCGCTCGTCATCATAAAGTTCATCAGCAGATAGCTGACCGTTCCACACATCAAGGCCACGATGAAGCGCGGTTGTCTCAGGATGGGGCCGAGCGGACGAGTAACTACCGCGGTACTGCTAGGTCTGGCTTCCGCGAAACTCACACCACTGAGGACCATAGCCGACAAGACAGCAACGATGGCAGAGCAGATGTAGGTCAAGCTATAGGCATGAGGCGGCCAGGAGTTCATCGTCGAATTGACGATTTGTGGCCCCACGACACCCGCGAGGACGCCACCGGCGAGCACAGTCGACAATGCCTTAGGCTTCTCCTCCGGCGTCACACATTCAGCCGCGGCAAACCGGAAAGTCAGCACCACTGCGGCATAGGCGCCGCCAAAGACCGTTGCCAAACAGAAGAGTGCGAAGGAGCTCTCAATGATGCCAAGAGCCCCTATCAGGCCCATAAGCACGCCACATAGATTGCCAAGCTGAAACGCTCGCGCACGACCATATCGTCTGGCAATCTGACCTGCTGGCAGTGTCGCTAGGGCCATGCCTACAACGAACATAGTGATGGGCAGCGTGGCGAGCTCGGGACGGGGTGCGAGTAAGTGGCCGATGATTGCACCGGTGGAATACACGACCGTGGAGTTGGCTCCTGAAAGAGCCTGGGCAATCGCGAGACGGATGACAGAGCTATTTATCTTCATATTTCTCTCTTAGCGGCCCATGGTGAGAACCATGCGGAACTTCGCTTGGCCTGATGCCATGCGGTCAAACGCTTCAGGGGCGCGCTCCAGCGGCATGGTTTCAATCAAAGGGCGGACGTCAGCGAGCACACTGAAGTCGAGTGTTCGCTCAGAGTCATAGGGGGTGCCGGTGATGGAGCCTTCGATGACTCGCTCACCTGCGACAAGGAAACCAGAGGAAAGCGTGAGTGGCTCTCGACCCACACCGACAACAAGGAGCTTTCCTTGCGGCGCCAGGGCTGATACGAGCTTTGAGGCTGCAACGCTATCTGTGATGGTGGTCAATATGAGCTGCGCCCCACCCATAACCTGAAGAGACTCCACCGGGTCCTCTGTATTGGTGTTGATGTAGTGATGGGCACCTAGCACCTTCACTTCCGCAGCGATGTCATCGCCGCGGCCGACGGCCACGACCTTGAAGCCCATCTTTCGCGCGTACTGAAGTGCGAGATGACCTAGCCCGCCAACGCCTTGGATGGCCACCAGGTCTCCGGCCTGCGCTCCAGACTTGCGCATAGCATTGAAGGTTGCCAGACCCGCGCACAGCAATGGCGCCGCTTCGATTGAATTAAGAGCATCAGGAATGGCGACCAATCCCGTTGCTCGGGCAAGCATCATCTCGGCATACCCACCATCACAACTGCTGCCTACAGACTGCTGATTGCGGCAAAGCTGGAACAGGCCCTGCCGGCACATGCTGCACTCGTTGCAATGGCCGCCCAGACGCCCAACACCAACACGCATGCCTACCCGCCATATGGTCGGGACAGCTACGCCGACTTCGACGATACGCCCGATGACCTCGTGACCAGGCACCCGCGGTACTTCGCGTTTGGCATTGATGTCCGCCGCGTCCGCACCACAGATTCCGCACACCTCCAGTTCGAGAAGAACCTCACCCGAGCCGGGCACAGGGCGTACGCGTTCGACAAGCTCCAGCACACCAGGTTTGGTGACTTGGAACGCCTTGTAAGTGGCTTTCATTTGGGGCTTTCCTTGCAATTCAGAACTTGGCATTAACTACTGCTCATTGCGTTGCCAGCAGGCCAGCCAGCCCACGGGTTGCAGCATCTATCGCTCCCGCGACATAGCCTGGGTAATCTGGAGACCATTCACTCGCGATACCCGAGATTCGGCCTTCCCAACTGTCATTTCTCGGCGAAGTTGCTGGAGCATTGGCATGTCCACCACCGAGACTTATGTCGGCCGTGGTGGCAGTGAATTCGTCCTGCGACCAATCCTTCAACCAATCGGCGGAAGGCGTGAGGGCTTCAATGCCAAATAGACGAGCCATCTGTGCTCGGCACAATCCAATCAGCTCTTCAGGCGACACGTTCAGACGTGTCGAAGCCGGGATGCCGATAAACCCAAAGACTCCACCGAGCCCATCCTCTGGCGAGGCATCGTGAATCTCAACCATGGGCCCGCTATAGCTACGCCCGCTGCCAGATAAGCCTTGTTCACGCCAGAAAGGCCGCGGGTAAACAGCGACATATTTCGCGTGAGGCGCCATCCAAGTGGGGCAATCGGCCCAGTCGCGCGCCAAGCTCGCTGGCAAGGGAGGCTGAAACGCGATACGGTCAACGACTATGCGCGGAGGTACCGCCAGGAGCACGTACTTGGTCCTTACCCGGTACACCACTTCGTCAGGCGTCATGGCTTCGACAAGTGCGGTGGATTGCTCCGCTTGGTCGATGCGTAGCACGCAGTGAGATGTCAGTATCTTTTCCGGTGGTATGTGCTCGGCCAGACGCTCAACTATCGAAGCCATCCCGCCTTCAATGCGCAATGCCCGTAGTGATTCAGACTGCACTTTGTTGAACCGACGAGCTGGTGCAGCAGGCATCTGCTCGACCAAAACCATCCCAGATTCATACTGCAGGAAAGTGCGCAGACGCAGCTCTCTGACAACGCTATCAAGCTTGGGCTGGACCTCTGGCCAGTACCATGTGGCACCAAGGTCAAAGCGTGCATCACCCGATTTCTCAGACAGCAATCGCCCCCCAAAACGAGACCTTGCCTCCAGAATTACGTAGTCGTGAATGCCCTGTTTCTCGAGAAGATATGCCGCATATAGACCGCTAAGGCCAGCACCGACGATGACGATTGAAGCTTCGTTCATCAGTGCACATCCAAGGATTCGGCCATCGGGAAAGGACCGGTCTTCACAAAAACTGTGGCGGCGCCTATCGAGTGAATTGCCTGGTGATGGTTTTCAGGAAGACGAATCCAACTGCCTTTGCTGTAGGCCTTCTCGCCCATGGACACCATTCCAGAGACCACAAAGACCTCAATGCCGTCTTTGGATGGCATCTTTAGTACGGCCATATCGACGAGCCTTTCGAGGTAGACCAGCTCAGAACCACCCTCAAAGAGCGGGCAAATATTTCGCCCACCAGTTACGTTCCAATTGGCTGCATCCATCGAATTAACCCGGACGGTACGGTCTTCTGTCGGTAGCATTTGGTGCAACTTCACAAAAATGAGTGCACCGTAAGTGCTATGCGGTCGGTGGGTCGATGTGGGCGGGTTGCGGAGGTACCAACCTGCGGGGTAATCCCCGTTCTCGTCCGAGAAGGTGCCAGCAAGAACCAGAATTTCCTCGCCACCTGGGTGTTGATGGGTGGGGAAGATTGACCCCTCGGCATAGCGGACCAGGCTGGTCGCCCGTGCAATTTCTCCGCCGACGCGGTCTAACATCACACGCTCCACTCCAGCTTGAGGCGAAGCGACCCATCGGTAGTCATCGGGTGTCACGAGGGCTGGTACGGAAAAGTCGGCATTAATTAGCATGTGTCAGTGGACTATCGAAACAGAAATGGACAGGACGAGGTAGCAGATACGTCGTTCAGTCGCTTACAGCGCGGAGTGGGCATCGAGAATGAGCACATCAGGAGCGGCATCTACCGATGAGGAAAGTTCCACGACCACATCAAATAGCTCGCTGGTCAGGTATGTCTGTGAATGCTCCCCGCTGTCAAGGCTTTGCAGAACCTGGACGTCTACGTGTCGGATGAACAGCTGCGTGGACCAGCCTCTCCAAACAGTTTTCAGGAGCGGTTCACGGCAGCAGCTGTACACATCGGCTGCACGGTTCTGAGCCCCCACCTTGAGGGTGATTTGCAGATAAACCATGGCTACTGCCGTTGTGAATCGGTTGCGTCCAAATCAATGGCGTTTCATCAAAGAAATAATTTCTCTACCTAAGCCACATCAAGCGCGAACAAGGGCTTGCTTTCAGTTGCTGTTTGACCAAGATTTTTCCCTAGCGACGCAACCGGGACAAATGGGATATTCTTTGCAATCATTAAAGAAATTCTTTCCCATGAGCGCCCCCGTCTTCCTCAACGCCCTCAGGGCTTTTGAAGCCTCTGCTCGTCATCAGAGCTTTTCTGCTGCAGGCAAGGAACTCAATGTCAGCTCAGCGGCAGTGGGGCAGCTCGTTCGAAGCCTGGAGGATTGGCTTGAGGTTCAGCTCTTCACCCGAACCGTGAGCGGGCGCCAGCGAATCGTTCCAACTGACGCTGCATTGGCTGCGCTGCCGGATATCCGCGCGGGGTTCGACAGACTCAGCGTTGGCATGGCTAAGCTCAAGGAATCTGCATCTCAGAATACGCTGACTCTCACGGTCAGCCCTGCCTTCGCGTCCAAGTGGCTACTGCCGCGAATCGAGAGCTTCTCTGCCCAGGACCCGGACACAGACCTGCTACTGGACACGAATCAGCGATTTGTTGATTTCGTAGCCCAGCGCATTGATATCGGTGTTCGCTATGGTGCAGGGATTTGGCCGGGCCTGGCCTCTGAAAAATTGATGGAGGAAGCGGTATTCCCTGTTTGCTCACCCGACATGTACAAGCAACTAGACATTCGCGAGCCATCCGACCTTTTAATGCACACCCTCATCCATGACATGACCGGAGACAGCAATTCTGGCTACGTGACTTGGGAGACCTGGTTCAATCATGTGGGAGTACTGAAGGCGCCCCTTAACCGTGGGCACCGCATCAATAACTCGGCTGCTGTCCTACAGGCAGCAGTGAACGGCCAGGGCATCGCACTGGCTCGAAGCGTTATGGCCTGTGACGATGTCAAGTCCGGCAGGCTGATACGGCTCTTGCCTGACGTGACAGTGTTATCGCCATTGTCGTACTACGCCGTATACCGAGAAGAATGCATCTCAAAGCCAAGGTTGAAGTCATTCCTTGCTTGGCTGAAGGACGAAGCAAGCAGAGACTGTCCCACCTCGGAGACGAAGATTCAAAAACGTGCTGAAGCTGCGGCCAAACGAGTTAGCCGAAGGGAGTCCGCTAGTTCGAGTGTTGAGCGCATAGGCCACTTGTGAGAGTTCGACATCGCATGTCACTCAGACGAATTGTTCAAGCTATCCCTATCTGAGGCCTGAACCCAGCATGAAGGTGCTGCCACTGCAAGTCAGATTCAAGGAGCTACTTGCACGTGCAATCAAATAGTCAGTCCGCGCTACAGATGCGTTATCAGAAACAAATCAGCACACGAAGGAATAAAGCAAGGTTTCAGAGTGTTCACCTCATGTCAGAGGAGCGCTCCATCGGAGTGACTCGGTTCTGTCATTTGGCACAGGAACATTCATGGTTCAGCTCAAGTCACTTCTTCCTCAGATTGCAGCCACGCTAGCTCTTTCCATCTCTATACAAGCCAACGCGATTGAACCGGAATTCGTCTACGTTTATGGCCCTGGCGGGCCTGCACCTGCAATGAAGGAAGCGGCAGAGCGATATGGGAAAAATCGTGGCGTTTCCGTACAAGTAACAGCAGGGCCTACCCCTCAATGGTCCGAGAAAGCTCGCGGCGACGCTGACATCATCTTCAGCGGTGCTGAAAACATGATGAGCGCCTTTGACAAGGCAATGCCGGGTGCATTTGACCTACGCAAAGCGGAGCCGCTATATCTAAGGCCCGCGGCAATTCTTGTGCGGCCAGGCAATCCAAAGAAGATTCAGGGCTTTAAGGACTTGCTGCGTCCCGGCATAAAGGTCATGGCTGTTGCAGGCGCAGGCCAAACAGGTCTTTGGGAAGATGTCGCTGGCAGAACCGGCGACATTGAAACTTTGAAGGCGTTCCGCCTAAACCTTGTACTACCCGAGGCGGACAACAGCGCGGCTGCCCGCAAACAGTGGATAGAGCGAAAAGACATTGATGCTTGGCTCATCTGGAACATCTGGCAGGTCTCCAACCCCTCACTAGCCGACCAAGTGCCAGTGGAGGAACCCTACCGCATCTACCGAAATACCGGAATTGTGCTGACGCACAAAGGGGAGGAGTCCCCCGCGGCCCAAGGATTCATAGACTTCTTGAAGTCCGATGAGGGTCGACGCATCTTCGCGAAATGGGGTTGGGAGAGTAAACGCCAAGCGCAGTGACTCTGCAGCAGCGCCCGAGCGTCATTTACTGCGACCTAGAAGCCCGGTAACCCACAGTAGGAACCCAACTGCGTATCCATCTGAGGCACCCAGCAAGGCGTAAAAGCCCATCGCTAAAAACGACTAGCAAGGCATTCGCTTGATAAGGGCATTTCATGCAACTATGATTGTTGCATGATTTCAAGCCAACTTTCCGACGCACTGCACGTCCTTCTTCATCTGGCGCAGAGCGAAACGGCCATCACCTCAGATGCACTGGCCGTAGGACTTGCAACCAACCCGGTCGTTCTGCGACGGCTAATGGGCGGCCTGCGCGATGCCGGCTTGGTCTCGTCGGGCAAGGGGCACGGCGGTGGATGGCGGATGGATGCGTCGTTGGGCCAGGTCACGCTGCGCGATGTTCACCTTGCCCTCGGAGCACCGCCTCTGGTATCGCTTGGATTTCGCGAGGACCGGCCTGAGTGCCTGGTGGCCCAAGTTGTCAACGAGTCTTTGCAGACCTCGATGCAGCAGGCCGAAGCGGCATTGCTGGAGCAGTTTGGCCGCATCACCTTGGAAGCGCTGTACAGCCGTGTCTATGCGCGATTCAAATCGACTACAGCGGCCGGCTTGCACACCCACTATCTCCTGGAGGGCCACCATGCACCGCACTGAATTTCTTGTCATCGGGGGCTGCTATGCCGGTCTTTCGGCCGCGCTGCAATTAGCCCGGGCCCGCCGGGATGTGACCGTCGTCGACGCCGGCGCACGGCGCAATCGTTTCGTGGATGCGGCCGGCGAGACCTCGCATGGCTATCTGTCGCAGGACGGCGTCGCGCCTGCCGTCATCGCGGCGAATGCGCGGCAGCAATTGCTACGTTACCCCACGGTGCGTTGGTTGGACGGCACCGCCGAAGGTGCCCGCCGGCTGGACGACGGACGTTTCCGGTTCTCAGTAGCGGCACAGCAAGTCGAGGCAGCACGGGTGGTTCTTGCCTTGGGCGTTCGCGATGAACTGCCGCCCGTTCCAGGCCTGGCAGAACGCTGGGGGCGGAGCATCTTCCATTGCCCCTACTGCCATGGGTACGAACTCGACGCCGGTCCCATCGGCATCATCGCGACATCGGCTCTTGCACAGCACCACGCGGTCATGTTGCCCGACTGGGGACGCCCGACTCTGTTTCTGAATGGTGCGTACCAGCCTTCCGAAGAAGAACTGGCGCTGTTCAAGCAACGTGGCACCACAGTAGAGGTCACACCCGTCGCGCGCATCGACGGCGTTGCAGACGTGGTGCTGACGGACGGAAGAACAGTGCGCCTGAACGGCCTGTTCACGCAGCCGCGCACGCATCTGGCAAGCCCACTGGCGGAGGAACTTGGTTGCGAATTGGTGGACGGCCCGATGGGCGCCTTCATCAAGGTCGATAGCATGCAGCAGACCACCGTCGCCAATGTGTTCGCCTGTGGTGATGCGGCCCGGGCGGCGGGCAATGTGGTGCTTGCAGCTGCAGACGGCGCCATGGCGGGAATCTCAGCGCATCGAGCGACGATGCAAATTGCTCATTGAACTTGGTACTCGCCGTTAGCTTTTGACGGCATGGCGCCTGGGTATTCGGCATGCATTGACTCCCCTACAGCTTCGCGCGAGGGCATGAATGGTGTGGGTCTACCCAGGGCCGCTCTGGAGTTCGCGATTGATAGGCTCATCCGACGGAGCCTGGCCTTTTACGGCAATGACGCGGGAAACTCCCCTATCGCCCTAGACGATGCTTGTGCATAACAGCATCTGTGGAATCGATTGACCTAGATTTTGACCTCAACACGCTAAAGCTCATCGTGGCACTCGATGAGACGCGCAGTGTGACGCGTGCTGCGGAAATTCTCGATATGAGCCAATCTGGTGTGAGTTCATCTCTAGCCAAGCTGCGCCAAAGGTTCGGGAACCCTCTTTTCGTACGCACCACCAACGGCATGGAAGCGACGCCTCGCGCCGCAAAAATGGCAGAAAACGCACGAGATATCCTCTCGCGCGTCAAGACTGGTGTTTTGGATGAGGAGATGTTTAACCCCTCAGTGGAGTCTGCACACTTCTCGCTATCAATGGCTGACGTCGCGGAGGTTGTATTTCTCCCAACGCTGTTGGCGACCCTGCGCATGACTGCACCGAAGGTCACTCTGCAAAGTGGCGCCCATAGAAAAGAAGAACTGCTCGTCGAGATGGAGGCTGGACGAGTTGACCTCGCGGTTGGCTACTTCCCTGAAATTGGGAGTAATGCTTTCTACCAGCAGCGCCTCTACAGCCACACCTATGTTGGTATGGTCAGGCTAGGACATCCAGCTCTTGCCTCGCCCTTTACTATCGGAACTTTCTCAAGCTTGGGACATGCTGCAGTAATGTCCCCATCGCGAACCAATGACTTCTTCGAGCGCTTTCTAGAGACAAAAAGAATCAAGCGTGAGGTCGTCGCGCGGACGCCTCATCACTTGACATTGCCCTCCATCGTTGCAGAAACGGACCTGATGGCGGTGGTGCCGCTGGCAACCGGTGCATACTTTGCAGAACTCGGAGCGGTTGAGCTTGTTCCGCTTCCCATGAAGCCTCCACTTTTCAGCGTGACACAGCACTGGCATCGCAGAAACCATCATGACTCTCGCCACATCTGGCTTCGCAAGCAGATGATGTCCCTCTTCAATGATGCAACGGACCGGTGGCTAGCCCTAGAACGTAGGCTTTATGGCGATTTGCGGCGCAGTCGCTCATAGCTCCCTTCTTGGCAATGTCCGGCTCGGGCTATCTATCCGTCACTGAGTACTAGGCGCTGTGGACGAGATACTCCATTCATATGAGAAGCAGCGCATCAATGCTTTGAGCCGCTCCTGCGTCAAAGGCGATAGCGGTCCACGAGAGAGAACAAAGTCCACACACAGGCCATGAGCCTCATCTCGCGCGTTCACAGAAAAGTCAGAGGCTAGGCCTGCGTCCACTAGCCGCTCCTGAATGGAGCGCTCGAGAGCAATGCGTCGCAGTGCTGGTTTGTAGATTTTTCCAACTGCCGTCTGAGGCAACGCTTCAATAACGTCAATGCGCTTGGGCTGCGCTGGGCGTTCAGCGATGTTCATACTGGAGAAAGCCAGGAGTTCCTCTGAGTTCAAAACAAAGCCCGGCTTCGCAACAACAAATGCCACTGGCAACTCACCAGCATACTCATCAGGCTGGCCCACTGCAGCCGCCATCAGCACTCCTGGATGCTTGAGCAAGGCCTCTTCGATTTGCTGAGGGTCGATATTGTGTGTGTTGCGAATGATGACGTCTTTGGAGCGTCCAGTTACCTCAATGCAGTCATCGCGTATGCGGGCAAGGTCGCCCGAGACAAGCCAACCGCCCTCGAATGTTCCAGAGTCACGAACCATGTCTGTGTAACCAGGACTAACGTTCGGGCCACGCAACCGCATGATGCCGGAGGCCCCTTCAGCAACAGGCACTCCATTCATGGTGGCAATCTGTACCTCAGTAAACGGAATTCGGAGACCGCAAGAGACACTTTTTCGCGGTGCCAAGACAGGTTCAATACTCACCACGCCGCAGCATTCGGTCATGCCAAATGTGTTTCGCACTGGGATGGCAGTTTCACGTTCGAATTCAAGTGCTAGCTCCGGAGGCAGAGGCGCACCGCCTGTTAGGAGCGCTCGCACACCTGTTGTATCGCCTGCCTTGCGAGATGCAGATAAGAGAGTAGCGATGCCGGTAGGCGTGGCTGTGATGAGACTCGCTTTCGTCTTTGCCACTGTAGCCCAGTAGTTCTGAACCACAACTGGATTGCGCATACCCAAAGCCGTCGGCAACACGATGTGCCCCCCGGTCAAAATAGTGGACAGACCGAAAACAATAGTTCCTGCCACGTGAAAAAGAGGCATCCCATTGACGATGCAATCTGAAGATGTCAATGCATAGTGCCCCGCGGCACCCGCTGCTGCGTGCAGCTGATTGCGGTGTGTATGCTGAGCCAGCTTGGGACTACCCGTAGTGCCGCCGGTGTGAAACAGTGCAGCAATGTCTTCGCCTGAGGATGCACCAGTCAAGACACTCGACTGAGACGATGTCAGCGCATCAAACGATATGCCTGGTGCACCCTCAGGAACACTACCAACCCAAACGACCTCCTGAATACTTGGGCACGCCTGGCAAACTTCAAGAACCTTACTACTGATGTCGAGTTGGTCATGGACACCCAGTGCCACGATGACATTGCAGTCTGCGACTTGAAGGAGCTCTGCAATGTGTTCCTTTCGCAGTAGGTAATTTATGGGGCAGATAGTTCCGACCGAGGCTGCGCCCCACAAGGTGGCATACGCTTGCGGAATGGCCGGCAACAACATGGCAACTCGAGAAGTGGCGCCTTTGGCTAGCGCCCGAAAGGCATTGCCAGTGCGAGACACTTTCTCAAGTAACTGCGCGTAGCTCCAAGACATGGCTACCTCGCTAGCGTCATCAGCAAGTAGAGTCATTGCAGGGTGATGCCCATATCGCTCAGCACTTGAACAAAGTGCCTCGTAGAGGCCATTCCAAGGCATAAAGTGCTCGTACGGCTGTGCTTCGATTGCGTGAACGTCAGAGAGCGTCCGGACGGGACGAAAACGTGAATTGCTCATAGTGGTTCAAATCGTCTTGGTCACTTAATCTGCGCGGAAGCCTGTGGAGCGCGCTGCGTCGCCCCAGCTGGAATACTCTTTCTGGGCAATGACCGAAAATTCGTCCTTACTTGTCCCGCTGATGCGAAAGCCTGCGGCCTCAAGCTTTTGACGCACATCGGCGTTCTGCAACGCTTTGCGAGCTTCAACAGAAATTCGTTCGAGCACGGACGTCGGTGTCGCCGAGGGTGCGGCTAGACCAAACCAAGCTGCAAAAACAGCTTGGGGGAAACCGAGTTCGGCGAAGGAAGGTACGTCAGACAGTTGTGCCAGCCGAGAAGGCGACGTAACTGCTAGCGCTCGCAGCTTTCCGTCCTTCACATACTGCACACCCAGTGATGCTGTGACGAACAGACCTGGCACCGCGCCGCTAAGCACTCCAGTCATCGCGTCGGCCGTAGTCTTGTAATGCACTGGCTCGACCTTCAGACCAATGGAATTGGCGAACATGGCGATACCAAAGTGTGCAGGTGACCCAGGTCCAAAGGTCGCCATAAACATTGGCGTTTGCTTCTTGGCCCAAGCGATGTATTCGGCCACTGACTTCGCTTGCACAGAAGGCGGGACTACCAGGATAAAGTCGGTGTAGACGAGGTGACTAATAAGAGCAAAGTCTTTCGGGCTGTAGTTCAACTTGCTGTAGATATGGGGCGCAATACTCATGTCGGAAACGGTGTTCATGAACAGCGTGTTTCCATCGGGAGCTGCCTTCGCCGCCTGCGCGGCAGCAATCATCCCTCCTGCACCAGCCACGTTTTCGACAACGAACTGTTGCCCCATGTTTTCGCTCATTTTGTGAGTCACGATGCGGGCCACCGTATCTGGCGCCGTTCCGGGCGGAAAGCCAACAAGCAGTCTAATTGGCCTATTTTGTTGGGCTGCAGCGGGAAGGATTGTGCCGGCACTAAAAGCAGCGAACCCTTCAATCAGTGTGCGACGCGTGAGGCGTTTCATGGAGTCTCCTGTGATTTTTTACGTGCGAAGAGAGCTCTCCGCAACGTGCCTCATCGTAGGAATGATGCCCCTCGCCGTCAGTCCGCTCTGGCGTGGACGGGACAACCCTGCTACCAGCCCCCCGAAGCCAACCACCTATCGACTTGCTCAAATCGGTCAAAGCCCCAGAATGGCTCGCCATTGACGACAACTGTGGGCGAACCAAACACTCCCTTGGCAATTGACCGTTCAACCTCCAGTCGCAGTAAGTTCCCCGCTTCAACGCCTGCTACTGCGGAAACCAAAGCGCGGATATCAACAGTCTCTGTAATCTCGATTCGAGCTAGGTCTTCGGGGTCATTGATGTCAATGCCAGTAGCCCACATCGCGGCATAAATCGCGTGCACGAGTTCTGGAACAATCTGAGGCGCATGCCGCTTCGCCCAGCAAACAGCTCGAGATGGCACCAAGGAGCTTTGGGGTGGACGGTCTAATGCACGCCCAAGTGGCAAGTTCAGCAGTCTTGACAAGCGTCCAACGTCTCGGCGTACGTAGTCTCCCTTTAGTGGCGTATCGAGAAGCGGCTTAAGGCCCATCACCTTCATGACCGATACACCCAATAGCATGGGACACCAGTCAACTGCTAGGTCATGACGTCTCGCAAGCTCCTCTATGGAATGGCTGCCAAAGTAGCCATAGGGAGACAAAAAGTCAAAGTGAAATTCAAGTTCATGCATGGGTGGAACCTTGCTGCGAGGTCTTCTGTACGACACCGGTCACACATACTCCATAGAGCTGATTGCGATGGCTAATTCCTAGTCGTCGAAAAGCTCGGTCACGATATGTTTTCACGGTGGTTGCCGACACGTTCAGCCGAGCGGCTATCCCGTCAAATGACCATCCACGGACAAGACAAACGCAGACTTCCAGTTCACGCTCAGTGAGGCGCGGGCAACGCTCAAGCAAAACCGATTTCTCTAGCTCTTGTGTGGAGGTCGAGTACGTCGACGGTGAAACTGCTGGAACTAAAGCAAGATGCCTCTGTACAGCAACAACCAACACTGCTGCCGCAGACAAGAGGTCCGCCTCATCCTCTTGGCTAAACCAACGCTGGCCACCGAACCTGTAAAAATTGAGCGTCAACAAGGAGCCAGAGCACTCCTCTGACACCACTGATAGTCGCTCTTGAATCGAATACCGGTCGTAAATTGCAGCTCGGTGGGCTGGCGCGAGCCTATGTGGATTCAGCCGGGACAGGGAAACGTAACCCCGCTGGGTTTCTTGAGTGCGCCCAAAGCTTTGGTCGGTACGATACAGCCCCGCCCGATACTGGTCCCAACATGCCGCGGTAATGTCCTGACGCCCTCGTGTTGCTCCAAATGAGAACTCGGGAGGGGCATCCACCCGCAATCGGTAGACAGCCCAAGCGCCCAAATCGAGCAACGTGTTGATGCGCTCAAGCGCCTCCGTTGCGAAGTTATCAGCTCCGATGCACCCTACGGTAGAGGCGACAATTTCTGCTGAGCGACCGCTCGAGGAGACACCGATGTCTCCTTGATATAGGTTTTTCATCGTGCTCCTTGGAGTTGAGTCGATTCGACTTAGATGTCTAAAACTAGGCGCTCAGTCTTGGCTCGAGAGCAGCATGGTGTGAACTGGTCTCCCAGAGCCTGCTCTTTCTCAGTGAAATAGCAGTCGCGGTGCTCAGGAACCCCTTCCAATATGCGCGTCACACAGGTTCCGCAAACTCCTTGTTCGCAGGAAGTCATAAGCTCTATGCCAACGGAAGCCAACGCTTCAACAACGGTCTGGTCGCGAGCTACAGGCACAACTGCGCCTGAGCTAGCGACAACCACTTCAAAGCTTCCATCACCCTCTGTACTCACTGGCGCAGCCGAGAAAAACTCCCTGTGCAGTTGGTTCTCAGGCCACCCCACCGACCTGGCATGCGTCAGAACAGCATCAATGAATCCGCCCGGCCCACACACATATAGATGCGCTGTCGGAGGTGCTGTGTGAAGTACCTGAGAAATATCGAAACGCTCTTTGGACGTGCCGTCATCGTGATAGATACTGGCGTTAGAGCCAAAATGCTCTAACAACTCCTGCCTGAAAGCAGTTCGCGCGACACTGCGAGTGCTGTAGTGCAGAGAAAACTCCATGCCCGATGCTTTGAGCTCATGGGCCATCGCCAGTATGGGCGTAATCCCAATGCCGCCGGCTAGCAAGATACTTGGTGCATCCGAGCTTTCAAGCGCGAAATGATTTCGCGGCCTGCTGATGTGAACCAGGTCACCTTCGTGCATGTTGTCATGCATTGCTCGCGAACCACCTCGCCCTGCCTCTTCTCGCAATATCGCTATACGGTACATGCTGCCGCTCGTTAGCGGGTTACAAAGCGAGTATTGGCGGACCACTCCTGACGCAGTGGTCACGTCAATGTGTGCACCTGCTGTGAACTTTGGCAGAAGCTCTCCGTCCTCTGGCACCAAGTCGAATGCACAGATGCCCTCGGCAACGAGTACTTTTCGAGCGATTCGGACGCAAAAGTTATCTGTCATGCACGCACCTCCTCAGCAGCTTTTGCTTCTTGCTCAGCTTTGATGAGTGCATCAAGAACACGCCGTGTTCGCACGGCGGCAGCGTCACCGGGAAGCAAAATGGGCTTTAGAGACCAGAAATCGTTATCACCTAGCGATTGCTGCTGAGCCTCGAGCATTGGAAGGTCCTCCCGCTCGAACGGCTCGCGCAAATACCTGATGTCTGACTCAGCACGTACTCTGCCTTCTTCGCCCATGCGTTTGGGGTAGCTGGTAGCGAACCAATAGTGCGCAGTCGTGGCGGTCTCGGGAGTGAACAAATGCGCAAACGGAACTTGCTTGCCAACAGCGCGCGGGTCAGCGCTGCCTGCTGGCGCCACCCCAACCCAGAGTTCCATCACTGCAGGGGCGTTCCACCGTGTGTCCAGCCAGCGGTCAACCAATTGTTCTTCGGCGATTCCATACCTTTGCGCGAGCGATGGCATTAGTTGCTCGTTGCGAGTCAGGCGAAGCGAGTAGACCGTATCACCTTCCTGCTTCACTTCAGATTGCGACTGCTTAACCGCATCACTTCCTAAAGTTCCGGGATGCAAGTACTCAATATGGCTCAAATCAAGGATGTTGTCGGTCTCGAGTTGGTATTCGGCTTTTGCTAACAGATAGTCCTTACCTACCCATCGTTTTTCTGGGTCCAAGCTCTTGAACTCGGGGATGAGTTCAGCATCGGCTTTCGAAGGGTCTCCCATCCAAATCCACAAAGCAGACCAACGCTCCACCATGGGATAGCTGCGGACTTGTGCGGCCTTAGGAATTTGGCCGTTCCCGTGGGGATTGCGATTACATGAACCATCACCGCGGAACTCAAGCCCGTGATAAGGACATTGCACACAGCCTCCCACAACCTTGCCCATGCTAAGAGGCGCAAACCGATGTGGGCAGCGGTCAAACAGAGCACTGACGTTTCCTGTCTCATCGCGAAAAATTGCGATGCGCTCACCAAGAATCGTACGAGCCAAAATTTTTCCGACAGGGACTTCAGTGTCCCAAGCTGCGACATACCAAACGTTACGGAGATACTGAGTCATGATGCAAAAACGGTAGACAAGGTTTCTTTGTGGGGGAAGATGACACTCTGGTCGGCTACAGATGCATGCAGCCGCTCGACCTGGTCATGGCGAAGCGACAAAACCTGGCGTTGGTTTAGATAGCCTTTGTCCGTGATTTCTCCAGCATCTGCGCGGGGCGGCCCCATTTGGACAAGTACGCGAGCAATGCGCATGGAACTGGTGGCCGCTTCATTTAAACGAGCAAGGCACTTGGAAATTTGCGTTTGCACCGCTGCTTCAGGCATAGAGGCAGCCGACGGGTGCAGGAACAGCAATGCACCAATTTCATCGCGGTCATGACCTGTGAGGACAGCGTCCTGGACAAGTGGGTCACACGCAGTGATGAGCTGAACTCTTAGCGCGCCAACATGAACCCATGTGCCTGTTCGGAGCTTGAAGTCCTCTGCAACACGACCATCGAAAACCAGGCCCTTTTCTGGTGTTTGTGGTTCGAGCAACTTGAGTGCGTCACCGATGCGGTAGAACCCTTCCTCATCGAAGGCCGCCTGAGTCATCTCTGGGCTGTTGTAGTAGCCTGGGGTGATGTTTGGACCGCGCACGCGCGCTTCCATTTTTCCTGATGTCGGAATCAGCTTGATTTCACAGCCCGGCACCGGAAGGCCTACAACGCCTGCACGCTCGATTGGGAAATGAACAGCCGCACATAACGGAGCGGTTTCGGTTGCACCCCAGGCTGAGACCAACATCACATTGGAGCCGGTCTCCAGACGTGCCAATCGTTGGATACGGTCCCATGTGCTTTGCGCCAACGCTGCGCCCGCATAGAAGATGAACTTACAACGTTCGAAAAACATCTTACGAAACACTGCGTCTTCCTCAAGATGCGGAAGGAGCAGGTCAAAGCCCTTGGGGACATTGAAGTAAACAGAGGGAGATATCTCGCGAAGGTTACGTAAGGTCTCGCCAAAAAGGGCTGGCACCGGCTTCCCTGCATCGATGTACATGGTTCCACCATTGCTTAGAACCATGTTGAAGTTGTAGTTGCCGCCAAAGGTGTGGTTCCACGGCAGCCAATCAACGACAACCGGTGGGGTGTCACCTAGAAATGGCCACACGTGCAGGCTTTGCCGTTGATTGGCCGTCAACATGCGCTGAGTGTTCATCACTCCTTTTGGGATACCTGTCGAGCCAGAGGTAAACATGACCTTGGCGACGGTATCGGGTGTGGTTTTTGCGTGGGTTTCATGCACCAATGCATTCGATTCATACTGCAGAAGTTGCTGAACCGACAACCCGTCTGTGCCCAGTGCCTGGAGTGCTTTCGCATAGCGATTGGGGTCGCTGGCGAAAACGGCACCAGGACGCAGTAGCTGAGCGATGGAGCGAAGCTTCTCGTGGTCATGACTCAGCAGTGAATACGCCGGCGAGATTGGAGCTACTGGCACCCCAACGTGCATTGCAGCCAGTGTCAGCAATGCATGCTGGATGCTGTTCTCAGACAGAATCATCAATGGCCTCTGGGGGCCAAGCCCCAGTTGCAGCAACCCTGCCGCGAGCCGAAGAACTTTTTGGTAAGCCTCGCCGTATGTGAGGTGTACCCACTCCCCGTTCTGGCGTTCTGCGAAGAGTGTCCTTTGTGGGCTACTCTTACTCCATTGCTCAAGCCAGTCGCTCACAACACGCACTTGTGAACCCAGCATTGTGGGAGAGCGTAGAACTTGAGAGCCATCGGCACGAAGTTCGACCTCCACTTTGGCCTCTGCCAAGCGGACATTTGCACTCATTGAGGTCATCATCACTCCTCAGGTACAAATCCGACGCTCTTTACAAGTGCAGCAAACGAGCTGGAATCGTCCTTGATGCGCCGAGTGAACTCAGTTGAGCCGAGAAATGCAGGTTGAATGCCTAGTTTCAGAAAGCTCTCGCGCACGGTTGGGCTGGCCAACGCATCGCCGAACGCTCCCTGAAGTTGCTGCACGACCGAAGCCGGCGTTGCAGCAGGGACGAACACGCCAAACCAATCGTTAGTTTGCAGTGACGGAAACCCTTGCTCTGCCAGAGTCGGCGTATTTGGAAGGTCAGGGCTTCGGTTTGACCCGGAAGTTGCTAAGACCCGTAGTTTCCCGCCACCAACATGGGGCAGTTGGGCTGCTGGGACGTTGATGCTCATCGGGACTTGACCTCCAAGCAAGTCCTGAATACCAGGAGCATCACCCTTGTATGGAACATGAGTCAGTTCAATACTTGCCGACTTGCCCAACATGACACCTACGAAATGAGGTGTAGACCCCGTCGCTGGGGACCCAAAGAAGCCGTTTTTAGCGCCCGACTTGGTCCACTCCAAGTACTGCCGAATGTTCTTAACGCTTTCAGGGACAGCAGGCCCGACACTGACGAACAGCGGATAGGTGGCCACTTGCGCCACAGGAGTGAAATCACGATGGGGGTCGTAAGTCAGCTTGCGGTAAACAGACTGGTACTGAGTAATCATCGGATTCGGCGTCAGCAGGATGACACTTCCGTCGGCAACAGCAGTCCTCACAAAATCAGGTGCAATACGTCCCGCTGCCCCCGCTCTGTTTTCAACCAAAACTGTCCTACCCAGCTTGTGCCGAAGCACCTCAGCCAATTGTCGAGCGACCACGTCGGATGACCCGCCGGGAGGGAACCCCACAATGATTCGTATCGGTGACGTACCAGCTTGAGCACGAGCAATGGTTGGAGCGAAAGGTATGGTCGCCACGGACGCGGAAGCAATTGCGAAGCCGCGACGAGTCCACCTCCTCGTTGGATTCATCATCTATTTGTCTCCTTGGTTTTATTGAACCTGGAGGATAGAAATCCAAAGCCAGCTTTCCTAGCGAATCATCCGGAGTATCTCTATCGTTTGAAACGATAGTGGGGCAAGGAGTTCTTTTCAGCCCTAGCTCGCTGACTCTGAAGATGAGGGAATGCGCAAGGGAGCGATGACGTACTACTGTCGAGGAGCAGTGCTACCCATCACCACCTCCATACGTTCACCAGGGAATCCAGCCACTGCGGCCAATTTGCCGCGGGAATCCATGTAGATGATTGCGGGGGTTCCACTGAAACCGAACTCTTTCATCAAGCGAAAGTTGTCTGCGAGAACTGTTCGTGCAAATTCGGACACACTAGGTGCTTCGACGATGCCTCCCCGCGTGGCACTCAGCTCGTGCAATGTGAGCGCAGTAGTCCGGTCTGGGGCGGAGAGTATTGCTGCCGCCTTTCCTACACTGTTTGGTTTGATGATTCCGACCAGCAGGTGACGAACTTGCACCTTGCCGGCATCAACCCATGGACGAGAGGCTTCCCAAAAGCGATGGCACCAGACACAGTTTGGGTCCGTGATGACGTAGACGATGCGCGGAGCGTCCTGTTTGCCATCTCGCACCCAACTCGCAGCACCGAGACGCTTCCATATTGCACTTTGAACTGCCTCCATGTTCGAAGACGCTTGCTGATTTGACGCGGCAAGTGCGAAGTTTTGGGTGGCGAAGACGGACAGTAGCAACGCAAGACTGCAGAAGTTGAGCTTCATTTCAAACAGACTTTCTGAGTGAGTCTGGAAGCCGCCTGATAGCAACTATGGCGGCGTACCTAGGAGCAAGTGCTCAATGCGAACTTTGAGATTTAGCTTCTTCTTTTGCCAACAAGCGCAGCAAAACAAGCCCAAGCCCCAGCACAACAAGTGTGACTATGAGTGCGTCGTGATAGTTACCCGTCGCTGAAGCGATATAGCCAGCCATAGCTGGTGCACCAATCTGTGCAACACCATAGCTCAAGGTCATACGGGCCATTGCCTTAGCCGGGTTCGCTGGGAAGTGCCTTCCAACAATCGAAAGCGTGAGGCTAACGATTCCAGCAAATGTTCCCCCGAAGAGAAGCGCACTAACAAGATTCAAGACGGGAGAGTCGGACAGAATGGGAAGAGCAATACCGATGGCATGTAGGCCGTAGGCCAGCATAAGGGCCTGTACTGAGCCCATAGCCTTGGCGGCTTTATCCCATAGGAAGGTTGACGGAACCGCCGCGAGCCCAACGCCCACCCATACCCAGCCTCCATGCCCGGCAAACATGGGGAGCTTTTCGAGGATGGCAACGATGAATGTTGCTCCTATAGCAAAGCCAAAACCCGCACAGAAGTAAGAAAGAATCGAGAGGAGCATCCAACGGTTCGATGGTGCTGCGCTTGACACAGTAGCGGTCTTTTTAATCTGCTTTAGCCTAGCTGGTCTTGGAAGCCAGAGCCATGCTGGGACTAGTAGAACTAGTCCGATGACACCAAGAATCAGCCACTGATGGTTCCACAAAAAGGAACCGCTCGTCGAGGCCACGACAAGTCCGGACAGTGCAATCCCGAGACCAAGTCCCGCGAAGTGCAGTCCAAGTTGGGCACCTCTCCCATTACGAATAAGCCAGTTCAGGATGAGGCCCGACGCAAACAGCATCCCAGCAGTGCCAGCCAGGCCTGATAAGAAGCGAAGGGTCGCCCAAACGTAGACGTCCGTCGTGACGCTCATGGCTGCGGTACTGACGAATGCCATGAGCAGCCCTAGTCGATATAGGACGAACTTCTTATTGAGGTCGCTGATGGACGACGCAACCAGCACACCGACTATATAGCCCGCATAGTGGATTGCCGCAAGCCATCCGCCGGCCAGAAGCGAAAGGCTCGCTTGCTTGGCCATGATGGGCAACATGGGCGTGTAAGCAAAGCGTGCCAGTCCCACTGTCAATATCAGAGAACTGATGCCTGCAGACATCACGCGAAAAAGCTCCCAAGAGCTATGCCCCGTCAAGGTTGGAGCAGCTGTATTCGTCATTCAAAAATCTCGTTCAGGGTCAGTCCGCCAGTTAGCTTTGTGCGCAACTTGAAGGTGCAGCGGAAATCGATGGAGCCGCAGTCGTGCCCCTGAGAATTTTGATTCGTGAGTCCAGGAAAAGTGCTTATTTCATCTGTGAAAAAAAGCGCAAGCTGGTGTGCGCAAATCTCCAAGTTGGTGGAGCCTCACTTTCAATAAACTGCAACGCCACCAGCATCCTCTCGACCTGAACTCAAAGACTAAATGCGAAGCATTTCGACGAATTCTCGAGACACACCAACCTAAACCTGAACAGAAATGACAGCAAGTCTTGCACCCCATATGACGCTGATAAAAACGCAAAACGCACCGGCTGCAATTGGCCCCTATTCCCAGGGAACGCAGTTCGGCGAGTTGGTGTTTGCGTCTGGTCAGCTACCAATGCTCGCCGACGGCTCCATCGTTGAAGGCGGCATTGAACAGCAAACGCGGAAATCTCTTGAAAACCTGGCCCAGGTTCTTAAGGCTGGCGGGGCTAAATTGGATTCAGTACTTAAAACTACCGTCTTCGTCAAAGACCTAAATGACTTTGCGAAAGTAAACGCAATTTACGCAGAGTGCTTTGGCAACCACAAGCCAGCCCGCTCAACGATTGAAGTCGCTCGACTTCCCAAAGATGCATTGGTCGAAATCGAAGCGATTGCCTACGCGACTAAATCTTGAAGCGCCTTCAGATGATTTTTGACTGACAGGTAGCTCAAAAAATATGGGCGAAACATATCGCCCAGATAAAAACCAAGGAGACAAATATGAATAGCGCATTGGATAAGGGGCAAAAAATCCCCTTCACCAGATACGATTTAGGCTGGGTGATTCTTTGTATCGGCATGGCTATTGGCGCCGGTATTGTATTTTTGCCGGTCCAGGTCGGGATAACCGGGGTCTGGACATTCGCAGCATCTGTGCTGCTTGCCTACCCAGCTCTGTACATGATGCAAAAGCTGTACTTGCAGTCGCTGTGTGAGTCCCCTGAAGCTGCCAGCTACGCGGGCATCATCACTCAGTACCTTGGCAAAAACTGGGGTATGTTTCTTGCGGTCGTGTACTTCTTCATGCTGGTGAAGGGGATGCTTACCTACTCGCTCGCGGTGACCTTTGACTCTGCCAAATACTTGCAGAGCTTCGGCGTCACAACGGGCCTCCTCTCCGACAGCCCATGGTTCTCGCTTGCAGTGCTGTGCGCACTGGTTGCAGTTGCAGCTCAGGGTGAGAAACTGCTTTTCAAAGTTGCAGGACCATTGGTCGTCTTCAAGCTTGCGGTGGTCATCTTGCTGGGGCTCGTGATGATTCCACGTTGGGACATCCGGAACAGCTTGCATGCATTCCCCGACGCGAAGCAATTCATCATTGACACAGTGCTGACCCTGCCGTTCACACTGTTCTCGATTCTCTTTGTCCAAATTCTGAGTCCGATGAACATTGCGTTCCGACGCGTTGAGTCTGACCCCCGAGTTGCGACCTATAGAGCTCTACGCGCCAATCGCATTGCCTACTGGGTACTTGTGATATCCGTTCTGTTCTTCGCCGTTTCCTTTGCTTTTTCTCTTTCGCAGGAACAAGCACTGTCCGCAAAGGCTCAGAACATCTCTGCCCTGGCCCTTGCCGGTAGCGTCATGCCCGGCAACGGTGTGCTGTACTTGACGACAGCCCTCAATGTGTTCGCTATCGTCACGGCATTTCTCGGTATCTACTTAGGATTCGAAGAGTCCATCAAAGGCGTGGTCTTCAACGTCTTGACCCGATTCATTCCCGAAAGCCGAATCAACAACCGTGCCATATCCTTAGGCGTCTGCGCATTTATCGTTATCGGCCTGTGGTTCTGGGTTCAGACACGCTTCTCGATATTGCTTTTGCAGCAGTTGGCCTCGCCAATTTACGGAGTCGCATCGTTCATCGTCCCCTGCATTCTGGTCTATCAGGTACCAGCACTCAAGAAGTACGTATCTCCAAAGGTCTGGTACGTTTTTTTGTTCGGCGTCATTGTCTGCACTGCACCGATTCTGAAGGCGATGGATTATTAACCTCGAGCAAACAGTGGAAGTACACGGTTAAGAAAATGGAATCTCTAATGACTAACAATGGCGCGATGCAGCATCGTAAGTTTGACTTCGACACGGTCGTAGACCGAACGACGAGCAACTCCTTAAAATGGGGCAATCCTGCCAGTGCGATGACGGAGCGTCAGGCTGCGGCCAATCCTCTCCCGATGTGGGTTGCCGACATGGACTTCAAGTCGCCTCCTGCTGTCATCGATGCGTTGCATGAGGCCGTCGCTCACGGGGTCTATGGCTATGCCGGCGCCCCGACCAAGAGCTATCTGGACGCCGTAACTGGCTGGCAAAGAACACGATTTGGCTGGGACGTCGACGCGGATTGGGTGATGCCTATCGCAAGCGTGATTGCGGCTCTAAAGACCATTATTCAAGCGTTCTCACAGCCTGGCGACTCTGTGCTCATCCAGCCTCCGGTCTATGTGCACTTCCATCAGGACGTTCTCATCAACGGCCGCCATCTCGCCATGGCTCCGCTGATACAAGAGGAGAGCCGATATCGATTTGACGCAAAAATCTTTGAAGCTGCGATTCGCGAGAACACGAAGATTTTCATCCTGTCCAATCCGCACAATCCAACCGGCAACGTGTGGTCAAAGGACGAACTGCGCACCATGGGCGAGATTTGCCTCAAGCATGGTGTGCTTGTAATTGCCGACGAAATCCACTGCGATTTCGTATTTGGACCCGGCAAAAAGCACACGCCTTTTGCCTCTCTGGACCCTAGGTTTGCTCACAACAGCATCACCTGCACATCTGCAAGCAAGACATTCAACCTTGCCGGACTCCAGTGTGGAAACATGTTCATCGCCGACAAGGCGAAGCGAGACGAGGTGTATCGCACCGTTGAGCGGAACTACAACACACGCGTCAATGTCCTCGGGATGGTGGCGACTGAGGCTGCCTTCACTCATGGTGCAGCATGGGTGGACGAACTGGTTACCTATGTCGCAGAGAATCAAAGGCACTTCGCCACCCAAGTGAATGCGCTGAAAGCAGGTGTGAAAGTGCTTGAGATGGACTCACTCTATCTGGCATGGATGGACTGTCGACAGATGGGAATGATGGCCGCTGACCTGGAGAATTTCATGCTGACTCAAGGTCGCCTTTGGCTCGATAAGGGACCGAAGTTTGGCATAGAAGGGCATGGCTTCATGCGCGCGAACTTAGGCTGCTCCCGTCAGACTGTCGACCTCGCCATAGAACGCCTTACTCAAGCTCTGTTAGCACGCTAAGCCTGTCATCAATGGGGCGTCTCCCAAGGCGCTCCACTTGAGAACTTTTCAGAGAGAAATGCGACGAAAACTCTCACAGCCGGGTTGTTGTATCGAGACTTGAAATACAGAGCATACAGGGCATGCTTGGGCTGGGGGGCATAGTCCGGTAAAACCTCCGTCAAGCGACCATCCCGAAGATAGCGATGAGCGACGTACGACGGAATGCAGACAATGCCACTGCCACCAATCGCCATCTCAGCCAAGGCCAGGCTCGAGTTAGACACGGCGCGACAAGGAACCTTCACTGAGAAGTCATTGCCGTCTTTGGAAAAGCTCCATTGACGCTGGACTGTCATGGCTGGGTACATCAAGCAAGAGTGATGCTCCAAATCCTCGGGTCTCTCGACCAGGGAGTGACTTGCCAGGTACTCAGGAGCAGCCGCGTAAATCCATCTGATAGACGCAAGGCGTCGGCCAGGAAAATCCCAATCCTCTCTTGAAGTGATGCGAAGAGCTACGTCGAACTCTTCCGCTGAGAGGTCCACAACTCGGTCTTCCAGATTCAGAGAAAGCTCAATATTTGGGTATAGCTCGGAGAACTCCTTCACAAGGTGCGAGACCTGGGTGCATCCGAAGGCTATAGAGCAGGAAACCCGCAAAGAGCCGGTAGGGTCCCGAAGCCGTAGTGCCTCGTGAACCGCGCCCTCGGCGTCCTGAAGGATTCCCTTTGCTCTCTCGAAGAGAGTCGCACCACACTCGGTCAAGGAGAGGTGCCGAGACGTTCGCTTGATAAGCGTAATGCCGAGCTCCGACTCCAGCAGAGACAGCGACTTGCTGACTGCAGACGGACTTAGTGACAGGGAGCGCGCGGCTTTCGATAGGCTTCCCTCGTTCACAATTTTCACGAAGAGCTCGAGTCGAGATAAAGAACTTGAAAGGCGCATTTGAGTTCGCAGAGTGTCTATTCGTTCTAAGACACTGAAGGAAATATCTAGAGACCTCTTGCGTCCGGTGACCTGTCGTCACCCTCATGCGATGCGTACGTGCACGCCACAAGACGCGGAGGTGTGCTGCGGCGGGGTTCTTCGAAAACCTCGCTGCGAATGCCGCGCAGGATTCCACACAAACCACTGTGGGCGCAACTTTGCAGCGTGTTTCCCCTTCACCCTCATATTGAATTTAATTTCAATTGAATGTGAATCTCATGAAATCTAGACTAATTCAAGACCAGCGAACAGAAAAACCGTTCAAAGCTGCGCTGGCAGTAACGACGCAAAGTCGAAACGCTTACAGAAGAACTGAGACATGAACACACTTCAACCAATGGCACTTGCAGGCATCCGTGTGCTGGACTTGTCACGTATCTTGGCAGGCCCCAGTGCAACGCAAATTCTTGGCGACCTAGGTGCAGACGTCGTGAAGGTCGAAAGGCCGGGAGAAGGAGACGACACCCGCAAATGGGGCCCACCTTATCAACGGGATGAGGAAGGGGTGGAGACGCAAGAAAGCGCTTATTACCTTTCAGCAAACCGCAACAAGCGTTCTATTGCCTTAGACCTGGCTGACCCAAAAGACCTCGAGCAACTACACAAGTTGCTGGAACGAGCAGATGTACTCGTTGAAAACTACAAGGTCGGGGGCCTGGCGAAATACGGGCTGGCTTACGAACAAATAAAAGACCGCTATCCGAAGCTTGTCTATTGCTCCGTCACTGGCTTTGGCCAAACAGGTCCTTATGCAACACGACCTGGCTACGACTTCCTCATACAAGGCATGGGCGGCATCATGAGCCTCACCGGTGACCCCGATGGCGTTCCGATGAAAGTGGGCGTAGGTGTTGCCGACGTCATGACAGGGATGTACGCCACGGTCGGCATTCTGGCAGCACTCCGCCATCGTGAGCAGTCCGGTACGGGCCAGCAAATCGACATCTCGCTACTTGATACACAGATTTCGTGGCTAGTAAATGCTGGAACCAACTATCTGATGGACAGAAAGGTTCCGCAGCGCCTGGGTAACGGACACCCCAACATAGTGCCCTACCAAGTGTTCACGGCCTCTGATGCACCACTCATTCTTGCCGTAGGCAATGACTCCCAGTTCCGTCGATTCTGTGAAGTGGCTGGCCTGGATGCTCTGGCCAGTGACCCACGCTTCGCAACGAATGTGCAGCGCATTGCCAACCGCAAAGAGGTTTGCGATGCGATTGACGCGGGTCTCAAGAAGCGACCGCGCGAAGAGTGGCTGAGAGAACTGGAAGCCGTTGGCGTTCCATGTGGCCCTGTGAATGACTTGCAAGACGTATTCAACGACCCACATGTCCGTGCCCGCGGCTCAGAACTACGGATGCCTTGTGACTGGGCTGAAGGCGGTCAAGTCAGCCTCCTTGCCAGCCCCCTCAAGCTCTCCGCCACACCGGCGACTTATCGCCTTCCTCCACCGAGATTAAACGAGCACATGGATGAAGTGCTTGTCGATTGGCTCTCCAACTGAAAACCAGAGGTACTGAGATGTTTGAACTTTCAAAAGAACAGCTTGCACTCCAGCAGCGCGCCCGCGAACTGGCACAGGCCAAGTTTGCTCCCACGGCTGCAGAGACGGACCGAACTGAGGCCTACCCGTGGGAAAACGTTCACGCCTTGCGTGACGCCGGCTTTATGGGCATGACCATCCCGAAAAGTGCCGGTGGTGCAGGTCTCTCTTACCTGGACACCGTCATCGTCATTGAAGAGATGGCCAAGGCGTGCGCAACCATGGGGCGCATCACGGTTGAAGCCAACATGGGCGCGATTAGCGCCATTGCGAAGTACGGCACGCCCGAGCAGCTGAAGATTGCCTCTGAACTGGTACTGGCCGGAGACAAGCCCGCAATCTGCATCTCGGAGCCCAATGCCGGAAGTGCCGCGAGCGAAATGACTACGCGCGCCGACAAGAAGGGCGACCATTACATTCTGAACGGCGAGAAGTACTGGATTACTGGTGGCGGAGTTTCCAAGCTTCACCTCATCTTTGCACGTGTTTTTGATAACGGTGTGGACCAGGGCATCGGTGCATTTGTGTGTGTCCGAGACGATAACGGTCCGCAAGGCTTGACCATCGGTCGCCGTCTCTACGCCATGGGTGTGCGTGGCATTCCTGAAACGCATGTGCATTTCAACGACCTGCAGATTCACAAGTCGATGCTGGTTGTCCCGCCCGGAGGCCTCAAGCGCGGCTTTGCCTCTCTGATGACCGCGTACAACTCTCAACGCGTCGGTGCTGGCACTGTGTCACTGGGTATTGCTCAAGGAGCCTTTGAAGAGGGTCTTCAGTACCTCAAGACCCGTGAACAGTTTGGACGCCCAATTGCGGAGTTCCAAGGCCTGCAATGGATGCTGGCTGACATGTCGACTCAGTTGGAAGCAGCGCGCCTGATGCTGCGATATGCGGCCTGCAGTGCGCTGACTAGCGGCACGTCGTTCCCTGATATCGATAAGGCTGCACGCGCAAAAATCCTCGCAGCTGAAGTCGCGAACAAGGTGACCAACGATGCATTGCAGTTCTACGGCTCTTCAGGCTACGGCCGTGACCAAGCCATGGAGCGTCACGTTCGTGATGCGCGGATGTTCACCATTGCTGGTGGAACTGCCCAGATTCTCCGCACGCAAGTCGCCGGAAAGCTTCTCGATATGAAGCTCCCTCAGACCCGTGAGGGATACGCGACGTTGGCGCAAAAAGCGGCCGCATAAGCCGTACAAGCCATCCCGCTCTGCCTTGGAAATTTATACCCACAAAGAGACAAACCATGCAGCGTAGAGAACTCCTTTCACTGGCCCTGGGCGCCTCCATCGCACCTGTATCGATGGTGAACGCCCAGCCGAAATACCCATCACAGATAGTGAAGCTGGTAGCGCCATTTCCTCCTGGAGGAACTGTCGACATCCTGTCGCGAACACTTGGGGAGCAACTATCACGGGAAATTGGCCAGTCGGTTATTGTCGATAACCGAGGCGGAGCGGGAGGAACGATTGGCGCCGATATCGCGTCGAAAGCGACTCCAGATGGCTACACCCTCCTATTCGGCGCTGTGCATCACGCCATCGCGCAATCGGTGTATCCGAGATTGAACTATGACATTCGTCAGATGTCTTCCGCCGCCTTCCTGGGGCGAGTGAACCATGCTGTGATTGTCAACAACAATCTCCCGGTCAAAAACATCGCAGAGCTCATTGCTCTGCTGAAGGCTGCTCCAGACAAATATAGCTACGCCACTCCCGGCGCCGGCACCATGCAGCATGTCATGACCGAGTACTTCAAAAACGTCACGGGTACCCAGATGACTCACGTCCCGTACCGGGGCTCAGGGCCGGCGATTATTGACCTGATTTCCGGCAACGTCCATGTGATGTTCGAAACGATGCCTTCAGCGCTGCAGCACATCAAATCCGGAAGTGTCAGAGCCATTGCAGTCACTGCAGCGCAACGCGCCAAGTACCTGCCGCAGGTTCCAACCGTTGCGGAAAGTGGCGCACCGAACTACGACGCTACTAGCTGGTATGGCCTATATGCTCCCCCAAAAACTCCACAGCCAGTCCTCGACCAACTGAATCGCGCGGTCAACGCAGCTTTTCAAAACAAGAGCTTTGTGGACCGCTGGGTCAGTCTTGGAGCCGACCCTGGCGGCGGTGCGCCAGGCGAGCTCACCAAGCTCACAGCCAGCGAAGTCGCTCGATGGGCCGAAGTCGTTCATAAGGCAAAGATTCAGATTTAGCCCATGTGTGAGGTAGGTATCTCTGACTATCCGTGCAAGTTGGGAGCGAATCGCCATGAGTGACCTTCGCTCCCACTTTGGTCAAAAGCGGCTACGCGTTACTCTGAAGCAATTGGAAGTGTTCGTGGCGGTCGCTAAGGAGCGCTCAACAAGAGCCGCAGCTGACTCCGTTGCAAGGTCGCAATCAGCGGCAAGCAGTGCTCTTGCTGAACTCGAGTCGAACATGGGAACTTCGCTGTTCGACAGAGCCGGACGTCGGCTCATCCTGAACGAATCCGGCGCCAAGCTGCTACCCATAGCGCTCTCGCTTATCGACCATGCCTTGGAGTTGGAACAGGCCTTCGAAGATATTTCGGGAAGCTCTTTGGTGGTTGCTGCCAGTATGACTATTGGGGAGCACATCCTCCCTGAGATATTGGCACGGTGGCAAACGAAGCATCCTAGAACCAGAGTTCGACTACTCATATCAAACACGGCAGCGGTCTTGGATGCCATTGAGCAATTTGACGTTGATGTCGGGTTCATTGAGGGACAGCAAACGCGTAGCGGACTTCACCTTCAGCACTGGTTCAATGATGAGATGGTTGTCGTTGCCGGCGCATCACACCCATTCGCTCATCGCGTCGTCAGCATGTGCGACCTGAGATTTGCGAGCTGGGCTATGCGTGAGGTTGGCTCAGGAACTAGGGAGGCGGCAGAGCGCTGGCTCCTCGAGTCCCTTGGACAGATAAATGTTGAATACGAACTGGGTACGCCACAGGCAGTCGCTGCCTTTGTTTCGAGCAGCACGGCTTTAGCCTGCTTACCACGTCACGCTGTGGCTCGTAATGTCAAAGGTGGTGAGCTGGTCATCCTGAACACTGAAATGCCGAGAGCCTCACGGCGTCTTTCCATCGTCACTCATGGCTCACGCAAATTAGGAGCGACCAGCCAAACCTTCATCGACCATTGCCAAAAGTGCTCTGCATTAGCGCCAGCTTCAGGTTTGAAAGACGACGAGTCATGGCGACTCGGACGGCTCATCGCCTCCAAGCACTCCACGGATGAAGGCGTTGAGGGAGTTATGTGGCTTTGAGCCATTTTCTGTATCGCTTCTTACCCAAACTCTAGATTGACCACTATGAATCAACGCGCAATTCAAGACTGCTATCCAACAGAGTTCTCTCACTGCTATGGCTGCGGCCCCAGTAACCCAGTGGGGCATCACCTCAAGACATATCTCGTGGGTGAGGAGACCATCGCAAAATTTACACCTCGACCCGAGCACAGTGGAGGTGTTCCAGACCATGTCTATGGCGGAATGATTGCGTCCCTCCTTGATTGCCATGGAACAGGTTCTGCGGCTGCATTCGCCTACCAACATGAAGGCCGAGAGGTCGGTACCGAGCCTTCCGTTAGATTTGTCACCGCCTCCTTAAAGGTCGACTTCAAGCGACCAACGCCGCTTCATACCGAACTGACCGTAAAAGGCAAATTGCGCTCAATCGAAGGCCGTAAAGTCTGGGTGGACATGGAGCTCATTGCGAATGGAGCTGTTTGTGCGACTGGTGAAATGCTCGCCATCCGTATCTAAAGTCATCCTCCCTATTTGGCGCGTCGAGTTTCGATGCGCTCAAGAGCTTTCCGCTCATCCTGGAACCTCCGAGTCTCTTGCCAGAACGCCCTCGCCGCGAGCGACAGCTTTTTCTCATTCAAACATGCCAATCCAAACCGTCTGGATGCGCCAGGAGAAAGCGGCTTGAACACTACACCTGGGTAGTGCTCTGGAAGAGCTAGTTTGGCCAGCATCGATATGCCTTTGCCTTGAGACACCAACTCCAGGATAGACATAAGTTGCAGCAACTCGTACATCACCCTCGGGTTCAGATTATTCCGTGAGAAAAGTTTTGTCACCAAGGACTTAGAGCCCGCTCTTGTCATGATGAACGAGTCGAACGTCATGGCTTTCAATGGCACGACATCAAGCTTTGCGAGATGGTGGTCGCATGGCAACACGGCAACCAGCTCATCAATAGCCAGGGTTTGGGTATCAAAGTCTGGCTTCGGCAATGTCACGACACCAAGCTCCAGGCGCCGCTCAATGATGTCTTGAGTAGTCAGCTCATCGGGCTTCTCTGTGACGATGACATCAACGCCGGGGTACTTACTTCTGAAACGTTCCATCAATGCCGGTAGCACCTTAGTCGTTGCACTCGCCCCAAAGGAGCCAAGGCGCAGTTGCCCCGTCTTAAGCTCCGCGCCCGCCAATGCATTGGCCTGAACGAGCTGCAATGAAGAAAATACATCGCGCACATGAGGAAGTATTTGCTCACCAGTAGAGGTGAGCCTGACTCCTGAAGCGTTACGGTCGATGAGTTCTGCACCCAAGGTCTCCTCAAGTGTTCGCAGTGCATGGCTGGTGGCAGAAGCGGACATTCCGAGCTTGGCGCCACCACTAGCAATTCCATCTGACGAGATGAGAGTTAGAAGGAGTTCGAGTTGGCGAAGGGTAGGAGCGTTCATGCAATATTGTTCAAAGGAGGACGTGTGCGACCCTACATTTTGTGCCGTTCGGCACATGACTGAAAGCGCGCTATCGCTCAATCCTATTGAGCAGAGATTCTGGATTCCCTGCAAGAACAAAGCATCCGCGGCGACGAACCAGTGGACAAGGTCTGCACCACTCAATAGGAACCCCGGCACATCAGTGCCAGGGCTCTGGAACGTCATCAGCTGCAAAGACCTCGCTTATTTGACTTGCTTAAGCATCTCAGACGCCTTGCGATAGTCAGCCCATGTTTGCGCTTTAGCGGACGCGCCATCACGGTAGGTAACTTCCATTGCCCCATTCTTCGCCAGCTCCCGGAACTGCGGTGTATCCATCGCTGCCTTCAATGCATCATGCATATAGCTGATGGCTTGCTTTGGAGTGTTTTTGTGCGCGAGCATCATGTAGCGTACGCCCACCGATACTGGGAAGCCTTGCTCCTTTGCAGTGGGAACCTCAGGAAGTCCAGTTTGGCGTTCCTCACTAAAAGAAGCCAGTACTCGAAGCGTTCCTGCCTTAACTTGCGGCGCAATATCAGTAGGTTGAGCGATTGCGGCTGAGACCTGGCCACCCAGCAATTGGGGTCCGCCCTGACCCCACCCAGTGAAAGGCACTTCAATGAGGCTTGCACCACTCATCTTGGCCAACGATTGCACACTGAACTGACTGAACGTGCTCACGCCAGGAAACCCGACGCTGACCTTGCTCACTGACTCTTTTTTTGCATCAGACACCAGCTGTGCCAGGGTCTTGTACTGCGATGCACTTGGAACGACCAACACCGGTGAGAAGCTTGTTACCTCCGCTACATACTCGACATCGTCGGGGTTCTTGAACGGTGTCTTGAGCACCTGAGGGGACAGCGCAACATTGGAGTTGGGGGCCAACAAAAACTGGTATCCGTCAGGTTTTGCTTGGGTCAAGGCGGACAAAGCCGTTACGCCTCCTGCACCCGGCCGGTTCATAACAATGAGGCCCGCTGGAAACTTGGGTTGCATCAGCGTCGTCAGCTGACGCATAACGATGTCTGTAGTGCCGCCTGGGACATGCCCAACGTACACAGTGACAGGCTGAGTGGGTTTCCCATCCTCAGCAATCGCGGAACCTAACAAGCAAGCTAGCGCTGCACCAATAGCCTGGTACTTCATCTTTGTCTCCTTTGTGTAGTGCCATGGGCACGTTTGACCTGGGGCACTCTCGTTGGAGTGGCCTTCTCAGGACCGTGGGTCTACGGAGTGCACATGCTTCCTTGCTGCCTCACCTAGATACAAAGACCTGCCTGTGCGTAACGTAGTGGGGACGTCTATGCGCTTATGTGCCAGCTTCAAGCCCCCAGCAGGAGCTTTTCAGCGTTGGGAGGGCGAGCGCATAGATGTGATTTGTTCGGCTTTGAGAGCTCCATGTGGAGTCTCTTTGCGGAGGTTGTGTGTGCGAACGCCAGAACTCTGTCAACGACACGCTCACATGTGCTGAGTTCGGAGTCTGCTGTGGCTCCTGCGATACGGGGAGATAAAAAGAGGTTCGGCGCCCCAAAGAGATAAGACTCTCGGGACAAAGGCTCCTCGTCAAAGACATCAAGAGCCGCTGCGCTTATCTGCTTATTCTTGAGTGCAGTAGCAAGAGCAGGTTCATCCACAATGCCACCCTGTGTCGCATTGATAAGAACCGCTCCCGGCCACATCTTCGCAAGACGCTCTTCGTTCAAAAGGCCACGTGTTTCAGGCGTCAATGGACAGTGGATGCTTATGACATCGGCAGTGCAAAGCAGGTCATCAAGTGCGACGAATTCGCATGGATATTCATCCGCTTTCAGATGCTCATTTGGTGCATATGCCATCACATGCATATCAAGTCGACTGGCCAGCAAACCCGCTAGGCGTCCGCTTGAGCTGAAGCCAATAAGCCCCATCGTCTTGCCAGCTATCTCAAATCCCTCAGATACCGATGGCCTGTTCCATCTACCGAGCATTGTGTCCTCGCTAACACTGTAGTGTGAGAATCTGAGGAGCATCATTGCGCAGGTGATGACATACTCCGCCACCGACCTAGCATTCGCGTCGGATGCCGCAATAACTTCAATTCCGAGTCGCCGACAGCCCTCGCTGTCAATGTTGTCCAATCCCCCATCAAGGCAAGCTACGACTCGAGCCTTATAAAGTGCTATGAGCAGGTCACCTCGGACTTGAGTGCAGTTCCGGACAATCAGCACCTCGGTATCCTGGGCTAGGTGATGCAACTCCCTTGGTCGCATGAAAAGAGTGGGGTCATAGTGCACATCGTGCTCCACTCGAAGACGTTTCAGCGACGCTGGGTGCATCAGCTCAGGCACCAGGATTTTCATTGTTCGTTCCTCTACCAGGATGCGTTTACTTGGCTTCGAATTGGCCAAACGCTTCCATGGTGCGCAGCGAGTAGGAGAAGGCTGCACCAGCATTCAATGCGATTGCAGTTCCAAGCGCGTCACTCAATTCAGCCTCGGTAACACCCGCGGCTCGAGCAGCACTGGCATGCGTTGCAATGCATGAGTCGCAACGCGTGGTGACGGCAACCGCCAAAGCGATAAGTTCGCGTGTCTTGACATCAAGTGCGCCGGCGCCGTTCTGGCTAGCACTAAGAGCCTGGAAGCCTGCGATGAGCTTCGGATTCACCTTGGCGAGTGTGCCAGCCGCGCTACGTGTGTTCTTCAGTTGTTCTTCCCAGTTATTCAACATTTCGGTTCCTTGTTGTGGTTTCTTTTTGCCGCGGCCAATGCCCTTCCGGCACTACTTTTGTAGTGGAGAGGTTCTCCAGTACCCTTTGGAGGTCGCGCGCGCAGCACAGACCTGCGGCAGAGAGCTCTTTGGGTCCTCTGCAGGTCCATCAGGGACGACCAGATACCTATCTAGGCACTTAGGTCCGTTCGGGGTCGTTATTGGGCTGTCGATGCAATGGCTTGCTCGTTCGAGTAGCCGGAGATGAAGCCTTTGGTCGTCCCGTTATTTGCATCGAAGACGTGGCGTGAAATGCGTCCAATATTCCCGCCGTAAACGTGGATGCTGATGGAGACACGGTCGTCAAACATGTTTGATACGCGATGAATGTCTCCCAGACGCGGGGAGACCATGTCCACATCGCCAGGGTGAAGCACCTCTGTGCCGAGCATCTCCATTGGCTTACCAGCTTCCGGCAGTCCAAAACGTTCGCCCTTTTCGGCGCCTCGCATCATCCCAATCAACGCCCACACAGTGTGGTTGTGGACTGGCGTCTTTTGTCCCGGACCCCAAACGAAGCTCACCACAGAAAAGCGGTCTTCTGGGTCAGAATGCAAAAGGTATTGCTGATAAAACTGAGGATGCGGTTGCGCAAACTCCGAAGGGAGCCAGTCATCATTTTTAATGAGCTCCTCCAGAAATGGTCTTCCAGCAGAAAGAATGGTCTCTTCATCCCCATTAGCCGTTTGAACAACTTGGGTAAAGGAGTCCCTGAATTTTATGAATCGTGGTGTATTGCAGTGGGTTGCCATGATTTCTTGCCTCTACTTGGATATACGAATATGTGTAAATCAAATTGAATGAAATGTTCAATTCAAAACTTACCATTGCTCGTTTTATTATTTATAACCAATTGGAACGCTGTTACAGCGGACTCCAGGGCGCTGCCAAGGACGGCATCTCGTACCTTTGGCATTGCGCTAGTGGCAGGCGGCAAGCCCAACATGCTTTGCTCGCAGAAGTTTTTGCGTCAGTCATGTTTGTCTCCGATGTAGTTTGAATAGCGACCTAACGCTGTACATCGTAAGAAACACGTCTTGAATTTAGAAACGCAAACTTCCAACCACATTGATTGGAAAAATAGCTCAGGCGCTAGAGCTTGTGCGTGAAGTGGAAAAATTTCGGATGTTCTTGACGTTTGCCAAACAAACAAGCAAGAAAGAGCCTCCAGTTCAACCCATTGAACGATTTTTTCGTTCAGAGAAATTGAAATTTCGACTCAAAATTAATTAGTAGTATCAGGTGAATCTGTCAGCACTCGAGAACAACTCGCATCCTTGTACTCGGATGCGCCAGAAGGTAATCGTTCTGCAGATTCCAAAATTCTGAAGATTTAATTCCAGGCTGGTGCTATCTGATGTGAATAAGCGTCAATTTGAGTGCGAAGCACAAACGCAGGTGCCCATTGTCAAGACTTGATAAACTTATTTTGACGATGAGGTCGCCAGCTTCATACCAAAGCCCACAAAGACGCAACCTGTCAGTCGGTCTAGAGCCTTGACTGCGCCTGGTCGACGCAGAAATGCACTCAAGGGAGCAGTTGCTGCAATCAGGGCCGCGAACCAAAGAAGGGTCAGTGCAACGTGGCAACACGCAAGGAAAAACGAGTACGCGGCAACACTCGCCCCCGACGGGATGAACTGAGGCAAGAAGGTGACGTAGAAGATACCTACTTTTGGATTCAGTAGGTTGGTCAACAAGCCTCGCCAGAAGGCACTGGTTCCACGATGAGACACTGAATCAGAAGCGTCACCATCCAAGGCGGCACGAGGTAGAGCCAATAGCTTGATGCCTATCCAAACGAGATATGCAGCGCCAACCCACTTGACCACGGTGTATGCAACTTCCGAAGCATGCAAGAGCGCCCCCAACCCAAAAGCCGCGGCAGTTCCCCATGCAAGGCAGCCCAGGGCTATGCCCAAGGCGGCCATTACGGCAGGCCGGCGTCCATCCATAGCCGTGGCACGCAGCACCATCGCGGTGTCCACCCCAGGAGTCACCGTCAAGATGGACGCTGCGAGTACAAAGGCAAGCAGCAATGGAAAATCGACCATAGCGCGGACCTTTAGATTCGAGCCGCGACTACGACAATTTCAACACGCCACTCGGGCTTGGCCAGTTTGGCTTCCACTGCGGCCCTGGGAGGCGCGTTACCGGCCGGCACCCAAGCGTCCCAGGCCTCATTCATACCCGCATAGTCAGCCATATCCGCCAAGTAGACCGTAGCCATCAGGATGCTCTGCTTGCTACCACCGCCCTCAGTCAGCAGACGGTCTATGGTCTTCAGCACATCTGCTGTCTGCCCCTTGATGTCGTGAATACCATCTGACGGCACTTGGCCAGCAAGATAGATTGTGTTGCCAAAGACAGCCATGTCCGAAAAACGTTGCTCGACGTGGAATCTCTCAATAGTACTCATAGGCGTAACTGCAGCGCTTCTCAGCGTGTATATGTGATATCTGTCTGCCCAGAGTATCGCATTGGTCACTAGTGGCTTCGGCACCCTGGCCAGGGTCTCACCAGGCAGATTGATTTCACTTCTTCAACCAGTGCAAGCAATCGGCTATCCCCGATTACATCATCTAGTTGAGGTTTCCGGAGGCCTTCGCCGGCGCTTTCAAGACTCGTTGCGCTTGGACATACTGATGTACCAGTACAAAGCTAGCCTATTTGTACTCATCTATCGGTACACCTACAGCTTCACCCTTTGCCACATCGGCTCGATAAGGTGCTGTAGCTGACGAGCAATCACCACGAAGAAACGGGCGGTCCAGCACTACCTTGGCGCACAATTGACTCATGAGCATTTCAGAGCGCAAGGAAGCAATATTGAATGCGGTAAAGGCTGCCCCCAGCCCTGTCCGGCCGAGCACATTGATGGACTCCATCGCGAGTTCTCGAGCCTCTCTCAATCGCGATTTGAAAAGGTTGACGGAGGCTGGGCTACTGCAAATTCAGGGCAAGGGGCGTTCGACGCGTTACCTTGCAGGAGTCGACCCCAACGAGCCACCAGAGGCCCGCCGGCAATGGTCGGCAGCAGCAACGGCGTTGCTTGAGTCATTAAGCACACCGCCAGCTACGCGCCCGCAAGTTCAGTACGACCTCAGTTTCTTGACTGCCTACACCCCGAATCTGTGCAGCCTTCTACCGCCACAGCTAGCCCTACATTTGTTCCATGCAGGCTATTGCGGACAAGCAAGCTCTGTCCATGCCAAGCCAGCAGAGCAACCTCTTGAGGAACTTGCATGGTCATCTGCTTGTCTTGATGGCATCTCCATGAGACTCGATGACGCCAAGCAGGTCCTAAATGGGCAAACTCACGCAGACGGTCTCAGTAGGGACGCTTTGGTACTTCTCAATCACCAGGACGCTCTCGACTACGTCAGCGCTATCGCGGTAGAGCAAGACCTGTCAGCGGCGACCATCATCGATGTCCAAGCCTTGCTGATGCGGGACTTGGTGGATGCCAAGCTCATTGGCAGCATCCGCTCCCTGCCTATCTATGGCTGCGACTATGCTCCCAGCCACGACCCTGCCATTCTGCAGTCGTTGCTTGGGTCCATCGGCAGGAAGGCTCAACAGATACACAACCCTATCGAGGCCGCGTTCTTCGCGTGGGTGAATTTGTCGTACCTGCAGCCCTTCAATTTTGGCAACGGCGCGACTGCTCGCCTAGCTGCTAACGTCCCATTGCTGCATAAGAACTGCGCTCCCCTGTCGTTTCAGGGCGTGGGGAGAGCCGACTATGAGCTTGCGCTCAGTGGCATCTATCAGAAGCGGGACGTGAGGGCCGCCGTCGAGCTATTTGAATTTGTGTATCGCAAATCCGCGCTGAGCCTTCAGCAGTGACGGCATCGATGCTCCAACGAACAGCAATGCGATTCGGTGAGCGCAACCTCACTAAGTAGACGCCAATGAAAAGGCTTGGATGGCCTTGCCATCTGGCATGTACTCAAGGCTATCAAGGTAGGTCCGCCAGCGGCAGACCTTCAATCGCAACTCCGCGAATTGCGTTTCTTTTTCCCGACCTTCTAGCGTTTGCGATTCGATTGAGACACCACGCTTCCAGCCAGCGTTTTGGTGGTTGCAGAGGAGCGTGCGTTATCCAATGCACCTGAAGCTTTAGCTTCCATCTTTGCTCCTGTTTGCGCTGGAGTTCCTGCTTGGCGAAGTGCCGAAGCAGCGAGCGAGCGCTGAACAGCACTGGCGGAACCGCTCTGGAGAGTTTTGCCTGCGAGCGAGGCAACTTTTGGTGACGTTTGCTTAGTGTTCGAGCTCATAAAGGCCTCCATAAAGTTAACGACCTGAAATGCTGGATGCATTCACAGTGGAGACACTATATGTGTGGCAAACCAAAACATCAAACACTATATGTAGTGTTTTCGCACAACATCTGCGGCACTCCCACTGAAGCCTTCTTAAGCGCAGCAGCACCCTTAAATAAGGTCGCGAGCCGAACGCTACAGTTTGGCTAGACAGTGAGTCGCCAGAGCCTCAACAGCAGTCTGCTTATTCGGGATGAACTGACCGCCTGAACCGGCCGTGGCTGACCAGGCTACTGGTCATGACCGACTGAGTTTGGCCAGAAGCAGCCGTCAGGCGCGTGGCAGTGAGCAGTTGGTCCAGGCCGGCCCGCGGTCCAAGGTCATAGACGTCGAAGTGACCGCTGTCAGCTACGAAGCAGAAGTTTGCGCGAGGGATGTTGCGCCGCTCGCGGCGCATCGGGCTTCTGCGTTCCCAGACAACTTGAGCCCAACGATGCCCGGCCACAAGTGCCAACCTCGCCACAGTCGCAGGCTCACCCAAGAGCGTCAGGCCAACGACGGCAGTGCCCACGGCTCCAGTGCCCACCCAGAATGCATTAGGCCGCTCCAACCGGCAGGTCGCGCTTAGCTCAACTGAGCAAACCGATGCTGAGCAGGAAGGCCACTCCGGTCCCGAAAGAATGCCAGAGCTTCGTGAAGCCATCGGTGTACTTGAGGCCAGCTGCCCAAACAACCTCAAAAAAGGCCGGCAACGAACAGAACAGTCCAGTTCATCAGGTTCCCCATGGTGATGGGGCTGTTCCCGTTGATTTACCAGAAGCAAAGTCGTCCCTGCTTCTGTCAAGTGCCGCCTCGGCCCTTGGGAATTCCTTCTTAGTGATTTCAGGCACTGCGTCGTGCGACGGCAAGGAAGATGCCCAGCGCGACCATCGTGCCGCCTGAGACGCGATTCAACACCTTTGCACGTTCTGCACGGGCTGTGCTGGACTTCAGTATCCGGTCTGCGGCGAACACTGCCAGAACATCCACAAGAGTGTTTAGCGCCACGCAGATGCTCCCTAGCACTGCCAACTGCGGTGCCAGCGGCGAACCAGGCACGATGAATTGCGGCAAGAAGGCCAGGAAGAAAAGTGCCGTCTTGATGTTCAAGGCTTCAACCACGATGCCTTCCACAAAGGCTCGTCGGGCGCCTTGAGCGCTCACGGTTGGCGCTGCGTCGTTCTGGCTGCGGCGCAGCAGCATACGGACACCCAGGTAGACGAGATAGGCGGCACCGACGTACTTGACCAGGTTGAACGCCCAAGCGGACTGTGCGATGAGTAGTGACAGCCCGAACGCGGCAGCAAGCACGTGGAGCAGGCCTCCCAATCCGGTGCCAAGACACGAAGCCAAGCCTTCACCACGGCCGCCGGCCACCGTGCGAGCGACCACATAGGCAATACCGGGGCCAGGCGTGATGGCCAGGACAACGGCCGCGAATACAAAAGCGAGTAGTGACATGGCGGGATGCTCAGGAATGATGCGGTGAAGCCGGATTACTTACGGAAGTGAGTGGATGGCTGATACCGCCGTCCCCGTAGGAGCGGATGACCTGGGCCACAACGATGTGATACCCATCAATCCACTGCGCGCGCTTCTGCTTGGCAGCGGCGTGTGCTGGATGCTGAACGAGCTGCTGCAGAGCTTCTAGCGTGTCCCAGTAATAGACCGTTGAGATAAGGCCTGCTGACGGGTTCTCCCAAGCCTCCTCGCCCAAGTAGCCTGGTATGCCCTTGGCGATGTCGGCAATGGCCTTGTCGAGCTGGTGGAACTCATCGTCGTACTCGCCCTTGGCGAAAGTGAAGGTGGCGCTGTACATGGCAACCTCAGCTCAACAACTCATAGGGAGCCTGCCAGCCAGATGTCTGCGAGAGGCGCTCCATCCATGCATACATGTTCGGGTACTCGGTGCTGATGTCGAAACCCAATTCTTCCTTGGGATAGAAAACATAGCCTGCCAGAGACAGGTCGGCAATCGTCAGCCGGTCTCCAACGATGAAGCGCTGTGCACCGAGATGCTTCTCGACAATGTCGAACGCACTCGCGATGCGCTGCCGCATGAAGGTCAGCACAGCCTCGTGCGGCGTCGGCGTAGTGAAGGCTCGCAACCAGCGATAGGTCGCCAAATTGGCCGTGAACTTGTGATTGTCGAACAGCAGCCAGCGGAGAACCTCAGGGCGCGCTCCCTCGGACAGGCGTAGTGCGCCGACGTGTTCGGCCAGATGCAGAAGGATGACCCCCGACTGAGTCAGTTTCTGCCCATCAACCTCCAGTACGGGTACTTCGCCCAATTCGTTCACCTCGGTCCGCCAAGTCTGCAGACGAGTCTCGCCACCGAAGTAGTCCACGACCACCTTGTCGCAAGGCAGTCCGGCGATAGAGAGGGCCAGGGCAACCTTGTAAGAGTTGCCAGACTCTTTGAAGCAGTGAAGCCTGTATGCAGTCATGACGATGCCTTCCGAGTCGTGTCTGTCATGGCCTGAGCCAGACCATGGTTCCCCTGCAATTCCAGACCAAGGATGGCGCCTTCACGGTCCTGCTGCTCATGGTGCTGATTCAGCTTGCGCTTGCCTTCCAGGCGGCTCAGCCGAACCTCGATGCCAACAATATGCCTGAGTTGCTCAGCCAGGTAGTCCGGCGGCGCATCGCCCATCTTCCAGGGCTTGGGCTGGTCGAGCTCATGTTGGCGCGTCAGACGCGCCACGACGCCCCAGATGAACTTCTCGTCGTCGCGGACATGGATGGTGCCGTGAGCATGCACGACCTCGTAGTTCCACGTCGGCACGCGCCGATGCGTTTGCTGTTTGCCGGGATACCAGTTCGGCGAGATATAGCCGTGCACGCCGCGGAAGACGACCAAAACCTCATCGCCATCGCGAACCTCCTGCCAGACCAGGTTAGACCGTGCCACGTGAGCGGTCAGGATGCCAACGCTGCCTGCGGCGGCGTCAAGTAGAAATGGCAGATGGTGGACTTCAAGACCCGTAGCGGTATGCGTTACCAACATGCCCAGCGAGTTCTCGCGGAGGATGCGGTGAAGTTCTTCGACCCGGGGTTCGGCAAATTGATTGGGAAGGTACATGGACGTTTGAATGCAAGCGTGGCCGGAACTCCGGCGAAGGCATCACTTTGCATCCAAGCCGGATTGGTGAAAATATCCAGTTTTGACTCATTTTTACAGACCAGTTTCTATGCCAAAAGACGCCGAACCCCGGACAGGTTTGAGCCGGGCGCTCTATGCGGAATTCCGCACACGTATTGCAGATGGCACCTACGCCAGCGGCACACCGCTGCCGTCGACACGCGCGCTGGCAACTGAGCGTGGTCTTTCCCGCGCCACCGTTTCGCTGGTGTATGAGCAACTGGCCGCCGATGGCTTCATCGAGAGTCGCGCTGGTGCCGCCAGTCGCGTCGCCGCAGGAGCTGCCCAGGCGGGCGCTGGCGACCGTGCCAGGCATGCACGGACAAAGCCGACCGCACCAGAGAGCCTTGCCGGCTCGCTCTCTGCCATTGGCCGGCACATCTCGTTGCTCAAACTGGGAGACCCCAGCTCGACGGCAGCTGGAGAGATTGATTTCGTTTACGGGCCGTTGTCTGGCAACGACTTCCCCACGCTGACTTGGATGAAAGCGCAACGTACTGTAGAACGCCAGCGCAGCCGTCGCCTCGAGTACGAGGACCCGCGCGGCAACATGGAGCTGCGCCGGGCGCTGCAGGCGCACCTAAGTCAGGCCCGCGGCATGGCTTGCTCCGTCGAGCAGCTTTTGATTGTTAACGGCTCGCAGCAGGCCCTCGACCTCTGCGCTCGCTTGTTGGTCGACCCAGGTGGAAGCGTGGTGGTGGAGAATCCGGGCTATCGCATGGCACATCATGCGTTTGAGGCCTATGGAGCGAAGTTGCTCTACGCCGACGTCGATTCGCAAGGCCTGGTCACTGAGCACCTTGCCGCGCTTGGGCCGGCACAACTGGCCTACATCACGCCGACCCACCAGTTCCCACTGGGCTCCTTCTTGCCAATCGCGCGTCGTCGGCAACTCCTCGACTGGGCAGCAGAACGCCAGACCTGGGTCATAGAGGATGATTACGACAGCGAGTACCGCTATTCCGTGCGTCCAGAGGCCACGCTTCAGTCGCTCGATACCCGCGGCTGCGTGATTCACGTCGGCACATTCTCCAAAACTTTGTCGCCGCAGATACGACTCGGCTACATGGTGCTGCCGCATGCTTTGGTACAGATATTTGCTGATGCCAAGCGTGTGACTGACCGTCATGCCGCAACTGGCGTGCAGCGAGCACTAGCCCAACTGCTGGAAAATGGCAGTTATGACCGGCATGTGCGGCGCATCCGCCGTCTGCAGCAGGCAAGGCAGCGTGCATTGGTCGAAGCGCTGGACCGATATCTGGGGGAAGAAGTCGAGGTGCAAGGGGCTGCCAGCGGACTGCACGTGGTGGCGTGGTTTCGTGCATTGCCGACTACAGCGGAGCTCGCTCTGGTCGATGCGGCCCGGAAGCAAGGCGTGCGAGTGCATCCAATTGGTCCCTTGTTCCATTCGGGCAAAGCGAGGCCCGCAGGACAGCGCTCATCCGGCCTGGTAATGGGCTATGCATTGCTGGAACGGGACACCATCGAAGAGGGAGTTCGCCGCTTGGCGGACGCACTGCGACAGGTCAGTCGATAGGCAATCTGGCTCGTGCCCAGGTAAGCATGAAAGTCCATCACTGCACCGCAGCGGGAATTGCTACGTCTGCTTCACACTTGAAATCGGCATCCAGCCAAGCGCTACGAGAGACGGCAATCGCTGCATAGAAATCTTGGCCGACTGAAGGCCGAAGGACCACAAAGTGTCGCATGCAGTCGCTGGCCAGCTCAAGCTACCGGCCCACTCTTAGCGGACTGATGGTCAGCGATGGCCAGCGCCCGCAGGCAGTCACCACTGCTTAAATTGTTCTTTCAATTTGTCTGACAGCTCTATAAGAGCCTGCGGTTCCGATAGCCCTGACGTTCGTTCTGTCAGCACGAAATGCGAGGATGCCGCGGCACCCCAGCCATCGTCGTCATCATCCAACGCGACCCAACTGGTTGCGGAGCGACGTGTGGCATCCGCAAGCACTTGGGCTCCTCTGCTCATCGCATCGAACTCGAACTTGTTCATCGCACTGTGAAACGTTGCCCCAATCACCCTTGAGCGCAGAGTTTCGGGGAGATAGGCCCTGGCCTGGGAATAGCTCAACACTCGCACCCAGGAAGTGGACAGGACGATGGCGACATGAGGGTACGGCGCCAGAGCTTCAACAAGGACCTCGGCGTACTCAAACAAGCTGTGACCAGCATGCTCGAGACCAAAGTACATCCCGCCCCTCGGGTGTCGGTAAACCGGCTCCGGGTGCAGCACTCCGTCATAGTCCAGATAGAGAATGGTCTTTGACATGTTTGCCTGACTTAACGGCACACCAGTAGGTACCGATGTACGCTGGCTGAAGTGCCGCTGGTTTCAAGGTTTAGAACTTAAACCTCGCAGCGCAAAGGCACGCCTAAGGCTTTGAAGCTCGTCCTTCTGAAAGCCAACTCCTTCCTGACAAAGAACCACGAATTGACGCCGTTCTCGCGACCAGTTCTCGAATCCTGTTCCTGAGAGTCCATCATCCAGGACCGCCCACAAGTGAGCACTTTCTGGATGCTGCTCCAGCCAACTGTTGATTTCCACCGCACGATGCGCTCTTCTAGAGACCTGTGGCGTTGTCCAGTCTCGGTGCAGACCCTGCGCAACAAAGCCAAGACCGCCCAGCTCTAGCGTCTTCTCCAAAAGGCCTTGGTCAAAAAACCAGCGCCAACTGGTAGAAAGGACGTACCGCGGCGAGAACTCTTCATGCGCCAGCCTTATATGCGACACCGCCTGGGCGTCGAACAGCTTGGCCCATAGCTCATCCTTTGCACTAAGTGGTGTGCCTTCTCGAGCTGCTTCAGCCAAAGCAGTTAGTGCGTCATATCCACCAAATGGGTTGTTGAGGCAAATGACGTCATCGAAGTCTAGGAAGAGAACGAGGCTCATAAGGGCTCGCCTCGCCTTTGCTCATGGCCGAAGGACTGACGTTCTACTGGAGGAGCAGGGCTATTGCAGTCTGCGTGCTGGTTCATCCAGTCACGAAGCTTCTGCTGGACGCTGATGTCCGATATCCCCGTCTCACTCTCACAAAGTATCAATGTGGGCCAAGCCCCGGCCGGCCCCGGAAAGAACTTCGGTTTATCGTCTAGCACCACATAGTCAGTGATGGCGTTAAGTTCCAGCCAAGCACGAATCGCTACGTCTCGTCCTGTTTGGGGATTGCCAATGGAACCACCGTACCAGCGTGCAATTGGGGCAAGGAGTTCTCCCAGTTGGGCGTCATTCAAGAAGATGCGCCAGGAGCTGCTGACAACCACTGCGATATCCGAATGTTCCTGCAGCAAGTCCTTGAGGACGCCTAGGTGCTGGAACGTGGCAGGCCATCCCGCTCGAATTTCGTGCGGCTCAAGCGGTGGTCGTGCACCTGCAATAGCTCGGGGTGGATGCAGGACTCCATCAAAGTCCAAAAAAATGACTCGGCTGACCGAATACGGCTCCGGGGAGACTCCTATCGAGATGGGCATGTTTTGTCGTTGATTTCAGAACAAGGAGCCTGGTTAGAAGAGGCATGCGACCGATAGGTAATTAAAGCCCTAAGAGCGGCTTCGACATATGACTCTCCTACCAGTTCAAAGCTACCTATGCGGCAGGAACATCGGCCATCCTGGATGTCGAACGCTGCGCCCAATCTCTGTGCATCTTGCAATACATCCGCTGCGAGGCTTTCATGAAATGAGCCACCCACAACTTCAAGCTCTTCACCAAAAATAGTCAGTTGTTTGTTCACAGTGTCGAACATGGCGAAAGAGCCTGAGGTGCACATCAGGTGGGAGAGCCCGCATGACTTTACATATGCGAGCTCAAGGGCAACGCCTGCTAGGTCCGGCTGCGCTCCAGAAATACCTTGAGGTACTGATTGGTTGGTCTGCATTTAAAAAACATCAAATTGATGTACATCGTTTTGGTGTAATTCTACTTTGACTGCAACCTAAGCGCCCTTTAGTCTATGAACAGCCGTTGGGCATGCCTCTTCACACTCCGGAGTACGAGCAATTTTTGGAGCTCCTCAAACAGCAACGCCTTGACACAGGTGTCTCTCAGGTAGAGCTATCCAAGCGCCTTGGCCAGACTCAACAGTACGTGAGCAGGTGTGAAGTTGGGGAGCGCCGCCTGGATTTGATTGAGTTCTACCAATGGTGTGAAGCGCTTGGTGTAGACGCAATCGCGTTTTTTGAAGACCTTCGCCGCGTGCTTAAGAAGCACCGCTCATTTCACGCCAAATAGTTATTTCGCTCAAAATAGCAGCGCCACAGGACGTGGAGACAGCCACCTCGTCCTCACCACTCCCCGGCGCAGCAGCGCTAAGGGAGAAGCTCTACACATGGTTGGCTGAGGTGGAAAAGAAGCTACGGGCCCGTGAACAACGTATAGCGGGATAGATGCATCACGTCGTAACACAGATGTCCCCGGCCAGATAAGCACGTGAAATATTCTTGCGTCATGACGTCTCCCCGCAGGGCTGGCTAAAAGCAGCCTTCATCATTGACGTGTTTGCCCAGGGTATCGAAGGCTGGCAAGTGAGCGATTCGACGTTTACGGACTTCGTGCACGATGCGCTGAAGCAAGCCCTATTCCACGTGCCAGCCGGAACACGATGAAACCTGGTCTGTCACTCCCTCACTGGCTTGCAGCACATCAGCGTTCACTACACCGTGCTGCCGTCAGAACCGGGCATCGAGCCGTCAGTTGGCAGCAAGGGGACAGGCCGGAGAATTGGCCCGATTTTCAATCACTGCCAACGATACAGCTAAACCAACAAAAACGACAGCGCATGTATGGACACATCAAGCTTTATGGTACCGATACTGTCCACAGCTTAAGAACTGCAATTAACAAATTCGAAGAGCTAAGTTGTTGACTTATCAGGAAGTAGATGTGTCCACATCCACTGAAGCACCGAATATCCCTCAAATGCCATCAAAAATTATTGGCTAGAGGAGGAAGACCTGAGGGAACTGCCGAATACGTCGCATGGAAAATAGCAAGACGACCCACCTATTGACCCGTGACCACCTTGAGCGCTGCATTTCTCTTCTCCACAGGCATGGTAGCAACCGCTCCCTTCTGTTGAGCTCTGCGGAGCTTCACTAGAAGCTCTGCATTCTGCACGTCACGCATATCAATCCTGTCCCGTAACTCGGAGACGAGATTTTCTAATTCCAACTGACGAAGTTGAAGCTCTTCAATACTAATATAAGGTTTCTGTTCATACTCCAATATTTCCTGGCGCAGTTCTAAATAGATTGAGTTCGTATCACCAAGAACTCCGCGAGAGAAGCCTGCCTCCTTGCAGACCGATGCAAGATTGATTCTGACTTTCCCCAAACGATGAGCCAACTTTAATAAATCAGCATTTGTCGGAGTACCTGTAACCAAACGCTCAAATGCTGCTCTCAACAGAGCTTCAGTTTCAGCTGCACTCATAGTTCGTTAAGTTCCTTGCGCTTCCTGGACGCATCATTCTTCTTGCTCAAGAGAATAACCATCGCCTTCGCCTGCTTTCTGTCACGCTCGTCTACGCGAAACTCCCGAGGGTTATACCCTGGAGAACGTGCTTGCTCCTCAAGCCTTTCCTCACGCTGGGTCCAGTAAGGTAAGTGCGCCCGATGCGCCGCAAAGCACTCGCAGCCCGCGCACATGCTCGCCGAACGCGCCATATAGTCTGGTTTGACCCCCTTCCAGGATGCCCCACCCCCTGCCATACGACACCTAGACCCTTTAGGATTTGCCCGAATGAAGCAGTTACCTGCATCATTGAAAAACACCTGTAACTCATTCGTGGTCACAATTTCTTCAACTGCTTCAAGAAGGTCCTTATCACTCAACTTCTTTAAATCATCCGATTTGAAAAATGTTTCAATCCTCTCCGCCATTCGACCTGCCAGCTTTTCGCCTCGTACCACATCAACAAAAAAGGCAACTGAGTCGGCTGTTCTCTGAGATTCGCTTTCCTGTCTCAATCGGTGAACAGCTGGGAAATACGCACTTTCAGTAATTGAAACGTTCATATGCTTGAAGTGCTGACTGACGGCGCGCAACAGTGATGACCGCGTCTCTAGAATATAAGCGGAGAAAGTCTTTCTGCCATGATGTCCCTTAATGCATAGCCCCCTTGACTCTCGATAAATCACCAGAGATTCACCATGAATGCTTTCATCTGGCAGGGCAGATAAATCGACTTGGGTATAAATGAATTGTCTAATTTGCCTGAGAATTGTGTCTGTCTTTGAGGGAGTAATATTAGAATGGTCGCGAGGCATACCTCGTGGCCTAGAAAAGTTCAATACTAGGTCATTTAAACTAGAAACTTCGCGCCACTTCGAAAATAATTTCTCCAGCACACAAAGTGCTTTCACAGCGGGCGGCATAACGTCAGAATCGACTGGAGATGAACCAACGAGCCATTTTTCTTTCGCGGGAAATTGACGTCCTTTTGAGGTTACACCATTTACAAAAAATAATCTGGTAAGCGAGTCCTTAGTGAAGGCGTCCTCAAGGCAAATAGCCACATTTTTTTTCTTACTAGGCAACCCACCTTTGAGACTACATACCTCGCTTACGCGCATTCCAACGAAAAATAGAATGATAATCAAACATGCACCACTCAGGTTCAGAACAACATTTCTAAATGTCTGAAGTGGTGAAGAATTGAACCAGCCATCGTGATTGATGTACTCACTTACCTCAAAATCAATCGGTGCGCGCCATGGGCCCAATTCTCCCTCCAGAGTACTGAACTTGAATTTTCTTAGTTCAACAGAAGGGTTCAAGTCTTTTTCTAGTGCATCAAAATATATATCCACAAGGTCTAGCACATCTTTTGAGCGCTCGTTGACCCAATTCAAAGCAGACGTTAATAGAGGAAGCGCAACTTCGTCCGGAAAAGGAGGAATTATTTTGCAATAGGCGGTGCCAATTCTACTTACTATGGCACCACAAGGTTCACCTCCATAGGGGAATGCAGGCATTGTTGGCAAATTAAATCTATCAAATCTATCCGATTGCCAGTATGCGTAGAATATAAAACTAATTCTAAGAGAAACTTGCTCGTATGAAAAATAGTCCTCAGAGCGTTCAGCACCCTCTTCATCCAAGTCATATGAGGTTTCAGAATCTTCGTCCAACTCAAAAATTTCTGATGAAATATCAACAAAATCAACTTCCTCCTCTCCACTAGAGCTTAACGGTGCATTAACCGGTCGACGCGGCCTATCGTATACACCAGGAACAATGCCAAAAAATTTAAACCTGTCTGCAAGTATCTTCGGTAAATCCGATTCAAATATTTCAAGTGCTTGACCATCTAAATCTGCAAATGATTTGTAGCCACACTTTACCATCCAGCGAAACAAATCTCGAGCTCCAGCCATCATCCCCAAAGTGCTGTGGGGACTGAGGACCTTTCCATAGCCAGAATCCTCACTTATCATTCCAAGAACGGTTTCTCGAAATGATGCCAAAAGAACTTGATGCTTCTCTAGTAAGGAGTTCTCACCACCAGGCAGGGAAAATTTCCAGTTCAATCTTGGTTCCCGGGCAAATGATGAAGCAGATTTTAAATACCAAATATCGTCTCCCCAATATGATTTTTCCGATACTGCCCGTGCACCCATCACATCAAAGTTGATAGCACGACTCTGGATTGGCTGCTTTTTCTTCCTCATCATTACTCCAATCTTCCTATTGGGCCCAAGCTGAGTTTCTTTGCTTCCTCAGCTACAAAATTCGAGAACGCTGAAATCCATTTGCGCATTAAAATCGCTCTCACAGGCTTGTATCTCTTACCCCAGCGCTGGGGGTCCACGTAGTTCTGAGCCTCCCAGATTTCATCGATGAGTTGTACGGAGCGTGCGAATGCGTAGGGTGAATTGATGTCCAAAAATCCGAGTGCACAAGCAGGACACATACCCTTTGCGTGGCATGCCCTTCCTTTGACCTCACCATCAATGGGGGAGTCATATGGATTGACGCAGTTCCAGCCAGGAGTGGCCGCACCGAGGTCTGAGCTATCCGCACTTCCTCGATGGTCTATCCTTCCGTAGGTTCGAACGTGGCGCTCTTGACCAGCCATTACCCCAGCCAATTGCTCAATGCGCTTTGCCTTTGCACCGCTGCTGTCGTAGTAGGCCTGAAGTACAGCCGCGGTATTCCCACCCGCGGCACTGTGCGCGCGGATATCATCATCGGAGATATCACGCACGATATCTAAAGCAGTTGCTCGAATTTTTTGTGTAGTCAACCTACTTTTCAACCCTAAAAGCTTGGTTAAACGCTTCATTCCCGTAGTCCAATGGCCGCAGACATCCGTTCCGCTCTCAACAAAGGTCTTAAACACATCGACCCCTCCCCCCTCTCGATGCGAGAATAGGAATAGATAGTCCGAAAAATCAACTTTTCTTAATGGAGCACCCCAACGCTTCAGAAAATCAACGACTTTGTTGGGTGATAGTGGGTCATCGTCGTCATGGGCGAAAGAGCGTGAATAATTTTTTCCACGATTTTTTACGAATGAAAGTTTTACCCTCATTACCCCCATTACTTCAACATCATTTATTTCAGAAATTTTCAGAGTCCGCAGCGGATTTGTATTTGACGCTGAATATATCGCCAACAATACAACGAATGGGAAAATGCTCTCCGCAGATGGATAGAACATTGAATATACTTTTCCAGTGCCCCCATGGACATAGGCAATAGAATTAAAGATATCCGGATGGGTAATTTTCAACTCACCGGAACAACTTGGAAAAGGGATTCTCTCTAAATCTTTCAAAGCCCACAACAAGGCTCCCAAGTTATTGTACTTTCCACGACCTCTAGCATGAAAGTTCGGAGGTATTCGTTGCCCATTCAGAATTGAGTTCGCGTAATCAACCTTTTTCATGGTCTCTTCACACAACTCTCTTACTGTGGAATACAGCCTAATAAAAGTATTATCATCAAGAACCTCGGTGGACTCGGTACTTTGCTGCGCCTCAGGAAAAGGGTTAGAAATGAACCCAATCCTTTGCGTCATATTGTTTGCATACTTTTCGTTATCCAACAAAATTTCTATAAATCTTTCAAATGCTCCATAATACTTCCTGAGAGTGTTCGGACTTAATAGCTCCCCCTTTTTCTCTCCTCTCCTATGCCTCAATCCACACAAAAAATCGTAGAATTCACGGACAGCCTTAGTATCCATGGTGCTAATTTCATCTTTCCCCCTGCCTGAGGAATTAATCCATCGACAAAATCCATTGGAAAAATTGTAGGCAATCTTTAAATAATTTGACGGCTGAGCCACTTCACTGGATGAGCAATATTTCGCGAACGCATAAAGCCAATAATCTGCTGTCGCAAAATATTTAACTTCCCTCTCTATGACCTTACGCGATTTTTCATAGTGTTCCGGATATCGTCCAACATACGAAAGAAGTCCTGGCGCAATATGAGGCTCAGACTCGCTCAGAAGAATTTTCTTTTGTTCTGATGAAATCTGACTAAATCGAGTATTTTTCATGAAGACAGTCCATAAAAGTGTCAGACACAACCGCTTCAAAATCAGACGCAGTCTTAAGATAAAACTTAATTGTGGTTAGTACGTTTGCGTGCCTCAACTGAGTGGATATAAATATCCATGGTTCACTATCTCCTCCCCTTTTCCTAGCGTAATAAGTCCAAATAGCGTATGTGTGACGTAAATCGTGAAATACGTATTGAGCTCTTTCAACTAATTCATCATTTTTTGATATTTTTTGACCGAAACTACCAATAGTATATTTCTCCACAAATCGAACCAGACCAGCGCGCTTGCAGGCATCTGAGAAGCGACGCTGAAGGGTTCTGTGACTTACTGGTCTTCCAGCACACCCTCCCGCTCCAAGCCCATTGATTATTAGTAAATTTGCCTGTATTCCAGTTTTATTTACTATAAAATTTCTCTCCCCATCGATATAAGCCAAGGACTCCTTAATAACCCATCCTGGAAACTTAACATTTGCGACCTTTCTTCCTTTTCCAACGAGGCGAATAGGATAAATCCGCGTATCTTCAATGTTTCCATTTCTATATCGCTCTATCATGCTTACACTCAAGTGGGTAACATCACCGATTCGGAGTCCAGCAGATAAGGCTAACTCGCAGGCGAGTCTATCCCTGCAACTAAATTGATAGTTTCCATTCTGCTTACTGGGAAGTACTCCAAGCTCAGAAAATAGTTTCCTCGCCTCGTGAAACTGTAAGACATTTTTCTCTCCAGAATCATCGTCTTTGTTCTGGTCTCTCGGCTCAACCGTGACCACACTCTGCTCCAAAAATAGACTTTTATCGGAGAGATTATTATTATTTATTGATAGATTTTTCTTTGACCACTTGTAGAACTCCCGAACGGTGGTGCTCATTCTAGTAATTGTTTTAACTGCTAATAATTCGCAAATAGTTGGCGATATAGTCTTATCCAAAATCGTGACGAATGCATCTAAATGCACTTGACGAACCTCAAGCCAATTTATCTTCACATTGTCGAGATATGTAAACCATTCCTTCAAGTCTTTGCAATAGGCAATTCTAGAATTAATAGAAAGATGACGACCGCTTCTTACTCTCTTTTCAAGCAAAAATAATAGTACTGGCTCGCAAATTTGCCCAGAATTTTCTTCAACTAGTATCGGGAAATACTTTGGGAGGGTATCGCTTTCAATTGAACGCTTAATCACCCACTCACTAGAGAATTCTTCTAGGCAAGAGCCAGGAAAACAATCCGCACTATCTTCATCAGAGAGCATCTGCTTGACCTCCAGAAATCTACTCTGGACAGTAAATTTATAAATGCAAGAGGGCGCTACAGAGACGTGTTTGTTAAAATTGAGCCATGAGGTGGCGCTGCATAAATTACTCTCTACAGTCCGATAGCAACGAGCGATGAGTCAGTCTCTGAATTCCAAATACCGTTATCACACAAACAACTGGAAGCAGTACAACTGCTGCGCTCAAAGCGCAAGGTTTCTGACTTTCTGATTGAATAAGGGCATTTCATGGTTCGCCGCTATCAGCGGCAAACGCAGGCGTAGCCCACAGTTCTCGGATGCAGCTATCCAGTTCTACCTGACCACCAAGAGTCTGTTTGGCTCGGCCTTGCGATAGAACACCGGCTTTGGGCAATCGCTGCTGGCTTTGTCCGGACTGCCATGGCCTGTTCCGGACTTCAGTACGCTATGTCGCAAACGATGTAGTCTGGATGTGCAAATAGCGTATTGCACCAGTTATGGTGGACTGAATTTGCTGCTCAACTCCACGGGCATCAAACTCCTGAGCATGGGCGAATTACAATGAAAACAAACAGCCGATGTCAACAGCGCAAGGTAAAAATCGGCACTATTAACCTTCAGCGCTGCCCGTGCGAGCCATCTACGTGCCCTCCAAACACGTCAGCGATGAGGTCGTGGCGCCGCACTTGTTGGTACAACTACTAACGGATGAGTCATTGCTGGGCGTTACCGGTGATGGTGCCTATGACATACCGCCTGTATATGCCGGAGTGATGGAGCGCAATGCCCATCATCTCCCCGCAAAAAATGCCCGGTGCGCAAACGCACTGCCTTTGCGCACCGCAATGTGGCGATTGCCTCATTTAGGCGCTTTGGACCCAAGTTATGGAATAGTTGGAGTGGCTGTATCATCAGCGCAGCATGGTGGAGAACACGATGCACTGCATTAACTTCTTGGGCGAGCGGGTCAAATACCTAGGACCTTTGAGCGCCAATTCAACGAACTGCACATCCGAGTCGCCATTCTCAATCGGTTCACTGAACTGGCCTGTCCGCAAACGCTGGTTGTGGCACAGCAATATCTGGGGTCAGGGGAAGTTTGGCCAGACACTGATTTATGCGACAGCGCCACGCCATGGATAAAGCAGTCAACCGGAGTTGGCGAACAGTTCTGGCTGTCGCATAACAGTCCTGCAGGCGCCATAGCGCCAGAGCATCCACACAATGATTCACGGTTTCACTCATTACAGCAGCGGCGATGTCAGCCGGGCCATGGAGCCGAACAGCCGTCGCCGCAGACCTTTCTCGCTGCGATATTGCACCATTCGAGCCTGGCCCAGATCGGCCTCGAACTGGGCAGCGATGGCCTGATTCAGCTCCGACCCATAGCCGATCACGCAGACCTCGTAATTGAGGAAAAAGCTGCGATAGTCAAAATTGGCCGTGCCAATCATGGCCATATTGTCATCGACCACCAGGGTCTTGGAGTGCAACATGCTGGCCGCATATTCATAGATATGCACACCGCAGCGAATCAGCTCGTCAAAATAGGAGCGCGCAGCAGCCGTCACCAATAGAGAATCCGACTTCTTGGGCACGAGGATGCGGACCTCCACACCGCGCAGCGCGGCATTGGTGAGTGCCGTCAGCGCGCCTTCGGTCGGCACAAAATACGGCGTGGTCAGCAAGATGCGCTGCTGGGCCGCGTTGATGGCCGCCAGATAGGCACGGTAGATGGCATCCAGCTGATCGTCAGGCCCCGAGGTCACGACCTGCATGGGCATGGAGCCGTCTTCGCAGTCGGGCAGCAGGTCATCGAGATCGTCGGGCAGGCGGTGCGGATCATCGCTGCGGGTGTAGGCCCAGTCCTCGAGAAACACCGTCTGCAGCCAGTTGACGACCGAGCCTTCGACGCGCAGATGCACATCGTGATAGGCATCGTCACAGATGCGCTCGTTCTCTTCATCGGTGACGTTCACGCCGCCCGTAAAGCCCACCTTGCCATCGCAGACCAGAATCTTGCGGTGGGTACGAAAATTGACCACAGGCCGCAGCCGCCGCCCTATCTTGGCGTCGTGAAAGCGCAGCACCTCGGCCCCGGCCTGCAGCAGCGGCTCCAGAAATTTGCGCCCCAGCTTCTTGGAGCCCAGAGCATCCACCAGCAAACGCACCTGCACACCTGCGCGTGCTTTATCGATCAGCAAATCACGCAAGGCCGTGCCGGTCTGATCGGGCTCGTAGATGTAGTACTCCAGATGCACATGGTGGCGTGCGGCGCTCACAGCCTCCGCAATCGCATCAAAGGTCGCGGCGCCCCCCACCAGCAACTGCATGGAGGTGGCCGTGCTTACCGGGAAATCGCTGGTCATGCCGACCAGCCGCGCCACCTGGCGCAGGCGCTCCTGCTGGGCCGGAATGCGCTCCCTGAGCTTTTGCATACTGTTGCGCACTCGCGAACGCTTGCGCGAGCGCAGCCGCTTGATGCGCTGGCGCTTCATGCGTTGCGGGCCGAAGTAGTAATAGACCAGCAGACCCACCACAGGCAGCGCTGCCATGGACAACAGCCAGCTCAGCGTGGCAATCGGCTGGCTGCGCTGCAGCAGGATCCAGATGCCCACCACGATGACATACAGGGACCAGCCCACGGACAGCCAGAGCTGGACGCTCTCGTGGCTCAGCTGCATTGCTATCCAGTCCAATTGCGCACTCCTGTTGTTCCGTGAACCATCGCCACCATGCCCTCGCAGTATGGCAGTGGCGTGGCAGACTGCGGCGCCCGGCCTGCCCCGAGGAAACACCCTCCAGCAGGCGCCACGCTTTTGCACCGCGCTACAAAGAGTATATTGATACGCATGACTTCCGAACTCATCACGACTTTGGTCCAGGCCCGCAAAGCCGCCCGCATCACCCAGGCCGATCTGGCCGAACGCGCCGGCCTGTCGCGCATGGCAGTGCAACGCACGGAAACCGGCGATGTCGACCCGCGCTTTTCCACCCTGCAGGAAATGGCCCGTGTGCTGAATATGGAGCTGATCGCCGTGCCCGCCGAGCTGCACGCCCAGGTGCAGGCACTGATCCAAGCTCAAGCCGGCCATGATTCACTTTGAAGTCTTACGTATTGTTAACTTGAGAACCCTGTTGGCTCGGCCACAATGGACCGAGTTTTTTTGCGCGACATGCAGAGGTTTGAGAGATGGCGATTCACAACTGGGACTACGCACCCGAGGCACTGGAGGTACAGGTCAGCGAATTGTTGCTGGCCACGGCAGATCAAAGCGACGAGCTGGTCGATGAAAACGTGCGCCTGGTCCTGCAGGAGCTGCGCCAGCACCTGCATATGGAAGTGATTTTTGTCTCCGAGATCCGCAACGGCCAACGCATGTTCCAGCATGTCGATACGGCCCCCGGCAAGGAATTGATTGCCACCGGCGGCGGCGGCCCTCTGGAAGAGTCGTTTTGTCAGTGCGTGCTCGACGGCGTTCTGCCCGGCCTGGTCCATGACGTTGCCACCCATCCGGCCTTTTCCAAGCTGCCAGCAACGCCTTTTCGCGTAGGGGCTCATCTGAGCACACCTATCGTGCTGGCCAGCGGCAAGGTCTACGGCACGCTGTGCTGCTTCAGTCAGGCCGCCGATGAAAGCCTGACAGCCAAGGATCTGCAAAAGCTCGAATGCGTGGCCAAGATCACGGCCAGGCGAATCGACATCAAGCAGGCCCAGCATCCGTAGCCGGCCGAAGAACGGCGCACGCCTTCCGGTCCGGCTTCTCCCGGAAAGCTCTGAAAGCCAGCTGTCCGGGAGGAATGCAGCTCAGCTCACGACCACGCAGACCTGGCGCTGCTCGCCCAGTCCATCGGCCCCCAGCCGCACCACGTCGCCGGGCTTGAGAAAGACAGGCTGCGGCTTTTGCCCCAGACCCACGCCTGCAGGCGTGCCGGTAAGAATCACATCGCCCGCCTCCAGGGTCATGAACTGGCTGATATAGCTGATGACCTTGGGCACGCCAAAGATGAAATTGCGGGTATTGCCGCTTTGCATGCGCTGGCCGTTCACTTCCAGCCACAGCGCAATGCAATGCGGATCGGCCACCTCGTCGGCCGTCAGCAGCCAGGGGCCCAGGGGCGCAAAACTGTCATGGCTCTTGCCTTTGTCCCAGGTGCCGCCGCGCTCCATCTGCCAGGCACGCTCGGACACATCGTTGCCCAGCACATAACCGGCCACATGCCCCAGCGCGGCCTGCTCACTCACCCGCGTGGCGCGGCTGCCGATGACCACGCCCAGCTCCACTTCCCAGTCCACCTTGGTCGCCGTCGGCGCTATCTGTATGGCGTCAGTGGGCCCGCTGATGGCCGTGACCGCCTTCATGAACAGCACCGGTTCCGTCGGTGGCGCGGCCCCTGCCTCTGCCGCATGGTCCGCATAATTCAAGCCCACGCAGACGATCTTGCCAACCTTCGCCACCGGGCAGCCCAGTCGGGGGGCACCTGACACGGCCGGCAGCTCCTCGGTTTGCCGGTCGCGCCATAGCGCCAGCTTTTCAGGCTGCAGCTCCGTGCCGTGCCAGTCGTCCACCCAGCTCGAAGCATCGCGCAACACCCCTTGGGCATCCAGCAAACCGGGCCTTTCCTTTCCGGCAGCTCCAAATCGAACCAGTTTCATAGTGTCTCCATTCCTCGGATATCACGTCGGACGCACGGCGCAAGCCTAGGTCATCCATCACCAAGCGCCCTCATCCCCGACTCTTCTTTAACCACAACCTGCCGCCGGCCCTTGCTTGAGCCACCGGCTGTCACGCCACTTCAAACAAGCGTCCCCATCCCTTGATATCTGCCGGACTGCGTCCTGCCGCACGCAGCATCCCCCACACCGTGGTGCTGACCGTATCGAGCAGCGGCACATTCCAGCGCCGCTCCACCTGATCTGCCAGCTGCGCTGCATGCAGATTGGTGCAGTAGGTCACCACCGCGTCAGGGGCCCCCTCCTCGATCACCTCGTCGATCAGCCCCAGCAACTGCTCCGGCTCCACGAGCGCAAAGCGGTGATTGACCGAAATGTTCAGATGCCGGTGAGCCGTGGTTTCCACGCCGGCTGCGCGGTAATTGTTGACGATACATTGCTGCACGTCTGCGGTATAGGGGCTCACGATGGCCAGCTTTTTGACGGAAAGCTTTTGCATCAGCTCATTGAGCGCCAGGATGGCCGTCGTTGCCTTGATGCCCGTACGCTGCTCGATGCGCTCGCACAGCTGCCGATCGCAGTCAAAGCCGCGCCAGCCTGCAGCGGTACCGCTCCAGCCAATCACATCCACTTTGGCATCCGCCAACAGCTCTGCGGCCGCAAGAATCTTGCTGTCATCAAACTGATTGAGCGCGGCCTGCGCCAACGAAATCTCCGTCACCGTGAAGCGCGAAAAATGTGCCGAGCATCGACCCGCACTGGCGGCAAGCGCACTGGTCAGAGGCTCCAGCGCCGTATTCGAGGAAGGCGTCAGCACGCCCAGACATGTCTTGGTTGCAGTCATCTCTTGTGTTTTCCGTGAAGGGCTGACCGTCTCTGCGGCCAGATCACATTGTTCTCAGTTCGCCATAAAACGTCAACAATACTGTCAACAAAAATAAAAGCATCAGTTATCTAAATTGCCAGAGAATACATTCCACTCCGCCTGAGACACTGCAGAAATGCAGATATTTCAGTGCAACTTTAGTCACATAGGTGTTTTCTATATTGTTTACAACATTGTCGACATTTAAATTTTCATCACATCAACCAACCCTGGATGGAGTGACCCCGAAGATGCATATCCCGACCACAGCCGCAGCGGAGCACACGCAGGCTCCGACCAAAGTCCGATGGAAGATCTTCCTGATGATGTTGTTCCTCATCTCGATCAACTACATCGACCGAGCTTCACTATCGGTGGCCATGCCGATGATTGCCAAGGAATTCGATCTGAGTCCTGCCATGCAGGGTTTGCTGCTGAGTTCGTTTTTCTGGACCTATGCCTTCATGCAGATCCCTGGAGGCATGCTTGCCGACAAATACGGCCCGCGCTCCGTCATTGCTGGCGCCACCCTGGGCTGGGGCCTGTTTCAAACCATCGCCGCCTTCACCACGGGCTGGTTCTCTCTGCTGCTGACGCGCCTGGGACTGGGAGCTGCCGAAGCCCCCATCTACCCGGCCGGAGGCAAGCTCAACGGCATCTGGATGTCCCAGAACGAGCGCGGCCGTGGCGCCACGCTGCTTGACGGTGGCGCACCGCTGGGCGCCGCCCTGGGAGCCATCATCATTGCGGGCCTGATCGCCTTCTTCGGCTCCTGGCGCATCTCGTTCGTGGTCGCCGGCGTCGGCACCATGATCGCGGGCTACTTTGCCTGGTCCTATATTCGCAACCACCCTCGCGAGCATTCCGGAGTGAACGAAGCCGAAGCCCGTCACATCGAAGCAGCACATGCCGAAGATGCCAGAGCCGACGCCGGCACCAGCAAGGGCAAGCTGCTGGACTTCTTCAAGTACCGCTCGGTGTGGGGCATGTTCTTTGGCTGGATGTGTTTCAACGCGCTCTTTTACGGCCTGCTGACCTGGATGCCCACCTACCTGTCCAAGGTGCACGGCATGGACATCAAGGCCATGGGCGGTGCGCTTTTCGCCATGTTCTTCTCCGGCTTCGTGGGAGAAATGATCGGCGGCTGGATCGCCGACAAATGGCGTGAGAAAGGTGGCAACCAGGCCACGGTGCTGCGCACCCTGTTCGGCATTGCATCCATCATCGCCACCATTGCCATCTATGGCGTCTCGCAGATCACCGACCCTGTCACGGTCGTCATCCTTCTGTCCATCACCCTGTTCTTCCTTCGCTGGTGCGGCCTGTTCTGGTGCATCCCGTCCCTGATCGGCACCCGCAATCGCGTCGGTTTTCTGGGCGGCGTCATGAACCTCGGCGGCAATTGCGCCGGCATCGGCGTGCCCATCATCGTGGGACTGGTCGTGCAGGCCACCGGCTCCTACTTCATGGCGCTGATGATGTTCACCGGCGCAGGCGTTGGCTTGTTCATCTGCTCGGCCCTGCTGATCGACTACAGCAAGAAAGTTCCTGTGTAGGCCTCAAACCTGAAGACGGCAGGAGCGGCACGCTCCTGCCCATCCGATACCAGGCAAGCAACGACGCCTCATCGGTCTGGAACCTCGCCACAGTCATGCCAGCACCAACTGGCCTCTCACTCTCACCGTAAAACCGATCCCGAACATGAACCCCTGCGAATTCGATATCGTGGTGCGCAATGCACAAGTCGCGACCGCCAGCGACATCTTCGAAGCCGACATCGGCATCCGCAACGGCAAGATCGCCCAGCTGGGCAAGCAGTTGCCTGCCGGCACTCAAGAATACGACGCCCAAGGCCGGGTCGTCACACCGGGCGGCATCGACGCCCACTGTCACCTGGATCAGCCCATGGAGCCGCCAGCGCGCATGGCAGACGACTTCGAAAGCGGAACGCGTGCTGCGGCCTGCGGCGGCACCACTACGATCATCCCCTTCGCCGCCCAGGCCAAAGGCCAGTCCTTGCGCGCCGCCGTGGCCGACTACCACCGCCGCGCAGAAGGCAAAGCCCATGTGGACTATGGCTTTCACATGATTGTCAGCGACCCCACGCCCGAAGTGCTGGAAAACGAGCTGCCCGCGCTGATTCGGGAAGGCTATACCTCCTTCAAGATCTACATGACTTATGACGATCTGAAGCTCAATGACGGTCAGATTCTCGATGTCCTGGACGTGGCCCGCAAATACGATGCCACGGCCATGATCCATGCCGAGAATGCCGACTGCATCCAATGGCTGACCAAGCGCCTGGAAGCCAGTGGCCGCACAGCCCCTCGCTATCACGCAGTCTCTCGCCCCATGCTGGTGGAGCGCGAGGCAACGCACCGAGCCATTGCGCTCTCGGAGCTTGCCGATGTGCCCATCCTCATCGTCCATGTCTCGGGCCGCGAGGCTGTCGAGCAGATTCGCTGGGCGCGCTCCCACGGCATGAACATCATGGCCGAGACCTGCCCTCAATACCTGTTCCTGAGTGCAGAAGACCTGGGCCTGGACGACAGCTACCAGGGCGCCAAGTGCGTATGCAGCCCACCGCCACGCGACAAGGCCAACCAGGAGGTCATCTGGAATGGGCTCAACGACGGGCTCTTCACCGTGTTCTCATCCGACCATGCGCCATTCAACTACGACGCCCCGGAAGGCAAGAAGCCTGGTGGCCAGGAAGTGTCCTTCAGCCATATCCCAAACGGCATCCCGGGCATCGAGACCCGCCTGTCCCTGCTCTACACCCATGGCGTGCTGGCGGGACGCATGACGCTCAACCGCTTTGTGGAGCTGACCTCCACCAACCCGGCCAAGGTCTATGGACTGCATCCGCGCAAGGGCAGCATCGCCATAGGGGCCGATGCCGACCTGGTCGTCTGGCAGGAGGGCGAGCGAACCATTCGCAATCGCGACCTGCATCACAACGTAGACCATACTCCTTACGAAGGCCAGTTGATCAAGGCCTGGCCCTGCCTGACCCTGTCGGGGGGCCAGATCGTCTGGGATGGCGAGAAATTCCAGGCTCGCGCCGGCCAGGGACGATTCCTGCAGCGTGGCGCTCCCACCTTGCTGCCCAAGCGACCCGCATCCCGCTTCTGAACCGGAGCACACACCATGAAACTGCTGATCATCAATCCCAATATCTCCGAGAGCGTCACTTCCCTGATAGAGAAAGAGGCCAGGCTGGCCGCTGCTCCGGGTACGGAAATCACCATGCTGACCGCCCCCATGGGCGTGGCCTATATCGAGACGCGCTTCGAGGCCATGATTGCCGCCTATGCCGTAGCCGAGCTGGCGGCCACCCATGCCGCGCGGCATGACGCCGTCATCTTGGCCGCCTTTGGCGACCCCGGTCTCGAAGGCCTGCGCGAGGCCCTGGACATTCCCGTGCTGGGAATGACCGAGTCCGCGCTCATGAGCGCATGCATGCTGGGCAAGCGCTTTTCCATCATTGCCATCTCCAGGCGCATCACCGCCTGGTACCGAGATATGGTCGAGCGCAACGGACTCATAGACCGGCTGGCCAGCATTCGCTGCCTGGACGAGCCCCTGCGGGACATTGCCAGCGTACAGGACGACCATGCAGCACGCCTGCAGGCCCTGTGCGAAGCAGCGGTCAGCGAAGACGGAGCCGATGTGCTGATCATTGCCGGCGCACCGCTGGCCGGCCTGGCACGCTCCATCAAGCATAGCCTGCCGGTGCCAGCCGTCGATGGCGTCTCCAGCGCCGTCAACCACGCGCAAAGTCTGGTCTCGCTGGCACCCGCCGCAGCACGCGCCGGCAGCTTTGCCAAGCCGCCGCGCAAGGAGTTCAGGAATCTCCCACCTGGGCTCACCCAGCTCTTGAGCCAGCTGCACTGAACACGCTGCGGGATAACCTCCATCGAGATGATGCAAGCCGGCATGCTGTGTGACACTAGAATTCAGCAGCATGTCGACAAAAAGCACTACAAAAGTGAACAATCGAAGCAATACATCTCGATCCGAAATTACCGTGGATGAAATGGCCGCCCGCATTGCCACAGCCATCCATGAGCATCGCCTGTTGCCGGGAACCAAACTCGGCGAAGACCGGCTGGCCAATATCTTCAACACCAGCCGGGCTCGCGTTCGCGAGGTGCTGGCCCGCATGGCCCGCGACCAGATGGTGGAGTTGTTCCCGCAGCGCGGCGCCTTTGTCGCCAAGCCCAGCATCGAACAGGCACTGGACGTCTTCGAGGCACGCCGGCTGATAGAGCCGGGCATTGTGCGCCGCCTCGTGCTGCACATGGACAATGGCAAGATCCGTCGCCTGCAGGCCCATCTGAAGCAGGAGCGCGATGCTCGCGCCAACTCCGACAAGCGAGCCACGGTACGCCTGTCCGGCGAGTTCCATGTGCTGCTGGCGGAACTGGCCGGTAACTCCGCGCTGCTGCGCAGCATGCGTGAACTGTCCACGCTGACCTGCCTGACAATCTCGCTGTATGAGTCGGCAGTCAACACCTGCTGCCTGGTGGACGAGCACGAAGCCGTGGTCGATGCCATTGTCGCGGGCAATGGCGAGCTGGCAGAACAGCTGATGCTCAGCCATCTGGATCACATACAGGGAAGCCTGCGCCTGGAGGCCGATGCCGACGACGCCGATCTGGAACAGATACTGGGCGACCTCTGATCACAGCAGGCGTCGCGATCCGGCAGCGGGAGCCATCAAAGTGATCGATACGCCCTTCTCTACTGGAGATGGCTGGCAGCTATCCGGGCAGGGGCGTCCGCATTAGCATCCACGGCTGATCGCCATCACTTTCTCCAGAGGCCCTGAGGCCCTTTCAATGAGCTCACCCACCCCTTCACTGCCGCAAGCCGAGCGGCCACGCCCAGCCCATCTGAGCGAACTTTTCTGGTCACTGACCTTTCTGGCCTTGCAGGGTTTTGGTGGCGTGCTTGCCGTAGTGCAGCGCGAACTGGTCGAAAAGCGCCAATGGCTGAGCAATGAGGAGTTCATGGAGGACTGGGCCGTGGCGCAGATCATGCCCGGCCCCAATGTGGTGAATCTTTCCATCATGCTGGGCGAGCGCTACTTCGGCTGGCGCGGTGCCCTCGTGGGGCTGTGCGGCATGCTGACCTTTCCGATGCTGGTGGTCATCAGCCTCACCCTGGTCTATACCCAGTTCGCGGCCAACCCGGCTGTGGCCGGCGCCCTGCGCGGCATGGGTGCCGTGGCGGCGGGACTGGTCGCAGGCATGGGCCTCAAGCTGGCGGGCACGCTACGCAAACACCCGCTGGGCAAATGGTATTGCGCAGGGCTGGCCATTGCCGCCTTTGTGCTGGTCGCCGTGCTGCGCCTGCCGCTGTTCTGGGCCTTGCTGCTGGTGGGCGCGACCGGCTGCGTGCTGACCTACCGGAGGCTGGCATGAACACGCTGGTGATCGATCTGCAGACCGTGGACTGGCTGCATCTGCTTGTCTACTTCCTGACGCTGTCGTTGATGGCCGTGGGTGGGGCCATCACCGCCGCGCCCGATATGCACCGCTATCTGGTCGACGGCAACCACTGGCTGTCGGAAACCCAGTTCACCAGTTCCATCGCCATTGCCCAGGCAGCCCCTGGCCCCAACGTGCTGTTCATCGCACTGCTGGGCTGGAACGTGGGACTGAATGCAGGTGGCGGCACCGGCCCTGCGGCCTGGGGCCTGGGTGCACTCGGTGTTGCCGTATGCATGGTGGGCATTCTGCTGCCCAGCTCGCTGCTGACCTGGCAGGCTTCGCGCTGGAGCCAGCGAAACCGTGACAAGCGCGGCGTGCGCGCCTTCAAGCAAGGCATGGCTCCGCTGGTGATTGGGCTGCTGCTGGCGACTGGCTGGCTGCTGGGCAGCGCCAGCGGCAGCCCAGGCAAGGACTGGAAGCTATGGCTGCTGAGCCTTGCGTGCACCTTGCTGGTATGGCGCACCCGCATTCATCTGCTGTGGCTGCTGGCTGCAGGTGCGGCGCTGGGTTCGCTGGGCTGGGTCTAGGGGCAGAAGTCAGCAGGGCTGTCCCGGCCGAGAGCCATCCTCTGGACTTGCCAGCAGCAAGGGCAGCGCCAGCGCCGACGGCATGGCGATCATCTGATCGGCCACCGAGTCCAGCTCGCTGGCATGCGGGTTGACAATGACCACGCGGGCCCGGTTGCGCCTGGCGATCCTGGCCAGACCTGCAGCCGGGTAGACGGCACCCGATGTGCCTATCACCAGCATCAGCTGACATTGCTCTGCCGCCTGCTCTGCCTTGGCCCAGGTCTGACCTGGCAAAGACTCGCCGAACCAGACGACCGCAGGCCGCAGCAAATTGCCGCAGGCGGCACAATGCGGCGGCTCGCCAGGGACAGCATGCTCGAGATCGCATGACGCACAGCGGCGATTCAGCCATCGATTCCTGCTCAGCTCGCCGTGCAGACTCAGTACCTCTTCGCTGCCCGCCTGCTGGTGCAGCCCATCCACGTTCTGCGTGACGAGCGTCATCCGGCCCGGGTGCAGCCTTGCCCAGCGCGCCAGCGCCAGATGTCCCTCGTTGGGAGCCGCCTTGGCGAGCAAGGCGCGCCGGTGCTGGTACCAGCGCCAGACATGAGCCGGATCGCGGCGATACCCCACCTCGCTGGCCATTTCCTCGGGCTTGAACTGGGACCAGTAGCCGCTGGCCGCATCCCTGAAAGTCGGCACTCCCGATTCGGCACTGACGCCGGCCCCGGTAAGCACGGTCAGCCGCTGCGCCTCACCCAGCCAGCGGCGTACGCATGCAATCGCACCCGGGGACGCCGAAGAATTGTCAATAAGTGCTTGAACCAAGGCAATGACCCCAAAAATCAAGTTGCAACGTGGAATACTTGAATCACTGTGCAGAGCGTTTGCCCTGCCTGATATTGCACCACACCAGCACATGAACGATTCGGGCCGATTGTTCGCACTTCAGCAAGCCATGCTGCCTGCAGCATTGGCATGGGCTGTTGTTGATGCCAGAACGCTGGAACTTCGCTTCGCCAACCCCGCAATGCAGCGGCTTCTGCGAGCCGGCAGTCAATCCCCTGCCACGCCGGGGCTGGCGATGTTCGAGCCAGCCAGGAGGGCTGTCGGCCAATGCATGGAAACAGGCCGGGAAACCACGACCCATTTGCCCGGTCACCCCGGGCTCTGGCATTTCTCACCGATTCCGGACGATGGAATGGTCTCCGCAGTGCAGTGCTATGTATTGCAGGCCGAGACCGCATCGCCTGATCCCGATGACGAACTCGGGCTGGGCCATGTCAACCGCTTCGAGACCTTTCTGGATCACCTGCCCTATCAGATCTGGATGGCCACCCCCCATGGAGAGGTGACCTGGTTCAACCAGGCCCTGCAGGAGTATGCCTACCGGGAGGTACGCCCGCTGAGCCTGCGCGAAGGCATCTGGATCGACATCGTGCATCCCGATGATCTGGCCACCGTCAACACCGGGCTGTCACGTGCCCTGATCACCGAAAAGCCGACGGGATACCGGCTGCGCATCAAGCGCCATGACGGTCAGTTCCACTGGTTTTTTTCTTCGCTGTCTCCCGTCAAGAATGCGCAGGGCAGGATTCTCTATTGGGTCGGCGCCAATCTGGGCATAGACAGCATCCGGCAGTCCGAGAACCAGCTGCGCGACCAAATCACCACGCTGAGCCACCAGCTGAGGCTCAAGCAGCAAGCGCTGGATCAGGCTGAAACCTACCTCGCCCAGGCCCAGAAAATGGGCATGGTGAACCAGCTGTCTGCCGGTGTCGCGCATGACATGAAGAACCTGCTTTTCATCACCGGCCTGCATGCCGGCATGCTGGAAAAGCAGCTGGGCGAGCCCGAGCAGCTCGAGCATGTGGACGTGATCCTCAACACGATTCAGAAAGCGGGCAGCCTGGCATCGCATCTGACCGGGTTCAGCAGCCGCAAATCCATGCAGCTGGCCGCTGCCGACCCCCGTGCGCTGGTGCAGGATCTGGAGCCTCTGCTGAGCAAGGCTGTCGGCCAGAACGCCGAGCTGCAGCTGCACATGGCGTCCAGCATCTGGCCCATCAGCGTGGACAAGCTGTATTTCGAGAACTCGCTGATCAATCTCTGCATCAATGCGCGCGATGCCACCGAAGAGCACGGCCAGATCACGCTGACCGCAGAGAACGTGCTGCTCAAGCGTGCCGACCATGCGGGCGACTACGTCATGGTCAGCGTGGCAGACAACGGCATGGGCATGAGCGAAGAGATCAAGGCCCGCATCTTCGACATGTTCTTCACCACCAAGCCCGAGGGCAAGGGCGCGGGCCTGGGCCTGCCCATGGTCAAGAACTTCATGGACCATGTCCAGGGTCTGATCGAAGTCGAAAGCACCCAGGGCCTGGGCACCATCGTGAGCCTGTACTTCCCGCGTGCACAGCCGGCTGCTGCACAGGTCCCGCAAGCGGCTACCCCGGCAGGCCGGCGGGAAACGATCTTGCTCATCGAGCCGGACCTGGCCGCGCGCAATGCCATGGCCCAGGTGCTGTACGGACTGGACTACCAGGTCGTGACCGCCTACCTGCCCGAAGTCGCGCTGCGCTATATCGACAGCGGCATGAAGGTGGACCTCATCATTGCCGCCGATGAGTTCCCGGCTCCTTTGAGCATCGCGAACATGCAGCAAGAGCTGGCCCGCAAGCAGATTCTCATTCCGCTCGTCCTCATGACCAGCAGCGAAGAGGCCGAACTGCCGCAGGCCCGGGAATGCAGCTATGTCGTGCTGAACAAGCCCATGGATATTGGCGAGCTGGCACGCACCGTACAGCGCATGCTGCACCCGGGCTGCACGACCCCCGCCGATCTGCCGGCCGCCTGAAAACGGATCGGCCGCCCGTAAAAAAGGCGCCCCCGCTTTCGCGGTCGCGCCTTGCTTTCGCTTTCAGCGGCCTGGCCAGCCTGCTCAGGCCTTGATCGCCACGGCTGCTGCCAGACGCTGGCGCAATGCCTCATACAGGCACACACCACTGGCAACGGACACATTCAGGCTTTCCACCGCACCTTGCATGGGGATGCTGACCAACGCGTCGCAGGTCTTGCGGGTCAGCTGGCGCATGCCATCGCCCTCGGCCCCCAGCACCAGCGCCGTCGGGCCGGTCAGATCCATCTGGTAGAGATGCTTGTCGGCATCGCCGCTGGTGCCGATGATCCAGACACCGCGCTCCTTGAGTTCCTTGAGCGTTCGCGCCAGATTGGTGACCATGAAGTAGGGCACGGTCTCGGCCGCACCGCTGGCCACCTTGGCCACGGTGGCGTTGATGCCGGCCGCATGGTCCTTGGGGGCGATCACGGCGTGCACGCCTGCACCATCGGCCACACGCAGGCAGGCGCCCAGATTGTGAGGATCGGTCACGCCATCGAGCACCAGCAGCAGCGGGGCCTTCACGCCTTCATCTTCCAGGTCATCGAGCAGCTCGTCGAGCGTACGTGTGTCCTTGACCTCTTCCACACGTGCTGCCACACCCTGGTGACCGTGCGAGCCGACGAGCTTGGCAATGCGCAGGGCATCGGCCTCGATCAGGCGCACCCCGGCCTCCTTGGCGCGCTCCAGAAACTGGCGCATGCGCGCATCGCGGCGCGAAGCCTCGAAATAGACTTCGATGATGGATTGAGGGGCGGTCTTCAGACGCACGCCGACGGCGTGAAAGCCGAAAAGAACTTTGGGGGACGACATGGGGCCGTATTATCCCGGCGTTTGCGGCGGACCTGGGACTCGCAGGGCCATGTCTGGGCTGGCAGCTGAGGTTTTTCATTGCCGCTACACTGCGCCCCCAGCGGGCGGCACCCCTTCACCAGGCAGAACCGGCATGGCTTTTGCCGAGTGCAAGTCTTTACATGAAGCCGCGCAGCCACCCAGCACGACTGGCAGCAGGCTTGCCCTGCAGCTCCCCCTGCATTCGCGCACAGGATCTCTTCATGCCCGGCATGACGAGATTGGCGCGCTTGCATCCCCTTCCAATCCCCTAACGAATACCCTGCATGCTCAACGCCTTGCTCGATTGGTTCAACCGCACCAGCCTGGTGCTGCAGATTGTGATCGCCCTGATTCTGGGCGGCCTGGTGGCCTGGCTGTGGCCTGCTGCCGCCCAGCCCGCATCCTTGCTGGGCAGCCTGTTCATTGCTGCTCTCAAGGCCGTGGCCCCGGTGCTGGTCCTGCTGCTGGTCATGGCAGCCATCAGCAGCCACCGTCCGGGCCAGGAAACGCAGATCAAACCTGTGCTCTGGCTCTACGTCATCGGCACGCTGGCGGCAGCCTGCGTAGCCGTGGCGGCCAGCGCCATCTTCCCTTCGGTGATTCACTTTCGTGAAGCGCCCAAAGTCCAGAGCGTGCCTGGCGAGATCAGCCAGGTGCTGAGCACCGTGGTCCAGAGCCTGTTCGACAACCCCGTCAATGCCTTGATGAATGCCAACTACATCGGCATTCTGGGCTGGGCCATCGTGCTGGGCATTGCACTGCGCCACGCCAGCCCCGGCACCCGCACCATGGTGGAGGACTTCGGCAATGCCATCACCCGCGTGATTCAAGGCGTGATTCGCCTGGCCCCCTTCGGCATCTTCGGCCTGGTGGTCTCCACCTTCTCTTCCGGTGGGCTGGATGCACTCAAGGACTACGCCCATCTGCTGGCCGTGCTGGTCGGCTGCATGGTGTTCGTGGCGCTGGTGATCAACCCCGCCATTGTCTGGACGCAGACTCGCCGCAACCCCTACCCGCTGGTGCTGACCTGCCTGCGCGAGAGCGCGGTAACCGCCTTCTTCACGCGCAGCTCAGGCGCCAACATTCCCGTCAACCTGGCCCTGGCCCAGAAGCTCAAGCTCGACGAGAACACCTACAGCATCTCCATTCCGCTGGGCGCCACCATCAATATGGCCGGCGCTGCCGTCACCATCAGCGTGCTGACGCTGGCCGCCGCCCATACGCTCCATATCCCGGTGGATATCCCGACGGCCATCCTGCTGTGCGTGGTCTCCGCAGTCTGCGCCTGCGGCGCCTCGGGCGTTCCCGGCGGCTCGCTGCTGCTGATTCCGCTGGCCTGCAGCCTGTTCAACATTCCCAACGATGTGGCCATGCAGGTAGTCGGCGTGGGCTATGTCATCGGCGTGATTCAGGACTCTACCGAGACGGCTCTCAACTCCTCGACCGACGTGCTGTTCACCGCCGCCGCCTGCCGCGCCGCCGAACGCAAGGCCGGACTCGAAGTGGCACGCATCTGAGGCCTGCCTCTCGAAAGCGATTGATTTGATAGTTGCAAGCGCTTTTCCGATAAGCGCTAGATGAAAGAAGGCCTGTGATCACACAGGCCTTTTTGCTTCCTAGACCGCGCGGCCGGCCTCGATGGTGATGCTGCGCTCGCATTGCGCCGCGATCTCGCGGTCATGCGTGACCAGGATCAGTGTCGTGCCGCGCTCGCGGTTGAGCGCAAACATCAGCTCCATGATGGTCTGGCCCGTGGCGAAGTCCAGGCTCCCCGTGGGCTCGTCGGCCAGCAGCACGGCTGGCTCCACCACAAAGGCGCGCGCCAGGGCCACGCGCTGCTGCTCGCCGCCCGACATCAGCCTAGGGTAGTGATTGAGGCGCTGGCCCAGACCGACGCGCTCCAGCATCCGCGCGGCGCGCGCCCTCGCATCGCGCTGCCCCGCCAGCTCCAGTGGCAGCATGACGTTTTCCAGTGCCGTGAGATTGCCCAGCAACTGAAAGCTCTGGAAGACAAAACCCATCTTCTGGGCCCGCACCGCCGCCCTGTCGTCCTCGCTGAGTGCAAACAAATCCTGGCCCAGCAGCCGGACCGTGCCGTGACTGGGGGTATCGAGGCCGGCCAGAATCGACAGCAAAGTGCTTTTACCCGAGCCCGAGGCACCCACAATGGCAACGGTTTCACCGGCCGTGAAACTCAGATTGATATCCCGCAAAATATCCAGCACGCCTGTGGAATCGCTCACCGATTTGGACAGTTGCTCAACGGCAATCAAAGGAATGGCAAGAGTTGTGGACATGAATCAATTGGATAGCAAAAACGTCAAGGATCGCAGCCCGCAGTTTGCACTGCAGCGTCGTCACTGTATCGCTGTTGCTCTGACGCTCGCCATTTCGGGGGCTTGCGGCATTGCAGCGGCGGCCGCGCCCGCAGCCAAATCCGGCCCGGTGCTGGTGCTGGGCGATTCGCTGAGCGCCGAGTACGGACTGACGCGCGGCAAGGGCTGGGTTCAGCTGCTGCAGCAGCGCATGGATGATGAAAAAAACCCGCGCAAGGTGGTCAATGCCAGCATCAGCGGTGAGACCACGGCTGGCGGCAGAGCGCGCCTGGCGTCGCTGCTCAGACAGCATGAACCCGGCATCGTGATTCTGGAGCTGGGCGGCAACGACGCATTGCGCGGCCTGGCGCTGCAGAGCACGCAGCAGAATCTGGAAGTCATGATCAAGGCCGCCAAGGAAGCCGGAGCCCAGGTGCTACTGGTGGGGATGCAGGTGCCTCCCAACTATGGAGCAACCTACACCGAGCAGTTTGCCGGCATGTTCAAGAAGGTTGCCGATGCGCAAAAGCTGCCGCTGGTGCCGTTTCTGCTGTCGGGAATCGGCGATGCGGCGGATGCCGAGCAGTGGTTCCAGAGCGACCGCATTCACCCCAATGCCCAGGCCCAGCCGCAGATGCTGACCAATGTCTGGCCCAAGCTCAGGCCGCTGCTGAAATAGGCGATGCCCGCGCAGCCTCAGTCGCTGCCGCCGCCTCCGCCATCACCGCCGGAATCGCCACTGTCCGTGCTGCAGGCACTCTCGCCGTTGCCCGAGCCACAAAAATAGCTGTCGTTGAAGACGTCGCTGCCGTCTTCACGGCTGCTCGCCGAAGTCCATGCCAGCTGCGAATCGGCGCTGCGCCCCGGCACGCCGGACTGAGGCGAGAAGACTTTTTTCAACCAGTTCCAGAACTCCATGGCATCCCCCTCATTGCGCCTTAGGCAGCGACCTCCTTGCTTTCGGCGCGGACGCTGGCTTTATACGCATGCCAGCTGGCACAGCCCAGCAGCGGCCCGATGACGATCAGACCCACACTGTAGAGCAGCAGCGAGGCCGCGATCAACATGGTGATGATCAGCCCCCACAGCAGCATCACGCCCGTGTTGGCGCCCACCACACGCATGCTGGTGATACAGGCCGTCAGCGCATCGGTATCCAGATCGAGAATCGTGGGCAACGAAACCACCATGCTGGCAAACACCAGGGCCGCAAATATCCCGCCAACCGCGCTGTAGCCCAGCAGGAACTCCCAGTTCTCGGGGCGCAGCAGGGTCTGCAGCAACGTTGCCGTGCTGGGCATGCCGGTGTCGAACGAGATAGCAAACACCACCATGGCGGCGCGCCCCCAGAGCATCTCCAGCACCATCAGCACCATCACCAGCATGCCCATGCTGGCCAGGTGTCGGTCCCAGCAGGTCAGCGACTGCGACAGCAGCACGGGCTTGCCCTGCTCCAGCTGCTTGCTGACGTAGTACAGGCCCATGGCCATGAAGGGGCCGACCAGCAGACAGCCGCTGGCCATGGACATCACATATTCGGGACTGGAGCGGAACACCCAGGCCAGCAGCCGCGCCATGCCCCAGAAGCACAGGCCGTAGAACAGCGCAATCATGGGTGCGCGCCGCACATCGTGCAGTCCGAGCAGCAGCCACTGCCAGGGCTCGCTCCAGCGCAGTTGCAGAATCTGCAGATTGCCGGACTCAGCCTTGACTTCGGAAACAGGGGAAGCTTGCATGCGAGACCCTCCTTGTCGCCCATGCCGCGCCTCGGGGGCGGCAGCCGACAGGAACAAGTTACCCGCTCAGCCCTGAATCTGCATTGCGGAAAGCCCGCATGCTGGCCTCCGCGTATTCACTATAAAAACAAGAGCTTATAGCGCTCGACTATTGTTGACTTCAATCAAAAACCACATTGAAATCGCCTGTAGACAAGCGCCACCAGCTCTCATTTGAATAGCTTCACCCAAAAGCCTTGAGCAGCGCCTGGGCCAGATCGGCCTGCAGATCGGTCGCATCCTCGAGGCCGATGGCAAAGCGCACCACGGTCCCCGCTTTGATATGCGGGGTGGCACGGCTGCGCATCTCGGGCAGCTCGTAGGGCACGACCAGACTCACCGGCCCGCCCCAGCTGTAACCCAGCTTGAACAGGCGCAGGCTGTCGCAGAAGCGATCCACGGCCGCCTGATCGAAGCGTTCGTCGATGACCACGCTGAACAGACCGGCGGCCACGCCATCCTGACCCTGGCCTTGTGCGCACAGCTGCTTCCAGTAAGCATGGCCCGGGGCGTCAGGCATGGCGGGGTGCAAGACCTGCGCCACCGCACTGTGGGTGGCCAGCCACTGCGCCAGCTGGCGTGCCGAGCGATCCTGTGCGTGATAGCGCAGACCAATGCTGGGCAGGCTGCGCAGCACGGCCTCGGCGTCGTTGCCGCTCACGCCCAGACCCAGGCGCATGTGCGCGAGCTTGATGCGCATATGCAGGGGCTGGTTGCGCGTGATGATGCTGCCCATCAGCACATCGCCGCCGCCGCTGGGGTACTTGGTCAGTGCATGGGCCGTGACATCGACACCCAGGCTGCCGTCGCCCAGCAGGTCGAAGGGGCGAAAAGCCAGGCCCGCGCCCCAGGTGTTGTCCAGCACCATGGTCACACCCCTGGCCCGGCACAGGCGAACCTGCTCGACGAGATTCGGGAACTCCATGGTGACCGAGCCCGGAGCTTCCAGCCAGACCAGCTTGGTGGCGGGCGTGATCTTGGCCGCCAGATCTTCGACACTCATGGGGTCGTAGTACTGGTGGCCGATGCCGAAATGGGTCAGCTCGCCTTCGGTCAGCGTCTTGTTGGGGCCGTAGACGTTATCGGGAACGAGCACCTCGTCGCCCGTCCTGAGCAGCGCCAGCGACACCGTGGCAATCGCGGCCAGGCCGCTGGGCACCAGCAGGCATTGCAGGCCACCCTCCAGCGAAGCCAGACGCTCTTCCAGCGCATAGGTCGTGGGCGTGCCATGCAGGCCGTAGGTGTAGCTGCTCTTGTCCAGCCAGCGGCGTTCTCGCATGGCCTGCACGTTCTCGAAGTACACGGTCGAAGCCTTGTGCACGGCCGGCTGCGGGCCTTCGAAGTCCGTCGGAGCCTTGTAGGGATGGTGAATCAGGTGGGTGGAAAGCTTGTGGTCGGCTTGGGTCATGCCCTGATCTTAGTGCCATGCGAGCACAAAAAAGCCAGAGGGCTTGCGCGCTCTGGCTTCATGCGAAATGCCGGCAGAAAGGTATCAACCAGCCTTCACGGTCAGATTGTTGTTGACCGAGGTCACACCCTTGGCAGCCTTGGCGATATCGCCGGCCTGGGTCTTGACGGCTTCGCTGGGCACGGTGCCGGTCAGGGTCACTGCGCCGGCCTTGGTGTCCACATTGATCTGCAGCGCGCTGATTTCCGGGGCCTTGATCAGGTCGGTCTTGACGGCGGCGGTGATGCCTGCGTCATCCAGGGCTGCACCCGCCTTGGCAGCGCCCTCTTCCATCTTCTCGCCAGCCTTGTCCACAGCAGCGCCAGCAGCTTCACCAGCCTTGGCCAGTGCATCGGCAGCCGCATCGCCGGCCTTGACCGTGCCTTCTTCAATCTTGGTGCCTGCATTTTCCGCAGCCTTCTCGGTCTGGGAAATGGCGGAATCGAGCTTCTGGCCAGCGGTCTTGTCTTCGGACTTGCCGCAGGCAGCCAAGCCAAAGGCCAAGGCGGTAATGGCCAGAACTTGAGCGGAACGCTTGAACATAGTGGTCATATCGATTTCTCCCTTAATGCTTGCAAAAACATGACTAGTAACTGTAACCAGCCCCCATTTTGGCCCGGATACGAACTTTTCCCGCATCCCTGTAGGACAAATTTATCCAAATTTGTGACACTTTATTAATGAATGTTAGTTTCTGTTCTTTGCAGAAACTGTCTGAAAGCCCTGCCTCAGTCCACAGCCTCCCGTATGCGCGGATGGCACGCAAATGCCAGTCCCAACAGGGTAGCCAACAGCATGACAAAACAGGCAAACAGGCTCACGGCCAGCGTGATGCTCCAGCGGTCGGCAATCCAGCCCACGACCAGCATGGGCAGCATGGAGCCGAGCAAGCCTATGGTCTGATAGGTGGACAGCAAGCCTGCCCGGTTGTCAGGCCCCGCAAGACGGCCGACCATGCTCATGCCGGCCAGCATGCACATGCCATGCCCGAGCGCCGTCAGACACACTCCCAGGACAAACAGCAGCATCGATCGGGCCTGCAGGTTCAACATCAGCACGGCGTTGCTGAGCGCCAGCAGCGCCATCCCGGCAAAGCCGCAGCGATGCAGCGGCAGATTGGCAGCCAGGAGCTGAATGCCCGCAGAGACGAGCAGGATCACCGCAATGGCCGTACCGCTGACCACGGGGCCGCTCCAGGCAATCATCTGCTGCAGAAACAGCGGTGCCATGGAGGCATAGAGCCCGAACACGCCAAACGCCACGAACGGATAGCCGCAGGTTAGCGCAAACGCCCGGGAGTCCTCGCGCCCAGGCCAGGTCAGCCGCGGCAGACAGTCCTGCCAGCGCAGGCGAGCAGCCGCTTGGGCAGGCCGCCCTGCATTCAGCTGCGCCGACTCAGGCAGCTTGACCATGAGGACGCCGGCCACGCCAATGCAGCCCAATACCAGCGGCACCAGATAGGCCGTCGCCAAGGGCCAAGGCAGCCACTGCCCGACCACACCGCCGATCAGCGGCCCCAGGCCAAAGCCCAGCACGTTGAGAAAACTGGCCACCATGGCCACACGCCGAGGCTGCAGACGGGTGGCGCCGCTGGCCGCCAGTAGCGTCAGTCCCGTGGTGGCGCTGATGGTGATGAGGCTTGAGGACAGCCCCACCACAAAGCGCCCGACGATCAGGCTGGGCAGATTCCAGGCCAGCATCGAGATCAGCGTGCCCACTAGCGTCAGACACAGAAAGCACAGCATCACGCGCTGGAAACCGATGCGATCGGGCAAACGCCCCAGAAACAGCAGGGCGCACAGCCCACCGCACATATAGAGCACATAAATCAGCGAGATATCGCTGGGCCGCAACTGCCAGTCCTGCTGGTAGAGCGCATACAGCGGGCTGATCAGCGCTGCCCCCAGCACTCCCACCACCAGGCCGAAGCCCACCCACCAGACTGCGGCCTGTGCCGTTGCGACTTCCGCCTGCCATGTATTGCCTTGCGACATCTGCTGCCTCTTCATGGTGCCGCTCCCGCATCAGGGACAGAGCGCGCAGGCCTTCATCCTGCCGCGTCGTCAGAGCGGGCCAGCCACTTGCTTGCGATGGGGACATTGTCGACAGGGCGGCTTGCTCGCGCATAGGCCAAACAAGGGATACATGCCTCAAACGATTTACAGGCAAGCGATGAAAGCTATGCTTTTTGACAAGCAAACCCGCACATCACCGACTCCGGCACCCATCGCTATACTTTGCGCCCTAATGACAGCAGGATTTCCCGGCATGCGCCCGAACGTTTTTTTGCGCCCTTTGCTCTGTTTGAGTCTGCTTGGCCTTGCCGCCTGCGGCAGCAATCCGCCCAGCCCCGCAGCGACACCCGAGCCGCCTACCGCCACCGCCTCGGCCCCCGCGATCAAGATCGGCCTGGCCCTGGGCGGCGGCGCGGCCAAGGGCTTTGCCCATATCGGGGTCATCAAGATGCTCGAGGCCAATGGCCTGACTCCCTCGTTCGTGGCCGGCACCAGCGCCGGCAGCGTGGTGGGCGCGCTCTATGCGAGCGGCATGAACGCCTTCGAGCTGCAGGAAAAAGCTGTAGCGTTGGACGAGGCCAAGATCCGCGACCTGCAACTGTCCTCCGGCGGTCTGGTACTGGGCCAGAAGCTCGAAGACTATGTGAACGAACAGGTGCACCGCAAGCCGCTGGAGCAGATGGCCAAGCCCTTTGTCGCCATCGCAACGCGCCTGGAAGACGGCGAACGCACGGTGTTTGCCCGTGGCAACGTGGGCCAGGCTGTGCGCGCCTCCAGCAGCGTGCCCGGCGTGTTTCAGCCGGTCACCATCGGCAAGTACCACTATGTGGACGGCGGCATTGTCAGCCCCGTACCCGTGGATGCCGTGCGCAATCTGGGGGCCGACATCGTGATTGCAGTGGACATCTCCAACAAGGCCAGCGGCAAGACCCCGGCCAATATGCTGGGCGCGCTCAATCAGTCGATTGCCATCATGGGCCAGAAGCTGGGCCAGGCCGAGCTGGCACGCGCCGACATCATCATCCGCCCCAAGGTGCTGGACATCGGCCCGGCCGACTTCGCTCAGCGCAGCCATGCGATTGTGGAAGGCGAGAAGGCGGCTGCGGCGCTGATGCCGCAGATTCGCGAACGCATCGCCCAGCTGCGCGCCGAGCGTGCCAAGGCCACCCAGGTGGCGCAGCAAAAAGCCGCTGAAGCCAGCTATCAGGAGTGCCTGAAACAGCGCTCCAGCCTGCAGAAGCTCTCCGGCATGGTGGGCATGAGCGATAACTGCGAAAGGCCCTGAGCCGAGCGCTCGACAACAAAAAGGCCCGCTGACGCGGGCCTTTTTGTTGTGCTGCGCGGCTTAGAACGCCTCTTCCTCCATACCTGCACAGGTCATGTCGCGCGCCTTGACCACCTGCAGCCAGGCACCGATGCGCGGCAGCTCGTACTGGAAGAAGTAGCGCTGCGCCGCCATGCTGCCGCGATGGGCGGCAATCGCCAGATCCCTGTCCATGGCCAGCACGGCCAGCGCCACATCCAGCCAGATCCAGGCCAGCACCATATGGCCGAAGGCCTGCATATAGGGCACGGCATTGGCCAGGGCCTCCTGGGGATTGCCGCTCGCCCAGGCCGCCTTGGTGGCGGCGCCCACATCGGCCAATGCCCGCGCCAGCTGGTTGGCATGGCTTGCCAGCTTTTCATGCTGCACGGCACGCTGGATGGTGGCGTTGATGCGGGCCGCCAGCAGTTGCAGCCCCTTGCCACCGTCCATGACGACCTTGCGGCCCAGCAGATCCATGGCCTGGATGCCATGCGTGCCCTCGTGAATCATGTTCAGGCGGTTGTCGCGCCAGTACTGCTCGACCGCGAAGTCGCGCGTATAGCCATAGCCCCCATGGATCTGGATGGCCAGCGAATTGGCTTCCAGGCAGAACTCGCTGGGCCAGCTCTTGGCCACCGGCGTCAACACCTCCAGCAGCAGCCTGGCTTCTGCCGCCTCCTGGCTCTGGCCTGTGTACTGCTCGTCCACCAGCCTCGCGCACAGCAGGTTCAGGGCCAGCGCGCCTTCGCAATAGGCCTTCTGCGCCAGCAGCATGCGCTTGACGTCGGCATGCTCGATGATGCGCGACTGTGGCCGGCTCGCATCCTTGCCGCCCTCGCCTATGGGGCGGCCCTGAGGGCGGCTTTGCGCATATTCAAGACTGGCGTGGTAGCCCGCCATGCCCAGCATGGAAGCCGCCATGCCGATGGAGATGCGCGCCTCGTTCATCATGTGGAACATGCATTTGAGGCCCTCGCCGGGCTTGCCGACCAGATAGCCGATCGCACCCGCGCCGCGGCCATCCAGGCCCCCGCCATGCTGGCCGCGCACCGGGTATCTGCCTTCGCCGAAATTGAGCAAGGTATTGGTCGTGCCGCGCCAGCCCAGCTTGTGGTTGAGGCCCGCCAGGGCCACGTCGTTGCGCTCGCCAGTCAGCCGCCCCTCGGCATCGACCAGCTTCTTGGGCACGATGAACAGCGAAATGCCCTTCACGCCCGCAATGGTCTTGCCATCGGCGCCGGGAATCTTGGCCAGCACCAGGTGCACGATGTTCTCGGTCATCTCGTGGTCGCCCGAGCTGATCCACATCTTGTTGCCCTTGAGGCGATAACGCGGCCCCAGCGCATCGCTCTCGTACTCGACGCCATCAGGCTCGGCGCGCGTGGCGATGTCCGACAGCGAGGAGCCCGCCTGCGGCTCGGACAAGGCCATGGTGCCGGCCCAGCGGCCGTTGAACTCATTGGCGGCAAAGACTTTTTTCTGGCGCTCGGTGCCATGGGCCATGATGGCGTTGGCATTGCCCGAGGTCAGCATGTTCGAACCAATGCTGATCGAGGCCGCTGCAAAAAAGCAGTTGGCCGCCGCCTCCACGGTATAGGGCAGCTGCATGCCGCCCATCTCGTAGTCCTGGGCCGCGCTGAGCATGCCCGAGTCGGCATAGGCCTCGCGCGCTTCATAGGTGCATTGGGGCAGGATGACCTTCTCACCATCGAACTGCGGCTCCTGCAAGTCCACCGTGCGGTTGAAGGGCGCGTATTTCTCCCGCGCGATGCGCTCGCAGGTATCCATCACCGCATCAAAGGTATCACGCGAATGATCGGCAAAGCGTGAGCGACTGGTCAGCCCTTCGGCCTGCAGCCAGTCGTAGAGCAGAAAGTCAATGGTGGAACGCAGGCGCATAGATTACCTATCAGAACAGGCCTCACCGCTTATGCATAAAGCGATCAAAGCTATCAATTTTATAAACCCAGAGGAGAAAAAAGCCGCCTCCAGCCCCAACCCCCAGGTGGCCAGAAGACGGCTTGACCCAAGCCCTGCTTACAGGACTTCAAACACGCCTGCCGCGCCCATGCCGCCGCCGATGCACATGGTCACGCAGACACGCTTGGCGCCGCGGCGCTTGCCCTCGATCAGTGCATGGCCCGTCAGGCGCTGGCCCGAGACGCCATAGGGGTGGCCCACTGCAATCGCGCCGCCGTTGACGTTGAGCCTGTCGGCCGGAATGCCCAGCTTGTCGCGGCAGTAGATGACCTGCACGGCAAAGGCTTCGTTGAGCTCCCACAGGTCGATATCGTTGATCGACAGACCCAGCTTCTTGAGCACCTTGGGAATGGCGTAGATGGGGCCGATGCCCATTTCGTCGGGCTCGCAGCCGGCCACGGCAAAGCCCAGGAAACGGCCCAGGGGCTTGAGGCCCTTACGTGAGGCGTATTCCTCGCTGACCACGGCACAGGCGCCGGCGCCGTCGGAGAACTGGCTCGCATTGCCGGCGGTAATCACCCCGCCGGGCAGCGCGCTGCGCAGACCGCTGATGCCTTCCTTGGTCGTGCCCTCGCGAATGCCCTCATCCTTGCTGACGGTCACCTCTTTGGTGATCAGGCCGCGCACCTTGTCGGCCACGCCCATGACGGTCTTCATGGGAGCAATTTCCGCTTCAAACAGGCCGGCCGCCTGTGCCGCAGCCGCTTTCTGCTGGCTGGATGCGCCGTACTCGTCCTGGGCATCGCGGCTGATGTTGTAGCGCTTGGCCACCTGCTCGGCAGTCTGCAGCATGCTCCAGTAGATCTCGGGCTTCATGGCCGTCAGCTCGGGATCGAAAGCCATGTGCGGATTCAGGTGGGGCTGCACGCAGGAGATGCTCTCCAGACCGCCGGCCACCAGCACATCGTTCTCGCCCGCGATGATGCGCTGGGCAGCCAGCGCAATCGCCTGCAGGCCCGAGGAGCAGAAGCGGTTGATGGTCAGCCCCGATGTCGTGACCGGCAGACCTGCACGCATGGCGATCAGACGGGCGACATTGCCGCCCGTCGTGCCTTCGGGCAGGGACATGCCCATGATCACGTCCTCGACCTCGGCGCCCTCAATGCCTGCGCGCTCCACAGCCGCCTTGACGGCGTGGGCACCCAGGGTGGGGCCATAAGTCATGTTGAAAGCGCCCTTCCAGCTCTTGGCCAGCGGAGTGCGCGCGGTAGAAACAATCACTGCGGATGTCATGTTCTGTCCTTTGATTCTGGGTATTTCGTGGCAGATCGCCGTTCACACAGGCCAGCAAATCGACGATTTGCGTTGGAGACGAGGAGCGAAGCCGCAGGCAGTACGAGTAAGTACGACAAGGCTTCGCTACGACGTCTCAAGGTCTGTGTGCGCGGCGCTTAGCTGAACTGCTTGCCTTCGGCGGCCAGCTTGACCAGCAGCGGAGCGGGCTGCCAGAACTTGGCATCGTCGTTGGGATTCTGGGCAAAGCGGCCCATGGCCTGAACCACATTGAACAGGCCGACTTCGCCCGCATAGTGCATGGGGCCGCCGCGCCACAGCGGAAAGCCGTAGCCGGTCAGATACACCATGTCGATATCGCCGGACTTGCTCGCAATGCCGTCCTCCAGAATGTGCGCGCCTTCGTTGACCAGCGCAAAGACCAGGCGCTGCACGATTTCCTCGTCGGAGATCTTGCGCGGCGTCAGCCCCAGGCTCTTGCGATGCTCGTCGATCATCTTGGTCACCACCTCCGAAGGGATGGCGTCGCGCTTGCCGGGCACATAGTCATACCAGCCCGCACCGGTCTTCTGACCAAAGCGGCCCAGCTCGCACAGACGGTCCGCGCTGGCGCTGTACTTCATGTCGGGTTGCTCGACATGGCGACGCTTGCGGATGGCCCAGCCGATATCGTTGCCGGCCAGATCGCCCATGCGGAACGGTCCCATGGCAAAACCGAACTTCTCGATGGCCTTGTCGACCTGCTGTGGCGATGCGCCTTCGTCGAGCAGGAAGCCGGCCTGGCGCGAGTACTGCTCGATCATGCGATTGCCGATAAAGCCGTCGCAGACGCCAGAGACCACGGCCGTCTTCTTGATCTTCTTGGCCACCTTCATCACCGTGGCCAGCACATCCTTGGCCGTGGCCTTACCGCGCACCACTTCCAGCAGCTTCATCACATTGGCGGGACTGAAGAAATGCATGCCCACCACGTCCTGCGGACGCTTGGTGAAGGCGGCGATCTTGTCCACATCCAGGGTCGAAGTGTTGGATGCCAGAATTGCGCCGGGCTTGGCCACTTCATCAAGCTGCTTGAAGACCTGCTCCTTCACGCCCAGTTCCTCGAACACGGCCTCGATGATGAGGTCGGCATTCTTCAGATCGCCATAGTTGAGCGTGGTGGACAGCAGGCCCATGCGCTGCTCGTACTTCTGCTCGGAGAGCTTGCCCTTCTTGACCTGCGCTTCGTAGTTCTTGCGGATGGTCGCCACGCCACGGTCCAGGGCTTCCTGCTTGGTCTCCAGAATCGTGACGGGAATGCCCGCATTCAGGAAGTTCATGGAGATGCCGCCGCCCATGGTGCCGGCACCGATCACGCCCACAGTGCGGATTTCGCGAACTGGCGTGTCTGCGGGCACGTCGGGGATCTTGGAGGCGGCACGCTCGGCCATGAACAGATGGCGCAGCGAACGCGACTCGGGCGTCATCATCAGCTGCATGAAGGCTTCGCGCTCGGCTACCATGCCGTCGTCGAACTTCTTGGTCGTGGCGTTCTTGACGGCTTCCAGGCAGCGCAAGGGCGCAGGGAAGTTCTTGGACATCCCCTGCACCATGGTGGCGGCAAACTCGAAATAGGCCTCGCCCTGGGGATGCTTGCAGGACAAGTCGCGCACACGCGGCAGCGGGCGGACATCGGCGACCTCCAGCGCCAAGGCCTTGGCCTCGGCCAGCAGCGTCTCGGCCGAGGCCGACATCTTGTTGAACAGCTTCTGGCCGGGCAGCGTGGCCAGCATTTCGCTCATCACGGCCTCGCCGCTGACGATCATGTTGAGCGCGGCTTCCACACCCAAGACGCGCGGCAGGCGCTGGGTGCCGCCGGCGCCTGGCAGCAGGCCGAGCTTGACCTCGGGCAGCGCCACGGCCGTGCCGGGAGCCGCAATGCGGTAGTGGCAGCCCAGCGCCAGTTCCAGCCCGCCCCCCATGCAGACGCTGTGGATCGCAGCAATCACAGGCTTGGTCGACAGGTCCAGTTGCTGGATGACCGAAATCAGGTGCGGCTCACGGTAGGCATCTTCCTTGCCGAATTCGGTGATATCGGCTCCGCCCGAGAAGGCCTTGCCGGCCCCGGTGATCACAATGGCCTTGACGGCATTGTCGGCCAGAGCCTGGCGCAAACCTTCGACCACACCTCGTCTGGTGGCCAGACCCAGGCCGTTGACCGGCGGGTTGTTCAAGGTAATGACGGCAATGGCTCCGTCCACTTTGTATTCAGCAGTCATGCTGTTGTCCCCTGTTCAATAAATAGAAAAGAACGGTCGTGCGTTTTTTATTTTCCGAGTTTTGCTGCGTTGCGCAACTGATGCTTGTCCTCAATGAGACATCCCTGGGCCACAACCACTGACGCCATCCCCGTCAGAGATGCCATGCAAGCCGCGGTGCGGCGAGGGCGCCCGGGCGATGGCATCCTCCCCCTCCCGCAAGGCGAGGCAGGGGGAAAGGCGCTAGAGGCGCCCCAGGGCGAGATTCACCTCAAACCTCCAGCCACTCCTTGCGAACCTTTTCGTTCGCCCTGAGGGTCTCGGGAGTGCCGTCAAACACGATATGTCCATGGCCCATGACCAGGGCCCGATCCGAGATATTCATGGCAATGGTCAGCTTTTGCTCGATCAGCAGCACGGACACGCCGCGATCCTTGATCTTCTTGAGGTATTCGCCCACCAGCTCCACGATCTTGGGTGCCAGCCCTTCCGTGGGTTCGTCGATGATGATGAGATCCGGGTCGCCCATCAGCGTTCGGCAGAGCGTGAGCATCTGCTGCTCGCCGCCCGACATCACGCCGGCCTCGGTGTGCTGGCGCTCCTTGAGGCGAGGAAACATGGCATACATATCGTCAAAACCCCAGCGGCTGCTTTTGCCCTTGCCTTTCTGGCCCAGCATCAGGTTCTGATGCACGGTCAGATTGGGGAACACATCGCGGCTCTCCGGCACATAGCCGATACCCAGATGGGCCACCTCATAGGCTTTTTTGCCGTTCAGGTTCTTGCCTTTCCAGTCCAGCGCCCCCTCCCAGTGCACCAGGCCCATGATGGCCTTGGCCGTGGTGGAGCGGCCCGAACCGTTGCGCCCCAGCAAGGCCACGATCTCGCCCGCATGGACCTCGAAGTCCACGCCATGCAACACATGGCTTTTGCCGTAGTAGGCATGCAAATCGTTGATCTTCAGCATCTCAATGCGCTCCTGCCTGTTGGTCTGCGACGGAAGATCCCAGATATGCTTCCTGCACTCTGGCGTTGGCACGCACGGCTTCGGGCGTGTCATAGGCGATGACCTCGCCATAGACCACCACGGCAATCTTGTCCGCGAGCCCGAAGACCACGCCCATGTCGTGCTCCACGGTCAGCAGCGTCTTGCCTTCGGTGACCTTCTTGATCAGCTGGATGAAATGCGCGGTTTCGCTGTTGCTCATGCCGGCCGTGGGCTCGTCCAGCAGGATGACGCTGGCACCGCCGCCGATGGTGATACCGATCTCCAGCGCACGCTGCTCGGCATAGGTCAGGTTCACCGCCAGCGTGTCGCGCTTGCGGTGCAGGCCGATCATCTCCATCAGCTCGTTGGCGCGCTCGTTGGCGTCATGCAGATTGGAGAGAAAGCGCCAGAAGCTGTAGCGATAGCCCAGGCTCCAGAGCACGCTGCAGCGCAGGTTTTCAAACACCGAGAGCTTGGGAAAGATGTTCGTGATCTGAAAGCTGCGCGACAACCCCATGCGATTGATTTCGAAGGGCTTCTTGCCGTTGATGCGCTGGCCGTGCAGCAGCACCTCGCCGCTGCTGGGCTCGAAGCGACCGCTGATCAGATTGAACAGCGTGCTCTTGCCGGCACCGTTGGGGCCGATGATGGCGATACGTTCGCCGGCATTGACCGCGAGGTTGGCGCCGCGAATGATTTCGGTCTTGCCGAAGCTCTTGCGCAGATCACGCAGCTCCAGCGCATGAGAGGACTGCTGCACCACTTGCGCAGCCGGTTGATGGATGGCGATGCTGGACATGGTTCAGCCCTCCCCTTTCTTGATGCTTTCTTCGATCGCTTCCTGTATGCGCCCCCAGCGGCGGGCCGTCAGGCGGCGCACGCCCTCCAGCAGGCCCAGGCCCACCACGAACACCACAATCGCCACGGTCCAGGTGGAGGCTGCGCTGGTGTCCAGCTCGGCGCCCATGAAGGGCACCTTGGGGCCCAGCGCCGCGTTGAGCTGCATGTGATAGATCATCTCGATCAGCGACGCGGCACCGACCACCGTCACGATGCCGGCCGCCAGAATGCCCAGATAGGGCATCAGCAGGCGCTTGAAATGGCCGAACTTGGCTACGCGCAGATTCATCATGATCAGGCTGGCCACACCGCCGGGCGCATACATGACCATGAGCAGGAACACCAGGCCCAGGTACAGCAGCCAGGCCTTGGTCAGCTCGGACAGCAGCACCGAAGCCAGCACCAGCAGCACCGCACCGATGATGGGGCCGAAGAAGAAGGTGGCGCCGCCCAGGAAGGTGAACAGCAGATAGCCGCCCGAGCGCACCACGCTGACACTGTCCATGGCCGTGATGATCTCGAAATTGATGGCCGTCAGTCCGCCGCCGATACCCGCAAAAAAGCCTGCAATGATGAAGGCGAAGTAGCGCACGCGCTGGGTGTTGTAGCCCACGAACTCGACACGCTCGGGGTTGTCGCGCACGGCATTCAGCATGCGCCCCAGCGGCGTGCCGGTGAAGGCGAACATGGCGGCCGTGCAGACGAAGCAGTACACGGCAATCAGGTAATACACCTGCAGACCCGAGCCGAAGTCCAGCCCGAAGAACTTGCTGTAGACACGGTCTGTGGTGATGCCGCCCTCGCCGCCGAAGAACTCGGGGAACATCAGTGCCATGGAGGCCACCAGCTCTCCCAGCCCCATGGTGATCATGGCAAAGGTGGTGCCCGATTTCTTGGTCGTCACATAGCCGAAGAGCGCCGCGAAGAACATGCCCGCCAGGCCGCCCACGATGGGAATCAGCACCAGCGGAATGGCCATCTCGCCTGCGGCGGCCTTGTTCATGGCATGGATGGCCAGGAACGAGCCCAGGCCGGTATAGACCGCATGTCCGAAGCTCAGCATGCCACCCTGTCCCAGCAGGATGTTGTAGGACAGGCAGATGATGATCAGATAGCCGATCTGGCTGAGCATGGTCAGCGCCAGCGAGCTGGTGAAGATCAGCGGCGCCACGATCAGCGCCAGCGCGAACAGACCCCAGACCAGAATGCGCCCTATGTTCAACGGCTTGAAGCGGTAATGTGCCTGCGCCCGAGCTTTGTCTGCAGCAGAAGAATTCATGGGTGTTTTTGCAATCGAAGACATGGCTCAATCTCCTCTGGTACCCAGCAGGCCCTTGGGCCGGAAGATCAGAATCAGCACCAGGAACAGGTAGGGCAGAATCGGCGCGACCTGCGACAGCGTCAGCCGCAGCACGGGCCAGCCGAAGGTGGATTCATTGACCTGATGCCCCATGGAGCTGAACAGGCCGGCCAGCGACCAGTCCAGCGCCACGGCAAAGGTCTGCACAACGCCGATCAGCAGCGAAGCCACGAAAGCCCCGGCCAGCGAGCCCATGCCGCCGACCACCACCACCACAAAAATGATGGAGCCCACGGAGGCCGCCATGGCGGGCTCGGTCACATAGGTGTTGCCACCGATCACACCGGCCAGACCTGCCAGCGCGCAGCCGCCGCCAAACACCAGCATGAAGACGCGCGGCACGTTGTGGCCCAGCGCCTCCACCATTTCGGGGTTCTTCAGCGCGGCCTGGATCACCAGGCCGATGCGCGTGCGCGTCAGCAACAGCCAGACGGCCACCAGCATCAGCAGCGCCACCAGCATCACAAAGGAGCGCGACTTGGGGAACTGCGTGCCGTACAAGGTAAACAGCGGCCCCTGCAGCGCCGCAGGCAGCGCATAGGGCACGGTGCCGCGCCCCCAGACGAGCTGCACCACTTCCAGAATCAGATAGGACAGGCCAAAAGTCACCAGCAGCTCGGGCACATGACCGTACTTGTGCACGCGGCGCAGGCTGTAGCGCTCGAACAGCGCCCCCAGCACGCCCACCAGCACCGGGCTGAAAAATAGCGCGGGCCAGAACCCGATGATGCCGCTGAGCGTGTATGCGAAATACGCGCCCAGCATGTAGAAGCTGGTGTGGGCGAAATTCAGCACGCCCATCATGCTGAAGATCAGCGTCAGACCGGAGCTGAGCATGAAGAGCAGCAGCCCGTAGCTCACGCCGTTGAGCATGGATATGGTGAAAAATTCAGGCGTCATCGACTTGCCTTGTTCTCATGAGCGAAAAGACCGCTGCAGCACTGCACCTGTTATGCGTTCTGGTCGGTGCGGATGCTGCAGCACGAGGGAGGGTGAGAATATGCGAGCCTGACTCAGGACGGACGCTTCATCTGGCAGCTGGTGGGCGTGCTGGCCACATAGGGCTCGTAGTACTTCACGGGCGCGAAGGTGTAGCCGGTGTTTTCGGCGTCATAGGGGAACTTGCCACCCGCCTTCTGCCACTTCGAGATGTACAGGCCCTGCTGCAACTGGTGGTCGCTCTTGCGCATTTCGACTTCGCCATTGAAGCTTTTGATCTTCATGCCTTCGAGAGCCGCCGCCACCTTGACCGGGTCGGTGGAGCCCGTCTTGACAAAGGCCGCATCCAGCAAGGCGAACACATGGTAGATCGAGCTTTGCGTCAGGTCGTCGTTGAACTTCTTCTTGAAGCTCTCCATGCTGGCCTGAATCGGCGCTCCCATGTTGTAGTGCCCGTAAGTCACGGTATAGACCTTGCCGTCGGAGGCCGCACCCATGGCGGTGGGAGCGCCGGCGCCAAACGCGTAATAGGTATAGAACTTGACGTTGTTCAGGCCGGCGTCATTGGCGGCTTTGAGCAGCAGCGACAGATCGGCCCCCCAGTTGCCGGTGATCACCGTATCGGCACCCGACTGCTTGATCTTGGCCACATAGGGCGCGAAGTCGCGTACCTGGGCCAGCGGAGAAAAGTCATCGCCCACGATCTGCACATCGGGACGCTTTCTCTTGAGCAGGTCCTTGGCGTACTTGGACACCTGCTGACCGTGCCCGTAGTTCTGGTTGATCAGGTAGACCTTCTTGACCTCGGCATCGTCCTTCATGTAGGTGGTCAGTGCCTCCATCTTCATGGAGGTATCGGCATCGAGACGGAAATGCCAGTAGCTGCACTTGCTGTTGGTCAGGTCCGGGTCCACGGCCGCGTAGTTGAGATAGAGCAGCTCCTTGCCCTTGTTGCGGCTGTTGTGCTTTTCCAGCGCATCCATGATGGCCAGCGCCGGTCCCGAGCCATTGCCCTGCGTCACATAGCGCACGCCTTGATCCATGGCCGAGCGCAGCGCGGCCGTGGTTTCCTGCGGGCTGAGCTTGTTGTCCAGCGCCACGATCTCGAACTTCACGCCCGAGGCATTTTTCTTGTTGAACTCCTCCGCCAGCAGCTGAAAGGTCTTGAGCTGATTCGTTCCCACGGCGGCCATCAGGCCCGACAAGGGATCGATCCAGGCGATCTTGACGGTTTCGCCCTTCTGAGCCCAGGCTCCACCTGCACTCACGGCCATGGCCGAGACGGCCACTGCTCGCATAACCCATTTCATACTTGTCTCCTTTCACCATTTTTGCTAGCGACTGACGCCAATCTACCGGTCGGTAGACTTTTTCCCGCTGGGGAAAGCCTTAGGAACTATCACGCATGCGACTTGCCAGGCCGATTCGCGGCAGTTGGCGACACTTGCGCGACAGCTGATCGCACTTGCAGACGAATGAAACCCGCGATCAAAAAAGGGCGCCACCAGGGCGCCCCAAATCCGCTTCTCCCGCATCGCCTCAGGAGGGACGCTTCATCTGGCAGCTGGTGGGAGTGCTGGCCACATAGGGTTCAAAGTACTTCACGGGTGCAAAGGTATAGCCCGTGTTCTCGGAGTCCATGGGGTATTTGCCGCCGGCCTTTTCCCAGCGCGCGATGTACAGACCCTGCTGCAGCTGGTGATCGCTCTTGCGCATCTCGACTTCGCCGTTGTAGTTCTGGAACTTCATGCCCTCCATGGTCGCCGCGACCTTGACGGGATCGGTAGTCTTGGCCTTGGCAAAAGCCTGATCGAGCATGTTCAGCCCCGTGTACACGGTGCCGGTGTACATATCCTCGTTGACCTTGGCCTTGAAGCCCTTGACGATCTTGTCCATGGCGCCGGGCATGTTCAAGTGACCGTAGCCCACCATATAGACCTTACCGGCCGCTGCCGCACCCATGGCCGTGGGAGCTCCCGTGGCAATGGCGTAATAGGTGTAGAACTTGACGTTGTTCAGGCCCGCATCGTTGGCAGCCTTGATCAGCAGTGCCAGGTCCGAACCCCAGTTGCCCGTGATCACCGTGTCCGCGCCCGACTGCTTGATCTTGGCCACATAGGGCGCAAAGTCGCGCACCTGGGCCAGCGGCGAGAAGTCGTCACCCACGACCTCCACATCGGGGCGCTTGCGCTTGAGCATCTCCTTGGCGTACTTGGACACCTGCTGGCCATGCGAGTAGTTCTGGTTGATCAGATAGACCTTCTTGATCTCTGGCACGTCCTTCATATACGTGGTCAAGGCCTCCATCTTCATGGAGGTATCGGCATCGAGTCGGAAATGCCAGTAGCTGCACTTGCTGTTGGTCAGATCGGGGTCCACGGCCGCATAGTTGAGGAACACGACCTCCTTGCCCTTGTTGCGCGCATTGTGCTTTTCCAGCGCATCCATGATGGCCAGCGCCGGTCCCGAGCCGTTGCCCTGGAACACATAGCGCACGCCCTGGTCCATGGCCGAACGCAGCGCGGCCGTGGTCTCCTGCGGGCTGAGCTTGTTGTCGATGCCGATGATCTCGAACTTCACTCCCGAAGCATTGCCCTTGTTGAGTTCCTCTGCCACGTACTGCAAGCTTTTGAGCTGGTTGGAACCCAGCGCTGCCATCAGGCCCGAGAGCGGGTCAATCCAGGCGACCTTGACGGTCTCTCCCTTCTGGGCCATCGCACTCCCCGCGCACGCCAGGATCACCGATGCTGTCAAAGCCTTGATTGCAAACTTCATAGAGCGTCTCCGTTGGTGTTTATGAGCGACGCCCAGACTAAAGGGCAAGCCAGCGCCTGCGGCCTGGGGGTTGCCCTAGCGCATATCACATTGGCGACTGCAGGGTTTACCTCAGGCCATAAGTTCAAAAACCATAGCTAGCATCCATCACCCATAAAGGGCCAGAGACAGTTTTTATTTCAAAAGCCTGAAGCGACAACTGGCTTCCGTCAGCCGCTGGCCGCCCAAGCTGCTCAACACCTGGGCTTGGGCAATCTCCTCTCCTCCAGATGCGGTCGCATCTGCAGCGTCAACGGGTCGAAGCTCAAGCTGTCGGCCTTGCCCCTGGCCTGCTGCTCCACACCACAGGGCAGCTTTTCAAAGCGTGCTTCCTCCATCGGCGCCAAAGCAGATAGTGGAACAGGCCACGCGCTCCCTCAAGCCCATGGGGACGAGCAAACACCGGTTGCTGACGCACCCACCAGTGCATGGCCAACGGCGGCAATTTGTCGCCCAGATCGATCCAAATGGCCCAGCCGCCCAGACAAAAAAGCCATCATCTCGCGATGATGGCTTTGCTCGGGCCGCGTCAGGCCTAAGGTGGTTCAGGCTGCCGTGGGCAGCTTGTAGTCCTTGAGCTCCTCACGCAAACGGGTCTTGAGCATCTTGCCCGTGGCGCCAATCGGAATCGCTTCCACAAACACCACATCATCGGGAATCTGCCACTTGGCCGTCTTGCCCTCGTAGAACTTCAGCAGCTCCTCGCGCGTGATTTCCGCGCCGGGCTTCTTGACCACGGCCACGATGGGGCGCTCGTCCCACTTGGGATGCGGCATGCCTATGCAGGCTGCCATGGCCACGGCCGGGTTGGCCATGGCGATGTTCTCTATATCGATGGAGCTGATCCACTCGCCGCCGGACTTGATCACGTCCTTGCTGCGGTCGGTGATCTGCATATAGCCATCGGGGTCAATCGTCGCCACATCCCCCGTCGGAAACCAGCCATAGCCGTCAGCACCGCGCACCAGGGGGTTGCCACTGCCTTTGTAGTAGCTGTCGATGATCCAGGGGCCGCGCACCAGCAGGTCGCCATAGCTCTTGCCATCCCAGGGCTGCTCGTCGCCGGCGTCGTTGACGATCTTCATCTCCACACCATAGATCGCGCGCCCCTGCTTCTGCCGGATCTTCATCTGCTCGTCCTTGGGCAGGTCCAGATGCTTGTTCTTGAGCGTGCACAGCGTGCCCAGGGGACTCATCTCCGTCATGCCCCAGGCGTGCAAAACCTCCACGCCGTAGTCATCCTGGAAGGCCGAGATCATGGCTGGCGGGCAGGCGGAGCCGCCGATCACCGTGCGATTGAGCTTGGAAAAGCGCAGGCCGCCCGGCTTCATGTAGCCAAGCAGCATCTGCCAGACGGTGGGCACGCCGGCAGCAAAGGTCACGCCTTCAGACTCGATGAGTTCGTAGACCGACTTGCCATCAAGCGCGGGGCCCGGGAAGACCATCTTGCAGCCCGTGAGCGCCGCCGAATAGGGCAGGCCCCAGGCATTGACGTGAAACATGGGAACCACGGGCAGCACCGAATCACGGGCCGACAGGCACATCACGTCCGGCAGCGCGGCAGCATAGGCGTGCAAGGTGCTGGAGCGGTGGCTGTAGAGCACGGCCTTGGGATTGCCCGTGGTGCCGCTGGTGTAGCACATGCTGGATGCGGTGTTTTCGTCGAACTGCGGCCAGCGGTATTGATCGGACTGGCCCGCAATCCAGCTCTCGTAGCTGATGAGGCCGGGAATGCCGCTGTCTGCCGGCAGGCGGGCCGCATCGCAGAGCACCACCCATTGCCGCACCTCTGGGCATTTGGCATGCACCGCCTGGATGATGGGCAAAAAGGTCAGGTCAAAGCACAGCACCTTGTCTTCGGCGTGGTTGACGATCCAGGCAATCTGCTCGGGATGCAGGCGCGGGTTGACGGTGTGCAGCACCCGACCCGAGCCGCTGACGCCGAAATACATCTCCATGTGCCGATAGCCATTCCAGGCCAGGCTGGCCACCCTGTCGCCATGGGCCAGGCCCATGGCATCGAGCTTGTTGGCCAGCTGACGCGAGCGGGCCGCCAGTTCCTTGTAGGTATAGCGGTGGATATCGCCCTCCACGCGGCGGGAGACGATCTCCCCGTCAGCATGGTTGCGCGCGGCAAACTCGATCAGGGAAGAAATCAACAGCGGCTGGCTTTGCATCAGACCCAACATTGGCAGTCTCCTGGATAGCGTTGTGATGATCGGCAAGCATCCTATCTCGGGCTTCCCTGCCGTCATCCGAGGACTGTCACCAATGCGTAACCGTGGCGACGTTTGTCTGCATCCTCCCTCTGAACGACAAACAAGCACCCAGGGAAAAACCTAGGACGATCTCCAGCGTCAACCGGCTCAACAACCCTGCAAGCCCTGTCCTTGATGCCGCTCAAGCACAATGCCTGCATGAGCGAATCCCCTGCCCCGCAATGGCGCAAGCCCGGCCGCTTCGAAGCCCTGGGCCCGGCTTTTTTCACCTATCTGCAACCCACGCCCGTACCTGAGCCGCACTGGATTGCCACCAGCGCCAGCACGGCCCGCTGGATGGATCTGAACCCCGAATGGCTGCACAGCGCCGAAGCGCTGCAAGTCCTCAGCGGCAATGCCGTCTCCGACCAAGGCAGCAGCAAGCCGCTGGCCACGGTCTATAGCGGTCATCAGTTCGGCGTCTGGGCCGGCCAGCTCGGCGACGGCCGCGCCATCCTGCTGGGCGAAACCGAGCAGGGCTTTGAAATCCAGCTCAAGGGAGCAGGCCGCACGCCCTATTCGCGCATGGGCGACGGCCGGGCCGTGCTGCGCTCATCGATTCGCGAGTTTCTCTGCAGCGAAGCCATGGCGGCCCTGGGCATTCCCACCACGCGTGCGCTGGCGCTGACGGGCTCGCCCCTGCCCGTGGCGCGCGAGACCATGGAGACCGCCGCCGTCGTGACGCGTGTGGCCGAGAGCTTTATCCGCTTCGGCCATTTCGAGCATTTCGCCGCACGTGATATGCAGGCAGAGCTGCGTGCCGTGGCCGATCTGGTCATAGACCAGCACTACCACGAGTGCCGCACGGCAGCTGCGCTCAACGGCAACCCCTACGCCAATTTGCTGCAGGCCGTGAGCGAGCGCACGGCCCGATTGCTGGCCCAGTGGCAGGGCGTGGGCTTCTGTCATGGCGTGATGAATACCGACAATATGAGCATTCTGGGCCTGACCATCGATTACGGCCCCTTCCAGTTTCTCGACGCCTTCGACCCCGGCCATATCTGCAACCACAGCGACAGCCAGGGCCGCTATGCCTTCAACCGCCAGCCCCAGGTGGCCTACTGGAATCTGTATTGCCTGGGTCAGGCCCTGCTGCCGCTGATCGGCGACGAAGAGCTGACGATTGCGGCGCTGGAGTCGTACAAGACCGTCTTTCCCGCCGCCTATGCGCGCCAGATGCTGGCCAAGCTGGGCCTGCCCGAGAACGAGGCCGGCACACCAGCCACCGAGGGCCGCTTTGCACTGCTGATCAACCCGCTGCTGCAGATCCTGGCCGACAACAAGGTGGACTACACCATCTTCTTCAGCCGCCTGACCGATGCCGTGACACAGGGCGAGAGCGGAGCGATCGACTTTGAGCCGCTGCGCGACATCATTCTGGACCGGGCCAGCTTCGACGCCTGGTCGCTCACTTATTCAGAGCAGCTGGCGCAAGCGGACAAAGCACAGACCGTCGATTTGATGCAAAAATCCAATCCGCGCTTCGTGCTGCGCAACCATCTGGGCGAGACGGTGATTCGCGCCGCCCGGGACGGTGACTTCGCGCCGGTGCGGCAGATGCTGGCCGTGTTGCAGGCGCCTTATGACTCGCATCCGGACCACGCTGACTGGGCCGGTTTCCCGCCCGACTGGGCTTCCTCGATTGAAATCAGCTGTTCATCATGAGCTTTCCCATCCAGAAATCCGACCAAGAATGGCAAGCCCTGCTGCAGGACAAGGGGGCTGAAGCCGCGGCCTTCCAGGTCACGCGCCATGCTGCCACCGAGCGCCCCTTCACCGGCAAATACGAGCAGTTCTGGGCCGACGGCAGCTACCACTGCGTCTGCTGCGGCAACAAGCTGTTCGACTCGCATACCAAGTTCGATGCGGGCTGCGGCTGGCCCAGCTTTGACCAGGCCGTACCCGGCGCCATCACTAATATCGTGGATCGCAGCCACGGCATGGTGCGCACCGAGACGGTGTGCAGCAACTGCGGCGCTCATCTGGGCCATGTCTTTCCCGACGGTCCCACCGACACAGGGCTGCGCTACTGCATGAATTCAGCCTCGCTGGATTTCCAGGACGAGCCCCAAAAATAAGAGCTGACAAGGCTTGAGCAGCAAGGGCCACGCGGCTTCGGACCGAGCCCGCTGCGCTGGCCTTCCACATCAGCTTTGATAGCTGAATCCGTCCGACTCACAAGGCTTTGCTGACGGAACGACCCTGGCTTTGGTGCATGATGCGGCTTTGCTCGCTGCGCCGGGAACCTTGCCGGTGCTGCTCAGTCTGAATTTCAGAACGACTACCATTTCGCGCATGAAGCTGCTGATTGATTTCTTCCCCATCATCCTGTTTTTCGTGGCCTTCAAGGTCTGGGGCATCTACACCGCCACGGCTGTGGCCATAGTCGCCACCGTGGCGCAGATCGCCTATCTGCGCTTGAAGACCGGCAAGATCGAACCCATGCAATGGATGAGCCTCGGTGTCATCGTGCTGTTCGGCGGCGCCACTTTGCTGGCCCATGACGACAACTTCATCAAATGGAAGCCCACGGTGCTGTACTGGCTCATGGGCGGCGCGCTGCTGATCGGCCAGCTGGTGTTCAGGAAGAACCTGCTGCGCTCCGTCATGGGTGCCCAGCTGCAGCTGCCCGATGCCATCTGGCTCAAGCTCAACTGGGCCTGGACCGCGTTCTTCGCGGCCATGGGTGCGCTCAACATCTGGGTGGCCTACAACTTCGACACCGACACCTGGGTCAATTTCAAGCTGTTTGGCGGCATGGGTCTGATGGTGGTGTTCGTGATTGCGCAAGCCATCTACATGAGCCGCTACCTGCCCCAGGACGGTGCGCCCAGCACCGCCGAAGCCAAGGACAAGCAGCCATGAGCGTGATCCTCAGCGCCCAGGCCATGGAAGCCGCCCTGCGCGAGCGTTTGGCCCCGACCCGGCTCGAAGTCATCGACGAGAGCTACCAGCATGCGGGCCATGTCGGTGCCAATGACAGCGGCGTGGGCACGCATTTTCGCGTGCGCATCGCCTGCCCCGCCTTTGATGGCAAAAGCCGCGTGGCACGCCATCGCCTTGTGTATGATGCACTGCAAGACTTCATTGACCAGGGTGCTCATGCCATCGCCATTGAAGTACTTTGAGAACCCACGGTTCTGACCACAGGCTCCTTGACGGGAGCCTGTTGTGTATGGACTGAACTTCATTCACTTTTCTCGATCTCAACTCGAATGAGCATGAAACAAAAGCAACTGGCCCGCATCGTGGGCGCCACAGTTCTGGGCTTTGCCGCCCTGTCCGCCTCGGCCCAGAATGTGGCCATCGTCAATGGCAAGGCCGTACCCATGGCCCGCGTCAACGCCCTGAAGGCCCAGATCGAAGCCAGCGGCCAGCCCGTGGCTCCCGAGATGGACAAGATGATCAAGGACGAGGTCATCGCCCGTGAAGTCTTCATGCAGGAAGCCAACCGCCGCGGTCTGGCCGCCTCCGAGGCCTACAAGCAGCAGATGGACATGGCCCGCCAGACCGTGCTGATCCGTGCGCTGTTCGAGGACTTCCAGAAGAAGAACCCCGTGACCGATGCCGAAGCCAAGGCCGAATACGACAAGTTCGTCGAAGCCAATGGCGGCAAGGAATACAAGGCCAGCCACATCCTGGTGGAATCCGAAGACCGCGCCAAGGCCATCATCGCCGAAGTGAAGGCCGGCAAGAAGTTCGAAGACATCGCCAAGAAGGAATCCAAGGACCCCGGATCGGGTGCCCGCGGCGGCGATCTGGACTGGGCCAACCCCAACAACTACGTGCCCGAGTTCACCGAGGCACTGATCAAGCTCAAGAAGGGCGAGATGACCGACGCGCCCGTCAAGAGCCAGTTTGGCTGGCACATCATCCGCATGGATGACGAGCGCCAGGCCGAAATGCCCAAGTTCGAGGATGTCAAGCCCCAGATCACCCAGCAGCTGCAACAGCAAAAGCTGCAGCAATTCCAGGATCAGCTGCGCAAAAGCGCAAAAATCCAGTAACATGCTCTTACGCCAGACCTGAAAAGGACTGGCCAGACCATCACCCAAGCCCGCGTCAAGCGGGCTTTTTTTGTCTCAACGCTGCGGTTTTGCTACATCTTCCGCAGCACCCTGACCAGACTCAGCATTGGCTGGCGGCAATTGCTCGGGCTTTCGCGGACGGCAATGCAAAGGGTTTGCCGGCGCCCCGGAGGCTATACCCTCGGCCTCTTTGGCAGCTTGTTCAAGAGATTCTTTCTCGGTCTGCAAGGGACAAAGCGGCAATGGCACGCCGGTTATCGAGCTTTGCGCCGCCACGGCATCACGCTGCGGCGCAGAAGCCCGGGGAGCCGGTCTGGCGGAGCGCGCCATGTCTTTACCGGTGCTTGCGCCGGAAGCCTGCGCAGCCTCGGACTGCGGTGCGGGGGCCGACGCCTGCCCATCCAGACTAGGCGATGCCTGCTGTGCCTTGGCTGGAGCCCGGCTCTGCCTGGATTTCTCAGCCCGCGAAGCCGACCCGGCTGCGCTGGCATCTGCTGCCGCCCCAGCAGAAGCGATTGCAGGCGCCGGCGCAGACGCCTGTGCAGCCGGGTCTATATCCGCAGGTTGGGCAGGCTCAGCCGCGACTTCGGAGCTGGAACCGGGTCCGGCGTCCGGCCCGCCCCGCCAGGCCGCATGCTGCAACATCAGCCAGCCCACCAGTCCGACGGCCGCCAGTCCGCCCAGCGCATGCCGCAGCCAGAATCGGTCGTTGGCCGCAGTTTTGTCCGCCAGTTCCGGGGGCTGCTGCCCCACACCTGCCGCACGCTGGCGTGCGCGCTCGAGAATGGCGGCGCTGCTTTGCGCACTGGGGCCACGGTCTTCTGCCACGGCCTCGTGGTAGAGCTCGCGCAGCGCATCGGGCTTGTCGTCGCCGGGCGGGGTTTCGGGGTGCATATTCATGCCAGTTCCTCCAGCGCGGCGCGCAGTTTGGCACGTGCATAGCGCAGGCGGCTTTTGGCTGTCTCCTCGGCAACACCGGTGGCCTGGGCAATTTCGGCCAGCGTCAGATCAGCCTCGACCTGCAGCAAAAAGCACTCGCGTTGCTCGGCCGGGAGCCGCGCCAGCGCAGCCAGAATGGCCTGGGCCATGAGTTGGCGATCGAGTTGCTGCTCGGGCTCGAAGCCCGATGCCGCAAACAGGCTCTCCGCCAGCCGTAGGGACTCTTGCGTGTCTGCTGACAGGCTGATGCCCGGCCTTTGCCTACGCCAGTGATCGACCAGGCGGTTGTGTGCCATGGTGAACAGCCAGGTCGTGAACTTGCTGCGCACCTCATAGCGGGAGGCACCGTCCACCACGGCAAACCAGAGGTCCTGCGCCAGATCATCGGCCAGCGCCGCATCGCCCGTGTTGCGATAGAAATAGCGCCACATGCGCAGGCTATGCCGGGCATAAAGCGTCTCGAAAGCCATGGCCTGCCCTGTGGCATAGCGGCGCATCAGGGCCTCATCGGCGGGTTGGGCTTGAGCAAGCGGCGGTGCAAGCATGCCCGCGATTATGCAAACTCCGGCAGCAGCGCACTCCGTTCAGTTACGGGGCGGGTCCGGGACAAAGCCATTGTCCCCGGGGAAAGGATTGGGCACGCGCGGCTGCGATGGCCGTGGACGGGGCTCGCGGATCACGCCTCTGGCGACCAGATTGGCATAGCTGTCGTAGCGGATACGCACCATCTGCCGGGGCTGGTCAGTGTCGGCCTCGAACTCCACCTGGGTGACTTGCGAGCGCTCAACCGCGCCATGGCCCGTGCCCAGCGAGGGGGCCGGCGAGGCCTGTGGTGCACGGCGCTCGGCGCTGCGGCTCTTGCTGGTGGCCTGCGGTATGGCACTATCGGCTGCGGCAGACTCCGCAGCCGATGCAGCGCTCGCGGCGTCCGACTCGTAGACTGGCCCTTGGTATCTGGCCGGCTCGGGCAGCTTTTCACGGTACAGCGCCACGCCAATCACCCCGACATCCTGCGGCCTGCCGGTTCTGGCGGCATAGGACATATCGCTTTGCGAGAAATAGAACGCAGCCACGTTGTCATTACTCTTGCGCCAGCCCCTCACGTCATAGCTGTCGCCCGCATCCAGCACATAGCCGCCTTCGGCGCGGGAGCTCGCCGTGCTGCCGTTGATGGCATTGACCCCGTCGACGCTGATAACGCCCATGATGCGGCGGCTCTCGAGGTTGCGGATGCGCACCGCGTAGTTGGCACCGGGGCGGCCCACTACCCACAGCTCCCCCTCGTGGCTGTACTGGGGCAGTACCCGACCCGTGGCGCGTTCGACGATGCTGATCTGGGCCAGCTTTGGGTTGCCGCGCGTCCAGGCCGAAGCCGGCGCGGCGGCCACCATCACAGCAGCGCAGAGCAGCGAAGCGCGCAGCAGATAGCCGCGCGACAGCAAGAAACCAGGAACCGGGGGTTCGATACGGACAGACAACATGGACAAGGCCTCCTCAAGATACAGCCACGGCGGCTGAAACCAACTTGTCGGAGGCTGAAACGCAGCAGCAGAGCCAACGGGGTCAATACCGGCCCTCCGATTTGCAAGCATTTGCAACACCGTTGGCAACACCGCTTGGCGCCGCAGTCCTGCTACAGCCCGGCATGTCTGGCACAATCGCGCTCGCTGCAGTCCAAGGCAGGCAGCAATGCTGGGGGTGTCCTGACCATGACCGGTCAGGGCTGAGAGAGTCCCTTTGAACCTGATTGCGCAAGCGGTTCTTGATGACCGCTTGCCCGAGATCATCCTCGCGCAGGGAAGCTGTCCAAGGTGTCAGACCGCGACTCGCCATGTCTTTGATGGCTTGCTGCGCAAACCATGCGGCCCCTGCTTCGTTTTTCTGGCGGAGCATTCATGAATTCATCTTCTTCCACATCGGCCAATCGGGCCCTGGCCCCGGTGACGGCGCAGGAGCGCGTCTTTGCCTGGCGCGACCATGCCTCGCTGTGGTTCAGTCTGGGCGTGGGCTTGCTGGTCATGCAGATGGGAGCCTATCTGCTGCCCGCGCTCAGCCCGCTGCATGCGCTGATCGCGATAGTCATCGGCTCCCTGATCGGCGCCGGCCTGCTGGGCTGGGTGGGCAAGCTAGGCTGCGACAGCGGCCTGTCCAGCGCCGGGCTGATGCACAGCGTCTACGGCCGCCGCTTCGCACGACTGCCTATCGTGCTCAACATCGTCCAGCTGCTGGGTTGGGGCAGTTTCGAGCTGGTGGTGATGCGTGACGCCACCGTGGCGCTGGGCAAGCAAAGCGGCATCATGGGCGCGGCCTACTGGCCCTGGCTGGCCACGTTGCTCTGGGGCAGCGTGATCTTGCTGCTGATGAGCGGCTCCATGACCACCCTGGTGCGCCGCATCATCTCGCGCGTTGCCTTGCCGCTGGTGATTGCCTCGCTGCTGTGGCTGAGCTGGCAATTCCTGAAAATGGCAAGCGTCACCGGCCTCGAAACCTTGCTGGCCCGCGAAGATGCCGGTGGCATGAGCATGCTTGGCGCCGTCGATCTGGTGATCGCCATGCCCATCAGCTGGCTGCCGCTGGTCGCCGACTATGCGCGCCACGGCAAAAGCGGCAAATCCGCGCTGACGGGCGCCTGGACCGGCTTTGCCCTGGCCAATATCTGGTGCTACTCCCTGGGCGTGCTGGTGGCCCTGACCCTGCCCAGCGAAGACTTGGTAACGGCCTTGCTGCTGGCCCAGGGCGGGCTGGTTGCCCTGTCGCTGATTCTGATCGACGAGGTGGACAACGCCTACGGCGATGCCTACTCGGGCGCCATGTCGGCCCACAGCCTGCAACCGGGCTGGAGCATTCGCCGCTGGGGCCTGCTGATCGCATCCCTGTGCACAGCGCTGGCCATGGTGCTGCCCATGCACAGCCTGGAGCCGTTTCTGCTGTTGCTCAGCTCCTGCTTTGTGCCGCTGTTCGGCGTGATGCTGGGTCGCCTGGCCTTTGGTACCGATGCCGTGGAGCTGATGCAAAAAGCGCCCGCCGTGCGCTGGGATGCCGTGGCCATCTGGGTGCTGGGCATTGCCTTCTATCACCTGCTGCCCTATGTCAGCACGGCCCTGGGCTCGGCCCTGCCCACGCTGGCGCTGACCTTTGCGGTGGCAGTCGCCACACGCCAGCTGCAGCCGCGCTCCGTTGCCGCCTGAGCAAGACTCAAATTCAATAGCAACCAGCGCCCTGCGACAGCGCATTTCAGCCTTACTTCTTACTTTCCTATCTTCTATCGGGCGCCCGCTGCCTGCAGCAGTTGCACCACGGCCTGCTGCCCGCGCTGGCGTGCATGGGCCAGGGCCGTCACCCCATCCTTGTCGGGCAGGTTCAGATCGGCCTTGGCATCGATCAGGGCCTGGATGATGGCCTGATGACGCGGCCCGCCATCGCTGAGCACCACGGCCTCCATCAGACAGGTCCAGCCCAGCCGGTTGACATGGTTCACATCCACACCTGCCGTGATCAGCGCCTGGGCTGTTTCCAGATGACCGCGCTCGCAGGCCGGAATCAGGGCCGTGCCGCCATAGCGGTTGGTGCTCTTGAGATCGGCACCATAGGAAATCGTCATGCGCACAATCTCCAGCCTGCCCTGCGCGCCGGCCAGCAGATAGGCGCTGTCCTGCATCTGGTTCCGGATATTGGGGCTGGCACCATGCATCAGCAGCGAACGTGCGACCTCGATATGGTTGGCCGCCGTGGCCAGCAGCAAAGGCGTATTGCCGCGGGCGTCCTGCACGTCGACGGGCACGTTGCCGGCCAGCAGATTGCGCACCGCCACGGCATCGCCCTGCGCGGCAGCAGCCAGCAATTGCTGGCCCGGCATCTGCAGGTCCCCGGCTTTTGCCGCCGCAGCGGCGGCAGGTGTTGCAGCTGGAGCATTCGCCGACGCCCTACTCTGGCAGGCCGTGAGCAGCGTTGCTGCGGCCAGAGCCGTCATCGCAAGCATCAATCGGGTGGTCAACGAGGCGCTCCCATGGGGGCGGACTGGCTGGTTCATGGCATTCCTTGATGGCTGGCTGGGTGTTCAGCCCCTGTCAGCTTTCTACAGGAACTATAGCTAGACACGCAAGTCCGATGGGGGTTACAGCATGTTTTCAATCGATAAAAGGAGAATCTGCCCCGTGTCTTGCAACCGCTGGATCCGCACCGCCGCCACTTCAAGCCTGATCGCGCTGGGTGCGCTTACCGCCGGCCTGCTGCCGGCCCTCGCACAAGCCCAGGAATTCGTCAGCATCAAGGGCAAGACCGTGAATGTGCGCGAGCAGCCCAACACCCGCTCCGCGACCCTCTGGGAACTGAGCAAGGGCTACCCGCTGCAAGTCACCCAGCGCAAGGGCCAGTGGCTACGCGTGAAGGACTATGAGTCCACGCTGGGATGGGTCCACGCCCCGCTGACCAGCAAGAGCCCGCATATGGTCGTGACTGCACGCACGGCCAATCTGCGCTCCGGCCCCGGCCAGAAGCACAGCCGGGTAGGCAAGCTGGAACAAAATGAAGTGTTGCAGACGCTGAAAAAGCAAGGCAGCTGGGCCCAGGTCCAGCGCAGCAACGGCCAGAGCGGCTGGGTGGCCAAGAATCTGGTCTGGGGCTGGTAAGCCCGGCAACAGGCGCCCCAAAAGGTAAAGGCCTGCAGTTGCAGGCCTTTTTTGCGAGTGCCGGCAATCAGCCTTCGACGATCAGCTGCGCGCGCGGCGCATAGCCGTGGTTGAGGGGGCCTTGGCCCTGGCCGGTGTAGACCTCGGCCCCCGCCTCGATGGCGCCCAGGATATAGCGCCGCGCCTCGGTCACCGCGGCCTCCAGCACCAGCCCCTGGGCCAGGAAGGAGGCAATCGCCGACGAAAGCGTGCAGCCCGTGCCATGGCCGTTATGGGTGACGATGCGCTGCGACTGCAGGCGCAGATAGTCGCTGGCCTGCTGACCTTGCCGGCCCAGCACATCCATGACAAGATTGCCGCTCAGATGCCCGCCCTTGAGCAGCACCGCAGGCGCTCCGATGGCCAGCAGATCGGCCACGGCCGCATCCAGCGCTGCAATGCCGTCGATGCTGCGACCCAGCAGCAAAGCTGCTTCATCCAGATTGGGGGTAATCACCGTCGCCAGCGGGAACAGCTCTCGCACCAGCGCCTGGGCCGTCTCGGGAACGATCAGGCGGTCGCCACTGGTGGCCACCATCACGGGGTCCAGCACCACGTTCCTGATCTGGTGGCGACGGATCGCATCCGCCACCACGCTCACCACATCGGGGGTGGCCAGCATGCCGATCTTGACGGCATCGACGCCTATGTCTTGCACAACGGCATCGATCTGGCCGCGCACGGTATCGAGCGGAATGCCGTGAATGCCCGTCACGCCCAGCGTGTTCTGCACGGTGATGGCCGTGATCGCCGTCATGCCGTAGCAGCCCAGTGCCGCACAGGTCTTGAGGTCGGCCTGGATGCCGGCGCCACCGCCGCTGTCCGAGCCGGCGATGGAGAGCACGCGTGCATAGCGCTTTTTTGCGGCGCCGGAGATAGAGGAAGAAGCAATCACTGTCATGGCAAAAATTATCGCCCATGCGCATGGTCAATGCGTGCTGTTTGCGGTTGTGCTGTAATGTCCAACGGACGAAACAGGGGTGTCCCGCAGGCAATCAGCCTGTGCGGACTGAGAAACACCCTGGGGCTGCGCCAGCCACCGGCTGCGCACCAGAGCACCATCCGTGCCCTGTGCCCCCTGCACCCGATCCAGGTCATGCTGGCGTGGGGAGTTTCACAAGCCGCAAGGCATGCCGCGTTTTGTCCTGCACATGGCCCTGTTCCTGTGTCCGGATGGAAAACGATTTGCACATGTCATTGCTACAAGCTTCTTCAAAGATCGCAATTCTCGGCGGCGGCCTCATGGGCCGTCTGCTGTCGCTGGCCCTGGCTCAGCGCGGTCATGCCATCGACCTCTATGACGCCCATGGCCCGCAAGGCGATGGTGCTGCGGCGCGCGTGGCGGCTGCCATGCTGGCGCCGCTGGCCGAGTCGGCCATTACCGAGCCCGGCGTGGTGCGCATGGGCCAGCATGGGCTCAAGCGCTGGCCCGAGCTGATAGCTCAGCTCGAGCAGCATGTGTTCCTGCAGCAAAACGGCACGCTGATTCTCTGGCACCGCCAGGATCAGGGCGACGCGGCGCGCTTTTTCGGCCTGCTGGAGAAAAACCGGCGCATCAACCCCAGCCTGCCGGCCATGCAGGAGAAGACCGGCGCGGCGCTGCAGGACTGCGAGCCCGCGCTGCAGGGGCGCTTCAACCAGGCCGTCTATCTGCCCGGCGAAGGCCAGCTGGACAACCGCCAGCTGCTGACGGCGCTGGTCGACAAGCTCAGCGCACTGGGCGTGCAGTTGCACTGGGAGAGCCCGCGCGAGGTTGGCGACTTCCGCCCCGGCGAGGCCGGTCAGCCCGACTTCGTGTTCGACTGCCGGGGCCTGGGTGCCCGCACCCAATGGAAGCAGCTGCGCGGCATTCGCGGCGAAGTGGTGCGCATCCATGCCCCCGAAGTCACGCTGCAGCGCCCCACACGCCTGATCCATCCACGCTACCCCATCTATATCGCGCCCAAGGAAGACCATCTGTTCGTGATTGGCGCGACCGAGATCGAGTCCGACGATATGTCGCCGGCCAGCGTGCGCTCCACGCTGGAGCTGCTGAGCGCGGCCTATACCGTGCACTCCGGCTTTGCCGAAGGCCGGATTGTGGAGATCGCCACCCAGTGCCGCCCCACCCTGCCCGATAATCTGCCCGCCGTGCGTCTGCTGACTCCGCGCGTCATGGAAGTCAACGGCCTCTACCGTCACGGCTTCATGATCTCGCCCGCCATGCTGGACGTGGTGCTGGAGCTGCTGGACCACAGCGACTCGCCGCTGGCGCGCGAGTTCGATGTCGCCGTGCATCGTGGCTGAACTGCGAGCCCGAACTTTGGCGCACAGCACTTGCACCCCTGGCGCACGCAAGCGCCGCCGTGCAGAGGTTTAACTTAGCACCCGCTTTATTTTCCGTTTCCATGCCATGAAGATCACTCTCAACCAGCAAGCCACCGAGCTGCCAGCCCATGCCACCGTGGCCGATGCGCTGGCGCAGATGCAGGCCAAACCCCCGTTTGCCGTGGCGGTCAACACGGTGTTCGTGCCCAAGACGCAATACGCCGGTCACGCGCTCGATGAGGGCGACAGGATGGAAGTCATCTCTCCCGTCACCGGCGGGTGAGATGAATCCCCCTGAGTCGCAACGCGCCTTCCCCCAAGGGGGACGACACCTGCGCTGCGAAGCGGCTCTTGCTGGGTGTCTCTCACTCGGGTCGTGCCTGTGCAATGGCTTGCTGATCAAAGATAAAGACCAATCATGAATACAAAAACTACCGACGACGCCCTGGTTCTCTACGGCCAGCGTTTTGAAAGCCGCTTGCTGCTGGGAACCTCGCGCTACCCCTCGCCGGCGATTCTCGAAGCGGCCGTGGAGCGCTCCAGGCCCGCCATGGTCACGGCCTCGCTGCGCCGCCAGGGCAGCAATGCCGCCGAGACCGGTGCCAGCTTCTGGGAGCTGCTGCGCAAGCTCAACGTGCCCGTGCTGCCCAACACGGCAGGCTGCATGACCATCCAGGAGGCCGTGACCACAGCCCAGATGGCACGCGAAGTCTTCGACACGCCCTGGATCAAGCTGGAGCTGATCGGTGACGACTACACGCTGCAGCCCGACACGCTCAATCTGGTGGAAGCGGCCTCCATCCTCATCAAGGACGGCTTCCAGGTCCTGCCCTACACCACCTACGACCTTGTGCTGTGCCAAAAGCTTGTCGACGTGGGCTGCCAGGCGGTCATGCCCTGGGCTGCGCCCATCGGCACCGGCCGTGGCCCCGTCAATCCCTATGCCATGCAGATGCTGCGCGAGCGCCTGAAAGTGCCGCTCATCGTCGATGCCGGCCTGGGCCGCCCCTCACATGCCTGCACCGTGATGGAATGGGGCTATGACGCCGTGCTGCTGAACACCGCCGTGGCCCTGTCCGAAGACCCCGTCGCCATGGCCGGCGCATTCTCCGATGCCGTCAATGCCGGTCACGCCGCCTGGCGCGCAGGCGCCATGGCAGAGCAAAATGCCGCCCAGCCCAGCACTCCCGTGCTGGGCACCCCTTTCTGGCATCAGGAATAAAGGCCGGCCCATGGACTCCGCAGAAATCAAGGCTCTGGCGCAAGCCATCATCCACCAGCACAGTGCCAACTTTGGCGCCCAGCTGCACCACGATGCCAACTCGGTCGAGCTGACGCCACAGCCAGTGCCGCCCGCACTGCGCCAGGAGCCCGCCTATCTGGCCGCGCTTGAGGCCTGCAGCCAACTGGGTTTTATCGCCGTGGATGCGCAGACTCTGGCCCAGGCCTGGCAGTGCCAGAGCGAGCGCAACAATCGTTTCGATGCCACCCACTGGCCCGACGACCCGCGCGACTTCGGTCTCGGCAAGGTCGACCCGGCCCAGGCCTTTGCCCATTGCCCGCGCGAGCTGGGCCTGTATGGCGTGCTGCCCACGGCCGAATGGGTGGGCCGCATGGCCCGCGCGGGTGTGCCCACGGTGCAGCTGCGCTTCAAATCCGGCGACCAGGCCGCCGTGGCCCGTGAAGTCAAGGCGGCTGTTGAAGCCGTCAAGGGCACACCTGCACATCTGTTCATCAACGACCACTGGCAGGCCGCGCTGGACGCAGGCGCCTACGGCATCCATGTGGGTCAGGAAGATCTGGACGTGATCGGCCAGCGTGATCTGGAGACCATCCGCACCTCGGGCACACGCCTGGGCGTCTCCACCCATGGCTACGCCGAAATGGTGCGTGCCCATGCCGTCCAGCCCAGCTATATCGCCCTGGGAGCGGTGTTCCCGACCACGCTCAAGAAGATGGCGACGGCCCCGCAAGGCCTGGCTCGTCTGGCAGCCTATGTGCGTCTGATGCAGCAGTACCCGCTGGTGGCGATTGGCGGTATTTCCGAAGACCTGTTCCCTGCCGTACGCGCCACGGGCGTGGGCTCGGTGGCCGTGGTACGCGCCCTGGTCAACGCCCCCGATCCAGAGGCAGCAGCCCGGCATCTGCTGCAGCGCATGCAGGCTGCTGCCTGAGCGCATCGAAGCGCATCGACTTCCCACTCAATAGCCGCCGGCGCGTTACACAGGCCCCGGCGGCTATTCTCATTGAGCGACTCAAAACTCCCGCCACGCTGGGCCTGACTGGCACAGAAAGCACCGGAAATGACCAGAAAAAATGCCCGCAGCCAGCGGGCTTTTTTTTCTGGAGCGCCGCTGCGCAGGCCGCATGGCTGCTGGGTTTTCTTGATTGGCGCAAGCCCTCTTCGCCGTAAAAGCGGACACACAGGTGACAACCCTGAGTCCATCAGCTTCGGCATGGCCGGTCCCACACGCGACAATGGTGCGGTTACCAGTCACGCATAAGACAGAACATGGACGAGCCAATTCTTAGTATGGAAGAACGTGAGGCGATCAACTCTGGTCGCTGGTTTTCATCCCTTTCGCCCTCTTTGCGGCACGACATTCTTCGATGCGCTTACGTCAAACGATACAAAGATGGCATGCTCATCTGCGCTCGCGGCGAACCGCCCGAGGAGTGGATTGCCTGTGCGCGTGGCGCGGTGCGGGTCAGCTCCACCTCCATTACGGGCAAGCAGATCACGCTGACCTATGTGGAGCCGGGCATCTGGTTCGGGGATGTGGCGATTCTGGATGGCGACAAGCGCACGCACGACGCCTATGCACATGGAGAGACCACGCTGCTCTGCCTGACCAAGGCGGACTTCAGGCGCATTCTGGCCGAGCATGTGGAGTTTTCCGAGGCCATCCTGCGCCTCAATGCACGCCGTGTGCGCCAGCTCTACGGTTTGGTGGAAGATCTCAATACCTTGCCGCTGCGCGCACGCCTGGCCAAGCAATTGCTGCACCTGACTCGCAGCTATGGCGTGATGAGCCTGTCGGACAGCAACGAGATCCGCATCGGCCTGCATCTGGCGCAGGAAGAGCTGGCACAGTTGCTGGGCGCCTCGCGTCAGCGCGTCAACCAGGAGCTCAAGTCCATGGAGCGCGAGGAAGTCATTCGCATCGAGCCGGGTGGCCTCATCGTGCGCGACCGGGTGACGCTGCTGCGTATTGCAGACACCGACCACTGATTCACCCCCTGAGCGGCTTTGCCGGGGGCGGCCCCGCCGCTTCCCCCTCTCTCGCTTCGCTGCGCTTGCGGGAGGGGGACGATGCCATCGCCGCGAGGCGGCTCTTGCTCGGCATCTCTGGCGGGGATCACGCCAGTTTTCACCTTCGTTTCTCTCTTGCCGCGTTCTGCGGCAACTCTCCCCTTTTCACGCATTCGCTCGCTGCACTTTTGTGCGGCGTGGCGGGCTGCGCCTTGCGCATCACAAATCGAACACAGGACTGAGACAGCATGAGCACATATGACCATTTCGTCGGCACCCGCGCGGTTTCCGATCAGCATGCTTTTGACACCGATGCCATGGGTGCCTGGATGAGCCAGCATGTTCAGGGCTTTGAAGGTCCGCTGCAGGTGGAGATGTTCAAGGGCGGCCAGTCCAACCCCACCTACAAGCTGATCACGCCCGGCAAAAGCTATGTGATGCGCGCCAAGCCCGGGCCCGTGGCCAAGCTGCTGCCTTCGGCCCATGCGATCGAGCGCGAGTACCGCGTGATGAAAGGCCTGGCCGGCACCGATGTGCCCGTGCCGCATATGTATGCGCTGTGCGAAGACGAATCCGTCATCGGCCGCGCCTTCTACATCATGGAATTCATGGAAGGCCGCGTGCTCTGGGACCAGTCCCTGCCCGGCATGACGCCCGCCGAACGCGCCGAAATCTACGATGAGATGAACCGCGTGATCGCAGCCTTGCACAGCGTGAAGTTTGCCGAGCGCGGTCTAGCCGACTACGGCAAGAGCGGCAATTACTTCGAGCGCCAGATCGGTCGCTGGAGCAAGCAGTATGTGGCCTCCGTGACCCAGCCCATCCCCGAGATGGACAAGCTGATGGAATGGCTGCCCGCCCATATGCCGGCCAGCGCGCGCGACGAGGGCCGCGTCTCCATCGTGCATGGCGACTACCGCCTGGACAACCTGATGTTCCACCCGACCGAGCCGCGCGTGATCGCCGTGCTGGACTGGGAGCTGTCCACGCTGGGCCACCCGCTGGCCGATTTCAGCTACCACTGCATGAGCTGGCATATCCCTGCCGAGCTGGGCCGCGGCATTGCGGGCCTGGATATCGCGGGCCTGGGCATTCCCGCCGAGCACGATTACATGCAGCGCTACTGCCTGCGCACCGGCATTGCCGATGTGGCGACACTGCAGCGCGACTGGAACTTCTACCTGGCCTACAACATGTTCCGCATCGCGGCCATCCTGCAAGGCATTGCCAAACGTGTCGAGGCCGGCACGGCCTCCAGCGCCCAGGCCAAGGCCTCGGGCGACACCGCCCGCCCCATGGCCGAGCTGGCCTGGTCCTTCGCTCAGCGCGCCTGACTTTCATCCACCACCACGCAATCAGACCGTCCCACAACAAAAGGAGCACTCATGGACTTCGACTACTCGCCCAAAACCAAGGACCTGCAGCAGCGCCTGCTCAAGTTCATGGACGAACACATCTACCCGGCAGAAAAGGAATATGCCCAGGAGATGCAGGCCAACACGGCCGCCGGCAAACGCTGGACGCCGCTGCAAACCATTGAAAAGCTCAAGCCCAAGGCCCAGGCCGCGGGCCTGTGGAATCTGTTCCTGCCCGTGGACAGCGCCGAAGCCTCAGGCTACCACGGCGCGGGCCTGACCAACCAGGAATACGCACCGCTGGCCGAAATCATGGGCCGCGTGCCATGGGCTTCCGAAGTCTTCAACTGCTCCGCGCCGGACACCGGCAATATGGAGACCATTGCCCGCTATGGCAGTGCCGAGCTCAAGGAGCGCTGGCTCAAGCCCTTGCTGGAAGGCAAGATCCGCTCGGCCTTCGCCATGACCGAGCCCGAAGTCGCCTCCTCCGACGCCACCAATATCTGCACACGCATCGAGCGCCAGGGCGACGAATACGTGATCAACGGCCACAAGTGGTGGATCTCGGGTGCCGGCGATCCTCGCTGCCAGGTCTTCATCACCATGGGCAAGACCGACCCCGAAGCGGCCAAGCATTCGCAGCAGAGCATGATCATCATCCCGGCCGATGCCAAGGGCATCCGCATCGAGCGTCCGCTGAACGTGATGGGCTATGACGATGCGCCCCACGGCCACATGGAGATGTATTTCGAGAACGTGCGCGTTCCCGTCGGCAATATTCTGCTGGGCGAAGGGCGCGGCTTCGAGATCGCCCAGGGCCGCCTGGGCCCGGGCCGCATTCACCACTGCATGCGACTGATCGGCCTGGCCGAGCGTGCGCTGGAGCTGATGTGCAAGCGCGCCAGCAGCCGCGTGGCCTTCGGCAAGAGCGTGGCCCAGCAGACCGTGACGCAGGAGCGCATTGCCGAAGCACGCTGCAAGATCGACATGGCGCGCCTGCTCACGCTCAAGGCAGCCTGGCTGATGGACGTGGCCGGCAACAAGGTGGCCAGGACCGAGATCGCCATGATCAAGGTCGTCGCCCCCAGCATGGCCTGCCAGGTCATCGACTGGGCCATGCAGGTCCATGGCGGCGGCGGCATGTGCGACGACTTCCCGCTGGCCTATGCCTATGCCGCAGCACGCACGCTGCGCTTTGCCGACGGCCCCGACGAGGTGCACCGCAACGCGATCGCCAAGTGGGAGCTGGGCAAATACGGCAGCTACGGCAAGAACGCCGAAGTGCCCATCACGCGCGGCGGCTGATGCGAGGCGGCAGGAGCGGCTTGCGCAGCTCATGCTCTCTGGAACAAAAACACCCCGTCAGCCACGGCTGCGGGGTGTTTTTGTTTCCAAGGCAGATTTGTTATCCGCTATCAACAATGAAGCTTACACCGCCTTATATCAAACGATTTCAGATACAAAACATCTTGAAATTCAATGAATCCATATAGCACAAGCTTCTGAACCAATAGCATCCTAGCTAGCGGCACCGAGCCCGGCACCGCACGCCCGTACCGGGCTTAGAAGCTCTCCCACTCTCCATCGTCTGCCGTCGCGGCCTTTTGCGGCTGGGGCGCTGCTGCGCTTTTCGCGGGGCTCAGAACCGGCGGCTTGCTCGCCGCCGACATCACGGGGCGCTTGAGCGCAGCCGACGAGGCCTTGAGCGGGGCCGGAGCCTTGATCGCAGCCCTGGCAGGCGCGGGCTTGAACGTCGCTGGAGCCAGAGCCGGTGCGGCTTGCTGGCCGGACTGGGCGCCGAGCTTGAAGAAACTCACCGTATCCGCCAGCGCGGCGGCCTGACCACGCAGTGCGTCAGTCGCGGCCGCAGCCTCCTCCACCAGGGCGGCGTTCTGCTGGGTCATCTGATCCATCTGCGTCACGGCCTGGGTGACCTGCTCGATGCCCGAGGTCTGCTGATGGCTGGCCACCGAGATCTCGCCCATGATGTCGGTGACACGGCGCACACTCATCACGATCTCGTCCATGGTCCTGCCGGCCTCGTCGACCTGGGTGCTGCCTTCCTGCACCTTGCTCACCGAGTCGTCGATCAGCTGCTTGATCTGCTTGGCCGCCTCGGCCGAGCGCTGGGCCAGGGTACGCACTTCGGAGGCCACCACGGCAAAGCCGCGGCCCTGGTCGCCTGCACGGGCCGCTTCCACCGCTGCGTTCAGCGCCAGAATATTGGTCTGGAAGGCGATGGAGTCGATCACGCCGATGATGTCCACGATCTTGCGCGAGGACTCATTGATGGCCGACATGGTCTGCACGACCTGGGCCACCGTGGCACCGCCGCGCACGGCCACCTGCGATGCGGCAGAGGCCATCTGGTTGGCCTGCTGGGCATTGCCGGCATTTTGCTGCACGGTGGCGGTCAGCTCTTCCATCGAGGCCGCCGTCTGCTCCAGCGAGCTGGCCTGCTCTTCGGTGCGCGAGGACAGATCCTGGTTACCGCTGGCAATCTGGCTGCTGGCCGAGGCGATCGAGTCCGTGCCCTGGCGCACCTGGCCCACGATGCGCTGCAGACTGTTGTTCATGTCCTTGAGCGCCTGCAGCAGCTGGCCCACTTCATCGCGGCTTTGCACGGTGATGCTGGCGCTCAGATCGCCTGCGGCCACGGACTGCGCCAGTTGCACGGCCGACTGCAGCGGACGCGAGATGGAGCGCGCGATCAGCACCGCCAGCGCCACGCCGATGACGATGGAGCCCAGCAGCAGCGCCATCACCCACCAGCGGGCAGCGGCATACAGGTCGTCGCCGGCCTGGTTGGTTTCCTCGGTGGCCTGGTAGTTGATCTCGCTCAGCGCATCCAGACGGGTGTTGATGCCGCGGCTGATCTTGAGCGAATCACCGCGCAGAATCTCGCTGGCGTCATCGTTGAGCAGCTGGTGCGACAGATCCACCACCTTGGCCGTCTGCACGGCATAGGCCTTGAGATCCTCGCCGATTTCGGCCAGCAGTGCCCGCTCCTTGTCGGTCTTCACATACTTGGCATAGGACTGCTGGTTCTGGACCAGTTCGTCCCAGAGCTTGGGCATGCTCTTGTCATAGACCGCCATTTCCTCGGACGACTGCGCCATCACATGCTGCATGGTCTGCGAGCGATAGCGCTGCAGCTGATAGCGCATGTCCTGCAGATTGCGGGCCGCCGGCAGCCACTGGCGTGCCAGATCGGTGGCCGTGGCATTGACACGCTCCATCTGTACCAGGCCGTACAGACCCGATACCGCGCTGATCAGCAGGATCAGCACAAAAGACACCAGCAGCTTGTTGGCCAGCTTGAGGTTGCGAAAGAAGTTCATGGGGGATGGGGGGCCTGGGCGACCTGGAAGGTCTGGCACCTGCGAGATGGGAAATAGGAAGAACGGTCCGAAAAGCGCGTGCACACTGCGCGCGCCTGCGAATTCTATGCAGTATTTGTTACCTCGAGTAACGGCATCCATGAATAAAACCGATGGGGGTATCAGGGACATAGCTGGGATCAAAAAGACACCCCGATGACGCACGCAAAAGCCCTGTCAAAGGCCATTGCATCCCCACAGCCGTTTGGCATGAGAAAATCACTCGTTATTTATCAGCAAGAACAACGGATTCACCATGGAAGCAGAACGCGTCAACTCTATCGGCAACACCCTCCAAGATCTGTCCGAGCGCACGGCAGATCTCCGGAGGTATCTTTGACTACGATGCCAAGTACGAACGTCTGCGCACGGTAAACGCCTCGCTGGAAGACCCGGCCGTCTGGAACGACCCCAAGAAGGCGCAGGAGCTGGGCAAGGAAAAGAAGTCGCTCGACTCCGTCGTGCTGACGCTGCAGAAGCTCACCACCGAGCTGGCCGACAACGTCGAGCTGTTCGAGATGAGCAAGGAAGAAGGCGATGATGCCGGCCTCGAAACCATCGAAGCCGAAACCGCCAAGCTCAAGCCGCTGATCGAGGAGCTCGAGTTCCGCCGCATGTTCGGCGGCGAAGCCGACCCGCTCAACTGCTTCATCGACATCCAGGCCGGCGCTGGCGGCACCGAAGCCTGCGACTGGGCCAGCATGCTGCTGCGCCAGTACCTGAAGTACGCCGAACGCAAGGGCTTCAAGGCCACGGTCGAAGAAGAGACTCCGGGCGATGTGGCCGGCATCAAGAGCGCCACCATCAAGGTCGAAGGCGAGTATGCCTACGGCCTGCTGCGCACCGAAACCGGCGTGCACCGCCTGGTGCGCAAGTCGCCCTTCGACAGCTCGGGCGGCCGTCACACCAGCTTCTCCTCGCTGTTCGTCTATCCCGAGATTGATGACTCCATCGAGATCAACATCAATCCGTCGGATGTGCGCACCGACACCTACCGCGCCTCGGGCGCCGGCGGTCAGCACATCAACAAGACCGACTCGGCCGTGCGCCTGACCCACATTCCCACGGGCATCGTGGTGCAGTGCCAGGACGGCCGCTCACAGCACAGCAACCGTGACGTGGCATGGCAGCGCCTGCGCTCCAGGCTGTACGACTTCGAGATGCGCAAGCGCATGGAAGAGCAGCAAAAGCTCGAGGACACCAAGACCGATGTGGGCTGGGGTCACCAGATCCGCTCCTATGTGCTGGACAACAGCCGCATCAAGGACTTGCGCACCAACGTCGAAGTCTCGGCCACCCAGAAGGTGCTGGACGGCGATCTGGACGTGTTTATCGAAGCCTCGCTCAAGCAAGGCCTCTGATCCTAGAAAGGAATCGATATGCTGCAACTGCGTGACGGGCAAGCCCCGGCCACCGCGATTTATCGTGCCGACTACGAGGCCCCGGCCTGGTGGATCGACACGGTGGACCTGACTTTTGACCTGGACCCGGCCAAGACGCGCGTGCTCAGCAAGATGCGCGTGCGCCGCAACCCCGAGGTGCCGGCACAGGCGCTGCGCCTGGACGGCGACGAGCTGAATCTGGCGCGGGTGATGGTCAACGGTGGTGGTACCTCCTTCAAGATGGATGGCGACCAGTTGGTGCTGGAGAACCTGCCCGAGGGCAACGAGCCCGTGGAGCTGGAGATCTTCACCACCTGCGCCCCCATCAAGAACACCAAGCTCATGGGCTTGTATGTGAGCGAGGACACGTTCTTCACGCAGTGCGAGGCAGAAGGTTTCCGCCGCATCACCTACTTCCTGGACCGCCCCGACGTGATGGCGATGTACACCGTCACGCTGCGCGCGAGCAAGGTCCAGTACCCGGTGTTGCTGTCCAACGGCAATCTGGTGGAGTCCGGCGACCTGGACGACGGCCGCCACTTTGCCAAGTGGGTCGATCCGCACAAGAAGCCCAGCTATCTGTTTGCACTGGTGGCCGGCAATCTGGTAGCCCGCGAGCAGAAGATCAAGAGCCGTGCCGGCCGCGATCACCTGCTGCAGGTCTATGTGCGCCCTGGCGACCTGGAAAAGACCGAGCACGCCATGAACTCCCTCATGCACTCCGTTGCATGGGACGAGGCCCGCTTTGGCCTGAGCCTGGATCTGGACCGCTTCATGATCGTCGCCACCAGCGACTTCAACATGGGCGCCATGGAGAACAAGGGTCTGAACATCTTCAACACCAAGTATGTTCTGGCAAGCCAGGCCACGGCCACCGACACCGATTACGCCAATATCGAATCCGTCGTCGGACACGAATACTTCCATAACTGGACCGGTGACCGCGTCACCTGCCGCGACTGGTTCCAGCTGAGCCTCAAGGAAGGCCTGACGGTGTTCCGCGATCAGGAGTTCAGCATGGACATGGCGGGCACGGCTTCGGCCCGTGCCGTCAAGCGCATCGACGACGTGCGAGTGCTGCGCACCGTGCAGTTCCCCGAGGACGCCGGCCCCATGGCCCACCCCGTGCGTCCAGACAGCTATATCGAGATCAATAACTTCTACACGGTCACGATCTACGAAAAAGGCGCGGAAGTCGTGCGCATGCAGCACAACCTGGTCGGCCGCGAAGGCTTTGCCAAGGGCATGAAGCTGTACTTCGAGCGCCATGACGGCCAAGCCGTGACCTGCGACGACTTCTCGCAGGCCATTGCCGACGCCAACCCCGACTCTCCCCTGGCTCAGCATCTGCAGCAGTTCCGCCGCTGGTACAGCCAGGCCGGCACGCCCGTGCTCAAGGCCGTGGGCCAGTACGATGCCGACGCCCGGACCTATACGCTGACGCTGTCGCAAAGCTGTGCGCCCACCGTGGGTCAGGCCGAGAAACTGCCTTTCGTCATTCCCGTGCAAATGGGTCTGCTCACGGCCAGCGGCCAGCCCATTGCCCTGCAATTGCAAGGCGAGGATGCCGCCCAGGCAGTCGCCAGCCGCATGCTGGTGCTGACCGAAGCCGAACAGCGCTTTGTCTTCAGCAATGTGAGCGAAGCTCCTGTGCCCTCACTGCTGCGCAGCTTCAGTGCCCCCGTGGTGCTGGAGCATGAATTCAGCGATGCCGATCTGCTGACCCTGCTGGCCCATGACAGCGACCCGTTCAATCAATGGGAAGCCAGCCAGCGCCTAGGCCTGCGCTATGCCCTCAAGGCGATCGCAGCCAGCGGCGACGCCAACGCCGAGATCCTGCCGGCAGACTTCATCGAAGCCATGCGCCGCGTGCTGCGTGACGACAAGCTGGATGCTGCCTTCAAGGACCTGGTGCTCACGCTGCCGTCCGAGAGCTATATCGCCGAGCAACTGGCCGAGGTCGATCCGCAGCGTGTGCATGCCGTGCGCGAAGCCATGATCTTGCAGCTGGCGAGTGCCCTGCAGCCCGAATGGGAAGCGGCTTGGGAGGCCAACCGCGACACCGGCGCCTACCGCCCCGACCATGTCAGCGCCGGCCGCCGTGCACTGGCAGGCCGCGCCCTGTCCATGCTGTGCCTGCAGGCCGCCCGGACTGGCGACACGGTCTGGCCCGGCAAGGCCTACCAGCGCTGCAAGGACGCTGGCAACATGACGGACCGCATGGCGGCCCTCTCCGCCCTGGTCTACAGCGCCAGCCCCCTGGCCGAGCAGGCGCTGCAGCGCTTCCACGCCCTGTTCAAGCAGGATGCGCTGGTGCTGGACAAATGGTTTGCACTGCAGGGCGCAGCCAGCGACCGCGGCGGCGATGTGCTTCCGGCCGTCAAGGCGCTGATGAAGCATGCCGACTTCCAGATCAAAAACCCCAACCGCGCACGCAGCCTGATCTTCAGCTACTGCAACAATGCCGGCGCCTTCCACCGCGCCGATGCTGCGGGCTATGTGTTCTGGGCCGATCGCGTGATCGAGATCGACGGCATCAACCCCCAGGTGGCGTCCCGCCTGGCCCGTGTGATGGATCGCTGGAAAAAGCTGGCCGAGCCTTACCGCTCTGCCGCCCGCGAGGCCATTGCCCGCGTGGCAGCCAAGCCCGATCTGTCCAACGATGTGCGCGAGGTCATCACCCGCGCCTTGGCGGACTGATGGACCTGCACATGCTTGCTCGACGCGCGGCCCGGGGCTTACAGGCCCTTGCCGTCGCTGCGGCGAGCATGTCGCTGGGCGCTCAGGCTGCAAAGCCTGATGCGGGATTCGAAGCCCGTTTCGCGCCCTTGTATGCGACCGTCTTCAGCGAAGGCGGCAGCTTCAGCGGACACGCCATGAGTGCCGATCTGCAGGCACTGGAGCCGTTGTTGAAAAAGCCCGGAGTCGTTGCTCGCGACGCCTTCCGGCTCTATTACACACAGGCCAGCGTCTATGCGCGCCACAACATGCCCAAGGAGGCGGCCAAGGCAGCCAGCACAGCGCTGGCCGCTTTACCCGGCCCCCAGACAGACCCTGAGCTGTCCTATGCACAGTTCTTCCTGCGCTATTCCGGCATCCGCTGGCTGGCGGATGCCGAACAGCACGCGGCAGCGCTCAAGCAGGTCAAGGCCCTTCAGGCTCAATACCCGCTGCAGCAGATTGCCGTCCTGCCCGCCGAGATGCGCTGGGATGAAAGCGTGAAGCCTGCGCGGGCTCTGAATTTTCCGAGTCAGATGCAGATTCTCGGCATCTATGAGGACGAAGGCTATCTGCTGCATGAGCTGGGGCGATTCCGCGAAGCCAGGCAGGCCAATGAGCGACTGCTGCCCGTGGCGCGCGAACGTCTCAACGACATGGGCAAGCTGCAGCAGATACGTGGTGTGCTCACCAATATTGCGCAAAATTGCTATGAGCTAGGCGACCTGAAGCAGGTTGGTGCCTATCTTCAGGAGCGTCTGCAAATTGCGCAAACAGCACAAGACCATGCCACCGTCTACGACAGCTATTTCCAGCTCATGGTACTTGCCCATGAACAAAAGCAGGAACCGCAGGCCCGCCAATGGCTGGCCCGCTATGAACAATACGCGCTGAACCAGAAAGACGGCCAGCAGCAAACCCGCGCCAGGGAGCTGCTGGCGGAGCTGGAGCAGCGCAATGCGGGGCGGCCAGGCAAGTGATCGGGCCCCCTGCCCTCAGTCCATTTCAGATTTGCATCGAATTTCAAGGAGTTGAAACATGAAAAAAAACATCAGCCTGACCCGCTATCTGGTCGAGCAGCAACGCGTGGACGGACTCATCCCTGGCCAGCTGCGTCTGCTGCTGGAAGTGGTGGCCCGCGCCTGCAAGCGCATCAGCTTTGCCGTGAACAAGGGTGAGCTCGGCGACGTCATGGGCACGGCCGGCAGCGAAAATGTGCAGGGTGAAGTGCAGAAAAAGCTGGACATCATCGCCAACGAAACCCTGATCGAAGCCAATGAATGGGGCGGCCACCTGGCGGCCATGGCTTCGGAAGAAATGGAAGGCATCTATGTGGTGCCCAACCGCTATCCCCAGGGCGAGTACCTGCTGATGTTCGACCCCCTGGACGGCTCGTCCAACATCGACATCAACATGTCCATCGGCACCATCTTCAGCGTGCTCAAGAAGCCCGAAGGCCACCCTGGCGTGCACGACAGCGACTTCATGCAGCCCGGCACCCAGCAAGTGGCGGCCGGCTACTGCATCTACGGCCCCCAGACCACCCTGGTGCTGACCGTGGGCGACGGCGTGTCCATGTTCACGCTGGACCGCGAGCAAGGCTCGTTCGTGCTCATCGAGGAAAACGTCAAGATCCCCGAAGACACCAAGGAATTCGCCATCAACATGTCCAATATGCGCCACTGGGACGCCCCCGTGAAGCGCTATGTGGACGAATGCCTGGCAGGCGTCGACGGCCCACGCGGTAAGAACTTCAATATGCGCTGGGTGGCGGCCATGGTGGCCGACGTGCACCGCATCCTGTGCCGCGGTGGCATCTTCATGTACCCCTGGGACAAGCGCGAACCGCAAAAGGCCGGCAAGCTGCGCCTGATGTACGAAGCCAACCCCATGAGCTGGCTGGTCGAACAGGCTGGTGGCATGGCCACCAACGGCCGCCAGCGTATTCTGGATATCCAGCCCACGCAACTGCACGAGCGTGTGAGCGTCGTCCTCGGCTCCAAGAACGAAGTGGAGCGCGTGACCGGCTACCACCTCGAAGCCGATGAAAAAGCGCTATAATCTATAGCTTGACGCCGGTGTAGCTCAGTCGGTAGAGCAGCTCATTCGTAATGAGAAGGTCGCGTGTTCGATTCATGTCTCCGGCACCAGAATTGCTAGTAAATAAGCCATTCCCCACATGAAGTGGGTAAAAAGTGGGTAGAAAACCTGAAACGGTTTCTACCCATTTTTTTTTGCCTGCATCTAAAGTGCAGCGATGCTCGCAGCCACCCTCCTCGGCCTTTTCATGAGCATCTCAGTCGGCAGCACACTGATCGCTGAATGCGATGTGCTTGCCAAGCAACAGAATCAATTGCTGACGTGCCTGTGCGTCAAGACTTGGACATAGCAAGCCAAACATTCAGCCGCGAACTTCTGGCCGATGCAATCCATCGACAAGGGAGTCAAATCACCAAATTCAATGATTGTCAAAATTTGTTACTGACATTAAAGTCTGTGTCCCAAACAGACCCAGGCAGAGGGCATCAATAAGGAGTTGCCCCATGTCCAACCGACAGTAACAATGAACAAGATATACCGCTCCATTTGGAATCAAGCACTGGGGGCATGGGTAGCAGCACCTGAAACAGCCCGCACTGGCGGCAATGCAGGTACAGAAACAGTGGGCTCTGCATGCCCACCCTCTCAATCTACACCGAAGCTTCGCTGGCATGGCATGGCAACAGCGGTGGCGCTGGCTTGGGGGCTGGCAGGAGGAGCGTCGAGTGCGCATGCTGCCTGTATGTCCGTCGGGTTGAACGTCACCTGTAGCGGGACGATCCTGTCGACCTACGCCACCAACGCCAACAACCTGGTGGTCAACGTCGACGCCAGTGCTTGGATGTACTCGGCGACCGCTGCCGACATCGCCCTGGGCGGCAACAACCTAACGTTCACCAACAACGGCATCATCGGCCCGACGCAACTGGCGTCGCTGGCTGACCTCAGTTCCGCTGTGGTCCTGGGCAACTCCAACAACAGCACGGTGACGATCACCAACAACGGCGCCGTCCGGGCCATCGGCGATTCGCAGGTGGGCGCGATGCCAGACCTGACCGGCCTGGCCTTCGAAGTGAAGAACGGTAGCAACGGCACCGTAAACTTCACCAACAACGGTGTCCTCGATGCCGCGCCGCTGGTTGCCTACTCCGGCGTGGCCGCGGCCGATATCCCTCTCATGGCGACCTACCGCGCGAACCTCCTCACGGCGGGTTCCGGTCCGAAGGTCAACTTCACCAACAACTCCGGTGCCTTGATCACCGGTCGGATCGCTTTCCAGGGATCGGCGCAGGGCAACACCTTCATCAACGCCGGCACGCTCACCGGCAGCCTGAACCTGGGCGCTGGTGGTACGACTGGGAACACCTTCAAGGCAGTGACCGGCTCGGTGGTCCAGAGCGGCTCGGGCGTTGCGACCGAAAGGACCGTGGCGGGCAATGCCGGTCTCGTCTTTGCCGCCGCAGGCATCGTCGATGGCGGTCTTGGTGGCAGCAACACCCTGGTCCTGCAGAACGACATCACCACGGCCGGCACTGGTGCGGCGGGCTCTGGCAGCGTCTCCTCGGCGAACTTCATCAACTTCCCCAACCTGAGGGTCTTCAGCGGTACCTGGACCATCCTCGGGCCTCTGCTCGGCGGCCTCGCCTCGCCCACCGTCCAGCTCACCGGCGGTATCGCCAGCGTCAACGACTCCCAGGTCTTCGGCACTGCCACCGTCATCGCCGACGGAGGCGAACTGCGCTCGTTGAATCCGTCGCTGGACCTGGCCAACACCGTCACCGTAAACCCCGGTGGCCTGACCGTCAGTGGCAGCAGCCAGCTGGCCCTCAGCGGCAAGATCAGCGGCAGTGGTGTGTTGCGCAAGAGCGGCGCCAGTACCCTGGTGCTGAACAACGCGAGCAACGACTACAGCGGCGGCACCGTCCTCAGCGGCGGCACGCTGTCCCTGGCCAACGCCGGGGCGCTGGGCAGCGGCGGACTGTCGGTAACCGGCACGTCCAACCTGCTGGCCAGCTCGACGATGACCCTGAGCAACGCCATCACCCTGAGCACCACGCTGGGCCTGACCAACGTCACGCCGAACACCCTGACCCTGGCCAGCAACATCACCGGCAGCGGCGCACTGAACAAGAACGGCAGCGGTGATGTCATCCTCAGCGGCACCAATGACTTCACCGGTGGTGTCAACATCGGCGCCGGCAAGCTGATCCTCGACAGCACCAGCGCGATCGGCAGCGGCACCCTGAGCGTGTCGGCGAACTCCTCCCTCGACACCACCAGTGCGCAGACCCTGGGCAACAACGTCAACCTGGTCAACGGCTCGCTGACCCTGACCGGCAGCAACAACCTGACCCTCGGCGGCGTGATCATCGGTGGCGGCAGCCTGACCAAGGCCGGCAGCAACACCTTGACCTTGAGCGGCGCCAGCACCTTCACCGGCGGCGTCTTCCTGCAGGGCGGCACCCTGGTCGTCGGCAGCAATACGGCACTGGGCACGGGCAGCCTGACGGCCAACGTTGCCAACACCACGCTGGATTCCAGCGCCGCAGTCGCCCTGAACAACAACATCGTCCTCGGCACGCGTACCCTGACCCTGGCCGGCAACAACGCCCTGACCCTGAGTGGCAACATCACCGGCAGCACCGGCGGCCTGGTCAAGCAGGGTACCGCCGACCTGACCCTGAGCGGCGGCAGCACCTTCGCCGGCGGCGTCAACCTGCAGTCCGGCAAGCTGATCATCGGCGGTGACAATGCCCTCGGCAGCGGCAGGCTCACTGCGGCTGCCGGCACCAGCCTGGACAGCAGCGGGTCACGCACCCTCAACAACGTCATGACGCTCAACGGCAACGTCACCGTCGCCGGCAGCAACGACCTGACCCTCAACGGCGGGATCAACGGTACCGGGGGCTTCACCAAGAACGGCAGCGCCACCCTGACCCTCGCCGGCAACAGCAGCTACCAGGGCGGTGTCGCGCTCAACGCGGGTACCCTGCTGGTCGGCAACAATGGCGCCCTGGGTAGCGGAACCCTGACCACCGCCGCCGGTACCACGCTGGGCGCGACGGGCACGGGCGTCACGCTCAACAACCTGGTCAGCCTCAACGGCGACCTGACCCTCAACGGCCCCGACAACCTGAGCCTGAGTGGCGTGGTCAGTGGCACCGGCGACCTGATCAAGAATGGCAGCAGAATCCTCCAGCTGGCCGCTGCCAACACCTTCGTGGGCAACACCATTCTCAACGCCGGTACCCTGTACCTCGGCAATGCCGGGGCCCTGAGCCAGGGCAGCCTGATCGTCAACGCGGGCACGATCGACGCGTCCTCCGCCGTGACCATCGCCAACGCCATCACCCTCAATGGCGCGATGACGGTGGGCGGGTTGTCCAACATGACGCTGCAAGGCGTCATCGATGGCACCGGCAGCCTGGTCAAGGGCGGCGCCGCCAACCTGACCCTGAGCGGGGTGAACACCTACAGCGGTGGCACCAGCCTCAATGGCGGTACCCTGACCCTGGACAACGCCGGTGCGATCGGTGCCGGCGACCTGACCGTCGGCGGCGGCGCCACCCTGGCCACCACCTCGGCAATGACCCTGAACAACGCCGTGCACCTGAACGCCGGCCTGACCCTGGCCGGCAGCAGCAACCTGACCCTCGATGGCACGATCGACGGCCTGGGCAGCCTGACCAAAACCGGCACCGGTACCCTGACCCTGAGTGGCGTCAGCACCTACAGCGGCGGCACCACCCTCAGCGCTGGCAGCCTGGTGGTCGGCTCTGGCTCTGCGCTGGGCAGCGGTACCCTCAGCACCCGCAACGGCACCGCGCTGGACAGCAGCGTCGCCGTCACCCTGGCCAACAACCTCAATGTCATCGGCAACCTGCTCCTGCTGGGCAACCACGACCTGACCCTCGACGGCATCGTCGGCGGCACCGGTTCCCTGTTCAAGAACGGTGCGGGCACCCTGACGCTCAACGGCGTCAACACCTACGGTGGCGACACCTATCTCAATGGCGGCAGCCTGGTCCTCGGCAATGCCAGCGCGATCAAGGGCGCGCTGGTCGTCGGCGGGTCGGCCAGCTTGAGCAGTACGGCGTCGTTCGCCTTGGCCAACGAGATAACGCTGGATAGTGCCAACCTCACCGTGAAGGGCAGTTCCGACCTGACCCTGAACAGCTACGTCGACGGCAATGGCGCCCTGATCAAGAAAGAGGCGGGCACGCTGACCCTCAACGGCACCAACCTGTACACCGGCGGCACCATCCTCGACGCCGGCACACTGGTGCTCGGCACGGTCGATGCCCTGGGTACCGGCGTACTGAACGTCACGGGCGCGTCGACGCTGCGCACCAACGCCGCCTTGACCCTGAACAACGCCATCATCCTCGGTGCCGACCTGACCCTGGGCGGCAGCGACAACTTCAACCTCGCTGGCGTCATCAACGGCAACGGCAACCTGATCAAGACCGGTACTTCCGACCTGACCCTGAGCGGTGCCAACAACTTCAGCGGTACGCTGGATATCCTGGACGGCAGCGTCACCACCTTGGGCAGCAGCGCCCTGGGCAACAACGCCGGGGTCAATGTCGCCGCCGGCGCCGGGCTTAACCTCGGTGCCAGCACCAGCGTCGGCAGCCTGACCGGTGCAGGCGCGGTCACCCTGGGCAGCGGTAGCAACTTCACCATCGGCGGCAACGGCGCCAGCACCGTCTTCAGCGGCGGCCTGGCAGGTGCGGGCGGCCTGATCAAGGCCGGTAGCGGCAGCCTTGAGCTGTCCGGGGTCAATGCCCTGAGCGGCACCACCCAGGTCAACGCCGGCACGCTGAAGGTCAGTGGCTCACTGGCCAGCGGCCAAGTGCAGGTCAACAGCGGAGCGACACTGACCGGTAGTGGGACCCTGAGCGGCGCAGTCCATGTGGCTGACGGCGCTCACCTGGCGCTGACCAGCGGCAGCCAGCTCGGCGTAGGCTCTCTCACCCTGAACAACGCGTCCATCCTGGATGTCGGCCTGGGTGCACCGTCCGCCAGCGGCACCGCTTTGCTCAATGTCAACGGCAACCTGGTGCTTGGCGGCACACTGAACGTCAACGATATTGGTGGCTTCGGCGAGGGTGTCTATCGCCTGATCAACTACACCGGCTTACTCACCAACAATGGTCTGGTGCTCGGCTCCCTGCCTGGCTCCGTCAACGCAGCCGACCTTGATGTACAAACCTCAGTCGGCAACCAGGTCAACCTGGTCGTCGGCGGTCCGGCCAACGTACTGTTCTGGGATGGCAGCGCCACCTCCAGCGACGGCACGATCCAGGGCGGCAGTGGCACCTGGTCTAGCGCGACCAGCAACTGGACCAAGGAAGACGGCACTGGCAACCGCAAATGGAACGGCAAATTCGCAGTGTTCCAGGGCACGCCGGGAACCGTCACGGTCGACGGCACGCAGTCCATCACCGGGATGCAGTTCGTGACCGACGGCTACGCCCTCGGCGGAACCGGCCAGCTGGAACTGGTCAACACCGCTGATGGCGTAGCCAAGGTGCGTGTCGATCCGGGTGCCACCGCGACCCTCGATGTCGCCCTGACTGGCAGTGGCCGACTGAACAAGTTGGATACCGGCACCCTGGTTCTCAACGGAGCCAACAGCTATACCGGCGGTACCCAGCTGGATGGCGGTACGCTGGTGGTAGGCAACGACTCTGCACTGGGCACCGGCATCCTGACCACGACCAACACCACCACGCTGGACAGCAACAGCGCCGTCACGCTGGGCAATGCCATCGATAACCAGGGCGTACTCAAGCTGGCAGGCAGCAATGTTCTGACGCTGAACGGCGCCATCAATGGCGCCGGCAGCCTGGTCAAGAACGGTCCGGCCCTCCTGATACTGAACGGCGCCAACGGCTACACCGGAGGAACCACTCTCAATGCCGGCACGATCATCGTCGGCAACAACACGGCCCTCGGTACCGGCGTGCTGACCACAGCCGGCGGTTCTGCGCTGGATAGCAATACAGCCGTCAGTCTCGCCAACAACGTGCTTCTCAACGGCAGTTTGAATGTCCTTGGCACCAACGCCTTGACTCTCGGCGGCACAGTCAGCGGCACCGGCGGCCTTGTGAAGACAGGTGCATCGAGCTTGACCCTGAATGGCAACAACAGCTACAGCGGCGGAACCATTCTTGCCGGCGGAAGCACCATCCTCGGCCACAACTCGGCCCTTGGCTCTGGTACCTTGACGGTGAGCAGCACCTCAACGCTGGACTCCAATCAAGCGGTCACCGCCTCCAACCAGGTGGTACTGAACTCGGACCTCACCGTCGCGGGATCCAATGCTCTGACGCTTGCCGGAAATATCTCCGGTACCGGCAGCCTGACCAAGAACGGCTCCAGCACGCTGACCCTCAACGGCACCAATACCTACACAGGCGGAACGCATGTCAATGCGGGAACACTTGCCCTGGGTGCTGGAGCCAGTCTGGCGCTCAATGGCATTGTGAACCTGGCAACTGGCACAATATTCGATCTGTCGGCTGGTAACGGCACCCAAACCTTCGGCACCTTGGTCGGTAACGGCACGGTCAAACTGGGCGTGAACACGCTGACTGCAGGCGGGGCGACAGATGGAACCTTTAGCGGCTCCATGACAGGCACTGGCAGCTTCGTCAAACAAGGCACTGGCACCGAAACGCTCACAGGCACCAACACCTACACCGGCGGTACGCTGGTGGCGGCAGGTACCCTGCAGGCAGGCTCGGCAGGAGCACTGGTACAAAACACCTCCTACCAGGTGCAGTCGGGTGCCACCCTTGACTTGAATAACCATGCACTGCAAGCAAGCAGCTTGACTGGCGCCGGCAATGTGGCCCTTGGCACCGCTGACTTGACGGTCAATACGGCAACAGGCACGGTATCCCGCTTTGACGGCCAGATCCAGGGGACAGGCAACCTGATCAAGCAAGGTGCCGGCACGCTGGCTCTCAATGGCGCAAGCACTTTGAGCGGTGATGTGGAACTCAAGCAGGGTCGCATCAACCTCGGCAATGCCCAGGGTCTGGGCAACGGCACCCTGGCCATGGACGATGGCACCACCATTGGCCTGACCGCGAATGGCATGACCATCGCCAACAGCCTGCACATGACCGGCACCAACGACCCCGTCATCGACACCGGCATCAACAATGCGACCTGGGCCGGTGCCATTACAGGCGCTGGTTTCCTGACCAAGCAAGGCATCGGCACGCTGACACTGACCAGCATCGGCAACACCTACACCGGTGCCACCGATGTGGCGCAAGGCACCTTGCAGGCCGGAGCCGCCAACACCTTCAGCAGTTCCTCGGCCCACACCGTGGCCACAGGTGCCGTGCTGGATCTGGCCGGCTACAACCAGACCCTCGCCAGCCTGAACAACAGCGGCACCGTCAAACTCAGCAGCAACAGCGGGGCAGCACCGGGCACAGTGCTCAAGGTCACCGGCGCCTATGTAGGCAACAACGGCAACCTGGGCCTGTCCACGGTGCTGGGAGCGGACGGCAGTGCCACCGACAAGCTGCTGCTGTCTGGCGCCACAGCCGTGGCCAGCGGCAACACCACGGTGCACATCACCAATGCCGGCGGCCTGGGTGCACAGACCACAGGCAACGGCATCGAGGTCATCGGCACCGAGAACGGGGGCAGTCTGCAAGCCAACAGCTTTACGCTGGCAGGGGGCCATGTGGACGCTGGTGCCTATGAGTACCGCCTCACGCAGACCGCCCAAGGTGCTGCCCTGCAGTCGACCAATACGACACCTACCACGCCAACGACTCCTACCACGCCTACAACGCCGACGACACCCACAACGCCGGCCACGGCCTACCGTACTGAGGTGCCGCTGCTGTCGGCCCTGCCCGTACAGCTGCGCCAGGCCGACATGGCCATGCTCGGCGATCTGCGCAAGCGCATGGGTGATGAAGGCACTCAAGCGACCACCAGTTCCGACTCTGGCGCCAGCCGCCGTGTCTGGGGCCGCATTCTGCGCACCGATCCCAAGATCACCCAGCAAGGCACGGTCAGCCCTGAGAGCAGCGGTCACCTGACCGGCTTCCAGGCAGGTCTGGACCTGTATGCAGACCAGAGCGTCAAGGCCGGTATCTATGTCGGCCAGCTCGAAGGCGACATGAGCGTCAAGGGCTTTGCCAGCGGTGTGGAGCGCAAATATGTCGGCTTCAACAACCTGCGCACCCGCTACTTGGGTGTCTACGGCACCTGGCAGGACCAGTCGGGCCTGTATGCCGATGCCGTGCTGCAAGGCGCCGACTACCGCAGCGACCTGCGTACCGCTGGCGACACGGCACAGGCTCGCACCAAGGGCAGCGGCTGGCTGGCATCTTTGGAAATGGGCAAGGCCTTTGCTGTGACCTCCAACTGGCAGATCGAGCCCCAGGCTCAGATCATCTACCGCAAGCTCAGCATTGATGACACGGCGCTGAGCCTGGCCACGGTCAAGAACAAGGCCGACGATGACTGGACCGTACGCCTGGGTGCCCGCATCAAGGGCAACTTTGCGACCGGTGCCGGCGTTCTGCAGCCCTATGGCCGTATCAACGTCTACAAGGCCAGCAACACCACCGATATCGCCAGCTTTGCAGCGCCCGGCGGCACAACCGACATCAAGGCCAGGGGTGGCTATACCGCGACTGAGATGGCCGCCGGCGCCAGCCTGCAGATCAACCCACGCACCAGTGTCTATGGTGAGTTGGGCAAGCTGTGGGCCAACGGTGGCGACAGCCGGGTCAAGAGCGGGGTTCAGGCTTCTATTGGTGTGAAGGTGCAGTGGTAAGTACCAGTACGTAGTCCCTCGAAGAGCCTACGCAAACCACACAAAGACCCGCAGTCATCTGGCTGCGGGTCTTTTTGAAAGTGCTTACAAGCACCTACCCCAAGGCAGTTCAACATCGTCAACGCCTTTGCCAAGCCCGATGAAATGTGAGGGGTCTCAATTGAAATCGACCACCACACCACGGGCGTGATGATTGCGGTTGATGGGACGGAAATGCCTTTGGTCGAAGGCTATTGAAGAAACAGCAAGCGAGGGCCGGAAGGCTTAGAAAGCAGAGATGCGCTCGCCCAGGATCACAGACAGCTCGCGCATCACATCGAGCTGGCGACGCATGCGAGCCTGCTCTTCGGGGTCCAGCTCGCGGAACAAGGCATTGCGCAGAATGAACTCGTCCAGCCTGGTGATTCGGATGTCCAGCTCTTGCTTTTCATCCAGAACGCGCTGCCGGTAGGGTGGAAGGGTAGACTCGGGAGCCTGTGGAACTTCCTCGTATGTGGCCGCGAAGATGTCCGGCTTGCAGGGGTAGCACTCGCCCTTGATGCCCGTGATGATCCAATCGCCAGGAGCGACATTCATCTGACCCTCCAAGGTCTGGATGAATTCATGCCCGCAGCTGCTACATGCAGCACTGTCCTGCGTGCTGCAGCTGCAGCGTTGCAAGGCACGATGAGCGCAGGGGTACTGCACAGCATCGATCACAACTGGCTTTTTGCGGTAACTGGTCACTTGCTTTCCTTGTCTTGGGGAATTACTGGCCAGGCAGCGCGGCAGGTTGCTGCATCAGCTGCGTGGCCATCAGCTCGGATTGCCAGCTCTGCATATCGCTGGCTGCACTGTCCGAATACGTGGTTGAGGGCGCGGGCGTACTCAATGAGGGTGGCGGGGGAAGCGTCGGCAAGTCGCTGCTCGGCATCGGACAGTTGCTTGCGCAGGCCGTCACGCTCAAGGCGAGCGCGATCAGCAGCAGCCTGCAAGCCTACCTGCTTCTGGATGGCGTCATTCAGGGCTCCTTGGTATTTGTCGTTGACCGTGCGTTCCACGGCCAGCACGCGCAGCCCGGCAGCCGTGCACTCATCATCGATCTGCTGGCGGTATTGGCTGGCCTGCAGGCGCTCGTCCGCCAGCTCGGCCCCGAGGCGCGCTGCCTGGAAGTGCCAGGCCAGGGCAGCGCCAGCAACTGCGGCCGCCAGGGATGTGTAGAGGGTCAGCCTGGCCATGACAGCCCCCACTCGCAGAGCTCGGCATTCGCATCGCCGCGGATCTTCAGGCCAGGCAGCACCACGGACATGCCATCGACCGTGCCCTTGTTCCAGCGCAGGTTTTCGCGACAGGCCTTTGCCCAGTTGCCCGCGTTTGCATCGCGCAGCATGGTGCTGGTCTGGAATTTGCCGTCGCCCTTGTTGTGCAGGAAGTCGTAGAACGTTGCTTGCTGGAAGGGGTTGTAGCTGCCCCAATAAGTCAGTGAGCGCTTTGCGATCTGCTCATACTGCACATAGCGCTTTTTCTCCAGCCGGAAGCATTCGGCAGGGCTGTACCACTTGCCGGCAATCACATCCTTGCCCGTCAGTCCGTTGCAGACCGTCAGCGGCTGGCCCTTGCCCACCTTGTCCACATAGGGCGTGCCGATGTGGCGATTGCTGGATTCATAGAACGCGGCCATGACCATGGCGATGCGCATGCCATCGGGCATGTCAGGGTCAGTCGCCACCGCATGGCGCCGCTCTTCCACCAATCATTGGTATTTGCCATCCCCCAATCACACCTCACCCCCGGTTGCGGTGTCGAACCCTAGCCGGGCAGGCACAAAAAAGCCCGCCGAAGCGGGCCTTTTGCTGATTGCCCGCGACAGAGCGGACGTATAGACATGCGGAGGCGATCTTGCGGCTGATTCAATTCAGAACTGAACCAGTCACGAGCTTATCGAAATCAGAACTTTGAAGCTGCATCCTTACTTTTCTTGTCTCTCGACGCCAGGTCCGCGGCTTGAACAGCCAAGTCGGTAAAAAACACAGCGGTTTTATCCGCCGACAATGCGCGCTCAACCACGATCAAATTCATTTTCTTTCCCTTCCACATCAGGCTTTCACTGCTCAAAACTGCCCCTGCACCTGTTGTCACGTCGCTCTTTAGTTGCTCCTGCGGCTTTCCATAGCGCTCGATTAAGATATCTTTGATCTTTGGGTAATCTTTATGCTCAAGATTCAAAGTCAGTGTCTTCGCGAACCCGTCGAAGACCATGATCTCTGTTGCATAGTGCACTCCAATGTCTGGCATGCCAATGAGGTTCAACACTTTGTCTGGTCGGTACCCATACTCATGCTTAACGACACATTGAGCGCCCTCCGGTGGCGTGGAGGAGTAGGACTTGCATTCCGCCAATGCAAGGCTGGCAACGGGAACTCCTAATTTGATGCCGAGAACCGTGTCAGGCTCTTGCGCCCACCCTTTTGTTTTCTTGGCCTTTTGTGCAAAGGCTGGCGCGCACACTAACGCAGCCACGGCAGCACACGTAACAACAATCCCTCTCATATCCCCTCCATGCAGTAAATATGTGGGGATCGTAACAAAGCCTCGCCAGCTAGTGCTTTGGATTGCTGGAGTGATGCCAAAGCCCTCTGCTACAGTTCCTGTACAGGAGGGAACATGCAGACAACTACAGCCGCACAAGCCAAGCCCAAGTCACTGTGGTTCGCACTTCACTTGATTGGCATGGGCATCGTGTCTCTTGCCAACCCGCGGATCTACTCCAGTGACGACCCAGTACGCGCGTGGCTAGAAACTTGGCTGTTCCCCATCGCAATCGCACTTGCTGCATATGGTCTGTATGCGTTGCTTCTCACCAAGCGCGCCAAGCAAGCATGGCCCAAGAGCTTTTTCATCCTCGCTTGGGTCCTGCTTGCATTGTTAAGCCCTTGGGTCAGCACACTTCGCACCAGCGCAAATACGGCTCAGGTTCAACAGCCCTTGCAAGCGCCAGCCCAGTAACGCAACGTACTGCAGATTGGCCTGAAGGCTCTCCTCTCAGCTTGCCATCTTGTATTGCTGCTCAGCCTGCCTTGTATATGCGGATTGAGCAACTGCAAGTCTCCCTATCGGCTCTGATACAGTCCCTTTGCAGCAGGGAACATGCAGACCACTATGGTCACACAGGTAACATCGAAGCCGCTCATATTTGCCCGTCACTTGATCGGCATGGGTATCGTGGCGCTGGCCAACCCGCTGATCTACTACAGCGATCAACCAGCATTTCGTTGGCTGGAGACTTGGGCAACTCCCATCGTGCTGGCGCTGGTTGCCTATGGCCTGTATGCACTGTTCCTCACTCAACGTGCAAAAGCTGCATGGCCCAAGAGTTTTTTCATACTCGCCTGGGTTCTGTTGACCATGCTTGTGGCCGGTCCATGGATAGACAAGTTTCGCTCCAGTCAGGACGTAGCGCAGGCTCGTCAATCAGCGTCGGCTGCTCAGGTTGCTCCAGCGACCACGCGCCCCGCGAGCCAAGCGGATAGCGCGAACCAAAGTGCAACAAGTGAGGACAAAGAGTGGTGGAAAAAAGGTTCCACCCCCCTGAACTAGTTCTTCTTGCACTGCTTGCCATCTGGGCCCGTGTATGTGGCCCTGCAGGAAGTTGAGCAAAGGCTGCTCTGCCTGCGGCGTCATTGGTGATGACGATTCCGGCTGACGGCTGCTGCCCCCCCCATCCTCCTCATTTCCCCGGTTCGCTCATTGACCGCACCCAGGATGCTCTCGGTCTTGTTGCCTTGGGCGTCTGTTCCACCCTGAAGCGCGACGGCCTTCCATATGTCCGAGTCCTTGCCTGAGTAGGCGCGAATCTGGGCAGCTATCGCGGCCAGCTCTTCGGGAGTCTTGGCATTGAGCAGTGCATCCTGCATTTGCCCCATCCGCTCAGCAGCGCGGATCTGCGGCGCGCGCAGGCGCTCATCGTTGGTGATTCGCTGAGCATCCAGCTGGTTGCGCTGAGCCCCCAGGGCCAGTTGACCAAGCCCCAGCCCGATCTGCCCTTGGGCACGGCGATCAGCACCAGCCTCGGCCATGGCCGAGCGACGTAGCCCTGCATTAACCTCATTGGTTCGCATCCTCATATCAGGCTCTTTGCCCTGTGCAGCCAGGTCGGCGCGACTTGCGTCGATGAAATTCTGCACGGCCGCATTGTTTGGCGCGCCTCGACTCCTCAGGCTGGTTTGGCGGCGGACGCTCCGAGCAACCAACTGATGGACGGCGTGTACAGCCATGAGCGCGGCCAGTACAGCGACCAATCTGGCGGCATGGGCTTCCCGGCCGGTTTCACTGGCAAGCCCAACGCGAGGAACTTGGCTGCTGCTGACAATCTGGCGGCTTCCAATGCAGCACCGGCTGCTGCTGGCAGTGCACCGGAAGAGGCCGGCTTCGGCTTGCGTGCCCCTGCCGTGGCCCACAGCGGCAACGACTGGGCAGCGCGCCAGCGGCTCAAGGATCTGGGAACTTCGGCCAGCTCGATCATGAACACCCAGCGCTGGGTGGGCAGATGCGTTCGGGCTCACAAGAGCAGGATTGGATGTACCCCGGCCGGCGCCAGCAGAGAATGTCGCGGGTGGAGAGGCAGCCAGCGATGCAATTGCCGCTGGCGAAGCTCCGCCATAGAGTCCTGCAGCAATGGCAGGAGCAGCATTGACCGCGCGGCCAGCGTTATTGACAGCGGTGGATGCAGCATTGAGTCCGCGACTGATCGCGCCGCCGGTTGCTGCAACACGCCCTACTCCACCCAGCCCTGGCAAGGCAGCCACGGCATTGCCCACGTTGCGCCCCACTTCGGTATTGCCCCAAGAGTCCTGCGAGCCATCAGCGGCAGGCGCCTTGGGTCCACCGGTGGGGATCTGGGCCAATGCATCAGCGCGCTAGCCTTCCGTCATGCCAGCTGGCGCTGGTGTGGGGCTGGCCGTGGGCCCGCTGGGTGGCGCGCTGCTGAAACCGCTGTTGCCCGGCAGACGGTTGCCAGGGAAAGTATTGCCCGGGCTTGGGGAGGCACTTGGCGCCAAGCCCAGGCCGGGCTGCCGCAGCTGGTCCTCTGGCGCGCCGCCGTTGGCAAAGAACACTTCGGGCTTGAGCCCCAGCTGTGGCGCGGCCTTGGATAGTGGGCCGCTGGCGCGCGGGGCATTCAGCCCGTATGCAGCCACTGGCGTATGCGTGGCATCGGCCGCAGTGATCAACCGCGTCTGGCGCGGGTTAAACCCGTCTCCAAGCCGAGTGAGTCGGTACACGGAGCAAGCAGGCCGGGCATGCGGGCAAAACCTTCATGTTCAAGCCGGGGCGATTTCAAGCAAATCGCATTCGGGGACTGCGCGCGGAAAGAAGTGCAACGCGTGAGACCAGAGCACTGCTGAATCGATGCCAGCGAAAGCATCCCAACCAGGCAGCCGCGCGCTGCAAAGGAGAACACATGCGAGATAAATAGGCCAGATGGCCCGGCCCAGCCCCTGTCAGTCACAGGCAGGCGTAGAAAGCCGCACGAAAGCCGGCACGGGATCAAAGTTGGCCGATGGTTTGAGGAGTCGCCCGCCCTCTTACACCAGATGACGCCGCCACGCGCACATGACTGCGAAAGCAGCGCCAGCCCCTGAGCGAGATCAGGGGCGCAAACCAGAGCGTCTTGATTCAGGACGCTGCGGTTTGTCCGAGCTCTCTAGGGCTTGATCAGCCGGGAGACTGCGGCTGCACCAGGTCCGGGATCCTGAGCCAGTTGCTGAACCAGACTATCTCGATCAGCGGCCGTGCGCTGCTGGGATAAAAATCGCTTGCCGCACAGGTTTTCTATATCCAATTCGAAGCCGATGAGACGCGCCGCTACAGACTCTAGGAACTCTGGGTCAGCTTGAGTGGGTGACCATGGTTCTTCCCGCGATGCCTCTTGGGAATGGGCTAAGGCATTCAGGTGCTCGCGCATCCACAAAGCATCATCTATGAATCGGATGCGGCCTTGCGCTTGAACCGCCACGTAGTTCCAGCTTGGGGCATTACGACCGCTTTTCTGCCCGTTGATATACCACCGGGGCGAGATATAGGCATTCGGGCTTTGAAAAACGGCAGTCACTGTCCTAATGCTGGGGGCCTTTGAAAATAAGTGATGACTCCGGCTCACATGCCCTGTGAGCCTTCCAAGTGGGCCCGCCTTCACCCACAGCAGCGGCAGCAGATTGATTTCCACTTCGCCAGCACCTTCCGCAATCACTGTTGCAAGCGGGTAGTCATGCATAACCTGCTGCAACTCGCTGACCTCAGTCATGGAAAAAAGCGGCTGTATGTACATACGGAGTGGCTTTCATGAAGTGAAGCAACAAGTGTCGAGCAATGACACGCATCCCAAAGTCACCTCTGCGCCAGTTCGAACGGAAGCCATTGTGAGGATGCTGAGTACACCCGGGAAACAGAAACGCTGCGCGAGCTCGGCTTCATCGACTAATCCATGCCTGCCCTGAGCGGGATTTCTTTTTACCGGCCACCTATGAGGTGGCTTTTTTGTGCCTGGAGATTCTGAAATGTGGGCGTTTAGCCAACATGCGGAATGCATGTGCCTCCCCCTCAGGGCTAAGCGGGGCAAAAAACAAAAGCGCCGTCATCCGAGGGCTCTTGTCTTTTGTCTCAAGGAGCGTCCAAGGATTGATTGCTACACAGGGCGCGGCGTCAGTGATGCTTTGTGGTCGCCGGCGTAGCCGAAGGTCGGAGCGAGCTCCATCTCGGGAAACCAGATGTCTCCAAGCTCATCGTAGGTCGGTTCGAAGAACCAATAGGCACGCCCATCGGGATTGATTGCCCACCAGCGCGCCAACACCGGGGCTTGCCTCCAATTCACACCGCGAAATCCGAGACCCTCATCTTGATTGTTCTTCTGCATATTCATCCACTGCACACACATAGAGACTGTCATCAGCCTAGCGCAGCGAATACAGCGTGCGGCGCGGGTTAAACCCGTCCCCAGTTCGAGGTAGTGCATCTCAACCAGGCAGCCACGCGCGGCGAAGGAGAACACAAGCGAGAGAAATAGGCCGTTCGACCCGGCCCAGCAACCACTTAAAGCACTCGCCAGCCCTGGGCGACACCAGGGCCATCCGGCGTGACTACTCGAGTAGGTACGGCAGCACAGGAATTCGCCTGGGCTGCCGGCAATTGAGAACTCGGCGCATCCGCGTCGTGGCGACAGTGGTCACGCCAGATGGCCCAGTATTGGATTGATCGTAAGACCCTCCCGCCGCAATGCCCTCGACATATGTGCAATTCGTAGCAAGCATGTAGCTAGCAGCGCACTCCTGTTTAAGCTTATTTAAAGGTATCGCGGTATTCAATAGCACCGCAGCCGGGCTTGGGCTTTGCTCCTCCCTCCCTCTCAAACTGTTCCCCAGGCGCGACCCGAAAGGTCACCGGCTTTTTCCTTTATCACAAGCAGTTCCATAGATAACGTAGAACATCCATCAGACCTAAAAATCACCGAATACAGATTACGCCGGGCCTGGGCCTCTTTCCTCCCGCCCTCTCTCAATCATTCCCCAGGCATGACTCGCAAGGTCACCGGCTATTTATTCAAGCCCGCAGCAACCGCTCGCGGGCTTTCTTTTGTGATCACGAGTGCTTTTGCAAGGTACTGAATCTTGAGCAGTGAAATGCCTACAGTGCGCCCCACAGTTCGACAAGACCTACCAAGTGAAACAGCCCAATCACAAGACAGATACCAGATGACACCAGCCAGAAAGTCTGCGTGTTTGCAGGGAACACCGGTTTGAGAAGTGGGGAAGCAACCGCCCGCGCCAGATACACGGCACAGATAGCGGTCAGAGCGAGTTTGGTCAGCGGCAGAGGCTCAATGACGCCAGCCCCGCCCAATGCGTAACCCGCCCAAATGAACAAAATCATTGCGATGAAAAGCGTTATCAATGCTGGCCGAGGTTTTCCTTGCTCGGCAGCGCGGACCATCCGATCACTCGCTCCCATCACCCGGTATGCAGGAGCGCCAATTGCGATACACGCCAAGTGAGCTACTGCGGCAAACGCGCTCAATGCGCCGCCGACGACTAGCGCGATCGATCCCAAACTCGACATAGTTTCCCCCCGTTGATTTTGATGAATTGCCAGCATATCAAGTCGCTATTCCCGATTGATCACGGCGACTTCAGCGGCGCTGATAGAAACCTGACCACCTAAGCACCGCAACTCAACTAAGGCCCGCAGCACCCGCTCGCGGGCTTTTTCTTTGCCCACAGGAGACCCCATGCATTCGACTCCACCTACTGCCCACAACACAAAGCTGCTGCTCGCGGCGCAATGGGCTCTCACCGGCTTCGGCCTGTTCTGCCTGGTCGACGCGGTCCTGGTGATGGCACTCACGCCGGAAGCGTGGCCCGTCTGATCATTCAAATTTGATAGCTGTTCGCGCTTTCTGAATAAGCGCTAGGAACGAAACCATGACAAAGCTGCTTGAAGCCCTGATCTTGATCGTTGCCATCTGCTTGGGTCTGGCCTGGCTGGCGGTGCCAGATGCCCAGGCCGATGAACCCCAGACCATCGCCCAGAACCTGCGCGACGAGTTTGCCTGCCCAGGCATGCATGCCGAGTGGCTGGACGAAAAGACCGTGCAATGCCTGAAAGTGCTGTCGTGAACGCAGCGCCCTCTCCCGCCCCATCTGCTACCACTCTGGTGGCTTTCTCTTTTCTGGAGTCCTGATGTTCAAAAGCATGATCATTTACCGCATTGCCGAGAGCTGGCAAAGCGATCTGCAGGCGCTGGAGGATGCCCTGCAGAAGACAGTTTTCGAGGAGGGCGGCGCCACGCAGGCCTCGCTGGCTGCCAGCGCCAGCAACTGAGCACCTATTCATAGATTTGCATGAATCGGGCCGCGCGCCCATATCAATGAATGATCCGCCCGCCGACCAGCGGGCTATTTCTTTGGAGGCTCCCATGAGTATGACTTTCGTGAATCACAACGGCGACCCCATCACCGATTCCCGCATGGCCGCCATGCGAGCTCAAGGAATGGAGCTCGAGCGCCAGCGCCGCCTGGCTACCAAGGCGGATGCGGTGTCCGTGCACAAAGGCTGGCGCGTCTCGGGCATCAAGCCCGGAATGCTGGAAGAAGCCAAGCAGGCGCACGAGCGGCTTTGTCAAATGGCGCAGAAGGCAGGCGGCAAGCCGCCGGAGCCATTTGATGAGGCTGCATGGCTGCGCACCGCCAAGCGCACCGTAGTGCGCAGCAAGCCCTCCCCCCTTCAAGAGGCCGCCCTGCTCTGCAAGAAGTTGGCCGCCAAGGCTGGGTGGCTAGACGTCCAGTTGCAGGAGATTAAAAAGGTGGTGGCGTGAACACTGGCCCACTCAACGCGTGGATAACCTGTACCAGACGTACAGGACAGCGAGTGCAATCAGCTGCAACCCAAAGAAGTCTGCGATGTAAGACATATGCATCTCCTTCACTTCACGGATGAATCCTCAGGCTCTGTTTTATGGCCTTGGCGTAAAGCGCAGACCCCTGTCACGTAAACCTTTGGCAAATCCCCGACTCCACCGACTCCAGACCTTCACATTGACGAGCAGATTTACACAGCCGCAATGCGCTCTTTACAGTGCGGGAATATCGTAGGAGGCATCGATGTAGCGCTCTTCGCTGAGTCTGGAGTACGCGATTCGATAGATGCGGAGCACGAACATGTCTGTATCACTTTCTCCTCGCAAGATGCGCTGGCTTCTCGCTGGTGCTCTTCTCCTGGTCAGCGCAGGCCCAGCCCTGGCGCAGCACGGCGGCCACGGAGGTGGCTTCTCACATGGTGGTGGCCCAGGCTATGGAGGTCATTGGGGAGGTGGGGGCCATCGCATGGATTCGGGCCACTGGGCCTACCGTCCCGGTTACGACGTACACCGCTTCAGCCAGCCGAACTTGGCTCGTTGGAGCGGCGGCCACTGGAGCCAGACCTGTTGGGGCGGACGCTGTGGTTGGTGGTGGGCGACCGGTGGTCTATGGTATTTCTATGCTGCACCGGTGTATCCATACCCACTAGTGGTGTCGCCCATCACTTACGCAGCGCCGATTTACGACCCGGCGTACTCGCCAGATATGAGCGGGCTAGCACCGCAATCGAACTTCTCATACTACTGCGACAACCCACAGGGCTATTACCCCACGGTGCCGCAATGCAACACGCCATGGCACGAATCCAAGACGCCGGCGGGTACTCAATGAGCAATGCACGGCTCGTATTTGTCTTTCAAAAGAGTCGACGATCATGACACTCACACTCACACGTTCATTGGCTCTCGCGTTGCCGTGCACGCTGGTGCTCATAGGATGCGCAACGCAGCCCATGGGCCCTACGGTACTGGTGATGCCGTCGCCGACCAAACCATTTGAAGTGTTCCAACAGGATCAGGCGATGTGCATGCAATACGCACAGTCCATGGTTGGAGGCCAGGCCCAGGCAGCAAATGAGCGCGCAGTGGGATCAGCCGCTGTAGGTGCAGTGCTCGGTGCCGCACTGGGTGCTGCCGTTGGCAACCACCAGGGCGCTGGCATAGGGGCCGCGGGAGGCGCGATTGTAGGTACCAGTGCCGCCGGGCCCGGAACGTCCTATTCACAGGGGACAATCCAGTACCAGTACAACAACGCATATTTGCAGTGCATGTACGCCCGTGGCAATCAAGTTCCAGGGTATAGGAGATGAAAGCTGCTCGAGCTCGCCGTGATATTTCCTTGGGAAATTGAAGGATGACATCAATGGCTGCCTGCCTCCATACCCTTCAGGCATATCGCAACGAACTGTTGCCAAACGACCTTCATGCTGATTGGAAAATCATCGTTGACAGGGTTCGTGCGGCCTATGACAAGAAGCCGGAATCGGCGATACAGCTGGAGAACGCTCGCCAGCACGGGTTCGGATTTGTTCGCGCACTCGCGGCAACTGGGCTTGTGACTGCGGCTGGCAAGGCCGACCTAATGGAGCTATTGCTATACCCCAGATCGTCTTGCTGACTACAAGGATCCTTAGTCCATAGACGGCTCGCTGCTCACCATCGCTTCAGCCGACGCCGGCCCGGACGACCAGTCACTACCTACCACCAATCACAGCCCGCCACTGAGCGGGCTTTTTGCTTTCTGGAGCCATGAAGCCGGCGTACTACAACGAAATAGACTCGTTCGCGGCCCAGTGGCTGCGCAATCTCATTGCCGCCGGACACATAGCGCCCGGCGACGTTGACGAAAGGAGCATCGAGGATGTTCGAGCAGATGATCTTGCCGGATATGGGCAATGCCATTTCTTCGCCGGCCTCGCTGGCTGGCCCCTCGCCCTGCGCATCGCACGTCTCGCCAGTGCGCCAAGCATCTGGACCGGGAGCCCCCATGCCAGGACAACAGCGTCGCCGCAGCCATCCATGGCGGGCGTGCCGGCCTCTCAGGTGCACGAAGCGGACTGGCTCACACTTGGCTCGACCTCATCGCCGCGCGCCAGCCCCAGGGCATCTGCTTCGAGAACGTCCCGGGCATCAACCCGTGGCTTGCCGAGATCACCAGCCGTCTGGGACAGCTTGGCTACCGAGTGCGCAGACCCGAACGATCGTCTGCGGATGTTGGTGCGCCTCATCTGCATCGGCGAGTGTGGATTGTTGCCGACCGTGGTGGCCAGGGACTTCCGAGCCCCGGGCGACCCGAGGTCAGCCCCTCCCGGAAACGTTTTCATCACCAGTGCCGGCAGAACTCGCCCGATGGATGATGGGCTTTCCTCCAGTGCATGCCTACGGAAACGCCATAGATCCCTGGGCTGCTGCTGAAGCGATACGCAGCTTCTATTGACCAACACCCCAGCCCGCAGCCGCGGGCTTTTCTCATTCTGGGAGCCATGAATATGCAAGAAAAGAAGCAGGTCACCGCAGCAGTCGATTCACGATTGACAACGGAACGCGATACCCATTTCTTCCTGGCCGGGTGGAACGGATGTGTCCTCGCCCTGGATGCACGTGCGCATCTCAAGAACGCCGCGAAGTCTGCCCCCGTACAACCAGCGCCAGCGGCTACCGCTGCGCCTGAACGCTGGTGCCCTGATGTGTGCCCGATCACAGGCCACAAGTTTTTCATGTGGGTTGAGCACTGGAAGACAAGGCAGCACGTCCCGACTTATGGCGGCCCATTCGACAGCTACACCATTCCTGTTAGAGACGAAGACGGCACCTATCACTGCGAGCGCTTTGACCACGATGCCGGCCCCTGGCGCGATTGGGAAGACGTAGGCCTGATGCTGGTTGATGATCAATCTTTCGTAGTCGCGCCCGCCAACTCGCGTTATGACGAAATTCGGGAATTTGCCCAAGCAGAGCCCGGCGACCGCGCCATCCCGGCTCGTGCTGCCGTCGGTACCACATGAGCCTCGTAAATGAGCAAAGCTCTTGGTTTTGGAGACCACAAGACAACCAGCGCCAGCACCGTGGGCCTGCCAGAAGACAAGGCCTACATAGCCCACCACTTCACCTGCTGCGCGGCCGGCTTATCCGGCGGCAAGCAGGCGCGCTGCGGCGATGGCCAGCAGCTCTGGGATGCATACAACCAGGCTGTAACGGATTCGCAGCCTCAGAACAACAGGAAGACCCGAGCCGAGCTTAACTCTGTACGAGGAACTTGAAATGACTCAACAAGACACCGCCATCGCCATCGCCATCAAAGAATTGACGTCAGTCAACGAAGATCTCAAGGCCCAGGTGGACACGCTGGTTTATGCGGTCAAAGCACTTTGCGTCCAGCACGGGGGACGGCTCAATCGGCAACAGTTTGCAGACAGGCTCGGCATCCATCGCAACACACTGGTCAAATTTCTGGCCAGAGACAGATCCATGCCACGCCCCGGTGATGACGGTAAGTGGATGCTCACGGAAATCATTGACTGGGAACTTCGAACCCGCAAAAAGCGCATCTAGCTAGGCGATGCCCTCGAGCCGATCAGCGATCTGATCGGCCGTCGGGTTGTAATAAATCATCGCCCGCTTCGGATCGGTCCAGCCAAACACCTTGCACAAGTCGAGCACGTGCAATTTCTGAGCCATGCGCGTGGCGGCGGTGTGGCGAGAATCATGAAAGGTGAATCCCTCCAGTCCTGCACGCCGGCGGTTTCGCCTGAAGAGCGCATCAAGCACAGATGCATCCATCGCGAACACAAATTCGTCGCCGCGCCCCCGTATGCTTTCCAGGTTGCGCAATGCAGCCCGCGTCAACGGAACATTGCGGCCCCTCCCTGTCTTCGTCTGCCCCCTGTGTAACACGCAATAGTTCGTCGCACATCCTTCCAGCGTAGCTTGGTCACCTCCCCTGCTCTCATCCCGGTCTGCAGGGCAGCAATAAAGCATCGAGCCGCGACTTGCTTTGCCTTCGTCACGCCTCCTGAGCGCGACCACTCCATCTCTCTGAGCATCTTGCGAATTTCGACGCCATCAATGACGCGCTCCCGGCAATGGGGTGTGGATGGCTTGCTGACATCGGTCATTGGATTTCGACTGATCCAGTGCCATTCCTTTCTTGCAAATTCCAGCACGTTGTTCACCAACGCCATTTCGCGCAGCACGGTCGAGTCCTTGACGGATCTTCTGCGCGCGTTCTTCCACTGAATCAAGTCCTGCTCATCGAGCTCTGCAATTTTTCGGTCCCCGGGCCATTTGGGGTGCTTCGATGTAATGGCCTCAATGCGGATCTGCTCCCAGCGCCAGCCACGCTTGTCGGGAGACACCTCTTCCTTGTACTTGAGCATGGCGTCGTTGAGGGTCTTCGTCTCACCATGCAACTTGGCGCCAGCCATCCCACCTTGGGCCGCTGCCCTCAACTCCACAAGCCTCTTCGCCCCCCATTCCAGGGCCTCTCGCTGGGTATTGAAAGTTGCGCTATCGCGCTTTCCGTCAAACTCGACCTGCTGACGCCATTTTCCGGATACCGTTTTGGTGGGCTTTCTCATGGTGATGTGGTGCAAAAAGTGGGCGGAATTGGGCGCTGAGAGCGTGCAAAAGGTGTTTTTTGCTATCACTCCACGCCCACCCACAGAGCATAAGTCGTTGATTTATATAAATAAGTGCAGCTATTGCACAAACTCAAAATCACACCGATTCATGTCTCCGGCACCAAAATAGCTAGGTTTCATGCGGATTCCTCATGAAACCTGGGACAAAAAAGGGGCAGCTTTTTTAGAAGTTGCCCTTTTTTTTCGTCTGCAGCTAAAGTGCAGCAATGCTTGCAGCTACCTTCCTCTGCCTTGTCGTGGGCATTCAGACGGCGACACCCTGACCGTCCACTGCAGAAAAAGCGGCCAACAAAGATTGGCGGCACGATGAGCAGGTGAGAATTGTTGCTCCATTACCCATCGCTTCAGCCCTGCTGTGTAGCACGTCAGACTACTCCACATCCAGGTCGGAGAGCGCGCCACTGGCGTTATCGCAACGAATAGTGCGCCCCCCCGAATTACGCCATCTCTAGCTGAGTTGCAGCAGTACCGCACTTAGAGCTGGAACGTAGCAGGTCAGCGCATTCCCGCTAGACGTCAGAGTGTAGGATGGATTAGGGATAAAACTACCATTTATGGCTACTGTTCCCCCCTGAATATTGACCCCTCCTGTTGCACTAAGGGAAGGGGCGGTTGCTCCAGCTGAGCGTTGGGTCATTTCGATTAGACTCGCGCTGGAAATATTCTTTGGCAGATTAAGTGCCACTTTCATATTATTGGTTGAGTCCTTGTTATTTAGCACGATGTTGAGCTTTCCATCGGGTGAAGAGACGGTATATCCGGTGAGGTTTGGCACATCTTCAGCTAAATTAGTCGCTAGAAGCTTACCTTGACCAGCAAGTGTGAAAAGTAGAATGCCATAGTACTCAGGTCGTGCCTCTACGACATTGCCATTGGAATCATTCGCAATAGGTGTGTAGCCAGCGCCATCTCCTCCTCCATGAAGGTTCACTCCCACCGCGCCATACTGAGCGCAATTAAAAAGGAAGTCTATAACCCAGAGTGAAGAAGCATAGCTATTCGATACACCATGTGCTCCCCCACCAGAGAAAGAGTTGCACTCACCTATGCGATAAGGGATACCAAGAGACTGGGATCCAGTCTGTAGATCCGCTGCAATGCTGCCCAATTTATCATCTGGTGTAATCAGGAATTCTGCTGTTGAGGTAGGAAGCTGCCCATTGGCACGGTAATAGTGTTGTGTCAAAAGGCTTATTTTATTCTTAGTGGCATATTGTCCAAAGGGAATCGTCCAACTGGAGACGTGACCGTCTGATGCTGGCCCCGTAATGCTGACGTTAGGCGTGAGATCAAGAATGGCTTGACGATAATCGGACCATAGCGTTTGGAACTTATCCAGAGACCAATTTCCAGCATAATATTTTCCATCCTCACCGTACAAATCACACTCGTTGCCAATTTCAACCCCCAGTAGGGATGAACCTAAGGCCTTGCTAACATATGCAACCTCTTGGGCTGCGAGGGATGGCGAGGTCGAGCCGGAGGCTGAGCCTCCCAAATTGACTCCATAAAGGCATTGCCAGCCAGATGCTTTCAAAAATGCGGCGAGCGCATCAACGTCAGAAGGTGCAGTCTGGCTTGAGATCCGGCCAACTCCGTTAGGAACCCAGACGTTTTTATCAACAGAGTTACCACCAATACGTAAGACGCTAGGCCCAAGGCGTCGGAACATGCCAAGCAAGTTCGTATTCGCCCCCGAAAAAAGCCGTTCGTGAAGAGCTGCTTTTTCATACGACAGCCCTGCAAAGCCAGAGCCGATCTCGCCGATGCTTGCATCATTGACGGACATGGTCGTGTTAAGTACGGGGCCAGAGGGGCTTGGCTGCGGGTTCGCCGAACCACTACCACTACCACTACCACTACCACTACCACTACCACTACCACTACCACCACCACTACCACTACCACCACCACCACCACCACATCCGCTTAGCCAATAAGTAGCTGCGACTGCAGTTGCTCCTTTTAATAGCTCACGACGTTTTTCAAACATTTGATTCTCCAATATTTAAAATTTATCGGGCTGCCATTTATCGATAGTTATTTTGATTTTCAAATAAATGCAATGGTGAATATACAGTATTTTTCCAGTTCAGAAACTCCTTTGAACTGGATTTCATCTTGCCCCATGGACTGGACCAAGCCCGTTGTTGGATAGGCGCGTTGGACTACTACCAGAATGGCCAGCATAACCAGCGCTGCCCTTGCGTCGCGCTAAGCTATATGAGCCATGCGGGACCCGCCGACGCTTCACTATTTCCCAGATTGACTCTGTTGTGATTGACATTCTTTGAGATGAATTCCTATAGCGTGGCTATCAGACTGTCGTTACCCATGAGGAGATTTGCGAGCATGAGCAAATCTGGATCATCCGAACGCACCAGTCGATTGGCGGCCCTGCACTCCCCTTATCCGACGCCGCACCGTTTACCCAAAAAAAAGCACCCAGAGATATACAAGCTGGAAAATATCCACGATAGCAGCCCATGGTTAACCGAACAACAAAGGCCCAAGGCGTCATATTTGCGGTTCCCCGCCCACACTGCTACGCGCACTCGGGCGATATGGCTTTCCCAATGAGCGCATCCTGCCTGGCAGCGCCAGCGACCACGTCACAGAAGAAACTCACTCAGCCTGGGGGCTTGTGATCACGACTCAGCGCGGGCTTGTTTATTTCGGGCTAGCGTCAGCAACCGTTGTGCGCTCGCCTGCACCGTTTTGAGTTACCTTGCGTTTTCGCCGGCGCTCAGCCTAAGAGGCAATCTAAGCAGCCTAGGCTTCGGGGCTTAGGCTTGCGCACGTGTGAATTCAGGGCATCCTATTGGGAAGATGCACAGTTTGGGCCGCCATTTTCGAGTAATGCCGCATTAACAATGCTTTGTAGCTTTGATCAGGGCAATTACATCTTTGGAGAAAATTTCAACCGACTCCTTGGAAAGCGTAGTATAGCCTTTGTCGCCTGTAACTCTAATCACTTGGGACTTGGCTACAGCGAACTGCTGCAGCTTTTCATAGTCAACCGGGTCAATTTTGAAAGACCAGTTTTCCATTACTCGCCCATCGTCCGTATCGCGCTTTACACCTTGCGCAGGTGCATCTTGCTCATAGACAACATTGCCATCTGCCATAAAAGCGACTTTGTTCATGAAAAGCCATGACTTAGCGTGCAGGGTAGGATTCAGCACTGCTACGGCCTCCATGCATTGCTGAGCAACAAGCCTCATATCAATAATCGCGGCCCCGCTTTTCGCTGTGTATTTAACGGTCATTTCTTGAAAAGCGGTCATTGGCGGTGTTAGGTGGTCAACTTTTCTAAACCCGTCTTTCATGCCGCTTAAAAATATTTCACATTTCTCGCCTGATGGCACGAAGCACGCTTGGTAATTTGTAACTCCATCGCTATCTGCTTTTTTTGTTCGTTTGAACAAACGCTGAAGTGAAATCTCTACGCCAGTCTTCAATTGAATATGCAGGTTTCTGCACCGACTCGGGGATTACGTCTTGCAGCTGAGTGCTGGGTTGTGCAACTACCTCTTGTTTTCCACACCCCGATAGCATTGAAGCTGCAATGAATGGCACCGAATGCAAAAAAATCTTCATACCCTCTCCTTTTTTATAATCAGGAGTGGAATGCTACCAAACGCTATTGGCTGGAATCTTCAGCACCGCCAGCTCCATCAGCTGCACACCGGAAAAAAGGTGCTCCCATTCGCTTTTGTCGTCATCGGCTGCGCGGTCCAGAAGTGGATATAGAGCTGCATACCCCAGCCCAATACGCCCGCCGCCCCCTACTCGACCCTCTGCCTTGCACATCACACAAAGAGGATGTGCCCGGGCCTGCGCCATTTGCAGCCATAGCCGCGCTGTGCCGCTGCCTGGTCGCCGGTGTGCCAGCTCCCTGCTGCATCGTGGGCACGCGCTTGGTATCACGCATTGAAACGTTGCTCTTGGGGTTTGTAGCCTGGCCATTGCATTGACATGTGCATCAACACTGTTAGAACGAAATCCCTAGATATCACACAAGGGTTTCCACCCGGCAATCTCATCACTTCATGACCGCCCCATCCGCACACAGTCTACAAGCGCGTTGCCACACTTTCCTCCGGCACTGGAAGGCCCACAACAACGCCTAGCCCTGCTGCTCCACAGTCTTCATGGCGGCATTTGCCGCGCCGGCCTTGGCTTTGGCTGCGCCAATGTCCAAGGACCCAGCCATGGCCATCACCTTGCCGCTGGCGGGGTTCACCCCCGAGCGCTCCATGGCACGCATCGTGGCGTCGCCTGGCCCGACTATCATGCTCAGCGTAGGTATGGCAGTGCGAAGTCAGCAAGCGCAGCTGCAATTCATTCACCAACCAAAGCCCGCAAAATTCCCCTTCGGCCTGTTCACAATGCAACTTCCCATCCATATAATTGACGCATTCACATCCGTGCAGTTCCAAGGCAACCAAGCTGCGATTGTCTTGCTGGAAGATTGGCTCGCGGCCCCCACACTCCAGGCCATCGCAACGGAAAACAACCTCTCCGAAACTTCCTTCCTGGTTTGGAGCCCCGCGCGAAATGCCTTTGAGATTCGGTGGTTTTCTCCGCTCAAGGAAATCGCATTCTGTGGCCATGCAACGCTGGCCAGCGCATTCGTTCTCTTTGAGGCCAAACCAGAGCGCCGCAGCATCACATTCTGGGCTGCGGCGGTCGGCGACATCACCGCAGTACGAGAAGAAACGGGGCGCATCGTCATGACTTTCCCACGCCGAGATGCACGACACTTGGGCGAGGTTCCGGTTGCCCTCCTCGAGGGTCTAAGCCCGTCGCCCGACCATGTCTGGGTGAACCAACAGGCTTATATAGCCGTATATGCATCCGAAGCCTGCGTGCGATCGGTCAAACCCAACCTTGAACGGCTCAAATCCCTGGGCCCATTGGACGTGGTGGTTACGGCGCCTGCGGACGTTGGTGCTCCCTACGACTTTGTCAGCCGCTATTTCTGGCCAGCAAACGGAGGGGATGAAGATCCGGTTACCGGCTCCATACACGCAGCACTGGCGCCATACTGGTCCGAGAAGCTGAATAAGAATGTCTTGATTGCGCACCAGGCATCACAGCGAACAGGCGCCCTGTTTTGTGAGGTGACCGATTCAAACGTTAAAGTGGCCGGTCACTGTGCTCGTTATTTGACAGGCACGATCACAATCTAATAACGCTCGTATGGAGTCATAGTTTTAAGCAGTTGTTCTCCAATTTCTGCTCCCAGTGAGAAGCCGCCACTGGGACTCAAACCCATGCTTAAGGCCACTCAGATACTGGAAGGCATCGTTAGCGACTGCTTCCGTCGAGTGGAATTGGCCCTCAAAATATGCGCGTCTCCGTTTCCTCCATCATCGCAAAGCCAACTGATATGCTCTTCTGGCTTTCTCAGGACTACACACGCAGACTCGAGTGGGATAGATATCTTTGCGAGGCATACCTCCTTGGGGGCAATGAAACTGCAGCGGTTGGCATCAAGTCTTATTGCAAGAATCGACGTGGCTCAGTCCTTGAATCAAAGTACTAGCGTTTCCCCCCTACGCACGCCGCGGTCCAAATGACCAAGGGGCCATGGATCCTTAGCAATTTCGGTGGGACATGGCGCTTTAAACCACTGCAGGACGGAAAGACAGAAGTTCGCTTTGTCTACAACTTTAAGGCCCGTCCTGCTCTTCTAGGATGGATCATTGAACCATTGATCGCTGTGTTCTACCGAAGAGATATGCAGCGTCGTTTGGATGCTTTCACGAAGTGGGCTCAAGCTATAGAGTAGCCCTCATTTGACGTACTTCAGTATCCCCACTTCACTTGTATTCAGAGTCCAACCTCAATGATTGCTCAGGGTCGAACGATTCCGCCTGTGTAATCAAAGCGGCCCCTCTATTTCGTGCGCGACCAACCGCGCAATTGAGTGTTCGTGCCTTTGGCTGAAGCAGCCTCAACGGCTGGTGTCAGTGACTACCGCCATTCAGGTCCTGGGTCCTGAATAACTCAGTTCAGCCAGATTCGCAATTGAGAGCTTCTGGCAAATTGCAGGCCAGTGTGTTTGGACCTGACGCCCCTCTTCTGAGTGGAAATCGACAGCGTGGAATTCAGAAATCCACATGGGCTGCGAGCAAGCGAGTCTTCAGAGATTCAGCGGCAGGACTAAGCACGCGCCCTCGCTTCTTTATCAAGCCTAAAGTGCGCCACAACTGAGGCTCGGTCAGTGGCACACCACGGATCTTAGGATGACTCTCTGGCAGTGCAAGCTGCGGAATGGCGGCCATGCCCAACCCGGCCTCCACAAGAGCGAGAGCGCCGGTGACGTGGTTGCATTCGTACCAGGCCATGGGCTGATCCGGCAAGCCTGCCATGACTTGGTCCAGAAGCAGGCGGTTGCTGCTCTGATGCGATACCGATACGAGGCGCTCTCCGGCGAGTTCGGTCCATGCAATCTCTGAGCGACATGCCCATGCATGACTGTGCAGCATCGCCAACACGTATCGCTCACGCGTCCAGGTCTCGAATTGGATTCCGGGCTCCTGGCTTCCAGTAAAGCTCACGCCGAAATCTGCTCGACCTCGTACTACGGCATCCAGGACATGGCTTGCATTCTCGTCAATGACATGGACTTGGACTTCTGGATACTCGGCAGCAAAGGCACGCAATGCATTAGGCAGAAGATGGTTTGCAACCGATGGGATGCAAGCCACTGTCACCGATCCCCGACGAGGTAGGGTCTGATCGTTAACCCGCTGCACTGCAGTCTCGAGACCCTCCAATGCAGCACGCGCTTCAGTGAGGAACTCTTGGCCAATTGCGGTCAGCTGAACATGTCTGGTTGTGCGCTCAAGCAGCTTGGTTCCCAAAGCGTCTTCCAGGCGTTCAATTCTTCGACTCAACGCCGGCGCTGATAGGCAAAGACGCTCTGCAGCGATGCGAAAGCTTGAATTCTCTGCAGTAGCCACAAAGGCCTGCAACTCGGAGATATCGAATTTAATGCGCCTCATGCAATAGTCTACTCATATCTTGCAATTCACAGAATAGTCTCTGAAATTTACGATGATCGCTTAGACAGAGTTGATTACGACTCGACCAGGAGACAACATGCAAAGACGCCCTCTCGTCCTGGCTGCCGCATTGGCCGCCTGCCTGCCGCTTGCCGGCGCCCACGCCCAGGAATTCCCACCCAAAAGGCCCGTCACCATGGTGGTCGGCTTTGCCGCAGGGGGCTCGGCGGACATCGCGGCACGCATCATTGCCAAGAAACTCGGCGAAAACATCGGCCAAAGCGTGGTCGTAGATAACAAGCCTGGCGCAGGCGGCAACCTGGCACATGCCCAGGTCGCCCATGGAGCCACCGATGGCTCTGTCTTGTTGTTTGGCTCCATCGGCCCCTTGAGCATCTCACCTCACTTTATGAAAGTGAGCTACGACCCTCTCAAGGATCTCGCTCCCATCACCATGGGCGTGACCTTTCCCAATGTTCTTGTCGTGCCTGCAAGCAAAGGCATCAAAACCTTGGGAGAGTTTGTCGCTGCGGCCAAACGCGAGCCGGGCAAGCTGGACTTTGCCTCCACGGGCCCCGGCTCTGCAGCTCACCTGGCAGGGGAATTGCTAAATGACATTGCCAAAATCGATACGGTTCATATTCCCTACAAGGGCGGAGCGCCGGCTTTGCAGGACGTGCTGGGAGGACGCGTGAGTTCTTTCTATGCGGCGCCACCTACAGCACTGCCGCATATCGAGTCCGGCAAGCTCATTCCGCTGGCGACCACCGGTCTGACACGCCCGGCCTACCTGCCCAATGTACCCACCGTTGCAGAGACCTATCCCGGCTTCAACGCCACCAACTGGTATGCGTTCGTTGCGCCTGGAAAAACACCCAAACCATTGCTGGACAGATGGAACGTCGAACTCGTAAAGGTACTGAATGCGCCTGACGTGCGGGCCAACCTGCTCAAGCACGGTCAAACTGCGGCCCCTACCTCACGTGAAGAACTGGCCAAATTCATTTCGACAGAGAATGAAAAGTGGAGTCGCATCATCCGTGAACGAAAAATCACGGCAGATTGACTGAGCTGCCAGTTGACTTAGATTGCCAAGTCCCATCGCAAACAATGGGTCTGCGGAGTCGGCCACTAAACTCAGAGGCTGCCGCTCAGTTCCGTCGCAAGGCGACTTGCAGGACTGGATAGCTTAGATGCTAGTGCCACTGGCCCTTAACCCAGAACCAGTTGCCCAGGTCTCCGCGCCATATCCAATGACCAGGAACCCAGTAATGGGTCGGGCTCGGTGCTGACGGTCTGCTTTCGACGATGATCTGCGGCATGGGAGGGACTGCACTCGCCACCCAGTGGCCTTTATGCCAAACCCACTGGTCTCGCTCCCAGCGCCAGTACCCGTTCACCCAGTGCCACCCTGGCGACGGCGGTGCGCCTCGCTCTTCAATGATGAGTTCAGGCATCACGCGCTCTTGAACATGAACCACTGCTGGCCGTGGATGTCGCTCGGGGGCCACGATGCACCCCGTCAAACCGAGTACCGACAGCAATCCCAGAGAAACCAACCCAACCGAGGAGACCTTCCTGAACTTCATTCGCCAACCTCACTTGCTGTAGAACAGTGACACCTATTCTGCATGTTGTTTGACCCGTTGGAGGCAAGTAAAGCAGGCTGTCAAGACAGCAACACCCGCAAGAGCACCGGGCCACAAAAAAGCCTCGGCGCGGTGACCGAGGCTTGGGAATTAGCGCCAGGGTTCAAGCCATCTTTCAGTGCTTCAACCTCAACCCTGCGACACGCATCTTGCGTTCAAGATATGACATTCAGATAGCAAAAAGCCCCGACCGTTTCCGATCAGGGCTTTGAGTGGTTGCGAGGGCCGGATTTGAACCAACGACCTTCGGGTTATGAGCCCGACGAGCTACCAGACTGCTCCACCTCGCGATATTCCGCGTCGGGGGCCGACCACCATTCCTAGGCGCCAGCTTCTTTCCCCGACAGAGCTATTCTAGCACACATGTATAAATTCACAGCATGAATCTTTATTCAGTGGCCGACACCATGACCAGAGAATGAACACAGCCCGCTGGCGTACCAAGCGGGCTGTGTTCATTGCAACCTGAGAAGCTTACTTCTTGGCTGCGTCGTGAATCGCTTCCTTCAAGTCCCCTGCTTTCTTCTGGGCAGTGCCTTGAACCTGTTTTGCGATGCCCTTGGCTTCCTGTTCAGGGCTGTCAACGAGTTCACCAAACTTCTGCTGAACCTTACCTGCTGCGTCCTTCAACGTGCCCTTGACTTGATCAGTATTCATGATGTTCTCCTTATGAACAAGGCCACGAACTGCGGCCTTGGCTCAAAGGTAAACGCTGTGAGAGTTGACTGCCGTGGGACTAGTTTGGGCATCTATGTGGTAGATACCCTTACACGTTATCAATTGCTCACAACGGCAAATCCAAACAAAAGTTCAAGCAGGTACGTGCGAACCAGAGCACTGCTCAATCGATGCCAGCGAGAGCATCGCGACCAGGCAGCTATACGTTGCGACGTAGATTAGATTTTTAGATCGCGCGCGAGATGGCAAGATGAATAGACCGGATAACCAGGGCCGAACACTGCCAACCACAGGCAAGCGTGGAAGCCGCAGGAAAGACGGTGCAGGATCATCGTTGGTCGTTGGTCGTTGGTCGTTGGTTTGAGGAGTCAGCCACACGCATATGACCGATATGACCGCGAAAGCGGCGCCTGTTCCTGGGTGAGATCAGGGGGCAAACCAGAGCCTTCGCGCAGTGCTTTGGTTTGAGTAAAGTCAGCCAATGACACGCATCAACGCCACCGAAATATGGGAGCGGCACGGCTACAAGATCGAACGCATTGAGCGGGACATGGGTGTGCCCCAGAGCAATATCTATGGGCCTGACGGCGTTCTGCTGATTGAAGTTGCTGAGTACACCCAGGAAACAGAAGCGCTGCGCTACCTCGGTTTCATCGATTAACTTATGCCAGCCCTGAGTGGGATTTTTTTCAGACGCCCTTGAAGCGGCTTTATTGTGTCCGGAGATTTTGAAACGTGAGCGTTGGGTCAGCCTGCGACGTGCTTATACCTTACCCCGCAGGGCCACACGGTCAATTCGAAACACATGCAGGGTTTGAAACTGGATCCTTGCATACAGAGCTGCAGTTTGTTTCAATCCTTCCTTTATAGCTGCGAAGGAGGCGGCTCGATTTGAATTTATTGAATAAGCACAAAACCAGTTTGTTAGCGGTAGCTGCCCTCTTTGTATTAGGAGCATGTGGTCAAAAAGTGGAGGTTCCGCCTGCACATGTTGGCAAGATCATGACCAAAGACGGCTATCAGGAAAGCTTGATCCCTACATCCAAATTTCGCCTAGGCCAGTGCTGGGCATACTGTGACCGCCTGGTCCTGCTGGATGTATCAGACAAGGCCTATCAGGAGAGCATGAACATCTTCATACCTGAAGATAAGCTGAATCTGGAAGTGACTATCCGCGCGACCTTAAGCATTAATCCAAAGAAAACGGCTGAGCTGTTCAATGCTGTCGCGCCCACAGAGGTGACGGGAGATATCTCCACTATTGCAAACGAGCAGGTGTATCGCACATATGCCAGTCAAATCATTCAAGCCGAGGTACGCGAATACCTGAGCAAGCTCTCTATCAGTGAAATTGCTTCGAGTAATGAAAAGATCAACTCTGATTTGCGGACACAGCTTGGCAAGGCCATCGAATCGTTGACCCCATTCTCTGTTCGCTTTGTGGGCATCACCAATCTGAAGTACCCCAAAATCATCACGGATGCGCAGGAGTCAGCTGCAGAGCGCCGCGAAGCGATCCAAAAAGAAGAAGCCCAGCTGGCGATTTCCAAGGCGCAGTTAGAGCGCGAATTGCAAGAAGCCCGTCTGCAGCGAGCGATTGACAAGGAAAAGGCGGAAACTGAAGCCATGTCTCAAACGGTGCTGGCTCAATCCGTAGACAGTCGGGTTCTTCAGTTGCGCAAGCTGGAAAATGATCGTGCCTGGATCGAAAAATGGAATGGTCAATTGCCCACCACAACGTTGGGTGATGCGGTTCCCATGGTGAGTATTGGCAAATGACGCTGCTCTTCAACCTTCTGCCTTTCGTGATCGTGGCAGCAGGTCTTGGCTTGAGTTGGAGGCTGAAGAAGGTTTGGATCCTGCCGGCAACGGTAGCGGTCCTGTTTGTGTATTTCCAGGCACAGCCTTCATACTTGCCCAAAGGCGCTGCCACTCGCTCAGAGCTTCCTGCACTCCCTGAGTCCAAAGCAAAAATTGAGGACCGCCTCAGCAAGCCTGTTTCTGGCGACGAGCGGGACCAGCGCATGCGAGATGCTGTACAGAAAGGCTTGGATTTCAAGCAGCAGCACTGACCCCGTTACTCGCCCGACAAAAGCGCCTCAATGAGGCGCTTTTTTATCAACCAACCAAAGATGGCGCTCACCTCGGAGACGAAAACATGAGCAACTAGCCAGCATGCGGCAACTATGGCGTGCCTTCGCAAAGCTAAGTGGAGTCATCCTGCGAGACTACTGGAGCAGGTGGGGCAGCTTGGGAGTACCCCGGGGCGAGCGTCGATTGAGAGCGCAGTGCAGATTCAGCGTCGTGAGCGACAGTGGCCATCCCAGACAGCACATCACCACTTCTAGGTAAGCCAAACTCGTCTTGTTTGCCCTGGAGGCCTCAAGCAGAATTCGACGCAATCCAACAGTTTTGCCGAGCCTGGGCCCTCCCTCCCTCAACCAATTTCCCCAGGCATGACCCGCAAGGTCGTCGGCGCTCTATTCAAGCCCTCAGCAGCCGCCCGCGGGCTTTTTCTTTGTCCCAATGAAATTCCACGCACGCCACTCGCAACCACCAACAATTCACGGCCCTTGCAGCACGGCCCGGGTTATGGAGATGGTTGCTTGCTATTGATAGATATGCGCCACGAAGCGATTCATGACACATAAAGGCAAGAAGGAGAAACGGGAGTTCAAGGACGCGGCCAAACCGGGCCGCGCCGACGGGACCGACACGGCGCCGAGAAGGCCTGTCCATCTTTGCCGGGCCATCTGCTGGTCAGTCAAGCCATAACGCACAGGTTGATCACCCTGGAGCCGTCGGCGGACTTCTTCTTCGGCCCTGAACCAGAAATGAAAACCAGGAACAAGGTGCATTGCTGCACGCTGTTGCAGATCGGATTCACTTGACGCATTCCAACCTGACATCCTTGCAGCGATCTCCTTGCCCGCTCCACGGCCTTCAACCAACCCGGGTCAGCCCATGAGTCAGAACCTCTCCCAGTCGTCCAATGAACCGCTCAACGCTGCGGGTTCCTTGGGCGGCTGGGCAGGCGCCGCAGTGGGTGCAAGCATCGTGGCCTTGGTAGCAACACGTGGCATGGCAGATGTACGAGCTGAAGCCGCAGCAGGCGCTTTCGCCTGCCGCTGCGTCACCGTCGCGGACGTGCTCGGGCGAACGGGAACTGCAGTGTCTGTGACCGCCCCACCCAAGCGAAAGACTCTGACCAGCTCGACCAGACGCGCTGCCTGGGTGCTGAGGCTGTCGGCAGCGGCGGAGGATTCCTCGACCAAGGCCGCATTCTGCTGCGTGACCTGGTCCAACTGGTTCACAGCCACATTGACCTGAGAGATGCCCTGTACCTGCTCCTGCGTAGCCGCCCCCACTTCGTCCAGGAGTTCAGCGACGCGCCTAGCCTGCTCGACGACTTCCTGCATGGTTGTGCCAGCTTGATCCACCTGGTGGGCGCCGGCGTCAACTTTGGACACGCTTTCACCGATCAGGTCCTTGATTTCCTTGGCAGCCTGTGCCGAGCGATGGGCCAGGGTACGAACCTCACTGGCGACCACGGCAAAACCACGCCCCTGCTCACCGGCACGGGCCGCTTCCACTGCGGCATTGAGAGCCAGAATATTGGTCTGGAAGGCAATGGAGTCGATGACACCGATGATGTCGCTAATGCGGCGCGAACTGGCCGTGATGTCTTCCATGGTGCGCACGACCTGACGCACCACCTCACCACCGCGGCCTGCTGTCGAGCTGGCGGCATTTGCTAGCTGAGCGGCCGTGCGCACGGTGTCGGCATTCTGGCGAACCGTGGAATTCATCTCTTCCATCGACGCCGCAGTCTCCTCAAGGTTGGACGCTTGCTCCTCGGTGCGCTGGCTCAAGTCTGTGTTGCCTGTCGCAATCTGGTTTGCACCTGTTGCAATGGATTCGCTGCTGGCCCGCACCTCGCCCACAATCTGAGCCAGGCGGCCGCGCATCTGGTCCATGGCAGCCAGCACACTGGTTTCGTCGCCCACGCGGCGCGCCACATTCACAGCCAGATTGCCCTGAGCCACTTGCTGCGCAATCTGCACGGCATAAGCCGGCTCGCCGCCAAGCTGCCCCTTGACACGGCGCGTGATAGCCCAGGCCACCGTAACCCCCAACACAGCCGAAAGCAGGGACAGAATCAGCAAAGCGGCACTGGCAGCCATCACATCCTTCGCAGAGGACTCGGCTGTTTCGGAGGTCATTCGCCGCTGGTAGGCGATCATTTCATCCAGGGCTTCGAGATACTGGCGCTGCAGCTGACGCTGCTCGCCCAGGATCAGGTCGCGTGCGCCCTCCTGATCATTGTCCAGGCCCATCTGGGCCGACTTGTCCAGGGCCGCAATGTAGGCGGGCCGCAATTGCTCCACTTTTTGCATGTGGACACGCAACTCGGCCGATTTCAGGTTGGTACGCAGTCGCTCAATCACTCCCGCGGCATGCTTGCGTACGCTGGTGTAGCGTGCGTGTTCTTCGGCCACCTGAGCAGGGTCGGTCAGCAGGGCCAGGTTGCGCACCTGGCGCTCGACAAGGCCGATATCGTCTCGCAGCTCCTGCAGCAGCAGCATATTGGCCACACGCTCCTGCGAAAGCACCTGTACCTCCTCGCCGACCTGTACCAACTGAAGCCGAGCATAAGCAGCGACCAGGAAGCCGATCAGGATCACAGTTGCGAATCCCAAGGCAAGCATGCTGCTCAGTTTCATATCTTTCAAAAAGCCCATAGCGATCCTTTATTGACAAGAAAACTCGATCCACGTCATTAAAAATAACGTGTCTTTATGTATCTTTTGTAACTAAATAGAGATATTACATCTTGTCTCATAGGTGATACATCAACCGTCCATGGTGACGGTGGGTTCTTTTCCATTTCAAGCAATGCCAGCCGCAGATGCGGCTTGCAACTCATCAACTCATGCCACGGCGGCAGCCGGTCCTTGAGCACAAAGACCTGTTAAGCCCATCAAAAAGGGAAATCAGATGAAGAAGGCGCAGCGCGGGGCAGAAGTAGCCCTCGCCTCACTGCCGATACCGGCTGACCCATATGCAGGGCCATGTGACTGGATAAGCAAGCGCCATCACCACATGGAACTCGGAGCAGCTACGCAGCCCGGCCAGAATCAAGACCGCCTTCTCCGACAGGCAGCTACAAGCCACCAGGCAGTACCTCGGAACCCGGCCCTGCACGGGGTCCATCATTTCAGTAGCCTATGGAGGCATGAACTCGCTCGATACTCAAGATGCCCCGGGTGTCCACCATCCTGAGCGGCCAGAAAGCAAGACGCGCCAATTGGCTAAGCCACAGCCGGCCCGGCGTCAAGGAATGAGGAATGCCAGCGGCTCTGGCTTGAGCTAACCAGCGTGCATGGACAGCGCCTTCATTCCATCAATGAGACAGAGGCATCGTGCGAGATGCCTGGAGTGCAGCACCGCCGGTACACAGGGCCTGGCACACGAACGGTCTTGCCATGCCTGCGCTGGCCTGAGACTGTCCCCGGGCCTTGCTCCTCACAGACAGGGAAAATGCTCTAACGGCTTTGGTTCATGCGCTGCACCAGGGAGGTGATGTAGACCGTGAATATGGGGAAGATTGTCATTCCACATGTCGCCAGCAGCGCAGTGCAGACTTTGCCCAGAGTTGTCTCGGGAACGATGTTGGAGCCAACGGTGGTGACCGTCATGGAAGCCCACCACAGCGCGTCGTAGTAGGTCTTTACCAGAGGATTCACTCCGTTCTCAAAAACAAAAAAGATCAGCGTCTGGAAGTAAACCACGGAGAAAAAACTCACCAGGTACGCGACAAAGAGCCCCGTGATCTTGTTGGCGACCACCATTTTGACCAGTACCACCAGGGCGGCCCCGCCACGCATGATGGGCAGGAACTTAAGCACATACAGAACCTCAGCCGAGAACGACAGTGAGAACAGCTGAATCAGGCTCAAATAAGGAATCGACAGCAGCACCAGCAAAAAGTGGCGCAAGAGAAAGCGCATCTTTTTAGGCGCCAACAGCATCAGCAAAAAGAAGTCGAGCAGAAAGTACAGACAGACCCACAGCTGGATGCGTTCATACACTGTTCCCTCCACAAAGACCTTGCCGGAGAAGGCCTCCAGTGAAATGCTGACGATCAGCAGCAAGGCTGCGCACATGCTCAAAACGTTCAACACGTGAGCAAACGTGAAGCGCCAGCCGCTCTCGGGAGAAACAGGGAGTGCTGTCGGCTCGGAACCTGAAGATGTCACCACATCAGACCTTGATAACGGAAAGCTCGATCATCGGCGCATGCGAACGTCGGCCAGCCAAGGCCTGTTTCCACAGCGCCGGATCGCCCGCGGCTTTCGGATACGGATTGGACCTGGCACACCCAAGCTGGCATATCTTTCACGCCCGATTCAAACACGAGGATGGCCTGCAAATGTCCAAACTCACGAGGCAGCTCCGTGGCGTGTCCTGCGTGGAATGCGTCATGACCACTCATAGATAGTAATTCGTCACGCATTGCAGATTCCTTCAGTCTTGCCCATTCTGCCGAGAACGAACCGCCGCAGGCATCGAGAGCCTCATGAACCATGATGGTTGACAGCCAGGAAGTTTCAGTCGGCGCAAGACTACACAGCCCTTCGAACAAATCGGGCAAACCTCGGCCATCACCTAAATTACATAGCAACAGTGCGTCACTGAGCTACTGATATCCACGTCGACTTCAGACCAGAACATCACAAGGAACGCAACGGCCAATCAGTGCCTGAACAGCACGGAAGCATCGTGCAATACACCGGCAGATAGCCCATTGCAGCCGCAGTCAGCACAAAAACGCACACAAATTGGAGTAGTGATTTTTTGGTCATCCACGAATGTGAAGAGCTTTTTCCTCAAACGATCCAGAAAGTAGAGTAGTCATGAAAATCTGTCTACCAATGCTTGCTGTTGCACTTCAAATGTGTGTTCCGTCTGTGACCCAAGCAGCCAGTGGAGCCATCCAATTCGTTGGCTCAATCGTGGAATCCAGGCACTGCCAAGTCACCGAGCTTGGTACCCAAGCTCAAGCCAAGCCACAGATCAGCTGCTCCCTGTCCGGAGCCAAGCCTGTTCCTGCAACCGAGAGCCTGGTGAAGGTAAGCATGTCGGACTTGCCGTCAACTGCAGGCACCGGGGTAAACACCATGCATCTACGTCGCGTGGTGACACTGGAATATCGGTAATCAAACCGAGTCTTCGGATGTGGACTGCCTTCAGGCTGGGAGTGATACCCGGTCCATATCTTGAGCACTTAGCGCAGTCTATGCGCTGGAATTCCTGTCATCTGCCGAATCAATGATGGTGTGATCTATCGGTGCCGCCAGTGGTGCCTGCCTTGCAGCCACACCGTTAGTGGCATTCGGACATACCGCCGCACAGTGCATATTGCACTGAGGTCAAACTTCAGCCTCCGCGCTCTTGCTGGTCAGTGGTCGGCATCCACACGGGCAATAGGCGCCACCGACTCTTGCAACGTAACCTGGTGCCTGAAGGACCGTGCATGGCAAGCTGCCGGTGCGAGCGCTGAGCCCTATGCAACTGAAATGACCACCGTTTTTTCTACGCCATCCTCTGTCACCTCAACTGAAGAGCGATATGACGTGCCCTGTTGTCTGGCATTGAGAATGGCTTGGAGGTCTATGCCCCGACCTGCAAGCTCTTTGCTGGCGGAAGCCGGTAGAAGCTGAGCCAGAATATTCACCGCGAATAAAGGGACTCCAAAGCTGTTTTCCAAAGTTCCGGCCACGTATTTTTCCACTGTAATTTTTGACACCAGACGCGTCCTAAAGAGTGTGAGTAAACCAGCGTAATATTTTTAGCGGGAAGTCGTCGCCCCTGTTGAATGCTTGCTGACTTAAATCAACGCGGCCATGCGCCTCCTCTCAATCAACGCGTTGAACCGTTCGGAGATATTTGTGCCGACCTATCTTCATGGATCTTCCCTCCTTGATCGATAGTGCTTAGATACCTGCTTCTCATCTGACTGTGAAACGAGGCATGCCATGCAAAGTCTCACGCTTTGCGCCTGGCTGCTCTTATTAAAAAGTGAGCTTCTTACGTACTCTATATATACACTTCACTATGAAAAGTACCTAAATTCTTTTATTTTCATACGCCACACGCTCACTTTTTTACGTCCATGGCTTTGCGGCGCGTGCAGATTTCCTGTCTGCTCCACCAAGGCTCTGTTGACGCCTGGCGTCGCGCGCAGTTGCTCCAGCGTGACTGACCAATGAGGCGAAGATAGGCTTCGCGCGCGCCGAACAGCAAGGCAGACTTCCGAGAAGTTCACCCGAAGACAGCCACGCTGTTCGAGTCTCCGACGCCTTGCGCAATGAGTCGTCGCACGTTCCTCTTTTCGGCAGGAATTGGCGCAGAGCCCGCCTCCCGATCCTTCATGATGCGCAGTAATAGCCCTGCTCAAGCGGGATGGTTAGACTGCGTATCCAGTCACTTCACGGTTCTCGATTTCAAACTACATGTCTCACACACCTTCAAGCTCCAATCTTGCTGCACCAGTGGTGAAGCTTCGCATGCGTGTGATGGCAGATGACATCATTGCCATTGGCCCCGGAAAGATCGAGCTCCTGGAAGCCATCAACGGCACAAAATCCATTGCTGCAGCCGCCAAATCCCTGGGCATGTCCTATCGCCGGGCCTGGCTGCTGGTTGATGGCATCAATCAGGCGCTGAAGACCCCCGCGGTGGTCACATCCACCGGCGGCTCTCATGGCGGTGGTACCGCGCTCACCGAAACAGGCCATCAGGTCATCGCCCTGTATCGGCGCATCGAGCAGCATGCTCTCAAGGCCTGTGAAGCCGACTTGGACCAGCTGGTCGCCATGGTCCGCAGCAGCTAGGCTGGCGTCGCCGGCATGCCGCGGCCCCAGATGGGCCGCATGCAAAGCATGCGCTCCCGATCACTTCAGCATGAACTTCACAGCACAGCGCCGCCCATGCAGCGCGGCAACAGGACGCTGAACGCATCGAACCATGCTCGGCGGCCCGGGTAGCAAACCGCGTCACAAGTCTTCATCCCGACATGGGGAGCAAAGCTCAACTCTTCGTAATATATACTGAGATATAACGAAAGCCGACTTGGCAGATTGCGTCTACCGGGCGTGTAGCGATTGGTTTTGCACTCCGTTGCTCCTGCCTCCCGAACCCTTGCGCTTACGTGAATTGAGATCCATATGGGCAGCGAAAAACTCAGCCTCGAAGAGCGACTGCAGGTGCTGGAAATACTGCTGGAGGAGTCCATATGGGGACTTCACCTCGACCGACCAGAGCAACGCAAGACCATTGCATCGGCGCTCTACACACGCCTTGAAGTAGCCGGCCGGCATCAGGCCTACCCTGCCAGTGTGGCCGCTGCCTTGTATGAGCATGCCGATGCGCTGTCCGAACTGGACAATACGCCTGACCCGCTCAAGCCTCTGTTACGTCCTTTGATTCGATATTCAGGGGCTGATGACTGAATGCTGCCTCCTGAGAGATATGCGCCGGCCGGCATAGCCCTGCGAAGGCAAGCATCAGTTCGAGAAGATGCGCACGCCATCCGCCAGGACATGATCAACCCGCTGGCACCAATCACCGTTCATGGGCTGGTTCGACCACCCCATTGCCTGTTCGTATTCCACAACGATCATGTCGAGTAGAGGGCTTTAGTGCAGCAAGATCACATTTCCTACCTGCTGGCCCTCCATCGGCAGCAGGACTGGGCGGCCGCAGCCGCCGCATGTCAACTCTCTCAAGCCCAGCTGAAAAAAGCAGTGGCAGGCGTCGAACGCGAATACGGCTGTGCCCTGATCAAGACAGGGGCAGTTTTTCGCGGATTCACGGTTGAAGGCGAGAAGGTTGTTGCCTGGGCGCAAAACTTGTCCGAAGCGCTTTCCACGCTCAAGCATGTATTTGCCGCTTCAAATAGCAGGAAGGCGATTGCCCCTCTCCTGGAGCGACGCTCCGTCTCCCCGAAGCGACTTGAGGCACCGGGACCAGATCGCCAAGAGATCGATCTGATGATCGAAGCTGCACTCAGCGCACCAGATCATGGCGGCTTGCACCCTTGGCGTGTGCTTGTATTTCCCGCTGATTCCCGCGCGAAGCTGGCAGATTTGTTTGAACAGGAGAAGCTCAGGCGCGATCCTCTGGCTTCCGCTGAGGATGTCAAGCGTGCCCGCGAGCACGCCATGCGCAGCCCGGCCTTGCTGGCTTTCGTCATATCGCCCAAGCTGCGCATGCGGGTGCCGGAGCGTGAGCAATGCCTGGCAGCCGGCTGCGCACTGGGCAACCTCCTGAATGCAGCACATCAGCTCGGCTATGGCGCCATCATGCTCAGCGGCGAGCGCTGCTTCGACTCCTTGCTCTGCACGGAACTGGGAGTCGAGTCCACGGAGTATCTGGCAGGATTCATCAGCCTGGGCAGTGTTGCTGTGACCCCGCCGCCGCGAAAGCCTACCATGCTCGATGCGGTAAGAGCCGTCTGGGGCCCTGGCGTACCAGAGCCGGTCCAGCGCAACGACTGCCGCGATTCAGTGCCCAGCACAGCAGTTGCCGGGTCGCAAAAGCCCCACTGAGCTTTGTGCAACCTCCCCGAAAGTGCATACTGCAGACAGGTTTCCCGGCCATGCGAGTAACGCTGGCAGGAGGAATGAAAGCAGGCCTCAACCTGTCTTCGCCATTGCCCGCTCGAACTTCCGCAGCAAGAAAAACGCCAGCGCGGCCAGTCCGGCCAGCACCAGGGACAGCGCATTGGCACAGTCTGCTTCTGACCCGAGCACATGGTTGTAGACAGCCAGCGACAGGGTTTCGGTGCGCCCGCTGATATTGCCTCCCAGCATCAGCGAAATGCCGACCTCCCCCATCGACCGCCCGGCGGCCAGTACCAGGCCAGCCAAGATGCCAAGTCTTGCCAGCGGTAACTCGACCTTGATGATCACTTGCCAACGTCGTGCCCCCAGCGTCGCAGCCACCTCACGCAATGAGTCATCGATTTCGGCGAAGGCAGCTTGAGCAGGTTTGACCATTAGCGGCAGGCCAGCGACCACCGCAGCAATGACCAGGCCAGTTTCACTGAAGACCCAATGCGGCCTCCAATCCTGCGGTAGCCAGGCCAGCAGCCAGCCTTCTCTCCCAAGCAGTAACAGCAGTACATAGCCAATAACGATCGGCGGAAAGACGAGGGGCAAGGTCACCAGTGCATCGAGCAAGGCCTTGCCGCGAAAGTTGCAACGAGCCAGGACCCAGGCCAGTGGGACGCCAAGCGCCAGTTGCAGCAGCACGCTCCAACCCATCACTTTCAGAGTGAGCGGAAAGGACGTCCAGGCGCAGGTCTCGGGCAGCAAATCAGTCCGCCAAAAGCTCAGAGGCCATTGGCGGTCATGATGCGCCGGGCAGTGTCACCTTGCATAAAGGCCTGAAACCGGCTCTGCGACTCGGTAAGTGCACGATCCCTGACGGTGCCGAGCGATATTTCTATGGGGTCGTAGCAACTCTGGGGCAGTTCGAGCATGGGGCCTGCGCGACCGGCAAGCGCCAATGCCTCGGTCTTGTTCACAAACCCTGCATCAACCTCGCCAGAGCTTATGTAGCTCCCTACTTGAGGCACGCCTTCAACCTCGAGCAGCTTGGACGACAGCGCATCGGCAAGGTGTAGCCGCTTCACGCAAGCATCAGCCGCACCGCCAAATACAGTCCGGGTACGATGAGGAAGTGCAACCCGGCCGAAGGCTGCGTCTTTCAGATCCTCAGGGCTGCTTAGCGACTTGCCCTTGCGGGCCACCAGAACCAGACGGCCTGTCCCGAGACGGTCGAAGCGGCTGAAAAGCCCGGTGGGTTCCAGCAGACTCTTGTCACCAATCAGAAAGGCGACTTCCCGGTTTTGCCGAGCCTGGGTCTCGATCTGCTTGATATGCCCGAAGGCAGCCTGAGCTTCAACTCCCGTTTCCTTGCGAAACGCCTCTATCAGCTCAAGCACCGGCTTGCGATAGCCTCCCATAGCGGCAACCAGTACGGTCTCGGCGGCCCTTGCGGGTGTGCTGGCAAGCAGCGTGGCCGCGCAGGTCAGCCCCAGCAGGTTGCGAGCGAAGACGCGTCGCGAAGAATGGAACTCTCGATTTCGATTCAGATGGAAGAGGCCAGCGGTATTGGCAACAGCATTCGACATTCAAAACTTCAGTAGATGATGACGCTGTAGTGCAGCGCGCACGTTATATTCGACGGAATATAACATCAGGAAACAAGAGATCGCCGCCTATGACAGACACCATCACCCTACGCCCCATTGGCATCATCCATAGCCCTTTTCAAAGCACGCAGGGCATGCCGATACAGACCGTGGCGGCGGCCGATGCGGAAGGCGAGTTGGAGATCTTCGAAGAATTCACCGCAGGGTTGCGTGATATCGAAGGCTTTGAATTTCTCATCCTGCTCACCCATCTACACCAGGCCGTGGAGAAGCTGGAAGTCGTGCCGTTTATGGATACCGTAAGCCACGGGGTGTTTGCCACGCGCGCTCCGGCCCGACCCAACAGGATTGGTCTGTCCATCGTGAAGCTGGTGCACTTGAATGAGCGCATATTGCGCTTTCGCGGCAACGACATGCTGGACGGCACCCCCGTGATAGACATCAAGCCTTACGTACCCCAGCTCGATGTGCGCCAGACGGAGCGCATTGGCTGGTTTGGTCACGGCCTGCAACGTCTACCTGCCACGGTCTCGGATGACCGCATGTCCTGATCCGGTTGGGAGCCTGCAATCCGGTACGGACTCCCGCCGTGGCGCTTAATCTGCCGCACCGATGGTCAAGCGATTCGCCGGAGCCGGCGACATTCGGATTCAATTCTGCAATTCGCTGCACCTGGCAGCACGAAACGAACGAGAGCAGCAAGGGCGCGCTGAGGTGGGGCCCTGGCATCTCGGGTCACTCGCAGAGCAATTGGCTCGACTGCGAGAAAACATGAACAGTCCAACGAGCATCAGGATATAGACCTCCTGGCGGAGGTGCATTGGCGAATGGGCTGCATCAAGTGCCTGAATCCATGTCAAGTCAGACATTCGTCGCAGGGACTTCTCTCTCCATCCTCATACGCCCCGCATTCATCAACAACATACCCAGAATGGATGCCGCGCCGCCTTCCAGCAACGAGCTTGTGACGGGCTCCTGCAGCCAGAGGCTTGACCACAACATGCCAAACAGTGGCACCAGGGCCATATATGCGGCAGCCGCTCCGGCACCCAGCTGTTGTACCCCTTTCAGATACCAAGCATATGCCAGTGCCGTGGCACCCACCGCCAAAGCCACCAGGCTACACCAGGCCGCAGGAGGCGCCTTCAACAAGCCGGCCCATGCAGGGCCCCCCTCCAGCACAAAACTCGCCACCAACAGCAGCACCGCTCCCATGCAGGCAGTTACCGTTGTCGCGGTAAGCGCATCCACGCTCGTCAGCACGACGCGTCCAATCAAGGTGTACGCGACCCAGCAAGCAGCGCAGCCCAGCAGCAGCCACTCTCCGACACCAGAAGAAGACATCAGAGCGGCTGGAGCGCCCTCACTGAGCGCATACAAGGTACCCGTGACGGCCAAACCCAGGCCCAAGCACATGACGGTGTTCACCCGTTCACGAAACAGCAGCACCGCAAAAAGCATGGTCAGCACCGGATTAAGCGCCACCACCGTAGCCGCCTTGCCTGCAGGCACTGTTTTGAGCGCCAGCAAAAAGAACACCGAGTAGCCCAGCACCCCTACGGCGCAAGCACAGGCCAGGCCCATCCATTGACTCCCCCCAAGGGTGCGCAATGCACTCATGCGGCCGCTGCGATACAGCCACAACACCAGCAACAGGCTGGCCAGCAAGAAGCGCAGGCTGGCTGCCGCCAGCGGGGACATGGCCTGGGCGACGATGCGCCCCCATGGCCAGGAAGCGCCCCACAGGGCAGCCATGGCAATCAGTCCCATATGGGTTGAGGTTCGTGAGGTGTTCATGCCAGCTACTATCTGCTAATCGGAACTCATCGTCGAATGAGCAAAAACTCATGACATTCACGCAACTCGAAGTCTTTGCCGCACTCGCCCGGATGGGCAGTTTCTCGCGCGCGGCGGCCGTGCTCGGTATTTCTCAAAGTGGCGTCAGCCATGCCATCAAACAGCTGGAGACAGAGCTGGGTGTCACGCTTGTCAAGCGGGAAGGCGCTGCCGCGACATTGACCGAGGTGGGCACCCGGCTACTGATCCGTGCCAACGACATCCTTCAGCAAAAAGAGGCATTGCAGCAGGAAGCTGGTGCAGAACACGGCATTGCCCGGGGCCGCTTGCGCATTGCGTCCTTTGGCGCCACTTCGTCGCTGCAGCTGCTGCCCAAGCTATTGGCACACTTTCAGCAGAAGCACCCCTTGGTCGAGGTACACATTGCGGAAGCCACCGACAGCGTGGTCATTCAATGGTTGCTGGAGCGGCGCGTGGAACTGGGCTTTGTCACCTTGCCCGATGAACGCTTCGACACCCTGACCCTGGGCAAAGACGAACTGGTGGCAGTGCTGCCTGCTACGCATTTCCTGGCGTCCCGATCCGCCATCGGCGCCATGGACTTGCACCGACAGCCCTTTATCCGAACCAGCGCTGGCTCAGGCCCCCATATCGACGCATTTCTGGCCACCCACGGGGCCGAACCCAGAACGCTATTCAGGTTTGAGCAGCTCACGTCCATGATGGGCTTTGTCGCACAAGGCAGTGCCGTCACCATTGCCGCGCGTCTGGCTCTACCAGCCCCACCTGCGGGTGTGGTCTATCGCCCGCTGAAGCCTCGTTGCCGCCGTGAAATCGCATTGGCTGCACTGCGCTTTGACAAGCTCTCGCCGGCTGCCCTCGCCTTCGTCGAACTGGCACGCAAAAGCCGGAGCAGCCTGAAGCTCGAATAGTCGTATCCGACCAGGCTTTGCCTGGCATTGGCTGGGCCCACGGCGGTCTTCGAGCCAGCATGAATCATGCAACGGCTTTGCTGCTCCTCAAGTCGCTGCAGGGCTCACATCGGCGCCAGCCATGGCTTCGACCTGCTCACACAATCGGCAGCCCCGAAATGCCATGGCCGCGGCATGCCCATCAGGCATACTTTTTGGCGCCGGAGACACAGACCACCGCAAGCAAAGTCACGACAAGCATCGACCAGCTCACGGACTCGTTCAGCAGCAGAGCCGCAAGGCCCAGGCCCATAAAAGGCTGCAGAAGCTGCAGCTGACCGACTGCCGCTATGCCGCCCTGAGCCAGGCCGCGATACCAGAACACAAATCCAATGAGCTGACTGAAGAGTGCCACATAGGCAAAGCTTAGCCAGGCGTGCATGCCGACATTCGCCAAGGTCGGCGGAGTCGTCCACAGCGCGAGAGGCAGCATCACAGGCAAGGACAGGATGAGCGCCCAGCTGATGACCTGCCAGCCCCCTAGCTTGCGCGACAGACGAGCGCCCTCCGCATAGCCCATGCCGCAAACGACGACGGCGGCGAGCATCAGCAAATCGCCGGTGAGGGATGCCTGCGCCCCTGCCATTGCCGCATAACCTGCAACCACCGCTGCGCCCGCTGCCGAGAAGACCCAGAACAGCGGCCGAGGACGCTCGCCACCGCGGAGCACGGCAAAGGCAGCGGTGCACAGCGGCAACAAGCCGACAAATACGATGGAGTGCGCCGAAGTCACGTGCTGCAGCGCCAGCGCTGTAAACAATGGAAATCCGACGACCACGCCCGCCGCGGTAATTGCCAGTGATGGCAGATCGGCCAACGATGGCCGGCGCTCGCGTTGCAAAAGCAGCAGCAACCAGGCCAAAAGCGCTGCAACGGCAGCGCGCGCGCATGTCAGAAATGTGGGATTCAAATCTGCGACGGCCACGCGAGTGGCAGGCAACGATCCGGCAAAGATGGCGACGCCAATCATCCCGTTGACCCATCCGCCAGTGCTTTTCTCCATTCAAGGCTCCTCAATTGAGCCTTGAGTACATCATGACGCCTGTGCATCAACCATGTACAAAACAGCACAGTTTAAAGAAACTGTATTCAATAAAAACCCGTACAGAACGTTAGCTTGGTCCTGGACCTAGCCCATAGCCGGGCGCTTCAGTGCTCGCGCCAGGACGGAAAAAACACGCTCGTCGGAGCACTGTGAAACGTTAAAGCGCAGAAAGTCTCCGGCCGACTGGGACTGGCTAAAGGAATTGCCCGGTGCGAGCACCACGCCCTCGTGAAGACAGGTGCGTGCAAGCGCTGCGGCATCTATGCCTTGCGGCAGCCGACACCAAAGAAACATGCCCGCCTGCGGCATCAAGGCGGGCCTGACCCCCATCTTCTGCAAACGACCGGCCACCTTTTCCATCTCCTGCGACAGTCGCTGACGCACTGTTTCCATATGCTTTCTGTAACCGCCATCCGTCAGCGTCTTCAGAATGAGAGCCTCCGCCAAACGGCCTCCACCGAAGCTCGTGGCAATCTTGAGATCGACCAGCGCATCGATCCACTCTGGCCTGGCAGCCAGGAATCCGCAACGTACGGATGCCGAGACCGTCTTTGAAAAGCTGCCGATGTGGATGACGCGTGCAAGCCCGTCAAACGCAGCCAGTCTGGGCGCGTGGGTGCTCTCGAAATCCGCAAAGATGTCGTCCTCCACGATCACCAGCCCGGAGTTGTCAACGAGCTTGAGCAGTCTGTGGGCAACGAGTGGAGACAGGGCTGCTCCAGTCGGGTTGTGAATGCCAGAATTGGTGATGTATAGCCTCGGTGAATGCTCTTGAAGAGCCTTTTCGAACAAGGGCAGATCCGGTCCCTGCGCCGTGTAAGGCACTCCAATAGCCTGGACCTGATGGGCTTTGAGCAGGGCATGGAAATTGAAATAGCAGGGATCATCAACCAGAACCTTGTCCCCGGGCTTCAGCAGAAAACGGAAAATCAGGTCGATTGCCTGCGTTCCTGATTCCGTCAGCATCACCTGCTCAGGTGACGCATCGATACCCGTGGCAGCCATGCGACGGGCCAGAAGCTGGCGCAAAGCCGGGTTCCCGAGAGGTGTCGAATACTCCGTCAGTTCCGACAGCGAGCCCCGCGCCTGCGCCCGCAGTGCTCGCCTCAGCCCGTCCTCAAACATCCATGTGGGCGGCAACCAGCCACAACCGGGCCGCAGCGATGCCGGGTCGCTCTCCAGCGACTGACGCGACACCCACAAGGGGTCGACAACACGGTCGAGCCTGGGCCCCAGCTTCATCAAGGCAAGCGGCGCCACGGGCCCGTTGACATAGAAACCGGCACCGGGGCGCGATACGACAGCGCCTTCTGCAGCCAATCGCTCATATGCTTCCACCACGGTGGAAACCGACATTTTCAGCAGTCGGGCCTGCTGACGGATCGAGGGCAGCCGCGTTCCGGGCAGGATGCTTCGAGAAGCAATGCCAGCCCGGATATGCGACATGACCTGGTTGATGAGAGTACCACTACGCGCCATTCGAATATCCACCGTGTTGGCAAGCACTCCACTACAGTATGGAGCAATTGTGATTGATTGTGCCCCATGACCTGCCTGCAGAGCTTCCAGGCTCCGGCAGGGATAGCGCCCCCACTTCGCCGGAAGCGACGCGGCTGCCCGACGGGAACCGACTCAAGCCAGGCTCTGCACCTGTTCATCACCCATAGATTGGCAAGGCGGGACGCCCGTCATTTGCCAGCCCTGTGCTTGCCAGAAGATCACCGGACAATTGGTTCGTGAGCCGAGGGCAAAGACCTAGCTGATGCACAAGGCGCAGGCCATGCACCGAATGCCAACAAAGCGCTCGACATTGGAAGTATCAAGCGTTGTCAACGCCATCCAAGCGCTCTTTGCCACCACCGGAAATCCACCTGCGAACGGCTACCTTGAAACAGTTGGCAGCGGTCAAGTCGCCGTTGCGCTCCTCAGGAACCGACACCGCAGACAGGCCATGGCCGGTGAACAGCGAGTTCAGGCTGCACAGTCACGGCAGCGGCCATACAGCGTGATTTCATGGCTGTCGACCAGAAATCCCGCTGGCGCCAAGCTCGCCAGATTGCCGGGGCAGGCATGCACATCGAACACCCGCTGGCAGACCGTGCATTGGAAGTGATGATGGTGGCCGTGCCCTGCCACCTCATACATGGGGGTGCGCTCTGGCAGGTGCACCTCATGAAGGAATCCCTCTTCGGCCATCGCCTTGAGTGCCCGGTACACGGTCGCAATGCCAAGCCCGGGTAAGGTTGCCTGCGCCAACTCCAGTACCTCCTGTGGCGCAAGCGGCCTGTCGGCCTCTGCCATGGCCTGCTCAATGGCCGCACGCTGCTTGGTGGATCGTTGCTTGGAGGTGTTCATCGTGACGAGGCGGAGTCAATAGCGACAGGAGGCAGTATTGTGCCGTGGCTCGATCCTAGAGGTACTTGAGCCAGGTAATGTCGCGCCGGCGCTGCTTGAGTGCAGCAAACCAGCGCACTGCGGGATACAGGGCCACGGCCAGCAACGCTGCGATCAACCACAGCCAAAGCAGGCTGCTCAGTCCAAACAACTGTCCCTGGTTGGCCCCCCAGAACGCCACTGCCGCCAGATACATGAACTTGAGCACGTAAAGGTGCAGCACATAAAAGAACATGGGGGCGGCCCCCAAAGTCGCCAGCATTTGCAGCCTAGTGCGGCCTGCGGCGTTCTCGAAGGCGTACAGCAGCAGCAGGCCGATACCGAGCGTCAACATCAGGAACAGCAGTGAAGGCGGATATTTGGTGACGTTGAACCAGGACATCAGTGTCTGCAGCGCACTCGCACCGGCCAGCCAGGGCGCATCGCCATAAACATTGAGCGTGCGCAGCAGCGCAAAACCCAACAGGCAGGCAATGCCTGCCCTCAGCAGATAGCGGCTGCGCTGCACCGAGTCACAGCCTTTGCCAAACCACGGGCCGATACCGTAGCCCAGAGCAATCACGCCGATCCAGGGAAGCAGAGGATAGGACGTGCGCAGTTGCACTCCCGCCAGCTCCAGCCAGCCACGGTCATGCAGGATCGCCCAGGGTATATGCATCACGTGGCCCGCAGGAAAATGCAGACCATCGAGCAGGTTGTGCCCGACAACCAGCACCAGTCCCAGCAGCAGCAAGGCCCTCCGCGGCAGCCAAACCAGCACCGACAGGGCCAGCATGGAGAGACCGATCGCCCAGATCACCTGCAGAAAGATCTTGGCGGGAGGAAATTGGAAGGTCCAGGCAAAGTTGACGACCGTCACCTCCAGCAGCACCAAGAACAGGCCGCGCCGCCACAGAAAGCCGGATGCGGTGCGCGCCTGAGTAGCCTCGGCATGCCGGCTGACATACAGGTACGCCCCCAGGCCCGTCAAAAACACGAATACCGGCGCACACAAATGGGCCAGCATGCGCGGGAAAAACAGGCCAGGCGGAGTGTCCGCCACGACCATGGGGTCGGGAACCTGCAGATGCAGATAAAAGGTTTCACGAACATGGTCGAGCAACATGAACAGCATGACGAGACCACGCAGCGCATCGATCGATTGCAGACGCCCAGCACTTGCTGGTGGAGAAGACAGAGAAGACAAGTTGTTTGCTTTATTGATATCGAATTATCAATATCATAACAACTCATACCCGGTGTCTGACACAGACATGCTCGATTTCACGTCCGCGTCCAGTGCGCACGCCAAGGACCCGGTCGACAGCCCGAGCCTTGGACATCCCTTTCAAGCTTCACATGAGACGCTGCATATGAATGGTCTGCCACAGTGGATCGTCTTCGCGCTCGATCACCGCAAAGCCCTGTCTTTGCCAGAACTCAAGAGCTCCTGGCAGGAATGGATGGGTGTGCAGATATAGCACTTGCACCTGCTGGGCCAGAGCATGGCGCATCAGCACATCCAGCATCGCCTGCCCCAGACCTGAGCGTCGGAATTGCGGAGCGACAAACAGGCGCACGACCTCGACCACCTTCAGCGGTCCGAAATCCAGTTGCGCAAATCTGCCGTCATAGTCCCGGCAGGCCATCGTGGCCTGCACTCTTTGGTCAGCATCGAGAGCCGCCAGCATGCAGCCGCTACCCGCTAGATAGGTCTCTTCAAAATGGCGAAGATCCTCGGGAATTTCCAGTGAAGCGATGCGCCCGCCGAACATGGAAACACGTGCGCTTTGCACAAAACTGTGAACCTGATGCAATTCACGAACGCGCTGGATGAAAATGTCTTGCAAGCGGGGCATGGAGAGGCAATCCGGGCTCATTCGTCGTCTTGGCTTGGGACTGTTGCTACAAAATCAGCTACATTACCGCAACTTTGGTTTCGCAAGAACATGCGTGCGCAGCGGCGAATGCATGAGGGAATCCAGGGGTCAGGCACCTTCGGGGCCGGCCCGTGAAATGGAACTGCCCCCGCAACTGTAGGCAATGAGCCAGCCATCACACAGCCACTGAACATCTGTTTGGGAAGGCGATGAGCCAGCGATGATTTGCCAGTCAGGAGACCTGCCAGAGCACCAACCATTCATTGCCGGCGGGGTGTCCGGGAAGTGAGCATTTCATCGCTCCGGTAACCTGCTGCCACTCAAGGCAAAGTTCAGGCGCGTGTCCTGCTATGTCTTCCAAGGTGCTTTTCGCCACTTCTGGAAAGATATTCCGATGCTGCTTCGAAGCCTTGCCAGCACTGCCCTGCTCGCTACCGCATTTTCCGCTCATGCAACCGACTTTCCCGTGCAGCTGCAAAACTGCGGCTACACCCTCACTCTCGACAAGGCGCCCACCTCGGTGGTCACCATAGGTCAGGCCGGCACCGAAATGCTTTATGCACTTGGCCTGGGCGACAAGGTCGTCGGGACAGCGCTCTGGTTCAACCCGGTACAGCCCCGCTTCAAGGCCGTCAACGACAAGGTGCCACGCCTGTCCGACAACATTCCCAGCTTCGAGTCGGTCCTCGGCAAGCGCCCCGCCTTGGTGGTTTCGCAGTTTGAATGGATGGTGGGCAAGGATGGCGTGGTGGGCACGCGCGAGCAATTCCATGATCTGCGCATCGCCACCTATGCCATGCCTGCCGACTGCGAAGGCAAGAACAATCTCATGGGCTCCGACGGCACGCGTACTGCCAGCTACGACGTGAAAGCGCTGTACAAAGGCATTCGCCAGCTGGCCCAGGCTTTTGATGTCGAGGCACGCGGCGAAAGCCTGGTCAAAGAGCTGAGCGATCGCCAGACCCAGGCCGTGGCCAAGGTCAAGTCCTCCGGGCTCCAGAACCTGTCTGCCGCACTGTGGTTCTCCAGCGCAGACCTGGCCGCCGACCCCTATATGGCCGGCAAGAATGGCGTGGCCGGCTACATGATGCAAGCTCTGGGCTTGCGCAACGTCATCACATCCGCAGAGGAATGGCCCACCGTGGGCTGGGAGACGATTGCCAAGGCCAATCCCTCGATTTTGATCATTGCGCGCATGGATCGCCGCCGCTTCCCTGCAGACGACTACCAGAAAAAGCTGGACTTCCTCAAGAAGGATCCCGTCACCCAGCACATGGATGCCGTCAAGAACGGCCGCATCGTGATCGTTGACGCCGATGCCCTGCAAGGCTCCATCCGCCAGGTGGACGGCATGGAGCAGATTGCCAATGCGGTGCTGAAGATCGAAGGCCTCTCCAAATAAGCCAGGCATCAACGAAGTCCGCATGCCGGCGCACCTTGCCCCGGCCGCTGAGCCATGAATACCTACACGCAGAGCCTTTCCAGACCGCATCTACCGACCGGCCGGTTGCTGCGCGCCGCCGTGCTTGGGGCCGCAGCAGCGGCCTTGCTGCTGCTGACCGTCGTGTCCGGCATAGCGATTGGCGAGACCGATATCTCCGCGCGCATCGTGTACCAGGTGCTCGCAAATCAAATGCTGGGAACCAGCTACGTCATAGACCCCATCAATGCGGGCATTGTCTGGAATTACCGCCTGAGCAGAGCCCTGGTCGCCGCCAGCTGCGGGGCCGGGCTGGCCGTCTCCGGCGTGGTTCTGCAGTCCCTGCTGCGCAACGCCTTGGCCGAGCCCTACCTGCTGGGCATTTCAGCAGGTGCTTCCACGGGGGCCGTGCTGGTTTCGGTCGCCGGCCTGGGTGCGGGCTTGGTATCGATGAGCACCGGGGCTTTCCTCGGAGCGGTTTGCGCATTTGCCCTGGTGGCCTTGCTAGCCCATGCCGCTGGCAATGGCGGCCTGCGTAACGGCGGGCAAATCGTGCTGGCCGGCATTGCGGGCTCGCAGCTGTTCAATGCGCTGACATCGTTAATCATCACCAAGTCCGGCAGTGCCGAGCAGGCGCGCGGCATCATGTTCTGGCTGCTCGGCAATCTGAGCGGCGTGCGCTGGCCCGATACGGTTTTGACGGCAACGGTGGCCATGGCAGGAGTGCTGGTGTGTCTGATGCATGCCCGCTCTCTGGATGCGTTCACCTTCGGCAGCGAATCGGCCGCGGCGCTGGGAGTGCCCGTGCGCCGCGTGCAGCTGACCCTGCTGCTGTCAGCTGCCTTGATGACAGCCGTCATGGTTTCCGTGGTCGGAGCGATTGGCTTCGTGGGCTTGGTGATTCCTCATGCGGCCCGTCTGCTGGTTGGCGTGCGCCATGGGCGCCTGATCCCGGCCAGCGCCTTGATCGGAGCCATCTTCCTGATTGCCGCCGATGTGGTTTCACGCACCTTGATCAAGGGACAGGTTCTGCCCATTGGCGTCATCACCGCCCTGGTTGGCGCGCCGGTGTTTGCCGGCATTTTGCTCAGAGGCCGAAGAGGTCATGCATGACGCCTGACGCCCTCACCAAGCCGGACATGGTCGCGCTTGAAGCATGCGATATCAGCTGGAAGACGCGTGGCACAGCCATTGTCCAGCAGGTTTGCCTGCAAGTGCATCCGGGCGAAATGCTGGGACTCATAGGGCCGAACGGCTCGGGCAAATCGAGCCTGCTGCGATTGCTATCCGGTGTGCTCAAGCCCAGCTCGGGCGAGGTGCTGCTGGGGGGACAGGCACTGCGGCGTCTGCCAAGGCGTGCCGTGGCGCGCCAGCTGGCCTTGGTGGCGCAGGACGCCGACACCCTCGATGCCATCACCGTGGCCGAGGCCGTGGAGCTAGGGCGAACGCCCTGGCTGTCTGCGCTGGCTCCTTTGTCAACCGCCGACCAGAGCATCGTCCAAGATGCGCTGCGCGATGTCGGCCTGATATCCAAAGCAGGCAGCCGCTGGAACACCTTGTCGGGCGGCGAGCGCCAGAGAGCACATATTGCACGGGCTCTGGCGCAACAGCCCCAGTTGATGCTGCTCGACGAACCCTGCAACCACCTCGATATCCACCAACAGCTGTCGCTGATGCAGCTGATCCGGGAGCTTCCCATTACCAAGGTAGTCGCGCTGCACGACCTCAACCAAGCCATGGCCTGCGACCGTCTGGCTGTCATGCATCAGGGCCACCTGGTCCAGCTGGGCAAGCCCCTGGAGGTGCTGAATCCGGATTTGCTGCAGCAAGTCTTTCAGGTTCAGGTGCGCGCCTTGCTGGATCCGGAAGACGGCAGCCACGTGCTGCGCTTTCAAGCGATGGCCAGTCATTAAAACCGAAAGTTCCTCATGTCTGCTCCCAGTTCCATCCGTCTTGCTGCCTTGCTTGCCTGCAGTTTGTCAGGGCATTTCGCCGCAGCAGAAACCGTCGAAATCAAGATGCTCAACCGAGGCCCTCACGCAGCCATGGCGTACGAGCCCGAGTTCGTCAGGATCGCAGCGGGCGACAGCGTCAAATTCCTCGCGACCAGCAGCGGGCACGATGCGGTATCCATCCCGGGGATGGCGCCGGCAGGCGCAACGCCCTTCAGAGGCAAGACCAATCAGGAAATCACGGTCACCATGACCGAGCCAGGTCTTTACGGGGTCAAGTGCCAGCCCCACTATGCAATGGGCATGGTGATGCTGATCCAGGTCGGTGACAGCCCCTTGCCCCAGCTATCCATACCGGATGATGTGCCTGAACAGGCAAGGCAGCGCTTCCAGGAAATCGCTGCACGCGCCCAGACCGCCGCTCGAGCATCCAGAGAGCCACACCATGGCCAATGAAATCCGGCCCATCGGGCCTGCTGCCGCCACTGAAAAGATCCATCCGATGAGAGTCCGTGCTTTCCGTCTTTCTGCACTGAGCGCCGTTATGCTATGCACCAGTGGTGGCGCTGTTGCCGGAGCGCAAGATGACGCCAAAGGCTTTGTCGAGGGCGCTGCGCTCCATATGCAAAACCGCATGCTGCTTGAACAGCTCGACTACCAGAAAGGAAGCAGCTTTCGTGCGGCCAGCGGACAAAGAGGTCAGACACTGGCCCGAGAATCGGCTTACGGCCTGATGCTCAATTACGAATCGGGCTACACGCAGGGCGTTCTCGGCCTGGGACTCGATGCACATGCCTATGGCGCCATCAATCTGGGGACGCAGGCCGGGCATGCACGGGCAACGCCTCGCTATGTGGCCAAGGATGGGCAAGAGATTGCGGATAGCTTTGGTCGTGCCGGCGCTGCACTGAAAGCTCGAATCTCTTCCACGGAACTGAAAGTGGGCGAAATGCGGACCAAGACGCCGATCTTCAGTTCATCCGATACACGATTGCTGCCGGAAAGCAATCGAGGCTGGCAAGTCATCAGCAGAGACATTCCCACACTCACGCTGCAGGCCGGGCGATTTACCGGCTGGGCCGACCGCAATGCGCGCAAGAACGGTGCCGACTTGCTGGGCAACTATTCGGGCGTAACCAGCGGCTCCTTCAGCTTTGTAGGTGCAGCATGGGACACTCCCGTTCCACATCTGACGCTGAGCAGCTACTACGGACAATACGCGGATAACTGGAACACCGCGTACCTGGGAAGTTTCTACAAGCTTTCTCTGTCAGACAAGCATGCGCTGTCGTTCAATCTGCACCTCTATCGCAGCACCGATACCGGCAGGGCCAGGTCTGGCGAGATTGACACCACCACCTGGAGCCTGATGAGCAGCTACGTCGCAGGCGCTCACAGATTCGGCATCGGCTATCAGAAGGTCAACGGAAACAATCCGTTTGACTATGTGAACCGTGGCTCCATCTGGTTGGAGAACGCCATGCAGCTGTCCGACTTCAACGGCCCGCGCGAAGCGTCCTGGCAACTCAAATACGATGTAGACCTGAGCTCCATCGCCACCTCGGGGTTGAGCGCGGGTATTGCCTACACCAGAGGCTCCGGAATCGACAACAGCCGTCTCAATGCCGTGTATGCCAGCTACCTCGGCTATTCGGGAACCCAGGGCAAGCACTGGGAACGCGACCTTCTGCTCAGATACACGGTGCAGCAGGGGGCGGCGAAGCATCTGAATTTGCAGCTGCGCTACGGCGTGCATCGCACCAACAAGGCCCAGGGCGAGGCCAATATGAATCAGCTTCGACTGCAGGCGGAATTGCCTTTCAAGATCCTGTAGACCTGGGCAAGTCCGGCAATCCAGCGATTCATTGTGACTGCGTTTTCGGGCAAGCAAAAAGCCCCGGCACTGAGGCCGAGGCTTTGGAATTGGCGCCAGGGGTCAAGCCATCTTTCAGTGCTACAACCAGAACCCAGCGCTACGCATCTTGCCTTTGAAATGTGACAGCCAGACGGCAAAAATCTCAACCCATTAGCGGCAAGCGGCACAAGCCGCCCTCATGCAGGCCATCCACAATATTGATCACCGCCAGCCTGGCTCTGGCTGTCTGGCCTTCTGCCGCAATCCGTCTGTCGCCTCTCGCTTGCCGGCCTGCATACCTTGGTTTCGGCGTTCATGACCGGCTCTTTGACCGTCGCTTCCTCAGCCCTTAGTCCTCAACTTCAAAGGGTTATTTGCGAACGATTCTCAATTGCGTTTATGATTCATCCCATGGTGCAGCGAATCGCTGTACCGCCTCTTCATCGTGGGGCGCTGACAAGCAGGGGCTTGCAGCGTTTTAGCTAGCCAGCGGCCCTCTCCTATTAGCCAAGCCTTTTTTCCACGATCAATCCTCCCAGTTCTGCAGCAAGCGCTGCCGCGGTCTTGCAGCTCTTGCATGACTGACTCCCACCTGGGTGCCAAGAGCGCTTTACCTCCATTCCAGCACCCTTGCAGCCTATCAGCCGCGCGATGCGTAAAAGCCGGCCCCCCAAGGACCAGCTCTGCCAGCGCAGCTGGCTCATTACGATTTGCGCATAAAAGAGCAATGCTTTATAATCCCTGGATTGCTGCGCGGCACTTGCCCTGCGCAGCATCTCTCAGGCAGATCTCACGTTGCCCACGCTCGGCTCCATACAGCCAGAGCATTCCCCGGCAAGAAGCATGAGCCACCCGCAAGCGGGCTGGCTTATTTGATCCCGACTCATCAGAGCCGGATTCCTTCATTTTTCATTGGACGGCATGCCCTGCCCAGGGTTGGTGCCGCCCGTTGACTCGATATGCACACAGAACAAATCACAGAGCGTGTCGGCAACTACATTGTGACTGCCCTCACCCAAATGACTCACTCCGGCAAGGTTGCTGCAGCGGTCTCCATCCGACGCGGAACCTATGACCGGATTTTCAGGTTTATCCGCCAGTTCGACACCCCGGACATGGCCAGCAAATATGCACTCGCCGAAGGGCGCAGCATGGTGCTGGACAACCAGTTGAACTGACCTTTTTGTTGAAAGGAAATGTTTTGGCCAAAGAAGAATTGATTGAAATGCAAGGCAGAGTGGACGAAGTTTTGCCGGACGCCCGTTTTCGTGTAACGCTGGACAACGGCCACCAGCTGATTGCCTACTCCGGCGGCAAGATGCGCAAGCACCGCATTCGCGTGCTGGCAGGCGACAAGGTAACGCTGGAGATGTCTCCCTACGATCTGAACAAGGGTCGCCTGACCTTCCGTCACATCGAGCGCTCCAACAACAGCAATCCCGCGCCGCAGCAGCGCCGTCACTAAGCATCAGCAGCGGATCTGGTGGAGGCCCAGACCACCAGCTTCGGCACTGCGCAAGCGCCCGCTCAGCAGCAGTATCGCGCCAACATCAGGGCTCTGGCCCCGGAATTCGCTTGAGGCAGGCTCGCGCCACCTGGCGGCAGATGCTGCATTACATACGGAGTCGGCGGTCAGCCTTGACCGACATCCCTCAGGCATGCGGAAGCCGGAGCAGCAAGGCTGCGACCGGCCTCACCCCCCTCCAAGAACTCTGCGCCCCATGGCATGGCTGCTACCGCCCTGCTGATGGTGCCGTACTGTCAGGCAATCAAGGTCATCTTCGAACTGGCCTTGCAGGCATCCCGGCACCGCTGCCCGGGAGGAATGCCTGGACCCGGAAGCCATGGCATTCACGGGTTCGCATCTACCGTGGTCCAGGTCAAAACAGCCTTCGATGAAAAGCTACTTAATACATAGCTTCTTCCGCTTTCCAGTTCTCCATTTCAGATAAAAAACAGTTTGAAGTTCCTGTATTTCGTGCGCAAGGCGCTCATATTTTTTATAAGCATGGAACGACAACCCACGCTCAAGGCACAGCCACAGCGCGAAGTGCGCTCATGAATTGATACAGTCTCGTCGGTACATTGCGCTTATGCTCGCAGCGTTTTGAACACCGATACGGCCATGGCCCCAGCCTTGGACTGCCCTACCCAGAATGAAGAAAACCCTTGCTCTTGTCTCCATCTGCCTGCCCATGGTGCTGATTGCCGCGCCTCTGACCAGCCTGGCACATGACCGCCACCATCACCACAAGCGCGAGCACAAGGAAGAGTACTGGGATGGCCAGTGCAAGGTGGAGCGCAAGTGGAAGAGCAATGGCGAGTACAAGGAAAAGCGCAAGTGCAGGAGCCGTCCCGCGGCCTACCATGCGCCCCAGCCCGTGTACATAGCGCCGCCCCAGCCGGTCTATGTTGCGCCGCAACCGCAAGGGCTGGTGATTGATTCGCGCATTGTGCTCAGACCCTGAGCCGCTATTAGTCGAGCAGGCTGACGGCCTCTGCCGCAATCAGATCCCAGACCAGATGCGCGACGGGCGATAGTTCACGCTGCTGGCGCTTGACCAGCATGATGCTGCGCTGCACCCGGGGCAACAGAGGACGGCTGACCAGGACCGCTCCGCCAGCCGCCGCGGCAGTGGCGACCTGCGCAGCCCAGGCCGAAGGAATGGCGAGACGCGGCACCACGCTCAGACCCAGACCCTGCTGCACCATGCTGTAGATGGTGGTCGTATGCCCCACCTCCTGAACCACCGATGCCGTCGCGCCATGGGCCTGCAGCGCGGAATCGATCAGGCGGCGACTGCCCGATGCATGGTCCAGCAGCACTAGGGACTCGCCCGCCAGCTGTGCCCAGTGCACCTCTTTCTTGCGTGCCAGGCCATGCGAGGAAAGACAGACCAGACAAAAGGGCTCAGCCAGAATGGTCTGCGCATGCAGATCCTGTTTCTCGGAAGGGTCGATCACCACGCCAAAATCCACCTCGCCGCTGCGCACACTGAGCAGCACATCGCTTTGAATGCGATCGAGCAACTGGATATTGACGCCCGGCGACTGCTGCCTGCCGCGTGCAATGCATTGCGGCATCAGGTGGGCGGAAAGCGTGGGACTGCTGGCCACCTTGACCCGGCCCTTGCGCTGTGTCGCCAGGCCCTGAACCTCCAGCAGACAGGCATCCAGATCGTCCAGCACGCGTGAGAGATTGCCCAGCAACAGGCGCCCGGCTTCGGTCAGCTCCACCTCACGTGTGGTGCGATGCAGCAGCAGCAAACCCATGGCTTGCTCCAGGTCCGTCACATTGCGGCTGACGGCAGGCTGAGTCAAGGCCAGGGCGTCGGCGGCGCGGCTGAAACTGCTGCTTTGGGCCACTGCCACAAAGGCACGCAGTTGACGCAGACTGATATTCATATCAAAAAATTATAGGTCTATCGAATAAATCCATTTCTCTTTTAAATGGATTGCGTGTCCAATACGCAGCCATCGCGCACCGACCCGGTGCCTTGCATGGATGGCTTCAGCTCAAGAATATGTCTCGCCCCCGCTTTCTCCCCGATAACTTCACGCTGGCACTGATTGCCACCGTCGTCTTCGCCAGCTTTCTGCCCGCATCGGGCCAGGTGGCTGAATATGTGGAACTTGTCACCACCGGCATCGTCAGCCTGCTGTTCTTTCTGCACGGCGCCAAGCTTTCGCGCCAGGCCATCCTGGCGGGCATAGGCCACTGGCGCCTGCATGTCTGGATCTTCATCGCCACCTTTGTGCTGTTCCCCGTTCTGGGGCTGGCACTGCGCCCGGTGCTTTCGCCCCTGGTCACCACCGAGATGTATATCGGCGTGCTGTTTCTCTGCACCCTGCCCGCCACCGTGCAATCGGCGATTGCCTTCACTTCCATGGCGCGCGGCAATGTGCCTGCCGCCGTGTGCAGCGCATCGGCCTCCACTTTGCTGGGCATTCTGGTCACCCCGATTCTGGTGAGTCTGGTCCTGCACAAGAATGCGGAAGGCGGCGATGCCTTGCATGCCATTGGCAAGATTGCCATGACGCTGCTACTGCCCTTTGTCATCGGCCATCTGATGCGCCCCCTGATCGGCGGCTTCCTGCAGCGTCGCGCCTCCATCATCAAGCTGGTGGACCAGGGCTCCATCCTGTTTGTGGTTTACGCCGCCTTCAGCGCCGCAGTGATCAGCGGCCTGTGGAAACAGACGCCGATTCCCTCGCTGCTGGGCTTGATCGTGCTGTGCTGCATTCTGCTGGCCGCCGTGCTTTTCATCACCACCTGGGGCGCACGTCGCCTTGGCTTCAGCAAGGAAGACGAGATCACGCTGGTCTTCTGCGGCTCCAAGAAGAGCATGGTCAGCGGCATTCCCATGGCCAATGTGCTCTTTCCTGCCGCGTCCGTGGGCGCGATCGTGCTGCCGCTGATGCTGTTCCACCAGATCCAGCTCATGGTCTGCGCTGTGCTGGCACAGCGCTATGCCAGGCGAGTCCAGATTGCCGATCAGACCAAGACCGATTAGGATCCCATGACACACAAAAAAAGGGGCGCATCATGCGCCCCTTTTTTTACGCTTTGGAGAATTCGCCGTTCAGACGGCCAGCGTCAACGCGTTTTGCCGGTGCAGCAGTTGCGCGGTCTCCGCATTGACGGAGTCGTTGACCACCACCTGGATTCCCAGTGCTGTCGCGGTCTCGGCGATGGCTTGCAGCAGATGCAGGGCACCGGGGCTCTGGGCGGCCTGCTCCGAGAACTCGCTGCCCAGCTTCACATAGCGCAGCGGCAAGGTGTGGAGCTTGGTCAGGCCCATGGGCTGCTGATCCAGACGGCGCAATCCCACGCCGACACCGACCAATGCCATGGCCCGGCAGAATTCGGCCACCTCATCGGGATAGGCCGTCAGTCCGTGCGCATCCAGCTCCAGACAGAGCAGGGACAGGCGATGCTCCCACTTCTGTGCACTCAGCTCCTCACGCAGTCGGCCCAGAAAGTCGGGCTGGGCCAATGATGGCAAGGAGATTCGAATGACCAGCTCGCAATCGTTTTGCTCAAGCCACTCCGCCCCAAGGGCCACCGCTCGCAAATCGAACTCTGCCGACAGGCCCAGGCGCACGGCCACCGGCAGGAACAGCGATCCCATCAAGGTCTCGCCGAAAGCAGTGCGCAGCGAGAGCGACGCTTCGCCGCGCTCCTGCATCCCGTTGCGCCCCTTGAATTGCAGCGGCTGAACGGACAGGGAAAGCGCATCCTGCGCCTCCAGGGCCGCAATCAGCATTTGACGCCACAAGGTTTCTCCGGCCAGATCGGACACCACCTCTTCATCGCCGTAGGCCACATATTCCACCTCGGCCTGGCCCGAACTCTCGGCACGCATCAGACCGTAGTCCAGCCTTGCAAGCACGCCGGTCACCGAGCTCGATGCCGAGTAATCGGTCAAGGCAAAGCTCCAGCGGCACCACTGACCGCTGCTCAAGGTCACGCGCATGGACAACAGCACCTGCCGGATCTGCTGCACCAGCGACATGGCCTGAGGCCCCGCCAGGGCCGGCATGAGCACCACAAAGTCCGAGCCATTGAGGCGCGCCAGCTGCGCCTTGCAGTCGGCATGACTCTTCAACACCTGATTGACCTGCTCACCCATCGCAGCCAGCCAGGCATCGGCGCTGGCTCGCGACATCTGCGCATTCAGGGCCAGCAGATCGCGCTGGCGAAACAGCATCACATGGCCATGCGCCGCCAGGCCATCGGCTCCGCTGAGCGCGCGGCGCAGCTCGTTGACAAAATACTTGCGGTTAGGCAGCTGGGTAACCGGATCGCGATTGACCTCTATCTCCAGCGATTCGATACGTGCCATTTGCTCCAGCGCCGTTGCCTGCACCCGCTCACGGGTATCCGCAATGGCGCTGAGCACCGGCACCAGCTCGGCCACTGCGGCCTTAACGGGCTGCGCCGATTCCGCCTCATCCGGCTGGCGGCCAATTGCCTGAACCTGTGCCGAGATTTCCTGCTGCAAGACCTTGCGGAACCAGCGAAACAGCAAGACCACAAAGAAAGCCCAGGCCAACCCGGCCAGCACAACCACTCCAGCCAGACGCACGCTGCTGCCCCAGAGCGCCTGGCTGGCATAGCTGTCGTCCACCACCAGCGTCAGCTGCCCGACCTGCTTCCAGCCATCGCTGATCACACGCTCAGCCTTTGGCGAGCGCAGCGGCAGCATTTCGACAAACCACCGCGGAGCAGCGCTTTGCCTGGGTTTAGCTGCGGCGGCACTCTCGGTCGTGCCGTTGTCGCGCCGGCGCTCGAACAAGGTTTCGCCCTGGGGCGAGGCCAGGCGAATCAGCTTGAACTGTCCGCCATCGAACAAGGCCATCATCAGCAGCTCCTGGGTGACCGGGTCCTGATTGGCCGGCTGCGACAGAGACAAGGCCAGCGACGAGGCTGCGTTCTCGCTTTCGGACTGCAACTGCCCATCCAGATACTGGCGCGCGGCGCCAATGCTGAACGCCAGGGTGCCGATCAAGATGGCCACAATGGCCACCGTCACGCTGATCAAAAGTTGTTTCAACAACGACATCTTGCTGCCTTATCTGTGTCGACCATTCAATATGGCTTCGCCGCCCGCACTGCGGAACATCGCATTCATGGCAAAAAACCTTCCTGCTTCATGCGCGCCAACAAATCGCGCCAACGCGTAATTCGGTCCACCGACGTGGTCTGTGCACCCGCGACATAGACACCCTGAGCATTGAAGCTGAACACGGGAGTCAAATCCTTGCGCTGGCTGGCTGGCATGATGTTGTCCAGCAAGCTGTCCATCACCAGCGGCTCGGCAGCAGGTGTCTCGTAATAGCCCAGCACCATATGCGCAATGCTCTGCGTACTGCCCACGCCACCCAGGCGCGCGCGTACATAGATCAGGCGCAGTTTCTCTACCGCCACTCCCAGGCGCAGCAGCGAGAAATACTTGCCAATCACGTAGTCCTCGCAGTCCCCCGCCCCCTTGCCCAGCGTCTCCAGCGGCGTGGCCCAATAGTCCGGCTGGGACCAGAGCATGCTGTCCTCCGATTGCAGCACCGCGCGGTTCCAGAACGTGTTGACGGCCGGCAGCTGCTGCTGCAACGGCCTGTCTTTCTGAGCCTGCAGCATCGCCAGCCACTGCCCCAGTCTCTGCACACCGGCACTGCCATAGCGCGACTGCATGGTGCTCTGCAGCCGTTCGCTGTCGAAATCCAGCGCAACGGCTTCAAAGCCCTTCTGCAGCGCCCAGCCCCCGACAATCGCCGAGCCATACAAAAGCATGCCTCTGCGCGACAGACGTTGCGTTCTTTCCACGGAATGTGGAAACAGTAGGCTGGGTGAAGTGCTCAATCGAGTTGCAGGAAGAGCAAGCGCCCAAGACAGAATCTGCTTGAAACGCCTGTAGATATTGTGATAACCGCTATGAATCTTGATAGTTCCGAAAGAACACGCACAAGACCCGACGCTCACAAATGTAACCAATCATGCAAGCTCTGAAAACGACCTGACAATCACGCCCAGGCAAGGCGGCAGAAAGCTTGATATTTCAAGACCTCTGCCGGCCCTCGCCGGGGCCCTCTTATCAGGTGTGGTCGATCTTGAGCTTGCCCTGATCGATCAGTTGCTTGATCAGGGCATTCTGATCCTGGCTACCTCCAGTCAGATCCACCCCTTCCAGCACGATCTTCTGGTTGAAGCTGCTTCCATCTGCGGCCAGTCCGCCCGTGGTCGATACCTTGATCACCGTATCGATGGTGTGACCATCATTCTCAACCTTGGTCGAGATGTTCAGGTACTTGCTCAGATCGCTGGAATTCTCCTCCCCTTGCAGCAGATCATTCAGCACCAGCTTGTCGTTACCTGATTTGCCAAAGTTCTGCACCACATCCTGAGTAGGAGAAGTCACCGTGCCATGATCCGAACTGGTCCAGACAAACCAGTCGTCCTTATCGGAACCCAGCAAGGTATCGCCATTGGGCGTGCCGTAGACCTCATGGACGGCATCGGCCGGCGCCGACCCTGAGATAACGGCCGTCGCACCCGAGTTATTCGACGCATTGAGCGTCACTGTCAGGTAAGCCTCCGCATGACTGCCATCCGCCGCCAACACCTTGTAGGTAAATACATCCTGCTGTGTCTGGTAGATATCCCCGTTCGGCGATGTCGATGGCGTATAGCTGTAGCTACCATCCTTGCTGATATGCAGCACGCCATAGTCGCCCTGGATATCGACACCAGATGCAGTTGCAGTCTTCCAGCTCACGCCGTGATCATGAGATACGGACAAAGTCGTACCGCTATCAGCATGATCGTTGGTCAATACGTTGCCGCTCACAGAGGTAGATGTCCAAGCCACGGAGTCGGGTGTGGTCACCTTGAAGTTATCGAGCGTGACAGTCAGACTGCTACCGCTTGTCGAATCATTCACATCGATGTAGATCCGGTAGACGGTGTTTGCTTCCAGAGCGTTGGTTGTGATCACTCCCGTTCCAGTAATGGAGTTCAAGATTGAGCTTGCGCCTGACTGTTGAACGGCGGACCAAGTGCTGTCTGCATTCAGCTTGTACAACGTCCAGGTCACGGAATCTTTGATCGACCCGCTCACGTTGTAGTTACTGAATCCCGACACTTGGAACTGCAGAATCTCGCCTGCCTGGCTTCCTGTGGTGTAGTTCGGTGTCAGCAGTCTCGTATCGGTGCTGGTGGAAGATGCATCCTGCAACTGCAGGGCGCCATTATTCAGACGGAATTCTCCACTGTTCGTGCTGAACGTCTCATTGGAAACCCAGCCCGTTTTAGAGGCCGCGCTTGTTACCCATACCTGATCGTTAGTGCTTGCAGATGCTGTGACCGTTGCAGGGGTTGACCATTTCCAGGCTGTCGTGTTGCTCTTGTTTACGCCATCCACCGAGCTGCTTGATGAGAAGTCCTGAGCCAAGGTATATGTGACTGCTGCAACCTTGGACGCAGTCAACGTAGCCGATGCAACATCGCTTGCTGCCAAAACTGTCCCTGTCGACGTGGAGGACGAATTAGTATCCGAGCCATCTTGCACCGTCCCTGTCACGGTAATGGCGGTAGAAGTCACGTTATCGGGAACGGTAACGTTCAAGCCCGTAATCGTCACGGCCTTGGTCACACTGTCGACCTGTACGGAGTAATTGCCGTTGCTCTGCAAAGGCAGCTCCCAATGCGTCGCATCGATTTGCGTACCCGCAGAAAGTGTCACGCCCTTGGCAACCTCCACCACAACCTTGCTGACGGACTCCGAGTAATCAATATCCGTTGGCGTCACGGTAATAGTGGCAGGGTATGTCACCGCAGTCGTGTAGGTCACCTTGTTGATGAGGTAGTCATCATTGACACGCGGGGCATCAAACACAATCTTGCTGATGATGCTTCCAGCTGGAACACTCAGGCTGAACTGCGTGTCCACTCTGTCGGTCCCGCCCTTGACAAAGCCATACAGACCGCCTGTAGTGGCATTGCCATTGGCGTCGTAACCCAAAGCAACTGCCTTGCCCGCCTCGTCAAACATCTGATAGCGAGCCCACTCCCCAGAAGCCAGCCAAGCAAACTGCACCGTGATTGTCGTCACAGGCGTGTTGAACTGAATGGCCAGAGATTCGGAGCGGCCTGAGCCGTTGCCGATTTCCGCATCATCACCGGACGCGGATCCCTTTACGCCAAAGCCATCGTGATCCGTCCCTTTGATACTGTTGCTCACCGTGCCTTTGGTGCCATCGGCGTTGTAAGCCGTTACGGTATGTCCAGCCTTCGAGTCCAGCACGTTATACACATCGATGTATGTCGTGATCGGCACTGACCCGGCACCCAGAACCACGCTGACCAATGGCTTGTCGGCTACGGGCGTCACATCAATATCCAGCGTGCTGGTGACCCCTGTATTCGTGGTGTAGGTCACGGTCGGAACCTTGCCGCTCCAATCGTGGCTTGGCGTAAAGACATAGCCGCCATTCGCTGCCACAGTGATTGTTCCTACAACCTTGCCCGCATCCATCACGTTCACGGCACCCGCACCCACGCTATAGGTCGAGCCGTTGACACTAAAGCTTGCAACAGCAAGGGTTCCACCCGAGACATAGCCCTCGTCGTTGAGCAACACATTACCGGACACAGCATGGTCTTCGGTCGTCGTGTTTTTATCCGGGAAAGCATCGTTTGCCCCGTTGATCTGGAAGGTGACGCTGTTGCTGCGCTGGTCACCGTCCTTGTCGGTGAGCGTGTAGCCCATGGTCACGGTGATGGTTTGGCCGTTGTTCAGCGCCTGGGTGGCAGGCTTGCTGTTGTCCAGCTCGAACTTCCAGCTGCCGTCGGCGTTTTGCGTGAGCTTGCCGTAGTCGCTGAGGTTGACCGTGGTGGCGCCCAGCTTGGCGCTGACGTTGCCCCAGCCGGTGGCGCCCGTGGTCGCTGCACCGTCGGCGCCGAAGCTGTTGCCGTTGGCTGCCGCCGGAGCGACTGTGCCGCTCAAGGTGTTTTGTGCAGCATCTTCGGTCAGCGAGCCAGCGTTGATGCTGTTGGCCACCGGAGTGTCGTCCACGATGGTGATGACGATGTTGCCGCTGGCGGTGCTGCCGCCTTGGCCGCCGACCGTCACGGCGATGGTGTCGGTGACGCTGGCGTTGTTGGCGCCTTGGTCGTTGGTTTGCGCTGTGTTGAGCGTGTAGCTGTAGTTCAGCGTGACGCTGCCGTTGGCGTTGGTCGTCACCGAGGTCACGGTCAGGGTGCTGCCGTCGGCCGTGGTGATGCTCTTGCCCATCCAGTCGGCGGTCGTGTGGGTGGTGCCGCCAATGGTCACGTCCTTGATGCCGTCGGTGGCGCTCACGGTCACCGAGCCCGTGGTGGTCTTGCTGGCGTCGTTGACCAGCACGCCGTGCTCGTAGACTTGACCGGCCGTACCTCCTGCATTGCCTCCCACCTCAACGCCGGCAACACCAGAAGATCCTGCAAGAAGCCCTCCGCTCAAACGCTCTTGCAATGGAGTCGGCATTGCTGTCCGAGGATATTCCAACGCTAAAGGAGAAATGTTCTCAATGATGCTGGAGAGGCGCACAAAAGTGCTGCCGCCTTCGCTACCGCCGGACAATGTGGCCGCCGTGGGATCCAGCTCATCGAATGGGTCCCCGCCAGCATTGATGGCCGCAATGATCTGGTCGATCTCGGTGCTCGCGGGACTCGCTACAGCAGCCTCTTCCACTGTAGGCGGCTGAACCAGATCAGCGGTGAGATGCACATCCTGGTTCTCGCCCACAATCAGCGGTGGCTGCCCATCCGCCTGCAACTGCACAGTGCTACCGGACGCCGTAACGATCTCGGCATCGGCGGGGATACGCATGCCTTCATGGAGTACCGTCAGATTGCCATCAGGACCACGCATCCAAGCCTGGCCAGTGAGTTTGGTAACGAGAACGGTTTGAGCTGCCATGAGGGTCTGCCTATCCAGTCAGATTAAAAAGTGAAGGTGCACAAGGGCACCTGTCCAATAATTCAACCGACATAGTAGAAGCCAACACCCCACTGCACTATTGGCGTCGAAGCCAATCGGGATCGGTTTTATTCGCTGTCTGCTGCCGAACATCAAAAAAGCCTGAAGCCTGCAATATGCAGGCTTCAGGCTTTTTAGAAGCAGGCGCTCAAAGAGGCAACGCCGGAAGTGACTATGTCGGCATCGGCAACGCCAAAGTCGGTCTCAGGCCAGCTGCCTACGCCCAATGCCGTGAACTTTCAATGTCAGCATCAATCGATCCTGCACCTGCAGTTTCTCAAAAACAGCCGACAGATGGGCGCGCACGGTGCGCTCGCTGATCGACATGCGCTCGGCTATCTCGGCATTGCTGTCACCCAGCGATGCATAGCGTGCAACCTCCTGCTCGCGTGCGGACAATGGCTCAGCCCAGTCCGACTCCTGCTCGGGCAGGCGGGCATCCACATCGCGCAACAAGCGCTGCAGCAGAGAACGACCGAGCCAGATGTTGCCGCCAGCCATGCTTTGCAACATCCTCGACAGCACTTCCGAGCCCGATTGCGCATGGGCATAGCCACATGCTCCGCGGGACAGCAAGTTCCGCCCCTCCTCATCGCTGGGACGGTTGCTGAGAACCAGAACCTGAAGATCCTTCAGCAGCTCAGGCCAACGTGAAGCAGTCGACTCCGGCAAGGATGGCAGTGCTGCATCCAGCACCACCACGGTACGGCCTTGCTGCTTCCAGCGTTGCAAATCGGCCAGACTCTGGCCGCGCGCAGGCATCCACTGAGGGCCTGCGATCTGCTGCCATTCCTGCCACAGCGTGGCGTCCTGGGTCAGCATCAATACAGGCAAGGCATTCATAGAGTTCCTTTTTAATTGTTGGTGATCCATGAACTAACGTTCGATCAAGGCATTGGACTTGGCACGCAGAATCGGCTTGAGCAGATACTGCATCAAGGTGCGCTTGCCCGTGAGGATGTGCACTTCCGCCTGCATGCCGGGAATGATGGGACGAGAGTCATCACCCACATGAGCCTTGTCCGTGCGCACCTTCACGACATAGAAGGAATTGCCTTTCTCGTCCGTCACGGTGTTGGCACCGATCTGCTCCAATTTCCCCTGCAAACCTCCGTAGATGGCAAAGTCATAGGCCGTGAACTTCACCTCCGCCTGCTGACCAAAGTGCAAGAAACCGATGTCGCGTGGATTGACCTGCACTTCCATCAACAAGGTGTCATCCAGCGGCACGATGTCAAGGATGTCCTTGCCAGGCTGCACGACACCGCCCACGGTATTGGCCATCAAGGTATTGACCGTGCCGCGCACAGGCGAGCGCACCTCGGCCAGCTTGACCCTATCCTCCAGTGCCACCTTGCCTTGCTCCAAAGTCCCCAGTTTGGCCTGGGTGTCTGAGAGCTCGGAGCGGGACTGGTTACGCATATTCAGCTCGGACTCCTGGATCTTGCGTTCCGCTTCCTGAATCGCCGCCTGAATACGCCCGATCTGTGCACCGGCTGCCTTGGCCTCGCCACAGAAGCGAGCCACATCGCGTTGCAGGCGAAGCAAATCCACTTCGGACACCGCACCACTCTTGAGCAAGGGGCGGGTCACCGAAAGCTCTTCGGACGTCAAACTGCAGCTGGACGCGGCCTGGTCCCGGTTGGCCTGGGTTTCGCGCAACTCCTGCTGACGCTGACGCAACTGGTCACGCGCAATATTGACATTGGTGTTGAGCTCCTGGGAGCGGCTCTCAAACATGCGCCGCTCCATCTCCACCAGCTGAGGCGCCAGCGCCTGTACATCCTCCGGAGCCTTGAAGGGTTCGCCCGATGCCAGGGCCTGAAGGCGCGCAGCCTTGGCCTTCAATGCCAGCAGTTCGGCCTTGTTCTCCCCCAGGGACGAACTGTAGCGCGTTGGATCGATACGCAAGATGACCTGACCCTGCTCCACATGCTCGCCGGGATGCACCAGAATTTCCTTGACGATGCCGCCGTCCAGGCTCTGCACCACCTGAACCTGACGCGAGGGAACCACCTTGCCCTGGCCTCGAACCACTTCGTCAATGCGGCCCAGACAGGCCCAGAGCACCAGAATCAGCACAGTGACCAAGGCCACCCATATCAGCAGGCGAGAGCCGCGCGCCTGCTGCTGCCCCGCCGCCCACTGCGCATCGGCCTTGAGATCTTCCGGCTGATGCGTTCCCACCACCTCGCTACCGTCAAGCAGCCATCGCTCCAGCCGCGACCAGCGCGCCTTGAGTGCATTGCTGAAGCGCGAGGGCTTCTTCTCCGCTTTGGACTCGCTCATGCTCGCCCTCCTACTCCGCCAATCCGTCCTTGTTTCAAGGCCTCGATGACCTGCTCCTTGCCACCATCGGCAACGATCTTGCCGCCATCGATCACAATCAACCTGTCAACCAGGGTCAACAAGGCCGTGCGATGCGTGACCAGCAAAATGGTCTTGTCCTCGGCAGCCTCTTCCAGCCGCCGCTTGAGCTGTGCTTCGCTCTGGTTGTCCAGATTGCTGCTGGGCTCATCCAGCAGCAATATGGCCGGGTCGTTGATCAGGGCACGGGCGACCGCAATGGATTGGCGCTGGCCGCCAGAGAGCGACTCGCCACGCTCGCCCACCAACATGTCATAGCCCTTGGGGTTGCGCGCCACAAACTCATCCACGCCGGCAATACGCGCCGCATGCAACATATCGGACTCGCCCGCGAATGGTGCCCCTACCAGCAGGTTGTGCTTCAAGCTGCCATAGAACAGCATCGGATCCTGCGGCACATGTCCGATGGCCCGGCGCAGGTCCACGGGATCGATCTGGCGAGCATCCACTCCATCGATCAGCACCGAGCCCTCAGTGGGCTGATACAGACCCAGAACCAGCTTTTCCAGCGTGGTCTTGCCCGAGCCAATACGCCCGATGATGCCAACCCTTTCTCCGGGCCGGACCGAAAAGCTCACGCCTGAAAGACTGGCCTGTTCGCTGCCTGGATAGCTGAAGCTGACATTGCGAAATTCGATGGCACCACGCAGATCCGGACGCGAGACGAACTCCCGGTCCGCTTCGTGCTCGACCGGCATCTTCATATAGTTGTCGATGGAATTGAGCGAGGTGCGTGCATTGTGGAACTGCATCATCAGCCCTGCAACCTGACCGAAGGGCGCCAGGCAGCGCCCCGCAATCATGGAGGCCGCAATGATGCCGCCCATGGACAGTGCCGAATCCTGCACCTGGTACACACCGACGATGACTACTGCCACGGTAACCAGTTGCTGCAGGGTCTGGACGAAGTTCACCGTGCCCGACGAAATGAACTTGATCTTGCCGCCCATATAGGCGATGTACTGGGTAGAACTCTCCCACAGACGCTGCACGCCGCCTTGGGCGTTGAGCGTCTTGACCGCCTCCAGGTTGGTCAGCGACTCCACGAGCAGCGCGTTGCGCTGAGACGAGGCCTGAAAGGTCTTGAGCGTCAGACTCTCCATGCGCGCCTGGGCCCAGAAGGAGACCAACAAGATCGCGGCAATCGCGACCAAGGGAGGAATCAGCATCCAGGGCGAAACCCAGGCAATCGCCACCAGGAACAGCAGCACAAAGGGCAGATCCACCAGGGTCGTCAAGCTGGCAGACGCAATAAAGTCGCGAACCGACTCAAACGAGCGTAGATTGGCCGCAAACGAACCAACGGATGCAGGCCGGCTTTCCATGCGCAAGTCCAGGACCCGCTCCATGATCTGCGCGGACAACTGGACATCCACACGCTTGCTCGCCGCATCCACGACATAGGCACGCGTCGTCGTCAGCACGAAGTTGAAGATCAGCACCAAGGAAATGCCGATCGCCAGTACCCACAGTGTTTCCACCGCGTTGTTGGGCACCACGCGGTCATACACATTCATGCTGAACAAGGGCATGGCCAGCGCAAAGACATTGATGAGTACGGCAGCCAGCAGGGCATCGCGATACAGGCGCCGATTCTCCAGAATCACGGCCCAGAACCAGTGACTGCTGCGTGGCTCCATGCCTTGCTGCACGGAGCGCGGCTCGAAACGGAACTGCGGACGCACAAAGCACATCAGCCCCGCATAGTCCTGCTGCAAAACCTGAGCCTCGACCTCGACCGGACTCTCCGACTCCGGGTACTGCACGAGGAAGCGACCGCTCTCCTGGCCCCTGAGCAACAGACAGGCACGGCCGCCATGGAGAATCAAAATGGCCGGCAGCAATCCCTGAGGGACATCATCAAGACCGCGCTGCACAATGCGCGTGCTGAACTGCGCGCGAGCCGCGGCCCGAGCCAGTAACGAAGGCGTCAGACGCTGGTCCACCAGCGGCAGACCATTGCTCAGTGCCTGCGCGGTATAGGGCTTGCCATGCAGGTTGGTGAGCTGAACCAGGCAGTCCAGCAAGGGATCGGCATGGGTCTCATGGGCAGGCATGCGCCAATCTCCAGCCGGCGCATGTCCTGAGCCTCGCGCGCCCAGAAAGGCCGGGCCGGCCTGCTCCGCCGCCGTGTCCGGCGAAGCACCATGCCCTCGCTTCTGGGTCGCATCCGTACCGCTGACCGAGGGCAATGTAGGTTCAACGTCTGGTTTGGTCATCTTCAACAATCAACCTATAAAAGCTCTTCGTCATCATCAATCAAGTCCAGCGAATTGCGCATTCGCTGGCGCGCCTGCTTGCGCTGGCTCAGCTTCTCCAGCGCCTGTGGCGGAAGATCCGTCAAGCGCAAGGTTCCATTGGCAAGCAAGGCATCAATCAAGTCCTCCAGAACGCGGATGAAATCCGCATCCAGTGCCGACAGTTCCCGCCGGGAAGACCGCTCTGAAGGTGGTGAATCGCTTTTATCCATCTTGTTCAACTCCCACAAAAGATGCACCAGACGCCGACAGCCATCACTGGCGGACAGCGGCGGCCGGTGCTGGCACAGGAGCCGGAGCTTGTACAGGAGCGCCCTGCTCGGCCTCCATGTTGGCAGGCACCGGCGTCAGATTGGCGGTGTCCGGCACCGAGGACTTGCAGCTACGCAGCAGATCATCGGGCAAGGTGAGTGCCTGCTGCTCCTCTGGACGGCTATCGTCATGCGGCTGTGCGAGGCCCAGCACCGGCAGAATCTGGCTGGACAAAGTCAGCCACTGGTACTCGGCCTTTTTCAGGTCATATTGAGCATTGACCAGGGCGCGCTGCGCATCGAACAACTCGTTTTCCGTATTCAGCAGGTCCAGCAGTGAACGCTGACCGATCTTGAACTGCTGCTGATACGCCACGCGCACCTTGGCGGTAGAAAGCACATGCTCACGCAGGAACGGCGTTTGCTGACGCAGACGGGCCATGTTGTTCCAGGTAATCGACAGCTCCTGCTGAAGATTGCGACAGGTGTAATCGCGTACGTCCTGGGCTGCATAGCCCTGGGCGATCGTCTGGCGCAGACGTGCCTCGTCCGCACCGCCGCGATACAGGTTGTAGGTCAGCATCAGCTGCACTCTCGAGCTCTGCACATCCCAGTATGCCGGCGAGTTCTGGTCACGGTCACGCCCAGTGGATGCCAGCAGTTCCAGCTTGGGCATATGCGCCCCCTTGGCGGCCTTCTGACCTGCCTCGGCCGCCTGCACCAGGGCCTGCTTGGACAACAGCAGCGGGCTCGCACGCAGCGAATCGCCAAAATCCTTGGCAACCCCCGAGACGGGCAGCTTGCCGGTCACCTCGGGCACGGGATCCAATGTGGCCGCAGGATACTCGCCAACCACACGGCGATAGCGCTGCATCACATCGTTGAGGTTGTTGCTCTCGGTCATCAGATTGGTCTGTGCCAGGGACAAACGGCCGCTGGCCTGCTCCAGGTCCACACCGCGACCCACGCCGGACTGCTGACGCTCGCGCAGCTGGCCCAGCGTCACCTGGTGGGTGCCAAAGTTCTCACGCGCCAGCTTTTCCATTTCACGGTAGCGCTGCACATCCAGATAGGCCGCGACCACATCATTGGCCAGGTTTTCCGTGGTGGCACGCAGATCGTAGAACTTTGAAAGCTTCTCAAAGCCCAGCTGACGGATATTGCTGCTGGTGGTGAAACCATCAAAGATCAGCTGACGCAGCTGCAGATTCCATCCCGGACGGTTCCAGTTCTGCGATGGTGAATCCTGAATATGGCTGCGCCACTCGCGCCCGACCCAACCTTGCGCAGTGACTTGTGGACGCCAGCCACCCCGGGCAACGTTCTGACCTTCGGCGGACGAAGTGAAATCCTGAAATCGCGCCTGCACTTCCGGATGCGTCATCAGTGCCTGCTCCACCACTTTTTGCAGTGCGACACCTTGCTCGTTGGCTTGCTGTGCATTCATGGTTGTCTGGGCCATGCCTCCCATGGCCCACGAGGCCACACCCAAAGTGGCAATCACTTGTGCAATCTGACTGAATTTCATTGTTATCCCTCTTGTTTGACTCCGACCGGGCAATGCGATGTCTGGCCCGCCAACGAATGTGCGAGAGCAATCGGAGCGACCTCTACAAGTCGCTCCCCGCGGAAGCTGGTGTTGATGTGGACAGGCTCGCTGCTACCCGGCAAGGCATCGCAGACGGCCTCAGAACTCGCAAAATGGAACTCTGTAACTCTCTTGCTCACAACCTTTGGCGTCATGCCAGCGCCGCGCAGGAGACTGAAGCTCAGGTCAAGATTGTTGCCTGATCGACAAAACTCATCACTTTTGCCTGACAAGCCACCGCTCGGCGGTGCTGAAGGGATGGCGTTACCAAACCCGGGGTCAAACAAATCACGCGGATAGGCTGTGAAGCGGCGATAGGCTAGACACAGCGCATTTGGAGATTTTCCTTTCCACGAGAGCAAGGCGGAGCCTCCGGTTTCCGGCCGGTGTTCTTGACGCATAACCTTGCATACGAAGCCGTGCGTTGATGGTTGATCTCCTGGCAACACCATCAAACAATTGGATTCAGTTGCAAATCTAGCACAACGCATGCAAGAATTTGTTTCAAAAATCACTCAAACAGCCGAACTTCGAATTTTTTGCCTGGATTTGGCAATTCTTTTCATTCCTGCTTTATATCAAAGAAACCAAGAATCAATACCGCATCCGCCCTCGTTATTCCCGCTGGGGTTAACGCAATCGGACGAAATCAGACCGGTTCCTACAGGAAAGTCGTCATCAAATGCTTCACACCGTATCGCTGCGGCAATAGAAAAAGGGCTTCTGACTCGATAGTCAGAAGCCCTTGCCTAATTGGTCGGAATGGCGGGATTCGAACTCGCGACCCCTTGCACCCCATGCAAGTGCGCTACCAGGCTGCGCTACATTCCGAAGAATTGAATTATACACAGAAATTCGACATCAAAGAGAAAGCAGCGCCCTGATCTGCAAAAGCTCTTCCTTGACCTCTTCCATGCCCATGACACCGGCGGGCTCTGCGGGGTCGTGTTGCAGCATTGCGCTCAGCAAATGGCTCTGCGCCAGGTCCTGTCCCGGCACGGGCAGTGCCGACTGCGCAAGCGCCGCCTGCGGCTCGACCGCCCTGCCGTGGCCCGTCACCAGTTCGCGCAGACGATTTCTTGCACCGCTGATGGTGAAACCCTGCTCGTACAGCAGCTCCCGGATACGACGCACCATCAATACCTCGTGGTGCTGGTAGTAGCGGCGGTTGCCGCGCCGTTTCATGGGCTTGAGCTGCACAAACTCCTGCTCCCAGTAACGCAGCACATGAGGCTTGACGTCGCACAGATCCGCGACTTCACCGATGGTGAAATAGCGTTTGGCAGGAATTGCCGGCAAAAATGAAGCCATGGCTGGTTGCAAGCAGTCGGTGAAGGGACGAGTGAAAGATAGGCCATCACGCCTTGCGCAAATCCGGATCAGGCACAGGGTGCACTCCTGCCTGCGCAAGTCCTAGCAATATAGCGCGAAGAGCTGACAGGACCTTGCACCGCACGCGACGCAAGACTGTCAGCTCTTCAATGACCAATGCTCCGCTTGACAGTGCATCAGCCGTGTGCCAATCGCTTAAGACCCCGAACCCTCGCCCTGGATCAGCTCCTTGAGCTTGCTACTGGCATGGAAGGTCACCACGCGGCGCGCAGCGATGGGAATAAGCTCGCCGGTGCGCGGGTTGCGACCGGGACGTGGCGCCTTGGTGCGGATCTGGAAGTTGCCGAAGCCCGAAAGCTTGACATCTTCGCCTTCCACCAGCTTTTGCGAGATCAGGTCGAAAAACGCATCCACCATGTCCTTGGCTTCGCGCTTGTTCAGACCGATTTCGTCAAACAGCAGATCGGCCAGCTGCGCCTTGGTCAGCGCGGGGCTGTCGATGCTCTCTACGGCAAGCTCCATGGGGCGATCTCCTTGTGGATTGAACATATCAGCGCAGACGAGCCGCAACGCGTTCGACCAGGGCCGCAATGGTGCCCTGCATGGCGGCCTCGATTTCCGCATCGGTCAGCGACGCGGTGTCGCTGCCCAGCGTCAGACGCACGGCCAGGCTCTTCTCGTCCTGGGCCAGGCTGCCCGGCGCCGCTTCCTCGCCAGCCTTGAGCTTCTTGGGACGGAAGACATCGAACAGCACGGCCGAGCGCAGAATGCCGCCCTGCACACCTTGCTGAACGGCTTCCATCACCTGGGCGTGGGTCACGGCTTCCTTGACGACCACGGCAATGTCGCGCTCCACGGCCTGGTGCTTGGCCACGGGCTTGAAGACGGGCACCTGACGGGCCAGCACGGCATCGAGCTCGAGCTCGAACATCACGGGAGCCTGGGCCAGATCCCATTCCTGGCGCCACTGGGGATGCAGCTCGCCGACAAAGCCGATGGCCTTGCCATCCAGCAGCACGCGTGCGCAGCGGCCGGGGTGCATGGCCGGATGCTCGGCGGGCTCGAACACGGGCTTGGCCGGGGCCAGCAGTGCTTCCACATCGCCCTTGACGTCATAGAAGTCGACCTTGGCTTCTGCCCTGCCCCACTGCAGCTGGTCGGCAGCGCCGTAGGCGAGACCCGCCACGCGCATGGGCTGATAAAAGCCCTTGACCGTGGTGTCGGAGTCGACCACGGACTCGTCCTTGAAGAACACGCGACCCAGCTCGAACACGCGCACGCGCTGAGCCTTGCGGTCCACGTTGAACTTGAGCACCTGCAGCAGCGAGCCCAGCAGGGACGAGCGCATCACGCTCAGATGGCTGGCAATGGGGTTGAGCAGCTTGATGGCATTGTTGTTGCCGGCCAGCTCCTGCTCCCACTTTTCTTCGACAAAGCTGAAGTTGATGGTTTCCTGGTAGCCCAGGCCCGCCAGCTCGTGGCGCACGGCATAGGGGCTGCGCTCGTTCTCGGCGCGCAGCTTGGGCGAAATCGGGGCCAGCGGCTTGGTGGTCGGCAGGTTTTCATAGCCGATCATGCGGGCCACTTCTTCGATCAGATCCTCTTCCAGATTGATGTCGAAGCGGAACGTAGGAGCAGTCACCGAAATCACGCCTTCCGAAGCCACAGTCGCAGGCAGACCCAGGCCATTGAGCGCATCCAGCACCTGCTGCTGAGTCACGGCCATGCCGATAACCTTGGCCGCACGCCCCACGCGCAGCTGCACGGCCTTGGAGGCGGGCATATTGGGCTTCTGATCGTCCATGGCACCGACTTGCGTCTCGGGCATGCCGCAGATTTCCAGCACCAGCGCGGTGATGCGCTCGATGTGCTCGGTGGTGAACTCGGGGTCCACGCCGCGCTCGAAGCGGTGACCGGCGTCGGTCGAGAAATTGAAGTGGCGCGAACGGCCGGCCACGGCCTTGGGGAACCAGAATGCGGCTTCGATGTAGATGTTCCTGGTGTCGTCGGACACGGCCGTGGCGTCGCCACCCATGATGCCGGCCAGCGACTCGACCTGCTTGTCATCGGCAATCACGCCGACCTTGAGGAAATCGTCGATCTTGATGGTGTTGCCGTTGAGCAGCTTGAGCGTTTCGCCCTCCTTGCCCCAGCGCACATTCAGGCCGCCGCTGATCTTGTCCAGATCGAAGATATGGCTGGGACGGCCCAGTTCGAACATCACATAGTTGGAGATGTCCACCAGCGGGCTGACCGAGCGCTGGCCGCAACGCGCCAGACGGTCCACCATCCACTGGGGCGTCTTCACCCGCGTGTTGACATTGCGCACGATACGGCCAGAAAAACGGCCGCACAGATCGGTCGCCTCGATCTTGACCGGCAGCTTGTCCTGCAAGGCCACGGCCGCAGCGGGGAAGGACAGGGCTTTGAGAGGCGTGCCGGTCAGCGCCGACAGCTCGCGCGCCACGCCGTAGACGCTCAGGCAGTGCGCCAGATTGGGCGTTAGCTTGAGCGTGAACAGCGTGTCGTCCAGATTCAGGTACTCGCGCACGTTCTGGCCCAGAGGCGCATCGGCGGGGAACTCCAGCAGGCCGCTGGCATCTTCGTCAATGCCCAGCTCCTTGGCCGAGCACAGCATGCCAAAGCTCTGCACGCCGCGCAGCTTGCCGATCTTGATCTTGAAGGGCTTGCCATCGGCACCGGGCGGCAGCTCAGCACCCACGGTAGCGCAGGGAATGCGGATGCCCACGCGCGCATTGGGCGCGCCGCAGACGATGTTCAGCAGCTCGGGGCCGCCAACGTCGACCTGGCAGATGCGCAGGCGGTCGGCGTCGGGGTGCTGCACGGCTTCCTTGATTTCACCGACCACGATGCCGGTGAAAGGAGGCGCCACAGGATCCAGCTCTTCCACTTCCAGACCGGCCATGGTCAGGGTATCGGCCAGCTGCTGGGTGGTCAGATTGGGGTTGCAGTATTCGCGCAACCAGGATTCAGGAAATTGCATAGTCAGACTCTTTGGCGTTCATGCCAGTCGCACCGCAAGCGGTCTGCCACTGGCTGGGCATGCGTATCTCAAAAAGATGAGCTATTAGCGATCTGCATATAAGGATTTCAACATCAAAACTATCTGAAATCATTTCATAGCATACGCTAGCAGCTCACTTTTTCATTGCTGAAACTGCGACAGAAAACGGATGTCGCCGTCGAAGAACAGGCGCAGGTCGTTCACGCCATAACGCAGCATGGTCAGGCGGTCGGGGCCCATGCCAAAGGCAAAGCCGATGTATTTCTCGGGATCCAGGCCCATGTTGCGCACCACATTGGGGTGCACCTGGCCGGAGCCCGCCACTTCCAGCCACTTGCCGGCCAGCGGGCCGCTCTGGAACTGGATGTCGATTTCGGCCGAAGGCTCGGTGAACGGGAAGAAGCTGGGACGAAAGCGCAGCACCAGATCATCCTGCTCGAAGAAGGTCTTGCAGAAGTCGGTGAACACGACCTTCAGGTCCTTGAAGCTCACGTTCTCGCCGATCCACAGGCCTTCGCACTGATGGAACATGGGTGAGTGGGTGGCATCCGAGTCCACACGGTAGGTGCGGCCGGGGGCAATCACGCGGATCTCGGGCATGGTCTGGCCGGCATCGAGCGCGTTGCGGTAATTCTTGACATGCTGCACGGCATGGCGCACCTGCATGGGGCTGGTGTGCGTGCGCAGCAGATTGGGCGCGTGCTGGGTGCCGCCTTCGACATAGAAGGTGTCGTGCATGGAGCGCGCGGGATGGTCTTCAGGCGTGTTCAGCGCCGTGAAGTTGAACCAGTCGGATTCGATCTCGGGGCCCTGGGCCACATCAAAGCCCATGGAGCCGAAGATGCCCTCGATACGCTCCATGGTGATGGAGACGGGGTGCAGCCCTCCCGCGCCACGACGGCGACCGGGCAGAGTCACATCCAGCACCTCGGCCTTCAGATGGGCCTGCAGCTCGGCGTCTGCCAAAGCTTTGCGACGGGCGGTCAAGGCCGCTTCGATCGCTTGCTTGGCCACGTTGATGGCGGCACCGCGCGACTTTTTCTCTTCGACGGAAAGCTGCGCCATGCCCTTCATGAGCTCGGTCATCTTGCCCGACTTGCCCAGAAACTGCGCCTTGGCATTTTCCAGATCAGCGGGGGTGTGGGCTTGCGCAAACAGTTGCTGTGCGCTTTCGACCAGAGAATCCAACTCGTTCATATCGACTCTTTATCGACTTGTAAAAATAAACAAGGGCTAGTGCCTTTTCAAGCCCTAGCCCTTGCTGTTTGTGCATCAGCAGCTACTGAACAAGACACGACTTCTGCAATCAAGTTCAAGCAAGAAGCTCGCCCATCGGCAAATGCCTTTGGGGATTCTTGTCTGCAAAAGTCCTACAAGAGTAACTACCGATCGTGACCTCAGGCAGCCAGCTTGGCCTTGACTTGGTCGACGATAGCTGCAAAAGCAGCCTTGTCGTGCACGGCGATATCGGCCAGCATCTTGCGGTCGATTTCGATGGCAGCCTTCTTCAGGCCGTTGGCGAATTGGCTGTAAGTCAGACCCAGTTCACGTGCAGCAGCGTTGATACGAGCGATCCACAGCTGACGGAACACGCGCTTCTTGGTACGACGGTCACGGTAGGCGTATTGACCAGCCTTCATGACCGCTTGCTTGGCAACGCGGAAGACGTTACCACGGCGACCGCGGAAACCCTTGGCCAGATTCAGAACTTTTTTGTGACGGGCGCGAGCCGTTACACCACGTTTGACGCGAGGCATGTGTTTTCTCCTAGTTCGTCAGTGAATTACAGGCCTGCGGAAGGCAACATCTTTGCGATGGAGCCCATATCGCCGGAATGCACGTTAACAATGCCACGCAGGTGACGCTTGTTCTTCGTGGTCTTCTTGGTCAAGATGTGACGCTTGAAGGCTTGACCGCGCTTGACGGTACCACCGGGACGAACGCGAAAACGCTTCTTCGCGCTGCTCTTGGTCTTCATTTTGGGCATGTGAATGCTCCTATTGAATTTGTGCTCGCAAGGCGGTGTGCAACCCGCACACACTTCGCTGGCCTCCGAGGCACTTGTTTGTCAGTCCGGCCAGGCCGGGCTGACTCTTGCAGGCAAGCCTGCAAATTCTTTGTCTGCCGCACAAAACAAAAGTGGGCCAAGCCCACTCTTGCCGGAAAGGCAAAACCGCAATTATGCCTTATCTGCAGCCTCAGGTGCAGCAGCGACACCATCACCTTGTGGTTTTGCACCACCAGCAGGCTTCTTGCCACCTGCACGAGCCGGCGCAACCATCATGATCATCTGACGGCCTTCCAGCTTGGGGAACTGCTCCACCTGGATGGAATCAGCCAGATCGTCACGCAGACGGTTGAGCAGATTCAGACCCAGCTGTTGGTGCGTGATTTCACGGCCGCGGAAACGCAGCGTGATCTTGCACTTGTCGCCCTCCGCCAGGAAACGGCGGATATTGCGCAGCTTGATGTTGTAGTCACCATCATCCGTACCAGGGCGGAACTTCACTTCCTTGATTTCGATGACGGTCTGCTTGGCCTTGGCTTCAGCAGCCTTCTTCTGTTCCTGGTACTTGAACTTGCCGTAATCCATCAGACGGCAGACTGGGGGAGATGCGTTGGCCGCAATCTCCACCAGGTCGACATCCAACTCGCCGGCCATGCGCAGCGCTTCTTGCAGCGGCACGATGCCCAGCGGCTCGTTGTCGGGACCAGACAGACGCACTTCAGGCGCCATGATTTCTCGGTTCAGTCGATGCTTGCGCTCTTCACGGTGGCGCCGATCGCGAAATTCAGTAGCTATGGTTTTCACCCTTGGATTGAAATGGCTACAACAGCGTAGCCGGCTAGCGTGCCTTGCACGCTGACCGGCTCGCCACAAAAATTAATCTGCTTCAGGCCTTGGCCGTGATGTCCTTGGCGAGCAATTCAATGAATGCATCAACCGACATCACACCGAGGTCTTTGTTACCCCGGGCGCGCACTGCAACCGCACCAGCAGCCTTCTCCTTGTCGCCTGCGACAAGGATGTAGGGCAGCTTCTGCATGGAATGCTCGCGTATTTTATACGTAATCTTTTCGTTGCGCAGATCTGTCACTACCCTAAGGCTTTGATTCGGCAATGCTTTTTGCAGCTTCTGCGCAACTTCCTGCGCATAGTCGGCCTGAGCGTCCGTGATATTGAGCACAGCAGCCTGCACGGGAGCCAGCCAGGCAGGCAGCGCGCCGGAGTGATGCTCGACCAAAATGCCGATGAAACGCTCAAGCGAACCCAGAATCGCGCGGTGCAGCATGATGGGACGATGGCGCTCGCCATCCTCGCCCACGAATTCCGCATCAAGACGCTCGGGCATGTTCGGATCCACCTGGATGGTGCCGCACTGCCATTCACGACCCAGCGCATCCTTCAGGGTGTACTCGATCTTCGGGCCGTAGAACGCGCCCTCGCCCGGCAGATACTCGAACTCGCAACCCGATGCACGCAGACCTTCGGCCAGCGCGTTCTCGGCCTTGTCCCAGGCTTCATCGGTGCCGATGCGCTTCTCGGGACGGGTAGACAGGCGATACAGGATATTGGTGAAACCGAAGTCGGCATACACCTTCTGCAGCAGCGAAGTGAAAGCCGTCACCTCGGCCTGGATCTGGTCTTCGGTACAGAAGATGTGACCATCGTCCTGAGTGAAGGCACGCACGCGCATGATGCCGTGCAGCGAACCGGTGGGCTCGTTGCGATGGCAGTTGCCGAACTCGCCAAAGCGCAGCGGCAGATCGCGATAGCTCTTGATGCCTTGCTTGAAGATGATGATGTGGCCCGGGCAATTCATGGGCTTGAGGGCATATTCACGCTTTTCCGAATCGGTAGTGAACATGTTTTCACGATACTTGTCCCAGTGGCCGGTCTTCTCCCACAGGCCCTTGTCCAGAATCTGCGGAGCCTTGACTTCCTGGTAGCCGTTGTCCTGATAGACGCGGCGCATGTACTGTTCGACCTGTTGCCAGACTGCCCAGCCCTTGGGGTGCCAGAACACGGTGCCGGGTGAATGCTCATCGATGTGAAACAGATCCAGCTCGCGCCCCAGCTTGCGGTGATCGCGCTTTTCGGCTTCTTCCAACCTGAACAGATAGTCCTTGAGCTCGTCTTTGGTCGCCCAAGCGGTACCGTAGATGCGCTGCAGCATCTCGTTGCGGTGGTCGCCACGCCAGTAGGCACCGGCCACCTTCATCAGCTTGAAGTGCTTGAGCTTGCCGGTGCTGGGCACGTGAGGGCCGCGGCACAGATCCTCGAAAGCGCCTTCGCGGTAAAGGCTCACATCTTCATTGCTGGGAATGGAGGCAATGATCTCGGCCTTGTAGGCTTCGCCGAGCCCCTTGAAGTACTGCACGGCCTCGTCGCGCGGCAGCACGCGACGCACCACCTGCTCGTCCTTGTTGGCCAGCTCGGTCATCTTCTTTTCGATGGCAGCCAGATCTTCGGGAGTGAAGGGGCGCTTGTACGAGAAGTCGTAGTAGAAACCGTTATCGATCACAGGGCCGATGGTGACCTGGGCATCGGGAAACAGCTCCTTGACGGCATAAGCCAGCAAGTGAGCAGTGGAGTGACGAATCACTTCCAGACCATCGGCATCCTTGGCGGTGATGATGGACAGCGGCGAATCCTGCTCGATCACAAAGCTGGTGTCCACGACCTTGCCGTTGATCTTGCCGGCCAGTGCGGCCTTGGCCAGGCCGGAGCCGATCGAAGCAGCGACTTCAGCGACCGAAACCGGGCCTGCATATTCGCGCTTGGAGCCATCGGGGAGCGTGATGTTGATCATGAAATTCCTTGTCAAACCAAATTTGTGTGGGGGAAAGCCAGCGCCAGAGCTTTGGAATCGCCTGAAAGCAAAAAGCGCGGAACCAGTCCGCGCTTTGATGAGGGTGTCGAGAAATCTCGGGCAGGCGCGAACCGCCAGCTGCCGTCAGCAGCTGAAATACATCTCCGATGTAGTTCGCGGTGTCATAACCGTTGATGCCTTTCTCGCCCTTGTGAATTGAAGTCGTGGCATTTTAACCCGGCAATCAAAAAAGCGCCCGAGACTTTCGCCCCGGGCGCATAACCCCTTTTTTACCTAGACAGAATCACGATTCATCGTGGCTCAATGGAACTGCTCTTCCTCAGTGGAACCGGTCAGCGCCTTGACGCTGGAAGAGCCGCCCTGGATCACGGTGGTCACGTCGTCGAAGTAACCCGCGCCCACTTCCTGCTGGTGCGAGACAAAGGTGTAGCCCTTGTCACGTGCCGCAAATTCGGGCTCCTGAATCATTTCCACGTAGTGCTTCATGCCCTCGCCGCGAGCGTACTCATGGGCGAACTTGAAGGTGTTGTACCAGTTGCTGTGAATACCGGCCAGCGTGATGAACTGGAACTTGTATCCCAGCGCGGACAGGTCTTCCTGGAAGGAGGCGATCTGGCTGTCGTTGAGGTTCTTCTTCCAATTGAACGAAGGCGAGCAGTTGTAGCTCAGCAGCTTGCCGGGGCAGGCGGCGTGCACAGCCTGGGCGAATTCGCGGGCAAAGCCGATATCGGGCACGCCGGTTTCGCACCACACCAGATCCGCGTAGGGAGCGTAGGCCACGCCACGGCTGATGGATTGCTCCAGGCCGTTCTTGACGCGGTAGAAGCCTTCCTGAGTGCGCTCGCCGGTCAGGAACGGGATGTCATTCTCATCGTGGTTGCTGGTGATCAGATTGGCCGCTTCGGCGTCGGTACGAGCCAGCACGATGGTGGGCACGCCCATCACGTCGGCTGCAAAGCGAGCCGCGATCAGCTTCTCGACCGCCTCACGGGTGGGCACCAGCACCTTGCCGCCCATGTGGCCGCACTTCTTGACCGCAGCCAGCTGGTCTTCAAAGTGCACGCCAGCAGCGCCCGCCTGAATCATGTTCTTCATCAACTCAAACGCGTTGAGCACACCGCCAAAACCGGCTTCCGCGTCAGCCACGATGGGCAGGAAGTAGTCGATGAACTCCTTGTCGCCGGGGTTGATGCCCTTGCCCCACTGGATTTCGTCGGCACGCTTGAAGGTGTTGTTGATGCGGCGCACCATGGTGGGCACGGAGTCGTAGGCGTACAGCGACTGGTCGGGGTACATGGTTTCGGACGTGTTGCCGTCGGCGGCCACTTGCCAGCCCGACAAGTACACGGCTTCCAGACCGGCCTTGGCCTGCTGCATGGCCTGGCCTGCAGAGATGGCACCGAAGGCGTTCACATAGCCCTTCTTCGAGCCGCCGTTGATCTTGTCCCACAGCACATCGGCACCACGCTGGGCCAGGGTGTACTCGGGCTGCAGGCTGCCGCGCAAACGCACCACATCGGCGGCGCTGTAGCCGCGCTTGACGCTCTTCCAGCGTGGGTTCTGTGCCCAGTCTTTTTCGAGGGCTGCGATTTGCTGTTCACGGCTCAGTTGCTGAGTCAGGGATTGGGGCATGGTGCACTCCTTAGCGGTTAAACAAGATGGGTTGGTGTTCGTCCTTGGGATTTACTTTATGTCTGCGACGCTTTTTCTCAGAGTCTTATGTCTTATAAAAGACTTAAATTTATTTTCAATAAAATCAACATTTTATTTTTATTTTTCACAATAAGAAAACGAATTTCTCATATCGAGAAATTTTGCGGCAGCGCAGCATTTCATTTTTCCATAATACGAAATTGAATTCTTGCTTCATGAAAAATTGGCGCAGTCCTGGCCTTCAGAACCGGAATCTCTCCGGTGCGGCACGAAACAAGCCTCGCCGTATGCACTGAAGCGCTCATTTGCCAGCCGCATCGCCCGGTTCAACGCACTTGAACAAAAACAGGTGACACGGCAAAGACAGGGCGCCAGTCACGCGTTAGCCAAAAAGCAACAGTTCCCTGCGCCCGCGCCAAAAGCATGCGACAGCCCTGCCACACTGCCTTGCCACCTTCTTCTCCCTCTGAACTTCATCGCGCCACCCCATGCATACGCCCAGCCGCCCACTTGCCTATCTTTGCCTGGCGCTCAGCATGTCTCTGGTGGGCAGCTATGTGGCCCTGTCCAAGCCCCTGGCAGCCATCTTTCCGGTCATGTTGCTGGCATGGCTGCGCTTTGGCATCGGCACCGTGGCCATGCTGGGCTGGCTCAAGCCCCCTGCACACGAGGCGTCTCTGACCCGGCAGACCAAGTGGCTGCTGTTCTTTGAATCATTCTTCGGCAATTTCCTGTTCACGCTCTGCATGATCAGCGGCGTGGCCATGACCAGCGCCGTTACAGCCGGAGTGACCATGGCTGCGATTCCAGCCGCCGTCGCCATCATGAGCTGGCTTTTTCTGCGTGAGGCCGTGGGCGCACGTACCTGGACAGCGATTGTTTTCGCGGTGGCCGGAATAGGACTGAACGCCCTGAGCAAAACCGATGGCAGCAACCTTGCACCCGCCACTCAGCAAGGCCTGGGCCAGTTGCTGTTGATTGCCGCCGTGCTCTGCGAAGCCGCATATGCCGTGATCGGCAAAAAGCTCACCGCCAGCGTAAGTCCCAAGCGTATTACCGCTCTGATCAATCTCTGGGGCTTTGCGCTTTCCGCTCCAGCCGGGCTCTATCTAGCCTGGCAGTTTGATTTTTCCCAGGTCTCGGTGCCTGCATGGGGCCTGCTGCTGTTCTACGCGCTGGCCGCCTGCGTCTGGACGGTGTGGCTGTGGATGACGGGACTGCGCGCCGTGCCCGCATCGCAGGCCGGCATTTTTACCGTGCTACTGCCTGTCAGCGCGGCGCTGGTGGGCATGCTGGCCCTTGGGGAGCGCATCAGCACCGTGCAGTTGCTGGCCTTCGGTATCGCCCTGACCAGCGTGGTGATTGCCACCTGGCCCAGCTCTTTGCAGATCAGGCGCTAGGCAGCATCAGCCATCAGGCAAGCAGGTTGCGGCGGCTAAGCACAATGCCGTCGGCATCGGCATACAGCCAGTCGCCCGGGCGAATCCACAGGCCGGAGATCTGAACATAGACATCGCGCAGTCCCTGGCCTTGCTTGACCGTCGGCATGGGGTTAAGTGCCAGCGCATACAGCCCCACAGAGGCAGCTTTCAACTCAGCCAGGTCGCGCACGCAACCGTAGACCAGTACCCCGGCCCAGCCGTTCTGGGCCGCCGATGCCGCCACATTGCCGCCCACCAGGGCGCGACGCAGCGAACCGCCGCCATCGACCACCAGCACGCGGCCATCACCGGGCTCGGCCAGCGCCGCCCGTACCAGGCTGTTGTCGTCAAGACATTGCACGGTGCTGACCTCGCCCATAAAGCCGACATTCGCTCCATAGCTGTGGAACACGGGTGGCAGGACGCGGAAATCGCTGCTGTCGTCGCTGATATGCGCATCGCAAAGATCGCAGGTGCTGAAGGGCAGAGAAGCCCGGGAATCGCTCATGAAAATCTCCACAGGGTCAGGTTTCGCCCATCTTGCCTCTAGCGCGGGCACTAGCACAAGCACAAGCGAGCACCCACGGAGAGCAACTTTTTCACAACACTCTCGAGGAAAAACCCATGAAAACAGGCGCTAAAAGGCCCGAGATCAACAAATCGAGGCAAAAAAACAGCTGACGAGCTTGGAAGAGCGATTTTTTGCCATTAGCATCAGACTCAGCCAGTGGATTGCAGCTGTATTTCGCTGGTGATAAGTCCACTACCCAATTAGGAATAAGCAAAATGGCAACTGCAAAGAAGGCACCCGCTGCAGCACCGGCAGCAGCTCCCGCCGCTAAGAAGCGCACTCCCAACGCTGCCTTCATGAAACCCCTGACACCCAGCGCTGCTCTGGCTGCCGTGGTTGGCAAGGACCCCCTGCCCCGTACCGAAATCATCAGCAAGCTGTGGGTCTACATCAAGGCCAACAACCTGCAAGACGCTGCCAACAAGCGCATGATCAACGCCGACGCCAAGCTCAAGGAAGTCTTCGGCAAGCCCCAAGTCTCCATGTTCGAGATGGCCGGCCTGATCGGCAAGCACGTCAAGTAAGCACTGCGCTTGCGCTGACCACAAAAAAGCTGGCCTGAGCCAGCTTTTTGTGTTTCTGAAGATGGCTGATGACCCTGCCCAACTTCAGGCCGGCCACAAAGCCACCGTGCGACATGCCTGCCCGGCAATGAAAGTGGTGTGTCTCAGGAACTCAATACACATCGCGGCGGTAGCGACCCGAGCCCAGCAACTCCGCCACCTTGGCCTCGCCCAGAATGGCCTGCAGCATCAGATGCACGCCCTGCCCCATGCCATTGAGGCTGCCGCAGACATAGATGGCCGCGCCACGCTCCACCCATTGCCGGACTTCCTCGGCATGGCTGCGCAGCAAATCCTGCACATAGCGCGAGTCCTTCCCGTTGCGCGACCAGGCCTGATCCAGCCGCGCCAATCGCCCCTGCTCTACCCACGTCGCCAACTGCTCGGCACACAAGGCATCATGCTGCGGGCTGCGCTCCCCGAACAACAGCCATTGATCATTTCGGTCTTGCTGCACACGTGCCTTGATGTGGCTGAGCAGACCTGCCAAGCCCGAGCCATTGCCTATCAGGATAAGCGGCCGCCCGGCATTGTCACCGAGCCTGAAGCCACGGTGCTCGCGCAGCGTCAGCGACAGTACATCTCCCTCTGCCATACCGCGGCACAGCCAGTGCGAGGCCAGCCCCGGCGAGCCGTCGTCACGCGTGCTCTCGCGCACCAGCAACTGCAGACTGCCGTCGGCCGCGATCGAGGCGATCGAATAGTCTCGCGCGCGCTCCGGGTCGGCGGGCACACACAGGGACACCAGATCGCCTGACTCCCACTGCGGCAGCTCGCCAGACTGCGGTGTCCATTCCAGCTGATACAGCGCCCCACCCTGGCTACCGGGATTGAGCAAACACCGCCGGCTGAGCACAAAAGCGACGCTGGCCGGCGCCTGCAACCAGTCCGCATCCGGCTCCTGAGCCGGTGCAGACTCGCCCAACAGGCTCTGCCTTATCTGCCCGACCTGGGCCTGCCAGCTCTGCAAACTCGGCCCATCCATATTGTCGACACAGATGAGATCGCTACGCGCGCCGCTGGTCTGCAGCCATTCGTGCACCTGCACACCAAAAGCACAGAACTCCTGATACTCGCGATCACCCAGTGCCAGCACCAGGCTTTGGTGCCGGGTCAGCACGGGCTGTTCAGCCATGAGTTGCTGCACGAAGCCCAGCGCATGGTCGGGCGCATCGCCTTCGCCCGTGGTGGACAGCATCCACAGGCTATGCGCATATTTCTGCAGCAGCTCGGCCGTCAGCTTCTCCACGGGCATCAGACGCACCTGAAGCCCGCCATCGACCAGCATCTTGGTCGTGGCACGGGCCAGAGCCTCGGCCTGTCCCGTCTGGCTGGCATAGGCGACCAAGACGGCAGGCGCCTGGGCATCGCCCTGAGATACCTGGCTCTGGGCTTCGTCGACCAGGCGCTGCCTGCGTACCCTGGAGCCGATACCCCAGCACATACCTGCATACGCTGCAACCAGGCCCATGGCGCCATAGATGCGCTCGGGCGTCAAAATCCATTCCACTGTCATGCCTCAAATTGGTTGATCCAGGCGGGCGTCTTGATCACCTGCCTGCGGGTCTCATTGCCATCGGATGCAAGATGCGATGTCAGCACGGCTGCAATCCCATGCTGAAGGGCAAAGTCCATACCTTGCTGAGGCCCCAGCACCGTGAGCACGGTGGCCAGGGCATCGGCATGCATGCACTCCTCATGAAACACCGTGACGCTGGCCAGATCATGCGCCACCGGCCAGCCGGTGCGCGGATCCAGCGTGTGCGAATAGCGCTTGCCAGCGTGAGTGAACTGGTGCCAGAAGTCGCCCGATGTGGCAAAGGCGCCCTCGCGGCAGGCCACGACCAGGGACTCCGCCTCGCTGGAGCCGCCCGTACCCAGCTGCACCTGCCAGGGCCGGCCATCGGGCCTCTGCCCCCAGCCGCGAAGCTCGCCGCCGATTTCGAACAGCCCCGCAGCCCAGCCCGCTGCCTGCAGCTTCTGCACCGCCCAGTCCACGGCAAAGCCCTTGGCAATGCCGCAAAAATCCAGCTCCAGACCGCCGCTCTGCTGCAGTTGCCGGGTCTGCGCATTCCAGTGCAGATTGCTACAGCCACTGGTCTGCAGCAGGCGCTGGATCTCATCACCAGGCGGAGTTTGCCCGTGATGCGGCTGCAAGGGGTTCTGGCGCGGGCCGAACCCCCAGAGCGATACCAGCGCCCCCATGCCAGGATCCATGGCCGCTCCAGACAATCGGGCCCAGTGCAAGGCCGCCTCCAGAACATGCGCAAACTCTACCGGCACCATATGTGTTTCACCGGGTCTTGCACGATTGAACCGGGTGATCAGCGAATCGCTCTCCCAGTTGCTCATCTGGGCGATGACATCCTCAAAGACCTGCTGCAACAGAGCCTGCACCGGCGCCATGGGCAGGTAGTCGGGGTTGACCAGTCGCAGCGACCAGTGCGTGCCCATGGTCTGGCCGGACAGGCGGTGAATGCGCCCATCCTGCTGGTGCTGCAGGCTTGCCGGCTTCCAGCGCTGCACGCCGAAATCCGGCGCCAGCGTACGGTCACGCATCTGGCTCTGCCCTTCAGATGAGGGCAGCTGCCAGAGACTGGCATCGAAGCGTACGCGGACAGGAGTGGTCATGGGCATGCGGACAAGGGCACAACAGCAGTGAAAACGACGACGCGCCCAGATCGGGCGCGTATTCAGTCCATCAAGCGACAGCGCTTAAGGCAGCACTTCCAGCGTAGCGACATAGCTCAGGCGGCGTTCGGTCGCCTTGGCAATGCTGGTCTTCTTGTCCGTGGCATCGGTATTGAGCCAGAACAGTCCTGCGCGGGGGAACTTGATCTTGACCTGGCCCTTGGCATCGGTCTTGAGCTTCATGGCATCCACACCGTCACGGTAGCGAATGCCGTCGGCCACCAGTTCCAGTTCCAGATCCGCAGCAGGCTTGCCATCGATCTGGAATTCGAAAGTCGCCTCTTCGCTGGCCACCAGATCATTGGGATGGGTCACGGGCTTGAGCTCCAGGCCCTTGCCAGTCAGCGCCAGCGCCGAGGGCTTGCCCAGGGACACAAAGGTTTCCATGCGACGCAGATTCTCGGTCACGCGCACCTCCTTGGCATCGGCAGGAATCTGCTTGAGGACTTCTTCCACCGAGCCACGCAGGCGCTTGGGCTGGCCGTTGGCATCCTTGTAACCGCCCATCACGCCGGTCATCAGCATGGTGACGCGGTAGGTGCCGGTCTTCTCGGGCTTGAAGTCGAACATGCTGCGCAGCTCGCCCTTGGCCACATTCTTCATTTCCACGGCCGAACCATCGGGCGCGGTGACCTTGACGGCATCCAGACCCAGCGGACGATGGTTGAAGAAGAACACGTCATTGGACACGGCGGCATCCACCGTGACCCAGTCAGACTTGGACAGCACGGTGCTGGAAGGCTTGAACCACAGATCATGCGCCTGGGCGCCCAGGGCTGCCAGAGCCAGAGTTGCAGCGACGATGGCACGAGTTTGGAACTTCATATCAGGTCCTTAAAAACAGAAAGGGGGACAAATCCGAAAATGAGGCAAGGCCCAGGCCAGGAACATCGAGCAAGAGCCGCCTCGCAGCGAAGGTGCTGCCCCCTCCGCAAAGCAGAGAGGGGAAGGAGCGGGCCCGCCTAGGCCAAGCGCCTTAGGGGCGATCAGGGCTTCAATTCCAGCTTGATAGCGCCCAGCTCGGTGCTGCCATTGGCGCTCAGGCTGGTGGCCTGCTTGACGGGCCACTCGAAGGGAATGGAGACCAGCTCGCGGCCGCCGACTTCACGGGCGGCTTCCACCATCAGTTTGTACTGACCGGGAGCCAACTGGGGCAGCGGGTTCTTGCCTTCGGCAAAGGACAGCGCATGGCTGCCCACAGGCTTGGTCGGCTGGGTCACGCCGTCGATGGGGAAGCTCAACTCACGGCCGGTACGGCGCCACCACTGGCGCATGTCCTTGAGCCACTTGGTGCCCTCGGCATTCTTCATCTTTGCGTCGTACCAGACGGACAGATTGGCTGCCACGCCGCCATCGGCCTTTTCCAGCCACACAGCAACATAGGGCTTGTGGTATTCGGCCACCTGCAACTGAGGCACGGTCACCGCCACATTCATGCCGCCCGCGAGTGCCGGCAGGCCCACCACGGCGCTCAATGCCACCGAGGTTTTGAAAATCCGCTTCGCCATTTTCTCTTCCTTCACAAAATTCTTGGACTCAGTGCACGAGCAGCAGAACCAGCAGGGCCGGCAGCACCAGCCCCAGACCCACCATGGGCCAGGTCATGGGCCGGCGCTGCGCATGCATCTTCAGAATCAGCAGACCCGTGATGCAGAACACCAGACAACCGACCGCAAAGATGTCGATGAACAAGCTCCAGGCACCGCCGGTATTGCGCCCCTTGTGCAAGTCGTTGAGGTAGGAGATCCAGCCCCGGTCGGTCTTCTCGTATTCGACCGAGCCCTCCTTCAGGTCCACGCGCAGCCAGGCATCGCCGCCCGGACGCGGCATGGGCACATAGGCCTCGTCCTCGCTCCATTCCACGACAAAGCCCTTGGCACTGACCTTGATCTGCTGAGCCAGCCAACCATCCACATCGGCAGGCATACCCACCGCATCCTTGCCTCCAGCCTGCAAGCCCTGCTTCTGGGCTTGCTGCAGCTTCTCGAGCAAGCCCGGGGGCAGCTGTGCATCACGCGATTCAACCTTGGGCTTGGACTCGATCTGCCCGGCGTGATTCAAGGTAAATCCCGTCACGGCGAACAACAACATGCCGATCAGGCAGATGGCGGAGCTGATCCAGTGCCACTCATGTAATTTTTTGAGCCAATACGCCCGCTGCGGAGCGTTGGAGGAAGCCGCGGTCATTCAGAACTTTCTGGGATTGCATCGCCGCCTGGCCGAACCGGCCTGCGCGACATCGCGCCACAAGGCCCGGCCTTGGGTACACGGCAAGGCGGCATTCTAGTTGCGCAAAATTCTAAATGCATATCACTTCTATTTACTTTACTTGGCGTAAACAAAGCGCCCAGTCATGACCAGGGTCATTCCGCCGTCCCGCGAGCCCATGGCGACGCGGGCCCACGGCACCCAGCTCTCCGGTCCAGCGCCCATTTTGTTGCCGTACTGCAACAAAACGTAGGGTATCCGCAGCCATTATTGAATGGTATCGAGAATTATTATCAATATCACCTAGAATCCGCACGCTTTTTCAAAAATCGACTCTTCATCAAAAGCATGTCCAACCACTATCCGACCCCGACCGACTCCAACGGCTTGCGCTGCGAGCTCAAGCAAATCGTGATTGCCGCAGGCCTGTGCCTGATTGGCGCCAGCGCGATGGCTCAGCAGGAAACCACCTTGTCCACCGTGAATGTGGAAGCCGCTGCCGGCACCAGCTTCAAGACCGAAGCCAGCCCCCAGGGCAAGTTCACCGCTCCGCTGCTGGACACGCCCAAGACCGTTCAGGTCATCAATGAAGAGATCATCAAGCAGACCGGTGCCACCAGCCTGCAGGATGCCTTGCGCTCCACCCCCGGCATCACCTTCGGCAACGGCGAAGGCGGCAACCCCACCGGCGACCAGCCCTTCATCCGCGGCATGGACGCTCAGTCCAGCACCTTTGTGGACGGCATGCGTGACATCGCTTCCGGCACGCGCGAGTTGTTCAACGTGGAATCCGTGGAAGTCATCAAGGGCGCGGACTCGGCCTACGCCGGTCGTGGCGGCGCCGGCGGCTCCATCAATATCACCACCAAGAAGGCCAAGAACGAGAATTTCATCTCCGGCGATGTGGGCCTGGGCACCGACAACTACCTGCGCGGCACCCTGGACATCAACCGCAAGATCAACGAGACCACCGGCATTCGCCTGAACGCCATGGGTCACAGCGCCGACATTCCCGGCCGCAACGGCCCCGACAACAAGCGCTGGGGCATTGCCCCCACCGTGACCTTCGGCATGGGCACGCCCACCGAAGTGACCCTGTCCTGGCAGCATCTGCAGACCGACAGCATGCCCGATGGCGGCGTGCCTTATCTGTACAGCAATGCCGCCATGGCCAAGCTGGCCGGCGGCTCGACGGTTCGCCCCAGCTATGGCAGCAACAGCGCCAACTGGTACGGCATGAACAACCGTGACTACCAGAAGGAAAAGAGCGATCTGTTCACGGCCTCGGTGGAACACAAGTTCACCGACACCAACAAGATCCGTAACAGCCTGCGCTACAGCAAGAGCAAGCAGGACTATGTCTGGACCCAGCCCGATGACTCCAAGGGCAACGTTCTCAACGGCTATGTCTGGCGTCGCGGCAACTTCCGCTTCTCCGATGTGGAAACCCTGCAGAACGTGACCGAGTTCACCGGCAAGGAGCAGACCGGCTCCATCGGCCACAGCTATGCCTTCGGCCTGGAGCTGTCCAAGGAAAAGTCTGATGCCCAGTCCGGCGCGATACAAGACGGCACCACCAGCACTTGCACATCACTCAATATGTGGTGCACTTCGCTGAACAATCCCGATGCCTCCACGCCCTGGAACTATGCCTGGGACAAGGGTCGTACCACCCGCAACAAGATCGACACCGTTGCGATCTATGGCTTCGACACCTTGAAGTTCAATGATCAATGGCTGCTGAATGCGGGCCTGCGCGTCGATCACTACAAGACATCGACTGCGGCTCCTGACTACACCAACCCCATCACCAACGCCAAGTCTGTCGCCTTCGACTACTCTCGCAGCGACACACTGTTCAACTACCAGCTGGGTCTGGTGTACAAGCCCGCCACCAATGGCAGCATCTACGCCAATATCGGCACCTCCTCGCGTCCTGGCGGCTCGACCCTGGGCAACGGCAGCGAAGATCTGGCCATCACCTCCGATGCGCTGGCCAATCTGAAGCCCGAGAAGACCCGCTCCATGGAGCTGGGCACCAAGTGGGATCTGCTGGACAAGAAGCTGAATCTGTCTGCTGCAATCTTCCGCAACAACGTCACCAATGTCCGTATCACCGATGGCACTGGCGCCGTCTTCATGGGTGGCGACAAGGTGGTCAATGGTCTGGAACTGGGCTTTACCGGCCAGATCCTGTCCAATCTGAGCGTCTTCGGCGGCTATACCTATATGGATAGCGAGCAGAAGAACGCTGGACAGACTTGCTCCGGCACACCTCTCAAGTGCGTGAGTTCCGCTGCCAACGGTCAAGCCTTCATCAACACGCCCAAGCACAGCTTCAGCCTGTGGACCAGCTACAAGCCCATGCCCAAGCTGACCCTGGGTCTGGGCGTCTATGCACAAAGCAGCGTCAATGCAGCTTACGCAGTGTCCACCGTGGATGGCGGCATCGTGACCAAGGGTGTCGGCGGCTACACCCGCTTCGACGCGATGATGGCCTACCAGATCGACAAGAATCTGGCCTTCCAGCTGAACGTCTTCAACCTGGGCGACAAGGTCTACTACAGCGGTGTGCGTTCGCCCCATTACGCCACCATGGCCGCCGGCCGCTCTGCCGTGGCTTCGCTCAAGTTCACGTACTGATGAATGCCCTGCCTGCGCTTGATCTGGCGCAGGCTTGCTGCAAACCATCACCCCAAGCCCCGCAGGCACCAGATGCCAGCGGGGCTTTTTACGTGCACACTGCCCAAATAATCCTTCAGAATGCCGGATTCGGTTCTTAAAACCATAGCTGCTTGCGCTTTCCCTGCAATGATTTCAATATGAAAAGATATTGAAAACAATATGCAGCAAGCGCAACCAGCTATGGTTAGTGAAGAGACCAGGATCAACAACCGCCAGATACCGACCCATGCTGCTACGCATCCCCAGCCTGCTCACTCCCGATGAAGTACGCCACTGCCGTCAGGCGCTGGAAACCGCCAGCTGGCAGGACGGCAAGGCCACGGCCGGCCATGTGGCGGCTCAGGTCAAGAGCAATCTGCAGCTACCGCTGGACAGCAAGACCGGCCAGCAGATAGGTGATCTGATCCTGGACCGGCTGGGCCGCAACCCGCTGTTCATGTCGGCGGCCCTGCCGCTCAAGGTCCTGCCGCCGCGCTTCAATCGCTATGAGGGCGGAGGCACTTATGGCAACCATATCGACAATGCGTTCTTCACCATTCCAGGTACCGCCATCAAGGTCAGAACCGATGTCTCCACCACGGTCTTCTTCAGCGATCCCGACGAATACGAAGGCGGCGAGCTGATGGTGGAAGACACTTTCGGCCAGCAAAGCGTGAAGCTTGCCGCTGGCGACGCCATCGTCTACCCCGGCACCAGCCTGCACCGCGTCAACCCCGTCACGCGCGGCACGCGCTATGCATCGTTCTTCTGGACGCATAGCCTGATCAAGTCGGCGGAGCAGCGCCGTCTGCTGTTCGATCTGGACCAGAGCATTCAGCAACTCACCCAGGAGCAGCCCGAACACCCGCGCGTCGCCGCCCTCTCGGGCACTTATCACAATCTCCTGCGCATGTGGTCGGAAAGCTAGCCCCCTGGGCGGACGACAGCCCCCTGGGCGGACGACAGCCCGCGCTGCTGGGCAGCCCTCGCTGGCTGCCTCCTCCTGCACCGGGCCTGCTCTGCCGCCCCATCCCCATCCAACCGGCTTGATTTATGACTGTTGAACGTTTGAATGCCGCAGGCCAGCCCGCCAAACCGCCACTGACGCAGATTTCCGCGCAGATGGGCTCCCTGGCGGACTACGCCCGACTGGCACGCGAGCATATGGAAGTCCACGCCTGGGCGCATATCGAAAGCGGCGCCGATCAGGGACTGACACTGGCACATAACCGCCAGGCGTTTGACCGCTTTCGCCTCTGCCCGCAACCGCTGGCCGATCTGTCCGAAGCCCATACGCGGCAAAGCCTGCTGGGCCAGAGTCTGGACTGGCCCTTGCTGCTGGCACCTGTTGCCTATCAACAGCTGGCGCATCCCGAAGGCGAACTCGCCACGGCACGCGCGGCCATGGCCATGCGCACCGGCATGGTGGTCAGCACCCTGTCCAGCTGCACCCTGGAAGCCATTGCCCAGGCCGCACAAGCCGCAGCCCAGGAGCTAGGACGCAGCGGCCCGCTCTGGTTTCAGCTCTACCAGCAGGCAGCGCGCGAGCACACGCTGCAGCTGATCCGGCGCGCCGAAGACGCCGGCTACCAGGCTCTGGTCTGGACGGTGGACGCCCATATCAAACGCTCCAGCTACCCGCTGCCGCCAGGTGTGGAGGCCGTCAATCTGCACGGCATGCCCAGGCAGGAGCAAAGTGGCGATCTGATGAGCGAGCATATTCTGTTCGGCTCCGAACTGGCCCGAGGCGCGCCCACCTGGGACGACCTGGTCTGGCTGCGCCAGCAAACCCGGCTGCCGCTGATCGTCAAGGGCCTGCTCTCGGCCCGCGCCGCCGCGAAAGCCGTGGAACTGGGGGCCGATGCCATCGTGGTCTCCAACCATGGCGGGCGCGTGCTGGACAGCGCCGTCTCCGCCCTGGAAGTGCTGCCTGCCATACGCGCAGCCACGCCTGCCCATATCCCGCTGCTGATGGATGGCGGCGTACGCCAGGGAACCGATGTGCTCAAGGCCATCGCCCTGGGCGCCAGCGCCGTGCTGCTGGGACGGCCCCAGATGCATGCCCTGGCAGTGGCCGGCATGCTGGGCGTGGCCCATATGCTGTATTTGCTGCGCGCCGAGCTGGAACTGGCCATGGCGCAGACCGGCTGCGCCAGCCTCGATCAGATCGGGCCCGGGCTCTTAACCACTTGCTGAATGTGCGTAATTTGGCGGCATGCATTGCAAATGCGATGGATTCTCATTTATACTCCGCCTATTGCATCAATAGCCAGCAACAACTGCCTGTAGCCATGATCGTCTGTGTATGCCGCCGGGTTTCTGACCGAGAAATAGCACGCCACGCGCATGCGGGGATGAGCTTTGACGAAATCCAGTTTGAATTGGGCGTTGCCACACAATGCGGGCGCTGCGAAGGCTGCGCACGCGATGTCGTCGCCCAGTGCAGTGCCAGTCATCCGATCGCGGCCATCCACAACGAAGCGCAATCCCGCGCGTCGATGCAGACGGTTCAGCTTGCCACCAATATCCTGGAAAGCAAAGCATGGCCCACCTCTCCGTCCTCTCAGCCGTCTTCGGCAGTCTGATTCTCGTGATGGTATGCACCTGGTGGATCCTGCGTGAATGATGCGTTCCTGTCTGCGTGCCCTGTTTCCTGTGCCTGCTATTGCCGGTTGACCAGCGCTTTTCCTTTCTGATTCCAGCCTGCGCTGGTTGCTCTTCTCGCTCTTATGTCCCAGTCTGATCGATTTGCACCTGCCAGCGGCCCAAGCCGCAATATGGCAGTTGCTGGTGCTGTGGTTGTTGCACATGCTGCTGCCCTGTGGGCCATGCAACATGGTCTGGCACAGCAAAAGCTGCCAGAGGTAGTGATTCCCGCCAGCGTGATTGCCCAGTTTGTGGCACCGCCTGCCGCCGAACCCACCCCGCCGGCTCCGCCTCCGCCCCCCAAGCCTCCTGCACCAGCGCCCAAACCCGAGCCCAAGCCACAGCCCAAGCCCGAGATCAAGAAGGCTCCGCTGCCCAAGGCCATCAAGGATCCAACGCCGGCACCGGCCGCGCCTCAGGGCGCCCTGGAGAACAGCGACAGCAAACCGGACAAGACGCCGCCAGCGCCACCCGCGCCTCCGGCTCCTCCAGCCCCGCCCGCACCTCCGGCACCACCGGCTCCGCCCAAGATCGAGCAGCCATCGAGCAATGCGGCCTATCTGAACAACCCCGCTCCCGCTTATCCTTCGGTCAGCAAGCGCATGGGTGAACAAGGCAAGGTGCTGCTGCGCGTCTATATCAACGAGCAGGGCCAGCCCGAGAAAATCGAAATCAAGCAGTCCAGCGGCTTTGACCGTCTGGATGAAGCGGCCGTCAACACCGTGCGCCAGTGGAAGTTTGTCCCTGGCAAGCGCAATGGCGTGGCCGAACCCATGTGGCACATCGTGCCCATCAACTTTGTTCTCAAATAAATCTGCAGTTCTCAGGAGTACCCATGGAATCCCAATTCGGCATTGCCCACGTCTGGACACAGGGCGACTTCGTGACCAAAGGCGTGGCCATCATCTTGCTGGTCATGTCGGTGGCCTCTTGGCTGGTCATCGTTCTCAAGGCCCTGGATATCGTGAAATTCAAGAAGTTCGCCACCCAGGCGCAGGACTTCTGGCACAGCCCCGATCTGGCCACCGGCCTGGAAAAGCTCGGCAACGACAAGCAGAACCCCTTCCGCTTCATGGTGCTCGAAGGCCGTGAAGCCTCGGCCCACCACCGCAAGACCAGCGTCCATCTGCATGACACACTGGACATCAGCGACTGGGTGACCCGCTGCCTGCGCAACGGCATCAACGAATTCACAGCCCGCCTGCAATCCGGCCTGGCGATTCTGGCTTCCGTGGGCTCCACCGCCCCCTTCATCGGCCTGTTCGGTACCGTCTGGGGCATCTACCACGCACTGGTGGCCATCGGCATGTCGGGTCAGTCCTCCATCGACAAGGTGGCCGGCCCCATCGGCGAAGCGCTGATCATGACCGCACTGGGTCTGGCCGTCGCCATCCCCGCCGTGCTGGGCTACAACGCGCTGGTACGCGGCAACAAGGGCATTCTGAATGCACTGAACAGCTTTGCCCACGACGTGCACGCCTATTTCGTGACCGGTGCCCGCGTTTCCGTGGACGGTCAGATTTCCGGCAATGTGCTGCCCCTGAAGAAAGGCGCCTAAGCCATGTCGTTCGGAACCATGGATGATGGGGACAGCGATGATGTGATGAACGAAATCAACATGACCCCTCTGGTGGACGTCATGTTGGTGCTGCTCATCATCTTCATCATCACCGTGCCCGTGATGAAGCACTCGGTCAACGTGGACCTGCCCCGCGCCACCAACCAGCCCGAGGACACCAAGCCTGCCACCGTGCAGCTGGGAATCACGGCCGACGGCAAGTATTCCTGGAACGGCCAGGACATCAGCGACGAGCAGCTGGATACCAATCTCCAGGCCGAAGCCGTCAAGGAGCCTCAGCCTGACCTGCACATCCGCGGCGACAAGGAAGTGCGCTACGAACGCGTGGCTCAGGCCATGGCCGCCGCCCAGCGTGCTGGTGTCAAGAAAATCGGTTTTGTGACCGACCCCACCCAATAAGCGCATGCTTATTCAAAAAACGGCCCTTCAGGGCCGTTTTTTTATGACTCGAATGACATCGAGCTGTGGCATCCGCATGCCTGTCTGCCCAGCCGGGCCGGCTCTTGCACAACATCGCAAGGCAGAAATCCCGGGCTGGCGCATGGACGGACGGATTCCCGCAGAAAAATAAACAGTGTTTTTTCGCAAATGAGACTAAGTATCACTTGCACTTTAATTGAGAATTGTTATCATTACACCAGTTTTGAACTTAAGGAATCACGGCATGTCTGCACCGCTTGTTGCGACCTCACAGCCCAACAACCGCAGCTCTTCCTCCATGGCTGCTGCAAACCCCTCAGCCGCTGCCGGCTCCAGCCTGGGCCTGGACAGCGCCCTGCTGCTCAACGGCCAGAAGGCCGTCACCATCCTGCATAACGGCACGCCCTATCGCCTGCAGGCCACCAAGCTGGGCAAGCTCATTCTGACCAAATAAACCGTTTCATCGTGGGGCGACACCGCAAGTGTCGATTCGCCAGCCATAGTCGTTGTAGAGCACTTGCCCTCTCTTGTGCTCACACCTCACATAGCCACGCGTTTTTTCCTCATTCGCAACCCGCCAAAACAAAACCCCTGCCGCTTGAAGCGCGCAGGGGTTTTGTTTTGGACTCTGCCACCGCAGTGGCAAAGTCGGCAATTACAGGCCCAGGGCAGCAATGCCGGCCTTGGCAACCTGTGCGTCTTCATTGGCCTTCACACCGGAGACACCCACGGCGCCCAGCACCTGACCGTCCTTGACGATGGCCACGCCACCTTCAAGCAGACCGTCCACAAAGGGAGCACTCAGGAAAGCAGTACGACCGTTGTTGATCATGTCTTCGAAAGCCTTGGTGTCCTTGCGGCCCACGGCTGCAGAGCGCGCCTTGGCGGGGGCGATATGGGAAGAGATGGGAGCAGCACCATCCATGCGCTGCAACAGCAGCAGATGGCCGCCGTCGTCCACGATGGAGATCGTTACGGGCCAGTTGTTCTTCAGTGCTTCAGCTTCGGCAGCAGCAGCGATGGCTTTCACATCGGCCAGTTCGAGTTCGTGCTTGGTTTTCATGAGATAAAAAGCTCCGTTGGATTGTCAATGCAGCAAGCATATTCTGTACTCTGCAGGCAAAAGTAGATGCGATGTGAAAAACATTCCATCCTAAAACTGCCGCATTGCAACGGGGTATTGCAAAGGCTTCTCAAGACCCCCACCTAGAATGACAATGTTTCAACCCACAATTCCTGAAGGAGGAATGGCTACATGAACGAACAAGTCACCACACTGGGCTCTGCGGGCTACGGTGTCTCGCAGCAAGAGCGCAACCGTGTCTTGCGCAATACCTACTGGCTGCTGGCACTCAGCCTGATCCCCACCGTGCTGGGCGCTTGGCTGGGCGTAGCCACTGGCATGACTCGCGCGCTGACGGGCGGCGTGGGCCTGATCGTGTTCATGGTCGGCGCCTTCGGCTTCATGTTCGCGATCGAGAAGACCAAGCACAGCGCCGCCGGCGTGCCCGTGCTGCTGGCCTTCACCTTCTTCATGGGCCTCATGCTCTCGCGCCTGATCGGCATGATCCTGGGCTTCTCCAACGGCACCCAGCTGATCATGACCGCATTTGCGGGCACCGCCGGCGTGTTCTTCGTGATGGCCATGCTGGCCACCGTGATCAAGCGCGACCTGTCGGGCATGGGCAAGTTCCTGTTCGTGGGCGCTCTGGTGCTGATGGTGGGTGCCATCATCAACGTCTTCGTGGGCTCCACGGCAGGCATGATGGCCATCTCCATGCTGGCTATCGGCATCTTCTCCGCCTACATGCTGTATGACCTCAAGCAGATCATCGACGGCGGCGAGACCAACTACATCAGCGCCACCCTGGCCCTGTACCTGGACTTGTTCAACGTGTTCCAGAGCCTGCTGGCCCTGCTCGGCATCATGGGCGGCGATCGCGACTAAGCCTCGCAGCTGCTCAGCCAAAAAGGAGTGCCTTGCGCACTCCTTTTTGTTTGCAGTAATCTGATGCTAGGCGCAGCCAGCGCCGCAATGGAAATTTCAGCCATGGCCTAAATTAGCGGCTGCCGCTGCCGATAAGCAAACAAGATGAAGCCAAACCACCTTCCCCGCGCACTTGCCATTGCCCTACTGCCTCTGGTACTGGGAGGCTGCAAGATCGAAGACATTCCGGGCCTGGGCCCTGATCCACGCACCGTGGCGCGCGAGTCCGAAGCCAAGGCCATTGGCGGCGCCTGCCGGCATGCCATGCGCGGACTGGAGGACTGCTACGTCCTCAACCCCAAGGCCTCCAAGGCGCTGGTGTTTGCGGGTTGGAAGGACATGGATGAATACATGCGTTCCAACAAGATCGAAGGCGTGCCTTCCGTGCTGGGGCAGAGTGCCGCCGAGAAACGCGGCGCTGCGGAGCCCGACAACGGCAGCAGCCGCAACCGCAGCTGAAATCGCTGATGGCAGGCCCCGGAGCATGAGCTCCTGGCCCTGTCACTCAACATCAATCGGCACAGGCCGTAGCAACACTGCTACGGCTTTTTTTATGTCCGGCCACCGCCCTGTCGACGCCCTCCTGGATGTCATATTTTCTTTGCGTGTATTGAATACAAACAATTCTCATTTATATTCGTGAATTATTGATTCCATTCTTAGCTGCACATACGCGCATCCCAGCGACGAGTTCTGTTGTGCTCTCAACCATGGGGACAAGACTGCCGTGCCAGATGATGACTTCAACCAACTACGCCTTGAGCATGAGGCCCTCATGCTGACCTATACGGAAGTGCAGACCCGCTGCACGGCACAGATGCAATCGCTGGCGCGCGAAGTGGAGGCGCTCAAGCGACAGCTGGTGCACCTCAGGGCCAAAGTCATTGTCCGCGACAGCGCTCTGGCCTGGGAGCGTGAGCAGCGCCACGCGCTGGCCCAGGCCATGGCACTGAATCTGGTACAAGCCCCCCCTCAAGTACCCACAGCATCGAAGTCAGCCACGGCGGCCGGCATTGACTGGCCTTTGGTTGAGGCTGCCGACAGCCAGGCACTGGCCGAGCACCAGTTGCTGGAGGACAGCCTGCACGCTGCCGATCTGGTGATCTGCCAGACGGGCTGCATCAGCGATGGCGCCTACTGGCGCGTGAAGGATCACTGCAAGCGCACCGGCAAGACCTGCCTGCTAGTGGATCAGCCGAACGCCTTGCGGGTAGTACGTATTCATCCATCGGGAGAGGACGGAAAAGTCGTGGCAGCCCAAGCCTGCATCGAGGGTGCCTCATGAGAGCCCGCACGACAAACGCCTCGGCTGCCGATTTGCTGTCCGCATGGAAGCGGCACACCCGCACGGCCCTGGCCGCAACGCTGGATCATCGCCATCTCTTAGCACAAGAGCACTATCGCCATGCGCAACAGCTGGGCCTGCAACTGATCAGCGCGGAACCCGGAGACATTGCCGACGATGACCGCGTTACGGCCTTTGTCGTGGCCCACCTGAATCTGGCAGATGCCTTTGCCGCCGCAGGTCAACCGGGTTCATCCTCCGAATGCCTGCATGAGGCGCAGCAGACCCTGATGTCACTGCAGCAGCAGGGCTGCGCCAGCCCCTCCCTGAGTCTGGCGATATACCGTCATCTGCCTCAGCTTCTGGCCGCACAGGCCGAACACGGTACAGCAGACCCCCATGCCACCGCTGACGTCTGTGCCTCGACATCCTCCATCCTTCTCAATCACCCCGCCAGCGACAGGCAGTCCCGCCTTGCCAGCTTCGAGTCCGTGCATTCATCACTGCACTGACCTCCCTCTCTCTCACTGCCAAGGCATTCACTCATGAGCTATACCCTGCCCCCACTGGCCTACGACTACGCGGCACTGGAGCCGCATATCGATGCGCAAACCATGGAGATCCACTACTCCAGGCACCATCAGACCTACGTCAACAACCTCAATGCGGCACTCGAAGGCAGCGAGTATGCGCAATGGTCGCTGGACGATCTGCTCGCCAAGGTCGAATCGCTGCCGCAAACGCTGCGTCAAGCGGTGCGAAACAACGGCGGCGGCCATGCCAATCACAGCCTGTTCTGGCAAGTCATGTCTCCCGGCGGAGGAGGTCTGCCGCAGAACGCTCTTGCAGCAGCCATTGACAAGGACCTTGGCGGCTTCGAGAACTTCAAGACCGAATTCACCAAGGCTGCCATCAGCCGCTTTGGCAGTGGCTGGGCCTGGCTCAGTGTGGATCGCAGCGGCAAGCTGCATGTGGAAAGCAGCGCCAACCAGGACAACCCGCTGATGCTTGGCATTGGCAGCGGCAACACGCCGATTCTGGGCCTGGACGTCTGGGAGCATGCCTATTACCTGAAATACCAGAACCGCCGCCCCGAATACATCGCCGCCTTCTACAACGTGGTGGACTGGAATGAAGTGGCGCGCCGCTTCGCTGCCGCCACTCAGGCTGTCAGGAGCTGAACCATGGGCCCGGACGGACTGCAGACCGCCTCTTCCAGCCAGACGCCCCTGCCGCTCAGGACCAGGCTCGGGCTGCTGATCTCTGCGGCCGGTGCCCTGGTGCTGGCATCCATGGTCTGGAAGCAGCTGCAGACCAACCCAGCAGCACTGAATGCACTGTTGGGCGGCAGCGTGGCGGCGCTGGCGACTGCGCTGGGCGCTTTGCCGGTGCTGCTGACCCAACATCCGTCCGAGCGCACACAGGACACGCTGTTTGGCTTTGGCGCAGGCGTGATGCTGGCTGCCTGCGCATTTTCATTGATCCTCCCCGGGCTGGAAGCCGCCAAGGCAGCGACCTCGCCCGCCAGCAGCGAATGGCTGGGCGGTGCCTTGATCGGCGCAGCCATCTTGCTCGGAGGTGCAGCCCTGCTGGTCATGGATCGCCTGCTGCCGCACGAGCACTTCATCAAAGGCCGTGAAGGCGCCGATGCCAAGCAGTTGCGGCGCACCTGGCTGTTTGTCATTGCCATCACCCTGCACAATCTTCCGGAGGGTCTGGCCATAGGCGTGGGATATGCCGCCAACGAGGGGTTGCGTGCCAGCTCGCTGACGCTGGGCATTGCCATACAGGATGTGCCCGAGGGTTTTGTCGTCGCTGCCTCTTTGCTGGCGGCCGGCTACAGCCGCGGCTTTGCCGTGGTGCTGGGGGCTCTGACAGGATTGATCGAGCCCCTGGGCGCCGTGATCGGCGCCATCGTGGTCAGCAGCTCCACCATGCTGCTGCCCTGGGGTCTTGGCTTCGCCGCCGGTGCCATGCTGTTTGTCATCAGCCACGAAATCATTCCCGAATCGCATCGCAAAGGCCATGAAGCCTGGGCCACCACAGGGCTCATGCTGGGCTTTGTCTTGATGATGATTCTGGACACCACACTGGGCGCATGAACTGCGCCATGCCGGTGCAGTTCATGCGATTGCGCTCTTATGCGCGCTCGAAAACGGCCATGGACTCCACATGCGCCGTATGCGGGAACATATTCACCACACCCGCTGCCACGCAGCGATAGCCCGCCTGATGCACCAGCAAGCCCGCATCGCGCGCCAGCGTGGCCGGGTTGCAGCTCACATAGACAATGCGCTTGGGGAACTGCCAGTTTTCCTGCCCCTCGGGCAGCGGCGGCAGCAAATCGGGCTGCTCTTCGCTGGCCACACCGGTCTGCTTGGCGCCGATGCGGATCTGGTGGATATCGGCCAGTGCCTTGGACAGGGCAAATGCACCTTCACGCGGAGGATCGACCAGCCATTTGTCGGAGTTGCCGTCTGCAATCAGCATGGCGGGCGTCATCTCGAACAGATTGCGCGCCACGAAGCTGGTGGGAGCCAGCTTGTCGTCTTCGCCGCGCGTGGCATTGTTGCCAGCGTAGTTTTCGTGCGAGCGCCTGACCAGGGTTTCCGAGCCTTCAATGCCCAACACCTCGCGGGCCATGGTGGCGATCGGCAGCGTGAAATTGCCCAGGCCGCAGAACCAGTCGATGACGCGCTCGTCCTTTTTCGCATCGAGCAGGCGCAGCGAACGCGTGACCAGCACGCGGTTGATATGCGGATTGACCTGGGTGAAGTCGGTAGGCTTGAAAGGCATGGTGATGCCGAAGTCCGGCAGACCATAAGACAGCTGTGTGCCGCCTTCTTCCATCAGGTGCACGGTATCCGGACCCTTGGGCTGCAGCCACCATTGCACGTTCTGAGCGGCGGCGAAGTCACGCAGACGTTGCTTGTCGGCATCCGACAGAGGTTCCAGATGGCGCAGCACCAGGGCGGTGACATGGTCACCGCAAGCCACTTCGATCTGCGGGCAGGTTTCGCGGGCATCCATGCTGGCAATCAATGCGCGCATGGGCATGAGCATGGCATCCACATGGGGCGGCAAAATCTTGCAGACCTCCATGTCGGCGATGTAGCGGCTCTTGCGCTCGTGAAAGCCCACCAGCACCTTGCCCTTCTTGGCCACATAGCGCACCGACAGGCGCGAGCGGAAGCGATAGCCCCAGGCCGGTCCTTCAATGGGACGCAGCAGCGTCTCGGGCTTGACCTTGGCCAGATGCCAGAGGTTGTCCTCCAGCACACGCTGCTTGATCGCGACCTGGGCCGCCACATGCAGATGCTGCATCTTGCAGCCGCCGCAGGCACCGGCGTGCAGGCCGAAATTAGGGCAGCCAGGCGTCACGCGCTGCGAGGATTCGCGATGGATTTCGGTCAGCGTGGCCGCTTCCCAGTTGTTCTTCTTGCGATGGGTGTTGGCGCTGACGATTTCACCGGTCAGGGCGCCGTCGATGAAGACGACCTTGCCATCGGGCTTGCGGGCTACACCCTGGGCATCCATGTCCATGGACAGCACTTCCAGCCAGCCCTCGGGCAACGCCGGGGCATCAGATGGGACTTCGGGCAGGTTCTCGGGAATTTTGTTGTCGCGGGATTCACTCATGGTGGCCGATTGTCTCAGGCCACCCCATACCCGAGGGCAGACCACGGCAAAAAACTGTACAGGCTGCGGGATGACGCTCTGGCACCTGCATCTGCCGCGAGTCAAATAGCAAGAATTAAAAGTGCCTTAAACGCTTGTTGGTCAAGCGCTGACAGCTACGTAATCAGAAGCGCTGCTCTTCGCGCAGGCGACGCTCGCGATTGTTGCGCGCTGCAGCAATCTGGGCACGCTCGGCAATCAGATTGACCTCGGTGGCGCAGTTGTACTCGTCGAGCGAGAAAAACATGCGCGCTCCGGGGGAGAGTTGCGACACCGTCTGGTGCAAGGGCAAGGAGAGATCGACCGGCGCCACATTGGAGCGATAGATCAGCTCGTTATTGGGCGCATAGACAAAATAGCAGGCAGCCGATGCGGCCTGGGCCAAGGCACAGGCCGACAAAATCAAGGCAGCACGCAAGGCGGATGCAGCGGTCATGAACTCTCCCTTCCCTGACGGGGCTCCATGCCCCTGTAATGCGGCTATTTTACGAGTACCGACACAGTGAGCGAACCTGCTCAAATTTTCTTCAGCCAAAGAAAATTCGCTTCCAAGCCTACCCGCCAGCGTGCGCTGATCACATGAGCATTGCCCGAAGCAGAAAAGCGGCCGCTCAAAAACACAAATTTCTGTATTGACAGAAATTTCAAGCCAGACCACACTGCATCTCATGCAACTGAGTCCTATCGCTGAACGCTTTGTGCACCACTGGGGAGACATGGGGAACGCCTGGGGCGTGAACCGCACGGTGGCGCAAATTCATGCACTGCTGTTCTTTCATGGTCGCCCCCTCAACGCCGATGAAATCTGCGAAACCCTGGGCGCAGCCCGCTCCAACGTCAGCAACAGCCTCAAGGAGCTGCTGAACTGGAACCTGATTCGCACCAGCCGCAGGAGCGGCGACCGGCGTGAGTATTTCGAGACCTCGGCCGATGTCTGGGAGTTGCTGCGCACCATTGTGCGAGAGCGCAAGCAGCGCGAGTTCGACCCCACCAGCGCGCTGCTGCGCGAACTGATCGCCAGGCCCGAATTCGAGCAGGAGACAGCCGATACCCAGGACCGCGTGCACGAGACATTGCGTCTCATGGATTCGCTGGGCATCTGGACCGACGAAATGCTGCGCCTGTCCCCTGCCACGCTGGACAAGATCCTGCGCCTGGGTGCCAGCGTCCAGCGCTTTGTCCGCGGCAGGGACGGTGGCCAGGGCAAGGACAACGACTGAAACCGAGCTGAATTCTGTCAAGGCAGAAAACTGAAAAGGAGTAGCGTATGCGAGTTCTGATCTGCGGCGGCACCGGCTTTCTGGGCCGACATATCGTGAATACGCTGGCCCTGCTGGACCACGACCCCGTGGTACGCAGCCGCCACAGCCAGCCGCCTCTGGATTTCGGCGCCTGCACGACAGTCGATGCATGGCTTGAGCATCTGCATGGCATCGACGCTGTCATCAATGCCGTAGGCGCCCTGCGCGACAAGCCCGGCCAGGATCTGCAGACCCTGCACGCTCTGGCCCCCATGGCGCTGTTCGATGCCTGTGCCCGGGCCGGCGTGCGCCGCGTGGTTCAGGTCTCGGCACTGGGCGCGGGACTGAGCGACACCCAGTACGCCACCACCAAGCGCGCTGCCGACGAACACCTGCTGGCGCTGGGCAGGCAGGGCCTGCTCAATCCCGTCGTCGTGCGCCCCAGCATCATCTTCGGTGCGGGGGGCGCCAGCAGCCAGCTGTTCATGAATCTGGCCAGGCTGCCCCTGTTGCTGCTGCCCGAACTCATGCGCAGCAGCCAGATACAGCCCGTAGCCGTGCGCGATCTGGCCGATGTGCTCGCGCATATGGCGACATCGGATGCCCCTGAAGGCATGGTCGAAATCGGCGGCCCCGAGCCGCTTTCGACAGAGGCCTTCATCGCCAGCCTGCGCAGCCAGATGGGTTATGGCCCGGCATCGGTATACGCGCTGCCCGACTGGATGAGCAAGGGCAGCGCCAGAGTCGGCGACCAGATTCCCACCCTGCCCTGGTGCAGCGAAACCATGGCCTTGCTGGAATACGACAATGTCACCGATCCCCGGACCCTGGTCACGTTGCTGGGGCGCGCGCCTGTGGCACCGGGCGTCATGCTGGGTACCGTGCCCAGGGAAGGCCGCCGTCATGCCTGACCTGCAGAACGAAAACCACGCCAGCAAACAGGCTGCCAGATACATGCACGCCAGCCTGGTCGTCGTCTGGCTGGGTACGGCCCTGGTCAGCGCACTGGACTATTTCGGGCTCTCGGGACTCAGGCACGAAGGTGCACGCCTGCTGGCCGACGGCGGCATCGTCGATGCACGCTGGCAGGCACTGCTGATCTGGTCCGGCCTGCTGGCCGATCTGGCTCTGGGTCTGGCCTTGCTGCTGCGCCCGGGGCGGGCCAGCTATCTGACAGCCCTGTTGCTGATGACGGCCATGACCGTGATCGGCACGGCTCTTCAACCCGCGCTGTGGCTGCATCCGCTCGGGCCGCTGCTCAAGAACCTGCCCATCGCCGCCATGCTGTGGTTTTTGCTGCAGGCACACAACTCCTCCCACAGGCTTGAATCATGAATACCTATCTGCTGCTCAAGACGCTGCACATCCTCTCCAGCGTGCTGCTGGTCGGCACCGGCCTGGGTTCGGCCTTCTATATGTTCTTTGCCAACCGCAGCGGTTCGGTCGCGGCCCAGGCCGTGGTCAGCCGCCTGGTGGTTCGTGCCGACTGGTGGTTCACCACCCCCTGCGTCTTTATTCAGCCGATCACGGGCATTGCCATGGCCTATCTTGCAGGCTGGCCGCTGACCACGCCCTGGCTCGCGCTTTCGCTGGGCTTGTATGCGCTGGCCGGTGTCTGCTGGCTGCCCGTGGTCTGGCTGCAGATTCGCATGGCAGCCATGGCGAATCAGGCGCATAGCCAGAGCCTGCCCCTGCCGCCGCTTTTCCGGCAGTATCAGTTGCGCTGGGAGGCCCTGGGCTACCCCGCCTTTGTGGCCATGGCCGGCACCTATTATTTGATGGTGAACAAGCCAGTGCTCTGGGGCTGAGGTACTTGTCGCGGGCTGATCTCCCACATCTGTCCCGGGCAGGGCAGCCCGCAGCCCATCGCAGCCATCGGACTGCCCTGAGTTCGACTGCTACCGGAACACGCCAATCGCTTCCACGAGATTTTTCACCTGCCATTGCATGCTGCTGGAGGCCTGCGCGCCCTGAGTCACCAACTGCGCGTTCTGCTGCGTCAGATAGTCCATGTCTGCCACCGACTTGCCGACCTGGGTGATCTCCTCGCTCTGCTCGCGCGTGGCCTTGCTGATCTCGGCAATGAAGTCCGCAACGCTGCGGGCCTGGGAAACGATATCGCCGATGTTGCGGCCCGCATCGTTCACGACGAGAGAGCCGGCCTCGATATTGGCAGTGCTGGCCTGAATGAGCGTCTTGATCTCCTTGGCGGCATCTGCGCTGCGCTGAGCCAAGGCCCGCACCTCGCCAGCAACCACCGCAAAGCCCCTGCCATGCTCGCCCGCGCGGGCTGCCTCCACGGCCGCATTCAGCGCCAGCAAATTGGTTTGAAACGCAATGCTGTCAATCACACCGACGATGTCGGCGATACGGCGAGAGTTGGCGGTAATGGAGTCCATGGTGGCGACGATCTGATCCATGGACTGCCCCCCGCGCAGGGCCGCTGCGCTGGCTTCGCTGGCAAGCACACCGGCTTTTTGCGCCGTATCGGCGCTGGACTGAACCCGGGCCGTGATCTGCTCCATGGATGCCGAGGTCTGCGCCACATTCACCGCCAGCTGCTCCGTCTGCCCGTGCAGATAGCTGTTGCCCTGCTCAATTTCATTGCAGGCCTGCTGAACATTCAGGGCCTGCTGACTCACATCGTCCACCAGCCAGCGAAACATGAGACCGATCTGGTTGACCGTGCGCAGCGTGGTGCCGATTTCATCCGTGCGCTGCAGATATTCCGTCTGCCGGTTGTTGCCGGTTGCCACGTTCAGCGACTGACGCTTGAGCAGCTCCAGCGGCGTGGCGAACTGGCTCTCAAGCAATAGCGTCATGACCATCAGGGCGACCGTCATGAAGGCTGCCATCGCCAGAAACTGCATCTGGCTTTGGCCCAGCAGCCAGGCGCCGAGCACCAGGGCGCCCCACAAAGCCAGCGAGTTCAGCCGAATGCGCCGGCGCACCCCCATATGGCGCCAGATCGAAAGCACTTTTCCCAGCCCTTTCTGGGAGACGATGCCCTTGTGCAGCTCGGGGGCGGCAGCGCCCTTGTCATGCATGATTTCATACAGCTTTTGCGCCGCTTCCACCTCTTTGCGCTCGGGTTGTGTCCGCACCGACATATAGCCCTTGGCCCGGTCATTGCGGATGATGGGAATGGCATTCGCGCGAACCCAGTAATGGTCTCCGTTCTTGCGCCGATTCTTGACCAGTGCGCTCCATGGCTCGCCGCTTTTGAGTGTGGCCCACATATCGGCAAAAGCGGCAGCAGGCATGTCCGGGTGGCGCACCAGATTGTGCGTCTGGCCAAGAACCTCTTGCGGCTCGAAACCACTGGCCTCCATGAATGCCTGATTGGCATATTTGATGTAGCTCTCCGTGTCCGTGGTGGACATCAGAGTGGCATTCTCATCAAAGCTGTACTCGCGCTGTGTCACAGGTGCATTGACTCGCATAGATGCCGCTTTTTGGTCATTAATCGAGAAAGACTGCACAGCCTTGTGCCGCCTCCTGCACTGCAGCAATCACCTCTGTGTGTATCAATTATTTACATGTTTTTTGTGCCCCATCCACTTCTGGAAAAGCAGCTGTTGCTGGCCCGCGTCAACGTAGATACAGAGCCCTGAGCCCCTCATTCAAATGCGCTTTTCTCCTACAGAGGCAGCCGCGCATCGTCCTTGATCTCCTCCATCACCGCGTAGGTTCTGGTCTCGCGCACACCCGGAAGCTGCCATAGCACCCGGCCCGCAAAGTCGCGGTAGGCGGCCATATCGGCCATGCGGGTCTTGAGCAGATAGTCAAAGCCGCCGGCCACCATATGGCATTCCATGATGGCGGGATAGGCCAGCACGGCGGCCTTGAACTCGTCAAACACGTGGGGCGTGGTGCGATCCAGCAGCACCTCAACAAACACCGTCATGCCCACGCCCAGCTTCTGTGGATTCAGACGCGCCTCGTAGCCCAGGATGTAGGCGTCGCGCGTGAGCCTGGCCACGCGAGCCTGTACGGCCGTGGGCGAAAGCGCCACCAGTTCGGCCAGGCGCAAATTGGAGATACGCCCATCGGTTTGCAGAATCGCCAGTATTTTTCGGTCAATCCTGTCGATATCCACTTCTGAAACGTCATTCATTGGTGAATTCCTCTCTTTAATTCACTCAATATAGTGATTCATTCTTCAGCAAACCAGCAATGATTTTCCCTATGTAGACAGCCGCGTCCGCGCCGCTTGCAATGCAGCTGTGAACATGGTGAAGGCCGCGCACCCGCTCGCGTCCAGGTTCTTTGACACCAGCACCGACATGCCGACCTTCACTGCGCTGCCAAGCAGCAAACGCCCTGGCGACACACTGCGCCAGGCCATTACCGCCGCGACCCGCATGGCCGAGACCGATGCCGTGGGCCGGCTGCTGCCAGCCGCCACCCTGCCCCCAGCACAGGCGGCCCAGGTTGCCGTTCATGCGCAAAAGCTGGTCGAGCAGTTGCGTGCCCAGCCTGCCAGCGCGGGACGCCAGGGGCTGGTGCAAGGCTTGCTGCAGGAGTTCTCTCTGTCCTCGCAGGAAGGCGTGGCGCTGATGTGCCTTGCCGAAGCCTTGCTGCGCATACCCGATGCCGCCACGCGCGACGCGCTGATACGCGACAAGCTGCGCGGCGGCGACTGGCAGGCGCATCTGGGCAAAAGCCCTTCGCTGTTTGTCAATGCCGCTGCCTGGGGGCTGGTGGTCACCGGCAAGCTGGTCGATACGCATAGCGAGCCGGGCCTGCTCGCAGCGCTCAAGCGTGTCACGGCCAGAGGGGGCGAGCCGCTGGTGCGCAAGGCCGTGGATATGGCCATGCGCCTGATGGGCGAGCAGTTTGTGATGGGCGAGACCATTGCCCAGGCTCTGGAGCGCGCGAGAGAGTTGCAGGCCAGAGGCTTTCGCTACTCCTACGACATGCTGGGCGAGGCGGCTCTCACCGCCCAGGACGCGCAGCGCTATCTGCAATCCTATGTGGATGCGATTCATGCCATTGGCAAGGCCGCTGGCGGCATGGGCCTCTATAAAGGACCGGGTATTTCCATCAAGCTCAGCGCCCTGCATCCACGCTACAGCCGCGCCCAGTGGCAGCGCGTGATGAACGAGTTGCTGCCGCGCGTGCTGCAGCTGTGCGAGCTGGCGCGCAGCTACGGCATAGGTATCAATATCGACGCCGAAGAAGCCGACCGGCTGGAGCTGTCGCTGGACCTGCTGGAGCAGCTGGCCCATGCCCCCAGCCTGGCGGGGTGGAACGGCCTGGGCTTTGTGATTCAGACCTATCAGAAACGCTGTCCCTATGTGATCGACTATCTGGTCGACCTGGCCCGACGCAGCGAACGCCGCCTGATGGTGCGCCTGGTCAAGGGCGCTTACTGGGACAGCGAGATCAAGCGCGCCCAGATCGACGGCCTGCGCGACTACCCGGTCTACACCCGTAAACACCACACCGATGTGGCCTACATCGCCTGCGCGCGCAAGCTGCTGGCCGCGCCCGATGCCGTCTACCCGCAGTTCGCCACCCATAACGCGCAGACGGTAGCAAGCATCGAATCGCTCGCCAGCGCCTTTCCCTACAGCGTAGGCAGCTATGAATTTCAATGTCTGCATGGCATGGGCGAGCCGCTCTACCGTCATGTGGTCGAAGCCGAGGACAAGGCCGCGCGCCGCCCCTGCCGCATCTATGCACCTGTGGGCACGCACGAGACCCTGCTGGCCTATCTGGTGCGCCGCTTGCTGGAGAACGGCGCCAACAGCTCGTTCGTGCACCGTATTGCCAACCCCGACTGGCCGATCTCCGACTTGATAGCATCCCCCGCAGATCAGGTGCTGGCGGAAAGCCAGTTCGATGCTCTGGATGCGGTCGATATGCAGGATGCGGCGCAAGACTTAGGCCTGCCCCACCCTCGCATAGGACTGCCGCGCGACCTGCTGGGTGCGCAGCGCATCAACTCGACAGGCCTGGATCTGAGCGATGACGGTGTGCTGGGCGCCCTGTCTCAGACACTTGTACAAACCCGGCCGACACTCCGGCCCCAGGGCGGCCAGGCCAACGACGCCATCGGCACCGCCATCACCAACCCGGCCAATCATCAGGAGCTGCTGGGCCATGTCGACGACGCCACGCCCGCGCAGATTCAACAGGCACTGCAGACAGCCGCACAGGCCCAGCCTGCATGGGAGGCAAGCGCGACAGAACAGCGCGCCAAACTGCTGGAGAGCGCCGCCGACAGCTTCGAGACCCAGATGCTGCCGCTGATGACCCTACTGATGCGCGAAGCCGGCAAGACCGCCGCCAATGCCGTGGCCGAGGTGCGCGAGGCCACCGATTTTCTGCGCTATTACGCGGCCCAGATTCGGCGACAGGCCGCTGCGGACCTGCTCGCCCCCGGCATTGGCCCGGTAGTCTGCATCAGCCCCTGGAATTTTCCACTGGCCATCTTCACCGGACAGGTCGCTGCCGCTCTGGCAGCCGGCAACGCAGTACTGGCCAAGCCCGCCGAGCAGACCCCGCTGATCGCCCAGGAGGCAGTGCGCCTGCTGCATCAGGCCGGCATCGGGCCTGGTGTGCTGCAACTGCTGCCTGGCCGGGGCGAAACCGTGGGTGCAGCGCTGGTGGCCGATGCGCGTGTGGCAGGCGTGCTGTTCACGGGCTCCACCGAGGTTGCGCGGCTGCTGAATTTGCAGACCGCCGCCAGGTTGCGGCCCGACGGCCAGCCCGTAGTGCTGGTGGCAGAAACCGGCGGCCAGAACGCCATGCTGGTGGACTCGTCCGCACTGGTCGAGCAAGCCGTGCAGGACATTGCTGCATCCGCCTTTGACAGCGCCGGCCAGCGCTGCTCGGCTCTGCGCCTGCTGTGCGTGCAAAGCGACTGCGCTGACCGGCTGCTGGCGATGCTGCGCGGCGCCATGCAGGAGCTGCATTGCGGCGACCCGGCCGAGCTCGCCACCGATGTGGGCCCCGTGATCGATGCCGATGCCAAGGCAGCCATCGAGCAGCACATCGCCAGACTCGGAGCTCTGGGCCTACGTATCCATCAATCGCCGCTGAGCCCGGAAACTGCCGCACAAGGGCATTTTGTGGCGCCCACGCTGATCGAGCTGCCCGATCTGCAGCCGCTCAAGCGCGAAGTCTTCGGCCCCGTACTCCATGTGCTGCGCTATCAAAGGCGTGAGCTGCCGCAGCTGCTGGAGCAGATCAACACCCTGGGCTATGGCCTGACCATGGGCTTGCACACGCGCATCGACGAGACCGTGCAGCAGGTCGCCCAGGCGGCACATGTAGGCAATCTGTATGTAAATCGCAATATGGTGGGCGCCGTCGTCGGTGTTCAGCCCTTTGGCGGCGAAGGGCTGTCAGGCACCGGCCCCAAGGCCGGCGGGCCGCTGTATCTGCCGCGCCTGCAGCAGACCCCCGGCTCGCCGCAACGGCTGCTGAGCCTGCTGCTGCACCAGTGCGGCGAGGCTCAGTTCGCTGCCGCACCCGCCACCTCCGCTGCCGCAGCAGCCTTGCAGAAGCTGGGCCACTGGTCCAGGCAGCATGGTGAGGCCATCGTCAGCCGTCATTGCGAGGACCTGCAATCAGCCCTGCCCGATCTGCATACCGCGCGCCTGCTGCCAGGACCCACCGGCGAGCGCAATCTCTACCAACTGCTTGGCAAGCCGCGCACCCTGTGTTTGGCGCAGGACAGGACCATGCTGCTGCTGCAACTGGCCGCGGCACTGGCCTGCGGCTCGCAAGCCCTTTGGCCAGCCAGCGCGCTCGGCACCGCCGTGCACCACAAGCTGCCCGAGGCACTGCGCCGCCATGTGCTGCTGTTGCCTGACAAGCTGAGCATCGAGGAAATTGCGCAGACCGAGGCCATGGATGCTGCGCTGCTGGAATGCGATGACGCAGATTTTCTGCAATGGTCGCAGGCACTGGCGGCACGACCCGGCCCGCTGGTTCTGCCAACACGCTGCCAAGCAGGCCACCCCGTGCGGCTGGAGCGGCTCTGGCACGAGCGTGCGCTATCGCACAACACGGCGGCCGCCGGCGGCAACGCCGCCTTGATGACCCTGGAATGAGGCCTGGGCATTGCGCGACAGTGCATGGCCCGCCAAAAAGACAACCCCCGGGGCAGGCAGCTGCGCCGGGGGTTGTGCGGAAAATGGTTTGAGGATTACAGCTTGGCGATGGACACCTCGGTGGACTTGACCAGGGCCACGACCTCGGAGCCCACGGCCAGACCCAGATCGTTGACCGAGCGCGTGGTGATCACGGAAGTGACGATGCCCCAGGGCGTCTCCACATCCACTTCCGAAACCACATCACCGCGGATGATTTCCTTGACCTTGCCCTTGAACTGATTGCGCACGTTGATGGCTTGAATGGACATGCAAAATTCTCCTGAGAACTCGTGAAAGGTTATGAAAACAGTGCTTGCTGCACTGCATGAAAACAATTCTGAAACCTTCTCCACAAAACTCAAAAGAATAAAAACAAAAATTTTTATACCCAAAACATCTTATGCAGATCATCTGCTCGCGAGTCTGCGCAATCGCAGCGGGGCAAGAAGACCTTCACCAGGATTTGACTCCAGCAAAGAGGCAGGGCCTAAAACAGCATCAGGCCCCGCTGGGGCCACTGGTATGGCCCGGTCCCTCCGCAGTCCAGGACCACGCGCATGGCTGAGCAGCGCCAGACACTAGCGACAGACCCGAGGATGTGCAAGCATGTTCAGGCCTTGCCAAGTTCCTCCGGGCTGGGAGCGGCAGGCTTGGGGCTGCTATCGAAGCCAAGCAGCCCGCAGCACTGTGATAGCCAGCGCTCGGGCCTTTGCCGATGAAATTCGCCTCGGACTTCAGCCTTCGGCAGACTGCAGTGCAGCGCGCACCACCTCAGGCTTCAGCGTAGGCACAAAGCTCTCGATAAAAGCATAGGCATAGCCGCGCAGCCAGGCATCGCGGCGCAGGGCCAGCCGTGTGAGATTGACTTCGAACAGGTGGCGCGCATCGATGGCACGCAGATGGCGGTCACGCTCGGCATCGAAAGCGATGGAGGCGATGATGCCCACGCCCATGCCCAGCTCCGCGTAGGTCTTGATCACGTCGGCATCCATGGCGGTCAGCACCACTTCGGGCACCAGTGCAGCGGCAGCAAACGCTTTGTCGATATGAGCACGCCCGGTGTAGCCCTGTTCGTAAGTGATGATGGGGTGGCGCGCCAGATCCTCCAGCGTCAGCGGTCCGCAGACATCAAGCAGCGCATGGCCAGGCGGCACGACCACACTGTGGGACCAGCGATAGCAAGGCAGGGTCACCAGATTCTCGTAACTGCCCAGAGCCTCGGTGGCCACACCGATATCGGCCTCGCCCGAGAGCAGCATCTCGGCCACCTGCCGCGGCGAGCCCTGATGCAGGTGCAGCGAAACTTGAGGATAGAGCCTGCGGAAATCACGCACCACCTGGGGCAAGGCATAGCGTGCCTGAGAGTGCGTGGCGGCAATCGACAGGCCTCCGCGCTCGCTGGCATGGAAGTCCTCGCCCGCGCGGCGCAGATTGTCGGCCTCGAGCAGCATGCGTTCGACAATGGGCAGCAAGGCCGTGCCGGGCGGCGTCAGCCCCGTCAGGCGCTTTCCTGCACGCACGAATATATCGATACCCAACTCCTCCTCGAGCTCACGAATCTGCCGGCTCACACCAGGCTGCGAGGTGTGGAGCATGGCCGCCACTTCGGTCAGATTGAAGCCACGCCTTGCCGTTTCCCGGACCGAACGCAGTTGCTGAAAATTCATATCTTGATGGCAGGCGGCACAGCTTGCGGCTGCGCTCGCCGCCTGTTTCTCTGTGTGTTCGTTGGATGCTCAAATCGCCCAGCGCAGGCCCGTAGCCGGCACGCCAGGCCAGCCCTGCAATCCGGCTTCCTGTTCTGGCTCGGGCTTTTGCAGCACGCGGTCCAGAATGCGTGTCTCCAGGGCGGCAAAGCGGGCATCGCCATGCACGCGCGGACGTGGCAAGTCGATGCGCTCGTCGAGCGCAATGCGCCCGTCCTCGATCAGTACCACACGATCGGCCAGAGCCACGGCCTCTTGTACATCGTGGGTGACCAGCAAGGCCGTGAAGCCATGGCTGCGCCACAGACCTTCGATGAGGCGGTGCATTTCAATGCGCGTGAGCGCATCGAGAGCACCCAGCGGCTCATCGAGCAGCAGCAGCCGCGGCTGGTGCACCAGGGCCCGTGCCAGGGCCACACGCTGGCGCTGACCGCCCGACAGCCTTGCCGGCCATTCGTTTTCACGGTCGGCCAACCCCACCTGCGCCAGCACCTGGCGACCGCGCTCACGTGCCGAATCGGGCAGACCCAGAATCACATTGTCCAGCACCCGCTTCCAGGGAAGCAGACGCGCATCCTGAAACATGATGCGCGTATCCCCGCTCTGCTGGCCCTCGCCCCCATCGATCAGCAACTGCCCGGCGCTGGCCTTCTCCAGCCCTGCGACAAGGCGCAGCAAGGTGGATTTTCCGCAGCCGCTGCGCCCCACGATGGCGATGAACTCACCGGGCCGGACATCGAGTTGCACCTGCTTGAGCACTTCACGCTCGCCATAGCGCTTGGTCAGCTGCAGCGTCTGCAAATGCACACCCTCGGCCACTTTCTGCTGCGCATCCGGCGGCTGGCTGCTGCCCTGCTGCTCTTCTTCCTCATCCTTGGTCCGCTGCCACAGCTTTCCACTCGCCTGCAAGGCCTCGGCCTCGTCCCAGGAGGCCTCCCAGGCCACCAGCGGCTGACGAGCATTCAGCGCACCTGCACCTACCAGCGACTGCGTCAAACGACTCCACAAACTACTCATCGCAAGCTCCTCTCATTCTTTCCACCAACCTCAATAGACACCCTCAAGGTGAGAGACATCGAGCAAGGGCCTAGGCGGCCCCGCCGCCCCACAGCGAGGATGCCATCCCCCTCCGGGGGAAGCCGCGCAGCGGCTCAGGGGGCTCCATAGCTAGGATGCCAGCGCAGCCACCAGCGCTCCAGCGAACGGGCAAACACATCGGCCAGCTTGCCCAGAATCGCGTAGAGCAGAATGCCCACCAGCACCACATCGGTCTGCAAGAATTCGCGTGCATTCATGGTCAGGTAGCCGATGCCGGCCTGCGCCGAAATCGTCTCGGCCACGATCAGAATCACCCACATCAGTCCCAGCGAAAAGCGCAGGCCCACGAGGATGGAGGACAGAGCCCCCGGCAACACGATGTCGCGGTACAGCTGCCAGCGCGTGAGGCCGTAGCTGCGCCCCATCTCGATCAGACCCGGGTCCACATTGCGGATGCCGTGGAAGGTGTTGAGGTAGATGGGGAAGAACACCGAAATGCTGATCAGGAACAGCTTGGCCGACTCGTCGATGCCGAACCACAGAATGACCAGCGGAATCAGCGCCAGCGCAGGGATGTTGCGCACCATCTGGATCGTGGAATCAAGCAGCGTCTCGGCCCAGCGCAGCGAACCCGTGAGCAGGCCCAGCAGCAGGCCCAGGCTGCCGCCTATGGCCAGCCCTGCCAGCGCGCGCCCGGCACTGACCTTGACATGCGTCCAGAGCTCTCCGGACTCGGTCAGCGTCCAGGCCGCACGCAGCACATCCAACGGTGCGGGCAGCACCCGCGTGGACAGCCAGCCCCATGCCGATGCAGCCTGCCAGACCGCGATCAGCGCGACCGGCAGCAGCCAGGGCAACAGCCGCAAGGCAAACTGCCGTGCCAGCAGTTCCAGACGCGGCACCGGCGGGCGTGCAGGCTGGACAGCAGCCTGCAACGTCAGCGTTTGAACATCACTCATGCTCTCTCCTTCAGCTTTGTGATACCCGGATCGGCTCGCGCTCCGCAGCGGCGGCTGCCGAAGCTGCGGCTCGCGGCGAGTACAGATTGGCCACGGTCTCGCCAAACGGACCACCGGGGTTGCCGCCACCGAGCTTTTCCTGCACGTTGACGGGCAGCAGCGGGAAGACCAGCTCGGCGAAGCGATAGGCTTCCTCGAGATGCGGGTAACCCGAGAGCACAAAAGTGTCTATGCCCAGATCGGCATATTCCTTGATGCGGTCGGCCACGGTCTGGGCGCTGCCCACCAGGGCCGTTCCTGCGCCGCCACGCACCAGGCCCACACCGGCCCAGAGATTGGGGCTGATTTCCAGATCCTTGCGGCTGCGCTTGGTGCCGCCTGCGTGCAGCTGGGCCATGCGGCGCTGGCCTTCGGAGTCCATGCGCGCAAACGCAGCCTGGGCCTGGATCACGGTCTCGTCCTGCAGACGGCTGATCAGCCGCTCGGCATCGGCCCAGGCTTCTTCATCAGTCTCGCGCACGATCACATGCAGACGAATGCCGAACTTGACCTGGCGGCCATGGCGCTCGGCCTTCTCGCGCACATCGGCAATCTTTTTGGCTACTTCGGCTGGCGGCTCGCCCCAGGTCAGATAGGCGTCGACCTGTTCCGCCGCCAGCTCATGGGCGGCGGGCGAAGAGCCACCGAAATAAACAGGCGGATAAGGCTTTTGCAGCGGCGGGAACAGCAGCTTGGCGCCCTTGACCTGCAGATGCCGGCCTTCAAAATCCAGCGACTGGCCCTCATGGCTGCGCGCCAGAATCTCGCGCCAGATCTCGATGAACTCGGCCGATTGCTCGTAGCGAGTCGCATGGTCGAGAAACACGCCATCGCCCTCCAGTTCGGCCTGATCGCCGCCTGTGACCAGATTGATCAGCAGACGTCCGCCCGAGAGGCGGTCAAAGCTGGCCGCCATGCGCGCAGCCAGGCTGGGCTGATGCAGTCCGGGACGCACGGCCACCAGGAACTTGAGGCGCTTGGTGACGGGCAGCAGGCTGGACGCCACTACCCAGGGGTCTTCGCAGGAGCGGCCCGTGGGAATCAGCACGCCTTCGTAACCCAGGCTGTCGGCCGCCACGGCCACCTGCTTGACATAGTCATGGCTCAGCTGGCGTGCGCCTTCGCTGCTGCCCAGGTAGCGGGCATCACCATGGGTGGGAATGAACCAGAACACTTGCATGACGAAATCTCCTTGAACCTGATTTAGAACCTGGATGCCACGGTGGGCGTGATGGATGAAGCGGCTGGGCTTGTCTGGCCATGGCTGGCGTATTCCGCCGCTGTGGGCTGCCAGACGATGTCAGCCACCTTCACCTGGCGCGGAATCACGCCCAGACGAAAAAAGGCGTCGGCCACGCGCTGCTGCTCGACCACCATGGCGGGATTGAGCAGCGTGGTCGGCGAGCTGGGCCTGCGGCCGATGAAGCGGCTGACCACATTCGCGTCCAGACCGCTGAAGGCGGCCAGCAGCTGCACGGCCTCCTTGCGCGAGGCCTGCACCAGTTGGTCAGCACGCGTAAGCTCGTCGAAAAGGGCCTTGATGAGCTGTGGATGGTGCTCGACCAGGCCACGCGAGGCCAGATAGAAGGAGTTGTTGCCCGTCAGCCCCTCGCCGCTGCTGAGCGCGCGTGTTCGGATGCTCAGCTCGGTGGCGGCATAGAACGGGTCCCAGATGGCCCAGGCATCGACACTGCCGCGCTCGAAAGCCGCGCGCGCATCGGCCGGAGCGAGATACACGGGCTGGATGTCGGCCCAGGCAATGCCCGCCTTGTCCAGCGCACGCACCAGCAGATAGTGGGCGCTCGAGCCTTTTTGCAGAGCCACACGCCGGCCTTTGAGGTCGGACGGTGACTTCAGCGGCGAATCGGCCAGCACCAGAATGGCCGAGCTTTCGGGCTTGGGTGGCTCGGCCCCGACATAGCGCAGGTCCTTGCCTGCAGCCTGGGCAAACACGGGCGGCGAATCGCCGGTCAGACCGAAGTCCAGGCTGCCGGCCGACAGCGCCTCCAGCAACTGCGGCCCGGCCGGGAACTCCAGCCAGCTGATCCTGGTGCCCGGAAAGCGCTTTTCCAGCACGCCATGCTGCTTGAGCACGACCAGATTGACGGCCGATTTCTGATAGCCGATGCGCAGCTGTGCCGGAGCAGCCACGGCCGACGCAGGCTGGGCCAGCGCATCGTCGGCGTAATAGGCAGCCAGGGTCCAACTGAAAGCCGTGGTGCCCAGCAGCTGCAGCGCCTGACGGCGGCCGCGCCGGAAACGGGGTGGAGTGGATGCAGAACTCATGGCGGTTGCGGCCTGTCTCAGCGGCTGGCCTGCAGGTCCACGGGAGCTGCATGCAGCAGATTGAGCTTCTTGGGGATCAGCTTGAGATCGAAGAAGGTGTCGGCAATCTTTTGCTGCTCGCCCAGGATTTCGGCATTCACGGCCTTGGTGCCGAATTCGGTACGGTTCAGATACAGCTCGGTCACAGCGGTGTCCAGGCCCAGAATCTGAGATAGCTCCCCGGCGGCGGCACTCTTGTTTTTGCTGGCCCAGGCATCGATGGCGGCAATTTCCTCGATAGCGATGCGCAGCACATCTGCGTTGCGGCTTGCATAGTCGCGCGAGGTGAAGTAGTAGGCACGGTTGTTGACCACGCCCCTGGCATCGGCCAGCAGGCGCGCATCCAGGGTCTTCTGCGCCGAGGCCAGGAACGGATCCCAGATCACCCAGGCATCGACCGAGCCTTTCTCAAAGGCGGCCCGCGCATCGGGAGGTGCCAGAAAGACCGACTGCACATCGCCGTACTTGAGGCCATGCTTTTCCAGCAGCTTGACCAGGAAGTAATGGACGTTGGAGCCCTTGTTGTAGGCAATGCGCTTGCCCTTGAGATCGGCCACGCTGCGGATCGGCGAGCCCTTGGGCACGATCACGGCTTCCAGGCCGGGACGTGCCACGGTGGCACCGGCATAGACCAGGGGTGCACCAGCGGCCTGGGCAAAGATGGGTGGGGCCTCGCCCACATCGCCAAAGTCGATGGAGCCTACATTGAGCGCTTCCAGCTGCACGGGACCAGCGTTGAACTCGACCCAGCGCACGGCCACGCCCAGCGGGCTCAAGCGTTTTTCCAGCGTGCCGCGATTCTTGAGAATCGACAGCCAGCCTTTTTGATGGCCCACGCGCAGCACGCGCTGGCCGCCTGTCGTGCCATTGCCCTGCTGCGCATGCAGATGGCCCGAAGCCAGGGCCAGGGCAGAAACAGCCGTGCCCGCCAGCCACTGGCGGCGCGAGGCACTCGGCAATTGCGACGAAATAGCCGAAGAAGTGTTGTTGCTATCGGTCATGAGAAATCAATCCTTGGAGTTCCCAGTCCACACACTTCAGGCATTTCTTGGGCCTGATTTCAGGCGCAGCTCGGCCTTCGCAGTGCGGGGACTGCTATCAAAAACAGAGACATGGAGAAATGGGCACCGCCCCATCAAGGGACAGCAAGCAAGGGCTGCCCCGCCGCGAGGCTGTCGTCCCCCTCGGGGGAAGCCGCGAAGCGGCTCAGGGGGCGCTAATTCAAACGCTACATCGCACGTCGGCAAACGCGATGCTTTCAAAGTCGTTGGCAGCAGCCCATTGGGCACTGCGGCGCAGATCGGTGGCCAGCAGCTGGGCGGCATCCTCGACGCGTTCGGCAATCTCGGGAGCCAGGCCGTAACCGCCTTCGGGCAGCAGCGGCACGCCCTGGTCGGTGGCATAGATACCCGGCAAGATGTGACGCGCACCCAGCGACTGCAGCACCGGGCGCAGTGCGTAGTCCAGCGCCAGCATATGGTGGGGGCTGCCCCCCGTGGCCAGGGGCAGGACCAGCTTGCCCTTGAGCGCCGTCTGCGGCAGCACATCGAGAAAGACCTTGAGCAGACCGCTATAGGCGGCCTTGTAGACGGGGGTGGCCACCACCACCGCATCGGCTCGGGCCACGCGCTCGGTCACAGCGCGAATCTCGGCATGATCGAAGCGGGCATGCAGCAGGGCTGCGGGGTCCAGCTGGTTGAGCTGCAGCACGGGTTCGGTGCTCAGGCCCTGGTCCTGGAGACGCGCAGCCACGGCATTGAGCAGGGCACTGGAGCGCGAAGGCTGCGAGGGACTACCGGCAATCAGCAAAATCGACATGGCTTGGCTCTATCTTTTTGTTATTGCAAAGACAGGAGCACTGATCGCGCCCCCGTCTCGCGTTTCACTTATTTCTTGGTGTAGATCTGGTCGAAGCTGCCGCCGTCGGCAAAGTGGGCCTTGTCTGCCGCTGCCCAGCCGCCAAAAGCCTTGTCGATGGTGAACAGCTCCAGCTTGGGGAACTGGCTCGCGAACTCGGCAGCCACCTTGGCATCGGTCGGACGGTAGAAGTTCTTGCCAGCGATGCGCTGTGCCTCCTCGGAGTACAGATACTTCAGATAGGCCTCGGCCACGGTGCGCGTACCCTTTTTATCGACCACCTTGTCGACCACGGCCACCGAAGGCTCAGCCAGGATGGAAAGCGAAGGCGCGACGATCTGGAACTTCTCGGGACCGAACTCCTTGAGCGCCAGATAGGCCTCGTTCTCCCAGGCCAGCAGCACATCGCCCAGACCGCGCTGCACAAAGGTCACGGTGGAGCCGCGCGCGCCGGTGTCCAGCACGGGCACGTTCTTGTAGAGCTTGGTGATGAAGTCCTTGGCCTGTGCGTCGCCGCCGTATTTGCGCTTGGCAAATTCCCAGGCCGCCAGATAGTTCCAGCGTGCACCACCCGAGGTCTTGGGGTTGGGCGTGATCACCTGGATGCCGGGCTTGACCAGATCGTCCCAGTCCTTGATTCCCTTGGGATTGCCCTTTTTGACCAGGAACACGATGGTGGAGCTATAGGGAGCACTGTTGTGCGGCAGGCGCTTTTGCCAATCGGCCTTGACATTGCCGTTCTTGACCAGGGCGTCGATATCGCCGGCCAGGGCCAGCGTGGCCACATCGGCTTCGATGCCGTCGATGATGGAGCGTGCCTGCTTGCCCGAGCCGCCATGTGACTGCTTGATGGTCACATCCTGGTTCTGCGTGGCCTTCCAGTGCTTGGCGAATGCCTGGTTGTAGTTCACATAGAGCTCGCGTGTCGGGTCGTAGGAGACGTTGAGCAGTTGCACGCCAGTTTGCGCAAAAGCGGGCAATGTGGGCAGAGCCGAGAGGGTCAAGCCAGCAATCAGACCGGCAGCCAGAGGAAACTTGATAAAGTTGCGACGATTTTTCATTGGACTGTGTTCTTCGAGTGAATGGATAACGGGCTTCTGCCCCGTTGCTGCGCATTCTTGAGCTGCATTCTTAAAACTCAAACTACTAAGATTTCAGTTTGTTATTACCCAAACATCTGAGATCAACCAAGAGGACCCTACACATGGCACGTACCGTTCACTGCATCAAGCTTGGTCAAGACGCTGAAGGCCTGGATTTCCCTCCTGCCCCCGGCGAACTGGGCAAGCGCATCTATGAAAGCGTGAGCAAGCAGGCCTGGGCCGACTGGCTCAAGCACCAGACCATGCTGATCAATGAAAACCGCCTGAACTTGGCCGATGCCCGTGCTCGCCAGTACCTGGCCCGTCAGATGGAAAACCATTTCTTTGGCGGCGGCGCAGATGCCGCAGCAGGCTACGTGCCTCCCAGCGCCGAGTAATTCCGGCAGACCTGGACACCAAGCCCCCTGGCCAAGGCCTCGGGGCTTTTTTCTTGCGGGCTGCCGAACAACCGACCGGTGAGACCAAGGGCGCGCCCAGGCAGCCCAGGGGTGCCCGAGGCCGGCAGTCGCAACACTGCTCAAACCCAATTGATACAGGTACTAACCCGAATACGGTCTCTGGAACTGGCTAGAATCGCGCCCATCCCGCGGGAGAGCGGAACCTGTCAACGGTTCCCGCCGAAGGCGCAAACTCCCATAATCGCTCAGGCAATAAGTACCGCGGGTGGGTCTGACAGGACCCGGATATCGCCAACTGGAGAGCAGCCCGCAACCACAAGTCTGCAGGGCTCACCGAAGGGGCAAGCATGTACGCCGCGAAGGTGCCCATGTGCAACTCTCAGGTAAAAGGACAGCGGGAGAGGCAAGCCGGACACTCCCGCTGATGCGAGTGGCTGGTCTATTTTCAAGTGCCTTCATGCTTCCCTCCATCTCTTTGCTGGACTCGTTCCAGGCCTCCAACTTCACCGTCATGCTGGTCATCTATCTGGTGGCCATTACCGCCGAAGCCATGTCCGGCGCCCTCGCTGCAGGCCGGCGCAATATGGACATCTTTGGCGTCGTGGTCATCGCCTTCGTCACCGCACTGGGCGGCGGCACCATCCGCGACATGGTGCTGGGCCACTATCCCATAGGCTGGACCCAGCATCCCGAATATGTGTATCTGGTCATCAGCTTCGGTCTGCTGACCACGGTGATAGCGCGCCATATGCACCGCCTCAAGCAGGTGTTTCTGCTGCTGGATGCCATGGGCCTGATCGCCTTTTCACTGATCGGCTGCAATACGGCACTGGAACTGGGCTACCCGACCATCGTCATCATCATGGCCGGCATGATTACCGGCATCAGCGGCGGCATTTTGCGTGACGTGCTCTGCAACCAGGTCCCCGTGGTGTTCCGCCGCGAGCTGTATGCCAGCGTGTCGCTGTCCGTATGCCTGATGTTCCTGGGCCTGCGCTATCTGGAGGTAAGCTCCAATATCAGCACCCTTGTCTGTTTTGCAGGCGGCCTGGCCTTCCGTCTGGCAGCCATTCGTTTCAAATGGCGCCTGCCCGTTTTCTCCTACCAGCAGCGCTGGGAATAAGATCAGGCTTCCGGGGCGCTCTGGAGCGGCCCCAGCTGCCTTCGACGGCGGGACTGCCCGGGCGGCTGATTGCAGCCCTTTTTTCCTTCCAGCTGCGCCAGTTTTCCACGCCATATCCGTTGGCGCTTTTCTCCTGCCATGTCTGAACCCATCACATGGATGCCGGATGGCACCCCCTACAACACCCGATTTGGCGACCGCTATCACAGCGAGCTGGGCGGCCTTGACCAGGCCCGCCAGGTCTTTCTCGGCGGCTGCGGTCTGCCTGCGGCCTGGGCTGATGCGGCCCAGTGGCGCATTCTGGAAACCGGCTTCGGCCTGGGCCTGAACTTTCTCGTCACCTGGGCGGCGTGGAAAGCCGACCCGCGACGCCCGCGCATGCTGCATTTTGTCTCGGTGGAAGCCCACCCGGTCTCGCGCGAGGATCTGCTCAAGTCCTTGCCCGCCGACGAGACACTGCGTCCGCTTGGCGAGCAACTGGCCGCGCAATGGTGGGGGCTGCTGCCCGGCGTGCACCGGCTCTCGTTCGACGATGGCCAATTGCTGCTAACGCTCTATATAGGCGACGCCAAGACCATGTTGCGCAAGCAGCAGCTGACGGCAGACAGCGTGTACCTGGATGGCTTTTCTCCCCAGCTCAACCCCGAGATGTGGGACGAAGACGCCATGAAGAACATTGCCCGCCATTGCCACCGGGGCACCCAGCTGGCCACCTGGTGCGTAGCTGGCCATGTGCGCCAAGCGCTTAAGGCGCAGGGTTTTGAAGTCAAGAAGCGCACCGGCGTGCCGCCCAAGCGCCATAACCTGCATGCGACCTACAACCCGGCCTGGGAACCGCGCCATCGCAGCGACGGCCTGCCTGCGCCGGTGAGCCAGGCCAGTCGCTGTCTGGTGCTGGGTGCGGGTCTGGCCGGTGCTGCCGCCGCTGCCAGCCTGGCCAGGCGCGGCTGGGAAGTGACCGTGCTGGATGCGGCGGCCGCGCCGGCTGCAGGGGCCTCGGGCCTGCCTGCCGGCCTGTTCTGCCCGCATATTTCGCCCGACGACAGCGTACTGTCGCGCCTGTCCAGAAGCGGCGTGCGCGCAACGCTACAGAATCTGCAGCAACTGAGCCAGGCAAACAAACTGCAACCGTCCCGGGACTGGGCTCATGACGGGGTTCTCGAACACGACCTGAACGAGCCCTCCCATCTGCCCAAGTCATGGCTGCAGCCTGGAAGCGATACCTACCCCTGGGGTCTGCACTGGAGCGCACCCGTGCAACCAGCCCAGCTGTCTGCGGCCCATCTGCCCGCAGACAGTCAGGCCGTCTGGCATGAGCAGGCGGGCTGGGTCCGTCCTGCGCAACTGGTGCAGGCGCTGCTGCAATCCCCCGGCATTCATTGGCAAGGTCATGCCCCGGCCTCAAGGCTGCTTCGCGATCCGCTGCGCCAACTCTGGCAAGTGCAGGATGCCCAGGGCCAGACCCTTGCCGAAGCCCCGATGCTGGTGCTGGCCCTGGGCCCTGACACCAAGCCCTTGCTGCGAGCCAGCGGCCTGGCTTCAGGCGAATGGGAGCTGCAAGCCATACGCGGCCAGGTCAGCGTGGCCGAGCACGATGCCAGGACGCTGGCCGCCATGCCGCCCTTCCCCGTCAACGGCCACGGCAATCTGGTGCCGGACTTTCCCTCGGCCAGCCATGCCGGAGCGCACCAATGGGTCATGGGATCGACCTTCGAGCGCGATGTGACGGCACTGCCTCCCACTGCTGCCGATCAACAGGCCGCCCACGCCAGCAATGGCGAAAAGCTGGCTGCCCTGCTGCCCGGGTGCAGACAGGCACTGCACGCATTCTTTGAGGCGGCGCAGCCGCCCGCCACCTGGGCGCGTGTTCGCTGTGCGGCCTATGACCGCCTGCCGCTGGCCGGCCCTGCGGGACAGACGGCGGATGAGCTGCCAGGCCTGTGGGTGCTGACGGGGCTGGGCTCGCGCGGGCTGACGCTGTCGCTGCTGTGCGGCGAGCTGCTGGCGGCACGCCTGCATGGCGAGCCGCTGCCGCTGGATGCAAAGCTGGCGCAGGCCCTGGGCACGCAGCGCCTGTGGAGCCGTGCCCTGCAGCAACCCAGGTAAGAAGCTCGCAAAAAAATAGCACGCAACGCTTTACAGACAAGCGCTGCGTGCTGTTTTTAGCCTGGCTTTGCAGGCCCGGGCTTATTCGCTGCCCAACGAGGCCACGGTGACCAGTGGCTCCAGCCGGGTCGCCAGTACCTTATCCAGCGTCTTGCCGTCCATATCCACGACTTCAAAACGCCAGTCTTCCCACTCCACCACATCGGCCTCGGCGGGCACGCGGCCCAGCAGCAGCATGATCATGCCGCTCAGGGTGTGATAGCGACCGCGCTCTTCCTCAGGCACGGCATGCAGGCTCAGCCGGTCCTTGAGTTCGGGCACGGGAATATGGCCGTCCAGCAACCAGCTGCCGTCTTCGCGCTGCACGGCCCAACTGGTCTCGGGGTCACGCGGCTGGAATTCGCCGGTAATCGCCTCGATCAGATCCTGCAGCGTCACGATGCCCTGCACTTCGCCGTACTCGTCGATCACAAAGGCCATATGCAGATCGGAGGTGCGGAAGTTGTCCAGCAGCTCCATGCCGGTAATGGTCTCGGGCACATAGAGGGCCGCCTGCAGAGGCTGGTCCTTGAGCGCTTGCTGACTCTTGTTGCGCAGGGCCTGCGCCAGCCACTGGCGAGCATTGAGCACGCCCACGATATTGTTCATATCGCCGCGTACGACCGGGAAGCGCGCGTGATCGGCCTCCTCAAGGCGGGCCAGAGTCTCGTCCAGGCTCTCGTCGATATCTAGGCAGATGACATCGCTGCGCGGCACCATGAGCGAGCCGATCTGGCGATCGTCCAGGCGGAACACATTGCGCACCATGGTGTGCTCCTGCGACTCGATCACGCCTGCCGTATGGCCTTCCACCAAAATGGCCTGGATTTCCTCTTCGGTCACCACGCTGCCATTGCTCTCCTTGACGCCCAGGATCTTGAGCAGGGCGCGCGTCGATGCCGACAACAGCCAGACAAAAGGCTTGGTGGCCAGGGCCAGAAAGTTGATGGGGCGCGAAATCAGGCGCGCCAGGGCCTCGGGATGGGTCTGACCCAGGCGCTTGGGAACCAACTCACCGACCACGATGGAGAAATAGGTGATCAGCACCACCACCAGGCCGGTGGAGACATAGCCTGCGGTCTTGGCCTGCATGCCGGACTCGGTCATCCAGACGGCCAGAGGGCCGGCCAGGGCGGCTTCGCCCACGATACCGTTGAGCACGCCGATGGAGGTGATACCGATCTGGATGGTGGAGAGGAAGCGCGTCGGGTCCTCTCCCAGTTTGATAGCAGCTGCAGCGCCGCTGTCGCCCTCATCCACCAGTTTCTGCATGCGGCTCTTGCGGGCGGTGACCAGCGCGATTTCCGACATGGCGAACACGCCGTTCAGACAGATGAGAGCGAAAAGTATGGCTATTTCCATAGTCAGGCACCCGCTTTCAATCCAGGCGCCTCAATCATTGAACAAGCCCCGATTCTAGAGAATGCGCGGCGCAGGGCCGCTCACAAAATGCAAGCGCGCAGAAAGGAAATTCACCGAGGCACCCTGTTCGACCTGTGAACCAGCCCTCTCACATATTCAATCGGATATATATGAAGCACTAAATAATCGTTTGTTTTTATATAAAGCCTCTCTACAGTTCAGTCCAACGATCCAAGTGCAATGCCGCCCGCGGCAGGGCATACGCTCCACGGAAGAACTGAAGACATGTATCAATACACCGATTTCGACAAAGCGTTCGTCAAGCAACGCGCCGACCAGTTCCGTGACCAGCTCCAGCGCTGGCAGGCAGGCAAGCTCACGGAAGACGACTTCCGCCCGCTGCGTCTGCAAAACGGCTGGTATGTGCAGCGCTATGCGCCCATGCTGCGTGTGGCCGTGCCTTACGGTGAAATCAATTCCGCCCAGATCCGCGTACTGGCCAGGGTGGCGCGCGAGTATGACGAGCCCGAGGCCGAAGTCTTCAAACAGGCCCTGGAAGGCCAGGGCAAGCTGGGCACCACCTATCTGCCCAAGAACTGCGCCCACTTCACCACGCGCACCAATGTGCAGTTCAACTGGATTCCGCTGAGCAAGTCTGCCGATGTCATGGACCTGCTGGCCTCCGTGAACCTGCACGGCATCCAGACCAGCGGCAACTGCATCCGCAACACCACCACCGATGCACTGGCCGGTATCGCACCCGACGAGATCATCGACCCCCGCCCCTACGCAGAAATCCTGCGCCAGTGGACCACGCTGCACCCTGAGTTCGCGTTTCTGCCGCGCAAGTTCAAGATCGCCATCACCGGCGCCAGCGAAGACCGCGCCGCCACGGGCTGGCATGACGTGGGCCTGCACATGGTCAAGAACGAAGCCGGCGAAATCGGCTTCAAGGTCTTCGTGGGCGGCGGCATGGGCCGCACCCCCGTGATCGGCACCGTGATCCGCGAGTTCCTGCCCTGGAACCAGATCATGAATTACATCGAGGCCATCGTCCGCGTCTACAACGAGCTGGGCCGCCGCGACAACAAGTACAAGGCGCGCATCAAGATTCTGGTCAAGGCCGAAGGCCAGGCCTATATCGATGCCGTGGAAGAGGAATTCCGCCAGATCGTCGACGTGGATGGAGGCCCTCACACCGTGCCCCAGGCCGAGTTCGATCGCGTGTCTGCCATGTTCACCACGCCCGCTCTGCCGGTGGTGTCCGATGCCGCAGGCGACGAGCAGGCCCTGGTCGAGCAGACTGCCAAGGAACCCGCTTTTGCACGCTGGATTGCCCGCAACGTCCACGCCCACCGCGTGGCCGGTCTGCGCGCTGTGACCCTGTCCTTCAAGCGTGTGGGCCAAGCCCCCGGCGATGCACAAAGCGAACAGCTCGACGCACTGGCCCATCTGGTGGACAAGTTCTCCGCCGGTGAAGCCCGCGTGACGCACGACCAGAACGTGATGCTGCCTTGGGTACAGGTGGGCCAGCTGCATGCACTGTGGACCGAGGCCAAGGCCCTGGGTCTGGCCAGCACCAATGTGGCCCTGCTCACCGACATGATCGCCTGCCCCGGCGGCGACTTTTGCGCGCTGGCCAACGCCCGCAGCCTGCCGATTGCCGACGCCATCACGGCCCGCTACCAGGACCTGGACGAACTCGACGACATCGGCGAGATTGATCTGCATATCAGCGGTTGCATCAACAGCTGCGGCCACCACCACAGCGGCCATATCGGCATTCTGGGCGTGGATAAGGACGGCAAGGAGTGGTACCAGGTCACGCTGGGCGGCTCCGACGGCTCGACCCTGTCCGGCCAAGCCGTGGCCGGCAAGGTCATCGGCCCCTCGTTCAGCGCAGCCGAAATCCCCGATGTGATCGAAGCCGTGCTCAGCACCTACCGCGACCTGCGCCAGCCTGGAGAGCACTTCATCGACGCCGTGCGCCGCATCGGCCTGGACCCCTTCAAGGAAGCCGGCAAGGGCGCCCGCCACCCTGTGGAAGCCGAAGAAGAAGCGCTGGCCTGAAGCCATAAGAACAAGGATAGAGTCATGAAAATTCTGGCAAGCAACGAATACCAGGCCCCCACCGAAAGCACCGGCAATGTGCTGGTGCTGGCCAATGACGTGAACGCTCTCGAAGCCAATCTGGACGGCATCACGCAGGTGGATCTGCATTTCCCCAACTTCACCGATGGCCGTGCCTTCAGCCAGGCCTATCTGCTGCGTCGCCGCCTGAAGTTTGCGGGCGACATCCGCGCCACCGGCGATGTGCTGATCGACCAGCTGGTTCAGATGGAGCGCACAGGCTTCAGCAGCGCCGTGCTGCGCGAAGGCGTGGACGCCGCCGATGCCCAGCGCCAGTTCGAGCGCTTTGGCGGGTTCTACCAGGCCGATGCCGTGCACACCCAGCCTCATTTCGCCGAGGTGCAAGCATGAGCCAGCTCGCCCCCGTAAGCACCCTCGACCTGGATCTGGCAACAATCAATGCCGAGCTGGGCCGAGACGCCCAGGCACTGGTGGACTGGGCCGTGGGCCTGGGTCAATCCACCATAGTTACCACCAACTTCCGTCCCTTCGAGGCGGTGATCCTGCACATGGTGACGCGCGCCAACCCCGACTTGCCCGTGGTCTGGATGGACAATGGCTACAACACCGAAGCCACCTATCAGTTTGCCGATGCGGTGACCAAGCAGCTGGGGCTCAAGCTCAAGATCTACCTGCCGCTGCGCTCGCGCGCCCACCGCGAGGCCGTGGAAGGTGCCACACCGGCACTGGACGATCCGCGCCATGCGGCCTTCACCGAAGAGGTGAAGCTGGAGCCCTTTGCCCGCGCCCTGCGCGAAACCGCACCCAAGGTCTGGTTCACCGCCCTGCGCGCCACCGACACCGCCGTGCGTGCGCAGATGGACCCCGTGAGCATCAACCCCGACGGTCTGATCAAGGTTGCGCCGCTGCTGCACTGGTCGTCCAAGGAGCTGTACGAATACTGCGAAAAGCACGGCCTGCCCAACAACTTTGACTATGTGGACCCCACCAAGGGCGAAGACAACCGCGAGTGCGGCCTCCACATTGCCCACTAAAAAATAGCAACCAGCGCTTGCTACATATGCGCTAGAGAACTGTTTCGCTTGAAAGTGTATTTATGAACGCCCGTGTGGATACTTCCGTGTTGAGCCATCTCAGCAATCGCCACCTGGATGCGCTGGAAGAAGAAACCATCTTCATCCTGCGCGAAGTGGCCGCCGCTTTTGAACGCCCCACCCTGCTGTTTTCGGGCGGTAAGGATTCGCTGGTCATGCTGCGCTGCGCCGAAAAGGCCTTTGGCGCAGGCCGCATTCCCTATCCTCTGCTGATGATCGACACCGGCCACAACTTCCCCGAAGTGACCGATTTCCGCGACCAGCGCGCCAAGGAACTGGGCGCCGAGCTCATCGTGCGCAGCGTGGAAGACTCGATGGCGCGCGGCACCGTGCGCCTGGCCCACCCCGGCGAATCGCGCAATGTGCACCAGTCCGTGACGCTGCTGGAGGCGATTGACGAGTTCCGCTTCGACGCCCTGATCGGCGGCGCGCGCCGCGACGAGGAAAAGGCCCGCGCCAAGGAACGCATCTTCAGCCACCGCGACAGCTTCGGCCAGTGGCAACCCAAGGCCCAGCGCCCCGAGCTGTGGACGCTGTTCAACACCCGCATTGCGCAGGGCGAGCATTTCCGCGTCTTCCCCATCAGCAACTGGACCGAGCTGGATGTGTGGCAATACATCGCCCGCGAGAACATTGCCCTGCCATCGATCTACTACACCCACAAGCGCGATGTGGTGGAGCGCAAAGGGCTGCTGGTACCCGTGACCGAGCTGACGCCTCCCAGGGACGGCGAAGAAGTGGTGGTGCGCGATGTGCGTTTCCGCACCGTGGGCGATATCACCTGCACCTGCCCCGTGGAAAGCACGGCAGCAACGGCCGAGGACATCGTGATCGAAACCCTGGCTGCCGAGGTCAGCGAACGTGGCGCGACGCGCATGGATGACAAGACCAGCGAAGCGTCCATGGAAAAGCGCAAGAAAGACGGTTACTTCTAAGGCTCCCCCTGAGCGGCTGCGCCGCTTCCCCCTCTCTCGCTTCGCTGCGCTTGCGGGAGGGGGACGACGCCATTGCCGCAAGACGGCTCTTGCTTGGCGTCTTTGAGTTGGGACATGCCTGTTTGAGGAAAGAATGCGATGACTGAAACTATTAATTCCATAGCTGCTAGCGCAAGCCCATCAAGCGTTGCAGACCAATTTGATGCACATACCAGCAGTGCACTGCGCTTTATAACCTGCGGCTCGGTCGATGACGGCAAGAGCACGCTGATCGGCCGCCTGCTGGTGGACACCCGCGCCGTGCTGCAGGACCAGCTGGCCGGCGTCACCAAGTCCGGCGAAACCGATCTGGCCCTGCTGACCGACGGCCTGGCCGCCGAACGCGAGCAAGGCATCACGATCGATGTGGCCTACCGCTACTTCGCCACCGAGTCGCGCAAGTTCATCATTGGCGATGCACCCGGTCACGAGCAATACACCCGCAATATGGTGACGGCCGCATCGAGCGCCGATGCCGCCGTGGTGCTGGTCGATGCCACCAAGCTGGACTGGAAGAATGCCGATCTGGAGCTGCTGCCCCAGACCCGCCGTCACAGCCTGCTGGCCCATCTGCTGCGCGTGAACTCACTGGTGTTTGCCGTCAACAAGCTCGACGCCGTGCAGGACCCGGCCCTGGCCTTTGCCCATATCAGCGCCGCACTGCAGAAGTTCACGGCCTCCGCAGACATCAAGATCACGGCCACCGTGCCTGTGTCCGCGCTCAAGGGCTACAACGTGGTCAACAGCGCCGACGGCTGGGCCGGCTACCAAGGCCCCAGCCTGCTGCAGCTGCTGGAGCAACTGCCCAACACGCCCACCGACAGCGATCTGGCATTGGCCTTCCCCGTGCAGTGGGTGGAAAAGTTCTCCTCCTCGTCCGACACCAGCCAGGGCCGCCGCGTGTTCTGGGGCCGTGTCGCCACGGGCCTGGCCCAGGTCGGTGCCCAGGTGCAGATTCTGCCCAGCGGCCAGCTCGCCACCGTGGCCCAGGTCATAGATCACGCCCGCGCCCCCAAGGAAGTGGCCGCCGGCCTGTCCGCCGGCATCACGCTGGATCGCGAAGTCGACGTATCGCGCGGCGACTGGATCATTGCTGCGCCTGTGCAAGCAGAAGTGGCCGACGATGACTTCGATGCCCCTGCTGCCACAAGCCCCTGGCCCAGCAGCCGCGAAATCACTGCCACCGTGGCCTGGATGGACAACGAGCCCCTGGTGCCCGGCCGTGTCTACTGGGCGCTGCATGGTCACCGCTGGGTCAAGGCCAAGGCCCGCCGCCTGGTGCACCGTCTCAACATCAACACGCTGGACAAGGAAGATGCCCAGCAGCTCGAAGCCAACGCCATAGGCCAGGTGGAACTGGTGCTGCAGGAAGCGATTCCGGCGGCCCCCTTCACCCAGGCTCGCCAGCTGGGCTCGCTGATTCTGGTGGACACTGCCAGCAACGCAACAGCCGGTGCTGCGCTGGTGAACTGAAGCCAATGAAGACAAGGCCGCAACGGCGATCTGACTGTCAAACCAGATCTCCATACGGCCTTATCCAGCCAGGCACTGGCGCTGCGCGGGAAAAAACCTAAAATCACGGGGTTTACCAATCCCCACCCAAGAAGAAGATTCTCAATGACTCACGTCGTTACCGAAAACTGCATCAAGTGCAAGTACACCGATTGCGTGGACGTTTGCCCCGTGGACTGCTTCCGTGAAGGCCCCAACTTTCTGGTGATCGACCCCGATGAATGCATTGACTGCGCCGTCTGCATTCCTGAATGCCCGGCCAATGCCATCTTTGCCGAAGAAGATGTGCCTGCCGATCAACTGGCCTTCATCAAGCTGAACGTGGACCTGTCCCAGCTCAAGAGCTGGAAGAGCATCACCAAGCGCAAGGCCTCGCTGCCCGACGCCGACGAGTGGAATGGCAAGCCGAACAAAGTGGATTTGCTGGAGCGCTGAGCCAGTCAGCGCCTGGACTGCGCTACGCTTGCCGGCATGAGCCTGTCCAACGCAACGACCAACGCTTTCCTCACTCAACAACAACCCGCCGTGGAAACCGACGCCATCATCATTGGCGCAGGTCCGGCGGGTTTGTTTCAGGCCTTCCAGCTCGGCCTTCAGGGCATTCAAACCCATCTGATCGATGCCCTGCCCCATGTCGGCGGCCAGTGCAGCCAGCTCTACGCGCACAAGCCCATCTACGATATTCCCGGTATTCCCGTCTGCACGGGCTTGGAGTTGGTGCAACTGCTGGAAAAGCAGATCGCGCCCATGCAGGTGACACGTCACCTGTCCCAGCAAGTGCAGAGCCTGCAGAGCCTTGAGGACGGGCGCTGGCAGCTCGGCACCACGGCTGGAGCCGTCTTTCACACACGCACCGTTTTCATCGCCGCAGGCGTCGGCGCCTTTGTTCCCAAGGCACTCAAGGCGCCGGGAGTGGATGGACTAGAACCAGGCCAGCTGCACTATCACCCGCAGCAACGGGACATGGCTGCAGGCCGCCAGACGCTGATCTATGGCGGCGATGAGGAAGCCGTGGCCGCAGCCATTGCGTGCACCGCCAATGCAGCCAGAACCGTTCTCATGCACCGCCGTGACAGCTTCAATGCCGAGCCTGCGCAACTGGCGCAGCTGCAGCAGCTACGCGAATCTAGCGCCGTCGAAGTGCTGATTGGCCAGATCACCGAAGTGCGGCACGACAATGGCCGGCTGCAGGCCGTGCAATGGATGGATGGCGAAGGCGATGAACATATGCTGCCCGTCGAGCAGTTGCTGGTTTATCAGGGCATCTCGCCCAAGCTGGGCCCCTTGACGGATTGGGGCTTGGCGCTGGAACGCAAGCAGCTGGCGGTGGATCCGGCAACGCTTGCCACCAGTGCCCCGGGAATCTATGCCATCGGCGACATCGTCAGCTACAGCGGCAAGAAGCGGCTGATCCTCTGCGCCTTTCATGAGGCCACCATGGCCGCGTTCGCTGCCGCCGAATATCTGCAGGGCAGCAAGCCTTTGCTGGAATACACGACGACCAGCGCACGCCTGCATGCCATCCTGGGCGTGTCGCACTGAAGCGCTTGCGGCGCATTTCCCGCACTCTCGAGACAGCGCCACTTTTCAGACAGGCATAAAAAAACCGCTATCCCTCGTATGCGGGATAGCGGTGTAAATCACGACGGGGTCAGACCCCACCGCGCGCACTTTGATCTCTAGTCAATGGCCATGTGCCGGCTTGACCGGAATGATGGGCACTTCCTTGCCTTCCTTGTCGTAGACCTTGCCACCTTCGACGCGGTCGCCATCGGCAAGGGCTTCCAGCACATGCTGGCTCAGGGCACGGCCATAGCCGGCTTCAAAGACGGAAGGCTGATCGGAATTGCCTTGCTTGAAGTGGTTGTAGAGCAGGTTCAGAGTCACTGCAACCAGAGCAGTTGCGCTGATGCCCGAGTGGAAAATCGTGGCAAACCATGCAGGGAACTGGTCATAGAACTTGGGAGCCACTACCGGCAGCAGACCCGCGCTCACCGAGGTGGCAACAATGATCAGATTCATATTGTTGTTGTATTCCACCTTGGCCAGAGTACGGATGCCGCTGGCAGCCACGGTACCGAACAGCACCAGGCCGGCGCCGCCCAGCACGGAGGGAGGCACGCAGGCCACGATACGGCCCATCACCGGCAGCACGCCAAACACGATCAGGATCAGGCCGGAGAAAGCCACCACAAAGCGGCTCTTGATGCCAGTCACGGCCACCAGACCCACGTTCTGGGCAAAAGCGCTTTGCGTGAAACCGCCGAAGATGGGAGCCACGATGCTGGACAGCATGTCGGCGCGCAGACCGTCACCGAGACGACGACCGTCCACGGGGCTGTCCACGATTTCGCCCACGGCCAACACATCGGCCGAGGTCTCCACCAGGATCACCAGAATCACGATGAACATGGAGATGGTGGCCGCCATGTCAAAAGTGGGCCAGCCGAAATGCAAAGGCGTGGGCACCGCAAAGATGGGGCCGTTGAACACCTGCGAAAAATCAGCCTTGCCGATGAACACGGCCGTGATGGTGCCCACCACGATCGACACCAGAATCGACAGGCGCGACAGCATGGCATTGCCCAGCTTACTGAACAGCAGCACCATGAACAGCGACAGCCCGGCCAGACCGATATTGCCCATGCTGCCGTAATCAGCCGACTTGGCATTGCCGCCCATGGCCCAATGCGCGGCCACAGGCATCAGCGACATGCCGATCACCGTGATCACGCAGCCATTGACCAGCGGCGGGAAGAATTTGGTGATGCGCGAAAAAACTGGCGCAATGATCAGGCCCAGTACTGAGGCGTACATGACAGCGCCCAGCACGCCCTGCATGCCGCCGCCGGTATGCAGAATGCTGACCATGGTGGCCACGCCTGCGAATGAAACGCCTTGAACCAGAGGCAGGCGGCAGCCGAAGAACGGGATGCCCAGGGTCTGCAGCAAGGTTGCCACACCACCCATGAACAGGCAGGCGGTCACCAGCAGGCCGGCATCGGCAGCGGACATGCCAGCCGCTTCGGCCACGATCAGAGGCACTGCCACTATGCCGCCGTACATGGTTAACACATGTTGCAAGCCATACATGAGGTTGGCGGTGACGCCAAGATTCTCATCTTCGGGGCGCTTGACGGTCGCATCCCTGGATGCTCCGGTCTGATCGTTCATCTTTGTCTCCTAAATTACCAACTCACCAAGGCTCTTGAGGCCTTTTGCTCTGTCCAGTCGACTTGCAGCGACTGCCCATGGCAGCGATCTGTTTTCCGATCGCCCCAGCGAGGCCTTGTGCTGCAGCCAGTCGCTCTTCTGCGAGAGCGATCCGACCTATAGAAAAGAGCAAACCACTCTTTCATTCACCCAAGTCAGTCTTTCAATCTCCTCTGATTGCATGACATCCGCCGGACGGACTATTCCATTGCGCAATCAAAGCCATACCCTGAAGGGCATGAGTCGAGACTGTACGTCGCCAGGACACTAAAATTGTCTACAGTTTTGTATACAAAGTGCTGACCAGAACCTTTCCAAAGCTCAAAAGCAGGCCAGTTGCCTGCTGTTGAGCGCTAAAAATTGACTTAAGTCATGGACACCCGGACCTCAAGACCCGGCAAGAAACAAAAAGATGCAAGCTCCACTCTCATGGAGGCTTGCACCTGATGTAAGTCAGAGAAGGAATCAAGAGCGCCTGTCCGCTCAGGCTCAGTCGTCTTCGGCCTGCGCGATGCCGGGAAACAGCACATCGGTAAAGCCGAACTGGCTGAAATCGCTCACGCGCATCGGATAGAGCTTGCCCCAGAGGTGATCACACTCATGCTGAACCACGCGCGCGTGGAAGCCATCGACCGTGCGGTCGATCGGATCGCCATAGAGGTCAAAGCCGGTATAGCGAACCTTGCTCCAGCGCGGCACCATGGCTCGCAGGCCGGGCACGGACAGGCAACCTTCCCAATCCAGCTGCTCCTCTTCACCGATTGGGGTGATGACAGGATTGATCAGCACGGTGCGGGGAACTATGGGTGCATCGGGGTAGCGAGGGTTGGGCTCGCCCGAGCCGAACACCACCATCTGCAGATCCTCACCGATCTGCGGCGCAGCCAGACCTGCGCCGTTGGCGGCATGCATGGTGTCCAGCAAATCCTTGAGCAACAGATGCAGCTCATCGGTATCAAATTCAGTCACCGGCTTGGCAAGCCGCAACAGACGGGGATCACCCATCTTCAAAATGGCACGTACGGTCATGGATCAATATAGCGCGCAGCAGCCACCGGGCCACCGCACTGTTTCATTCTTCAAAAGCATAGCGTCAACCCCAATCCACCTGAACCCTGCGACCTGTTTGGGGCATCAGGCACAGAGAATTTGATGAAATTGTGATGAACTTCCTGCGAGCCTATTTTTACACCCTATAATCTAGGTCTTCTTCCTCAATAGCTCAGTCGGTAGAGCGCCGGACTGTTAATCCGTAGGTCCCTGGTTCGAGCCCAGGTTGAGGAGCCAAGAATTTCGATGCTTTGCGGATATCAAAGCATCAAACCGACATATTCCTCAATAGCTCAGTCGGTAGAGCGCCGGACTGTTAATCCGTAGGTCCCTGGTTCGAGCCCAGGTTGAGGAGCCAAAATTCAATTGCCTTGCAATCGTTCAAGGCATGTCACACCGACACATTCCTCAATAGCTCAGTCGGTAGAGCGCCGGACTGTTAATCCGTAGGTCCCTGGTTCGAGCCCAGGTTGAGGAGCCAAATTCAATCGCCTTGCAATCGTTCAAGGCATGTCACACCGACACATTCCTCAATAGCTCAGTCGGTAGAGCGCCGGACTGTTAATCCGTAGGTCCCTGGTTCGAGCCCAGGTTGAGGAGCCAAAGTTCAATCGCCTTGCAATCGTTCAAGGCAGTCACACCGACATATTCCTCAATAGCTCAGTCGGTAGAGCGCCGGACTGTTAATCCGTAGGTCCCTGGTTCGAGCCCAGGTTGAGGAGCCATCAAAAAGCCTGTATGCACGCATACAGGCTTTTCTTTTATCCGCTCAGGCCGCTCTAACCACGCCCACGGATGCACCCACGGGTGGCGCATCTACGGCGACGGCCTTGTGTGCCGAGTGAGGAACATAGGGATAGTGGTGCGGCACGGCCGGAATGTGGTGCTGCTCGCCCTCCTCCCAGGCCCGCAACTCCTCTTCCAGTCGCGCAGCGCGTTCGGCATACATCTGAGCAGAGGACTGGTAGTACTCCGCCGCGATGGAGTGCTCAAGAATGGCCATGCGAGCTTCCTGCAGATAGGCACGCGTGCGGCGGATATAGCGTGGTTCGGAACGTCCAAACCCGAAGATCTTGCCGAAAAACATGTCCAACCTCCTTTTCCGGTAACAACGCAAATCCGTCATACCCATCATGCGATGAGGCGCTGCTGCCAGCGTACTGTCTCTGGCACATGGCATCTGTCCCACAGCAAGAGTTCGCCTCGTAGGATGGAGACCCGCTCCCTACGGCAAGCCGCTCGAAGCCGGCCGCCCGCCGGGCTTCGAAGGCTTTTTCCGCATCACAAAGACAATGCCCAGACATCAAACAGACACATTGCCTGGGTGCTTTGCGGCGTCTTTTGGCAGACCCCAGACCTTCCAGCCGGCGTCCCACGCATCCTGTGAAGCATCAAAGCGCAATGGCGTTGCCGCGTGGCCCAGGCCAGGGCTTGTCCAGCACATCGAGCCGGCCTTTGAACCCGAGACACCCTACGCCCCAAGCCTTACGGCCCAAGGACCGCCGCCACGCCCCGCCTCCTTTAGAAATCAATGCAGCACGCCTGCTGCCCAGGCCCTGCCTCAGGCTTCGCCAGCCTGCAGAAAGTCCAGGATACCTTGAGCCACATGAACGCCTGATGACAGGCAGGCCGTAAGCAGGTAGCCGCCGGTCGGAGCTTCCCAGTCCAGCATCTCCCCGGCACAGAAGACACCGGGAAGCGCCGCACACATGCCGCGCGCGTCCAGAGCCTCCAGACGGACCCCGCCTGCCGTGCTGATGGCCTCATCGATGGGACGCGGCGCAATGGCGGTCAGGGGCACGGCCTTGATCGTGGATGCCAGACGCTTCATGTCCGCCATGCCGTCCTTGCCGAGCACCTCATACAGCAAGCCCGTCTTGATGCCATCCAGCCCCAGACGTCCCTTGAGATGACTGCTGAGGCTGCGCGAGCCGCGCGGCCGCGCCACCTCCTGCTGCACACGCTCCGCACTCCACTGCGGCAGCAGATCCAGCTCGAAGCAGGCTGCGCCCTGGCGGGAAATGCTGTCTCGCAGCAGGGATGAGACTGCATAGACAAGACTGCCTTCCACACCGCTTTGCGTCGCAACAAACTCTCCCTGGCGCTCAAAGCGGACACCTTGACCATCCATAAATCTCAGAACCACCGACTTGAACGGCTGGCCCGCAAAACGCTGGGCAAACACTTCGCTCCAGCCTGCTTCACGCCCCTGCGACCAACCCACATCAAAGCCGCAATTGGCGGCCTGCAAGGGAGCAATGTCCACACCTTTGTCCTGCAACAGCGCAACCCAGGCGCCATCCGAGCCCAGACGCGCCCAGCTGCCTCCGCCGGTCGCCAGCACCAGGACCTTGCAGCCGATCTTGACCCTGGCTCCCTCCGTCTGGAAAACCGGCTGGCCATCCTCCGACCAGCCTGTCCAGCGGTGACGCATATGGAATTGCACGCCCTGCGACTTCATGCGCACAAGCCAGGCCCGCAGCAGCGGCGCAGCCTTCATATCCGCCGGAAACACGCGCCCGGATGTACCCACAAAGGTATCAAAGCCCAGCTCCTTGACCCAGGCCCGAAGCTCGTCCGCACCCCATCTTTCGAGCCAAGGGGCCAGATCGCCAGAGCGGGAGCCATAACGGGTCACAAAACTGGAGAACTCTTCGGAATGCGTGAGATTGAGGCCGCCCTTGCCGGCCATGAGGAACTTTCTGGCTGCCGAGGCCTTCGCCTCGAAGACTCTGACCGACAGGCCGGCCTTTGCCAGTTGCTCGGCCACCATCAGGCCTGCAGGGCCGGCGCCGACCACAGCCACATCACAGGCCAATTCAACATCGGTCATCAACGGTTCCGGGACACTCATAGTTCTACTACCTCAATCAGCTCGCGGCCAGAGGCCGCCAAAGGGTGCGCAGAATACCATCGACGGCATTTCTGCAATACCGCGGGCACTATTAGCGCGATAGCAGCAAACAACCACCCACACACCATGACGGGAGATGAGTTTCTGTCACAATCAACTCACTCGGCGAATAGACCGCCGACCTTTTTTGATTCAAGAAAATCCAGGACTACAAATGGCCAGCGAATTGATCAAGCACATCACGGATGCCAGCTTTGAATCTGACGTACTGCAACCCGGCACGACCGTGCTGGTGGATTACTGGGCTGAGTGGTGCGGCCCTTGCAAGATGATCGCCCCCATCTTGGACGATGTGGCCGAAGGCTACAAAGGCAAGGTGCAGATCGCCAAGATGAATGTGGATGAAAACCGTGAAATCCCCGCCAAGTTCGGCATTCGCGGCATCCCCACGCTGATGCTGTTCAAGGACGGTCAGCTGGCCGCCACCAAGGTTGGCGCGCTGAACAAGACTCAGCTGTCTGCCTTCCTCGATCAGCACATCTGATGTGTTTGACAAACAGGGCTCCAGATGGAGCTCTGTTTGCTTTCGGGGCCCCTCTTTCACATCTGCCACAGACCTTGCGCAGGCCGCAGATGACCAGTCCTCGATAAATAGCTTGCAAGCTGCGCCAGTTTTCCTGTCATAATGTACGAACCGCCGGCCACCGCATGGGACCGCGCTGGATTTTCTTCAGGCAAGCCTGCCCACTACTACAGTGTTTCGTTAGGCTCTACGCCTCTCCCCCCTGGTTATTCTCACTCCACGCTTGGAGTCATTTCATGCACCTTAATGAACTCAAGGCACTGCACGTGTCTGAAGTCTTGAAGCAGGCCGAAGCGCTTGAGATCGAAAACGTCGGCCGCATGCGCAAGCAGGAACTGATGTTCGCCATCATCAAAAAGCGCGCGAAAGCCGGTGAACAGGTTTTCGCCGACGGCGTGCTGGAAATCCTGCCCGATGGCTTCGGCTTCCTGCGTAGCCCCGATACCAGCTACACCGCAAGCACCGACGACATCTATATCTCGCCCAGCCAGGTGCGCCGCTTCAACCTGCACACCGGCGACATGATCGAAGGCGAAGTGCGCATCCCCAAGGATGGCGAGCGCTACTTTGCCCTGACCAAGCTCGACAAGGTCAACGGCGGCCCACCCGAGCAAAACAAGCACAAGGTGCTGTTCGAGAATCTGACTCCTCTGTTCCCCAAGGAGCAGATGCGCCTTGAGCGCGACATCAAGGGCGAAGAAAACATCACCGGCCGCATCATCGACATCATCGCCCCCATTGGCCGCGGCCAGCGCGCGTTGATCGTGGCACCGCCCAAGAGCGGCAAGACCATGATGATGCAAAGCATTGCGCACGCCATCACCGCCAACCATCCCGATGTGCATCTGATGGTGCTGCTGGTGGACGAGCGCCCTGAAGAAGTGACGGAAATGCAGCGCTCGGTGAAGGGCGAAATCATTGCCTCCACCTTCGACGAGCCAGCTACCCGTCACGTGCACGTGGCCGAAATGGTGATCGAGCGCGCCAAGCGCCTGGTGGAACTGGGCAAGGATGTGGTCATCCTGCTGGACTCCATCACCCGCCTGGCCCGCGCCTACAACAACGTCGTGCCCTCGTCGGGCAAGGTGCTGTCGGGCGGTGTGGACTCCAACGCACTGCAGCGCCCCAAGCGCTTCTTCGGCGCGGCCCGCAACGTGGAAGAAGGCGGCTCGCTGACCATTATCGCCACGGCACTGGTCGACACCGGCAGCCGCATGGACGAAGTGATCTTTGAAGAATTCAAGGGCACCGGCAACAGCGAACTGCACCTGAACCGTCGCCTGTATGAAAAGCGCGTGTTCCCAGCCATCGAACTCACCAAGAGCGGTACACGCCGCGAAGAGCTGCTGCTGGCTCCCGAGATTCTGCAAAAGACTCGTATCCTGCGCCAGTTCATGTACAACATGGACGAGATCGAGTCCATGGAGCTCATGATCAAGAACATGAAGGCCACCAAGAACAATGTGGAGTTCTTCGACATGATGCGCCGCGGCGGCTAAGCTGCAGCGCCATGCCAAACAAAGCCCCGCTTCGCGGGGCTTTGTTGTTTCTGGAGCTTGACCGTCTTACTTGATATAGCTCAAACTGGTTTGCGAGCCGCCCCCCAATACTGGGGTTCACATCTATACAAATCTTGCGCCAAGCGGAAGCCAAAAGCTTCCAAGTCGCAGGTTCTGCATTCATGCCCCCATCAGCGAATCGCCCATCACCTCCTATCCCCACATCGATGCGCCTGCTGGCATCAGCCGCCTTGCTGGCCGCTCTGGCTGCCTGCAGCACCAGCGTGCCGATGCTGCAGCCACAGGCGCAGGCAAGGCTGCCGGGCCAGTGGCCCCAGGCCTGGACGCAGCAGAACAGCACCGCAGCGCCGCTTGCCTGGCAGGACTTCTACGCGGACCCGGTATTGCAGCAGCTGATAGAAGCGGCTCTCACCCACAATCAGGACCAGCGCCTGGCGCTGCTGCGCGTACAGGAGGCCCAGGCGGCCTACGGCATCCAGAGCGCGGCCAGGCTGCCGACCATCGGGCTTGGCAGCAGCCATGCCAGAGCACGAGTGCCCGCCGACCTCAATGCCAGCGGCCGCTCCGTGGTTGCCGGCGATCAGGAGGTCTTTGTGGGCCTCAACAGCTGGGAGCTCGACCTCTGGGGCCGTGTCAAGAGCCTCAGCGATGCAGCCCTCGGAAACTATCTGGCGCTGGATGCCACGCAGCATGCCGTCCAATCCAGTCTCATCAAACAGGTGGCGCTGAACTATCTGGCCCTGCGCAGCCTCGATGAGCGTCTGGCCCTGACCGAGCGCACGATTGCCAGCCGCGAGGAATCGCTGCGCATCTTCAAGCGGCGCACCGAGGTGGGCTCCACTTCGCGCTATGCGCTCACACAGGTACAGACGCTGGTCCACCAGGCCAAGCTCATAGGCACTCAGCTTGCGCAGCAGCGCGCGCTGCAGGCCAATGCGCTGCAGCAGCTCACGGGTCTGGATGCAGAGCGCTTGCCGCAGCAGCTGTCCACACCGGTCAACCTCAAACCCGTTGCCGAAGGCCTGCCCTCGGCTCTGCTCACGCAGCGCCCCGACATCATTGCCGCCGAGTACGGCCTGCAGGCCGCCAAGGCCAATGTGGCCGCCGCGCGCGCCGCGTTCCTGCCCCGTATCGCGCTGACCGGCAGTTGGGGCACGGCCAGCGCCGAACTCGACGGCCTGTTCAAGGGCGGCAGTCGTGCCTGGCAGTTCGTCCCGTCGATCTCGCTACCGATCTTTGACGGCGGCCAGCGCCAGGCCAACCTGGATCTGCAGGCCGTGCGACAGAACATCGCGGTGGTCCAGTACGAGAAAACCATAGAGACGGCGATGCGCGAGGTGCTGGACGCACTGTCCAGCCGCAGCACGCTGGAGCAGCAGTTGCTGGTACTGACCGAGCAGCGCGCAGCCCTCAAGGAGCGTGCCCGGCTGGCGCGGCTGCGCTATGACCAGGGAGCCTCGCCCTATCTCGATGTGCTGGATGCCGAGCGCGACCTGCTGAGCGCAGAGCAGCAGCTGGTCCAGGGCCGCGAAGCCCTGCTGTCCACCCAGGTCGCACTCTATGCGGCCCTGGGCGGAGGCTACACCTCCCAAGGCCAGAACAGCGCCCCCGCCGTCCTCCAACCCTGATCCGCGAACCCATGTCCATGCCCATGAACAAGAAACTGACCATCGCCGCGCTCATCGTTGCCGCAGCCGCCCTGGGTGCCTATGGCTGGCAGCAATGGCGCAGCGCCCAGGCTTCCGAAGGCCTGGTCAGCGGCAACGGCCGCATCGAGGCCACCGAGATCGACGTCGCCACCAAATACGCCGGCCGCATTGCCGAAGTCCTTGTGCAGGAGGGCGAGTTCGTCAAAGCCGGTCAGCCCCTGGCCCGCATGCAGATCGAGAGCCTTCAGGCTCAGCAGCGCGAAGCCATCGCCGGCCGCGAGCGCGCCTCTCATGCAGTGACCTCAGCACGTGCCGAAATCGCGCTGCGCGAAAGCCAGTATGCGGCCACCATCGCTACGGTTGCGCAACGCGAGGCCGAGCTGGATGCAGCGCTGCGCCGCGTCAATCGCTCCGAAACACTGGCGCGCGAAGGTGCGTCCTCGGAGCAGGAGCTGGACGACGACCGGGCGCGCGTGCGCGGCGCCCGGGCCGCGCTCAAGGCCGCCGAGGCCCAGGCGACGGCCGCCAAGGCAGCCATCGACGCAGCCAAGGCCCAGACCATCGGTGCGGAATCGGCGGTGACGGCCGCCGCCGCCACCGTCCAGCGCATCGATGCCGACGTCAAGGACAGCGAACTCACCGCTCCGCGCGATGGCCGCGTGCAATACCGGCTGGCCCAGCCCGGCGAGGTGATCGGCGCGGGCGGCAAGGTGCTCAATATGGTGGATGTCTCGGATGTCTACATCAGCTTCTTCCTGCCCGAGACCGTGGCTGGCCGCGTGGCCCTGGGCACCGAGGTGCGCATCGTGCTGGATGCGGCACCGCAATATGTGATCCCGGCCCAGGTGTCCTTTGTCGCCAGCACCGCCCAGTTCACGCCCAAGACCGTGGAAACGGCCAGCGAAAGACAGAAGCTGATGTTCCGCGTCAAGGCACGTATTGCACCGGATCTGCTGCAAAAGCATCTGACACAGGTCAAGACAGGCCTGCCCGGCGTGGCCTGGATCAAGCTCGATAAGGAGCGCGAATGGCCAGCCCGGCTGGAGCTGCGCACCGGCGACGCTTCGGCCTCGTGAATACCGGGACCCGGTTTGCCATGACCCAGCATGTAGCCACCTTGCGTGAAGTCACGCTCGCCTACGGCAAGACACAGGCGCTGCGCGGCCTGAGCCTGGAAATTCCGGCCGGCCTCATGGTCGGCCTGATCGGACCCGACGGCGTGGGCAAGTCCAGCCTGCTGTCGCTGATTGCAGGAGCGCGCGCGCTGCAAGGCGGCGAGATACAGGCGCTGGGCGGCGATATGCGCAGCAAAAAGCACCGCGATGCAGTCTGCCCGCGCATTGCCTACATGCCTCAGGGCCTGGGCAAGAACCTCTACCCCACGCTGTCGGCGGAAGAGAATCTGCAGTTCTTCGGGCGCCTTTTCGGGCATGACGCGGCCGAGCGCCGGGCGCGCATCGACGATCTGACCCAGAGCACCGGACTGCAGAAATTCCTCTCCCGCCCAGCCGGCAAGCTCTCGGGCGGCATGAAGCAGAAGCTGGCGCTGTGCTGCGCCCTGATCCACGACCCCGACCTGCTGATTCTCGACGAGCCCACGACCGGCGTGGACCCGCTGGCGCGCGCACAGTTCTGGGATCTGATCAACCGCATCCGCGGCCAGCGCCCGCAGATGAGCGTGATCGTGGCCACAGCCTATATGGACGAGGCCCAGCGCTTCGACTGGCTGGCCGCCATGGATGACGGCCGGATTCTGGCCACCGGCACGCCCGCCGAGCTGCTGGAGAGCACCGGCATGCCAGCGCTGGAGGCCGCCTTCATCGCCCTGCTGCCCGAGGAGAAAAGACGCGGCCATGCCGCCGTGGTGATCCCGCCGCTGCAGACCCGCGATGACGATATCGCCATCGAGGCGCGCGATCTCACCATGCGCTTTGGCGACTTTGTGGCCGTGGACCATGTGAACTTCCGCATCCGACGCGGCGAGATCTTCGGCTTTCTGGGCTCCAACGGCTGCGGCAAGTCGACCACCATGAAGATGCTGACCGGGCTGCTGCCCGCCAGCGAGGGAGATGCCTGGCTGTTCGGTAAGAAGATCGATCCGCATGATGTGGCCACGCGCCAGCGCGTGGGCTATATGTCCCAGGCCTTCTCGCTCTACGGCGAGCTGACCGTGCTGCAGAACCTGGTGCTGCACGCCGAACTCTTCCACGTGGACCCGGCCCAGATCCCCGCGCGGGTCGAGGAAATGATCACGCGCTTCGGCCTTGCCGAGGTGCGCGAGACCCTGCCCGGCAATATGCCGCTGGGCATGCGCCAGCGTCTGTCGCTGGCCGTGGCCATGGTGCACAAGCCGGAGCTGCTGATTCTCGACGAGCCCACCTCGGGCGTGGACCCCGTGGCTCGCGACCAGTTCTGGCGCCTGCTGATCGAGCTTTCGCGCCGCGATCGCGTGACCATCTTCATCTCCACGCACTTCATGAACGAGGCCGAGCGCTGCGACCGCATGTCCATGATGCATGCAGGCAAGGTGCTGGACAGCGACCGGCCGGCAGCCCTGACCGCCAAGCGCGGTGCGGCCACGCTGGAAGAGGCCTTCATCGGCTATCTGGTCGAGGCCTCGGGTGAAGCTGCACCCGTGCTCGATATCAAAAAAGAAGCTGCCACCGCTCTCTCTGCTTCACTTTCAAACTTAAATCATGCTGATTCCCAAATGGATGAAGCGCAACAAGCTCCTGTTTCAGAAGCACACTCCCGCGGTCCGGGCTTCAGCCTGCAACGCCTGTGGAGCTATCTGTGGCGCGAGTCGCTGGAGCTGCAGCGCGATCCCGTGCGCGCCACGCTGGCCCTGGTGGGATCGCTGGTGCTGATGGTGGTGATCGGCTTCGGCATCAGCATGGACGTCGAAGACCTGAAGTTTGCCGTGCTCGACCGCGACCAGAGCACCATCAGCCAGAACTATGTGAACAACCTCGCAGGCTCGCGCTACTTCATTGAAATGCCGCCCATCCAGGACTATGCGGACCTGGACCGCCGCATGAAAAGCGGCGAGCTGGCACTGGCCATCGAGATTCCACCCGGTTTTGGCCGTGATGTGCTGCGCGGCTCTAAGGTAGCCGTGGGCGCCTGGTTCGACGGTGCCATGCCCCAGCGCGGCGAGACCGTCAAGGGTTATGTCCAGGCCATGCACCAGCTCTGGCTGGCACAGCAGGCGCGCGAACGTCTGGGCGTGCAGCTAGCCAGCCAGGTCAGCCTGGAGACCCGCTTTCGCTACAACCCCGATGTGAAAAGCCTGCCCGCCATGGTGCCGGCCGTGATTCCGCTGCTGCTGATGATGCTGCCGGCCATGCTCACGGCCCTGGCCGTGGTGCGCGAAAAAGAGCTGGGCTCCATCGTGAACCTTTACGTCACTCCCGTGACCCGCACCGAGTTTCTGCTGGGCAAGCAGCTGCCCTATGTGGTGCTGGCCATGCTGAACTTCTTTCTGATGTGCGCCATGGCGGTATTCGTCTTCGGCGTGCCCATGACCGGCAGCTTCCCGCTGCTCGTCTTGGCCGCCCTGCTCTTCAGCGTCATTGCCACGGGCATGGGCCTGCTGGCCTCGGCCGTCACCAGCAGCCAGATTGCCGCCATGTTCTTTGCCATGCTGGGCACGCTGATCCCGGCCACGCAGTTCTCGGGGCTGACCGACCCGGTGTCCTCGCTCGAAGGCGCCGGTCGCTGGATCGGCGAGATCTACCCGGCCACCTACATGTTCGCCATCAGCCGCGGCGTCTTCAACAAGGCGCTGGGCCTGAACGATCTGGCGCCGACCTTGCTGCCGCTGCTGATCGCCGTTCCCGTGATCATGGGCATCGCCATCTGGGCCCTGCCCAAGCAGGAGAAGTGAAGATGCCCCCCCTGAGCTGCTGCGCAGCTTCCCCCTCTCTCGCTAACGCGGGAGGGGGACGACAGCCTCGCTACGGGGCGGCCCTTGCTCGCTGTCCTGGCGGTGGGCCAGCGCCAATTTCAGCAACAGCCCCTCGTTTTCGTCATGGAGAAACACCATGTGGCATAGCCTGAAAAATATCTGGCGCCTGGGCGTCAAGGAGTTGTGGAGCCTGTGGCGCGACCCGGTGATGCTGGTGCTCATCGTCTATACCTTCACGGCCTCGGTGTACACGGCGGCCACGGCCATGCCCGATACGCTGCACAAGGCGCCGATTGCCATCGTCGACGAAGACCAGTCGCCGCTGTCGGCACGCATCGCCTCGGCCTTCTACCCACCTCAGTTCATGCCGCCGCAGATGGTGGATTTCAGCCATGTAGACCCCGGGCTGGATGCGGGCGACTTCACCTTCTCGCTGACCATCCCGCCCAACTTCCAGCGCGATGTGCTGGCCGGCAAAAAGGCCGAGCTGCAGCTGAACGTGGATGCCACCCGCATGAGCCAGGCCTTCTCGGGCAGCGGCTATGTGCAGCAGATCGTGCTGGCCGAGATCAACGAGTTCGTCCAGCGTTACCGGGGCGCGAGCGCCCTGCCCGTGGACCTGGAGCTGCGCGCGCGCTTCAACCCAGGGCTGGACAAGATCTGGTTCGGCGGACTGATGCAGATCATCAACAACGTCACCATGCTCTCCATCATCCTCACGGGGGCAGCGCTGATCCGCGAGCGCGAACACGGCACCATCGAGCACCTGCTGGTCATGCCGGTAACGCCCACCGAGATCATGCTGGCCAAGGTCTGGTCCATGGGTGCAGTGGTGCTGCTGGCAGCCGCCGTCTCGCTCAATCTGGTCGTGCGCGGCGCACTCAAGGTGCCCATAGAAGGCAGTCTGCTGCTGTTCATGGCAGGCTCGGCCCTGTGCCTGTTCGCCACCACGGCCATGGGCATCTTCCTGGCCACCGTGGCGCGCAGCATGCCACAGTTCGGTCTGCTGATGGTGTTGACGCTGCTGCCGCTGCAGCTGCTGTCGGGCGGAATGACGCCGCGCGAGTCCATGCCCCAACTGGTGCAGGACGTGATGCTGTTCGCCCCCACCACGCATTTTGTGGAGCTTGGTCAGGCCATCCTGTATCGCGGCGCCGGCATAGAAACCGTGTGGAAGCCCTTTTTGTGGCTGGCGGGCATAGGCGCCGTGCTGTTCTGGCTGTCGCTGATGCGGTTCAGAAAAACCTTGTCCAGCATGGCCTGATAGCGTCTTCATGCCGCCATCCGGCGGCCTGCCACGCCAGCAACAAGGCGCAAGCCGCCTGCTTGTGCCAAAGATCTCTCCAATTCCAGCTACAGTATTGCGCCCATGCCATTCACCACCGAAGAACGACAATCACTGCTTGCACTCAAGGGCGTGGGCCCCACAGTGCTGAGCCGGCTCGAATCCCTGGGCTATGGCTCGTTCGCGCATTTGCGTGAGGCCAATGCCCTGGACATCGTCGCCAAGGCCTCTGCGCTCACGGGCTCCAGCTGCTGGAAGAACAGCCCTCAGGCACGCGCCGCCATCCAGGCCACCATCGACGCAGCCAGGCAGCAGACAGTGCAGAAGAGCTAAGCACTCGCTGGAACCAGCACTGCCCCATCCTGCGCCCTCATGCATATCTTTGCAGCAGCGCAGGCCTGAGCGGCAGGCGGCCTCTCTCAAGAAGACGGTTGCGCGCCAAGAATGCGCAGCGTATCGCGGGCTGCCACCCACTCCTCGTTGGTGGGCTCCACGCCCACCAGCACCCGGCTGCCGGCCGCTGAAATCACGGGTGCATGCCCCGCATTGGCCTGGGCATCGAGTTCCAGACCCAGCCAGGCCAGATCGGCGCAGACGCGGGCACGAATCTCCTCGCTGTGCTCGCCGATGCCTGCCGTGAAGACCAGCATGTCCAGCCCGCCCAGTGCCGCAGCCAGCGAACCGATCTCGCGCACGACGCGGCGCACAAAGAGCTTCAGCGCGATGCGTGCGCGCTCGCCGGCCTCACCCTGCTCCTCGATATGGCGCAGGATCACGCGCGGCTCGGACGAGATGCCCGATACGCCAAGCAGCCCCGAGTCGTGATAGAGCAGGCGCCCCACCTCTTGAAGCGTCAGTTTCTCGATCTCCATCAGATAGAGCACGGCCCCCGGGTCCAGCGCACCGGTACGGGTGCCCATCATCAACCCGTCAAGGGCCGAGAAGCCCATGGTGGTCGCCATGCTCTGCAGCTGCTGCATGCCGCAGAGGCTGGCGCCGCTGCCCAGATGGGCGACGATGGTTCGGCCCCTGGCCCTGTCGCCATGACGCTCTGCCAGCGCGGTCGCCATATAGGCGTACGAAAGCCCGTGAAAGCCATAGCGGCGCACGCCGCGCTGCCACCATTCGTAGGGCAGCGGCAATATCTGCTCCACCTTGGGCAGGCTGTGATGAAAGCCGGTATCGAAGCAGGCGATCTGCGCGATATCGGGCCGCTCGCCAAGCAGGATCTCTATGGCCTCCATCGCAAACGGCTGGTGCAGCGGTGCCAGCGGCACATAGCTGCGCAGGTCCTTCAGGACCTGCGCATCAATGCGAGTGGACTCGAAATACTTGCTGCCGCCATGCACCACCCGGTGAGCGATCGCGGCCACGGGCCGGTCCTCCAGCCGCGCCGTGATGCGTTCACGAATGATGCGCAGCGCATCGCGATAGGGGTGCTCGGCGCCCAGCTCAATGGCAAAGGGCGGGACGCCGGTTTCGCCGAAATCGGGGCCGGGCCCGCCAATGCCCTGTACCTTGCCGTTCCACAGGGGTTTGCGCGGCAGCGGCGTGGCGGCCTCGAATACGGCGAACTTGATGCTCGACGAGCCGCAGTTAAGGACGATGATGACGGAATTGCTCATGGCAGTACCTTTGTCTGCCGACAGGGCACAGGCTGAAGCAACGGCCAGCCTGGCGCCATCGGCCATGCATTTCAGGGCGGCGCCTGCCGGTAGTGATGTGCGAGCAGCAGCGCAATCGCGCAGGATGCAATGCGGGATTCGCGCGAATCGGCGCGACTGGTCAGCACGATGGGCACCTTGGCGCCGAGCACGATGCCTGCGCTGGCGGCGCCGCCCAGGTACATCAGTTGCTTGGCCAGCATATTGCCGCTTTCCAGATCGGGCACCAGCAGGATGTCGGCCTGGCCGGCCACGTGCGAAGTGATGCCCTTGGTGCGCGCGGCCTCGATGGAGACGGCATTGTCGAAAGCCAGCGGGCCGTCCAGCACGCCTCCGGTGATCTGGCCCCGGTCGGCCATCTTGCACAGCGCGGCGGCATCCAGGGTTGCGGGCATGCTGGGGTTGACCGTCTCGACGGCAGCGAGAATGGCCAGCTTGGGCCTGGCCACGCCCAGGACCTGCGCGAGCTCGATGGCATTGCGTGCGATATCCGCCTTCTGCAACAGATCGGGGGCCAGATTGATGGCCGCGTCGGTGACGATGAAGGGCCGTGGATAGCTGGCCGTCTGCAGCACAAAGCAATGGCTGACACGCCTCTTGGTGCGCAGCCCGGCACTGCCAGCAACGACAGCTGCCATCAGCTCATCGGTGTGCAGGCTGCCTTTCATCAAACCCTCCAACTCGCCGCTGGCGGCAAGCCTGGCGCCATGCTCGGCGGCGGCGTGGCTGTGCGGCACGTCCTCGATGCGCAAGCCCTGCAGCTCGAACCCCTGCGCCAGCGCAATCCCCTCAAGCTTGGCGCGCGGAGCGATCAGGACCGGCTCGATCAGCCCCAGCCTGTGTGCGTCAAGCGCTGCGGACAGACTGATCGCATCGCAGGGATGAACCACGCCCATGCGCACCGGCGGCAGCTCCTTGACGGCCGCCAGCAGCCGGATCAGGCCATGATGGGTGGCCACGTCCAGCGGCTGCTCCGCCCCGCCCGAAGACAGGTCGGCCACCTGCGGTGACGCTGTGGTGAAAACCTGGGCCTGGGCCTGGGCCTCGCGGACGCAGCGCAGGGTCAACGTGCTCGCATCACGGGCGGCAACGGTGGCATGCAGGCTGTCGCCGACAGCCAGGCCCTTGAACGGCTCCCGCATCGCCTCTGGACTCGATTGACTCATCGCACTCCTTTCTTGCCGCGGCTTGCGGCCGGTTGACGTCGCGCGGCAGGCTTGGGCCGCGTGACGGTGGCGGAAGCCCGGGCCGGCGCCAGCTGCGGTACCTGAGCCTCGACAATCGGGGCCTGCTGCGCCAGCGCGGCCTGCTCGAACAAGGCCTGCACCTGCTGCAGAGCGCTTTTCACGGCATGCTGCTCGGCCTTCGCTCCCGTATCGATGGCAGCCATACTGGTAATCGCCTGGCTGGCCTTGCGTATGGTGTCGGCAGGCGTGTTCTTGAGCAGGCCTGGAATGGCATCGATGGCAGCGCTGCCGCATTGCCTCATCAGCAGGGTCTGCTCGCGGATGGCGGCGCGTAGCTCGGCCAGGCTCCAGCGCCCCGGCGCCTCCTGCTCCAGCAATTGCGCAGCCAGATGGTAGTAACGCTCGTCCACGGCGCGGCGCAGCGACAGCACGCTCAGCAAGCCGCGCAACGTGGCTTCAAGCACGCCGCCCTGATCCACACCGTCCTCGATCTGGCGCTGCCTGCCCGCCATCAGGGCCAGATGCTCTGGCGTGGTGCCAGGATGCTGGCGCACCGGCCCGCTTTCGCCATAGGCATGCCCGGCCAGCGCCTGCATCAGGGGCGAGCAGTAGAGCATGTCGAACCACAGGGCATAGATATGGTCGCGCCGGTCGCGATAGTCATCAAGGGAGCGCTCCAGCGCGGCCGAGCCCTGCTGCTGCATCTGCAGCCAGGGATTGGCATCATCCACGGGCTGGCGATGTTCGCGTATGTATTCAGCACTGCCGCGTATCAGGGCGGCCAGCGGGTGCTGGCTGCTCCAGGCCTCGAACTGCAGGCGCATCGGGTGCAGGGTCTGCAGCCAGCGCGCCGACTCGGAGGTGCTGAATGCGCGCACCCAGGGTTGCCAGAGGCTGCGGTACAGCGCGAGATTGATGTCGGAGACCCGGGCCGCCGCGTCGAAGCGGCGCTCGGCCTGGGCATCGGGCTTGACGATATCGCGCACCTCGGCAATGTCGCTGGCCCGGATGCTCAGCAGATAGGGATCGTGAAGCAGCTTCTGCTCCTGTGCCGTGGCGTCGTCCACGCTGGCGCGGTAGATGCCTGCGGGCAGCAGATTGATCTGCTCTATGGCGCTGGCAAACTTGCGGTGCTGCTTGCTGCCGACTGCACCCGACACAAAGATGCCCAGGTGGCCGATGCTGTCATGCGTGCTGAAGATGATGGTCTGATCATGCGCGCGCACGTCGTCGTCGCTGGCGTAAAGATCGGTGATCCAGCCCAGGGCCTGGGCCGGCGGCGTGATGTTGTCGCCATAGGAGCAAAACACCAGAATGGGGGAGCGGATGTTGCGCAGATCGATGCGCACCCCGTCCGAGGTCAGCAGCCGGGCCGTCGAAAGCTTGTTGCCGATGAACAGGTTGTCGACGATGTACTGCATCTCCACATCGTTGAGAAAGACGTAACCGCCCCAGTATTTCTCGAAGCCTATATAACGCTCGGCCTCGGTGTCGGCATTGGCATAGACCTTGTACTGCTTGCTCCACAGCGTGTTGGCCGGATCGAGCTGCTCGAAGTTCTGCACCAGATGGGCGCCGTCGAAGCGGCCGTTGCCCAGATCGCTGCTCAGCGCCGTCATCCAGCTGCCTCCCAGGAGGCCACCGGAGTAGCGCATGGGGTTGTCTCCGGCCCAGTACGACAGGGGCGCACCGGCGACGATGATGGGCCCGAACAGCTCTGGCCAGACCGCTGCCGTCATCAGGATCTGCCAGCCCGCCTGACAGTTGCCGATGACCGCGGGCTTGCCCTCACTCTCCGGGTGCAGCTCGGCCACGCGACGCATGAATGCGGCCTCGGCACGCATCACGTCCTCCACCGTCTGACCCGGCACCGGGTCGGGCAGAAAGCCGACGAAGTAGCAAGGGTGGCCGGCCTCCAGTGCCGCGCCGATCTCACTATGCGGCTTGAAGCCGCCTATGCCCGGACCATGGCCGGCGCGCGGATCGACCACGACGAAGGGTCGCTTGCCCGGATCGGCCGGCTGATTCTCAGGCGCCTGAATGCGCACCAGACCATAGTTGACGGGCCTGGGAAGTTCCAGTCCCGACATCACCAGCTCGGCAGGGAAATGCAGCACATTCGGCATCCTGGCCTCGCGCTGCACCCGGTACTGATCGCCGACCTGGCGCTCGATATCGGCATACAGCACGCTGCGCTGGGCAGCATCCAGCATATAGGCTGCGGCGGCTCGCCACCATGCCAAAGGATCGACAGACCCCTGAGTTGATGGGCCGGCCTCGCTGGGTTTGCTCATATCGTGCTCCCGAAGTCACAAGCTTCTCGCAAGAAGACTCAAAAACAATAGCTGCCGGCGCTTTGTGGATCAGCCAAACGCCGAAAAGCCGGAATTCCTGCCATGACTGGGCAGCAGATCATCCGGCGACGAAGCGGCAGCCATGCTGCGGCCCCGCCCCTCTGTCTCCCTATTTCTGTGCCGTCTTGCCGCCCTTGGCCTGAGCCGCGTCCAGACCCGGCGGCGTCCAGACGGACAGCCACTGCTTGAAGATGTCCTGCAGCGGCAAAGCAGGCAGATTGGACGAGCCGTCTGCACGCATGGCGTCGGCCACGGCCTTCTGCCAGGCCTCCAGGGCTTGCTGCAGACCGCTGGCAAAAGCCTGCTGGTTCCGGATCGCGATGTCGCTGGCGCTCCTGGCATCGCTCATGCGGTCTTCAATCCTGCGCATGAACGCCTCGGCGGGCAGGCTGGCCAGTGATTGCCAGTCCTCGGCCTTCAGCAGGCTTTGCAGCTCAGAGGTGGTTTCGCTGATGCCGGTAGCACTGCTGTGCTGCGCCGCTTCCAGCCAGCGATGGCCACTCTCACGCATAAGCTGAGCGATGCGCAGTTGCAGCTCGGCATTGGCCTTGAACAGACTCAGGGGGGTCGCTTGGATGCTCATATCGGTCTCCCTATGGTGATGGTGGTGCCTATCGAGAGGCTGGCGGACCGTCCGGCCTATCACCGTGACCAGACGGCCTATGAAAACTCCGTGACTTGCGCAAACCCGGATGGCGCATGGCGTTTCATACAGAGAAATACCCGTCGTGCATCCTGGTCGACTCAGGTCTTGAACTCAATGCTCGAGCACGTACCGGCCCGGAGCGTCATACAAAGGCTTGCCGCTCTTGCCGCCCATGCGCGGAGCAGCCAGCGGCGTGCCTGATCTGGTTTGGAGCCAGGCACTCCATGCCGGCCACCAGGAGCCCTGGTGCCGCTCGGCTTCTTGCTGCCACTGCGCGGCAGGCATGTCCTGTGCACCGGCCGGACGCATGCGCAGCTGGTAGCTACGGCGCGGATGACCGGGCTCGCTGACAATGCCGGCGTTATGGCCGCCGCTCGTCAGCACAAAGGTGATTTCGGCCGGGGTGCGATGGTGTAGCTTGTATACCGATGGCCAGGGTGCCACATGATCGGTAAGCGTTCCCACGCAGAAGATGGGCGCTCTGAGATCGAGCAACGAGACCGGCCTGCCGTCGACCGGATAGCGGTTTTCGCTGAGATCGTTGTTCAGAAACAGACGGCGCAGATATTGCGAGTGCATCCTCGCAGGCATGCGCGTGGCATCGGCATTCCAGGCCATGAGATCGCTCATAGGCGCACGCTCGCCCAGCAGGTAGTGATCGACCATGCGTGACCACAGCAGATCCTGGGAGCGCAGCATCAGGAATGCGCCGGCCATCTGCTCGGCGCGCAGATAGCCTTGCCGAGCCATCTGGGCCTCAAGCAGGCTGATCTGCGCTTCGTCGATGAACAGCCCCAGCTCGCCGGGCTCGGTGAAATCGGTCTGTGCGGCCAGCAGGCTCATCGATGCCAGACGGTCGTCGCCGTCGCGCGCCATCGCTGCTGCAGCAATGGCCAGCAGGGTTCCGCCCAGGCAATAGCCGGCTGCATGCACTTTCTTGCCCGGGACGATGCCCGTGACGGCATCCAGCGCAGCACGCCAGCCCAGTTCGACATAGTCGTCCATGCCCAGCTCCCCGTCATCGGCATCGGGGTTCTTCCAGGAGACGCAGAACACCGTATGCCCCTGGTCGACCAGATACTTGATCAGCGAATTGCCCGGGGAAAGATCCAGGACGTAGTACTTCATGATCCAGGCAGGCACGATCAATACCGGCTCGGGGTGGACCTTGTCGGTAGTGGGCGTGTACTGGATCAGCTCCATCAGCCGGTTGCACAGCACCACCTTGCCAGCCGTGAGGGCCACATCGCGCCCTGGCTGGAATGCGTCGGAACCTGCAGGCCGCTGGATTGCGATCTGGGCCTGGAGGTCTTCCATCAGGAACTGCAAGCCACGCACCAGATTCGCCCCGCCCTCTTTGAGGGTACGCTCCTGAACAATCGGGTTGGTGGCAAAGAAGTTCGCAGGCGAGCACATATCCAGCCACTGCTTGCCCCAGAACCCGACAAGGCGCGCGTGATGCGGTTCAACACCGGCAACGCCCTGACTGGCAGCCTGCCACCAGCGTTGCTGAGCGGCAAAGCCCGCACTGATGGCATTGAATGGCCATTGCTGCCATTGAGCCGCCTTGAAGAACTGATCGGGCTCTGAGGTCCTGGGTCCGCCATAGCAAAGACTTGCCCATTCCTCCAGCGCCAGTCGCGCGAGATCAAGACGCTTTCCCGGACTGATGGCAAGATTGCCAGCCCAGTCCAGCCAGGCCTGCCATTGGGACTCGGGAGAAACCGACTGCCACTGCTGCGCCCACATCGCGCGCACAGCCTGATCAAGCTGCTGGCTGGAACTGAACTGCTTCTCGGCCTCGCGGTCAACCATAGCGGCCCCTTTTTGCTGCATGGCAATATCACAACATCTTATGTGCTGAAGAAGTTGTTGCATAGCCGCCGTCCACGGGGGCTTGAGCCACATCAAATCCAGGTTGGCGAGCGCTGCGGCCCTAGACGCCGGATGGCGCAGCTTGCAGCGCTGCTGGTGAAATGACTCGGCGTCCAGACCTACAGACAATGTCTGCAATGGCCTGCAAACGGCAGGTGCCGACCACAGTCGGCCGGCGCGTCAGGCACCGATTCCCCATTGTGTGCAATAATGGAGAGCTTTTATGCGGAAAGTACACCGGACAGGCTGGTGCGGCTCCCGCACTTGACCAAAGGAAAGATCATGAAAGAAGGCATTCACCCCAATTACCGCGAAGTTCTGTTCGTTGACATGTCCAACGGCTTCAAGTTCGTGACACGTTCTTGCGTTTCCACCAAGGAAACCGAAAACTTCGAAGGTAAAGAGTACCCTCTGTTCAAGCTGGATACCACTTCTGAATCGCACCCCTTCTACACTGGCACACAAAAGTCGGTGGACAACATGGGTGGCCGCGTGGAGAAGTTCCGCAACCGCTTCGGCAAGAAGTAAATCTTACTTTTTTGCTGGGAAGGCAGCTCGGGCAACCGTGCTGCCTTTTCTTTTTGGGAGCTGCCCTGCGGCCCCTCAATGCTCCTATCATCGGAGCACCAAGCGCTCCGAACCCGGGCGCTCTCGCCTGATCAGGCCGTGCAGACTCGCACCGCCGCTACCGGATTGATTGCGTGAACCAGCCCACACCTGCCATTGTTGCCCAAAGCGCCGTGCGCCGACTGCCGCGCTGGGCCCTGCTTTTGCTGTGCCTGGCCTATGTAATTCCCGGCTTTGTCATGCGTGGCCCCTGGCGCTCCAACGATATGGAGGCCTTCGGCTATATGCGCGAGCTGGCGCTGGGTCATACCGACTGGCTGTCTCCCACGCTGTCGGGTCTGGCTCCCAGCATCGACGGCCTGCTGCCCTACTGGCTGGGCGCCTTGTCACTGCTGGGCTTCGAGTGGCTGCTCGGCGCTGAAATGGCGGCGCGCCTTCCGTTCATCGCCTTGCTGATCCTGACCCTGGGAGCCACCTGGTGGGGTGCCTACTATCTGGCACGCACGCCAGGCGCGCAGCCCGTGGCCTTCGCCTTTGGCGGAGAGGCGCAGCTGATCGACTACGCCCGCGCCATGGCTGACGCGGCCTTGCTGGCCCTGGTGGCCTGCCTGGGTCTGGCCCAGCTCTCGCATGAAACCACCAGCTACGTCACCCAGCTGGGCTGCACGGCGCTGCTGTTCTTCGCCGCTGCAGCCATGGCCTATCACCCGAGGAAGTCAGCAGCAGCACTTATATTCGGCCTGCTGGGACTGGCTCTGAGCGGCGCCCCCACGCTTGCCGTGCTGTTCGGACTGGGGGGCAGCGTGATCGCCTTCACCCAGCGCAGCTGGGGCGACAATCCGGGCCGCTCACACCGCCAGGCGCGCATCTGGGCGGCAGCCTGGATGGCCGCCACGGTGCTGGCCGCCAGCCTGACCACTGCACTGGATCAATGGGTCTGGCATCTCGTCGATTCGCTCAAGGACTGGAGCGCACTGCTGCAGCTGCTGTTGTGGTTCTGCTGGCCTGCCTGGCCCCTGGCTTTGTGGACGCTGTGGGTCTGGCGCCGCCAGATTGCCTACCCCGGCCACAACCCGCATCTGTCCATCGCCCTGCTGTTTGCCGCCGTCCCGGTGGCCGCCTGCCTGAGCAGCACCCCGGCCGATCGCGCGCTGCTGCTGGGACTTCCTGCCATTGCCACCCTGGCAGCCTTCGCCCTGCCCACCTTCAGGCGCAGCATCAGCGCGCTGATCGACTGGTTCACGCTGCTGTTCTTTACGGCATCCGCGATTGCCATCTGGGTGGTCTGGCTGGCATTTCAGACCGGATTTCCGCCCAAGATCGCCGCCAATATTGCGCGCCTTGCCCCGCAGTTTGAAGCCAGCATCTCCTGGCCCACGGTCATCGTGGCACTCGTCGCCACTGCCGGCTGGTTTGCGCTGGTGGTCTGGCGCACTTCGCGCAACCGCGCAGCCATCTGGAAGAGCCTGGTGCTGCCGGCCGGTGGCGCCACGCTGAGCTGGGTGTTGTTGTCCACGCTCTGGATGGAGCCGCTGGACCATGCTCGCAGCTATCAATTCCAGATGACACAGCTGAACGACGAGCTCAGGCAAAACGGCGCCACAAGCTGCGTGCTGACCTATGGCCTGGGCCGATCGCAGATTGCGGCCGTGCGCTACTACACCCACGTGGATACGGCACTGCTGCGCCGCAGCGATCCCGGCGCCTGCGGCTGGGCGCTGGTCGATGCAGACCGCTGGGCAGGCGACCACAATCGCAAGTTGCGCCAGGGCTGGAGCGAGGTCAGCCGCATCACCCGCCTGGCCGGTCAAAAGGAAGTTCTGGTTCTGCTCAAGTACGCCGGCCCCAAAGCCGCACCATGAAGGGTGAGCTGCAATACATAGGCCGCCATGCGGGTACCGTGCTGGCCGGCCAGTTGGCCGTCATGGCCTTCGGCACCACCGACACCATCGTCGCCAGTCGCTATTCCAACGAGGCCGTGGCCGCCCTGTCCGTGGGCTCGGCCATTTTCATCAGTGTCTATGCCTCGCTGATGGGTATTTTTCAGGCTCTTTTGCCCCTGTGGTCTGAGCAGCGTGGCGCCGGCCAGCCCCAGGCCATAGGCCATTCGCTGCGCCAGTCCATCTATCTGTGTGCCATGGCCTGCGTGCTGGGCATGACAGTGCTGCTCATGCCCGACGCGCTGCTGCGCTGGACCGATGTGCCCGATACTCTGCAGCTGGAGGTCAAGCGCTATCTCGCCGTGCTGGCCTGGGGCCTGCCGCCGGCGCTGCTGTTTCGCATATACAGCGCGCTCAACCAAGCGCTGGGTCACCCCAAGCTGGTCACCTGGCTGCAGCTCATCTCGCTGCTGATCAAAATCCCCTTGTCCGTCTGGTTCACCTTTGGCGGCCTGGGCCTCGCTCCCCTTGGAGCCGTGGGCTGCGCCCTGGCCACGCTGCTGGTCAACTACATCATGTTTGCCGTGGCCCTGTGGCTGATGCGCACCCAGGATTTCTATGCACCGCTGGCGCTGTGGCAGAAGCTGGAGCCCCCTGACTGGCTACAGCTGGGCCGTTTCTGCCGCCTTGGCATTCCTGCAGGTCTGGCCATTCTGGTGGAGGTTACCTCCTTCACGCTCATGGCCCTGTATGTGGCAAGACAGGGCTCGCTCTCGTCCGCCAGCCACCAGATCGCCGCCAATCTGGCCGCCATCTGCTATATGGTGCCGCTGTCCCTGGCCATTGCCACCAGCGCCCGCGTCAGCTACTGGCGCGGCGCAGGCGATGAAGCCCAGGCCAGAACACTGATTCAGCAGTGCTTCAAACTTGCACTGATGATAGGCATGGTGACAGCTGCCACCCTACTCATCGCCCGCAGCTGGATTGCAGACATCTATACCGACTCCCCGCAGGTGCTGGCCATGACGTCCTGGCTGCTGATCTGCGTGGCTGCATACCATGTGGCGGACTGCGTGCAGACCTACTGCATTTTCGTGCTGCGCTGCTACCGCGTGACCGTGGCGCCTCTGGTGATTTATTGCCTGCTGCTCTGGGGTGGTGGCCTGGGCCTTGGCTACTGGCTGACCTACCGCTGGCAGGCCGCTCCCGGCTGGCAGGACTGGCAGGCCACACCCATGCCCTTGTGGATATGCAGCGCAGCCGCCCTGCTGATCACGGCCCTGGCATTCAGCACCGTCCTGCACAAAACCATACGACCTCCCAAGCCCCAGACCAGCCCCCGAGGCGCTCAATGAGACAGCGTCTTGACCGGCACCTCGGTCACGGCCCTCACACGGCCGGGCGGAAAAGTCACAGCGAACTCCGAGCCCTTGCCCAGCTCGCTCTCGATGCTGAGCTTGGCACCATGCCGCTGCAGCACATGCTTGACGATGGCCAGTCCCAGGCCGGTGCCACCAGTGTCGCGTGAGCGGCTGCGGTCCACGCGATAGAAGCGTTCCGTCAGGCGCGACACATGCTTTTCATCGATGCCGGGGCCGGAGTCCTTGACGGCAAAGCGGGCCGCCCCGTCGGGCAGCAACTGCCAGCGCACATCGATCTGCCCGCCGGCAGGCGTGTAGCGCATGGCATTGGCCAGCAGATTGGAGAACGCGCTGTGCAGCTCCGCACTGGCACCTGCCAGCTCTCCGGCCTGCCTGAGCGCCTGCTCGTCGGGAAAGTTCAGCACATGGGGCTTGGCCTGCTTGCGCGTCAAGGCATTGGAGAGGCCACGCGCCTCGTTCTCGCAGCGAGTGAGCAACTGCGCCACCGAGACCCAGTCGTTGTTGCCGGGCAGCGGGCTGCCCTCCAGACGCGACAAGGTCAGCAAGTCCTCCACCAGATGCTGCATGCGCTCGGCCTGCTGGGCCATCAGCTCCAGATAACGATTGCGCTCGTCCTCCTCCAGCGGCAGGTTCTGCAGCGTTTCCACGAAACCGGCCAGCACCGTCAGCGGCGTGCGGATTTCATGCGAGACATTGGCCACGAAGTCGCGTCGCATGGCTTCGGCCTGTTCCAGAGCCGTCACATCGCGCGCCAGCAGCAGCTTGCGCCCCTCGCCGTAACCGTAGAGCTGCACCGACAGCTTGACCGGTCGCGAAGGCGTGCTTTCGCGCCCCTGCATGACCAGATCGTGGGTGAAGTCCTGCGCTACGAAATAGGCACTGAACTGGGGATTGCGCACCAGGTTGCCTATGCTTTGCAGCACGTCGCGCTCGGCGTCGAAGCCGAACTGTTTGGCCGCAATCTGGTTGCACCATTCGATGCGCCCCTGCGCATCGAGCAGCACCACACCATTGGGACTGGCCTGCAGGGCCGACAAGATATCGTTGAGCCGCTGATCGCCCTGCTGCACCTGCTGCACGCTCTGGCGAATCCAGCGGCGCATGCGCACGCCAGCCTCGCCCCAGATGCCCGCCAGGTTGGGCACGGCACCCAGCTCCGACTGGCGCAGCCAGCGCAACAGGCGCGCACCATTCCAGCTATCCACCAGCCACCAGATCCAGCCACCTATCAAGGCACCTGCCATGGCCGCCACAGATTGCTGCCCCACCGTCGCATCGGGTGCGACCAGATAGGCCCACAGCAGCCATACCACCATGGCTGCCGCGATCTGAGAGGCCAACAATCGAAAACCACGCCACCCCATATTTGCTTTCAGTTGTGATTTTTGTCGACCCAGCCAGACCGGGCCGAGGTTTTGGGGGAAGTGCTATCAGGCCATGGCCTGAGCGCTGAAACGGTAACCTGCGCCGCGAACGGTTTCAATCAGAACACCTGCTACGCCCAGCGATTCGCGCAGGCGCTTGACGTGCACATCCACCGTACGCTCTTCGATGAAGACATGGTCGCCCCAGACCTTGTCAAGCAGCTGTGCACGGCTGTGCACGCGCTCGGGGTGCTTCATCAGATAGTTGAGCAGCTTGAACTCGGTGGGTCCGATCTTGAGCAGATCGCCCTGCCAGCTCACACGATGGGCTGCGGCATCCAGCACCAGCTCACCGATACTGACCTTGTCCTGCACCTGCTCGGGCGCGCGACGGCGCAGCACGGCACGGATGCGGGCCAGCAGCTCCTGGGTGGAGAACGGCTTGGTGATGTAGTCATCGGCTCCGGCATCAAGGCCTGCCACCTTGTCGGGCTCGTCGCCGCGCGCCGTGAGCATGAGAATGGGCACGGCCTTGGTGCGGCTGTCGGCACGCCATTTGCGAGCCAGCGACAGGCCGCTGGCACCGGGCAGCATCCAGTCGAGCAAGATCACATCGGGCAGCACGGCATCGAGCTCGCGCTGCGCCGACACACCGTCTTCCGCCCAGACGGGCTGGAAGCCGTTATGCCTCAAATTGACCGCGATCAACTCTGCAATCGCAGGTTCGTCCTCCACGATGAGGACCATGGGCATCTTCTTCATCCCTGGGTAGCCTCCGTCTTACAACACCGCAGATTCGATTTCAGCCATGGTCTGGTGGCGCACGTCCTTGCCCTCGACCAGGTAGATGATCAGCTCGGCCACGTTCTTGGAATGGTCGCCGATACGCTCGATGGCCTTGGCCAGGAACAGCAGGTCCAGGCTGGCGGAGATGGTGCGCGGATCTTCCATCATGTAGGTGATGAGCTTGCGCACAAAGCCGTCGAACTCTTCGTCGATCAGATCGTCTTCGCGCAAGATGGCCACCGCCGCCTTGGTGTCCAGGCGGGCAAAGGCATCCAGGGTCTTGCGCAGCAGCTCGGAAGCCATCTGGGCAGCCATGCGCAGCTCGCCGCTGGGCAGCGAACGGGCGGCGCCGCTGTCGATGATGGACTTGACCATGCGGGCCATCTTGCAGGCCTCGTCGCCCATGCGCTCCAGATTGGCCGTGGCCTTGGAGAAGGCGATCAGCAGGCGCAGGTCGCGCGCCGTGGGCTGACGGCGCGCGATGATGGACGACAGCTCATGGTCGATCTCCACTTCCATGGCGTTGACGCGCTGCTCGGTACTGATGACCTGCTCCACGGCTTCGGTGCTGAAGCTGGTCAATGCGTAGACGGCATTGCTGATCTGCGACTCGACCAGACCGCCCAGCTCCATGACGCGGGCGGAGACACGGTTGAGTTCGGAGTCGAACTGTGTGGACAAATGTTTTTCTGTCATTTTTGAGTCCTTAGCCGAAGCGGCCTGTGATGTAGTCTTCCGTTTCCTTGCGCTGGGGCTTGAAGAACATTTTTTCGGTGTCGCCAAACTCCACCAGGTCCCCCAGATACATATAGGCCGTGTAGTCGCTGCAACGGGCTGCCTGCTGCATGTTGTGGGTCACGATGACCACGGTGTAGTCGTTCTTCAGTTCCGCAATCAGCTCTTCGATTTTGGCCGTGGAGATGGGGTCCAGCGCCGAGCAAGGCTCGTCCAGCAGCAGCACCTCGGGCTTGATGGCAATGCCGCGTGCGATGCACAGACGCTGCTGCTGACCGCCCGACAGACCCGAGCCGCTTTGCTGCAGCTTGTCCTTGACTTCATTCCACAGCGCAGCCTTGCGCAGCGCCCACTCCACGCGGTCGTCCATGTCGGAGGCGTTGAGATTCTCGAACAGCTTCACGCCGAAAGCGATGTTGTCATAGATGGACATGGGAAACGGCGTGGGCTTCTGGAACACCATGCCGACCTTGGCGCGAATCAGTGCCACATCCTGCTTGCTGGTCAGCAGATTGTCGCCGTCCAGCATGATCTGGCCTTCGGCGCGCTGCTCGGGATAGAGCTCGAACATGCGGTTGAAGGTGCGCAGCAGCGTGGACTTGCCGCAGCCCGAGGGGCCGATGAAGGCCGTGACCTTCTTCTCGGGAATATCGAGGTTGATGTTTTTCAGCGCGTGAAACTTGCCGTAATAGAAGTTCAGGTCGCGCACGGCCAGCTTGACGTTGGCGGGAGCAATGGTTGCAGTCATGATCTTGAACCTTGGAATTATTTCTGACGGGTGATGAAACGCGCCAGGATATTCAGACCCAGCACAGCCACCGTGATGAGGAACACACCGGCCCAGGCCAGTTGCTGCCAGTTCTCATAGGGGCTCATGGCAAATTTGAAGATGGTCACCGGCAGGCTGGCCATGGGCTTGCTCATGTCGGCATTCCAGAACTGGTTGTTCAGCGCCGTGAACAGCAGCGGAGCGGTCTCGCCCGCGATACGGGCCACGGCCAGCAGCACACCGGTGATCACACCGGCACGGGCCGCACGCAGGGTCACCATGATGATGACCTTCCACTTGGGCGTGCCCAGTGCATAAGCCGCTTCACGCAGGCTGGCGGGCACCAGCACCAGCATGTTTTCCGTGGTCCGGATAACCACGGGAATCACGATCAGCGCCAGCGCGATCACGCCGGCCATGCCGGAAAAGCTCTTGAAGCGCACCACCACCACGGTGTAGACAAACAGACCGATGACGATGGAGGGGGCCGACAGCAGAATGTCGTTGACGAAGCGCGTGGTGGAAGCCAGCCAGCTCTTCTTGTCGTACTCGGCCAGGTAGACGCCGGCCATCACGCCGATCGGAGTGCCGACAAAAGTGGCCAGCGTCACGATCATCAGCGAGCCCCAGATGGCGTTGGCAATGCCGCCCTCTTCGTTGGGCGGAGGCGTCATCTGCGTAAACAGGGCGAAGTTCAGACCGCCCACGCCCTGGCGAATGGTTTCCCAGAGAATCCAGACCAGCCAGAAGACACCGAACAGCATGGCGGCCATGGACAGGGTCAGCGCAATCTGATTGAGGCGCTTGCGCCTGTCGTACTTGGCCTGACGCACGGCAGCCAGGTCGGCCGCATCAAGCATCTTGGCGGAGGTGGAGGTCGGGCTCATGAGCGGGCTCCTTCGTTCTTCTGCAGGCGGTTGAGCAGGACCTTGGAGCAGGCCAGCACCACGAAGGTGATGAAGAACAGCACCAGACCCAGATAGATCAGCGATGCCTGATGCAGACCTTCGCCGGCTTCGGCAAACTCATTGGCCAGGGCCGAGGTGATGCTGTTCGCAGCCTCGAACACGGACAGCGAGTTGAGCTGGTTCATATTGCCGATCACAAAGGTCACGGCCATGGTCTCGCCCAACGCGCGGCCCAGGCCCAGCATGACGCCGCCCAGCACACCGGTCTTGGTATAGGGCAGCACCACTTTCCAGACCACTTCCCAGGTCGTGGAGCCCAGACCGTAGGCCGACTCCTTGAGCAGTGCCGGCGTGACCTCGAACACATCGCGCATCACCGAGGCGATGAAGGGGATGATCATGATGGCCAGGATGATGCCGGCCGAGAGAATGCCGATACCGACGGGAGGCCCGGAGACAAAGGCGCCCAGATAGGGCACGCCGCTCAGCAGGTTCTGCAGCGGCTGCTGCACATAGGTGGCCAGCACGGGGCCGAACACCATCAGACCCCACATACCGTAGACGATGGATGGCACTGCGGCCAGCAACTCGATGGCCGTTCCCAGGGGGCGCTTGAGCCAGGCGGGAGAGAGTTCCGTCAGAAATAGCGCGATGCCGAAGCTCACGGGCACGGCAATCAAGAGCGCGATGGCCGAGGTGGCCAGCGTGCCATAAATCATGACCAGGCCGCCGTAGCGATTCTGGACGGGGTCCCAGACACTGCTGGTCAGAAAGCCCAGACCATATTCCGAAATGGCGGGCCAGGCGCCGACGATCAGCGAAGCCATGATGGCCAGCAGCAGCACCAGCGTCAGAATCGCTGCACTGCGTGCCAGGCCACCAAACAAACGATCCGCCATACGTCCCGAGATCATCGGAGCACGTGGCGGAGAAGGAGAGCGTCGCTTGGCGGCATCGGTGGAGGCAGCAGCCAGCGAACTGGAGGGCGACGTAGTGGACACGTGAGCGCCTTTATTCGCAAAGGGTTGAAACAAGCAGCGGAGATGCCGTCCGGCACGGCAGTCCGCTGCTCACTGATTACACGAGATTACTTGGCAACAACCTTGCCCGAAGTGTCCTTGATGTCGTTCCAGGACTTGTAGATCACGTTCTTGACGGATTCGGGCATGGGCACGTAGTCCAGATCGGCAGCAGTCTTGTCACCTTGCTTGTAGGCCCACTCGAAGAACTTCAGCGAAGTGGTGGCCTGGGCAGGCTTGTCCTGGGTCTTGTGCATCAGGATGAAAGTGGCCGAGGTGATGGGCCAGGCGCTCTTGCCGGGCTGGTTGGTCAGGATCTGGTAGAAGCTCTTGGCCCAGTCGGCGCCAGCAGCGGCAGCCTTGAAGGTATCGTCGTCAGGAGAGACGAAAGCGCCTTCCTTGTTCTGCAGCTGTGCGTAGGTCAGCTTGTTCTGCTTCACATAGGCGTACTCGACGTAGCCGATGGAGTTGGGCAGACGGCCCACAAAGGCGGCAACGCCTTCGTTACCCTTGCCGCCGGCACCGGTGGGCCAGTTCACAGCCGTGCCTTCGCCAACCTTGTCCTTCCACTCGGCGTTGACCTTGGAGAGGTAGTTGGTGAAGCCGAAGGTGGTGCCGGAGCCGTCAGCGCGGCGCACGGGAGCGATGGCAGCATCAGGCAGCGCCACGCCGGGGTTCAGAGCGACAACGGCGGGATCGTTCCACTTGGTGATCTTGCCCAGATAGATGTCGCCCAGCACCTGGCCCGACAGCTTCAGCTGGCCGGGAGCCACGCCCTTGATGTTGACCACGGGAACAATGCCGCCGATCACGGTGGGGAACTGCAGCAGACCCTTCTTCTGCAGCTCTTCATCGGTCAGGGGAGCGTCCGAGGCACCGAAGTCCACGGTCTTGGCATCGATCTGCTTGACACCGGCGCTGGAGCCAACGGACTGGTAGTTAATCTTGACGCCAGTGGCCTTGTTATAGTCAGCAGCCCACTTGGAATACAGAGGAGCCGGGAAGCTCGCACCGGCACCTGTAGCTTCCTGGCTGGCGTTGGCAATACCTGCGGCAGACAGAGCACCAGCTACCAGAACGTGAATCAAGGACAACTTCATGAAACGACCTCTTAGGGTTGAAAGATTCGATGGAGTGGACTTTAAAAACCTTTTATGACAGCGTCGTGACATGAAAATTTCAAGGCGCAACCGAGTGAAAGACGTTCAATCTGGTCATGCAATTGTCATATTTCATTCGCAAACTGCTGAGCCTTGACCTACATGCTCGGTCTCCGAGTAAAACCACAGGTAACAGCTTGTCGCAAGGCCGATGCCGGGGCACTGGCAATGTATGACATAGTCTGTCACACAGCGTGAGACCCCTCGGCGACGGCAAGGACCGGCAATATCTGCAAATACCTGACTTGGCATAGGCTGAACTTTGCCCCCTGATAGCCCAATGACGGCGCATATTGCATATTCCACTGCCCGATGCATGTGTCGTCAGCTCCCTCACGCTCATGCTCCACTCGTGCTCCAACCCGCATAACAACAACGCATTGATTGGCTCAGAAATGGCTCCAGAATCGCTGCTTGCCGCCGTAGACCTTGGCTCCAACAGTTTTCGCCTTGAAATAGGCCGCATCGGCTCGCATCAACGCATAGAGCGTGTGGAATACCTCAAGGAAACCGTGCGCCAGGGCAATGGCCTGAACTCGCGCCAGGAACTCTCGCGCGAGGCCATGGAGCGCGGCTGGGACTGCCTGGCGCGCTTCGGCGAGCGCCTCAGAGGCTTCGATGCCACGCATGTGCGCGCCGTCGCCACCCAGACCCTGCGCGAGGCCCTGAATGCCGACGAATTCGTGACGCATGGCAGCCAGCTGCTGGGCTTTCCCATCGAAGTCATTGCCGGCGAGGAAGAAGCCCGGCTGATCTATCGCGGCGTGGCCAGCTCGCTGCCGCCCAGCCAGCAAAAACGCCTGGTCATCGACATTGGCGGGCGCTCCACCGAGATCATCATCGGCCAGCACAGTCAGCCGCTACAGGTGGCATCGTTTGCGCTGGGCAGCGTCTCCTGGAGCAGTCGCTTCTTCAGCGATGGCGCACTGAACAAGGCCAATTTCCAGGCCGCCGTTGCTGCCGCCAAGCAATGCCTGGCCCAGGCCCAGTTCGCCTACCCGGGCACCGCCTGGGACTGCGCCTATGCCTCCTCGGGCACGGCCAATGCCGTGGCCGACGCCCTCACGGCCCAGGGCCTGGACGGACAGGTGATCACCCCCGCCAAGCTGCGCCACCTCTACGAGATGCTGCTGGATATCGGCCATGTGGACCGCCTGCGCATGCCGGGCCTCAAGGAAGATCGCCGCCCCGTGGTCGCGGGCGGCATCAGCGTGATGATGGCCGTGGTCGACCTGCTGGGGATTACCGAGCTCGAAGTCGCCCAGGGAGCGCTGCGCCAGGGGGCCCTGCACGACCTGCTCGATCACGAGCCTCCTGCCGACAAGGAGGCCGCCGAAATCAGCGCCCTGCAGCTGGATTTCGGCGTGGATGTCCCCCATGCCCTGCGCGTGCAGCGCATTGCCACCGAGCTGTACCAACAGATCCTGCCCGCCGAAACGGCGGCGCAGAGCGCGCAGGCCCTGGCCATTGCGGCGCAGCTGCATGAAGTCGGCATGCGCGTGGCCCTGAGCAACTACCATCGCCACGGTGCCTACATCGTCGAGCATTGCGGCCTGGCCACCTGGGAGCCGGAGTTGCGCCAGCGCATCTGCCAGCTGGTGCTGGGCCACCAGGGCAAGCTGCGCAAGCTGGAGGACGCCATCGACGAGCCCCAGCTGGCCCTGCCGCTGATGGCGCTGCGCATTGCCGTGCAGCTGTGCCACACCCGCCGCGAGCCGGACATGAAGGGCATGCAGATCAAGCGCTCGGGATCGGAATGCAAGTTCTCCACCCCCGCAGGCTGGATGCTGACCTATCCACAATCCGCGCGCCTGCTGGAAGAGGAAGCCATGGCATGGAGCAAGACGCCCTGGAGCCTGAAGCTGCAGCTGCGTTGATGTGACCGGCCATTCGGCCGCCGCCCGGCAAAGATAAAGGGACTGCCTTGCAGTCCCTTTTTTTGCATTCGGCCATCAAAAAAGAGAGCTTCTAACGGCTGTCAGATAATGATTTCAGCATGTAAAACATCTGAAATCCTTTACTAACAAGCGCAACCAGCTCCTTCTTTGATAACTTAGAGGCTCTTGCCACCGTAGCGCACCATCAGCGCCTGCTGGGCGCCCTTGCCCTCCAGGGGGCGCTCGGGCTTCTGGTAAGCGCCCGAAGCATCCAGCGTCCAGGCATCGCGGTCATCGCCCAGATAGGCCACCAGGCACTCGTCAATCACGCGCTGGCGCAGCTTTTTGTCAAGCACCGGCCAGGCCAGCTCCACGCGGCTGAGCATATTGCGATTCATCCAGTCGGCGCTGGACAGCAGCAACTCTTCCTCCTGGCCCCAGGCGAAGTAGAAGACGCGCGAATGCTCCAGGAAACGGCCGATGATGGAGCGCACGCGGATATTGTCCGTCACGCCCGGGCGCTGGGCCGGCAGCATGCAGGAGCCGCGCACGATGAGATCGATCTGCGCGCCCTTGCGGCCAGCCTCGACCAGAGCGCGAATCAGCGGCTCGTCGGTCAGCGCATTCATCTTGAGCACCATGCGCGCCTTCTCGCCCCGCGCCGCTGCGGCGGCCACCAGGCCGATCAGCTCCAGCATGCGGTTTTGCAGATGGAAGGGTGCCATGACCAGCTTTTGCAACTTGGGCATGGTGTTGTGACTGGAGAGGTGGCGGAACACCGCATCCATATCGGCCGTGATCTCGTCATTGCAGGTCAGCTGGCTGATGTCGGTGTACAGACGCGCGCTGCGGGCGTTGTAGTTGCCCGTGGACAGATGGGCGTAGCGCTTGAGCTGGTTGTTGCGCTTTTCACGCCGCGTGATCAGCAGCATCTTTGCGTGGGTCTTGAGACCGACCACGCCATACACCACCTGCACACCCAGCGATTCCAGCTTTTCCGCCCAGTTGATGTTGGCCTCTTCGTCAAAGCGCGCCTTGAGCTCCAGCACGGCCAGCACTTCCTTGCCGCGGCTCACGGCCTCGGCCAGCAGGCTCATGATCTCGGAGTCGGTTCCCGTGCGGTAGATGGTCTGCTTGATGGCCAGTACCTGCGGGTCGTTGACGGCCTCGCGCAGCAGCTCCAGCACCCCATCAAAGCTCTCGAAGGGCTGGTGGATGATGATGTCGCTCTTGCGCATCTGCGCCAGGATGGAGCGGCCGGGCACGAGCTGGGTGGGCCAGGCTGGCTTCCACTTGGGAAACAGCAGGGCCGGGTCGTCGACCAGATCGATCAGCTGCATCTGGCGCACCAGATTGACCGGACCCTTGACGCGGAACAGCGCCTCGGCCGGCAGGCCGTACTGCTCCAGCAGCAGGTCAGAGAGCACCACGGAACATGAGGAAGACACTTCAAGGCGCACGGCCTGACCGTAATGGCGGTGGTGCAGGCCCTGGCGCAAGGCCATGCGCAGATCCACCACATCGTCCTCGTCCACGGCCAGATCGGAGTGGCGGGTGACGCGGAACTGGGAGAACTCGGACACTTCCCGGCCCGGGAACAGCTCGGCCAGATGGGCACGCACCACGCTGGAGATGCTGACGAACAGCTTTTGCTTGCCCGAAATCTTCTCGGGCAAGCGGATCAGGCGCGGCAAGGCCCGCGGCACCTTGACGATGGCCACCTCGTTGGCGCGCCCGAAGGCATCCACGCCGTTGAGGCGCACGATGAAATTCAATGCCTTGTTGGCAACCTGCGGAAAGGGGTGCGACGGATCCAGGCCCACCGGCATCAGCAGGGGCTGGACCTCGCGCATGAAGTACTCGCGCACCCATTTGCGCTGCGCCACGCTGCGCTCGCCGTGCGAGACCAGGCGGATCGCATGCTTGTCGAAGGCAGGAATGATGGCCTGGTTGTAGAGCTGGTACTGCCTGGCGACCAGGCCGTGGGCCGTGGTCATCAGTCGCTCGAAGCTGGCACGCGAGTAGGTGCCCTGCTCGTCCCCCACCTTGGCGGCCGAGACATGAGGGGCGCAGCGCACCTCGAACCACTCGTCGAGATTGGAGGATACGATGCACAGATAGCGCAGGCGCTCGAGCAACGGCACATCCTCGCGCTCGGCCCAGCTCAGCACGCGCTCGTTGAAGACCAGAATGCTCTGATCGCGGTCCAGCAGCTCCAGAGTCGGCTCGATCACAGGCGGCATGGTTACCTCGTTCTTGGACGCCGCCCGGCGTCGGCGTGGCGTTTTGGCAGGGACGGAAGATGCCGCAGGGGCCGCATCGGAAACGGCAGCAGGCACCTCATGGTGCCCGGTGCCGGCGGCTTGCGCAACTGCAGGCGACTCGCCCGCAGCGCCTTTCACGGTACCGCCCTGCTCCGCTGCTGACACCAGCGATAGATGCGCCAGCCCCAGGGATGCAGGCCCCGCATCTTGCGACTGGCTGCCGGTCTGCGAGGCTGCGGCGCAATCCTGCCCTGAAGAAGAAGTGATGGAAGCGGAAAAGAAAGAATCGGAACCAGGTACGGATTGGGACATGTGGCAGCAGCCTGCGAAAGCTTGAAGCGCCCCTGAGGGCATGCCCGCAGTCTGCCGGTGGTTTATGACAATTGCATGACCAAAATATGACTGTCATCGTTGTTCATGACAATCACCCTGCCCTGTGCAGCGTCAGCTGGTCCTGACCACCTCGGCAAGGCGCTCGGCACAGTTGTTGGCCATGTCCGCACTTCTGGCCTCGACCATGACGCGCACCAGAGGCTCGGTGCCGCTGGGGCGGATCAGCACGCGGCCGTCGCTGCCCAGCAGCTTCTCGACAGCCGCCTGCTCGCCGGGGAGCTTGGCGTTGTTTTTCCAGTCCTGTCCCGGCTGCAGGCGCACATTGATCATGACCTGGGGAAACAGCTTCACGGACTCCAGCCACTGGGCCATGGTCTTTTGGGAGCGCACGCAGGCCTGCAGCACCTGTAGCGCACTGACCAGGCCGTCGCCGGTAGTGTGCTTGTCCAGCGCCAGCAGATGGCCCGAGCTTTCGCCACCCAGCTGCCAACCCTTGGCAGTGAGTGCTTCCAACACATAGCGGTCTCCGACCTTGGCACGCACAAAGCCCACGCCCTGCGCCCTGAGCGCCTGCTCCACCGCCATATTGGTCATCAGGGTTCCGGCCACGCCGCTCACCGCATCTCCGCGTGCCAGACGGTCGGCTGCCATGAGATAGAGCAGCTCGTCGCCGTTGTAGAGACGGCCCTGCGCATCGACCAGCTGCAGCCGGTCGGCATCGCCGTCCAGTGCCACACCGTAGTCGGCCTTGTTGGCGCGCACGGCCCTGACCAGCGCCTCGGGATGGGTCGCACCCACGCCCTCGTTGATATTGAGGCCATCCGGAGAGCAGCCGATCTCCACCACGCTGGCACCAAGCTCATGAAAGACCTTGGGTGCAATCTGATAGGCCGCGCCATGGGCCGCGTCCACCACGATCTTCAGACCGCGTAGTGACAGGCTGTGATCAAAGGTGCTTTTGCAGAACTCGATGTAGCGACCGGCAGCATCGGCCAGACGCCGTGCCTTGCCCAGAGAGGCCGAGTCCACCCAGACGGGGTCTTCCTTGAGGGCCGCCTCCACATCCTCTTCCCAGGAATCGGGCAGCTTGGTGCCTTCGGCACTGAAGAACTTGATGCCGTTGTCATAGAACGGGTTGTGGCTGGCACTGATGACCACCCCCAGACTGGCGCGCTGGGCACGCGTCAGATAGGCCACGCCCGGTGTCGGCAGGGGGCCAAGCAGCATGACATCGACACCGGCAGAGTTGAAGCCCGATTCGAGCGCGCTCTCCAGCATATAGCCGGAGATGCGAGTGTCCTTGCCGATCAGCACCAGAGGACGCTCTTGCGTACGGCGCAGCACACGCCCGACGGCATGCGCCAGGCGCAGGGCAAAGTCAGGCGTGATGGGCGACTTGCCCACCGTACCGCGAATCCCGTCGGTGCCGAAGTACTGTCTTGCCATAGTTTCGTTGTCCTTTTTAGATTCAATACTCTGTCGTCAGGCCTGCAGTGCTTGCGCATCATGCATGGCCTGCCAGACGGCCAGCGCTGCCACCGTGTCCTTCACGTCGTGGACACGCACAATTCTGGCCCCTCGCTCGACCGCCAGCAATGCCGCCGCCACGCTGGGCACCATGCGCTGATCAACGGGCAGGCCGCTGACCTGCCCCAGAGAGCCCTTGCGCGACCAGCCTGCCAGCAGCGGGAAGTCTAGGTCCAGCAACTCACGCTGATGTGCAAGCAAGGCAAAATTTTGTACCACGCTCTTGCCGAAGCCAATACCGTAATCCCAGGCGATGCGCGAGCGCGCGACGCCTGCATCGAGCAAGGGCTGCGTCGCCTGCAGCAGAAAGTCCCGCACCTGCGCCACGGCGTTGCCCTGCATATGCTCCAGATGCATGTCCTGCGGGGTCTTGTGCATATGCATCAGGCACACGCCACAGCTGCCGTGCCGGCTCACCACCTCGAAGGCGCCGCTCTGGCCCAGCGCCCAGATGTCATTGATGATGTCTGCTCCGAGATCCAGGGCGGCCGCCATGACTTCGGGCTTGTAGGTATCGATGGAGATGGGCACATCGAGCTTGACGGCCTCCCGCAGCACGGGAAGCACACGCGCCAGCTCGTCCTCCAGGCTGACTGCGGGTGAGCCCGGCCTGGTGGATTCGCCGCCTATGTCCAGAATATGCGCGCCCTGTGCCAGCAGCAACTCTGCATGGGCCATGGCCTGGGATACCCCGGCATGCTTGCCGCCGTCGGAAAAGGAATCCGGGGTCACATTCACGATGCCCATGACCTGGGGCTTGTCAAGCTGCAAGAGAAAACGCGAGGTTTGCCAGTGTTGCGACATAGATCTTCAGATATCTGAGAGTACAAAAACAAAAGGCCCCTGAGGGACCTTTTGTTGCGGAGACTTGGCGCTCAAGCCGTAGTCGGTGAAGGCTCGGCATTCGATGCGGGATTGCCTCCAGAGGAGTTGCCGCCATCCGACGAGGGCGGATTGCGAGGCGTCCAGTCCTTGGGAGGACGAGGCTCCTTGCCGGCCATGATGTCGTTGAGCTGTTCGGCGTCGATCGTCTCCCAGTCCAGCATGGCCTTGGCCATGGCGTGCATCTTGTCGCTGTTGTCTTCGATCAGCTTGCGCGCCAGTGCATATTGCTCGTCGATGATGCGACGCACTTCGTCGTCGACCTTCTGCATGGTGGACTCGGACAGATTGGAGCCTCGGCTGAAGGTACGACCCAGGAAAGGCTCGCCTTCCTGCTCGGAGTAGACCATAGTGCCCAGCGCATCGCTCATGCCATAGCGCGTCACCATGTCGCGGGCGATCTGGGTCGCACGCTCGAAGTCATTCGAAGCACCAGTCGTCATCTGGTTCATGAACACTTCTTCGGCGATACGTCCGCCGAACAGCATGGCGATCTGGTTGAGCATGTACTCCTTGTCGTAGGAGTACCGGTCCTTCTCGGGCAGGCTCATGGTCACGCCCAGCGCACGGCCGCGCGGGATGATGGTGACCTTGTGCACGGGGTCGCACTTGGGCAGCAGCTTGCCGATGAGGGCATGGCCGGCTTCATGGTAGGCCGTGTTGCGGCGCTCTTCCTCGGGCATGACCATGGTCTTGCGCTCGGGGCCCATGATGATCTTGTCCTTGGCCTTCTCGAAGTCCTGCATCTCCACGGTGCGCGCATTGCGGCGAGCCGCCATCAGAGCCGCTTCGTTACAGAGATTGGCCAGATCGGCACCCGACATGCCGGGCGTGCCGCGCGCGATGATGGCGGGGTTCACGTCCTGGCCCACAGGGATCTTGCGCATGTGCACATTGAGGATCTGCTCGCGGCCGCGGATATCGGGCAGCGTCACATAGACCTGGCGGTCGAAACGACCGGGACGCAGCAAGGCGGCATCCAGAATGTCGGGGCGGTTGGTTGCAGCCACCACGATCACACCGAGATTGGTCTCGAAACCGTCCATCTCGACCAGCATCTGATTCAAAGTCTGCTCGCGCTCGTCGTTGCCGCCGCCCATGCCAGCGCCACGCTGGCGACCGACAGCGTCGATTTCGTCGATGAAGATGATGCAGGGTGCATTCTTCTTGGCGTTTTCGAACATGTCACGCACGCGAGCCGCGCCCACGCCGACGAACATTTCAACGAAATCGGAACCCGAGATCGAGAAGAAAGGCACCTTGGCCTCGCCCGCAATCGACTTGGCCAGCAGCGTCTTGCCGGTGCCGGGAGGGCCGACCAGCAGCAGACCACGGGGAATGCGGCCGCCGAGCTTCTGGAACTTGTTGGGGTCCTTGAGGAAGTCCACGACTTCCTTGACTTCTTCCTTGGCCTCATCGGCACCAGCCACGTCGGCAAAGGTGACGGTGTTGCTGTTTTCGTCGAGCATGCGCGCCTTGGACTTGCCGAAGCTGAAGGCACCGCCCTTGCCGCCGCCCTGCATCTGGCGCATGAAGTACACCCATACGCCGATCAACAGCAGCATGGGACCCCAGCTCACGAGCAGCGTCATGAGCAGCGAGCCTTCTTCACGTGGCTTGACGTCGAACTTGACGTTGTTGTTGATCAGGTCGCCCACCAGGCCACGATCCAGATAGGTGGCAGTGGTGCGGATCTTGCGATCATCGGTGGTGGTGGCTACGACCTCGGTACCGCCGGCACCTTCCTGAATGGTGGCGCTCTTGATACGGTTGTTGCGCACTTGCTCCAGGAATTCCGAGTAGCCAACATGAGAGGCACCGCCAGCACCTCGGGTGTCAAACTGTTTGAACACCGTAAACAGCACCATGGCGATGACCAGCCAGACGGCGACTTTTGAAAACCACTGATTGTTCAAGCGGGGCTCCAATGGAATATTCAGACGTAAAGGCCCGGAGGGGACTCCAGACCTAGTTGAGGTTCATTTTAGGTGTTTCAAGCGCCCAGGACGCCTATTTCCCCCTATAGCGGCCATAGGCAAGCTATGGTCCGACAGGCAATCGGCTCTAAGCCTGTGTTTTATCAGGGCTTTGCGCTATCAGTTTCACCGGCTTGCTGCAGCAAGGCATAAGGTCAAATGCCCCTATGCAAGCCGGCGACTGCGTCAGGAGCCCTGCTTCAGCCCCATCCCTACCAGGAATATCTCGGCAGACCGGTCGCGCGATGCCTTGGGCTTGATGGGCTTAACCACCTTGAAGGTCTGCTTGAACAGATCCACTAGCTCGTTATAGCCGCTGCCGTGGAAAAGCTTGACCACCAGCGCGCCCTCGGGCTTCATGTTGTTGATCGCGAAATCAACCGCCATCTCGATGAGTACCGCGACCCGCGCGCCGTCCGTGGCGCCATGGCCGGACAGATTGGGCGCCATGTCCGAGACCACTACGTCGGCCTTGCCGCCGCCCATGGCTTCCTCCAGCTGCGCCAGCACCGCCTCCTCACGGAAGTCGCCCTGGATGTAATGCACGCCCTCGATAGGCTCCATGGGCAACAGGTCCAGCGAGATGATGCGGCCGTTGAGCTCGCCCACGGCCGCACCGCTGGGCGAGAGACGGCGGCGCACATACTGGCTCCAGGCGCCGGGCGCGCAGCCCAGATCCACCACGGTGTGACCGGGCTGAATCAGCTTGAGCGACTCGTCAATTTCCTTGAGCTTGTAGGCCGCGCGGGCACGATAACCGTCCTTCTGGGCTGCTTTCACATACGGGTCATTGATGTGGTCGTGCAGCCAATTCTTATTGACCTTCTTGCTTTTGGTTTTGGTTTTCATGCCTGAATTCTCGCAGCCTTGATAATACGGGTATGCCCCAAATTGAATTAACTCCCGCGCAGCGCCGGGAACACCGCGCCGAAGCCCACCATCTGGACCCCGTCGTCCTCATCGGTGGCGATGGTCTGACCACTGCCGTTCAGAAGGAAGTGGACGCCGCACTCAATGCCCATGGTCTGATCAAGGTCCGCGTTTTCGGCGACGACCGTGCAGCCCGCGAGCAGGTCTATCAACAACTTTGCGACGAGCTGAACGCCGCCCCCATCCAGCACATCGGCAAGCTGCTGGTGCTGTGGCGCCCGATTCCCGAAAAGGAAAAGGCCTTTGATGAAGACCGCATGCCCGGTCCTCGCGACGTCAAGGTGCTCAAGTTCGGCCGCGCCGGCCAGAAGCCCGAAGTCAAGCAACTGCGCGTGCTCGGCAACCAGCGCCTGACCGCCGGCGGCACCATCAAGCGCGCCAAGCCCAAGCAGAAGTCGGTCAAGAAAGGCCGTCAGGACTGATCTGCCGATCGGCCCCGCCTGCCCGTCCATCCGCCTTATTTCCTCGCCGAGACCGCCAACCCATGGTTCAGACCACACAGCAGCCACGCCATATTCTTTGCATGAAATGGGGCACCAAATACGGCCCGGAGTACGTCAACCGACTCTATGCCATGGTGCGCCGCCATCTCAGCGGAGATTTTCGCTTTGTCTGCCTGACCGACAGCACAGAGGGGATTCGCTCCGAAGTGGAGTGCTTTCCCATTCCCGACCTGAACATTCATCTGGCTCCCGGCCAGCGTGACGGCGCCTGGAAGAAGCTGACCACCTTCGAGCGCGACCTGCATGGCCTCAAGGGCCAGGCGCTGTTCCTGGACCTGGATGTGGTGATCGTGGGCAGCCTCGACGAGTTCTTCACGCTGCCCGGCGACTTCCGCATCATTCACGACTATCCGCGCTTCTGGCGCTTTGGCGAGCGCATTGTCGGCAACTCCTCGGTCTACCGCTTCGAGCTGGGTGCCCATGCCGATGTGCTGGAGCATTTCCGGGCGAACACCGAAGAAATGCGCGCCAAGTACCGCAACGAGCAGGAGTACCTGTCGCACTTTCTGCACAAGCAGGGCAAGCTTGACTACTGGCCTGCCGCCTGGTGCCCCAGCTTCAAGTACTACTGCATTCCGACCTGGCCCAGCAACTACTGGAAGGAGCCGCTGCCGCCCGTCGATGCGCGCATCGTGATCTTCCATGGCGAAGTGAACCCGCCCGACGCCCTGGAAGGCCGTCGCAACAAGCGCTTTCGCCATATCGAGCCGGCCAGGTGGATCGAGAAGGCCTGGGGCTGAAGAACGGCTGCAGCTGCAGCCTCCAAAACAAAAGGCGTTGACCGCGAGGTTCAACGCCTTTTTTGTGCCCGCCTGAACTATGGATCAGCGCGAGCCCAACCTGCCGAGCCAGCTCGGCTGCCTGCGGTGTCAGCGATACTTGGCATCGACCAGCGGATGCCCCTTCATGCGCGAGAGAATCGACAGCGGGCTGGCCGTAGGGTTGTATTCGCTGCCGGGCGGCAGGAACAAGGTCTGCTCCAGCATGTACTGCCCCGACATGACGGCATGCACGGCCTGATCGGAAAAGCACACCCAGGAGGAACCTGCCGCGAAAGGCACGGTCTCCTGCGGCGCGTTCTTCTGGTAGTCAGCGTCGCCCTTCATGCCGTCGTGCAGCTGCAGCATCAGGTGGTCGTATTCGCTGCGATAGGACTTGGTCACATGCAGCAGCTCCAGTGCCTTGGCCTGCCAGGCGCTGTAGGGCTTGGCACGCGGCACGAAGCGCTTGGCCACATCGGTGAAGGGCTCGCCTACACGCCAGACGCGCGGCTGGCCATCGGGGTTGACGTTGGTGAACACGCGCAGAATGCGCTCGCCATAATTGGGCCGCGAAGGAAACGCATCCACATGCATGCGCTTGTCGTCGGCACGCCAGGACTGCGCCCGCGTTTCCACCTGCGAAGGGCGGTAGCTGGTGGGCGCCATGCGTACCACCGGCATATAGGCGGGAAACAGCCCTGCGATCAGCGCCGTGGCCTGCTCGCGAAAGCGTCCGACCATGGCCGCCACCTGGGCCTGCGTGGCCTCGTCGCCCGCCACGCCCTTGATCGAGCCATCCACGTTGAGGCTGATATTGCGTCTCTTGGGATCGCGCACATCGGGGCGCAGCAGCGTTTTTTCCTGTTCGGAGAGCTGAAAGCTCAGCTGCGGAAAGTACAGCACCTTGCCGGCTTCGACGGCAGCAGTCCATTCATCGCGCCCCTGGACCTGGCTCCAGTCGGTCGCGTCGATTTTTACGATTTGAGATTCCATGGCCTGGGCAGTGTACTCCCCGGAGCTGGCGCGGGCTTGCACTGGATCAAGCCGGCTTGCGCGCGCCCGCCACACGCCACAGCACGATGGCGGCGCACAGCCACTGCAGCGCATACATGCCGGTGCCCACGCTGTGCCAGAGCTTGAGGTTCTCGCGCGCCACGATCTTGGGTGACACGCCGTACTGCACCAGCAGGGCCAGCAACATGCCGGCAATCACAAAACCGATAGCTGCTTGCGCCCATTGCTCAATCTTTTCAGCATGTTTTCGCTTTGAAAACACCAGCAGAAGAGCGCAACATGCTATGGAAATCCAGGTCTGCGCGGCGAACAGCTTGGCCGCCATAAAGCCCGCCAGAGCCGGCGTGGGCAGGTTGGCAAACAGCATGGGCACGGCCACAAAGCCGATGGCGCTCAGGCTGCCCCACCACAGAGCAGCAAAAAAGAAAGGCAAGCGTTCAAACATAGTTACTGATCCAGGTAATCGGCGCGACACCCAATTCAGCAGAGACAGCAAGCAAGGGCCGCCCCGCAGCGAAGCTGTCGTCCCCTTGAGGGGAAGGCGCAAAGCGCCTCAGGGGTGGTCAAATATATTTAACGCCTACGATCTCGTAGCGGCGCTCGCCGCCCGGGGCCTGCACCACGGCGGTATCGCCCTCTTCCTTGCCGATCAGGGCGCGAGCAATCGGGCTGGACACATTGATCAGGCCGTGCTTGAGATCGGCCTCGTCCTCGCCCACGATCTGGTAGGTCACGGCCGAGCCGCTGTCTTCGTCTTCCAGATCCACGGTCGCGCCGAACACCACGCGACCGCCGGCATCCAGCTCGGTCGGGTCGATGACCTGCGCGGCGGACAGCTTGCCTTCGACCTCGATGATGCGGCCTTCGATGAAGCCCTGCTGCTCCTTCGCGGATTCGTATTCGGCGTTTTCGCTCAGGTCACCCTGGGCACGGGCCTCTGCAATGGCTTGAATGACCGCGGGACGATCCACCGTCTTCAGGCGTTGCAGTTCCACCTTGAGCTTTTCTGCTCCGCGCTTGGTGATTGGGATGGTGGCCATGATCAAGTCTCCAAATTCAGCAAACGCCGCGCCCAGCGCGGCACCTCTCGCACAGGCCTGAGTGACAACGTCAAACAGGGGCCTGTGCCCCAAAAGCAAACCGCCGCACGTTGCCGCGCGGCGGTTCAAATACATTACCGCAGATTATGCCGTGTTTGCTGCGGCACAAGTGCGGTAAAAACCCGGCAGCCCTTGCGGGCTGCTTCGGGCGTCAGCCTTTTCAGGCCTTGGTCAGCATGGCATGCAGCTCTTGCACCGAGTGCACGTCCAAACTGCCGCGCATGGCCTTCATGCCTTCCACGGCCGCTTCCGCGCCGAAGATGGTGGTGAAAGTGGTCACGCGTGCCAGCAGCGCGCTGGTACGGATCTGGCGCGAGTCGGCGATGGCGTTGCGGCGCTCTTCCACGGTGTTGATGACCAGGGCGATTTCGCCGTTCTTGATCATGTCCACGATGTGGGGGCGGCCCTCGGTGACCTTGTTCACCGTCTGCACCTCGATGCCGGCCTCGGCAATCGCCGTGGCCGTGCCGCGTGTGGCGCACAGGCTGTAACCCATGGCGGCCAGTTCCTTGGCCACGGCCACGGCACGGGTCTTGTCGTTGTTCTTCACCGACAGGAAGACCTTGCCTTCGGCAGGCAGGTGCACGCCGGCACCCATCTGGCTCTTCACAAAGGCTTCGCCAAAGGTCTTACCCACGCCCATGACTTCACCGGTGGACTTCATCTCGGGGCCGAGGATGGTGTCCACACCGGGGAACTTCACGAACGGGAACACGGCTTCCTTGACGCTGAAGTAAGGCGGCGTGACTTCCTTGGTGATGCCCTGCTCGGCCAGAGTCTGGCCGGCCATGCAGCGCGCAGCCACCTTGGCCAGTTGCACGCCGGTGGCCTTGGAGACGAAAGGCACGGTGCGCGAAGCGCGGGGATTCACTTCCAGCACGTAGATCACGTCCTGGCCGTCCGCTTCCTTGATGGCGAACTGCACGTTCATCAGGCCCACCACATGCAGGCCTTCGGCCATGGCGGCGGTCTGGCGCTTGATTTCAGCGACGGTTTCGGCCTTCAGGTAGTAAGGAGGCAGCGAGCAGGCGGAGTCACCGGAGTGAACGCCGGCTTGCTCGATGTGCTCCATCACGCCGCCGATGTACACGGCGCCGGTCTTGTCGCGTACGCAGTCCACATCGCACTCGATGGCGTTGGACAGGAAGTGGTCCAGCAGCACGGGAGAGTCGTTGGAGACCTTCACGGCTTCGCGCATGTAACGCTCGAGGTCGCGCTGCTCGTGCACGATTTCCATTGCACGGCCGCCCAGCACATAGGAAGGGCGCACCACCAGGGGGTAACCCAGGCCAGCAGCCTTTTCCAGGGCTTCGGCTTCGGTACGCGCAGTGGCATTGGGAGGCTGACGCAGACCCAGTTCGTTGAGCAGCTTCTGGAAGCGCTCGCGGTCTTCGGCGGCATCGATCATGTCGGGCGTGGTGCCGATGATCTTCACGCCTTCGCGCTCCAGGCCCAGGGCCAGCTTCAGAGGCGTCTGGCCACCGTACTGCACGATCACGCCTTCGGGCTGCTCCACATCCACGATTTCCAGCACATCTTCCAGCGTCAGGGGCTCGAAGTACAGGCGATCGGAAGTGTCGTAGTCGGTGGACACGGTTTCGGGGTTGCAGTTGACCATGATGGTTTCGTAACCATCTTCGCGCATGGCCATGGCGGCGTGCACGCAGCAATAGTCGAACTCGATGCCCTGGCCGATACGGTTGGGGCCACCGCCCAGCACCATGATCTTCTTCTTGTCCGTGGGAGCAGCTTCGCACTCTTCGTCATACGTGGAGTACATGTATGCGGTGTTGGAAGCGAACTCGGCAGCGCAGGTGTCCACGCGCTTGAACACGGGACGCACCTTCAGCGCCTTGCGCGCTTCGCGCACGGCCTTGTCGCTGGTGTGCAGCAGCTTGGCCAGGCGGCGGTCAGAGAAGCCCTTTTGCTTGAGGCTGCGCAGGGTCTGCGCATCCAGAGCCGCCAGAGCGCCTTCACCCTTTTCTTCGTACAGCTCGTCCAGCTCGAGTTCGATCTTGACGATCTCTTCGATCTGCACCAAGAACCACTTGTCGATCTTGGTGATGTTGTGCACTTCGTCCAGCGACCAGCCGGCAGCGAAAGCGTCACCCACATACCAGATGCGGTCGGGACCGGGCTCGCCCAGTTCCTTTTCCAAGATTTCGCGGTCCTGGGTCTTTTCGTTCATGCCGTCCACGCCGACTTCCAGACCGCGCAAGGCCTTCTGGAAGGATTCCTGGAAGGTACGGCCGATGGCCATCACTTCGCCCACGGACTTCATCTGCGTGGTCAGGCGGTTGTCGGCAGCAGGGAACTTCTCGAAGGCGAAACGCGGGATCTTGGTGACCACGTAGTCGATCGAAGGCTCGAACGAAGCGGGGGTCTTGCCGCCGGTGATTTCGTTCTTGAGTTCATCCAGCGTGAAGCCCACAGCCAGCTTGGCCGCGATCTTGGCGATGGGGAAGCCCGTGGCCTTTGAAGCCAGTGCCGAGGAACGCGAGACGCGGGGGTTCATCTCGATGACGATCATGCGACCGTCCTTCGGATTCACCGAGAACTGCACGTTGGAGCCGCCCGTGTCCACACCGATTTCGCGCAGAACGGCCAGAGATGCGTTACGCATGATCTGGTATTCCTTGTCGGTCAGTGTCTGGGCCGGCGCCACGGTGATGGAGTCACCGGTGTGCACGCCCATGGGGTCCAGGTTTTCGATGGAACAGACGATGATGCAGTTGTCAGCGGTGTCGCGCACCACTTCCATCTCGTACTCTTTCCAGCCCAGCAGGGATTCTTCGATCAGCAGCTCGTTGGTGGGCGAAGCCTCCAGACCGCGCTTGCAGATGGTTTCGAATTCCTCGGGGTTGTAGGCAATGCCGCCGCCGGTGCCGCCAAGCGTGAAGCTGGGGCGGATGACGGTGGGGAAGCCCATCTGCTTTTGCACGGCCCAGGCTTCGTCCATGGAGTGGGCGATGCCGGAGCGCGCGGAGCCCAGACCGATCTTGGTCATGGCGTCCTTGAACTTCAGACGGTCTTCGGCCTTGTCGATGGCTTCCGGCTTGGCGCCGATCAACTCGACCTTGTACTTGTCCAGCACGCCGTTTTTCCACAGGTCCAGCGCGCAGTTCAGCGCGGTCTGGCCGCCCATGGTGGGCAGGATGGCATCGGGGCGTTCCTTGGCGATGATCTTCTCGACCGTCTGCCAGGTAATGGGCTCGATGTAGGTGACGTCGGCCGTGGCCGGGTCGGTCATGATCGTGGCGGGGTTGCTGTTGATCAGGATGACCTTGTAACCCTCTTCGCGCAGGGCCTTGCAGGCCTGCACGCCGGAGTAGTCAAACTCGCAGGCCTGACCGATCACGATGGGACCGGCGCCAATGATCAGAATGCTTTTAAGGTCGTTGCGCTTAGGCATTGTTGTGTTTCTCCATCAGCGCTGTGAAGCGGTCAAACAGATAGCCGATATCGTTGGGGCCGGGCGATGCTTCGGGGTGACCCTGGAAGCAGAAGGCAGGCACATCGGTGCGCTCCAGACCTTGCAGCGTGCCGTCAAACAGGCTGATGTGCGTGGCGCGGGCATTGGCGGGCAGCGACTCGATCTCTACCGCAAAACCGTGGTTCTGGCTGGTGATGCTGACGCGGCCGGAGTCCAGGTCCTTCACGGGGTGGTTGGCGCCGTGATGGCTGTTCTGCATCTTGAAGGTCTTGGCGCCGGAGGCCAGAGCCATGATCTGGTGACCCAGGCAGATGCCGAACAGAGGCTTCTTGGCGGCCATGATCTCTTGCGCAGCGGCAATAGCGTAGTCGCAAGGCTCGGGGTCGCCAGGGCCGTTGGACAGGAACACGCCGTCGGGGTTCAGGGCCAGTACATCCTTGGCAGGCGTCTGGGCAGGCACCACGGTCACGTCGCAGCCGCGCTCGGCCAGCATGCGCAGAATGTTCTTCTTCACGCCGAAGTCGTAGGCCACAACCTTGAATCGGGGCGCTTCGAGCTTGCCGTAGCCTTCGCCCAGCTTCCACTCGGTTTCAGCCCAGGGATAGGACTTGTCGGTGGTCACGACCTTGGCCAGATCCAGACCCTTCATGCTGGGTGCGGCCTTGGCTGCGGCGATGGCCTCGTCGATCTTGGCCTGGGTGACTTCTTCACCAGCGGCCAGACCCACGATTGCGCCGTTCTGCGCGCCGTGATCACGCAGCAGTCGCGTGAGCTTGCGGGTGTCGATATTGGCGATGGCGACGGTCTTACCTTCGGTCAGGTACTCGGACAGCGTCTGTGTGCTTCGGAAGTTGCTGGCCAGCAGGGGCAGGTTCTTGATGATGAGACCTGCGGCATGGATCTTGTCAGCTTCGACGTCTTCAGGATTGACACCGTAGTTGCCGATGTGCGGATACGTGAGTGTCACGATCTGCTGGCAATAGCTGGGGTCGGTGAGGATTTCCTGGTAGCCGGTCAGCGAGGTGTTGAAAACGACTTCGCCAACAGTGGTGCCTTGCGCACCAATCGAGTTGCCAATAAAGACCGTGCCGTCTGCGAGCGCCAGAATGGCGGATGGGAAATTTCCCTTGAGAGACAAAAGCACTGGGTTCTCCGGTTTTTTAATTACGGTTACGCCCAACGAAGCCCCGGCGTGTGCGCTGGGACATTTGTGTCTGCAGGGAATGGCGAGGAAGCGTCGCTAGGCGTATGAAGGAATGCTTGAAAGCCGCCCATTATAGGCTCTCTCCGCTTCACCCCTTTGAAGCGCCCCGGGATTACCCTCTACGGCGTAGCATGCTTACGCTGCTCGCGTGCAGGCAGATCGCGGCCGCTGCGGCCACATTGAGTGACTCCTCACCTCCAGGCTGCGCAATGCTGATGCGGCACTGCGCCATCTCCATCAGCGCCTCGCCCACGCCCTGCCCTTCATGCCCCATGGCCCAGGCACAGGGCCAGGGCAGATCCGCCTCATGAATCAATGTCCCCTGATGGGAGCTGGTCACTACCAGGGGCACTTGCAGGCCTTGCACATCCTCGACCGAGGCCGCCTCGACAAGATGCAGACCGAAGTGAGCACCCATTCCAGCGCGCAGCACCTTCTGACTCCACAGCGCGGCCGTACCCTTGAGCGCCACGATCTGGGTGAAACCGAAGGCCGACGCGCTGCGCAGGATGCTGCCCACGTTGCCTGCGTCCTGCACGCGGTCCAGCACCACAGTGGCAACGCCCGGCTGCACCTGCACACCCGCATCCCAGTCCATCACATAGCCCATGCGGGCGGGAGACTCCAGACTGCTGATCTCGCCGAACAAGGCATCGGCCAGCACCACGACCTTGCTGGCGACCTGCACCCACTCTTCGGGCGCCTGAGGCCAGAAAGACTGCGCAAAAACAGCAACCTTTGGTTTCAGACCCCGCACAAGGGCCGCACGGCAAAGATGATCGCCTTCCAGCCAGACCTGGCCCTGCTTGCGGTAGGCCGTGCTGTCCTGGGACAGGCGGCGCAGCTCCTTGACGAAAGCGTTGTCGCGCGAATGAATGTCCGTGACCTGGGGGCGTGCAGCCATGTCGACCTCTGAGAAAAAACAAAAACCCAGCACGCAAGCGCCTGGCCGGGCCTGAAACAAGAACACGACTTACGCAAAACGAGTTCAAGTGCGACGACTGCCTCAGAAGACAGGCCGTTGTGGCATTCTTGTTTGCGCAAGTCCCAAAGAAGATAGAGCTCCCGAGCCGGCCCTGCGCCCCACTCGGGAATGCAGGTCCAGGCCATCAGGCGCGCTTCAGACGTAGAGCAAAGCCTGCGACATCTGCAGGCTGGAAGTCACCCCCGACAGCCCGGTCTCGCACAGCACGGGCTGGGCCGTGCCGCCAGCGCACACCTGGCCAGCTTGCAGCACCTGCGCCACGGGGGCAAAAGAGCGCCTGTGCTCGGCCGTCGCACCATGGGCACGCAAGGCCTGCAGATGCGCGGCCGTGCCATAGCCCTTGTGTCCGGCGAAGCCATACTGCGGATACTGGGCGTCCAGGCGTTCGCACCAGCGGTCGCGCGTAACCTTGGCCAAGATGGAGGCCGCCGAAATGGCCTGTACCAGCGAGTCGCCCTTGACGATGGCCTCGGCCTGCACATCGATCTGAGGCAGCTGGTTGCCATCCACCAGCACCAGCACGGGCTTGAGGCGCAAGCCCATCACCGCGCGGCGCATGGCCAGCAGCGTGGCCTTGAGGATGTTGATCTCGTCGATCTCCTGCACCGAGGCCTGCGCTATGCAAAAGCACAGCGCCTTGGCGCGGATCTCGTCGTAGAGCACCTCGCGGCGGTTGGCCGTGAGCTTCTTGGAATCGTTCAGCCCGGCAATGGGCTTCATGTCGTCCAGAATGACGGCGGCCGCCACCACCGGGCCGGCCAGCGGGCCGCGCCCTGCCTCATCCACCCCGGCAACCAGCCCGGGCGGATGCCAGGGCAGGCAGCCTTGCTCAAGCAGCGGGGGTGGCAATGATTTTTTGGATCGCATGGGCAGCCAGTTCGGCGGTATCGCGGCGCAGTTCGTGATGTAGCGCGGTGAAGCGCTCAACCAGCGCTTCAATGGTGGCAGGAGAATCCTGGCTGGCTCTGAGCCAGCCCAGCGCGGCCTGGGCCAGTGCCTCGGGCGTTGCCGCATCCTGCAGCAGCTCGGGCACGACGAAGTCGCCGCACAGAATATTGGGCAGCCCCACCCAGGGCTGCAGTTGCTTGCGCTTCATGAGGCGCCAGCTCCAGGGGTGCATGCTGTAGCTGATGACCATGGGGCGCTTGTAGAGCGCGGCCTCCAGCGTGGCGGTGCCGCTGGCAATCAGCGTGCAGTCGCAGGCAGCCAGCACATCGTGGGACTGGCCCTTGACGATGAGGCATTGCTCCTGCATGCCGGCCTCGGCCGCAATGCGCTGCACCTCCTCGTACAGGGAAGGCACGGCCGGCACCACGATCCGAGTCTGCGGCAACGCCTTGCGGACCAGCGCTGCCGCCTTGAAAAAGCCCGAGGCGATATAGCGCACTTCAGAGCGGCGGCTGCCGGGCAGCAAGGCCAGCACCAGACCCTCTTCGGCCAGGCCCAGGCGTGCACGCGCAGCCGCCCTGTCGGGATGCAAGGGAATCACCTGCGCCAGCGGATGGCCGACGTAGGTGGCTTCGATGCCATGCTGGGCCAGCAGTTCGGGCTCGAACGGAAAGATGCACAGCACATGGTCAGCCGCGCGGCGGATTTTCGCCACGCGATCGGCACGCCAGGCCCAGATCGAGGGGCAGACGAAATGCACGGTCTTGATGCCGGCTTCACGCAAGCCGGTTTCCAGCCCCAGGTTGAAGTCTGGCGCATCCACACCCACGAAGACCGAAGGCGGATGCGCAATCAGGCGCTGGCGCAGCTTTTTGCGGATACCAAGCAACTCGGCCACGCGGGCCAGCACTTCCCAGCTATAGCCGTGCACGGCCAGACGCTCAGACTGCCACCAGGCATCGAAGCCTCGCTCCTGCATTCTGTCGCCGCCGATCCCCATGGAGCTTGCATCGGGCCAGCGCTGACGCAGACCATCCAGCAACAGCGAAGCCAGCAGATCGCCCGAGGCCTCGCCTGCCACCATGGCGATGCGGGGCGCTACGGAATCTGCAGCAGCTTGCGCTTGCTTATTGGGCATTTCAGAGCTATTCAAGACTCAAATCCAGATGGAGACAGCGCAAGCCGCTATCAACGTGTGATGCCGCTGGTGGCCGATGCCAGAAAGGACTGCATGAAGTCCACATCCTGCACGGCTTCGGGCGTTGCCGACTTGATCGCATCCATGGCCGCGATGGCCTGCTCCAGCGTCAGGCCCTGGCGGTACAGCAGCTTGTGCATCTCGCGCACCGCGGCAATGCGTGCATCCGAGAAACCGCGGCGCTTGAGACCGATCAGATTCACGCTGCGCGCGGCCAGCGGATTGCCATCCACCGTCATGAAGGGGGGCACATCCTTGTTCACATGAGCCTGAAAGCCCACCATGGCGTGTGCGCCGATGCGCATGCGTTGCAGCACGCCGGTCAGCCCACCGATGGTCACCCAGTCGCCGACATGCACATGGCCTGCCAGCGTGGTGTTGTTGGCCAGCGTGGTCTGGTTGCCGATGACGCAGTCATGCGCGATGTGCACATAGGCCATGATCCAGTTGTCATTGCCGATGGTGGTTTCGCCGCGGTCCTGCGTGGTACCCGTGTTGAAGGTACAGAACTCGCGCACCGTGTTGCGGTCGCCTATCACCAGCCGCGTGGGCTCGCCCGCGTACTTCTTGTCCTGGGGCTGCGCACCCAGCGATGCAAACTGAAAGATGTGGTTGTCTTCACCAATCGTGGTGTCGCCCTCGATCACGCAATGCGCGCCCACCTTGCTGCGGGCGCCAATACGCACCCTGGGGCCAATGACGGCATACGGCCCCACCGACACCGAGGCGTCGAGCTGGGCCGCAGGGTCCACCAGGGCGGTGGGATGAATCAAGCTCACAGCCGCCATCAACGCTTATCCCACGTGACGCATGGTGCACATCAGCTGGGCTTCGGCAGCCACTTCGCCATCCACGCTGGCAACGGCGTTGAACTTCCAGATGCCGCCGCGCACGCGGTCGATGGTGATCTCCAGGGCCAGCTGGTCTCCCGGCACCACGGGGCGCTTGAAGCGCGCCGAGTCGATGCCCACGAAGTAGTAGATATTGTTTTCATCGGGCACCTGACCCATGGCATCGAAAGCCAGCAGGCCGGCAGCCTGGGCCAGCGCTTCAAGAATCAGCACGCCGGGCATGACGGGGCGGCCGGGAAAATGCCCGGTGAAGAACGGCTCGTTGAAGGTGACGTTCTTGATCGCCTTGATGCGTGTGTTGCGCTCAAGCTCCAGCACCCGGTCCACCAGAAGAAAGGGATAGCGGTGAGGCAGTTGCTTGAGAATTTCTTGAATATCCATCATCAATTTCCGTTGTTGCTTTGCCGGCCCTCAGCCAGCGCTTGTTCAAGCTTCTTGACCCGCTCCCGGAGCGTGTACAACTGCCTGAAGGTTGCAGCGTTCTTTTCCCATTGCTCGTTTTCTTGCAACGGAAAGATGCCTGTATAAAAACCTGCCTTGGGCAAGGAGCGAGTGACCATGGAGGTCGGCGAAATCACCGTACCGTCCGCAATCGTCAAATGCCCCAGGATATTGGCCGCACCACCGATCTGGCAGTGCCTGCCAATGCGCGCACTGCCGGCAATACCGGTATTACCGGCAATCACCGTATGCGCACCAATATGGACATTGTGGGCAATCTGCACGAGATTATCGATCTTGACGCCGTCTTCGATGATGGTGTCGTCGAGTGCCCCACGATCCACGCAGGTGTTGGCGCCGATTTCCACATCATTGCCGATGCGCACGGCACCCAACTGCTCAATCTTCTCCCATCGGCCTTCCGATGGAGCAAAGCCGAAACCATCGGCTCCGATAACCACGCCCGGATGCACGATGCAGCGCTCGCCCACCACACAACCCTGGCCTATGGTGACACGCGACTTCAGCACCGTATCGGCACCGATGACGGCGCCCGCCTCCACCACGCACTGCGGCCCAACATAGGCATTGGCATGCACCTGGGCCGTGGCATCCACCACGGCGCTGGCATGAATGCCGCAGGGCCTGCAGCCTTGCTGATGCGCCTTCCACCACTGGGTGGCACGCGCGAAATAGGCATAGGGATCGGCCGTGACAATGCAGGCACCGCGCTGCGCCGCCTGATCGCGCAGCGCCGGCGCCACAATGACACAGGCCGCCTGTGAGGCGGCCAGTTGCTGGCGATAGCGGGGATTGCTTAAAAAGCTCAGATCACCATGACCCGCAGAGTCCAGCGGAGCGATGCGCGAGATGGTCATCTCGCGCTCGCCGCCGATCAGTTCTCCACCGAGCGCATCGAGAATCTGTCCCAATAGAACGCTCACGAAAGTATCCCTAGGATTACTTTGCGCCGTTCAGGGCCTTGATGACCTTGTCGGTGATATCGAACTTGGGGTTGATATACACGGCTTCTTGCAAAATGACGTCGTACTTTTCAGCCTCGGCCACTTGCTTGACAACCTTGTTGGCACGGTCGAGCACCGTGGCCAGCTCTTCGTTCTTGCGGGCGTTCAGGTCTTCCTGGAATTCGCGGCGCTTGCGCTGGAATTCACGGTCCTGATCCACCAGCTGACGCTGGCGCGAAGCGCGCTGGCTCTCGGACATGGTGGTGGCTTCACGCTCGAACTTGTCCGAAGCAGTCTTCAAGGAATTGCCCTGATCGACCAAATCCTTTTCACGCTTAGAAAACTCCTGCTCAAGCTTGGCTTGGGCAGCCTTGGCAGCGGATGCCTCACGGAAGATGCGATCCGTGTTCACAAAACCTGCCTTGAATTCCTGTGCATGCGCAGAGACGGCCATGGCGCCAAGCAGCACAGCCAGAGAAAGATGGCTAGAGAGAGATTTCATTAGAAAGATGTTCCGATTTGGAATTGCAGTTTCTGGATTCTATCGCCGGTTTCCTTACGGATTGGCTGAGCATACGCCAAACGCAGAGGACCCAGCGGCGAAATCCAGCTGATACCGATACCGGTGGAAGCACGCAGGGTCCCCAAATCCATGCTTTCACCTTCCGCCCACACATTACCCACGTCCACGAAGCCGAACAGACGCAGGGTTCTGTCGTTGCCCGCTCCGGGGAATGGAACCATGAATTCGCCATTCAAGGTCAGCTTGCGGGTACCGCCCAGGGCCAGATTGGTGTTCACGGAATCGTGCTTGCCCAGAGAGCCTTGCTCGAAACCGCGCACCGAGCCCAGACCGCCCGAGTAGAAGTTCTTGAAGATGGGATAGGGATTGCCGCCCAGGCCCTTGCCCCAGCCCAGCTCGCCGTTCAGGGCGATCGTGTACTTCTTGTTCAGCGGGATATATTGCTGAATCTGGTAGTTGGCCTTCGCATAGCGCATATCGCTCATGAACGAGGCTTCCAGATTCACGCGTTGATAGCGGCCGGCATTCGGAGCCAGCGCACTGTCGCGATTATCGCGAGACCAGCCCAGCGTCAGGGGAATACCGGTCTTGGAGCAGCCGACATTCGCACCGACAGCGCCGCCGCAATATTCGTTGTAGACCTCGGGCATGTAGGTGCCCGGCTTGATTTCATTGCCTTCGACACCGGCACCGAAGAAGATGGTGTCCACTTCGCTGAAGGGCACGCCGAAACGCACGCTGGCACCCTTGGTGATGATCTTGTAGGCGCCATCGTCGTAGTAGGGACGGATGGTGCGGTAGTACAGGTCATAGGTGCGCGAAATACCCGTATCCGTGAAATAGGGATTCGTGGTCGACACCACCATGGTGCGGTTGTACTTGCTGGTGTTGATGTCTAGGCCCAGATAGTTGCCCGAGCCGAAAACGTTTTCCTGCTTGATACCGAAGGACAGCGAGACCTTTTCAGCGCTGGAGAAACCGGCACCCAGCTGGATCGAGCCCGTGGGCTTTTCCACCACGTTGATCATCAGATCGACTTGGTCGGGAGAGCCCGGCACTTCCTGGGTTTCGATCTCAACCTGGGTGAAGAAGCCCAGACGGTCGACACGGTCGCGCGACAGCTTGATCTTCTGGCCGTCATACCAGGAGGCTTCGAACTGGCGGAACTCGCGGCGAATCACTTCGTCGCGGGTCTTGTTGTTACCACTGACGCTGATGCGACGGATATAGGCACGGCGCGCAGGCTGGGCCTGCAGCACCAGGGACACACGGTTGTTGGTGCGGTCGATTTCTGGCACCGCTTCCACCTTGGCGAAAGCAAAACCGAAATTGCTGTAATAGTCGGTAAAAGCCTTGATAGTCTCGGAAACCTGGTCGGCGTTATAGGGCTCACCGGGCTTGATCTTGACCAGCGACTTGAACTCGTCGTCGCGATCCAGGTAGTTGCCTTCGAGCTTCACGCCCGAGACCACATACTGGTTGCCTTCGTGAATGTTCACGGTCAGGCCGATGCTCTGCTTGTCGGGAGAAATGGCGACCTGCGTGGACTCCACGCGGAACTCCAGATAGCCGCGCTGCAGATAGTAGGAGCGCAGCGACTCCAGATCGGCATTGAGCTTGTTGCGCGCGTAGCGGTCGGACTTGGTGTACCAGCTCATCCAGTTGCCCGTGTCCTGGTCGAACAGGTCCTTGAGCGTGGATTCCTTGAAGGCCTTGTTGCCCACAATGTGGATTTCGTTGATCTTCGCGGGCTCGCCTTCCGAGACGGTGAAGGTCAGGTTCACACGGTTGCGCTCGATAGGCGTCACCGTGGTCACAACCTCCGCGCCGTAAAGGCTGCGGTTGATGTACTGGCGCTTGAGCTCCTGCTCGGCGCGGTCGGCCAAGGCCTTGTCGAAGGGACGGCCGTCGGCCAGCCCCACATCGCGCATGGCCTTGAGCAAGGTGTCCTTGTCGAACTCCTTGGTGCCGGCAAAGTTCACCTCGGCAATGGTGGGACGCTCTTCCACGACCACCACCAGCACATTGCCATTGGCTTCCAGACGCACGTCCTTGAACAGACCCAGTGCAAACAGCGAACGGATGGCCGCTGCGCCCTTCTCGTCGTTGTAGTCGTCACCCACGCGCAAAGGCATGGAAGCGAACACCGTACCGGGCTCCACTCGCTGCAAACCCTCGACGCGGATATCTTGAACCTTGAAGGGCTCCAGCGCCCATGCCGCTTGCGCAGCTAAAACCATAGCAGCCAGGGCAGTTGCAGAGCGCACGCCCAAGCGATTGAAATGTTTTTTCATGAGTGGAAATCGCCGCGAATGCGGCCTACCGTAGCGATAAAAATTAGCCCCAGAGCCGGTTGATATCGTTGAAAAAGGCGACTGACATCATCAGCAGTATGACTGCGATGCCTGCACGCTGCAGTCTTTCAGCCCAGACATCAGAGACACTACGTCCCGTCAGACCTTCCCAAAGATAATACATCAGGTGCCCACCGTCCAGAACGGGCAATGGTAGCAGGTTGAGAACGCCCAGGCTGATGCTGATCAAGGCGAGAAACGACAGGTATTGCACCAGCCCCATGCTGGCTGACTTGCCCGCATAATCGGCGATCGTCAAAGGGCCGCTGATATTTTTGAGCGAGGCTTGGCCGATCAGCATGCGCCCCATCATGCGCAGCGTCATGGAGGACAGCTCCCAGGTCTTGTGCACACCGGCACTCAGGCCATCGAGAAAGCCGCGACGCACCAGCACCATTTCCGGCTGGCTGCCGATGAAGGCATTCACGCGTGCCGCAGGCGCCTGACCATCCTTGCCAGGAAGTATTTCCGGCTGCACCTGCAGATTCCGACGCTGGCCTGCGCGCTCCACAACCCATGCCTGAGGCTGCACCTGGCCGGACTGCCCCGAGGCGCGAATCAGGGCACGCGCCTGCGCGCCATCCTGGACTGCCTGAGCATTGATGCTGAGCAGCACATCGCCTTTTTGCAGGCCCGCCTTGTCTGCCGGGCCGCCTGCAACAATCTCGTCAATGACTGCACGACTCCAGGCTCCCTGCAGCCCTACCTTGTCAAAGAAAGCTGCATCTGGTTCCTTTTGTTGCAAAGAAGCGAGGTCCAGCGGCACGATGCGCGCTGCGCCATGCGCCTGTTCAGCCACTTCCAGCTGCAGGGACTCACCTTCAATGGCCGCCGTGGTCACCAGCCAGCGCAAATCACCCAGGGCACGCACAGGCTGCCACTCCTGGCCTCCCACGGAGGCACGCTGCACCCAGTCGCCACTTTGAATACCGGCTTGCTGCAGCAAGCTGCCGGCCGCGGGCGCGGCAAGCCGGGCTGCAGGCTCATTCGTTCCCACCCAGTTGACCACGGTCAGCAGCGCCACGGCCAGCACCAGATTGGCTGCCGGCCCTGCCGCAACAATGGCTGCGCGTGAATGCAGGGGCTGGTTGTTGAAGGCCAGATGCTTTTCCTCGGGCCTGACCACGCCCTCGCGCTCGTCAAGCATGCGCACATAGCCGCCCAGAGGCAGCGCCGCGATCACATACTCGGTGCCCGACTTCTTGCCGACCCAGCGCAACAGCGGCTTGCCAAAGCCCACGGAGTAACGCAGCACCTTGACGCCACAGGCCACGGCAACGCGATAGTGACCCCACTCATGCACCGCAATCAGAACGCCGAGCGCCACGATGAAAGCCACAACTGTCAGCAACACCTGAAACTCCTTTTTGCCAATCGATGCTTGGAGTGTGCGCCAGGCCGCAAGTTCAACCGCCGCCGTGCAAGCACCCGCACTTCGCGCCCGTTCAGCGCGCCCACTGGCCGGCTATGGCGGCCGCGCTCTCGCGTGCTCGCGCATCGAGAGCCATCAGATCTCCAAGACTGCTCACGGCGCCCGGTTGCACGGATTCCAGCGTCTGCAGGTTGACGGCATGAATGCGGTCGAACGACAGGCGCCGCTCCAGGAAAGCGGCGACCGCCACTTCGTTCGCGGCGTTGAGCACCGTGGTCGTACCTTCGGGCGCGCGCAGCGCCTGCCAGGACAGATGCAGGCCGGGAAAGCGATGCGCATCCGCCTCCTCGAAGGTCAGCGCCGCGAGCTTGGCAAAATCCAGCACCGGCGCGCCGCTCTCGATGCGCTCGGGCCAGGCCAGACCGCAAGCAATCGGCACCCGCATATCGGGCGTTCCCAGCTGAGCGATCACCGACGAATCCTTGAACTGCACCATGGAGTGCACGATCTGCTGCGGATGAATCACCACCTTGATCTTCTCTGGCGCCATATCGAACAGCCAGCGCGCCTCGATCACCTCCAGCGCCTTGTTCATCATGGTGGCGGAGTCCACCGAGATCTTGCGCCCCATGGAGAAGTTGGGATGCGAGCAGGCCTGCTCGGGAGTGATTTCGGACAGTGTCGCCGGATCGCGTTGCCGGAACGGACCGCCCGAGGCCGTCAGCAGCAAGGAGTCGACGCGTTCGACCCAGGTGCCACTGTCTTCGGGCAGGCACTGGAAGATGGCGGAGTGCTCGCTATCGATGGGCAGCAAGGTGGCGCCATGACGCTTGACGGTGTCCATGAACAGCGCACCGCCCACCACCAGGGCTTCCTTGTTGGCCAGCAGCAGGCGCTTGCCCGCCCTGGCCGCCGCCAGACAGGGCGCCAGCCCGGCCGCACCGACAATCGCCCCCATGACCGCATCGACATCAGAATGCGAAGCTATCACTTCAAGAGCATCTCGCTCTTGAAGGACCTTCGTCTGGAGTCCGTGCAGCTTGATCTGCTCAGCCAATTGCTGTGCATGGGGCGCACTGGCCATCACCGCGAACTGCGGCTTGAACTGCGCACATTGTCTAAGCATCAGATCCACTTGCGTGGCTGCACTCAGCGCGAAAATTTCGTATTGATCAGGGTGGCGCGCCACCACATCCAGGGTATTGGTTCCGATGGAACCGGTAGAACCCAGAACCGTGATTTTCTGCTTCATGGATGCACAAAGGATGAGAGCATCATCGCCAACGGCAGTGTGGGCAGGAGGGCATCAATGCGATCCAGGACACCACCATGGCCGGGCAGCAAGCCGCTGCTGTCCTTGACACCGACGCTGCGCTTGATGAGGGATTCGACCAGGTCGCCCACCACACTCATCGCAGCCATAAACACCGCAGCCAGCAACAGGAACCAGAGCCCTCGTGACTGCAGCACCGAATAAAAACTGGGAACACTGGCGCCGTAATGGCGATCTGCCCAGCTCCAGACCAGAGCCAGAACAACCACTCCCAGCATGCCCCCCCAGACACCTTCCCAGCTCTTGCCGGGACTGATGGAAGGAGCCAACTTGTTCCTGGTGAACTTCAGGCCGAAAGTGCGGCCTGCAAAATAGGCAAAGACATCGGCCACCCAGACCAGCACCAGGACCGAGAGCAGGAAATTGATGCCGATATTGCGCGCCTGCACCACGGCCAGCCAGGCCAGCCACAATGCCAGCACGCCGCCAACCAGACGGACAGCAGCCGGAATATGCGGCCAGCCCGTCACGCCAGCGCGCAGCAGCAGCACACCCCCCAGCACCCAGAGGGAGCCCGCAAGCAGCCACACCGTGGACAGAGGCTGCTCAACCCAGCCGGCCCACCAGGAGCCCGCGCATAGCGTCGTACAGACAGCCCCCAGACCCAGCGAGCCTGCCTGTCCGAAGCCGTTGAGACGCCCCCACTCCCAGGCACCAGCCGCCATGAACAACAGCATCAGTGCCGAAAAGGGCACGGTGCTGGCCGTATAAAACAATGCCGGCAGCAAAATGGCCAGCAAAATCAAGGCGGTGATGACGCGCTGCTTGAGCATGGCACCTCTTATGGTTATGCCGTCAGGGTGACGGCAGATGATGGTTGAATCTGCTCTGAAGTCTGGCCGAAGCGGCGCTCCCGACCGCCAAACACGGCAATGGCCTCGTCAAGAGCGGCCTCGTCGAAATCAGGCCACAGGGCATTGCTGAAGAACAGCTCGCTGTAGGCAGCCTGCCAAAGCAGAAAATTGCTGATGCGGGTTTCGCCGCCAGTGCGGATCATCAGGTCAGGGTCTGGCACATGCGCCAGGGCCATGGCCTTGTCGAGATTCTCCGGGCTCAGCTCCAGACCCTGGGCCACCAGCTTCTGCGCTGCTTGCGCGATATCCCAGCGGCCACCATAGTTGAAGCAGACATTGAGAACCAGGCGCGTGTTGTGCGCAGTGATGCGCTCGGCCTCGGCTAGGCCCTCCCGGACCTTGTCGCTCAGACCTTGACGGTCTCCGACAAAGTACAGTCGCACGCCGTCGCGGCTGAGTTGCGCAACTTCCTTGGCCAGCGCATTGGCCAGCAGGCTCATGAGGCCTGAAACCTCTTCCTGAGGCCTGCTCCAGTTCTCGGAGGAAAACGCAAATACCGTGAGCACCTGCACACCGCGTTCGACGCAGGCGCGAGCGCAGCGGCGCAGGGACTCCACGCCCTGCTTGTGACCTGCAAGACGTGGAAGCAGACGGCGCTTGGCCCACCGCCCGTTGCCGTCCATGATGACGGCGATATGGCGCGGAACCGCGCCGTTTTTCTTGGATGTCAAAAGTGCAGGTCCTTCGGGAAGACTCAGACCGCCATGATGTCCTGTTCCTTGGCCGACACCAGCGTGTCGACCTCGGCAATGTGCTTGTCGGTGATCTTCTGGATTTCGGCTTCGGAACGCTTCTGATCGTCTTCAGAGGCCTCTTTGTCCTTGACCAGCTTCTTTACGCTTTCATTGGCATCGCGGCGCAGGTTGCGGATGGCGATCTTGCCGTTCTCACCTTCGTTACGCGCGAGCTTGGTCATTTCCTTGCGGCGCTCTTCGCTCATGGGAGGCATGGGCACGCGGATCAGGTCGCCCATGGAGGCTGGGTTCAGACCCAGATCGCTTTCGCGAATGGCCTTTTCAACCTTGGCAGCCATGTTCTTTTCCCAGGGCTGCACGCTGATGGTGCGGGAATCCAGCAGGGACACATTGGCCACCTGGGACAGAGGCACCATGGAGCCGTAGTACTCGACGTGAATGGCATCCAGCAGTGCGGGATTTGCACGGCCGGTGCGCACGCGCGCCAGGTTGTTCTTCAAAGCCTCGATGGACTGGCCCATCTTGGTTTCGGTGTTCTTTTTGATTTCAGCGATCGTCATGTTCTTGTTCCTTTGCGAGCATTGGGCGGCAAAACGCTCAAGCGTACACCAGAGTGCCTTCGTCTTCACCCATGACCACGCGCTTGAGTGCGCCGGGCTTGACGATGGAGAACACGCGGATCGGCAGCTTCTGGTCGCGGCACAGCGCGAAAGCCGTGGCATCCATGATGCCCAGGTTACGCGAGATGGCTTCATCGAAAGCCAGCTTGTCGTAGCGCGTGGCCGAGGGATCCTTGACCGGGTCGGCCGTGTACACGCCGTCCACCTTGGTAGCCTTGAGCACGACTTCGGCGCCGATTTCAGCACCACGCAGCGCAGCTGCGGTGTCGGTGGTGAAGAAGGGGTTGCCCGTGCCGGCAGCGAACACCACGACCTTGCCCTCTTCGAGGTACTGCAGCGCCTTGGGGCGCACATAGGGCTCCACCACCTGCTCGATACCGATGGCCGACATCACGCGCGCCGTCAGGCCCTGCTTGTCCATGGCGTCGGCCAGGGCCAGGGCATTCATCACCGTGGCCAGCATGCCCATATAGTCGGCAGTCGCACGATCCATGCCGACCGAGCCACCTGCCACGCCACGGAAGATATTGCCACCGCCGATCACCACGGCAACCTGCACACCCACCTTGGTCACTTCCACGATCTCGGCCACCATGCGCTCAATGGTTGCACGGTTGATGCCGAACTGGTCATCCCCCATTAACGCCTCCCCCGACAGCTTGAGCAAGATGCGCTTGTGGGCTGGAATGGCGTTGGACATGGTGTTTCTCCGGTGGAAGTTGAATAAGTATGAAAACGGGAGGGGAATAAATCAATCGCGGCTCTAGGCCGCGATTGTTGCTAAGGCTTAGGTTTAAGCACCAGCCTTGGCTGCTGCCACCTGGGCAGCCACTTCAGCGGCAAAGTCATCGGTCTTCTTCTCGATGCCTTCACCCACGACAAACATCGTGAACGCCTTCACATTGGTATTGGCAGCCTTGAGCATCTGGGCCACGGTTTGCTTGCCATCGGCAGCCTTCACGAAGACCTGGTCGGCCAGGGACACTTCCTTCAGGTACTTCTGCACGGAACCTTCCACCATCTTGGCGACGATGTCGGCGGGCTTGCCGGATTCGGCAGCCTTGCCTTCGGCCACGGCGCGTTCCTTGGCGATCAGCTCGGCAGGCACGTCAGCGGAAGTCAGGGCCACGGGCTTCATGGCAGCCACATGCATGGCCACGTCCTTGGCAGCAGCAGCGTCGCCGTCGAACTCGACCACCACGCCGATGCGGGTGCCGTGCACGTAGGCAGCCAAGCCAGCGCCGTTGAAAGCCTTGAAGCGGCGGAAAGACATGTTCTCGCCGATCTTGCCGATCAGGCCCTTGCGCACATCTTCCAGAGTGGGGCCGTAGCCGTCTTGTTCGTAGGCCAGGGCGCCCAGGGCGTCCAGGTCAGCGGGGTTGTGCTCGGCGACCAGCTTGGCAGCGGCGTTGGCCATGGCCAAGAAGCTGTCGTTCTTGGACACGAAGTCGGTTTCGCTGTTCACTTCGATCAGGCCGCCCTTGCCGCCTTCGATGAAAGCAGCCACAACGCCTTCAGCAGTCACGCGGGAAGCGGCCTTGCCAGCCTTGGTACCCAGCTTGACGCGCAGCAGCTCTTCAGCCTTGGCCATATCGCCATCAGCTTCGGTCAGAGCCTTCTTGCATTCCATCATGGGAGCGTCGGTCTTGGCGCGCAGTTCGGCGACCATACTTGCAGTAATTGCCATCGTATTTCTCCAGTATCAGTTCGATTCGTTACAGGATTCCGGCTAAAAAAACGGGGCTACCTAGAGCCCCGCTTTTTCTCGCGATGCGGTCGCGCAGCCGGACTTCGCTTAGGCGGCGGATTCTTCCACTTCCACGAACTCGTCGCCGTTCTCACCGGCAGCAGCCTTCACCACGTCGTTCAGACGGGCTTCGCGGCCTTCCAGGATAGCGTCGGCGATGCCTTGGGCGTACAGCTGCACAGCCTTGGCGGAGTCGTCGTTACCAGGGATCACATAGTCGATGCCATCGGGGTTGTGGTTGGTGTCAACCACGCCGATCAGAGGAATGCCCAGCTTCTTGGCTTCAGCGATAGCGATCTTGTGGAAGCCCACGTCGATCACGAAAATGGCGTCGGGCAGGCCGTTCATGTCCTGAATGCCGCCGATGTCCTTTTCCAGCTTTTCCAGTTCGCGAACGAACATCAGCTGTTCCTTCTTGGACATGGATTCCAGACCAGCTTCTTGCTGAGCCTTCATGTCCTTCAGACGCTTGATGGAGGTCTTGACGGTCTTGAAGTTGGTCAGCATGCCGCCCAGCCAGCGCTGGTCAACGAAGGGCACGCCTGCGCGCTTGGCTTCTTCGGCCACCAGCTCGCGGGCTTGACGCTTTGTACCCACCATCAGGATGGTGCCGCCGTTAGCAGTCAGCTGCTTGGCGAACTTCTGGGCTTCCTGGAACATCGGCAGGGACTTTTCCAGGTTGATGATGTGGATCTTGTTACGGGCACCGAAGATGAACGGAGCCATCTTGGGATTCCAGAAACGAGTTTGGTGACCGAAGTGGACGCCGGCTTCCAGCATCTCGCGCATTGTTACTGCCATGTTAATTACCTCAAAGGTTGGGTCTAAAATCCGGCCCAACGATTGCAGCCGCCTTGAAAAAGCGATCGCAACACCTTGGATAGGCCGGTTTGCTATTTGCCTTGCCGACTTGAAAGCAGGTGCTGCAAGGTGCAAAAACGCCATCGCATCAACTACTTTCAGAGCTTTTCAAGTCAATCCTCACGGACTAACCCTTAGCAAAGCCGCAAAATTTTAGCACATCGCCATGCAACTCGACCTCAGTCACCTCACTCTTGAGATCCGCGAAGGCCGCCAGAGCGCCGCAAACCTCATGCAAATGAGCATTGCTGCCGCGCAAAGTCCCTTGTGCGCCAACGTTTTCAGCCAGACTTTCTTTGACGAGGCACGCTGGGCCGCCGCAGAAACACCAACGACTGCCCCCCTGGCCGGCCTGGCCATCTCGGTCAAGGATTTGTTTGACACCCAAGGCGCGCGCAGTGCCGCCAGCTCCCTGGTGTTGCAGGATGCTCCTGTCGCGCAGGCAGACGCCACGGCCGTCGCCCGCCTGCGCGCGGCAGGTGCCGCCATCATCGGCCGCACCCATATGGTCGAGTTCGCTTTTTCCGGCGTGGGTGTGAACCCGCATTTCGGCACCCCTGCCGCGCTGGATGCCCGCCACCCCGCCAATCCTCAGCTGGCGCCCACATGGCCGGCCCGCATTCCAGGTGGCTCCTCCTCAGGAGCAGCCGTATCCGTTGCCAGCGGCGCCGCCTGGGCGGCTCTGGGCTCGGACACCGGGGGCTCCATCCGCATTCCCGCTGCACTCAATGGACTGGTGGGCTTCAAAAGCACGGCCAGGCTGGTGCCCACCGAAGGAACCGTGCCACTCTCGCCCACACTGGACACTGCCTGCGCCATTACGCGCAGCGTGCGCGATGCCGTGCTGCTGCACGAGATTCTGGCCGAGCGCAAAGTCGTCAAGGACGAACGCAGCCTGAGCCAGTGGCGTCTGGCAGTGCCCCGCCCCCTGTTTTTCGAACAGATCGAACCCGCCGTGCGCAGCGCCTTCGAACGCAGCATCGCCAAGCTGCAAGCCGGCGGCGCGCAGATCGAATGGATTGACCTGCCCGAGCTCGAAGAGCTGGACGGCATCAACACCATCGGCGGCTTCTCCCCCACCGAAAGCTATGCCTGGCACCGGCACCATCTGCAGGATCCCGCCAAGGCTGCGCTCTACGATCCCCGGGTGCGCTCGCGCATAGAGCGCGGCGCGAGCATGAGCGCTGCCGACTATCTGGATCTGCTGGCCGCGCGCAAGCGCTGGATTGCCAGGATGGAGAACGCCATTGCCGGCTATGACGCCCTGCTCTCGCCGACCACGCCAATCACCGCTCCCACCATTGCATCCGTCGCCCCAGCCAACGGCTTCGATGCCGCGGCCGACCTCAGACATGACGAAGAATTCTTCCGCGTCAACGGACTGCTGCTGCGCAATACCAGCGTGGTCAATATGCTGGATGGCTGCGCGCTGTCACTGCCGTGCCACAACCCGAACGAACTCCCCATGGGCCTGATGATCTGGCATGCCGCCCTGCATGACGACGCCATCCTGAATATCAGCGCGGGCATAGAAGCCGGGCTCAATCACGTCTGACTTCCATTTTTGTAGCTACAACCGCCTATGGTCATTGAGCTACATGGCAAAAATCATCAAAATCCACAAATGCGCAGCCTGAGGCTATCCTCGGACCATGCTGCGCATTTCTCCAACCGACACCCCGCCCGCCTCCATGGCAGCCGGCCAGGGCTGGCCGCTATTCAGTACCGTCGCCACGCGCCAGATTGAGCAGGATTGCGCCAGACGCCTGCCTCCCCACCAGCTGATGGAGCGTGCAGGCCTTGCCGTCGCAAAACTGGCGCTGGCAATAGCCCCACACGCACAACGCATCTGGATCGCCTGCGGCCCGGGCAACAACGGCGGCGACGGCTTTGAGGCAGCAGCGCAGCTCAGAACCATACTGCCCCACGCGCGGATCATGGTCAGCGAAGTACACGCACCTGCCGAACTGCCATCCGACACACAGATATCCCGGGACAAGGCCAGGCAGGCTGGCGTGCAGTGGCTGCATGACGCCCCCGTCGACCTGGGACCACAAGACCTGTGCATCGATGCACTGCTGGGCATAGGACTGAGCCCGCGCCCCTCTGACAAGGCCTCGACTGCGGAGCTGCGCCTGCTGCAACTGCTGGCCCAGGTTCGGCAGTGCGCCTGCACCGTACTCTGTGTCGACCTTGCCTCCGGTCTCGATGCCGACACCGGTCAGTATCTGAGGGAGTTCGCGCCCGGCCATATCGCCGCCAGGCAACCGCGCCACACGCTTGCCTTGCTGACCCTGCAGCCCGGCCTGTTCACCGGCCAGGGCCGCGATGCCTGTGGACAGATCTGGTGGGACGACCTGGGCTGCGGCATTGCCGGCACTCCCGAGATGACCAATCCCGCTGCAGCGCGGCCCACGGCGCATCTGAACACCTCCTCCTCCGCTTCCTCGAGTGCACGCCCGCACGCCAGTCACAAAGGCAGTTTTGGCGACGTGGCCGTGCTCGGGGGCGAAGGCCTGGGCTTGCGCGGCCTGTCGATGACGGGCGCGGCCTGGCTGGCGGCACTCGCCGCACTGCACGCCGGAGCCGGCCGCGTCATGCTGGCCCTGCTGGATGAAGCACTGCCGCATGGCATTGCCCTCTGGCCAGAAATCATGCTGCGCCGGCCTGAAGCCCAGGACTGGGGCCAGGCCACCGTGGTCTGCGGCTGCGGTGGCGGCGAAGCCGTGCAGGCCTGGCTGCCCCACATACTGAGCCAGGCGCCGCAGCTGGTGCTCGATGCCGATGCCCTCAACGCCGTTGCCGCCAACCCCACGCTGGCACAGCAGCTGGGCCTGCGCGCCGCGCGCCAGCAAGGCACGGTTCTGACACCCCACCCACTGGAAGCCGCGCGCCTGCTGCAGACCAGTACCGCCCAAGTGCAAGCCGACCGCCTGCAGTCCTGCCTGCAACTGGCCCGCAAATTTCAGTGCACGGTGCTGCTAAAGGGCTCGGGCACGGTTGTTGCCAACCCGCAGCAGCAAGTCTGGATCAATGCCAGCGGCAATGCCCGCCTGGCCACCGGCGGCACGGGCGATGTGCTGGCCGGGCTGATCGCCGCGCTATGGGCACAGGGTTGCAGCGCCGATATGGCAGCCATAGAGGGGGCCTTGCGCCACGGCCAGCTCGCAGATCGCTGGCCCGCAGACCGCCCGTTCAGCGCCAGTGCCCTGGCAATGCACCTGGGCGAGCAGTAAGCAGCGCAAGAAAAAAGCCTTACCGGTATCCGGCAAGGCCTTCAGTGCTTCGCAAGCGAACAATCAGCGTTCGGTCTTGCGCTTGCTGGTTTTGCTTGCCGGCGCGGCCTTGGCACGCGCCACGGGCTTGGCTGCGGCCTTTGGAGCCTTGGGCGCCGATTTCGCCACAGACTTCGCCGCCACCTTGGCCGTGGTCTTGGATTCGGGCTTGGCCGCTGTCTTGGCAACGGAGACAGGCTGCGCATCAGGCGCAAGCAAGGCGGCAACCTGCTTCTTGCCTGCCGCCTTGCGCGGCTTGGCAACCACGGCCACAGCGACGGGCTCCGCCACAGGCTCGGGCTTGGGAGCCTGCACGTATTCCGCCTCCAGCGCCGCCAGATTCACGCTTTTCAGCATGACCTTCTTGGCTGCCTTACGACCTTGCCTGGAGCGATCGAGCTCCGGCGCTGCAGCAGGCCCTGCAGCAGCATTGCGCTGCGCACGATTGGCCTTGGCGTCACGACGACTCCACTTGTCGGAATAGCCTCCCGCACTGCGCTCGTCACGCGAATCACGGGCATCACGGCGCCCACGCCCCTCATCCTTGGCCTGACCGCGGCCGCTGCGGGGCGACTGCACCAGACCGTCCTCGCCATCGCGCACCAGGCGGAAGTCGATGCGACGCCCATCCAGATCCACGCGACTGACTTGCACGCGCACTCGTGCACCGATTCCATAGCGAACACCCGAGCGCTCGCCGCGCAGCTCCTGCCGGGCTTCGTCGAAGCGGAAGTAATCGCCGCCCAGTTCGGTGATATGCACCAGACCTTCTACATACATGGCATCCAGCGTCACAAAGACGCCGAAGGTCGTCACCGAGGACACCGTACCCGCAAACTCCTCGCCCAGATGCTCACGCATGTATTTGCACTTGAGCCAGGCCTCCACATCGCGGCTGGCCTCGTCGGCGCGGCGCTCGTTGGCACTGCAGTGCAAGCCGGCGGCTTCCCAGGCCTGGAACTCCTTGGCCGCCGAACGCTTGCGCGGCTTCTGACCCGGCGCGACCACACGCGAAGCCAGACGCTTGGCCATCTTCGCTTCGGCCTCGCCCGGCGTGGGCAGGCTGGGCAGCTTGTAGTGCGTGCCGTTCAGCTCCGCCTTGATCACGCGGTGCACCAGCAAGTCGGGATAACGGCGAATCGGGCTAGTGAAGTGGGTATAGGCCTCAAAGGCCAAGCCGAAGTGACCCGAGCCCTCCGGCGTGTAAAAGGCCTGCATCATGGAGCGCAGCAGCATGGTGTGAATCTGCTGCGAGTCAGGCCTGTCCTTGGTGGCATTGGCAATCTGCTGGAACTCCTTGGTCGAAGGGTTCTCGCTGATGCTCATGCTCACGCCCATGGCCTTGAGGTAGTTGCGCAGGATTTCCTGCTTCTCCAGCGAAGGCTTGTCGTGCACACGGAACAGCCCCAGCTGCCCGCTCTGGTCGATGAAATCAGCGCTGCAGACATTGGCCGCCAGCATGGCTTCCTCAATCAGCTTGTGCGCATCGTTGCGGGTGCGCGGCACGATCTTCTCAATGCGACCGTTGTCGTCGCAGACGATCTGCGTCTCGGTCGTCTCGAAGTCCACCGCACCACGCGCCTCGCGCGCCTTGAGCAGGGACTGGAAGACACCATACAGATTCAGCAAGTCCTGCACGCGGTCCTTGCGCTTGGCCGCTTCCGGCCCCCGCGTATTGGCCAGGATTGCCGCCACCTCGGTATAAGTGAAGCGCGCATGGCTGTGCATGACTGCCGGGTAGAACTGATATGCATGGATCTCGCCTTGCGCCGTGATCAGCATGTCGCAGACCATGCACAGCCGATCCACGTCAGGATTCAGCGAGCACAGGCCGTTGCTGAGCTTTTCCGGCAGCATGGGAATCACGCGACGCGGGAAGTACACGCTGGTGGCGCGGTCGTAGGCATCGATATCGATGGCGCTGCCCGTGGTCACATAGTGGCTCACGTCAGCAATCGCCACCAGCAGGCGCCAGCCCTTGCTTCGCCCCACCTTGGCAGGCTCGCAATACACGGCATCGTCAAAGTCGCGAGCATCTTCACCGTCGATGGTGACCAGAGGAATATCGGTCAGGTCGATACGGTGCTTGCAGTCTGCGGGGCGGACTTTTTCAGGCAGCGCCTTGGCCTGCTCCAGACAGGCGTCGGAGAAGATATGCGGCACGCCATACTTGCGCACCGCAATCTCGATCTCCATGCCGGGGTCATCCACTTCGCCCAGCACTTCGACGATGCGCCCCACGGGCTGACCAAACAGGGCCGGGGCCTCCGTCAACTCCACCACCACCACCTGCCCCGGCTTGGCAGCACCCGTGGCGTTGGAAGGAATCAGAATGTCCTGGCCGTAGCGTTTGTCTTCAGGCGCCACAAGCCACACACCGCTTTCCTGCAGAAAGCGACCAATGATGGGCTGATCGGGACGCTCCACAATTTCCACCACGCGCCCTTCAGGGCGACCGCGATGATCATGACGGGCAATGCGCACCTGGACTCGGTCCTTGTGCAGCACCGCACGCATTTCATTGGGGGGAAGGTAGATGTCACGCTCACCATCGTCGCGGACGACGAAGCCGTGACCGTCGCGGTGGCCCTGCACTGTGCCCAAAATTTCTTCGTTCATATCGGCAACTTTTGCGCGAGGGTTCATTTTTTTGATATACAATCTATGTCTTTCCTGAGATGCCCAGGTGGCGGAATTGGTAGACGCACTAGTTTCAGGTACTAGCGGGTAACTCCGTGGAGGTTCGAGTCCTCTCCTGGGCACCAAGTTTAACGACAACCTGCAAGGGTTGAAACAAACTTGGAAAACATTCCCCCAAAGGAATGCTTTCAAGCCAAGCGGCATCTTAGAGAATTTGAAGATTCGGGTTGAACGCAAGAAATTGCATTACAATACGAGCTTCCCTGAAAGCCCAGATGGCGGAATTGGTAGACGCACTAGTTTCAGGTACTAGCGGGTAACTCCGTGGAGGTTCGAGTCCTCTTCTGGGCACCAAACACGACAAGCCGCTGCATGCAAATGCAGCGGCTTTTTCGTTTCTGCCCCTCTCGATCGACTGCGCTGAATTTTTTGAAAAACATGCGCAAACCGGCATCTGCGCTAGATCAACTGCTATATAATTCAATCACTCTGAAATGCCCAGGTGGCGGAATTGGTAGACGCACTAGTTTCAGGTACTAGCGGGTAACTCCGTGGAGGTTCGAGTCCTCTCCTGGGCACCAAACAC